>JADJWA010000001.1:2215000-3656892 GCA_016716605.1 Flavobacteriales bacterium
CACGCCGTCATCCCCGAAGGGACTCCGACCGCTTGTAGGCGTACGGTTTCAGGGACTATTTCACTCCGCTGTTCGCGGTGCTTTTCACCTTTCCTTCGCAGTACTGGTTCGCTATCGGTCTCTCAGTAGTATTTAGCCTTGCCAGATGGTTCTGGCGGATTCAGACAGGATCTCACGTGTCCCGCCTTACTCAGGATACCACTAGGTACAGCATGCATTTCGTGTACGGGACTATCACCCTCTATGGTCCCACTTTCCAAAGGGTTCCACTACACATGCTGAGTCCACATCGTGGTCCTACAACCCCGGCCGCGCCGAAACGCTTCCGGTTTGGGCTGTCCCCTTTTCGCTCGCCACTACTGGGGGGATCACTACTTGTTTTCTTTTCCTCCAGGTACTTAGATGTTTCAGTTCCCTGGGTTGGCACCCTTCGCAGGGTATCCCGGCTTCACCGGGATGGGTTGCCCCATTCGGAAATCCACGGATCACAGGGTATTATGCCCCTCCCCGTGGCTTATCGCAGCCTATCGCGTCCTTCATCGCCTCTGAGAGCCAAGGCATCCGCCGTACGCCCTTAGTAACTTCTCGATCGTACTAGATCAAATTGCTCGGTGGACCGATTTCTCGGTCTGTTTTGGTCTGTCCAACAACATGTCAAAGAACGGTGCCCTTGGGAGGGCCGCCCCGGTGGAAGCCGGAGCCTGGTGGAGAATATCGGAGTCGAACCGATGACCTCCTGCTTGCAAAGCAGGCGCTCTAGCCAGCTGAGCTAATTCCCCGTTCCCTGTCCCATGGTAGTCCTGCGCAGATTTGAACTGCGGACCTCTACATTATCAGTGTAGCGCTCTAACCAACTGAGCTACAGGACTAGAGAGAAGGTAACGGTGTACCGTTCAAAAAAATCGTCTATCTGAGAGACAGCAGGCATCGAAGAACATGCTTGCGCACGCTCAGCAGAGACCTGTCACTTACTCTAAAAAGGAGATGTTCCAGCCGCACCTTCCGGTACGGCTACCTTGTTACGACTTAGCCCCAGTCACCGGTTTTGCCCTAGGCAGCTCCTTGCGGTCACCGACTTCAGGCACCCCCGGCTTCCATGGCTTGACGGGCGGTGTGTACAAGGCCCGGGAACGTATTCACCGCATCATGGCTGATATGCGATTACTAGCGATTCCAGCTTCACGGAGTCGGGTTGCAGACTCCGATCCGAACTGAGACGAGTTTTGAGGATCCGCATCCGGTCGCCCGGTAGCTTCCCTCTGTACTCGCCATTGTAGCACGTGTGTAGCCCAGGACGTAAGGGCCGTGATGACTTGACGTCGTCCCCACCTTCCTCACCGCTTACGCGGGCAGTTTCTCTAGAGTCCCCGGCATTATCCGCTGGCAACTAAAGATAGGGGTTGCGCTCGTTATGGGACTTAACCCGACACCTCACGGCACGAGCTGACGACAGCCATGCAGCACCTCGCACGCCGTCCGAAGAAGAGGATGTTTCCACCCCTGTCGTCGTGCGTTCGAGCCCTGGTAAGGTTCCTCGCGTATCATCGAATTAAACCACATGCTCCACCGCTTGTGCGGGCCCCCGTCAATTCCTTTGAGTTTCAATCTTGCGATCGTACTCCCCAGGTGGATCACTTAACGCTTTCGCTAGGAGACTGACCGTGTATCGCCAATCTCGAGTGATCATCGTTTACGGCGTGGACTACCAGGGTATCTAATCCTGTTCGATCCCCACGCTTTCGTGCCTCAGCGTCAGTATCGCCTTAGTGAGCTGCCTTCGCAATTGGTGTTCTGTGCCATATCTAAGCATTTCACCGCTACACGGCACATTCCGCCCACTTCAAGCGCACTCAAGAACGCCAGTATCAATGGCAAGTCTACAGTTGAGCTGCAGGATTTCACCACTGACTTAGCGCTCCGCCTACGCACCCTTTAAACCCAATGAATCCGGATAACGCTTGCACCCTTCGTATTACCGCGGCTGCTGGCACGAAGTTAGCCGGTGCTTATTCCTCCGGTACCGTCAACCCAGGACACGTAGAGGGGTTTCTTCCCGGATAAAAGCAGTTTACAACGCGTAGCGCCTTCTTCCTGCACGCGGCATGGCTGCGTCAGAGTTGCCTCCATTGCGCAATATTCCTCACTGCTGCCTCCCGTAGGAGTCTGGTCCGTGTCTCAGTACCAGTGTGGGGGATAACCCTCTCAGGCCCCCTACCGATCGTAGCCTTGGTGAGCCGTTACCTCACCAACTAGCTAATCGGGCGCATGGTCATCCTTTACCGCCGGAGCTTTCAAAGCAAGGTGATGCCACCTCGCTTGTTATGGGGCATTAATCCGGATTTCTCCGGGCTATTCCCCAGTAAAGGGCAGATTCCATACGTGTTACGCACCCGTGCGCCGGTCGCCGGCGATGTATTGCTACACCCCGCTGCCCCTCGACTTGCATGTGTTAAGCCTGCCGCTAGCGTTCATCCTGAGCCAGGATCAAACTCTCCATTGTAAATGTGTGTTTGATCTGGTTCGTTGACGAGGTCTCTCATGTGGTCCGCTTTGCAGCGGACACAAGGACACCTGCTGTTCTCAGAATAGACAATCTGTCAAAGAACTCTATGGTCCTGGGCCTCAGCCCATTGCCAGTCAATCCAATCCGCCGATTCCTCGGCTCCTTCGCGACGTTCCGCGAGAGGGGCTGCAAATGTAAACGGAGCCGTTCAACCTGCAAGCGATGTGGAAAATTTCTTTCCTCGCCTCACCTCAATCCATCTGCTCGAAAAGAACGCCCCCCGAAAGCGGCCGCAAATGTAGGGGGATACTTCTCACGTGCAACATCCATGTGAAAATATTCTTGCGAGGACCTCAAGGGGTGCTCACGGCCACGGGCAGCACCTTGCCGTTGTACAGCTTGTGGCCCTGCAAGGTGAATTCGGCTACGTACCTGCCCATTTCCGCGGCCGACGTGCTTGCGCGATGGTCCGGGAACGCGGCCCGGAGCATGGCGGTGTCCACGGAACCAAGCGCCAAGCAGTTGCTGCGTATGCCGAGTGGCGCGAATTCAACGGCGGCGCATTGCGCGAAGCAGGCCAAGGCAGCCTTGCTGGAGCTGTAGGCGGCCAGTCCCGGGAATTTCACGCTGTCCTGAAAGCCTCCCATGCTTCCGATGCAGACCACATGAGCCGGGGGATCGCCAGCGAGGTTTCCTTTCAGCGCTTGGGTAAGCAGCAGGGGCAGCGACACATTCAGCGCCAGCAGGTCCATGAGGGAGCCACGGTCGTATCCCCCTTTCCCGGCTTGGATCAGCGTAGCCGCGTTGTGCACAAGACCGATGAGTCGCTTGTCACCCATACTGGCCGCAATCCGTTCGGCCGCATCCTCGGAGAGCAGGTCCAGTTCAAGTACATGAAGGCGCCCTGGATGGGCTTGGAGCTCCTGTTCCAATCGGCGCTTGCCGTGGCGTGCAACGGCTACAACATCGAACGAAGCGAGCGCCAACAATGCCCGGACCGTTTCCAGCCCGATCCCCGATCCGGCACCGGTGACCATGATGCTTGCGTGCTTCTCCATCTGGGTGGCGGTAGTTTTGGCCGACCGCCAAAGGAAGCGCAATGCTGCTGGAATCGATTCAAACCGCTTGGATAGGCGGGTCGTTGCAGGATTGGACCCGCGCGGCGGCGTTCGCCGGCGGCGGCTGGATCCTTTGACAGCTCATTTACCGATCGGCTGGAGCCTTCCCGAAGCCCTTGGCCAAGCGGACCAGCACGCCGCTTGATGACCTGCTCGTGGAGCAGTTACGGGCACCAGTTGTTGCATTCATCACGGTGCAGGGCTTCATCGCAGGATTCCAGCAGTTGGTGATCGGTCCAAAGTCAATGCTCTGGGGTGCGCGCGTTTCACACGTTACGGTTGCCATGGCAGCGACTTGGGTCATCGTGCGCATCATGCTCTCGGTGCTTGATGTGTTGATGACAGGGCGGTACGAAGGACAGGATCGGTCCTCTCGGCTCCTGCCTGGCATAAGGGCAGTGGTGCGCGTGCTGATCTGGGGCCTGGGTTCCGTTGTGGCCTTGAACAATGCGGGCTATGATGTGGCGGCCCTGCTCGCTGGCATCGGGATCGGCGGATTGTCCATGGCCCTTGCTGCGCAAGAGACCGTTGCCAACGTGTTCGGCGGCATCACGAACTATGCGGACATGCCCATCAAGTTGGGCGATTGTGTGCGCGTGGATGGGCGCGATGGCCTCGTGCAGGAGATCGGGATTTGGAGCACGCACATACAGGCGCTCGTTGGGCCAATCGTGGTGATCCCCAACAAGAAGTTCACCGAGAGCACGATTGAGAATGTCTCGGATGAATCCTCGCGACGTGCTCTGGTTGAACTGGGCCTGATCTACGAAACAGCGCCTGCCATGATGGAGCGCGCCATGGAAGTGCTGAAGGAGATCGTGATGGCGCATCAGGACATCCTCGAGGAAAGGCGCTTCATCTCCTTCAATGCCTTCAAGGAATACGCGCTGAACATCCTCTTCATCTATTTCATCCCGGAGGACGCCCACATCTTTGAGGCGCATTCGCGGGTGAACCTGGCGATCCTCCGGCGCTTCACAGAGGAAGGGCTTCCGTTCGCCTACACGACGGCGGTGGAATTGCAGGACCAATTCAAGCCTTGCCCCTCACTTCCTTCGCTTTGCCTTGCGTGCGGTCTCCCGCGCTTCTTCAGCTTCAAGTTTCGCTTTGCGTCGCGCGAGCACTTTTGGGTCGAGCACGTCGCCCACGTTCCTCATCTGGCGGAGCACCCATTGCTGCCGGCTGGTCAGGTGGCTGGATGGCGCTTTGCAGTTGAATCGCCTCGGGGCCGGGAGGGTAGTGGTTATCAGCGCGGCTTGCGCGGAGGTGAGCTTCTTTGAGGTGGTGCGGAAGCAATTCTGCGCAGCTGCCTCTGCGCCGAATACGCCCTGGCCCATCTCGGCCACGTTGAGGTACACCTCGAGGATGCGCTCCTTGGTCCATAATGCTTCGATTAGCACCGTGAACCAAGCCTCCAGGACCTTGCGCAATTTGCTGCGGCCCGGCCAGAGGAACACATTCTTGGCCGTTTGCTGGCTGATGGTGCTGGCGCCTTTCACTTTTCTCCCGGGTTCCTTCTCCCAAAGCCGCAGTGCGAATTCCCGCCAGGAGAACCCCGGCTCCTTCATGCCGAGCGAGCGTTTGATCTGCTCCGTGGAGAAGCCGCTGTGCGTCATGAAACGCTGGTCCTCGCTGCTGATCACGGCCAATGGCATCGCGCGTGCCATCTCCTCGAGCGAACGATTGGCCCGATGGAAGGTATCCAGCTCGATGCTCTGTTCAATCATCACATAGGTGACCGGCGGATCGAGCAGGCCCAAGAGCGCGACCCATGACACGGTGATCATCAGGGACCAGAACCCGAGGGCACCGGATACCCGGACGGCAGATCGAAGCTTCTTCACCTTGGCGCTGAAATGGCCGCCAAAGTAGAAGGGCCGGCCCGTCTGGACCAGCCCCCCTCCGTTACCGCAGGCTTGCTTACCCCTCGTGCTTGCGGCCGTAGAACTGGTAGTAGGCTATGAGGGCCGCCCCTCCGCAAACGGCAATGCCGATGAAGAACGGCAGCGGATTGTCGCTCTCAGGGCCAAGCATGGTGTGCTGGATGATCCACCCCGCCAGAAGCCCCAAACCGATGCCCACCATGAGCAGCCCATTGCGCATGGCCCGTCGGCCGTCGGGTGCGGGTTTGGCGATGAGCGGGTCCATGCCCTTGTCGATCATGCTCATGCGCTCGCGGTGGCGCGTGGTGTAGTGGATGTAAAGGATGCCGAAGGCGGTTCCGAACGGGATGATGAGTCCGAAGAAGGGAACCAGGATCTCAGATGCAGGGCTGTCCATGATTGTTCGTGTTGTTGCTCATCGGACGCGGCACGAAGAGGACAGGTTACACGCAACCCGCGTGCGCTGCATCCACCAGCGGTCCCTTGCGGGCCTCCGTTCATCCTTCTGCGCTTGTGGGAACCGGGTATCGCTCGTGCTTTTGTAACCGTGCCGGGCCCACGGCTCGTCACATCACCGCCCGTGGATCACGCCCCCCTCATCGCACGCATCCTGGAAGGCGACAGCCGTGCCTATGCGGAGCTGGTGCGCCATTACCAGCATATGGTGTACACCGTGTGCCACCGTGTGCTGCGCAATGCTGAAGATGCCGAAGAGGCAACGCAGGACAGTTTCGTGAAGGCGTATCAGCATCTCCGCGGCTTCTCTGGGGCATCGAAGTTCAGCACATGGCTCTTCAGCATCGCTCACAGGACGGCGATCAGCCACGGCAGGCGCCGCAGGACCGACGGCGAGACCGTGGACGAGCTCACCCAGCACCCTGCGGCTGAAGGCAATCCCGGTTCAAGCCAAGGTGAATTGCGGCGCCAACTGGACCTCGCGTTGAATCTCCTGCCCGCTGATGATGCCTCGATCCTGAGCTACTTCTATCTGGAGGACCTGAGCGTGGAGGAGATCGTAACCGTGACGGGATTTGGGGCGTCGAATGTGAAAGTGAAGCTCCATCGCGCCCGCAAGAAATTGGCGGAGGTTATGGAGCGACAGCTTGGACCTGAAGCGCGCGCGCTACTTTTGAACGATGCCTGAGATGAACGACAACGATTTGCGGAGGCTGTTCCAAGCAGCCGGGTACGCAAAGCCCGAGCGCGACCTCACGGATCGGATTATGGCGCGCGTAGCTGTTACGCGCATCGCGGAGCCGGTCGTCGTTCCGCCCCTCATCAGCAAGCGCGCATGGGTCACCATCACGATCGCCGCCGGTCTGTTCGTCCTGTGCGCCGTGAGCTTATCAGGTCTCGGTGGAACGAGCAATTCGCTGCCGTGGATGGATCGCTTGCTGGACAGCGTAGCCCGCTTTAAGATGCCGGACGGCGCGTGGCCGCAATGGACGATCGGCCTTTCCGTGCTTGCCTTATTCTTCGCACTGCTGGGGAATTACACCGAGCGGCGCATGAGCAGGTCCGCCTAGAGCAGTGCCTTCGCAGCGTTCAACGCAGCTTCATAGTCCGGTTCAGCGCCCAGCTCTGGGGCCACTTCGCAGTATCGCACCACGCCTTCCTTGTCAATGACGAAGGTGACGCGCCCGAGCAAGCCCCCCATGCCGCCTTCGGCGATGCGCGTGCCCCAGGCATCGGCGTCGCGGTACCGGAAGTCGCTGCCCGCTTCCACGTTCTCGATTCCTTCGGCGGCGCAGAAGCGCTTCATCGCGTAATGCAAGTCGGCGGTAATCGCAAGGACGCGCGCACCCAGGCCGGCAGCCAGCTTGTTGAAGGTGCGCGTCTCCAAAGCACAAGTGGTGGTATCCACGCTGGGGAACATCAAGAGCACAACCACATGGCCCTTGTGATCCGCAAGCGAGCCTTCGGTCTTATCGACCTTGACATACCGGAGCTGCGGGGCATGGGTGCCGATAGCGGGGAGTGAGCCTGAGAAAGAGGGTTGAGGCATGGTGTGAACCTGTGAATCTCGGACAGTGATTTCTGGGACTGCTTCGCTCCGCTCGCAGTGACCGTGGACAACAACGAAGCCCGATCAAGGTTCACGCATGATGCGCGGAATGGCCTCTTCGTAGGCCTTCTTCGCGTCAGCGATGGTGCCGAAGGGCGCATCGTCCACCACGAGCTTGCCCTGCGTCACATGGCCGAGCAGGATGTTGGGCACGCGGCTCTGGAGCATGAGGTCGAGGAATTCGTCCTCGTTGTCCTGATCCACGGCCACGATGGCACGGCCCTGCGCTTCGCCGAAGAGGAAGCTGTCCTCGCGCACTTCGCTGTCGGTGACCACATCGAAGCCGAAGTTGCGCGGCATGGCCATCTCCACCAAGGCGGTCCAGATGCCGCCATCGCTCACATCGTGCGCGGCGTTGATGAGGCCCTTGCGGATGAGCATGAGCAGCATGGTGTGCAGGCGCTTCTCCTCCTCGATGTCGAAGTAGGGCGCCGGTGAGCGCTCGATTCCATGGATGCGCGTGAGGTACTCGCTGCTCGCGATATCGTCCACCACTTTGCCGAGCAGGAAGATCAAGTCGCCCTTCTGCTTGAAGTCGAGCGTCATGCGCTTGCTCACATCGGGCACGATGCCCACCATGCCGATCGTGGGCGTGGGGAACACCGGGATGTTCTTCTTCTCCGTGACCGTGTGGTTGTAGAAGCTCACGTTGCCGCCGGTCACCGGTGCCTCGAAGGCGCGGCAAGCATCGCCCATGCCTTTGATGGCCTGAGCGAACTGCCAATACACCTCGGGGTCGTACGGGTTGCCGAAATTCAAGCAGTTGGTTACGCCGCAGGGCTCGCCGCCCGTGCAGGCGATGTTGCGCGCCGCCTCGCTCACGGCGATCATGGCGCCTTTGTGCGGATCGGCATGCACGTAGCGGCCGTTGCAATCCACAGTGACCGCCAGGCCTTTGCCGGTCTCCTTCACCAGCACGAGGCCGGCATCGCTCGGCGCATTGGTGCTCATGTTATTCGTGCGCACCATCGTGTCGTATTGCTCGCTGATCCAGCGCTTGCTCGCGATGTTTGGGCTGGCCAGCAGCTCGTAGGCCACGGCCTTAAGGTCCATCGGCTCATCCGCATCGTCGAGTTTGAACTTCTTGTTCTCGGCGATGTAAGCCGGCTCCTTCTGCTCACGCTCATACACCGGTGCTCCGCCGCCGAGCACGAGGCTCTCCGCAGGCACTTCGGCAATGAGCTCTCCGTGCATGAAGTAGCGCAAAGTGTTGCCTTCGGTCACGGTGCCGATCTCCACGCAATTCAGGTCCCACTTGTCGAAGATCGCCTTCACCTCCTTCTCTCTTCCCTTCTTCACCACAACAAGCATGCGCTCCTGGCTCTCGCTGAGGAGGATCTCCCATGCGTGCATGCCTTGTTGGCGCGTCGGCACCTTGTCCAGGTTGATGTCCATGCCGCTCTCGCCCTTCGCGCTCATCTCGCTGGTGCTGCACGTGATGCCTGCCGCGCCCATGTCCTGCATGCCGATGATCGCATCGGTCTGCGCGAGCTCGAGCGAGGCTTCGAGCAACAGCTTCTCCATGAAGGGGTCGCCCACCTGTACGGCCGGCAGGTCATCCATGCTGGTGTCGGTGATGTCCTTGCTGGCGAAGCTGGCGCCGTGGATCCCATCCTTGCCGGTGCTGCTGCCCACGATGAAGACCGGATTGCCCTTGCCGTGGCTGGTGGCGCTGATCACCTTATCGGTGCGAACGATGCCCACGCTCATGGCATTCACCAACGGATTGGTGGTGTAGCATGGATCGAAGTACACCTCGCCGCCGAGCACCGGCACGCCGAACGCATTGCCGTAGTCGCCGATGCCCTTCACCACGCCGCGCATGTGCCAGCGGCTGCTCTTCTCCTTGCTGATATCACCGAAGCGCAAGCTGTTGAGCTGCGCGATGGGACGCGCGCCCATGGTGAAGATGTCCCTGTTGATCCCGCCCACGCCTGTTGCGGCGCCTTGGTAGGGCTCAATGGCGCTCGGGTGGTTGTGGCTCTCGATCTTGAAGGCGCAGGCCCAGCCGTCGCCGATGTCCACGAGGCCGGCGTTCTCCTGCCCGGCCTCGGCCAGCAGTTTCGGGCCGCTGCGCGGAAGGGTCTTCAGCTGCTTGATGGAGTTCTTGTACGAGCAATGCTCGCTCCACATGGCGCTGTAGATGCTCAGCTCCGTGAAGTTGGGCACACGGCCCAGGATCGCCATGATCTTGTCGAACTCCTCGGGCAGGAGGCCGAGCTTCTTCGCAGTATCGACGCCAGCGGGGGCGGTGTCGGGGTTGGCAGTGGTCGTGGACATGGGGCGGCGAAGGTAGCCGCCGCTTCAGGCTCCCGCCTCCATCGCCAAACGCTCTATCTGCTCAATTATCGACTCGGCCTCGGCGCGCTTCTGGTCGCTGGCCGCGCGGTTGATGGTGCTGAGCCGATGCGCTTCGGCCAGTAATCGTCGGTACTCGGTTTCGAGTTTCTCGCGCGGTGTCTTCTGCTTGAACAGGTTCAGCATGCTGCTGGAACAACGGTGAGCCGCATTGGTTCGCCCCCGCATACCACACCCGGCGCATCCCCGTTACTTTGCCGCCCTGCCAACGGCAGGCAATCCATCGATGCGCGTATTCCTCTCGTTATTCCTGCTGATCTCGGTTCAATGGCTATTCGCGCAAGCAACGGCCACGTTGCGCGGCACCGTGAGCGACGCGAACGGGGTGACGCTTCCGCTGGCGAACGTGAGCGTGATCGGTACCAGCCTCGGGACCTCGTGCAACGAACTCGGAGATTATCGTCTTGATCTGCCCGCTGGTCGCGCGCTGAAGGTGCAGTTCAGCTACTCCGGCGCGCAGTCCTACACGGAAGAGGTGATCCTGGAGCCCGGCGAAGTGCGCGTGCTGAATGCCAAACTGCGCTTCATCACGTTGAAGCCGATTGATGTGGAGGCCGTGCGCATCATCCGCGAGACAGGCGTTGATCGCATCGACCCGAAGCTGGCGCGCTTCAACCCTTCGCCCTTGGGCGGCGTGGAGGCCTTGCTGGGCGGACAACTCGGCGTGGTGATGCGCAATGAGCTGAGCAGCGGCTACAGCGTGCGCGGCGGCAACTTCGATGAGAACCTGGTGTATGTGAACGACATCGAGGTGTACCGCCCTTTCCTGGTGCGCGCCGGGCAGCAGGAGGGCCTCAGCTTCCCGAATCCCGACATGATCGAGCGCATCACCTTCAGCGCGGGCGGCTTCGAGGCGCGCTACGGTGACAAGATGAGCAGCGTGCTCGACATCAAGTACCGCCGTCCGCGTGCCTTTGGCGGCAGTGCCATGGCCAGCTTGCTCGGTGGCGCAGTGCACGTGGAGGATGCCATGCTGAAGATGCGCCTGCGCCATGTCACCGGCATCCGGTATCGCACCAACCAGCTGTTGCTCGGCGGCGGCGATGTGAAGGGCGATTACCGTCCGGTGTACACCGATGCGCAGACCTACTGGACCTACGACCTCACGCCCAATGTGGAGCTCGGCTTCCTCGGCCTATACTCGCGCAACCAGTACAATGTGGTGCCCGACGACCGGGAGACGGAGTTCGGCCCCTTCAATCAGGCCTTGCGCTTCACCGTGTATTTCGATGGGCAGGAGCGCACGCAGTTCGAGACCTACTTCGGTGCGCTCAACCTGAATGTGCAGGCGAACAAGGACCTCTTGCTGAAGTTCATCACCAGCGCCTATTCCACCTCAGAGAGCGAGCGCTTCACCATTCAAGGCCAGTACCGCTTGGGTGAATTGGAGCGCGACCTCGGCAGCGAGCAGTTCGGTGAAGTGGTGCGCGACCTCGGCATCGGCACCTACCTCGATCATGCGCGCAACCAGCTCGATGCCTCAGTCTATACGATAGCGCACAAAGGCTACCTGCAACGTCCGAAGAGCTACCTGCAATGGGGCCTCGACTCGCGCGTGGAGACCATCAGCGACCGGCTTAACGAATGGTACCTGCTTGATAGCGCCGACTTCAGCGTGCCGCTGAACACGGGCGAGGACCTCTACCTTCAGAACACCTTGCGCGCCGACCTCGACGTGCAGAGCGTGCGCAGCAGCGCCTATCTGCAGAGCACCTGGCGCTGGGAGAGCAAGGACAGCACCGACCGCTGGTTGAGCCTGGTGGCCGGAGCGCGGGCGCAGCATTGGAGCTTCAACGGGCAAGTGGTGGCCAGTCCGCGCGTGCGGCTGGTCTGGCATCCCGGCTGGAAGAAGGTGATCCGCCCCGACTCGATCGTGGACCGCGACTACAGCTTCTGGTTGGCCGGCGGCCTCTACTACCAGCCGCCCTTCTACCGCGAGATGCGCATGCTCGATGGCACGCTGAATCCCGACATCCGCGCGCAGCGCAGCATCCACGCATTGCTGGGCATGGATCGCTGGTTCGAGATCTGGGAGCGCCCCTTCCGCTTCACCGCCGAAGCCTACTACAAGGCGATGGACGACCTCATCCCCTACGAGGTGGACAACATCCGCATCCGCTACTACGGCACCAACAACGCCAAGGGCTACGCCACCGGATTGGATGTGAAGCTCGCTGGACAGTTCATCGACGGGATCGACAGTTGGATGAGCATCGGCGTGCTCAGCGCGAGCGAGGACCTGAAGGACGACTTCTTCTATTGGCGCTTCAACGCCGCGGGCGACACCATCTTCCCCGGCTACACGCGCGACAACGTGGCGGTGGACAGCTCGCGCGTGGAGCCCGGCTTCATCCCGCGCCCCACCGATCAGCGGGTGAACGTGGCCTTCTTCTTCCAGGATGAATTCCCGCGCTGGCCCACGGCCAAAGTGCACGTGAACCTCGCCTTCGGCACGGGCCTGCCCTTCGGTCCGCCGAACAACAACCGCTACGCCGATACGCTGCGCACGAGCCTTTACCGACGCGTTGATATCGGCTTCAGCAAGCAATTCCTTGGTGCCGAAGGGCAGAACCGCAGCGGCTGGCGCAGGCATATCAAGGACCTCTGGCTCACCGCCGAGGTCTTCAACCTGCTCAACATCGATAACGTGGCCAACCATACCTGGATCACCGATGTCACCGGCCGGCAGTACTCCATCCCCGATTTCCTCACGCCGCGGCGCTACAACCTGAAGCTGATCGCTTGGTTCTGATTCCTTGACCATCATGCACGTTCACTCGATCATCGCCCTGTGCCTGTGCGTCCTGTTCCGATTGCCCGCGTTGGCTCAGGACACGCGTTTCGCGTTCACCGTGGTGGATCCAGCGAAGGCCGAGATCAACATGCACTTGAAGGACGGCCGCGATAGCCTCTACCGCAAATTGGCACCGCTCGTGAAGGAATTGGAAGGCGAGGGTCGCGAAGTGCTCGTTGCGATGAACGCCGGCATGTTCCTGGGCGATCGCTCGCCCATGGGATTGTATGTGGAGGGCGGTAAGAAGCTGAAGCCGCTGAACCGGCGCACGGAGACTACCGGGAATTTCTACATGCAGCCGAACGGGGTATTTGCTGTGCGGCCTGACCATACGGCTTTCATCAGCACCACGGAGAAGTTCCCGGTGCTGGCCGAGGTGCGTTGCGCCACGCAATCGGGGCCCATGCTCGTGATCGATGGCGCGATGAACAAGCAATTCACCAAGGGGTCCACCAACGTGCATCTGCGCAATGGCGTGGGTATCCGCAAGGACGGCCATCTGGTCTTCGCGATCTCGAAGGAAGCGGTGAACTTCCATGACTTCGCGGCCTTCTTCCTGGCACAGGGCTGCGTGGACGCGCTCTACCTCGATGGCTTCGTGAGCAAGGCCTACATGCCCGCGCAAGCCCTACGGCAATTGGATGGGCAGCTGGGTCCGCTGATCTCGGTGACCAAACGATAGCGCTCTGCAAGCACTCGGTCAGTGGGAACGCTGCCCCGGCGTGATTCCGAGACACCGGCTCCGATTCTGTGCACGTCACCATGCTGATCGGTACATGAAAATGGACATTCGGAAGCACCTGCTCATCGTCATCACGCTCTTACCTGGGACGTCCTCCAGCGCTCAGCTCACCTACACCCTTGGCAGCACTACGCTCCTCATCGACGAAGTGGTGGACAGCAGCCGCGTGAACATCCCCTGGGAGATCCTCTGGGGGCCGGATGACCGTTTGTGGATGACCGATGGCCCCTTGATCACTCGCTGGGATCCGGTGACGGATGTATTGGATACGCTGCACGATCGCGGGTACGGCAACGGCTTGGGCATGGCCCTTCATCCCGATTTCCCGAACACGCCGATCATCATGGCCGTGTTCGATACGGCACAGTACTATGGCGGGAACCTTCAGTGCGAGGTCTCGCGCTTCACCTACGATGCCTTCAACGACACCATCGTGGAGGAAGAGGTGCTCTTCACGTACTACCATGCAGGCGAGCATGCTGGTGGGCGAGTGCTCTTCGACACCACCGGCAATGTGCTGGTGACCACCGCGGACTATTGGCTCAATGGTCCCGACACGCTGTTCTCACCCGTTGGCAAGACCCTGCGCTTCGCAACGGATGGCAGTGTGCCGCCCGATAACCCGCGCGCGGATCACACCTGGACCTGGGGGCATCGCAATCCGCAAGGGCTCGCCATGCTGCCCAATGGCGCGGTAGTGAATACGGAGCATGGCCAGACGTGGGAGGGCAACGAGATCAATCTTCTTCAGATCAACCAGGACCACGGCTATCCTTTCTACGATGGCACCGTTTGCATGCTGGTGCCCGACACCTGTAACTCGCCAACGTACACCTACACGCGGCCCATCGCCACCTACACCCATCCGCCATCGGGCTGTGAGTTCTACACCAGCGACGCCATTCCCGAGATGCAGGACAAGCTGATCACCTGCATCCTCTGGCACCGGGGCCTCATGCTCTTCGGTTTCAACCCCGAGCTGGACACCGTGCTCACGCAGGAGTACCTGCAAGGCGGCGCATTCGATGCGCTGTGGCGGATCCGTGACATCGCGATCAGGCCCGATGGCAGTTTCTACCTGATCACCAACGACCGGCAGGATGCGCGGATCCGATGGGTGCGCCCTGACGATGCGACCAACGCTGCTGAAGCCGCGCCGGGTAATGATGGCCTGCGCGCATGGCCCAATCCCATGACCGACCGCTTGACGGTCTCGGTCCTTGACGCAGCAGCGGATGCGCAGGTGGAATTGCTTGATGCATTGGGGCGGAATGCCGGCTTGGTGCCCTCGCGCATGGGCGACCGCTTCGTCTTCGATGTGGGAGCGCTCTCTTCCGGTGCTTACGCGATTCGGCTTGGCGACGGCCGTTGCGAACGGGTGATCAAGCATTGAATGCGTCAAAGAGGCGCAGGCGATCCGGGCAATTCTCCAGTGCGGTCACTTCCGTCCCTTCGGCGCGCGAAGAACATCGCCATTTCGCCCTTGCTCTTGACCGCCACGCGGCCTCGCGGCGAGAATGAGAGGCCCGGTTCATCCTTGAGGTGCTTGAAGGTGGCCTCGCTGATGTTCACTTCGCCCACGGCGCCGGCCGATTCCATGTGCGCCGCGGTGTTCACCGTATCGCCCCAGATGTCGTACTGGAACTTGCTGTCGCCCACGATGCCGGCCACCACGGGGCCGGTGTGGATGCCCGCGCGCATGGTGAAGCAGGGAAGTCCCTTGCTCGTTTGCTCTTGGGCGCGCGCCTTCAGCCAGTCCTGCATATCAAGCGCGGCCAGCACCGTATCGCGCGCACTGTAACGGCGTGGCTCGGGAAGGCCGCCGGCGCACATGTAGGCATCGCCGATGGTCTTGATCTTCTCGAGGCCGCGCTTTGCCGCTATGCCATCGAAGGCGCGGAAGCAGGCATCGATCTCGGCTACGAGCTCGTGCGCGCTGAGGCGCTCGCTCATGCGCGTGAAGTCGTGGAAATCGGTGAACAGGATCGTGACGTCCTCCACATCGCGCGCAGCTGCGCGGCCATTGGCCTTCAGCTCATCGGCGATCGGCTTGGGCAGGATGTTGAGCAGCAGGCCCTCGCTGCGGTCGCGCTCCTTCTGGATGATGCTGCGCGAACGCCGCATGTAGCGCAACCGGCTCCATAGCCCGCCCGCAAGCAGCAGCACGCCGATGGACCCGAAGAGGAAGATCCGCTTCTGGTCGCGCTCATGGCTCAAGCGTTGCTCTGCGGCGATGTCGGCCAGGCGCTTCTCTTCAAGGCGCTTCAGGCTATCGGCGAGCATGGCCTGGTCGAACTGATAGGTGAGTTCCAGGCGCATGAGCTCCTTGGCCCGATCGACGCCGCTGATGCTGTCGCGGATGGCGATGTAGCGCTTGTGCATCTGCAGGGCCCTGGGCGCGTCGCCCAGCGTTTCATAGGCCTGGTGCAGGCAGCTGTAGCACTGCTCCTGCATGGGAAGGTCAACCAGTTCAAGTGCCAGGTCCAAGGCCTTGAGGCAGTCGTTGATGGCCGCCCGGGTCTTCCCGGCATGGAGGCGCGCAACGCCGAGCATGGTCATGGCGTAGTTCCGAGCATGGTTCTGCCCGTCATCGCTCGGGAACAGCGCCAGGCTGGCTTCCAGGTAATGCTGCGCACTGTCGGCATTGCCCGCCTTGTCGTGGCACGCCCCGAGGTTCGAATAGCAGACCGGGATCCAGGCGCGCTGGCCGGCGAGCATGCGCATGGCCAGATGGCGCCTGTGGTAATACAGCGCGCTGTCGAATCGCTGGGTCTCCTCCATCGCCGATCCGAGGTTCCCGGTCACCGTGGCTTCTTCGGACCGGTTGCCCAGCCGTTGGTGGATGGCCAGGCTGCGCAGGTAATACTGCTTCGCGCGATCGTAGCTCTTGTCATAGAAGTGGATGGAGCCGATCGAGTTGTAGGCCACGGCGAGGCCGGCCTGGTCGTTCACGGCGTCATAGGCGCGCATGGCCCGCTGAAGCTCCTTGAGCGAACGGTTGAAATCGCCTTGCATCATGAAGACATGGCTGCGCTTCACCAGCACCTCCGCGATGGCCGAGCTGTCATTCAGCGCCTCGGCGATGCGCAGCGCTTCATCGGCCTGCTCACCTGCTTGCGCATACGCACCGGCTGAGAGGGCCTCGGTGCAGCTGTCCACGCATGCCCGCAGGTGGGTGCGGTCCTGCGCCCGGGCCTGGGTTGTTGCCAGGAACGCCAGTGAAATGCCGGTGATAACGGCGCTCCTCCATGCCCGTGGTAGCGGCATGGAGGCAAGATAGGCAGCGGTTTTCTTGCTGTTCTGGCCCGCGCTCCTAGCTTTCCGGTACCAAACCCGACTTGCCATGACCTCCAAAACGAAAATGTACAGTGCCGCCTGGCTCTACGGTTGTGCTCTCCTCGCTGCAGCATGCGGTGCAGCGCTCTTCTATTTCTTCGCGCCGAAGTACCCCTGTCCGGAATGCCCGGAGTGCCCAGAGCCCATCGCGGTGAAGTGGGTGGCTTGCTTCGATACCGATGACATGGAAGCGATGCTCGGCGCCACCGATGCCTGGGGCGCGCGCTTCTACCTTTCTGCCAGGGAGGGCGGCGGATTCTCCGCGCTGGCCGCTCCGATCAAGGAAACCGGCGAGCACCTGCCCGATGCGAGCGGCACTTTGCAGTTCCGGATGTTCAAAGGCCTCAGTGGTTCCGATGCGGATATGTACCTGCTCGACGAGACCGACTCCGAGCGGGCCGTGAAGGAGTGCGCCACCGCCGGGCGTGAGCCGTGGTCCTTGGATGTGATGTCGGATGTGCTGCGCGGCCTGCTCGCCGTAACGGATGCCGGTGGAATCGGCTTGGTTGACCGGCGAACCACCGATGCTGGCCGGAGCTTTGAGCTGGCGCCGGTCAGGATCTCTGACGACGCGGCCAGCATGGTGGGCGGCGTGGAGGACATCCTGGTCGGGTCTGCACCCTGCCCAATGCACTGTCCCAAGGATCCCGCGATGTACCTGCACCTGCGCTAGCAAGGCGCAGACCGGGAAATGCGGGCATGGCGCTAGTTTGGCGCCATGCCCGCTTTCGTGCTGAGGCCATTCCGGAGCGTTGACCTGGTGGCGCTCGTCAAGCAGGCCAACGATGCTTCCATCGCGGCTTTCCTGAGCGATGCCTTCCCGCACCCGTACACCGAGGAGCATGGCCGCGCATTCATTACGGAGTGCGAGCAACGCCTTCCTTTCCGACGAGCGATCGACATCAACGGCGAGGTGTGCGGAGCCATTGGCCTGCACCCTCGTCAGGATCTGTGGCAGCGCAACATGGAGATTGGCTTCTGGCTCGGGCGCGAGCACCGTGGCCATGGCATCATGGCCGAGGCCATCAAGCAGATGGTGGTGCTCGGCTTCGCGGAGTTCCCGGAGGTAACGCGGATCTTCGGCACCACCTTCGGGACCAACATCGCATCGCAGCGCACCTTGGAGAAGGCAGGCTTCAAGCTGGAAGCGAAGCTTGAAGGCACCTTGATCAAGAACGGCCGGGTGGAGGATGAGTGGATCTATGCGGTGCGGAGACGTTAGGGATAGCCGCAGAGACGCAGAGGCGGAGAGTCTGATGGCACGTCTATCTTCGGCATCATGAGAGACTTCTTGTGCTTGATGGCCAGTTGTGGTATCGCAGCGCAGGCTCTAGCTGCAACCTGGACCATCGGTCCCGGCCAGTCTTACACCATGCCGAGCCAGGTGAGCGCGCTGGTGAGCGACGGCGACACGGTGAACATCGAAGCGGGCATTTACCCAAGTGATGTGGCGCGCTGGCAAGCCGATGATCTGGTGCTGCGCGGTGTCGGTGGCTTCGCGCATCTGGAGAGCAATGGCCTGAGTTGGGGCGGCAAAGCGATCTGGGTGATACAAGGCGACAACTGCACGGTGGAGTGGATCGAGTTCAGCGAGTGCCAGGTGCCCGACCACAACGGCGCGGGCATTCGGCTGGAAGGATTGAACCTCACCGTACGCCATTGCTGGTTCCACCACAACGAGAACGGCATCCTCTGCGGTGAATATCACCCCAGTTCGGTGCGCATCGAATACAGCGAGTTCGGTCATCATGGCTTCGGCGATGGATACAGCCACAACCTCTACATCGGTCATGTGGATTCGCTCATCTTCCGATACAACTACAGCCACCACGCCGATGTGGGGCATGAGCTGAAGAGCCGCGCGTGGGTGAACGTGATCGAGTACAACCGCTTCAGCAACGAGGCCGATGGCACCGCCAGTCGCGAGATTGACCTTCCCAACGGCGGGCAGGCTTACCTCATCGGCAACGTGATCCAGCAAGGGCTACAGAGCCAGAACAGCAACATGGTCGGCTTCGGCATGGAAGGGCTGAGCAACCCCGGTCCGCACGAATTCTACGCGGTGAACAATACGCTCGTGAACGAGAAGGCCAACGGCAGCTTCTTCCAGATGCCGGCTGCGGTCTACTTCAAAGTGTACGGCAACATCCTGGCGGGTGGCGGCAGCTTCGTGAGCGCATGGCCCACGAGCATCGATACGCTTTCCAACCTGCGCACCACGAGCATCGCCTCGTTGGGTTTCGCCGATGCGGCGAACTACGACTATCACATCACGGCCTCTTCACCCGCGCATGCCATCGCATACCCTGCTGGGGTGGCCGCGAGTGGCTACCCGCTCGTGGCGTGGTACGAGTACGTGCATCCGGTGAATGGCACCTTGCGCTGCCAGCACGCCACGCTTGATGCAGGCGCCTTCGAGACTTGCACGACCGCATTGGACGAGATAGGAGAGGAGGGATGGTCGCTCTTCCCGAACCCCGCGACGGAGTGCATCATGTTGACCTTTCCGGGCACCGTGCATCACATTCAGCTTTGCGATGCGCTGGGGCGCGTGCTCCGTGAAATGCCGTTGAACGCAACGAGTCAACTGGTCATGGACGTGGGTGACGTGCCGAGCGGCGTGTACCTCGTCAAGGCGAGGGGGCCGAACGGTGTTGAGGTCGAGCGTCGTTTCGTGAAGTTCTGACGTCCGTGGGATGGGCCGTGGGTTCCGGTGCTCAACGCGCCTCGCCGCTTCCCAGGTCCCACTAGCTTCACCCCGTGCGATACAAACTCCTTCTTTCCGTCCTTCTCGTTGGTCCGATGCATGCCCAGCAGACCTCCGTGCTCTTCATCGGCAACAGCTACACCTATGTGAACGACCTGCCGAACACCTTGCGGCAATTGGCGCTCTCGTTGGATGATACGATGACGGTGGCCAGCTCCGCGCCGGGCGGATACACCCTGTTCCAGCACAGCACCTACGCGCCCACGCTCGAGGCCATTGAATCGCAGGACTGGGATTTCGTGGTGCTGCAGGAGCAGAGCCAGCTCGGCGCGCTGCCCTTCGATGCCACCACCACGGAACTCGGCGCCACGGCGTTGATCGATCGCATCAAGGACAATTACGAGTGCACCTGGCCGGTGTTCTACATGACGTGGGGGCGGCAGAACGGCGACGCGCAGAACTGCGCCAGCTTCCCCTTCATGTGCACTTACGATGGCATGCAGCAGGGATTGCGCACCAACTATGTTGCGCTGGCGGAATGGAATGATTCATACGCCGCGCCGGTGGGCGCTGCATGGAAAGTGGTGCGCGACACGCAGCCGGGCATCAACCTCTACGATGCCGATGGCAGCCACCCGTCACCGGCCGGCACCTACCTCGCTGCCTGCGTATTCTACTGCACGCTCTTCGAGGAGAGCTGCGTCGGGTCCGCTTTCAATGGGTCAATCGATGCCGCTACGGCGGCCATCCTGCGCGACATCGCCAGCACGGTGGTGCTGGGCGAACTGCCCACGTGGAACCTGGATTTCGAAGGGAGCACCAGCGCGTTGCTCGATGGATTCAGCAGCGGCTGGAACTGGATCACCTTGATCCACAACGGCGAGGGCGAGCACCTCTGGGTGTGCAGCGATGGGCAGAGCTCCACCGAGGCATCTCCCACTTTCGTCTTCAGCGAGAGCGACACCTACATCATCACGCACACCTACAATGATCCCTGCGGGAACAGCGATACCGTGACGCTCACCTTCAACATTGTCCTCGGCGTTGATGAGCTCGCAGCAGCCACCCAGACCAAGGTGTTCTCCGGCTTGCCCGGGGTGATTGAGATTCAGGGTGCGCGAGGAGGGGAGACGCTCACACTGTGCGATGCGCAAGGCAGTGCAGTGATGCAAGAGCGTTTGAGCGGCAACATTAATCGCATCGCCTGCGGTGCTGGCCTGCACCTCTGGCGCATCGACGATGGCCGAGGAGGGACGTGGAGCGGGAAGGTCTTGGTGGACTGAAGCCACTCTGACTCGGCTCACTGCCAACGTTCCATCGCAGCGCTCGTTCGTTTGTCGAGCTCAGCGAAGAGTGCTTCTTCCAAGCCATCCGTGGCATCGCGCTCGAACACGCGCGTGAAGCGGCCGTGCTGCAACAGGTGGATGCGATCGCACAGGGTGATCAAAGGCCCGAGCACATGCGAGGTGATGAGGATGGTGCGCCCGCTTTCCGCCAGCTTGCGCACAATGGCCTCCACCACACGCACCGAGGCCAGGTCCAGGCCGTTCATCGGCTCGTCCAATAGCAGCACCTCGCGGTCCAGGTGCAGCACACCGAGGATGGCCAGCTTGCGCCGCATGCCGGTGGAGTAGGTGGTGATGAGTTCATCCAAAGGCAGTTCCAGCAATTCGTTGAGCCCCGGTAGGTCCTTCGTGCTGCCACCGCGCATGAAGAGCTGTAAGTATTCACCACCGGTGATGCCCGGATGGAAGTAGCTCTCCGCTTCCTGGAAGGCCGTGTTCCAATGGCCCATGTCCGCGCCCTTCCATTGCACCTTGGCGGTCGCATTGCGACCGAAGCCATAGAGCGCGTTCAACAAGGTGGTCTTGCCCGCACCGTTCAGGCCCACGATGCCGTGTACACCGGGCGCCATCTCGTACGCCGGGATGTTCAGCACCGGCTTGTCGCCGTAGGCGCAATGCAGGTCAGCGATGGTGATCATGGAAATAGGTGTTCAGGTTCTCGCGGGCCTTGCGCACTTCGCCCAGCAGCATGATGAGCGGCACGAGCGATAGCCCGGGCAGGATGGCGAAGACGGCCGCGATGCCCACGTTGGCACCGTTGGCATCCAGCCGCTCGTTCGGGCGGTAGTTCGCGTACTTGAGCACCACGGCATAGGCCACGAGCACCAGCATGCCCAGTCCGAAGAGCAAGTGGATCCACCACCACTCCGGTTGGAAGAACATGGCGCCGGTGAGCACCGGAAGCTCCAGCAAGAGCATGATCCGCATCGCCCCGAGCACTTTGATGCGCAACATCTCGCGCGCATCGGCGGCCGTCACCAACAACATGCTGCGCGGTTCGCATTGCTCCTGTGCGCCGCAAGCCAACATTGCAAGAGCTCCCAGCAAGAACATCGGTAGCACCGGCAACCAGCAGAAGGCCAACGCGGCGATCCACAGCAACGGGCTCCATGGATAGGTGCTTTGCACCAGGCTGCGCCATTCGAACAAGCGCGGGGCTATCCACTTCCGCAGCCAGCCGCCGCGAACGCCAGATGCAGGCACCACGGGCAGCCATGGCAGAACGCATGCGACAAGCACAAGCGCTGCGAAGTTCCATGCACCGGCCAACAACAAAGCCAGCAACACGGGCAGCACCAAGGCGCCGTACTCCAGTGTCAACGCAAGCCGCGCTTTTGGCACATGCCGGTGCAGGAAGTGCAGATCGGCGCGACGCTGGTGCATGCCCCAGGCCATCAGCACGGCGCCACCGGCGATGTAGGGTGCGAGGGTAGGGTCATGCAGCGCCGCTTTGCGCAGCAACCATACGGCAGCACAGACCGAAAGCGCGAGCAGCACCACACCGTACGTTGGCATGGCCCGGCGCAATTGCATCCAGCGCAACCGAAGCAGTACGAAAGGGGAGGGCGCCTGCGCGATCACTGCGGCCAAGTTGGCCATTCGCTTGGGGTTGTCGAAAACAACTACACCAGCGGTCGGTCACTCCCTGGTGAACAGGGCGATCAAGTCGTTTACCCGCACGATGTACATGCCGCTTGGCAGTGCGTACACATCGAGCCAGTCGCGATCAACTATCCGCCGGATCATCACCGTACGACCGAGTTGATCGAGCACTTCAAGCGTTGTTGCTGAGGCGCCATTCGGAAGCGACACATAGAGCCGATCCGCAACAGGGTTCGGGTACACGCTGAAAGAGGTGCTGTTCGCTGAAGCAATAGACGTGGTCCCGCTGAACTCATATGCCCCTATGTCGCTCTGCGCCCCGAACGGACGTGGCAGTCCATCGTGATCCACAAGCGGCGCGTAGTTATCGTCCGCTGCGTCGATGGCGGTGCTGCTCGGGACCAGGTGCAGGTCGTAGCCCGCAGCATCCACGAAGTGCAGGTCGTAATTCGCACCGGACAACGTGAGGTTGCTCACCAGTGTGGTGCCGGTCACGGCATAGGTGTTGGCGATGTTGTTGGCCACCACGCAACCACTGCTGGCCTGGCCGATGTCGGTATCGTCGTTGATGCGAATCCACGAGGGGCCTGGCGTTGCGCTGGGCGTGGGGTCGATCACGGTGTTGTTGGCCACAGTGCAGTTGATGGCACCATAAAGCGAGATGCCGTGCCAGTGGTTCACGATCACCACGTTGTTCTCCACCACCCAATCGCTGAACGGCCCGTCGAAGCAGCCGATGCCTTGCAGCGGCCCCAGCAGCGGCTGGTTCGGATCATCGTAGTTGATGATGGTATTGCCGCGCAGCACCACACGGGTGAGCGGCGCGTCTGGCGTAGCGAAGGACTGAATGCCGTCGTCGTGGTTGGCATCGACGGCGTAGCAGTTCTTGATCAAGTTGCCCTCGAAGAGCAGATCGTTGCCGATGGCCCGCATGCCATCGCCGCTGAAGTTGATGATGCTGTTGCCGATGGCCTCCGTGCTGTCGCCGGTGACCATGACGCCGAAGTCGACGTTGGTGAAGGTGTTGTTCTGGATCAGGCCGTGGTGGCCGAAGTACCGGATGCCGCTGCTGGCGCGGGTCACCCAATCCTCGGCGCTCCACGCGGATGTATTGGCAGAGGTGTACACGTTGCAATCGCGCACCTCGATCTCGCGCACCGGGCCGTGCCAGTTGTGCGTTTCGAAGTGGATGAGGTGCGTAGCGTGGTAAGTACCATAAGGCTCCGGGCTGATGTGCAAGCCGATCAGTCGCCACCGCGCACCGGCCTGCAGCTGGAAGCGAGAAAGTATCGGCACCTGACCAGGTGCCGCCATGATGGTGATGGGCTCCGCGTTGAAGCCACCTCGGAAGAACGCCACGCCGTGCAAGCCATCGTAGAGCAGGAGCGTATCACCTGGCTGTACCGGTGCGCCTACGTTCTTGGGGTTCAACTGGCTCACACCCTCCATGTAGGGCAGTGGCAGGTAGCTGCGCGTCTCGATCAGGTTGGCATCGAGCACCTCCGCCAGCGTTGACCACGGCGATGCGAACGAGCCATCGTTCTGCATGGAGCCGATGATGGGGGAGATGTGGAAGATGGCGGCTTGGGACACGGCGCACACGAAGCTGGTGGCAAGGGCGGCGAAGAGGGAGCGCTTCATAGGTGAGCGAAGCTACCGCACTACAGGCTGATAGGCCATTCTCTTCTCCGTCCACTTGGGCGTGGTCCATCCGCGGCCATTGTTGGCCATACGGTGAGCGTGCAGGCAGTTACTTTGGCCACATGCAATTAGAGAACTACGCCAGCGGCCAATGGATCGCCGGCTCCGGCAAGCAAGCGGAACTCCTCGACGCCTCCACCGGCGAGCTCATCGCCACCACCTCCTCCGGCGGCCTCGACTTCGGCCACATGCTCCACTACGCCCGCACCGTCGGCGGACCTCCCCTGCGCAAGATGAGCTTCCCCGAGCGCGGCCGCATGCTGAAGGCCCTCGCCCAATACCTCTTCGACCGCAAGGACAAGTACTACGAGATCTCCTACCGCACCGGCGCCACCAAGGCCGATAGCTGGGTGGACATCGAGGGCGGCATCGGCAACCTCTTCGCCAATGCGAGTTTGCGCCGCGTGCTGGGCAACATGCCCTTCTACGTGGACGGCGACACCGTGAAGACCAGCAAGGGCGGCACCTTCATCGGTCACCACATCATGGTGCCCAAGGAGGGCGTGGCCGTACACATCAACGCGTTCAACTTCCCCATCTGGGGCATGCTGGAAAAGGTGGCCACGAACTGGATGGCCGGCGTGCCCGCCGTGGTGAAACCCGCCACCGTCACCAGCTACCTCACCGAGGCGATGGTGAAGGACATCGTCGCCAGCGGCATCGTACCCGAAGGCGCGATCCAACTCATCGTCGGTAGCGGCGAAGGCTTGCTCGACCATGTGATGAGCCAGGACGTAGTGACCTTCACCGGCAGCGCCACCACGGGCCGCATGCTGAAGAAGCACCCGCGCATCGTGGACGAGAGCGTGCCCTTCAACCTGGAGGCCGACAGCCTCAACGCCATCGTGCTCGGGCCCGACGCCACACCGGGCACCGAGGAGTTCGACCTCTTCATCAAGGAAGTGGGCAAGGAAATGACGCTGAAGTGCGGCCAGCGCTGCACCGGCGCGCGGCGCATCCTGGTGCCCGCCAACGTGCTGGAGGATGTGCAGATCGCCATCGGCAAGCGCCTGGGCGGCACCGTGATCGGTGATCCGCGTGCCAGCCTGCCGAACAGGCAGGTGGACGGTGGCGTGCCTGGCGGCAGCCAAGTGCGCATAACAATGGGCGCCCTTGCAAGCATAGGACAACGCAACGAGGTGAAGCGCGCGCTGGACGAACTGCTCAAAGGCTCGCAGATCGTCTACGGCAGCGCCGACAGCGTGGACGTGAAGGGCGCCGACGCCGCCAAGGGCGCCTTCATGAGCCCCATCCTGCTGCTCAACGCCGACCCTTGGAAGAACCAGCAGAGCCACAACGTGGAAGCCTTCGGTCCGGTGAGCACATTGATGCCCTACACCGACATCGACGATGCCGTGGCCCTCACCAAGCTCGGCAAGGGCAGCCTCTGCGCCAGCATCGCTACGTGCGATGAGAAGGTGGCGCAGCAATTCGTGTGGGGCGCCGCCAGCCACCACGGCCGCATGCTCATCCTGAACCGCGAGATGGCGAAGGAGAACACCGGCCACGGCAGCCCGCTGGCCACGCTGGTACACGGCGGCCCGGGTCGCGCGGGCGGCGGCGAGGAGATGGGCGGCAAGCGCGGCGTGATGCACTACCTGCAGCGCACCGCCATCCAGGGCCACCCCAGCATGATCACCGCCATCACCCAGCAATACCAGCAGGGCGCGCGGATGAACATCACGAAGAAGCACACCTTCCGCATGCACTTCGAGGAACTGCAGGTGGGCGATACCGTGATCACCGACATCCACCCCGTCACCTTGCAGGACATCGAGGACTTCGCCCACCTCAGCGGCGACAAGTTCTACGCGCACATGGACGCCAACAGCCTCGAAGGCACCATCTTCACGGGGCGCGTGGCGCACGGCTACTTCATCCTCAGCCGCGCCGCCGGCCTCTTCGTTGATCCGCCCAAAGGACCGGTGCTGCTGAACTATGGGCTGGATGAGTGCCGCTTCGTGAAGCCGGTGTACCCGGGCATGACGATCCAGGTGCGCTTCACGGTGAAGGAGAAGGTGGACCAGGAGAAGCGTACGCCGGAGGATGTGGCCAAGGGGATCGTGAAGTTCTTGGTGGATGTGTTTGATGAGACCGGGGAGACGGTGGCGATCGCGACGATCTTGACGATGGTGAAGAAGATCGATCAGAGTTAGGAGGTGTGGGCGTGCCGGCGCTCAAATGCAGCGCCGTCGGGCTTTCCCCTCCAAGTCCTCGGCCGGATTACCGGCCTCCGGGCTTTCCGGTACAATCCCTCACGCGACTGAGCACTAGGTTTGCTAAACACGACAACCAAACGGAACCATGGCAGAGTTTCTCGACACGCAAGGTGTTTCCTACTACCTGAAGAAGTTGATCAACAACGCAACCGACAAGTTGTACTTGATCAGCCCGTACTTGCAGTTGAACAACCAGCTGAAGTTGTCGCTGGAAGACCGACACAAGTTCTCCATCGACATCATCATCATCTACGGCAAGGTGAGTGACATCAACCCAGATGACAGTGGCTGGCTCCAATCCATGCCCGGGATCAAGCTCCTCTTCCACAAGGACCTACACGCCAAATGCTACTTCAATGAGAAGGAAGCCATCCTTACCTCGATGAACTTGTACATGTTCTCACAGCAGAACAACGTTGAGATGGGCATCTACATCTCGAGGGAGAAGGACGAGGAACTGTACAAGCAGGTCGCCGCAGAGGTTGATAGGATCAAACGCGGAAGCGAGCATCGCACCATTTCCGTGCAGAAGGTTGAACCCAAGAAGGTTGAAGCCCAAGTGCGACAAGCACCACCGCCATCTGCTCCGAGTGCGAATGGCAAGTACCACTCTGTAACGGCGCTCTCGAAGGAAATGGGGATCTCCAGCAAAGAACTGACCTCAAAGTTGGAAGCACTGCGCTGGATTGTCCGTTCGAATGACAGTTGGGAACTCACCTCGCTCGGAAAGGACAAAGGCGGTCAAATGCGCAAGGGCCAGTACGGCGATTTCATAGCCTGGCCTGAATCGCTGATCAAGGCAATCGTCTAAGAGGAGCGCTGGAGGTAAAGTTCCTGATGGCTGTGTCCCGAGGCTGCGGGCATGATGATTTTGACGATGGTGAAGAAGTTCCATCAGAGTTAGGTCACTTGCTTCTTGAAGTTTTGGGCATGCCGAGCTTAGTTAGAAGAAGTGATCAAGACAATTTGCAAACCAGTACAGAAGCTGAGTAGCACAGGAAGACCATGAAGCTGAACCGAAGTACAGCACCCCGGCTATTTCAAGAAGAATGTTTGGCGGTTTGGGTCTATAACCGGAAGGAAAGCGGGGCTATCACTGCAAGCTTGTCGGAGCTCCGTATTCTGCTGGCCAAGCTGACGTTCCGCAATGAGAACTGGTGGGGTATGAAGCTTCGTAATGCGGCCTCCGCTCTTGGTAATGGACCACCTTCAGGTAACGAGCGCAATTTGACAGAGATCCGCAAGGCGGAAGAGTTGCGCATGAGTGATCCTTCCAAGTCTATTGCCGAATGCATGGGCGCATTCAAGTTGCGCCCAATACGTGCGGAGTTCGCTACGCTTTTTGGAGATACAGTGCCTTATGAGCAGAATGTCGATCAAATAGTCCAAGACTATCGGTCAGAACCTTCCAACGGGTCATCCGATCGACTGTCAAAGCTCTTTGATCAATATGGCGCTTTTGTCAAGGGAAGTGAATATGATGAGATCTACAAATGGCAGATCGCCAAGACGGTACAGGACAACTGGGACCTGGACGCGCCGGATCTGGCGACGATGATCGACCGCAGCTTCAGTCACCGGCATCAGAACTTATGGAGCGGCCAGAATTTCCTGCCCAAGCGGATGCTGCTGGAATGGGCCAAAAGGGACTCTGCGGACTGCCGGTTGGCTCTGCGGCAGCTCATTCATGGAGAAGCTCCATTGGCGGACCGAATGCGCGGATTCGCAGAACATGCGAAAAGGAGCTTGATGGCAGCCCGTCCCGACAAAGAGCTCAGCACCTATCAGGATGTCCGCGCCATGTCGCTTTGGCTCGGCATGGTGCTGCCTGAGAAATTCTACCTGTACAAGGCGAGCACGGTGTCCGGGTTCATCCAGCGAACAGGTCATGCGCCATTGGCCAAGCCGGGCGACAAGTACACAAGCATCGATGCCTACTACGAGCTGTGTGAAGAAGTGCGCGCCTTGCTCCTCGCACGACCGGACATCGTCGAGACGCATCGTTCCATCCGCGATGATAGCTGTCACGCCGATACGGAGCATCACCTGCTGGTGCAGGACTTCATCTACTTCGTAGCCGAACGACCCGAACCTATCGAAGGCGAGCGCCCAGTGCATTACTGGCTCTTTGCTCCCGGCCCGAATGCGACCTATTGGAATGAGTTCCAAGAGAAGGGCATCATGGCACTGGGATGGGACGAGTTGGGCGACTTTGCGCAGTTTGCATCGGTCGCGGAAGTGGCGGATGAGCTCCGTAAACTCGATGGAACCACTGGCTCAAAGAAGAATGATGCGAACGCCGTCTTTGACCTCGTGAACACGATTGCAGTGGGCGATGTCATCATTGCAAAGCGCGGTCGTGAGGAGTATCTCGGGTACGGTATCGTTGATAGTGAACACTATTACGACGAGGGCCGAGCCGCTTACAAGAACTGTCGGCCAGTGAACTGGAAACATACCGGTTCATGGCCTGAAGTGGAGGGACCTATCGTGATGAAGACGCTGACGGATATCACGAAATATCCGGACTACGTGGCCCGTCTGACGGAACTGATCGGTATTGATGGAGCGACCGGATCACCAGTGGTTCGCGAGCCGAACTACTGGGTTTTCCAGGGTAATCCGAAGTATTACGATGCCGCTGGCGCGCTCCGGGCAGGAGCGGCAAAAAGTTGGACTGTAACGGCGCATCAAGGTAAAATCCGACCTGGTGACAAAGCGATCATCTGGGTAACTGGTCCACAGGCGGGGTGCTACGCGCTTGCTACGATCACTTCGGACGTAGTCGAAATGGCCATGGATGAGGCGGACCGTGTATTCGTCCTAGACCAAGCTCAGGTCTTGAAACAGAAACGTGCGAGGATCCGGGTTGAACATGAATTGAGCCAACGCCCAGTGGGTTGGACTGCCATTAAGGATCTGACGTCAATGGCGGACTTCAAAGGTGGCAATCAAGGCACGACGTTCACAGCCACCAAGGAGCAATATGATGCCATTCTTCAGATAGCGATACCCAACAACAGGACAATGAGAGATCCGCTGAACAAGATCCTCTATGGCCCTCCGGGCACGGGCAAGACATACAAACTGAAGGCGGAGTACTTCGGGCGTTATACGACCCATGTTGAAGCGCTGACCCGGGAACAGCGTCTCACCGAAATGGTGCAACCTCTTACTTGGTGGGAGGTGGTCGCGATGGTGCTCTTGGATCTCGGTCCATCGAAGACCAGTGCGATCATGGACCATGAGCTGCTCAGGACCAAGGCCGCACTGAGCAATAGCGCGAACGTACGCGCAACGGTGTGGGGTACCCTGCAGATGCACACGGTGACTGAGTGTGAATTGGTGAAGTACACCAACCGCCAAGAGCCGCTGGTCTTCAATAAGAAGGAGGATTCCATTTGGGAAGTACTGCCCGCGGAAGCGGATGCGCTCGTTCCGGAATTACGAGTACAACTAAAGCATACCAAGCAAAGCGACGCGCCGGGAGCCCATCAGATCAAACGTTACGAGTTCATCACCTTCCACCAAAGCTTCAGCTATGAGGATTTCATCGAGGGGATCAAACCAGGACTCAAGGGTGAGGAGTTCGCCTATGACATAGTACCTGGCGTGTTCAAGCAACTCTGTAGTCGCGCGGAGAAGGACCCTGCTAACGACTACGCCATCTTCATTGACGAGATAAACCGTGGCAATGTCTCGGCCATCTTCGGCGAGCTCATCTCATTGATCGAAGAGGACAAACGCGCGGGCATGCCGCACGCGCTTTCTGTCCTGCTGCCTTATTCGAAGAGGCCCTTCAGTGTGCCGCCCAACCTGCACATCATCGGTACCATGAATACCGCTGATCGCAGCGTGGAGGCACTCGATACTGCATTACGGCGCCGCTTCAGCTTCGAGGAATGTCCAGCTGATCACACCAAGCTCACGGGGCTGAACGTTGGTGAAGTAGCGCTCGACGTTCTCCTGCAGGTCATCAACGCCCGCATCGAGATGTTACTGGACCGCGACCACCACATCGGGCACAGCTATTTCATGAACTGGGCAGATGCGGACAAGGAGCAGAAACTGCGACAGGTGTTCAAGAACAACATCATCCCCCTGTTGAAGGAGTATTTCTATGGCGACCCGGTGAAGGTTGGAATGGTGCTCGGACCAGCCTTTGTGCAAGAACTCAACGGCAAGGAGAACCAAGTATGGTTCGCCAAAGGCTTCAAGGCTGGGGAGGATATCGAGCCCAAGCCACGCTATGCCTTCACCGACCCCACCGATGCAACGCTGGTGCCCCTAAAGGCGTTCCTCGATATCTGTGATGGGAAATAAGGTCATCACCGTTTTCGAGCACAGCCGGTTGAAGGTCGACGAGACCTACGGCACCGAAGAGGTATGCTTCACGGAGAAGCATTTCATTGCCTTGGTGCGATACAACGAGGCACATGGCAACCGCTTCTTTACAGTGGAGCATCGAAAGGTCAAGTTCAGCCAGCATGTCGGCGTGATCGCCGTGCCCGGCCTTACCATCGAGGTGCTACCCAAGCCCGATGGGGACGACGACAAAGCGAAATGGCAGCAGGCCCTCATTGCCATGCTCAAGGTTGCGCATGGCCTACCGTTGCATGAGGCGGGCCACGCCCAGCTGGCACTGCGGCATACCTCGGTATTGGAGTATTTCCTTCGGCTTTATGTGGAGGAGGTCCGGCGGTTGGTGCACCAGGGCCTGGTTAAACGCTACCGCCAGAAGGCTGGTGTGAGCAACGCGCTCAAAGGCCGACTGGACCTGCCACGCCATCTGCGCAACACGGTAGTGCACAAGGAGCGCTTCCACGTGATCCACCAGGCCTACGACACGGACCACCTGCTGCACGCCATCCTGAAAAAGGGCTTGGACGTAGTGGAGAATGTGACCCACGATCCCATCACCATGGGTCTTGCGCAGGATATGCTATGGGCCTTCGAGGATGTGGCCGACCGCCCCATCAATGGGCAGACTTTTGAGCGACTGTTCGTGGACCGCAAGACGAGAGGTTACACCGATGCCCTCCAGCTGGCAAAGCTGCTCCTGTTGAACTATGCCCCGGACATCAAGGGTGGCCGTGAGCACATCCTGAGCCTGCTGTTCGACATGAACAAGCTGTTTGAGGTGGTGGTGCTGAAGCTGCTAAAACGGGCTGCCAGCAACCGCCCGGAACTTTCCATCAAAGGCCAGAACAGCCGGGAGTTCTGGAACGGCCAACACATCCGGCCGGACATCATCATTGCGGAAGGCGAACAGATCAAGTGCATCATCGATACGAAGTGGAAACTGCCCAAGGACGACAAGCCAGCCGATTCTGACCTGAAACAGATGTATGCCTACAACCTCCAATTCGGTTCAGACACAAGCGTACTCCTTTACCCGGGTGATCCGTTTCGGAGCCTGCCCATGAAAGACTACACGCATGGAGCAAGAGTGCAGGTGCCGCACGGCTGCTCCATCCGGTTCATTCACCTGTTCGATGCGAAAGGTGGAATCCAGCTGAATGACCTGCACACACTACTAGGCAATCTGGTGCCGCTAACATATTGAAGGGTGCACCACTCTCTAAACCGGGCAAAAGGTGACCACCATCACCCGTGCTTGCGTGATTCACGAGTGTGCATTGCTCCCAAGGCCACCGACCAACGCTGCTTCACAACCGATCATACTTCGTCGCCACGCCCTTCGCCTTCTCCACGGGGTACTTGGCGGCGTTCTTCACCAGCTTCTGGCGCACGGCGGTTTCGAGGTCCACGCGCAGGTCGTGTGCGAGGTACCCTTCGACAGGCTCAGGGTAAAGTCGCAGGGTGGCAATGTCGGCCATCTCTTCGGCCAGTGCATCGCGGTGCTCGCTGGCCAGTGTGGGCAGGTCGGCATCCTTCGCCCATTGGGTGTGCTCCAAGGGTGCCTCGGCCAACCTCGAACGGATGGCACGAGCGGTGATCGTTCGGCCAGCCAAGGCGCGACGAGTGAGGATACTGGAGCGAAGTCTCCGATCGAGGAGCAACTGTTTCATCCCGCCATAGCGGGAGCCGGATGGCCGAACGAGGACGCTCGCCCGCAGGGTCGTCCCGACGCGTCGGGACGATGCCGCCGGAACGAGGTTGGCTGTGGCACCCCGCGCTCGGCAGCTTCGAGGGCAATGCTGGTGCTCAAGGTCCGCAGGTTGTGGAACTGCTCCCAATCGCGCTCCTTGCGGAAGGCCAGCAGTTCATCGCGCAGTTGGTCGGTGATCCGGCTTACAGCCACGGCAACCGCCACGGCGCCACCTTGATCATACCAGAACCCAACGCGCTCGCGTTCCATCTCAATTATGCTGCACGTTCAGTGCTGAACGATGAAGCGAACCGGTTCCGCTTGATAGGGCGGTTCGCAACGAACAGTGTATATGCCCGGAGCCAGGTCTTGAACGCTCACTTCGCACCTCAGCCCTCGAATGTCAAAGGACTTCACTCGCTCTCCTCGGCTATCATGCAGCGTAATCCGAAGTGACCCATTCGTCGGTGCGTTGAGGTACAAAACATCGTCCGCTGGGTTTGGGTACACCTGTGTCCCTTGGGCCAATTCAGTAGTTGCAAGGCCAACTGGTAGCAATTGGATCTCGTATACGACCCAGGGTTCAACACCGTGGATGCCATCATCTGCTGCGAAGAAGAGCGAATAAGCTCCTCGACAAAGCTCATGGGGCGCTGACCCCTGCATTCCCGGATAAATATCCAACGTCAGCACGGTGGTAGCTGAGGTGCCCTCGCTACGCCAGAGTTCAAGCCCATGGGTCCCGTCGTCCGCGTCGAAGAACAAGACAAAGTCTGTAGCCTCCATGGCAGTGGTGGAACTTCCAATGGGACCAGGATTGATATCCTTCACAAGAGTGGTGCCTGCTTCCGTGCCATCGCTCTTCCACAACTCCGGTCCCGAGGTCCCGTCATCGGCGATGAAATAGAGGATCCCATCCATCATTGAAGTGGTGAGCAAATGAGGTGTCGAACTTGCGCTTCCAGGCCAGATATCCTTCACCATCATAGTACCCGGTCCGGTCCCGTCGCTGGACCATAGTTCGACCCCTGCGCCACCGATCTCCTCGGCAACGAAGAAGAGCGTGCCGTTCATATTCACGAGTTCATCGCCGTTGTCCACTGGTGAAACGAATACGGTCCCGGATTCTGTACCATCGGTTTTCCACAATCCGTTCCCTCCCGCGCCATCGTCGGCCAGAAAGAAGAGCAAACCATTGACCATGGTCAGGCCATGGGGTCCGGACCCATCCGGTCCAGGCCGGATGTCCTTCACCAATATGGTACCGGCTTCCGTGCCATCGGTGACCCAGAGCTCGTCACCATTCACTGGTTCCGATGCCCTGAAATAGAGCCTTTCGGTAGAGGTGTTCACCGCATAGTCCCGGTCATCATTGGACAAGCTGCTCCCTCCCGGGCCTGGATTGATATCCATTAGCAGCTGGGTGCCCGGAGGTGTGCCGTCGCTTTTCCAGAGTTCCTCGCCATTCACACCATCATCGACACGGAAGATCAATGGCCCACTTCCTAACCGCATCAATTTGTCCGGGTTGGAACTCACGGCGCCAGGGATGATATCCTTCAACAATCCTGTCGCCATCCACAGTTCCCGGCCCTGAAGGTCGCTGGTAGCCGCATAGAACAGGCCATTGGGGCTGCCAGTTGCGGTAACGAAATGGTCGGGTCCTGGGCCGCTTCCGGGGATGTCCGCATACAACGTCGTGCCAACCTCCGTGCCATCGCTCATCCACGCATCGTTACCGGTAATGCCGTTGTTCGCGCTGAAGATTAGCTGTGTCGTGCCCGGTGTTAAAAAGGCCGAAGGGCCAGAACTCACCGGTCCCGGAGCAATGTCCTTGATCAGCATCGGTGTTTGTGCCATTGTCAGCGCTTCGACCGCGACGAGGGGCACGAGGAGGATGTGTCGTATTTGCATTCTGTTGGTGCTGTTATTGTTCACTTGCCGTAGTGAATGTAGTCGCTTTTTATAAATGATCCTTATGCCCACGCTGCATTGGCGGTGCTCGACGACCAGTGTGGGCAGGTCGGCATCCTTGGTCCGCCGTACGGCAGATGTGCTCAATCAACTCGGGGGCTTCCAGGGCAATGCTCGTGGAGAGGGTCCGCAGGTTGTGGAACTGCTCCCAGTCGCGCTCCTTACGGAAGGCCAGCAGTTCATCGCGCAATTGGTCGCTGATCATGGGTGGTAAGTTCTGTTATCCAACAAAGCGTTCCGTAAGGTGCCAGCGCAGGAACTCGGGGTCGGGCCGCTGGCTGTCCAGTTTGGGGATCACGGCCAGCGGCTGGTCGTGCAAGCGGTAGCGCGAGGGCAACTCAGCACTACCCTTTGGGCTGCACGAGGGTCTTTCACGCCCATACTTCGTTGCTCGAACCTCACATAGCCACCGGCTATGCTCGGATCTCGCGCCTCGTCTGGTCGCGAAATCCCGCTCGTTCGCTTCCAAAAGCAGTGCTGAGATGCCCTCTGGCCTTGCCGTTGAAGTACTGCTCCTGGATGCGGTCGCTCACCCGCACCCGCAGTTCGGGCGTCACGGTCACCAGCCCGGCATCGAAGAGCTTGTGGAAGTCGGAGCGCAGCAACATGCCGCGGACGCCAACCCAAGGTCACCCTTCGGGCTGCGCGAGGGCCTTTCACGACCATGCTGCGTTGCTCGTCCATCACGTAGCCAGCGGCTACGCTCAGGACTTCGCGCCTTGCCTGGCCGCGAAATCCCTCTCGCTCGCTTCCAAAAGCGACCTTGGGATGGCGTCTGGAGATGCGGTGCGGCCCTTCCAACTCGTACGGCCGTATGTGTGCCGCCTCCAGCACCGGGAAGGTCGATTCGCCCGTGATGGCGCAACGCTTGGAGTAGGCCTCACTCACCAGCACCCGGAAGGCGCCCTGCCCCAAGCGGCTGCGCGTGAGGAAGAGTTCGCCGTAGCGCGGTCCGCCGTATTCCGCTGCCGGTTCGGCCACGAGGTCTTGGACGGCTGTGTCCTGCAAGCGCAATTGCACTTCATTCCAGAGCCACGCGCCTTCGGTGGTCTCGGTATCGAAGGTCTTGCCCTGCACCACCGACTTGGGCCACGTCGGCAATTCTATCCACCGTTCCCTCGGAAAGAAGAACGGCTGCACCAGCACATTGCAACCCATCTCCAGTGGTCCCTTGGGCAGCTTCCGGTATTCGCGGATCTTCCGGTCGAAGTCGCGGAACGTGGGCATACCGTTCTTCTCCCCGAACGCATCCCACGCCATTTCCAACGGAAGCGATGAGTACTGCACGAAGAAGCCGCCACCCGCGATGTGGTTGTTCGGAGCCTTCAGTTTGAACAGGAACGGCGTGCCCGCTGGCAGGCCCGTGAAGTAAGGCCCCGGCGATGGCCGCCAGAAGTTCACTTCATCCAAGCCGCGCGCAGCGAGGAAGGGGAACCATTCGTTGTCGGTGACGCCGGCCCAGAATTTCATCTTCTCAAAGGAAGGTGATCAACGTTGATGGATCGCAACGGAGCTTACTTTGTCACCTCGCCGATCGCCAAGAAGATCGGCAGCGTGTGATGGGATACATCGAGGAGATCAATACGTTGTTGGTGCCGCGCCACACCGAGGAGGCCGTGGTGCTGGACCTGTTCGCGGGCTGCGGTGGCTTGGCCTTGGGCTTCGAGGCCGCTGGCTACAAGACCATCGGCTTCGAGATGAACCCCGGCTCTGGGGCCGGGGCAGGCTCGGCGGCCGCCAGCTACCGCCACAACTTGGGCAGCGAGTGCTATGCCGTGAAGCAGGCTTGCCGCAGAGGAAAGTGACATTTCCAGCCGGGAGGTCGGCTTCGACTTTCCGCAGGCCGATATCGTGATCGGTGGTCCACCGTGCCAGCCCAAGCGCGTCGGGTAACGGGGGCCATGTACATCACCACGACACCCGCTTACCTTTGAACTCATGAGCACTTCGCCGGATATCCTTTCACGCATCACCACCGATCCGCACATCTGCCATGGCAAGGCGGTGGTGCGCGGCATGCGCTGGCCGGTGCAGAACGTGCTGGAACTGATGGCCAGTGGTATGAGTACCGAGGAGATCATTCGCGACCATCCCGAACTGGAGCCCGATGACTTCCTGGCATGCCTCGCTTTCGCAGCGAAGGTCACCGAAGTGAAATCCATCCATCGCGCGGCGCAGTGAACTGGCTGGTCGATAGCCAGCTACCGCACCAATTGGCCACGGCGCTCAAGCAGCGAGGCCATCATGCGGTGCATGCGTCCGAACTTCGAGCGGGCCACCTGAGTTCGGACGACGCGATCATCGAACAAGCAGACCGCGAGGGCGCTGTAGTCGTTACAAAGGATGCCGACTTTATCGCCGCCTATGAGGTGAAGGGCGAGCCCATGCGGCTCCTCTATGTGACCACCGGCAACATCCGCAACTCCGAGCTGATCTTCATCTTCATGAACTATCTCGACCTCATCTGCGAGGCACTGAAGGATGGAGGGCTGGTGGAACTGGACCGCAACGGCATTACAGTACGATGAATACCACAGCGACCCGCTCAGCCCCGGGTCGGGACTCGGGGCAGGGTCTTTACGTTCCGCATCCGGCTATGGTGCTCAGCCGTGCGGCGGGCACATCCCGAGCGAAGCGAAGGGACGTTGATCCGCCCAAAGGACCGGTGCTGCTGAACTATGGATTGGACGAGTGCAGGTTCGTGAAGCCGGTGTATCCGGGCATGACGATCCAGGTGCGCTTTACGGTCAAAGAGAAAGTCGATCAGGAAAAGAGAACACCTGAAGACGTTGCCAAAGGCATTGTGAAATTCCTGGTTGATGTCTTTGATGAGACGGGCGAGACTGTTGCAATCGCAACCATTCTCACAATGGTCAAGAAGTTGGATCAGAGCTAACGAAGCGCTTCAGTATGGGCCTGCTACGCTAGTTCCTTCCATGAATCATCTGGAGCAGTGATCCCTTCTGGCGAGTTGAAGAATGCACGCATGAAACGCGTGCCATAGAGCACCGCGATACCGCCGTAGATCAGTGTAATAACGATTACCCCGGTTCCCAGCGCGATCCAGTTCGGCAAGTCGGGTGATGCCTCCATGAACCCTCGGTAGTAGCTGATCACCTTGACCGGGACACTGATCACCAGTAGTGCTCGGAACAGTATCACAGCACGTTTAATACGGCGAGCGGTGCTGAAAGCGACAAAGAGGACGATGACTGACAGTATCTCGTGGAGCATCAAGGTGATAAAATTGAGATCGCCGGGAACAATGCCCACGGGAGCCGAATGACTTGCCTTGAACTCGGAGAAGTGCTGGATCAAGTATCCTGCCTGCTTAACGGAATAGGTATGCATGACGATGATCAGGACCAGCACAACTGCATGCACGACTTTGGCGGCGGTGTGGCGGCCTTTATCTTGCGCATAGTTCCGGAACAAGTAAAAGGCTGTTAGTGCGAGGAAAATGAAGGTGAGGGTCATCGGCACCAATTTAGTTGGCAAGTGCGCTTCACGGTGAAGGCGTTTTCGTCCCGATCTTTCGGGAAGAAGGTGGATCAGGAGAAACGCACGCCGGAGGATGTGGCGAAGGGGATCGTGAAGTTCCTGGTGGATGTGTTCGATGAGACCGGGGAGACGGTGGCGATCGCGACGATCTTGACGATGGTGAAGAAACTGAATCAGAACTAAGCATGCGCCTCCACCTTGCCCTAGCATTTCTCTTGTTCAGCTCGTTGGTCTCGGCCCAAGGTCCGACCCTCAAGTCGCTTATTGCACAGACCAGCTGCTTGGATACCGCATGCATGAGCAGCTACGCACGCCGCTTCGATTGGTGTTTGAAGCGAAAGGACGAAGTCGAGGCGTTCTGGACCTCATGCGATGCGATCGCGAAGGGTGATTCTCTGCGCATTGCGCAAGAAGACGGACTGATGTTCGTCAGGAAGGTGAAGGAAGATGGAAGTACATCCTATGGCTATGCTATTGTGACCGGAGATAGGAGGTACGCCAGAAAACTTGCGAAGGAGTTTAAGCAACTCGACCTTGTTGAGTCGGAACGCTTTGGTGGAGATGTCATCTACACCGACGCCAAGAATCCGAGCCTCCAATTGATGAGGCAGGAAACTGCCACACTAGCTCAGAACAAGTTGACACCGGTCTGGGTCTTCGTGGTCAAGAGAAAAGCAACTTGACACCGGTGCTCAATTACGGCATCGAGGAATGCCGCTTCCTCAAGCCGGTCTACCTTGGCTCGACCATCCAGGTGCGCTTCACGGTGAAGGAGAAGGTGGACCAGGAGAAGCGGACGCAGGAGGATGTGGCGAAGGGGAAAGCCTGCCCCGGGCCACGCCCCGGGGTGAAGTTCCTAGTGGATGTGTTCGATGAGACGGGGGAGACGGTGGCGATCGCGACGATCTTGACGATGGTGAAGAAGATCGATCAGAGCCTATGACCGGTCACGATCAGCTGCTGAAAGGTTTGGGCGTGCCCCGCCTCAAATGCAGCCGGGGTCCGGCTTTCCGCTGCAAATCCGCACTCGTCGTTCTGCAAGCTCCCCCAGGATCAGATGCGAGGAACCAAGAAGCGGTGCTGACGGGAGAAGCGATCGAGAAGCGCAGGAAGCGAAGCCAAATGGTTCTTCGGCTTAATGGTCGATTATCCAGCTTGGTGGGCGGACCCTGCGGCGCCAAGTTCAGGCATGCAGTTGAGCACGACGGTGCGTGCTTGTCACTGAGCATGCCTTCCAGGGGAAGCGGCTCCAAGGCGGCATACGAGCTGCGCGATCAACTCCCGGGTCGCCGCTACTTCCCGATCAAGCTATCGGCATCCTCCGCCGGCACGATGTTGCCGTTCACGGAGCCCACGACGAAGGCATCGGTGAATCCTTTCAGCTTGATGGCCTCGAGCGCATCAGCGGCCTCCTGGCGCTCCACGAAGCTGCCGTAGTAATAGCGCACTGTGTTCTCGCCGCTCACGGGCTCCACGTCGCCGAGGCCGAGCAGCTTATCCATGGCGTCCATGGGCACGTTGCCGGCGAAGGTGGCCACTTGGATGCGGTAGCGGATCTTATCCCGTGCCACACTGCCGGTAGTCGCGGTGGTGCGCAGGTCCTCCGTACCGGTGACGCGCGCGCCGGCTTCCTTCATGCTCACGCGCCTGCCTTCGCGGAAGGCCACGAGGAAGGCGCCCTCGAAGCCGTCGAGGAGCATCTGCACGCGGTGGTTGGCGGCGGGGTTCACCTGCTTGAATGAGCCGGTGTAGTAGCGGGTGAGTCCATCGTCGCCCTGGATCACCACCAGGTCCTTGATCTTGGAGAAGATGTTCTTCGAGAGCTTGTTGCGGAAGGCACCGAGCTGCACGCGGATGATCACGTCGCGGCTGTCGTCGCCGGCGCCCATGCCGGTCATCTTGGCGCGCTCAGCAGCGCTCTCGGCGCTCACGTCGATGAGCTGGCCGCCCTCTTCGGCCATCACTTCGCTGGTGATGCCCATGCCCTTGAGTTCCAGTTCGCGGCGCAGCGCTTCGGGGATCGCATCGAAGCTGCCCACCACATAGAAGGTGGTATCGCCGCGCTCGATGGTGCGCACGTCGGGGATGCTGAGGATCTTCTGGATCAGCTCTTCGCTGATGCCCTCGGTGTGGGTGCCCACCTTCACCACATAGACGCGCTTCACGGGCGGCTTGGCGGGCTTGCTGCCGCCCACGCTCTCCACGCGCGAGGCCACCATGTTCACATTGCCGCTATCCTTCCACGCGAGCCACGATTTGAGCAGGGCCTCGTCGGTGATGGTCACGCCGCGGCCATCGACCAGGGCGCCGGGCGCTGAGTTGAGCTCATCGTCGCGGTCGTCGGGCACGCCATCGCCATCGCCATCGAGCGCGCAGCCCTTGGCGTCCACCTTCACCCCGGGCGGGGTGCCGGGGCATGCGTCGGCGAAGTCCTTCACGCCGTCGCCGTCCTCATCGTCGGTGAGCACGATGGCATCGAGCTGATCGCTGTTGAGCGGGGTCTGGAAGCGCGTCTTCTTGGGTTTGCGCGACATCGGGATGGTGTAGCCGATGCTGAAGCCGCTGTAGAGGAAGCGGTCGTTGCCGGAGCTGCCCGCGCGCTCGTCGAGGCTCTTGGCGGTGATGCCGTCGATGAGGTCGGTGGTGGTGAAGTGCATGGTGGCGCCGATGCGCAGGTCGATGCCGTGGCCGATGTCCATGCGCGCGCCCACGCCCACGGGGATGGCGAAGGCCTGCTCGCGGTACTTGCCGAAGCCGTCGCGGTCCAGTTCGCGCACATCGCTCTCGTAGGTGTAGTCGCGCTGGATCTCCACGGCGCTCGCGGCGTTGGGCGCATCCTCGGCGATGTCGCGGATGGTGCCATCGCTCCAGTAGTTGTAGCGGCGGCCCTGCGCGTCGTAGAGGTCGGTCTTGGTGAGGAACTCCACGCTCTCGAAGCCCACGGTGAGGAAGGGCTCCACCACGCGCGCGCGGTTCACCAGCGGCTGGAAGTTGTAGCGTAGGCGGAGGCCGCCCACGGTGATGCGCGAATCGAAGTTGTGGTTGCGCGTGTAGTCGCGCTCGTTCACGCCCAAGCGGCCGTGTATGGCGTAGAGGTCGGCCTCGAGCCAGCGGGTGAGCGGTGCCGAGGCGCGCACTTCGTAGCCGAGGCGGGTCACCATCGGATCGCCGCCCTGGTGCTGATTGCCCACATCGCCATAGAAGCTGAGCATGCCGGCGCCGAAGCCGATGGTGGGCCGTAGCCAGGGTTCGGGAACAGCAGCCGGAGCAGCGGGCGCTGGCGTGGCAGCGACGGCTGGTGGCAAAGGGTCGGTGGCGACGGGTGCCGTGGTGCTATCGGCCCCAGCAGGCACCGCAGTGGAATCGAACTGGCTGAATGCGGTTGCCGGGAGCAGCAGGACCAGCGCGACGAAGCGGGAACGAGGGGAGAGGACCTGCAGTTCGCGGCGCATGGCCAAGGGTTATTGCACCCAGCGCTGGTTGCTGATGGCGAGCGCTTCCTGCACGGTGATGCGGTCGCCGTTGTTGTACGCGGTGACGAAGGGGCCGGGGAAGTTGTGGCCGGCCTGCACATAGCTCACGCGCTGGTCGCGGGCGTCCTTGTATTCGGCATAGCTGCCGGTCACGTACTTGATCCACCCTTGGTGGCGCTCGATGCTGAAGTCGCCGCTGTATTGGTGGCGGGCCTTGAAGTACGATTTGCCCACTTCGCGGTGCGCAGCGGTGATCTGCACCTTGTAGGTGACGCCCTTCTCCGGTGCGGGCACGCGCGGGGTCACGCGCTGGGCTTCGGCCTCTTGCGCCGCTTGCTTGCGCGCGCGCTCGGCTTCGGCGGCGCTGGCCTTGGCGGAGGCCTCGGCTTCAGCCTTCGCCTTTAGTTCGGCCTCTTGCTTCAGCTTCAGCGCCAGGGCTGGGTCTTCAACGGGCTGCTGGCCCATGGTGCTGGGGTCCTGCGCCAAGGTCTCGAAGGCGCGCGCACCCACGAAGAATTTGCTGCTTCCCAGCACGGCCTTCTGGGTCTCATCGTTCAGCAGGTAGCCGAAGTCGCCGTCGATGGTGTACTCGCCATCGGGACGCTCGTTCGCGCGCAGCTTGTACACCACCTTCAATTCGCTGCTGGCGGGCAGGTTGAGCCATACGAACTTGGCGATGCGGCCCTGCGTGGTGAAGATGGCTTCGGCGCTGTTCTTCTCAATGGCCGTGAAGCCGTCCGGGACGACCTCCTGCAGTTTGCCGAAGCCGCGGATGCTGCCTTTGTTCACTACCACTTCCACAATCATCTCCTTCTCGGTGACCGGGGTGATGGTGCGCGCGCCGCTCACGCCGCCGGCCCCTTGCATGGGTGCGATCCCGCTGGCGTTGTCGATCACCGCAACGGGCACCTTGCCAATCGGGGCTGCGCCCGCGGCGCTCACGATGTCGTTGGCGGAGGCATCCTCCGGAAGGGCCTGCTCGATCACCGGCTCCGAGATGGCAACGGCTCCGGGCGCGCCGAGATCGACCGTTGAAGGAGAGAGCTCCTGCACCTTGCGTTCATTGCCCTCGATATAGCTGAAGCGGCCACCGATGCGCTGAACGCCGGACGCGCCGGCCACTGCGGCGAGGGTATAGGTCACCTTGAAGCTGGGGCTCGCGGGCAGCGACATCCAGATGAACTTGGCCTTGCCATCGGCGAAGGTGAAGGAGGCGCCCTTGGTCTCGATGGCCGTGGCGGTGAGGCCCTCGGGCAGGTCAATCTGCAGCTTCGCGAAGCCTGAGATCTCGCCCTTCTCGATGGTCACGGTGACCTTCGCCTCGGCGCCCGGCGCCAGCGTGGCGGGTATGTTCTGGTTGATGGTGAGCGGGCCTCCGGTGAGGACCTCGATGATCAGGATGCCGATCACATTGATCAGCAGGGCAAGTTGGTTCAGCATGCGCTCAAGTGCGCCGCGCGAGCATCGCGCTGGCTCGCCACCAAAAGTACCCGGCCCCCTTCCCGCGCTCGGGAAGCTGCACGGTGCAAGTACCAACAGGAGGGTGTTGAACGGGGCGCTGCGGCTGCCGCAGGCAATACCGTGGGCCTATCTTCGTTGCCCACCCGGATGCGCAAGAACCTTCTCCTTCCGTTCCTTCTCCTTCCTGGCCTGCTCAGCGCCCAATTGGGCGGGCAGAGCGTGTTCCGCGTGCTCGACATCCCGGCATCGGCACGGGCCTCGGCGCTCGGCGGCAACTACATCGCCGTGAAGGACAACGACATCAACCTCGGCCTCTTCAATCCCGCGCTGCTCAATCCGGAGATGGGGCGGCAGGTGTCGCTCAGCTGGCTGCCCTACTTCGAAGGGATCAATGTGGGCTACGCGAGCTACGCGCACCATTTCGACAGCCTGCGCACCACCTTCAGCGGCGCGGTGCAATACGTGGACTATGGCACCTTCAACCGTACCGACGCCACGGGCAACGAGCTCGGCCAGTTCCGCGCCGGCGAGTATGCATTCCAAGTGGGTGCCGGTAGGGCCATCGACAGCCTCTTCAGCATCGGGGCCAACGTGAAGTTCATCACCAGCAGCCTCGATACCTACACCAGCAGCGGCATCGCCCTCGACCTTGGCGGCACCTACCACAAGCCCTCGAAGGGCGTCACGCTCTCCGCAGTGGTGCGCAACATCGGCTACCAGACCAGCAGCTTCACCAGCGAGCGCGAGAAGCTCGCCACCCAGGTGATGCTCGGGATCACCTACAAATTCAAGCACGCCCCTTTCCGCTTGGGACTGATGCTGGAGAACCTTCAGCGCTGGGACCTCACCTACCCCGATGCCGCGCGCGACCGCCAGATCGATCCCACCACCGGCGAAGTGGTGGTGAAGAAGACCACCAATGCGGAGAAGGCCCTGCTGCATGCGGTGCCCAGCGCCGAGATATTGCTGAGCAAGAACTTCATGATCCGGCTCGGCTACAATTTCCGCACGCGGTACGAGATGGCCTTGGCCAGCCGCACCGGCGCCGTGGGCCTCAGCTTCGGCCTCGGGCTGCGCGTGAGCAAGGTGCACATCAGCTACGGCTTCAACCAGCTGCATCTCGCGGGCATCCGCAACACCATCACCATCGCGGTGCGCTTCTCGGATTTCAAGAAGGCGGAAGGGTGATCGCTGCGATCACGGTTGCGCAAGGCGATCTTCGCCCCCGTGAACCCCATCACCATCGCGATAGACGGCTTCTCGTCGTGCGGCAAGAGCACGCTGGCCAAGCAGCTGGCCGCGCACCTGGGCTATACCTATATCGATAGCGGCGCCATGTACCGCGCGGTGGCGCTGCATGTGATGGAGCAGGGCCTTGCACCGGGCGGCGTGCTGGATCGCCCCGCGCTGCTGGCCGCGCTCGATGGCATCCGCATCCGCTTCGAGCACGATCCCCTGAGCGGCCACAGCGCCACCTGGCTCAATGGGCGCAACGTGGAGCGTGAGATCCGCAGCATGGCCGTGAGCCAGCACGTCACCCTGGTGAGCCCGGTGCCCGAGGTCCGCGCCAAGCTGGTGCGCCTGCAGCAGGACATGGGCCGCGCGAAGGGCGTGGTGATGGACGGCCGCGACATCGGCACGGTGGTGTTCCCCGATGCCGAGGTGAAGCTCTTCATGACCGCGCGGCCCGAGGTGCGCGCACTGCGCCGTTATCATGAGTTGAAGCAGAAAGGGCAGGAAGTCGATCTCGCCGCCGTGCAGGCCAACATCGCCCAGCGCGACCTGGACGACACCACCCGCGCCGCCGATCCCTTGCGCAAGGCCGCCGACGCCATCGAGATCGACAACAGCGACATCACCGCCGAGGAGCAGTTCCAGCGCGCGCTTGATGCGGTGCTGGGCAAACTGGCCGCCGTGGGCTACGAATGATCGCCGCGATGCGCATCGGCACTTCCCTGCTGCTGGCCTTGTTCGTTCATGCAGGCGTGGCGCAGCAGCCAGCGCTCGATGAAGCCGCTGCGCGCGAGGCCGTGTACCGCATCGTGCGCCACAGCGGACTGGTGCCCAACTTCGTGGTGCGGGCCAGCAGCGAGACGCGCACGGCCATCGCCTACGTGAAGGACAAGCAGCGCGTGATCGCCTACAATCCGCAATTCATGGCCACCGTGCTCGACAGCGCGCGCAGCGATTGGAGCGCGATCAGCATCCTCGCGCACGAGGTGGCGCACCACCTGCTGGGCCACACCATCGATCCCGCATCGCTCCGTCCCGGCGATGAGCTGGCCTGCGACCGCTACTCGGGCTTCGTGCTCTTCGGAATGGGCGCCGCGCTTGCTGAAGCACTCTCCGCCCAGAGCGCGATCGGCGATCCGCACGGCACGCGCCGCCACCCGCCGAAGCACGCGCGGCTCGAGGCCATCCGCCACGGCTGGGATGAAGCGCGCCGATTGCGCGAGGGCCTGCCGCCCGAGTCACCGCGCGATCCCGATGGACTGCAATACGTCCTGAGCTTCGTTGACGATGCGAACACCTATTACGCCGACAGCCTGGGCCGCGTGGTGTGGTTCGATCAGAGCGCCTGCGCCATCCCCTTTGGTGAGCTGCGCGATGGCGGCAAGGCCGGCTTCACGCTGCAATGGATGGATGAGGCGTTCGTGATCGACGGGCGCATGGCCATCTGGCGCAAGAGCGCGCACGGCATGCCCTTGCAGGTGGGCAGGATGGAGCGGTATGCGCGTTAGGCGTTGAAGCGCATGGCATGAACGGGTGCCAGCGGCTTGCGTGCATTACTTAACCAAGGCATGGCGTAATCTTCATCCATTTACGCTTCCAAGGTGCTGTGGTACTTGCGCGTATCCCAATTGGCCAAGATGCTCTAGGTCAGATGTGAAGGCAGCGGGTACATGGCATCGTATTCCGCCCAGCTGATGAAGACCTCCTGATGGGTGGCCTCCGGGTTGGCGATGCAGATCACGGCCTTGCATGCTTTCCAGTGCGCGGCGCTAGCGCTGCACCACCAAGCGCTGATGAAGAACGCGGCCATCAAGATGGACCTCCAAGATGTACAGGCCATTCGCAAGGGTGTTAAGATCCAAGGAGGCAGAAGTGCCGGAGAAGGTTCTTCGCATGAGCACGCTACCGAGTGCGTCTCGTAACAACAACTGCTCGCCTGCGAACCGTGCATCAAGTTCAATGGTCGCGTGCATGCTCGCTGGGTTCGGATAAACGCGCAGCGCTTGCAGGATCGATAGTTTCTTGAGGGCCAATGTTCACATCACCCCCATGCAGCCGCGTAACGAAGCGCTGCGCGGTGTCGTTGGTGGTACCGTCGCTGTACTGGTGGTAAGCGCCCCAGATGTACCAATGATCACCATCGGCGCTGGGGGCCATACCCTCTACGCTTGCCTGAGTAAAGCCTTGGTACACGTATGGGCTGATGCCAGCGTTCTCGAATACAGGCAGCAATGCGCCAGTGCTATCAAGCGCGCAGATGCCGCGCCTTGGTTGCCCATCCACGAACTGGAATTGGCCCATGACGACCAGCGCGCCACCGGGCAGCATGTACAATTTCCGGATGAGTGGCCCCAAATCACCTGCATTGGGCAATGCCCCCAAGCTGAATTGAGGGGCTTGGAAGGCCTGATCCCTGCTGCCATCGGTTAAGAAACGCGCTACACGCAATGTGTCATCGGGGAATCCCGCGAAGCGGAAGTAGCCCCCAGCGTAAACCCGCCCGTCCGGTAATGCGAGGAGATCATTGGCTGCGCCCCAGTTCATCCCTGTCCAGAAGGTGGTATCCAAGCTGCCATCGGCGTGCATGCGCTGTATGCCGCTGGTGGGTCGGCCATCGTACACGGTGCCATTGTAGTCGGCGATGAACTTGCCATCAGGCAGTTCGATGAAATCATACAGCGCCCCGTTGCCGGTGCGGTGCGTGCGCGTGGTATCCAGGTAGCCTTGGTTGCTGAACCAAATGAAGTTGTAGTCGCCCACGAAGCCGCGCACGGGGTCGTTGAGCATGTGCAGGCCGCTCATCACCACGCGGCCGTCAGGGAATACATGGTAGTCGCCGCCCTGGAGGGAGGTGAAGTAGGGGCCATTATTCATCAGGATGAAATCAGGATCAAGCGTGCCATCCAAGAGTTGCCTGCGCACGCCTGGTCCATTGCCGGAGTAGATTCGATCGTTCCAGCGCGTGAGCTTCCCTCCCATGTACGCCACATCGGGGTAGGTTTCGTCGCGGGTGCCATCCGATTCCAGCCGCACACCGCTTCTGAAGTAGATGTCGCCATCGAATTTGACCTGACCGGAGATGATTACTCGGCCATCTTCTAATGGCAATGCAGAGGCGACGTACCACGTATCGAATTCAGCACGGAAGCCCGTATCTAAGGCGAACGGCTGTTGCCCGGCAATGCGCTGCGTAAGCAGCATGGCGGCAACGCCGAGCACCTGTGCGGTACGCATGGCGCTGCTTATTGGATGATGAGCTTCTCCGTATGCACGAGTGCCCCGGCTACTGTGCATTGCACAGTGTAGGCGCCTCTCGCCCATTGCCGTGTATCGAGCAGCGCTTGGCCTTGGGCGCTTTGGAGCTTGTCGGTAGCTATCACTCGACCGATCGGATCCAGCACGCGCAGGCCGCCTTCCGTATCACTGGGCAAGAGTGAATAATTCAGTGACACGTAAGTGCTCGCCGGATTCGGCTGCAGCTTGAAGGAGCGCTGTGCCTTAGCACCATCATCCTTCGTGTCTCGAATCAAGCGCTTGGGCTCGCTTTCCCCACCCGTGAGCGGCGGGCGGCAGATGCCGTAATGGAAGCAGAGCGTATTGCTGATCCAAGTTGCGGGCCGATCGTACTGGTCCTGGATCAGCGATTCCCACGCCGCGACCTCAGCCGGATCTAGTTGCCTAAGGTCACGGGCTTGCTGTTCCAGGTTGAGCAGGTCGGCGACGAGTGTGGTCATGCGGGCGCGCTCGGCCTCCTCGGCGATAGAGAGCTTATGGTCGTCCTCCAGATCATCCATCAACGCTTGAGCACCACTGAAGTCCTCGGCCTGCACACGCAACAAGGCCTCCGCGTAGCGCGCCGCCACTGTGGGCACTTGCGCCCACACCCAGCGCAGGCTATCGTTCTCCACGCCAGTGCTGTCGCGTGTGGCATAGAGGTCGAGTAGCTCGTTGACGGCCTCGGTCATGCGCGCGTGGTGCTCACCCATCTGCGCTTCCAAGGTGGTGCGGTAGGTGTGTGTTTCCCAACTGGCGGCGATGCTGGCGATCCGGTGCGGCGGCAGCGGGTAGAGCGCATCGTATTCGGCCCAGCGGAGGAAGCCCTCTTTCTTGGTGGCATCGGGGTTGGCGATGCAGATCTCGGCCTTGATGGCCTCGGGCACTTGCTTATTCACCAGTTCCATCAGGGCCTCGGTGCTCAGATAGGGGCTCTTGCTCAGCAGGTAGGTGCGCAGTTCCCAGACATCCTGCGGCCACGCGCTCACGATCTCCTCCACGACGGCATCGGTGTTTCCGCCGTCGATCAGCTGCTCATAGAGGTAGCGCGTCTCACCGTAGTCCGTACGCGCGTTCACCAGCATGCCAGCCACACCCACTACACCGGGGTCCACGCTGATCAGGTGCGGGGTGCATTCGCTGCTCATGCCATAGGGGATGCCTGCGGGCAGCAAGAGGTCGGAGACGTGCTCGGGGAAGAGGCCCGTGCCCGTGCGGTAGTAGTAGGTGATGGGGTGGTCCGTATCCACGTAGAAATCCCACTTCTCCGTCTCGCCGCTCCAACCATCGAGAGTATTGTCCGCTCCACGACCGGCAGAGGCTTGGATGGTGCGGATAGTGTGGAACGCTGCGTCGGCCTGCCCCTCGACCTTCCTACTGTACAGGTTCTTGTCCACGTTGCTGTTCGTGTTGCAATACTTCTGCAGGCCGAGGCGCTGTAGCCTCCGGGTTCGGTGCTGGCGCATACGCCCTCGCCCACGAAGCCGGTGCTGAGGTTGGTGGCCGTGTTCTTCCAGATCTTGTCGTTGTGGTCGCGGCTGTAGCCTACTACGATGGCCTCGGCGGGCAATACCGGATTCGCTTGCTCGGAATGCACTACGTTGTCGTGGAGCTTGAAGCCAAAGGACTCATAGGTGTAAATGCCGCGTGGCATGCCGAACCAGAACTCTTCAGTTGGATGTGTGAAGGCGATGGCTCTGTCCGTAATCTCGAAGTCGTTGTTGCGCACGGTGAAACCGGTGATGCCACTGGCATACACGCCGCAGATCGTGTTGGAGAAACTGCTGTTCTCTAACGTGAACATGCTGTTGGTGGGCGCGCCCAGGGCATGCACGCCGTGGTCGAGGCCGGTGAAGCTGGTGGGCACACGCTCGGCGGCGGTGCAGGGCGTGCCCGGCGTGGGGCACGCATCGGTGACCACGAAGCGCGAGCCGTAGGTGTGCAGGCCGTGGCCGAGCAAGTGGGTCTCCGGCACATTGGCGATGGTGTTACGGAAGGTGCAGGCCTGGAAGGCGATGCCGCGCACGCCATCGAGCTTGATCAGTTCCTCGGTGCCCAGTTCAGCTTGCAATGCGCCCTCGGTGAACTCGAAGACGGCATGCACGAACTGGCTGCGGTTGCGCGTCTCGAATTGCATGTTGCTGATCTGCCCGTAGGGCCGGAACTGGACGGCGGGTCGGCAATCGCGCACAACACCGCCGGGCTGGGCCTGGGTGCCCTTGATCTTCACCACGCCGCCACCTTTCGTCAGGTCGTTCAGGTCGCCCACCAGGATGCCGATGGCCGCATTGTCGACGACCCCGCCGTTGCGCAACTCGAAGTAGCCCTGGTTGGTGGGGTTCTGCGCCAGGTTGGAATTGCCCAGCACTTGCACGCCTTTCCATTCCTTACCGCAGCTGTTGTGCAGCAGTCCGCCATCCACGATCACGCTGGCGCCGGGCTCTATTATCAGCGCCGTGTTGGGTGCGAAGTTGACGGTGTTGGTGATGGTGAGCGTGGCGCCGGGCATCACGCGCACATCCTGCGTGAGGTTCTTGTGGATGCTCCAGGTGGTATTCTCGGTAATGACGCGCGCAACGGTCGGCTGCTCGGCGAGGTCGGATTCCCAGAGGCCGCGGCCCCATGTTCCCGCGCGGAGTTTGCCCGCGCAGTAGTTGATGTCGAGGTCGTTTACGCGCACGTTAGGCAGGGCAGCATAGAATGGCTCCCATGCTACCTCAGCTTCCGAACCGTTCCGGTAGTACACACCCGCATCCGTCGCGATGTAGAGCCCGTCTTCCGTGCCATTTTGGTAGACGATGTCGTTTACAGGGAGGTTCGGTAGGCTGCCCAACGGATCCCAATTCGTCCACGTATCGCCCCGGTCACTAGAGTGAAACACCTTCTTGTCAGCCGAATAGCCGCTGATCGTGACCCAAATGCGATGGGCATTCAGCGGATCAATGGTCACTTGAGTTGCGGCCATATTAGGGAAGGGGAGATCAACGAGTTCCAACGCAGGCTGGCCTGTTGAGTTGATGACGATTGGCGCCGCTCTGCGGAGCAGCCTTGATTCTTGAACCCCTGCACTACAGACATAAGATACAGTCAAGCCATAGACTCCTTCTTCGTTACCGGGGGCAATCGCGAGATCGACCCAGGCCCTTTGGTCGCAGGCGAATTCGTTAGTTGAGAAATCCACATTCTGCCAATGGGAATGCCTTGAGAACTGGTCCATTTGCGCGGTGGCAGGAGCTTCCGAATTCACTTCTTTCCAAATATCACTGTAACCAAGGACAAGTTTGGCATCGTGTTCATCAAACTCCATGGGCCGTCTCGCTCCAGCCGTGTACCAGCCTTCGGCGTGCAACAATTTCGGGCATGTGTTGGTTAGCCATCCGCCTGTAATACAGTTCGGGTCAATCGCCCCATCAAAAAGCTTCACCACTGGCAGATATCGCTCATCCGTGCCGTAATGGTGCCTTCCAGTCGGGTCGATTGCAACTGAACCGCCGTCGCCGAAGACAAGATGCCTCCACCTGTTTTCTGTTGGAGCGGAAGGGAGCAATCGCCGTACTCCGTTGTCAAACTCGCCTGAGATAATTGAACTCGGATGAGTTGGATCGCTTGCCAGCGCTGTAACCAACCCAACCCCAAGACCAATATTGCGATTCTCCCAAAGCGGAGTGGCACCAAAGGGATTCGTGCAACGGTGTATGCCACCATGATTGCCGATCCAAAGTTCAGCTCCATCAGGAGTGAACGCTGCGACTTGCTGGTCATCATGAATACGTTCGTAGGTATCTGGATTCTGCAAAAGGCCGTCACCGAAAAGGCTCACGGTTGTTCCGCCGTTGGTGGACTTATAGAGGCGCAACCCACCATACGTGATGAACTGGTCCTGACCAGCCACTGTGGTTGTGGCGATCGGAATCCATCCTACTGATGTGCCGCCGCTTGCAATGATGGTTCCGCCGCTCCAGGTCTCGGTGGTCTCATCGTAAACATAGGCCCGGCTCCGGGTCGAATAGCCTTGCTGCAGCATCGCGTAGACCTTGGTGGAGGAGGCGCCTTTCTCCGGCGCCAGATTAATTCGTGTACCAGCCGGAGAGAGCGTGCTTGGCTCGAGCCCGGTCGTCGGACCAGTAATTGCCGTCCAAGTCAGTCCCTGATCAGTCGAACGATAGACATTTGCATCCGCTGCATACACGACCGTGGTTCCCTCCTTGAAGAACAGCCCTTTCCAGAAATTTCCAGTAGGCGAGTCAAAAACCTCTGTCCATTGAACTTGGTTCGCAGGGGCCATCGCATTCGTGGTGCGATACAAACCTTCGGTGGTTGCTGCTATGGCAAGGTCCTGATTGGCCGGGTCAACCGCCATGTTCAGAATATGCTGGCGGTTGGTCATGTCGATATCCAGACCGCCGGAAATGCTCTCCCATGTATCACCGCCATCAGTGCTTCTCCAAACCCCTGTGCAATAGGCAAGCACATTATCAGAGCCGCCCGTGCTGATGAACACAACGTTCGGGTCAATTTGTGAGACAACGATTGCCGAAACAGGAGTGAACTCACGCTCGTCCGCGATGGCGCTCCATGAAGACCCGTGATCGGCGCTTCGGAAGAGGCCACCGTAGCTCGACGCGCAGTACATGATACCATTCGACGCGAACTCTGGATGAAAAGCAATGGCATGAATCTGTCCCGTTCCAGTGGACCGTGCTAGTACCTCCCCAGCGGGACCCAGCGGTGACTCGTTTGGGCCAATCGATGTCCAACTTGACGCATAGATACCATCATTGCCAAACCTTGCGCTGAGGTATGCGATGTGTTCCTGCGAAGCAAGGCCGACTTGATTGAAATTGCCCGTAGGGAATAGCCGCGGTCCCCAAGTACTCATGAACTTATCGAACTGCGCTCGTTCGCTGCCTTCCTCATCAATGCCCACATTGTAGGCCTCTTGATTCTGGAACCATGCCGAATATTCCCAAAGACTCATGCCCGGTGGCACGAATGGTTGCGCAAAGGCTAGGCTCGCTAGGGTAGTCAAGAAGGGGGCGAGGTAGATGCGGTAAGCGCTCATAGGCTGCGGGCTTTGGTGAATCGAATGTAGCATTTCGATCCACCCGGAGCCTACTACTAATTCCGCTGTTGCGCCCCCTGACCCATGCTGGCCGCTATGGTCTGCGCCCTCGCATGGAGTCGTGGCCACACGGGGCGGTGAGCCTCCCGTAACATGTTGCGAAGGATCTAGCCTCCGAACTGCCTCAGGCTATCACCCCTTCAACAACGACTCGAAGAGGCTGCGTCCGTCCGTTTCCCCAGTCGTTCATCGCACGCCGCTCCGGGTGCGGCAACATGCCTTCGCATCATGCTCTGCATACTGCCGCCTGCGGCTTAATGGCGTCATAGGTACCACTTGGCGAGCTTATCACGCTTGAAAGCGCATCGCATCGCGCAGTGCAGCAGGCAGCTTCGGGATGTGCTTCCGCTCGAACAGGAAGCTGCTGAGATCGGCGATCTCCTGGAAGATGTGGTGGCTGTTGAGCGCGCCGGCGAGGTAGCTCTTGCCGGTGCTGCCGCCGGTGCCTACGCGCAGCCCGATGGTGCGGTGCACCATGCTGAGGTGGCGGTAGCGCCAGGTGGCCAGCGCCTCGTCGATGTCGAGCAAGCGCTCCAGCAGGCGGAAGGGCATCTGCAGGATCGGCTCATCGCGGTAGAGCATGATGAAGACCGCGCTGCGCGAGGCGGCCGGGGAGAGGCGCCGCCCCTCGCCGGTGACGAAGAGGCTGTCCCACAGCGCGAGGTTGCTCTCTTCGCCTTTCACGAGCGATGCGGAGTAGATGGCCTTGTGCTGCTCCCAGAAGGGTGTTTCGCCTGCTGGCCAGAAGCGCGCATCGAGGAAGGGCATGCGCTCCAGCCAGGCGTTCACCAGGTCGAAGAAAGTGGGCTGGCCTTCGAGCGCTTCGATCTCCGCCTTGTGCTCGGGGCGCAATTGGCTGGTGTAGTACTGCTTGCCGAAGCGCTGCTCCATGCGCAGGCCGAGCTTCGCCTCGAGGATCTTGAATTGCATGCTCTGGAATCCGCTCGCGGGCCGCAGCATGTCGCGGAAGTCGAGGAAGTCGAGCGGCGTCATGGTCTCCAGGATGTCGATCTGCTTCACCAGCACTTGCAGGATGCTGTGCACGCGGCCCAGGCGGTGCACGGCGATGCTCAGCTCGCCGCCATCATCGTCCACATGCCCGTCGGCGAAGAGATCCATCACGCTGCCCACCTCGTGCAGCACCTGCTTGAACCAGAGCTCGTAGTTCTGGTGGATGATGATGAAGAGCATCTCGTCGTGCGCGGGCGCGCCGTGCTTCACGCTCTCCAGCTCCTGCGCGTTGAGGATCTTGTCGAGCTGCAGGTAGTCGGGGTAGTACACGTTGCTCATCGGTGGTGCGCGGTCAGTGCGATTGCGGCGAATGTAGCCGCGGCCTTCGCGGCGGGGCTAACTTTGGTCATGCGCTTCACGGTCCTGCTCCTGCTGCTCATCGCCATGGAGGCCACAGCGCAATTCGGCATCGGCATCCAGATCCCGGTGGGACGCAGCACGCAGCGGCTGGGCACGGTGCCCGATAGCATGGGACTTTATTCGCCGCGCGAACTGGATATCCAGCCGCGCTGCCCCGAAGGCATCGAGCGGTGGTCGGAGCGGATCGTGCGCATGGAAGGCTGCCCTGCGGATACCACGTTCAGGCAATGCCCCGCTCGCGGAATGCTGGTGCTGCGCTACACGGTTGAGCGCGACGGCGCCATCGCTGATCCGCAGGTGGTGAAGGGAGGCTGCACCGGTCTCAATCGCCGCATCGAATGCGCAGCGCAAGCCTCCTCCCCTTGGGAGCCTGGACGCCTGGGCTACCACAAGGTGAGTACGCGCATGCAGGTGAAACTCCGGTTTGAGCCATGAGGATGCTGTTGCCGTTGATGCTTTTCCTGCTGTGCTCGAATGCCGGACTGGCTCAAGCTGATGCAGACAGTCTGATCATTGGCAGGCGCATGGAACGATTACCGTCCTTCCCGAACGGAGAACAGGCCCTGTACAAGTACCTCGACCGCAACGTGCGCATGCCCGAAGCGGCATTGGCGGCCAGCATTTCGGGCAGCGTCTATATCACATTCCTAATTGACAGCACGGGCGCCCTGCATGACCCGGAGGTGAAGCGCGGCCTTGGGTATGGCTGCGATGAGGAAGCCGTTCGCGTGGTGCGTGGAATGCCGCGTTGGGAGCCCGGCACTGTGCTGCGCAAGCCGCACGCCGTTCAGTACATCCTGCCTGTGCGCTTCGATGGGCGCAGGCGGCGGCGATAAGGGAATCCGATCACTCCTGATGCACCGGCTTCGCCTTGCGCTCCTCGCGGGCCTTCAGAGAGGCATCGCGCTGGGCCTGCTTCATCTGCTGCCAAAGCGCCCATTGCTCGGCGGTCATCGCCTTCTGGATCTCGGCCTGCTTCTGGTCGCGCAGCTCGATGGTCCTGGCGCGCTTGGCCTGCTGTTCGAGGTTCTGCCGGTTCAATTCCTTGTAGCGCTCGCCGTATTCGCGGTCGATGCGGTTGAGGTCCTCCACTTGCGCATCGGAGAGGCCCAGTTCCTTGGCCATCATCTGCGGGGTGGACTTCGGAGGGAGCACGGGTGTTACCGCGGTTTGCTGCTCGGCTTGGGCAGGCTTGGCGTCATCTTGCGCGCGCACGGTGCCGGTGATGGCCAAGGCGACGGCGAGGTGGAGTATCGTCTTCATGCTTTGCGCCTGCACATGGTTGCTTCGGCGAACGAGGGCGAAATTAGGAAGGTCAGCGGGCGATCACGATCCGGGTGGCGCCACCGGCCAGTTCCAGGGCATAGGCGCCAGGGGCCAAGGCCGATACATCGATGCCATTCACGGCAGCCCCAGCGGTGCTTTGCATGGCGATGCGGCCGGCGGCATCGCGCAGGCTGATCGGTGTTGCTGGCGACAAGCGCTGCGCTTCTGTGATGAAGATGCGGTCGTTGGCCGGGTTGGGGTAGGCGCGGAGCTGCGCGGCCGGCGCCACCGCGATGCCCACGTTCTCATCGACGCCGATGACGCCGAGCGCATGCGTGGTGGCGTTCACGAACCAGATTCGGCCATCGGGGCCCACCTCGATTCCCATGATGCCAGCTGCGCCTGTCTGGATCCGTCCCAGCTCTGCGAAGCTGCCGCCTTCACTGATGTCGAAGATCACGATGTCGCCGTTGGCATGGTCGCTCACCAGCAGGTGGTCGCCGCTGATGGCGATGCCCGCTGGCTGGACCAGACCGGTGGTGATGATGGTCTCCCAGATGTGGCCGCTCATCTGAGTGTACTCCACGTAGCTCTCCCAAGGACCGAAGGATGCGGGGCCATTCACGCTCCCGCTGCGCGTATCGAGGCGCAGGATCCGCTGGTTGCCATGGTCCACTACGTAGAGCCAGCCGGTTCGCTTGTCCAATTCGCAATGGCTCACGATGTGGTCATTCGGGTCGCGCACGATGGTGACGCCGCCGTAGCGCCGGATCACGGCATCGCCGTGCCAGGTGTTGCCCGGACCGTGGTCCTCGCGGAAGTCGTTCATCACCACATCGCCGTTGTGGCCGTCCACCACCCAATAGCGGTTCCAGCGGTCGTGCGCGATGCCCTGGCTGCGCGGATTCACGTGCAGCATATCGAGGTGGCTGCCCAGCGGGCCTTCACCGGGGAAGGCGTAGATGTTGGGGTCTGCGCTCCACAACGTAGGTCCGGTGAAAGGATCGCCGCCGTTCTGGTTGGCGTCGAAGATGCCCGGGCTGGTGGCGAAGTTGCCGTTGTCGCCCATGGCGATGCCGGTGGGCAGGCTCATGAAATGGCCCGCGCTTGGATCTCGTTGCCAGAGGTGGGCCTGATTCGGTTCGCCGGGGTTGAAGAAGCGCACGGTGCTGCCACCGGTTCCGGGCACATCCTTGTTGATCGCCCAGATCTCGTTGCGCGCGGGATCGGGGTGCCAGGCGATGTCGCGCGGGGTGAGCAGGTCCTCGTCGTCGTCGGCCACGATGGTGATCTCGCTGCCATTGGCGATGATCGCCGGAACCAGGTCGGGGATCACATCATTCACCCAGAGATCAGCCGTGGCCATGTCGTTCGATGGGTCCTCATCGGCGCTGCCATTCAGGTCGCTGGCCCACACGGTGAGCACGGTGCCCCCCGGGCTCGCGGGCATCCAGGCGTCCGTGGTGAGGAACTCGTAGCTGTTGCCAGAGCCGATGCTCATGCCGCTGTAGGGCTGTGTGAAGACCACATTGCCATCGAGCGCGGCATTCAGCGTGAAGTCCGTGACGGTGGCCGATCCGAAGTTGCGCAGCACGCCGCTGAAGCGCGTCTCGAGCCCGATGCGGTTGTACAGCGGCGTGGTGAGCGCGGTGACGCCCATGTCGAGTGCTAGCGGCTCCTGGACCAGGAAGGTGAAGATGTGGAAGCCGCCATCCTCATCGAACTCACCGATTACCGCGCCATTGGCCCGCACCCGGAAAGTGGCCTGGCCATCGCCGTAGCTATCGATGCTGATGATGTTGTACTGCACGCCTTCATCGAGGCACCATGGGCCCTCGGTGAAAGTGCTGTTGCTGGCGTAGCCTCCGGCGGGCGAGGTCTGGGTGCCGCCGCTGGCGCAGCCCAGCGCCGTGGTATTGCCGCCGATGAAGATCGGAGCCTGATTGCACGCGTTGCCGAAGGGCACCAGCTGCCAGTAGGTCTCGTTGCCCCAATCGTCGGTGAGCACCTCAATGGTGATCTCCATCTGCCCGGCGGGGCATTGGCTGAAGAGGGCGACCGTGGGCATGGAAGCGAGGAGAAGAGCGGAAAGAGCGCGCATTCGCAAATAGTGGTTTGGGCGCCAAGCTAACCGATGCGCTCAGTGGCTCACGGTTACTCGGCGAGGGCTGCGATGCTTTCCTTGGAAGCCTTCAACTAGCCGACGGACCCATCAGTCCGAGGCCAAACGGGCGTACATAGCGGAGTCGAGCTGCTTGCCTTGCCAGTGGAGATTGCCGCGCAAGGTTCCCTCGTACCGGTATCCGCTGCGCTCCAGCAAGCCACGGGAGGCCCCGTTGGCCGGATCCGTGATGGCTTCGATCCGCCAGAATCCCATACCGAATCCATGCGCGGTCACGGCGGTCAAGGCTTCCGTCATCAACCCCTTGCGCCACTGATCAGGGCTGAGCAGGTAGCCCACTTCCGCCGTGTAGTGCTCGGGACGGAGCCGGTAGAAGCCGATGGTGCCGATCAATTCCGGTGCTTCGATCAAGCTGATGCCCCAGGTGATGCCGGTCCCTTTGCTCCGGCCTTCGGCGATCTGTTCGATGAGTCCGGCGGCGTCCTGCTCTGTGCTGGCGCGCGGGCGGGCCAGGTGCCGCATCACGCGTTCATCCGTGCGCAAGGCGAAGAGCGCGGGCGCGTCGGCCGCGGTGATCTCGCGCAGTACCAAGCGTTCGGTGCGCAGGACCGGGAATGCGGAGAGATCGGGTTCAAGCATGGTTCACGCAAGTTGCTTGAGGAACAGCGACACCTCTGCATTGAAGCGCTCCGGGGCCTCCACGGGGCTGAGGTGCGCAGCGCCCTCGATCACCACCAATCGACTGCCGGGCAAAGCAGCATGCATGGCTTCGCTGGTAGGCAGGGGCATCAGGGCATCAACGCTACCGGTGATGATCAGTGCAGGTCCGTTGAAGTTGCTCAGCACATGCGTGCGGTCGGCACGGAGGGCCATGCCGCGTGATGCCGCTGCGATGGCCTCTGGCCGTTGGCTTGCCATGATCGCTTCAACGCGTGCGGCCACATCAGCCTGTTCCCGCCGCGTGCGTTCACTGAGCACCTTCGGGATCATCGCGCGGGCGATCACGGCCGCTCCTTTGTCCAGCGCATCCGATGCGGTCTGTTCGCGTGCGGCCTTGCCTTCATCGGTGTCGGCGGAGGATCGGGTGTTGCAGAGGATCAGCCCTTGCACGCGTTCCGGCCATTGCTCCGCGAAGGCCATGGCCACGTAACCTCCCATGCTCAGGCCGCAGAGCACGGCGCGCTCGATGCCGCGCTCATCGAGCAGGGCATGCAGGTCATCGGCATAGGCTTCCATGGACATGGCGCGTGGCACTTCGCGACGGTCAGTGCCGAAGCCGCGCAGATCGGGCGCCAGCACCTCAGCAACCGATGAGAGGCCTTCGACCTGCGGTTGCCAGAAGCTCCCGTCGAGCGGGAAGCCGTGGATGAGGAGGAGGGCTTGCTTCATGCCGGGAGTCCATCGATGCTGCGCGCGTTCCTATCGGCTTGGTAGGCACGCACCCCGTCCTCGCCCTTCTTCACCGCCCAGTCGATCAGTTGTTGCCGTTCGCCTTCGTGCGTGTACAAGGGCACGCCGAATCCGCACGAGGTCTGCACCGATTCTATGTGGAGCAAGATGATCTGCCGCTCGCCGGGGATGGTATCGCCGAAGGAAGGACGGAGTGCAAGCCAGCCTTCATCGGCGGGCCGCACCACCTGTCCAGTTCCGTAGAGGCGCAGGATCAAGGGGGCACCTTCGAACGCGCAGAACATGAATGTGAGCCTTCCGTTATCGCGCAGGTGCGCAGCCGTTTCGTTGCCACTTCCTGTCAGGTCCAGATAACCCGCTCGTTGAGGTGAGAGCACAAGGAAGGTGTTAAGGCCCTTCGGTGAGAGGTTCACCCTTCCATGATTAGGCGCCGTGCCCACGAAGAACATCCGTTGCGCAGCGATGAATGCCATGAGCCGGTCATCGAGGCGGTCCATGAACTTGGCCATGGCGCCAAATTAGGCGCCCACCCAGCGTGCTAGATTGCGGCCATGCGCGCCTGCACGCTGCTCCCCCTGCTCCTTGCATTGAATGCCGCTTGGGCCAAGGACTACATCGTCCCCGCCAACGATGTCGCCGGCTTCTTCGCGACGCTGCCCAAGGATGCCACGCGCGTTACGTTCTCTGCGGCTGACGTGTACAAGTGCAACACCGACATCGTGCTGCCCGACGCCCAACTGCTCGTGATCGATGGGGCAGGGGCGAAGCTGGTGCTCGGGCCCAACAGCAACGGTTTCACACGCGCGATCAAGGACCAGAAGGATGCGCTGGCCCGCGTGGGCAGCCGCTACGCGATCCGCGATTTCGCGGCCATCGAGGGCGGCAGGAAGGCCATCGACCTGAAGGCCACGCTTGGCAGCGTGATCGAGAACGTGCGCTGCGTGGGACAGAGCGAGGCGGCCATCGACCTGCGCTTCTGCCTGATGGCCCGAGTGAGCAATGTGCTGGTCACGAATCCCAAGGCGCGCGGCATCGTGGTGCGACAAGGCGATTGGCCCGGCGCATCGTGGAGCAACAGCCAGAGCAACCACACGGTGCTGGAGCAATGCCGCGTGTACTGCACGGCCACCACCACGCAAGCCTTCAGCGTGCTGCACAGCAGCGGAGTGCGCATGGCGGATTGCATCAGCGAAGGGACGCCCTGCGATCACGACCTCTTCCTCAGCGCAGCGATCGATGGCAAGGAGGACCAGCCCGCGCGCAACACCGTGGTGAAGCAGTTCGTGCTATCCAACTTCCATGTGGAGCACGCCGCGCGCAAGGCCAGCATCCATGTGAACATGCCGCCGCGCGCTGCAGTTGATCTCAGCGGCATCTACTGGAACGGCAGGATGAGCGCTCCGGTGATCGACTACATCAGCGGGCAGCTCAACCTCAGCAGCATCGGCTGGTGGGACGATGGCTTCGTGATCGCCACGCGGGTGTCGGCGCCGCGCATCAGCATCGATCGCTGCAACGCTGCGTTGAAGGTGGGGGCGGCAGCGGGCGGCGGCAAGCGCGCCGGTGCCTTGGAGTTGCGCGAGCCGCTTCTGGGGAATGAGGTGCTGAAGCTGGACTACGTGAAGGTCACGAGGGCGGCGATGTGAGCGGTGTCATCACCTCGATCCTCGCTCCCTCGCACTCCACCACCTGGCCTGCGCGGATCTTGTTGGTCTTGCGCATTTCCACCTGGCCATCCACTTTCACACGCCCTTCAGCTACGAGCTGCTTGCCCTGACCGCCGCTGTCGCACACGCCGGCGAGCTTCAGCAATTGATTCAGCTCGATGTACTCGCCGCGAAGCTCGATGGTGATGGTGGCCATGCCGCAAAGGAAGCGCGGATAGCGCCCAGCGGCTCGCCGATCAGAGCGGCTTGATGAAGTGATACCCGCGCTTCACGAAGCCATGGCGCTCATAGAAGCGATGGCCCGCCGTGTTCTCCAAGTACGCATCGAGCATCACATGAGCGCAGCCTTCACGCTGCGCGATGCGGATCAGCTCGTCCACCAGCAACTGCCCGATGCTGCGCGAACGGTGCTTGGCATCCACCACGAAGTTGTCGATCTCCAAGTAGCGGCCGCAGTAGAGCTTGTGGCCGATCCAATAGCCGCTGAGGCCTAGGCAGGCATTGCCCTCGAAGGCGGCGAGCATGGCGTAGCGGTGCGGGATCATGGCCTCGATCAATGAACGGTAATCAGATTCGGGGAGCGAAGGGGTGAGCTGCTGGATGAGCGGGAGCAGAGGCAGCATCTCCTCGACCTTGGCGAGCCTGCGCAGGTGCATGCGGCAAAGGAAGGCGAGCATCCCCAATGCTCGGAGTCGAGAGGCTCCACAGCCTTTCTGACGGTACCTTGCCGGCCTCGCAATCAAGCCATGCCTTCCACCTTCCTGCCAGACAGTTCCGGCAGCACCGAACGACCGGGCCTCATCTTCGGATTGGGGATCCTTTCCTTCATCAATAGCGGCGTTTTCGTCCTGATCTATGGCTTGGGCATCCTGGCCATGCTGGCCGTGCAGCAGATGCCATTCGATGAGTTCAATGCCCTCTTCGATGACGCGCGCGGCATGCTCGGTGGCGAGGATCCGGACCAATTCGATGCGATGATCGCCCTGCTGCACGCGCATGGCGCCGCCATCATGGGCATCTTCTTCCTGCGCACGGTGCTGCGGCTGGCGGGGGCCATCGGCATCTGGCGAGCGAAACGAAGCGGATTCCATCTCTATGCGGCGGCGCAGTTGCTGGGGATCTTCGCGCCGCACCTCTACCTCCCATGGGACATGCTCGGGGTCTTCGGCCCCCTGATGGCCATTGGCATGACCGCCGCATACGGCAGCCAATTGAAACGGCTCGGGCCTTGAGGGCACGGGAAATGTTCCTCTTGCGATGCGCAGGTACGCGCTCATTTCCGCCATCGGGCCGGCCTTGATCACCCAGTCGCTGCGGCCCTTCACGATCGGAGTGACGAGCACCTTGCGGTCAGACGCGCTCGGCGAGGATCGCATCCTGAACATCGTGCTCCCGCAGGGTTACTCACCGGACAGCGCCGCATGCGTTCTTCATCGCCGTGGGAAAAGAGGGCAGGAGCATCGAACGCTGATCGAAACAGCTCGCGGCGCTGCTGCGCAGGGGGAAGGGCATCCGTGTCGAATATGCTTACCTGGCCAAGCGCGACCATGCGACCATCCTGCGCCAGGCCGTGCTCGACGCCTTGCGTTGGATGAAGCAGGGTAAGTGACCGGAGCGGCTAGAGCACGCCCATGGGCACGCGTTCGCCGCGTCGCCCATCGCATTTGCGCACGCTGTAATTGCTGGCGCAAGAGCTCAGCAACAGGATGAGGGCAAGGACCAGGAGGGCTTTCATGCTTGCCTAACGCACGCAGGGGGCGCCAACGTGCATGTGCCTTCAGCTTGCCTCGGCGAGGCGTTCAACATAGATGCGGCTGCGCTCGCTCGCGATGCCGTCCACCGTGTGGCCAACGGTGCCGATCAGGAGCAGCCCAAGTCCAACGCCTTTCCAGATCGGCGTGCCGCCCATGAAGGCCAGGCAGACCCCGGCGATCAGCAGTACCGTCCATGCGATCTTCAACGGCAGCCAGGTCTTATGAACGCCATTCATGCGGGGTACCTCCTTTGCGAGGAAGGTCGCTGCATCGACTGAGATCTCCTTCGGGAATTGTTCCAGCCGCAGGTTGTTGCTGCGCAGGAGCACGGGACCGGCGCCTGCGCCGAGCAATCCCACGATTGCCACGGGCACCAGCATGCCGCGCGTGATCGTGCCCGGCTCCGCCACCTTCCAGAAGGCGAAGGCCAGTAACAGGAAAACGATGCCGCCCACCGTGTAGCAGATCGCGCCGAGGCGTTCGCCTTTGTAGTACTCGGTCATGTGGTGCAGGAGGTCCATGGTGCTGGGCGTGTACGGCGAAGTTGGCGAATCCTGCGGAAGCCAAGCTGCGTGCTACGCCCTCACCCGATCCCCCGGCAGCTTCGCCTCCACTTCTGCGATCGCTTTGATCGTTCGTAGCAGCGAGTCGGGTGTAACACTGATGGAATCGATACCGAGTTCCACGAGGAATTGCGCGAAGTCGGGGAAGTCGCTCGGCCCTTGGCCGCAGATGCCCACCTTGGTCTTGGTCTTCTTGGCGCTGGTGATGAGCATGCGGAGCATGCGCTTCACGGCCTCGTTGCGCTCGTCGTAGATGTGCGAGACCAGTGCGCTGTCGCGGTCGAGGCCGAGGGTGAGCTGCGTGAGGTCATTGCTGCCGATGGAGAAGCCATCGATGTACTGCGCGAACTCATCGGCCATGATGATGTTGCTGGGGATCTCGGCCATGAGAAAAAGCTCAAGGCCCTCCTTGCCGCGCTCCAGTCCATACTCCTTCATCACGGCCATCACCTTTTTCAGTTCGGTCACGGTGCGGCAGAAGGGGATCATCACCACCACGTTCTTCAGACCCATCTTCTCGCGCACGCGGCGGATGGCCTTGCACTCCAGCCCGAAGGCCTCTTTGTAGGCATCGCTGTAATAGCGTGATGCGCCGCGCCAGCCGATCATCGGGTTCTCCTCGTCGGGCTCGAAGTGCTCGCCGCCCAGCAAGCCCTTGTACTCGTTGCTCTTGAAGTCGCTGAAGCGCACGATCACCTTGTTGGGGTAGAAGGCGCTGGCGATCTTCGCGATGCCGTAGCTCAGTCGTTTAACGAAGAAGGTCTCTTCGTCCTCGTAGCCGTTGATCAGGTAGCTGATCTTGCCGCTGAGGTTCACGTCGCCGAGCTCCTTGTGCTGCAGGAGCGCGAGCGGGTGCGCCTGGATGTAGTTGTTGATGATGAACTCCTCGCGGGCAAGCCCCACGCCTGCGTTCGGCAGCGCCGCGAACTTGAAGGCCAGGTCAGGGCTGGCCACGTTGAGCATGATGGGCGTCTTGACGTGCGGCAGATCGGCGAGCGAGGTCTCTTCCTTCTGGTAGGGGATGATGCCGCTGTAGATGATGCCCGTATCGCCTTCGCAGCAGCTCGCGGTCACTTCCATGCCGGTCTCGAGCACGTCGGTGGCGTTGCCGCAGCCTACGATGGCGGGCACGCCCATTTCGCGCGCCACGATCGCCGCGTGGCAGGTGCGTCCGCCCTTGTTGGTGATGATGGCGCTGGCCTTCTTCATGATCGGCTCCCAATCCGGATCGGTCATGTCGGTCACGAGCACATCGCCCTGCTGGAAGTCCTTGCCGTCGGTGCTGCCTCCACGACCGTCCAGGCTGAAGAGGATGCGCACCTTGCCTGCGCCCACCTTCGCGCCCACGGCGATGCCTTTGGCGATCACGTTCTCCTTGCCCGTGTGGTTGAGCTTGAACTCCACCACCTTGTCCGCATCGCCGCGGCTGTGGATCGTCTCCGGCCGCGCCTGCACGATGAAGAGCTCCTTCGTCAATCCATCCACGGCCCACTCCACGTCCATCGGGCACCAGGTTCCTTTCTTGTCGCTGTAGTACTTCTCGATGGCCACCACGCTCTTCGCCACTTCGAGCGCTTGCTCGTCGGTGATGCAGAAGCGGTTGCGCATGGGCCGCTCCGTGGGGATGGTGAGCGTGGGCTTGCCGGGCTCCACGCCGTAGATCATCTTCCTGTCCTTGTGGCCCAGCTTCTTCTCGATGATGGAGGCGTAGCCCTGATTCAGCGTCGGCTTGAAGACGAGGAATTCATCGGGGCTCACCGCGCCCTGCACCACCATCTCACCCAAGCCATAACTGCCGTTGATCAGCACCACGTCCCTGAAGCCGCTCTCCGTATCGAGGCTGAAGGCCACGCCGCTCGCACCGAGGTCTGAGCGCACCATCTTCTGCACGCCCACGCTGATGCCCACTTCGAAATGGTCGTAGCCCAGCCCGTGGCGGTAAACGATGGCGCGATCGGTCCAGAGCGAGGCGAAGCAGTTGCGGACGGCGCTGATCAGGTCCTGGGGGCCGCGCACGTTCAAATAGGTCTCCTGCTGACCGGCGAACGAAGCATCCGGTAGGTCTTCAGCCGTGGCGGAGGAACGCACCGCCACGTCCGTTTGTTCCTGTCCGTATTGCTGGCTCATCTCCTCATAACGCTTGAGGATGCCCTTCCAGATCTCCTCCGGGAACTTGCCGTTCTTGATCAGGGTGCGCACGCTGAGGCCGGTACGGCGGATGCTCTCCACATCGTCGGGGTCCAATCCTGCCACCAGGTCCTTGATCTTCTGGTCCAACTCATTGTGCGCGATGAAGGCCTCGTAGCTCGCCACGGTGACCACGAAGCCCCCGGGAACCTTCACGCCCAACTTGCTCAGGCGCTGGATCATCTCGCCGAGGCTGGCATTCTTGCCTCCCACGGTCGGGATGTCCGAGAGTTCGACTTCGTGGAGCCACTTGAGGTAGTTGATGCCGGCCATGGTGATTCTGCTTTTTAGAAGCCCGTGATGCGCGCTGCAATGGGCAAAGATCGGCCCTGCGGTGTTGATGGCGGCAATTCATGTTGTGAGGATGCATGATGCCGAGCAAGGATCGGCAAGAGGCGTGGGGGCTTTTCGAGCCTTGAGAAGCCGTCGCTCATGGAATATTGGAATCGAACAAAGGCCAGAGCTATTCGAGCTCGCCGGGCATTCCGGAAAGCGTTCGGACATGTGCAGTCCTCGTGATTGTTTGATGGCGTGCGCCCGTCCGAAAGGCGGGATGGATGAAGCGCTCATCACCAAGCCCCGGAAACAAGAGGGCCGCCTCTTGCGAGACGGCCCTCTTGGAAGGAGTTCCTAGGTTCAGCGCTGGATCATGATGCGCTCGGTCCACGAGCCGCCTGCGCCGGTGACCTGCACCACATAAACGCCGGTGCCAATGCTGGCGGGCAGTTCGAGCGCGCCATTCACGATGCCCTCTTGTGCCGCACGGGTGGTGGAAACCACCTGGTTGCCGAGCATGTCATACAAGTTGATCGTGAGGACCGCATCCGGCACTGGGATGCCAGCAATGCTCATGTTGAGCAGTTCGCCGCGATTCGGATTCGGCCAGACCGTCATTCTCGCCTCGATATCGGCTGCGGCGCCAGTTCCTGCGTCATCCGCGAGGATCATTTCACTGCCGCCATTATCGATGGTCACAGAGCATGCTTCGCCGAAGGGGCACCAAGTCGCTCCATTGTCTTTCGAGATGCGCACTTGCACTTCGTAGGTGGTACCGTTCTGGAATGCATTGCCACCAGGTCCGCTCAAGGCAATCCAATGCGTGGGGGAGTTCCGGTTGAAGGTGATGCCTTCGGACGGCACGCTGAAGCGGAATTGGTAGATGTCCGCGCCCTGGCGCGCAAAGGCCCAGATCTTCTGGTTCGAGGGGGCCTGGCGGGTCACGCCGCAGGAGTACTCCGGATGTCCGGGAATGTTCACGAGCTGGGTGGGAGGGCATTCGGCCAATTGAGCATCGAGGCGGAAGCGGCAAGCAGGTCCGAATTCGCTGTACGTGCCGAGGATGCGGCTCCGGACGCGCACGTTGTAGAGCTCGCCTTCCTGCAATTGGTTGCCGAGCCAGCCATTCACCACGAACCGTGACGCACGGACCGCGCTGGCAGGCAGGCTGTTCGTTGTGTTATGGCTCTGGTAGCGACGGAAGCTGTAGCTGCCATTGGGGTTGAACCACCACATCTGGTAACCTGTGCTGCTGCGCTCGGGGCTTCCAGCCGGGAAGCTGCTCCACACGGCCGACACCGCCGGGTTGACATTCGCATTGAGGATATCGCCCGTGAGCCACCATTCCTTATCGCACGAGGCCACGCTGATCTCATCGCTGCCCAGCGGGAGGCAGAAGCCTTCGCCGTTCGCTAGGGCGCTCTCCGTGGTGAAGCCAGCGCCGTTGTCCCGGTTGTCGATGATGCGGCCGCCGGTCAAGCGGGCGAGCACGTATCCGCCGGTGGTCATCCCATCGCCTGCGCTATCGAACACGCGCAGCACATAGCATGCGCTGGTCAGGCAGCACTGTTCGCCGATGAATGAGTTGTCCACGCCGGGGTACGGGCCACCAGAGCAAACAGCGATCTCGGTACCCTGCAGCACGATCTCCCAACTGGTCTCGCTGCCGTTCGCGTCGGTCTCGATCACCAGGTTCACAGGATGGTCGCAGCCACCAACCGGTGTCCCCTGGCATTCGCAATTCGCGTTCAGCACATCATTCTCGGTTCCGATGTTGCCGTCGTCGCAGGCTTCACCGATTTGTCCGACAACCGTGGGGCAGTTGTCGTTGGCATCGCACACGCCATCGCTGTCAGTGTCCTGGAAGGTGCCGGCGCAGTTGCAGTTCGCGTCGTACACATCGTTGATCGTGCAGTCATCGTTGTCGTTGCACGCGGTGCCGGGCTGGGCCGGGCCGCCGGGAACGCCCTCGCAATCGTCGCCGAGCAGGGTGCCCACGCAGTTGCAGTTGGCGTCGATCACGTCGTCGATGGTGGCCGTATTGCCGTCATCGCAGGTAGAACCGATCTGGCCGGGCACAGTGGGGCAGTTGTCGTTGGCATCGCACACGCCATCGCTGTCGGTGTCCTGGAAGGTGCCCACGCAGTTGCAGTTGGCGTCAAGGGCATCGTTGATGGTGCAATCGTCGCCATCGCTGCAGGCCGAGCCGATCTGGCCGGGCACGGTGGGGCAGTTGTCGTTGGCATCGCATACGCCATCGCTGTCGGTGTCCTGGAAGGTGCCTACGCAGTTGCAGTTGGCGTCAAGCGCATCGTTGATGGTGCAATCGTCGCCGTCGCTGCAGGCCGAGCCGATCTGGCCGGGCACGGTGGGGCAGTTGTCATTCGCATCGCACACGCCATCGCTGTCGGTGTCCTGGAAGGTGCCGGCGCAGTTGCAGTTCGCGTCGTACACATCGTTGATCGTGCAGTCATCGTTGTCGTTGCACGCGGTGCCGGGCTGGGCAGGGCCGCCGGGAACGCCCTCGCAATCGTCGCCGAGCAGGGTGCCCACGCAGTTGCAGTTGGCGTCGATCACGTCGTTGATGGTGGCCGTATTGCCGTCATCGCAGGTAGAACCGATCTGGCCGGGCACAGTGGGGCAGTTGTCATTCGCATCGCAAACGCCGTCGCTGTCGGTGTCCTGGAAGGTGCCCACGCAGTTGCAGTTGGCGTCAAGCGCATCATTGATGGTGCAATCGTCGCCATCGCTGCAGGCCGAGCCGATCTGTCCGGGCACGGTGGGGCAGTTGTCGTTGGCATCGCATACGCCATCGCTGTCGGTGTCCTGGAAGGTGCCTACGCAGTTGCAGTTGGCGTCAAGCGCATCGTTGATGGTGCAATCGTCGCCGTCGCTGCAGGCCGAGCCGATCTGGCCGGGCACGGTGGGGCAGTTGTCATTCGCATCGCACACGCCATCGCTGTCGGTGTCCTGGAAGGTGCCGGCGCAGTTGCAGTTCGCGTCGTACACATCGTTGATCGTGCAGTCATCGTTGTCGTTGCACGCGGTGCCGGGCTGGGCTGGGCCGCCGGGAACGCCTTCGCAGTCATCGCCGAGCAGGGTGCCCACGCAGTTGCAGTTGGCGTCGATCACGTCGTCGATGGTGGCCGTATTGCCGTCATCGCAGCTAGAACCGATCTGGCCGGGTACGGTGGGGCAGTTGTCGTTGGCATCGCATACGCCATCGCTGTCGGTGTCCTGGAAGGTGCCCACGCAGTTGCAGTTGGCGTCAAGGGCATCGTTGATGGTGCAATCGTCGCCGTCGCTGCAGGCCGAGCCGATCTGTCCAGGCACGGTGGGGCAGTTGTCGTTGGCATCGCACACGCCATCGCTATCGGTGTCCTGGAAGGTGCCCACGCAGTTGCAGTTGGCATCAAGGGCATCGTTGATGGTGCAAGCGTCGCCATCGCTGCATGCTGAGCCGATCTGGCCGGGCACCGTGGGGCAGTTGTCGTTGGCATCGCACACGCCATCGCTGTCGGTGTCCTGGAAGGTGCCAGCGCAGTTGCAGTTCGCGTCGTACACATCGTTGGTCGTGCAGTCATCGTTGTCGTTGCATGCGGTGCCGGGCTGGGCAGGACCGCCGGGAACGCCCTCGCAGTCATCGCCGAGCAGGGTGCCCACGCAGTTGCAGTTGGCGTCGATCACGTCGTCGATGGTGGCCGTATTGCCGTCATCGCAGGTAGAACCGATCTGGCCGGGCACAGTGGGGCAGTTGTCATTCGCATCGCAAACGCCGTCGCTGTCGGTGTCCTGGAAGGTGCCCACGCAGTTGCAGTTGGCGTCAAGGGCATCATTGATGGTGCAGGCGTTGCCATCGCTGCAGGCCGAGCCGATCTGTCCGGGGATGGTGGGGCAGTTGTCGTTGGCATCGCAAACGCCATCGCTGTCGGTATCCTGGAAGGTGCCCACGCAGTTGCAGTTGGCGTCAAGGGCATCATTGATGGTGCAATCGTCGCCGTCGCTGCAGGCCGAGCCGATCTGGCCGGGCACGGTGGGGCAATTGTCGTTGGCATCGCACACACCATCGCTGTCGGTGTCCTGGAAGGTGCCTACGCAGTTGCAGTTGGCGTCAAGCGCATCATTGATGGTGCAATCGTCGCCATCGCTGCAGGCCGAGCCAATCTGGCCGGGCACGTTGGGGCAGTTGTCATTCGCGTCGCACACGCCATCGCTGTCGGTGTCCTGGAAGGTGCCTACGCAGTTGCAGTTGGCGTCAAGCGCATCATTGATGGTGCAATCGTCGCCATCGCTGCAGGCTGAGCCGATCTGGCCGGGCACGTTGGGGCAGTTGTCATTCGCGTCGCACACGCCATCGCTGTCGGTGTCCTGGAAGGTGCCCGCGCAACCGCAATTCGGAGCGGTGCCCGTGTACACATCATTGATCGTGCAGTCGTTGTTGTCGTTGCAGGGCGTCCCTGGCAACGCAGTGCCACCAATCACGCCGAGGCAGTCCGGGGCGCAGCTGCCGCGCAGGACGTTATTCGGCTGAATAGTGCCGGTCCGGGCGACGCCGTTGAGCGAGATGAAGAAGTTCCTGTTGGCCGAAGCGGTGTATCCATCATTCAGGATCTGGAAGGCGGTGCATCCCGAGTTGTTATTCACCGTGATGCGGTGAACCACCACCCAGGTGTCGGCGGGCAATTCGGCGCCGCAGCCGCCATTGTCTACATCATCCAAGGCGACGAGCGAAATGGCGTTGTAGGTCCGGTACTTGAATCCGCCGTCGAGGACCTGCGTGGTAGGAGCAATGGGGAACGAAGCACCCAAGCACCAAGGAGAGGAGCCCGCCGTGAGTGTAGCTGGGGAAGTGTCCACCCAGCGCACGGTGAAAGTCAGCGCCGAGAGCACCTGCCCGAAGCTGGTCCCGTTGGCTCGAAGGCGGACATCGAGCGTATTCGCGGTTGGTCCTTCGACCAGATCGATGTCCACCGAAGTGGGCAACTGCGCAATGCTCACACCTGCAAACAGGAGGGTTGCGGCACAAGCGCTGAGCAGGCGCTCGAAGGGTTTGCGATTCCAGTTCATCTTGACCAGGGTTTTGGTTGAGGCTATTCGTTCAGCAAGGGGTTGTTCGTTCCGGGGGCGCAATGTCGCCAATTATGGCAATTGCTCAACCCTAACATTGGTTGGCACGGCACCACCGATATTGAACAGGATGGGGTCACGGTCATTATCCTCGCCCACGTACTTCACCGTGCCATCGAGGTTCACGTCCTCCATGAGGTATCCAGTGGCCGTATTCGTAGGCACCGAGCCGCCAATCGCTGCCAGAATCGGGTCGCGATCGTTCAACTCGCCTACGTACTTCAGGAAAGTGTCTCGCTGCACGTTCCCGGACCATAGCGTCATGTTCGATCCGTTCATCCTGCGCGAATCGGTGCCATAGGTCTGGGTGCCAGCCGATCGGAAATCGACCATTGTGGTCCCTTCAGTGAGCGAAACCGGGTTGAGGGTCATGCAACCGTGATGATTCCTATGACGCACGGCCAAATGGAAGTTGCCATCGAGCATGCCGAAGCGGACCACTCCACCGGATCCAGAGACCACATTCCCGCTGCGGGTCACCAACGCGCTACGGGTCGCAACAATCTGAGCGGGATTCCCGGCACTGCGCAACTCGAGCAGGACCCAATCAACAGGGGCATCATTCCCGGTGGTCTGCAGGAAGCCTTGAGTGGCCGTTTCGCCGCCGCCGCCAGCAGCGTGATTGAATCCTAAAGCGGTAAATGGTTCGGTTGCTGGCACCAATCCGGCAGCGCGCAGGCCGTCATTCATCTGGCCCGAAGTCGTGTTGAACGGGCCATCAAGGATCACCTTCACATCTGCGCTTACTCCCTGATGCACCGTGGCGGTCACCATGGTGCGCGCGCTTTCCGCGATGACGTCGTTGGTGGAGACGCGCCAGTCGTAGAGGAAATAGTAAACGCCCGATCCGCCCGAGGAGCCCGTGATGGAGCCCAAAGAACCGATGGCGTACGGGTAGCTCACCCCAGCGTTGTTGCGGTACAGGTCCTGAAACACATCGCTGTTGTCATCAAAGGCTGTGATCGCATGCTGGGTTCCTGCGGGAACATCCCAGTTCACGGTCACCTCGGTCATGCCTGGCGCGAGCTCGATGAATTTCTCCTCAATCAGATTCCCGAGCTGATCACGCAGGACGAATTGGCGCTTTCCGAAGCTATTCGCATACACCTTGAAGGATTCAAGCTTGAATGGCTCGTAGGCATCGAAGTAGAGCCAATGCTTGCCGTTGAAATAGCCTCCGCCGCCTGAATTATCAGGTTTGCCAACGTTGAGCGAAACGCCAGACGAGCTATTCGATGCCGTGGCCCAATAGTTCGTGGTGCTCGTGAGAACAGGCGTGGCGAACTGGTTGCCGGACCCGATCTGGTTACCGCCCGCAGGTGCGTCGTACCAGCGCACATTGCTGCCGGTGGCGGTGATCTGGGCTGCATTGCCGGTGAGTACCGTAGCGCCCGTTCCTGTTGGGGCTGCGGGCGGCGCCAGGACGCTGACCGTGATGCTCGGTGTGGCAATGGATCCACAAGGTGCGGTGACGGTGCATGAATATGTGCCGGCCGCAGAAACCGTGATTGACCGCGCTGTGGCGCCATTGCTCCACAGATAGCTGTACCCAGGCGTGGCAGTAAGGGTAATGGTCTCACCCTGTGCGATCATGGCGCGCTTATTCGCCATAATGCTTCCCGTACCACCGCTGCCCGAAGCTTTCTGGGTGTTGATGGAGATTGGGATCATGGTGTAATTGTTATCCTCGTTCTCCTCCCGCCATGCATCCTGCGGATCCACTTCCGCTACGATCCAATAGTTGCCATTGCAAAGCACCGGAAGCCCTGGGTTTCCTGGAAGAAGGTTGATCCACATGCCATCCAAGCCCTCCGAGTAGATATCGTTCTTTCCCACGCTGATGCCCTGGAAATTCTCGGAGCAACTGTAGCCGACACCGAGGCCATAGTTCGGGAAATTGCTCGAACTGTTCAGTGCCGTGCCCTGATTGTACAGCTGCGAGGTCCGGCAGTGTCCGGAGCTCGAAGGGCAGGTGCTCAGGTCCATCAAGCAGAATCCCAACTTCGCCCCAGTAGCCACAACCGGCCAGAGCCTCGGGTCGGAGACACCAGGCTGCTCGATCCGAAGGGTCATCGTGGTCCAATCATCCACATGGTAATGATTGTGCGTAGGGTGATAGGTCATCGTGCCACGAAGCTCCTCGGTATAGGTCATCGTACTGCCCTGCTTCCGGTACACGCGCTGATAGAGGCGTTGTTTGGCCTCAAAGCCGTTCGGGCAGGTGAATCCGTTGTTGTCGTTGGGAAGGTTGTCCACCACGATCGTATCGGGCCCGCAGATGAATGTCCGCTCATTCGCAGCGTTCTTCCCACGAACTTCCAAGGGGCCGAAACCTTGGTTTGGGGTGCTTCCGCTCACTCGGAGACGGCCGGCGTTACTGGTGGCGTTCTGCGCGTACTGGTTCGGGCCGCCTGAGTAGTTGGCCAGCGCATACCAGGAAATTTGGATATCAGGCAATAGGTCACACGTGGTTTGCCCCGATACCCTGCACTGACAAGTGTTCGCGCTTGTGGTGGTGCACTGCCCGAGAACGGTGCCGGAACCAAAGAGCGCTAGAATGAATGAGGCCAGGCCTCCGAGTTGAATCGTCCTCATGCGATGGTGATTTGCCCGAATCAGGCCGCGCAAGATACCAGTTGGATCTTACAAGGTCAATGCACCAAGAAACGGCTGGTCATTGGTTTCCCGTGACTGACGATGCACAACAAGTACCCGCCTGGCGTGAGCCGAAGTCCCTCGAATCGAAGCGATTTGCCGTCCTGTGCACGACCGCTAGCGTGCAATCGCCCGCTTGTGTCCGAAATTGACCATTTAATTGGCTCGACGGCATTGTCCATATGCACCGTGAAGGTCCCATCGTTCAGCGTTGGAATGATCCGGAAACCTGAATCATCCGGGCCCAGTCCATCGGTTCCGAGAGTATGGTCGAGGCGTGCTGCGCCACCGTCGTACAAGGCTACCCAAATGCCGCCATCGGGTGCCACGGTCACGTCATTGAGCGTATTGACCGGTAATGCCGAATTCGCGGAAGTATAGCTATAGAAGCTGCCGCTCGCATCGCGGCGGATCAAGCCAGCCACCTGGGAGGCGAGCCACAGGTTGCCCGTTGCATCCTGGTCGATACCGACAAGCGCATTGGTGGGGAGATCAGAATTGAAGCTGTTGTACTGGAACCAGGTGCCCCCGTACCAATCTCCAAATTGCCTGAGCAGGCCAGCGGCTGGAGTCGCTACCCAGCGCTCATCGGCATCCAGGTCCAAGAGCACGCCGCGCTGGGTGTTATCCCAAAAGCCGGAGTTGAAGGTGGTGAAGAAGTGCACGCTGGTGTCAGTGAGGAAATGGAAGCCGCCATTTAGCGTTCCGAGCACATAGAGGCCGTCGTCGCGCGAATCGATGGAAAGGATGTGGTCGCCGTTGAGCACGCGCCCGTTGTAGCTTGCGGGAGTGCTGTCGTAGATCCGCCATTCGGAGCCTGTATAGCAGGCCAGCCCACTCACCGTTCCGAACCAGATCCAGCCATTCACGTCCTCGTGGATGGCGTTCACCTGGTCATCAGGCATCTCGGAATTAAGGGTGCTGAACACCTGCCAGTCCTGTCCATCAAAGAGTACTGCACCGCTGATTGAAGTTCCGATCCAAAGGCGCCCCTGGCTATCATGGAGCAGCGCTCGGAGGGAGTTGTCAGGAAGGTCCGAATTGCTGGTCTGGAAGACCTCGTGCTCACCGTTCTCCCAGCGCCATAGCCCCCAGTCTGTTGCCGCCCAAACCACGCCATCGGGCTGCACAGCGATGTCCAGTACCGTATTGCTGGGAAGTCCTTCATTGGCCATGTCGAAGACTTGCCATGCTTGCGCACCGGCCTTCATGCTCCAGCATGAACAAGCTGCTATGAGAACAGGCGCGATCCGCATCATCGTGCAATGATCAACGGAGCGCCCAAGGCGCGGTAAACCGCGGACAAAGTCATGTGGTAGGCACCTGACGGCAGACCGCTCACATCAATCGGCGCTCCTGATTTGAGGTTGCTCAGGGCCAACACGGTCCTACCGGCGGCATCCGTGATGGAGCCGTTCAGGCTGATTGGTTCGTCCAAGGGGAATTGAACCATCACCAGGTCGCTCGCCGGATTCGGTTGCAGGGTAAGGGTCGGCGTGATCGATGGCGACGGAACTCCGGTTGCGGTCGGACCAGTGATGATTACCCCCGGTGGTGTCATGCTGACCCCCGCTAGCGATATGAAGTAAGACCGGTTGTTGTCTGTGGTCCACTGGTCGTCAGCGATCTCGAAGGAGGTGCCGCCAGGATCATTCGTGATGGGGATCTGGTAAACGGTCACCCATTCATCAGCTGGAAGGCTCTGCTCACATCCTCCATCGTCAAAGAGGTCGCCGAGCAGGGTTAGCCCGACCGAGGTCCATGTGCGGTACTTGTACCCGGTTCCCGGGGACTGCGTGCTAGAGGGGGCCACCGGGAATGCCACGCTGGGCGCCGGGCACCAAGCACTTGACCCGAGTCCCAAAGTGGCCGGTGAGGAATCCGGCCACCGGACCGTGAACACGCAACTGCTCAGCAACTGATCGAAGCTGAAATCGTTCGCGCGAAGCTTCACCAGGAGCTGCTGATTGCCGACATCATGCTCCAGCGTGATGTCAACTCCTGTCGGGAGCTGAGCATTCGTTGCTCCGGATCCTGCGATTGCTGATGCCATAAGGGCAACGCGCCACGGTATAGTCCTGATCATGAGGCTTGGGTAGGACAAAACTAGGTGAATCGGCATGCGTGTATCACGGACGCGGATCAGTTCGGTGCCAACGGCAGCACGAATGGGGCGAAAACGATTAGAGCAGTTCCTGCACGATTCGATCAACCGTTACGCCCTCGGCCTCAGCCTTGTAGTTCCGCACAATCCTGTGCCGCAGGATCGGCAGCGCAACGGCCTGTACATCAGCGATGTCAGGGGAGAATCGACCGTGAGCCAAAGCATGGGCCTTGGCACCGATCACCAGGTATTGCGATGCGCGAGGCCCGGCGCCCCAGCCAACATGATCGTTGATTATCGCGGGCGTGGCGGGCAGGCCGGGTCTTGTGCGGGTGGAGAGCTTGACCGCGTACTCGAGCACATTGTCCGCCACGGGGATCCGGCGCACGAGGCCTTGGAAGTGCAGGATCTCTTCAGCCGTGAGCACGGGCTTTAGCTCGGGTTGCGCATCGCTAGTGGTCGATTTCACTACCTGGATCTCCTCGGCGAACGTCGGGTAGTCCACCCTGATGTCGAACATGAATCGGTCGAGCTGGGCCTCGGGCAGCGGGTACGTGCCTTCCTGCTCGATTGGGTTCTGCGTGGCCAGAACGAAGAACGGTTCTGGTAAGCGGTGCGTTTGACCGGCGGCGGTCACCGCTTTCTCCTGCATGGCTTCGAGCAGGGCGGCCTGGGTCTTGGGCGGCGTCCGATTGATCTCATCGGCCAGGATGATGTTGGCGAAGAGGGGTCCCTTGATGAATCGGAAATGCCGGTCTTCACCCAGGATCTCACTGCCAATGATGTCGCTGGGCATAAGGTCCGGCGTGAATTGAATGCGATTGAAGCTCAATCCGAGCGAGCGGGCCACCGTGTTCACCAGCAGGGTCTTCGCCAAACCGGGCACGCCTACCAACAGGCAATGGCCGCGGCTGAAGATCCCCAGCAGCACATGATCCACCACGGCATCCTGCCCGATGATCACTTTGTTCACTTCGGCTTTCAGGCGGCGGTACTGCTCGCCGAATCGCTCTACGCTCTGCACATCGTTGCTCATGGTCGTGGTCCGATATCCGGCTGGTTCCAAGGGTGTGTGAAGGGACAATCCCGGTAATCGGGGTCGATGCGGATGAAGGTGCCGCCGGCGCGCTCGTTGATCCACCGGTCAACGGCTTCCTGCCGTTTGCGAGCTTCCGCGGCTTGATGGATCAGTCGGTAATCGTCTCGCAGATTGGCGCGGTGCGGCTCAGAGCGGCTCAGCAAGCGGAGCAGGCGGTATGACTTGCTGCCATCGGGGCTGATGATCACCTGCGGCTCGCTGATCTCACCGGGCTTCAGCTTGTCGAGCACGAAGAAGGTCTGCTGGTCAAGCGCCTTCAGGTCCCAACGGGTCGAATTCGTATTCGGCTCAACCATCAGCCCGCGGTTGCCCTTGCTGTCCTCGTCGTGGCTCAAGGCCAGCGCGGCCTCACCGAAATCGCCCGTGCCGGCCAGGACCGCTGTGCGCACGCTGTCGAGGCGGTCGCGCTCGCGCAGGAGATCGGCCGGTGAGACCTTCGGGATCATGAGGATGTGTCGGGCATTGTACTGTTCGCCGCGCCGTTCGATCATCTGCATGAAGTGCCAGCCGAATTGCGTGCTGAACACATTGCTCACTTCACCGTCCTTCAGGCTCATGGCCACGGCATCGAACTCGGGCACCATGACGCCCGGTGGCACCATGCCCAGTTCACCGCATTCACGCGCTGAACCGGGGTCTTCGGAATATGACATGGCGAGCACGCAGAAGTCCTTCTCCTTCTTCATCACCGCCTCGCGGTACTCCTCCATCTTGCGGCGGATTCGCCTGGTCTCCTCTTCATTGGCCTTGGGCTCGCGCAGGATCGAAGCGAACTCCACCTCGGTTCCCACGTACGGCACGCTGTCCTCCGGTATGCGATCGAAGAACCGCTTCACATCGCGCGGCGTCAGTGTCACATCAGCGGTGATGCGCTGCTGCACCTGCTGCATGAGCAATTGGTCATGCACCTGCTTGCGGAAGTCCTCCTTGATCTCCGCGATGCTCTTGCCATAATACTCCTCGAGCTTGCGATCGCCGCCGATCTGCTGGGAGAAATACCGGATCCGGCGGTCGAGCTCGGCTTCCACCTGCGCGTCATCCACCACCACGCTGTCAAGCTTGCCCTGCTCCACCAGCAGCTTCTCGAACAGGAGTTCCTCGAGCATGGCGCAGCGCAGCCCTTCAGCCGGAGCCCCGCTTTGGCGGGCTTGCTCGGCTTTGCCAGAGACATCGGAGTGCAGGATGGCCTCGCGGCCCACGACGGCCACCACTTTGTCGATGAGCAGCGCTTGGGGCTGGGCGATCATGCCGAGCGGCGCAAGCAGCACCAGCATCAGGGTCTCAAGGCGTTTCGATCGCATCGGCTGCCAGGGCTTGTTGGTAGAGGTCCTCGCGCATGCGCTCGATGAGGCTGAGCTTGCGCTGGTTCAGCAGGATCGAGCGGATGTCCTGTTGCACGAGCTCGATGGGAGCCGGGCTTAGGCGGGGCCGAAGTTCGAGTATGTCAAGGAACCAGGCGCCTTCCTCATCGCGCAAGGAGATCCGTTTGCCTCCGACGGGCACTGACGTCAATGTCTCCACGGGCACTTCATTCCTAAGCTCGGTCAAGGTGGTCCAGGTGGAACTACGGTCCGTGATGGTCACGCCCCGCTTGGCCAATTGGATCTCCACTTCTCGCATGTCGTCGGCGCTGCCGCTGAGGAAACGGTCCTCGATCCGCTTGAGGGCTCGGCGGTCGTTCTCTGCCACCCTGAACCAGCGTGCTCGCATGAGGTCATCGCGCAGCACGAAACGCTCCGTGTTTCCCTGATAGTACTCCTCGATCTCACCGGGCGTGAAGGCAGTGTCGAGCCGCTGGTCCACGAGTTCCTCCTCGTAGGCGTGGAGCAGCAGCGAATTGCGGTAATCGCGCAGCTCGGCATCGAATCGTTTCCTGCTCTCCGCGAGCTGCAGTTCGGCGTGATGCAATTCCACTTGCTGCCTGAGCCAGTTCTTCAGGTAGGCCTGCACCAGCGCTGAGCTGTCCTCTGGCGCGGTACCCATGGGCACGATCTGGCGAAGGTCGCTCCAGCGCAGTTGGGAATTGTAAGCGCGCGCCACCACGGGGTCATCGTCATCGCTCGAAACGGCGCAAGCCGATAGGGTAGCCAAGGCGATGAGCCAGCCGCACGCTGAGCCTAGCTGACCGCGCCGCCGGGTCACTTGATGGAATAGAGCACGGCCTTGTCCACAGTCACCGGGTACTTCGCGCGCAGTTCAGCGATCCACTCCTTCTCCAGGTTGTCTTGGTAGGCGGCGGTGATCACACCGCGCGCCTCGTCGATTGCTTTGGGCGTGGGCTGAAGGATGCGCTTCACGTCCACTACCATCATCTTTCCCTCGAATGCGATGTCCTTGCTGAGGCCGATCGTGCTCAGACCTGCCAGGTATGGTTTCTCCTCAACGGTGAAGGTCCCGCCATCAATGCTCAATGCGAGCGGGTTCGATTTGTTCACGATGTCCATCAGGTCCTTGCCGCGCTTGCCACGCTTCAACTGGGCGCGCATCTGCTTGCTCACGGAGGCGTCGGCGCAGGCATACAGGTCGCATTCGAAGCGCGTTGGCCACATGAAGCGGTCGGCGTTGGCCTTGTGGAAGGCCTCGAGCCCGGTGCTGTCCTTCACGGCCTTGCCCCACACCTTCTGGTCAGTGAGCTCGAAGAGGAGGATCCCGTCGCGGTATTCCTTCATCAGCATTCGGAACTCCGGATATTTCTCCTCAAGCTTGCTGTCCTCATAAGCGAGGATCCGTTCATCGGCGATCTCGGAAACACGGGCGTTCATGTATGGTGCGATCGGCTGCACGCGTTCGCGGCGCTGGCGTGATTCGATCTGGTCGAGCAGTTCGCGCTGCGTCATGGAGCCGCCTGCGAAGGAGAAGACCGGCTTGCTCAGCTTAGCGGCCTTCTTTCGGTCGTAAGCCCAGCCCTCCATCACCTCGCGCACCACAACGGTATCATCCATGGTCTGGGTCATCTCTTCATATGGGCGACTCTTGGCGGCGAGCATGCGGCCGCCGCTGATGGCACCTGCCAGCTCTCGGCGATAGCGCACGGCCAGCTTGCCCTTGCCCTTCACGAAGGGGCCTTCGACGAATTGCTTGCGCAGGATGGTGTCGGTGGTTGCGGTGCCTTTCTTGAACACGTTGGAATCGACAAGGGCGATGGCCTTGTCAATGTTCTTCTGGTAGGTGGCGAACCCGTATTCCTTGCGCAGGCGCTCCATGAAGGCCTTCCGGGTGATCTCAGCGCGGCTGTCGCGGGCGATCTTGGTCTTCAGCTCGGCCTTAGCCTGGTCGAAGGAAGGCGGGGGGATGGCCTCGATGCAGCGGATGATGTGCCAGCCGAAGCGCGTTTTGACGGGATTGCTGAGCTCGCCTGGCGTGCGGAGGGCGAAGGCGGCGTCCTCGAACTCCTCGATCATCTTGCCGGTGCCGAATTGCGCGAGCTCGCCGCCTTTTGTGCTGCTGCTCTCGTCTTCGCTGTACTTGAGCGCGGCCTCGTTGAAGTTAATCGCGTTTGAGCCGAGCTGCCGATGGATCTCGCGGATGCGCTGCTCCGCGTTGGCTTGTTTCTCCGGGCTGTCCTGGTCAGTGCTGCGCAGCATGATGTGGGCCACCTTCATCTGGCCGCGAGCGGGGCGCCGTCCCGTGACTTTCACGATGTGGTAGCCGAAGCGCGTGCGCACGGGCTGGCTCACGGTCCCTTCGGGCGTATTGAAGGCGGCGTTCTCGAACGGATAGACCATCTGCAGCGCGCTGAACCAGCCCAGGTCGCCGCCGTTCTTCTGCGCACTGGGGTCCTCGCTGCCGCCCAAGCCCTTGGCCACCGCAGCGAAATCCTCGCCTCCGATGATGCGCTCGCGCAGGGCGGTGATGCGTTTCCAAGCGGCCAGTGAATCCTCAGGGCTCGCATCGGGTGCCGCTTGGATGAGGATGTGGCTGGCGCGCACTTCCTGTGTGCTGCGGTCGTATGCTTCGCGCATCAGGGCGTCGTTGAGCTCCCGGTCGATCAGGTAGGGGCGGGCCAATTGCTTGCGGTAGCCATCGAGCTCGTTGCGGAACTTGGTGATGGTGTCCATCCCGAGGGTCTCGGCCTCGCGCACTTTGAGCTTGTAGTTGATGAAGAGCTCCAGGTACTCATCCAAGGCCTCTTTGGTCACCGAGGCCTCCTTGTTGTTCTTCTTGTAGATGGCCTCGAATTCGGTGCGCGTCACGGGCTGGCCGTCAACCGTCATGAGGACGGGGTCGGTGCTGCCGTTCTGGGCGCGCGCGGCGGTGATGGACAGGGCGCAGCCTGCGGCCAACAAGAGCTTCGTCGTTGTCATTCTCTAGAACGTAAGGTCTTTGGAAGGGTGCCAAATGTAACCGTTCACTTTTGCCATGGGTCTCCTGCCTTCGCCGTTAAAAAACACCAAGCACCAACGCTTGCCTGGGCATGCCCAAAAGCGTTGGTGCGCGGGGCTTTCCGGGCTCTTCAGAAGGCCAGCCTGCCCTGCTGCTCCATGGCCAGGCGCAACTGGCCCACCTCCTTGCGCAGTTCAACCACGCTGCGGGCCAGTTCATCGCGGCTCATGTTGGGCTCGGGCAGTTCCGCGCTGATGAAGTGGGTGAATTTCCAGATCTCGAGCACGTTGGCCACTTGCACCTCGAAGGGCGCATAGAGCGGATTGGTGCTGCACAGCAGCAAGGAGCCCTTCTCCTTCAGCTGGTTGTACACCACCTTGAAGACGATGCCGTCCTCCTTGGTGATCACGATGTAGGGCTGGCCGTCACGGATGCCCTGCCAGTTCTGCACGTACTCGCCGGTCACCCATGATCCATCGGCCACGGGCGGCATGCTGTCGCCGCTGATCTGGAAGGTGCGGTACTTGCGGTCCTTGGCCAGGAAGGGCATCTGGAAGGTGGGCAGGATGCTGATGTACTCGGGGTCGGCGTAGCCCAATGCATAGCCGGCCTTGGCTTTCTCGGGCACGAGCTCCACGTTCTCGCGGTCGTTCCTATCCACCGTGGTGGCCAGCACGCGCAGCCGCCGGCCGCTGAGGTCGATGTCGCCGCCACGCTCCAGGATGCCCAGCTGACTCTCGCTCAGCTGGGTGAGGTCGTCGCGCAAGAGCTTGTCGATGCTGATCTTGTAGTACTCGCTCATGCGCACCAGCAGTTCGAAGGTGGGCTCGGCGCTGCCGTTCTCATAGCCGCTGTAGCTCGATCGCTTCACGTCGAGCGCGACCGCCACTTCCTCCTGCGATCGGCCGCGCCGGGTGCGCAGGAGCTTGATGTTGCTTCCGAAGACTGTGTTTGCCATGGTCCAGGAGGTTGTAGGTTGGTCTGAAGCAGGATGGGGGCTAGAGGGATATGCCGGGTTATCAAGCGGCACACAGCACCAATGCCAGGCTATCCGTCATGGTCTTGGCCGATTATCCGGCACAAGTATATGGCCTGTTTCCCGGAATCTTCGCGACGGAATACCCGTCAAGTTATCAACCATGGCTGCGACCCGGCGCAGTCTTCTTCCCGAGCGATGCTCCAAACGGAGCAGCTCACAAAGCGCTCAAGGGGAATGCCTCCTTCAGCCGAACGCCTTTCTCCGTGCGCTCCACGGTGCAGCACTGGTTCACGGGGTCGTGCTCGAAGAAGAGCACGATGCCCTCGTCGGCGGCCACTCCGAGGAAATCGGATTTCTCCTGCATGGTGAGCAGCGGGCGCGTATCGTAGGCCATCACCCACGGCAGCGGGATATGGTGGATGCTCGGCAATAGGTCGGCCATGTACGCGATGGTGCGGCCCTTGTGCCGGATGTGCGGGATCATCATCGCATCGGTGTGGCCATTCACCAGGAACACATCGAATGCAGGAAAGACCTCTTTCAGGTAAACGTTCTCCTCTTCGCTGCGGCGCCCCACGGGCACGAACTCCAATTGACCGCTCTCTTGGATCGGCAGGATGTTCTCTTTGAGGAAGCTCGCCTTCTCGCGCGGATTGGGTCGCGTGGCCCAGCTCCAATGGTGCTCGTTGCTCCAGAAGCGCGCGTTTCGGAAGGCAGGCACGAGCCGGTCGCCATCGCGCATGATGCTGCCGCCGCAATGATCGAAGTGCAAATGCGTGAGGAAGACATCGGTGACATCGTCGCGGCTGAAGCCCAGCTTGCGCAAGGAGCCTTCGAGAGTATCGTCGCCATGCAGGTCGTAGTGGCTGAAGAAGCGCGCATCCTGCTTGTCGCCGATGCCGTTGTCAATCAGCATCAGCCGGTCGCCATCCTCTACCAGCAGGCAGCGCATGGCCCAGGTGCAGAGGTTCTTCTCATCGGGCGGATGGTGCTTGCTCCAGAGGGTCTTGGGCACCACGCCGAACATGGCGCCGCCGTCGAGCTTGAAGTAGCCCGTGTCGATCGGGTGAAGGGTCATAGGGGCGAAGATCGCTCGACTGGATGGAGGATGCACCTTCGCCAGCCATGGCCAAGACCGTAGCGCGCTGCCTCCCTGTGATGCTCATCGAGGTAAACGAAACCGCCCTGAAGCGCATCGAACTCAGGGTGAAGAGCGGTGGCCATGATGTGCCCAAGTCCGGTGTGCGGCGGCGCTTCAAGCGTGGTTGTGCAAACCTTGAAGCGCGTGACAAGGAAGTAGCTGATTATTGGGCTGTCTATGACAATACATCAGGTCCCGCCAAACTGATTCTGCAGAAGCATGAGTAAGGCCGCGAAATCGAAGGCACAGGAAGCGTTCACCGAAATGGTCAGCCGCGCCTTTCGACGCGCAGCGAAAGCCGCGCGGATGGAAGCGAAGGCCAAGGGCACTGCCATCGCGGTGATGAAGGACGGCAAGGTGGTGCTGGTGAAGCCTTAGGACATAGGGGCGGCTTCATCCATTCGATCCAATCCAAGGAAGCGCTCGGCCTCGCGCACGAAATGCTTGCGCTCAAGTCGCAAGTAGAAACGGACCAGCCCGAGAAGGGTGAGTATCGCTGCGCAGGCGATGATGCGCATGGGCCACGTGGCCGCTTCGCCGTTGATGCGCAGGGTGTGTGCGAACAAGGCCATGGCCGCGAACAGCACAAGTGTCACGGTCACGAACCATTCCCCGAAAGCAGGTGTGAAGCGCCCGATGAACCATGGCCCATCAGCGCTCTGTTTCAGGTTGAGCGATGCCTGAAGGCCAATGACCGTTACCCGGGATCCACGCGAATAAGCGCCTTGCATGCCGAAACGGAGCATCAATCGGCTAGGGGCGTAGGCATCCGCCTTGGCCTTCATTTCCGCCCATGTGAGCGTCGAGGCGTAGCGGATCCTTCGCATTGCTGACAAGCGCGCGTTCACTTCAAACGTACAGATGATCGCCGACAACGGTCCAGTGGGCGCAGCTTCGCGGCGAGGTCAGCAGCACTTGTCCGACTGGCCCTTGTGAAATGCCCTCCCCCCAACGCCTCCACTTCATCGCCATCGGCGGCAGCGCCATGCACAATCTGGCCATCGCGCTGCATCGCCAGGGCTTCGATGTGACCGGCAGCGACGATGAGATCTTCGAGCCCAGCCGCAGCCGATTGGATCGCCTTGGCCTCTTGCCCGATCGGCTCGGCTGGCATCAGGAGGACATCACCAAGGAGATTGACGACGTGATCCTCGGCATGCACGCCCGCATCGACAATCCTGAACTGAAGCGAGCCCAGGAACTGGGCATCCCCGTTTATAGCTACCCCTCATACTTCTACGAGCGCACCAAGAGCAAGACCCGTGTGGTGATCGGCGGAAGCCACGGCAAGACCACTATCACCAGCATGATCGTGCATGTGCTGCGCCACGCTCAAGTGGAGTTCGACTACCTCGTGGGCGCACAGCTCGATGGCTTCGATTGCATGGTGAAGCTCAGCGATACGAGCAAGGTGGCCATCATCGAGGGCGATGAGTACCTCGCGTCGGCCTTGGAGCCGGTGCCCAAGTTCCATCTGTATCGGCCGGACATCGCTTTGATCAGCGGCATCGCGTGGGACCATGTGAACGTTTTCAAGACCTTCGAGAGCTACGTGGACCAATTCCGCAAGTTCATCGCGTGCATCGAGCCCGGTGGCAAGCTGGTGTATTGCGCGGAGGACCATGATGTGGAATCCCTGGCCGAAGAGGAGGCGGTGGGTGCCACGCGCATTCCCTATGGAATCCCCAAGCATCGCATCGTCGATGGTGTCACCATTCTCGAGACCGCGCATGGCGATGTCCCGCTGCAGGTCTTCGGCAAGCACAATCTGCAGAACCTCGAGGGTGCGCGCCATGTGTGCCATCTGCTCGGCATCGGCGAAAAGGAGTTCCATGCGGCGATCGGCACCTTCCACGGAGCGGCAAAGCGGCTGGAGAAGCTGGCTGAGTCCCCGGGCCGCATCGTCTTCAAGGATTTCGCGCATTCACCGAGCAAGTTGAAAGCCACCTTGGAAGCCGTGCGCGAGCAATTCCCGCAACGCCGCCTTGTGGCTTGCATGGAGCTGCACACCTACAGCAGCCTCAACGAGGGCTTCATCGACCAGTACGCCGGATGCATGGACGCCGCCGACAGCGCCATCGTGTTCTACGACCCGCATGCGGTGGAGCTCAAGCGCCTGCCGCCGATCCCTGTGGAGCGCGTGAAGCGTGCCTTCGCACGCGAGGACCTCATCGTGCTCAACGACCCCATTGCCGTGATGGGCGAGGTGCGCAAGGGCATCGGAGGGGACAGCGTGCTCTTGATGATGAGCAGCGGCAATTTCGGAGGATTGGACCTGCAGGCGCTCAGCGAGGCCTTCACCGCATAGCGCGGCGCAGGATCTTGTGGTGGATGGCACCGATGATGAGCGCGTCCGCGACCCCTGCCGCCAGGAGCGCGAAGAAGCTCATGCTCGCGTAGTTGAATGGAGTGAAGAAGCGCGTGATCATAGGGCGCACCCGAAGCTCCTCCTGTCCTTCTTCAACAGCACTGAACACGAGCTGCTCCACCCGCCGCTCGAAGGCGTCCATCTCGATGGCATGGTAGTACCACCAGAGGAAGAGCAGCATGATCAGCGCGTAGATCGCAGCGCCCTTGAATCCCTCGCGCACCAGATGCGGGAATCCGGCGTCTTCCTTCGCCTTGCGCAGGAAGCGCAGTTGATTGAAGAAGACCACGGTCACGATCGCCAGGAAATGCACCAGCATGAAATCGGCACCCTGTGGCGCGGCATCAATGGCATGCAGGATCAATCGCAACGCGATGACGACGAACGCTGTGAGAACAGCCAAGACCATCGGATCATTCAATCGTTCAAACCGGAATTCCCGGATTTCCATGGTCGACCCTGAGGTCGGTGCTACAGCGGCTTCGCACGCAATCCGTCACCACCCTCAGCCATTCATCGATACCAGGAACTCTTCGTTGCTCTTCGTCCCCTCCATGTGCTTCTTCACGAACTCCATGGCCTCCACGCTGTTCATGTCGGCCAGGTGCTTGCGCAGGATCCAGGTGCGCTGCAGCACCTCCTTGCCGTGCAGCAAGTCGTCGCGGCGGGTGCCGGAGCTCATGATGTCGATGGCGGGGAAGATGCGGCGGTTGGAGATCTTGCGGTCGAGCTGGAGCTCCATGTTGCCGGTGCCCTTGAACTCCTCGAAGATCACCTCGTCCATCTTGCTGCCGGTATCCACAAGGGCCGTGGCCAGGATGGTGAGCGAGCCGCCGTTCTCGATCTTCCGTGCGGCGCCGAAGAAGCGCTTGGGCTTCTGCAGCGCGTTGGCATCAACGCCGCCGCTGAGGATCTTGCCGCTGGCGGGCTGCACGGTGTTGTAGGCGCGGGCCAATCGCGTGATCGAGTCGAGCAGGATCACCACATCGTGCCCGCATTCGGTGAGGGCCTTGGCCTTCTCGAGCACGATGCCCGCCACTTGCACGTGGCGTGAGGCCGGCTCGTCGAAGGTGCTGGCGATCACTTCGGCCTTCACGCTGCGGGCCATGTCGGTCACTTCTTCCGGGCGCTCGTCGATGAGCAGCACGATCAGATAGGCCTCCGGATGGTTGGCGGCGATGGCATTGGCCACATCCTTCAGCAGCACGGTCTTGCCGGTCTTGGGCTGCGCCACGATCAGGCCACGCTGTCCCTTGCCGATGGGCGCGAAGAGGTCGAGCACGCGCATGCTGATGTCGGCACCCTTCGCGGCGAGGGTGAACTTCTCATCGGGGAAGAGCGGGGTGAGGAACTTGAACGGGACGCGGTCGCGCACCCATTCGGGATCGCGGCCATTGATCCGGTCGATCTTCACCAGCGGGAAGAACTTGTCGCCTTCACGCGGGGGGCGCACGAACCCGGTGACCGTGTCGCCCAGCTTCAAGCCGTATTGCTTGATCATCTGCTGGGTCACATACACGTCATCGGGCGATGCGAGGTAGTTATAATCGCTGCTGCGAAGGAAGCCGTACCCTTCGGGCATCACTTCCAGCACGCCATCGCATTCAACGAAGGCGTCGAAGGTGATCTGCTCGCGCGGCGGCTGGAAGGGGCGGTCCTGCCGCTGCTGATCGCCGCGTTGCTCGTTGCGCTGTTCCCCGCCATTGCCTTGTGGCCGATCCTGTCGCTGGTCGCGGCGGTCATCCCTGCGGTCATCGCGCCGATCGTCGCGCGGACGGTCGATCTGTTCGCCGCGTTGCTCTTGGGCGCGCTGGTCCTGCGCCGGGCGCTGCTCGCCGCCTTGCTGGCGCTCCTGCCGTTGGCGCTCCCGCCGATCGCGCCATCCTTCCTGACGGGGCTCACGGTTCTGATTCGTTGCAGGCCCTGAAGGGGAAGGCGGTGGAGCGCTGTGGGCGGCTTGCTTTTCATCAGCGCGGACTTCTCCGTCCGTACCGTCGTCCTCCTCTTCTTCGTCGTCTTCGTCCTCCTCTTCATCATCGTCCTCATCCTCCTCGGTGCCGATCGGTGCCGGTTCAGGGTCCACTTCGATGGTCGGCTCGTCCGTGGTGGCCAGTTCAGTCAAGTCCTTGTCGTCCCCGCGGAAGGTGGGTCCGATGGCCTTCTCGCCTTCGCCCTTCTTGGCGGATTGTGCCTCCAGGATCTTGGCCACCAGGTCCTGTTTCTTCAAGGTGTCGGTCTTCTTCAGGCCCAGCTTCTTGGCAAGGTCCTTCAGCTCAGCGAGCTTCATGGCGCTCAGCGCTTCATGGTCGTGCATGTGCGTGATGTAGTGTGAATGGAGCGGCGCCTGTGCGCCATGCGAAAGCCCTTCAGGGCCTCATGCGATCCGGTAAGATTTCAGTCGGGGTACAGGCGCCGATCGGAGCCCGTTGCTGACGTACGGCGCAAACGTAAGCGGATCCCTGATATGCGCAAGCCCGGCTGCGAGCATCTTTGCCCACCGAATCTGCACATGATCCAGCGCATCCAATCCGCTTTCCTCTTCATGGCAGCGCTGAGCAGCGGCGCCGCGTTGCTATTCCCGGTCCGTTCCTGGTCCCAAGGCGAACCGGCGGTGCGCTTCCTGGCAACAGGCCTGAAGACCGCCGATGGCGTCGAGGTCCAGGATATCGGGCTCCCGATTCCTTATGCCGTTCTGCATTCCGTGGTCGCGCTGGTGATGCTGGCGGCCATCTTCCTCTACTCGAACCGCATGCGTCAGGCAAGGCTGGTGCGCGGCGGGTGGATGGTGGCGCTGCTCACCGGCGTGCTGCAGTTCATCTCCTGCAATTCCATCGATGCTTATCTGGGAACAGGCGCTCAGGGGCAATACGGCGCCGCATTCTTCCTGCCAGCGGCGGTGATCCTCTTCGGCATCCTGGCTGAGCGGGCCATCCGCAAGGATGAGGAACTGGTGCGCAGCGCGGACCGGTTGAGGTAGCGCCGTGATCCTACCTTGGCCGCCATGAGCAAAGCCGCCAAGATCAAATCCTTCGACCCCAACGGCCCGGCCGACCCCGACGCGCAGATCTATGGTCTGCCATTCACCTGCGATGAAGCCAACATCGTGCTTGTACCCGTGCCGTGGGAAGTGACCACGAGCTATGGCGGCGGCACATCGCGCGGACCGGAGGCCATCCGCGAAGCGAGCTTCCAAGTGGACCTCTTCCATCCGGAGTTCCCCGGCTTGTGGAAGCGCGGCATCGCCATGGACGAGATGCCCAAGGCCCTGAAGCAGCAGAGCGATGCGCTGAAGAAGCTCGCGGCCCTGGTGATCGACGCGCAGACCGGCGAGGCTAGTCCAAAGAAGCTGGCCAAGGCGGCCAAAGCCATGGTGCTCATCAACGAGGAGTGCGCCGTGATGAACGATTGGGTGGAGGAGCGCTGCTCGCACTGGATGAACAAGGGCAAGCTCGTGGGCCTTGTGGGCGGCGATCACAGCACGCCCTTGGGCCTTTTCCGCGCGCAGGCAAAGCGCCATAGGAAGTTCGGTATCCTGCACTTCGACGCGCACCTCGACCTCCGCATCGCCTACGAGGGCTTCCTATACAGCCACGCGAGCATCATGCATAACGCCCTGCGCATCCCGCAGCTGGAGCGCATCGTGAGCGTGGGCATCCGCGATTTCTGCCAGCAGGAGAACGAGGTCTTCCTGAAGCAGAAGGACCGCGTACGCGTCGTCCGCAGCGCCGACATCCGCGCCATGCAGTTCGAAGGCGCCAGTTGGCAACAGCAATGCGATGCCATCATCAACGCATTGCCGGAGAAGGTGCACGTCAGCTTCGACATCGATGGGCTCGACCCCTTGCTCTGCCCCAACACCGGAACACCGGTGCCCGGTGGTTTGCAGTTCGAGGAGGCTGCCTATCTGCTCTCCCGGCTCGCCGCCAAGCGCACCATCATCGGCTTCGATCTTGTGGAGGTGAGCCCCGGCAAGGATGAATGGGATGCAAACGTGGGCGCACGCTTGCTGTGGCATCTGTGCGGAGTGATGGCGAATTAGCGTCCGCCTCAACACCTCCGCGTGAAGAACTGCGTTGCTTGAATAGGCGGCCGTAGCCCCGTCCGGTTCTTGCTTTACGCGCCACGCATGCGCACGTACATCGCTTTCGCATTCGCCATCAGCGCTTGCTCCGCCACCGCCCAATCCCTGCGGCGGCTCGATAGCCTCGTAGCCACCTGGCCGGTGCGCACGGCCATAGAGCAGAGCCACCGCCAAAGCAGCCCCGGAGTGGTGCGCGCCATGGACACGCACGGCCTGGAAGAGAAGCTGGAGCGGCTCGCCACCGTGCTGCCCGTGTTCACCGATAGCGTGGTTGATCGGTACGTGAACACGCTGGGTGAACAGCGACGAGAGGACCTCCGCGCTGCCCTGGGCCTGTTGGAGGAATACGCACCGCTGATCGACGGAGAGCTTGCGCGCAACGGATTGCCCAAGGAGCTGCGCTACCTGCCGCTCGGGCTCTCGTGCATGAACACCTTGGCTGTTGGGCCCGAGGGGGGGGGCGGTCTTTGGATGCTCAGCTATCCGGTGGCCGCGCGCTACGGCTTGCGGATCGATGACGTGATCGACGAGCGGCGCGATCCGCGCCTGAGCACCATGGCCGCTGCGCGATGGCTGAAGGACCTCCACGCCCGCTATGGCGATTGGACCACGGCTGTGATCGCCTTCGCTTGCGGCCCGGCGAATGTCACGCGTGCCATGGAGCGCTTGAAGGGCGAGACGGACCCGCGACTGCTGTACCCTCACTTCACAAGGGGCAGTCGCGACGCCTTGCCCTTGCTCATGGCCTTCAGCTACCTGGCAACCCATGCGGAGCAGCTCGGCATCATTCCCATTCATGTCACGCTCCTTGAGCCCGCCGATACCATCCGTTCACCCAAGGAGCTGCGCATCACGGCCATCGCCGCCGCACAGGGCATCGCCAGGGACCGGTTGATCGCACTGAACCCTACCCTGTGCGGCGATCGGGTGCCAGCCCATCACGCATTGCTCCTCCCCCCCGGCGAGCGCTTGCGCTACGAAGCCATGGCTGACAGCGTTCAGCGCCTGCAGCAATGGTTGGCCGAGAATGAGCGCAAAGCCAATGAGCCCGGTGAGGATGCGATCGCCAAAGGCCCCGATGGCCGTGAGGCCATCTACTACCGCGTGCGCAGCGGCGATTACCTCGGCCGCATCGCGCAGCGCTTCAACGTGAAGGTGTCGCAGTTGAAGGCTTGGAACAAGTTGAAGAGCGACCACATCGATGTGGGCGAGGAACTCGTGGTGTGGGTGACCGCATCGCAGCGCGCTCGATTCGAGAAGGGGCAGGAGAGGAACGATGAAGGCGACGAGCCAACGAACCAAGCCGCGCCCGCAAGGAGCCCTGCTGCCACCGCGCCAGCTGTGAGGGCCGCGCCCAAGCCCGGAGCGGAGGCGAGCGACGAGGCCTTCACCTGGTACACCGTGCGCAAGGGCGATTCGCTCTACGGCATCGCGAAGCGTTACCCTGGCGTTGATGCCGACTCGCTCATGCGCGTGAATGGCATCGGCGCAGGCATCCGTCCGGGCCAGCGCATCAAAGTCCCGGTGAAGCCATGAGCCCCGCCCGCGTGCTGGCCTTCCTATGCGCAGTTCTGGCACTGCTCGCGCTGCTGGGCCAGGTGCTACCCAAGGATGGCCTTGACCTCGGCCTCTTCACCCTGCGTATGCCCAACGCGCAGGACCAGCTCTTCGCGCAGCGGACAGTGCACGTGGACATCAGCGATATCCTCTCCGTGCAAGCCGATAGCGCCGCCATGGATACGGTAGCGATTGAAGCTGTGTCAGCGATCGTGACGGATAGCATGCCCGAGCCCAACGCCTTCGACGAGAGCAAGCTGGCGCCGCTCGAGGAACGCATCCGCTTCCATTTCCCGGAACCGGGCGCGAGCGTGCTGCATCCCTTCTTCGCTGCGCTCAAGGGAGCGTATGCGATGAAGGAGCCCATCCGCATCCTCCACTACGGCGATTCGCAGATCGAAGGAGACCGCATCACGGCGTACGTGCGCAACAAGCTGCAGACGCAGTTCCACGGCAGCGGACCGGGGCTGATCGCCGTGCTCGACGTGGGGCCGCACTTCAGCGTGCAGCGCGAGCTGAGCGAGAATTGGCAACGCTTCAGCGCAATGGATCCGAAGCTGAAGAGCCATCCGCACAAGCGCTACGGCGCGCTCTCGGCGTACTGCCGCTTCACGCCGGCCCTGCCCGACACCGTGCCCATCGACACCTTGCAGCATGCGGCCACCATCACCCTTCGGCCCGACAAACGCGCCTATGGCAAGGCCCGCGCATGGACCGAGTGCCGCCTCTTCTTCGGATGGCACCGCGCTCCGCTCACCTTGCGCACGGAGGCTGACGGCGAGCCGTTGGGCGAGGAGCTCATTGAGCCGGAAGCGCGGATGCTCGTGCGCGAGTGGCGCTTCCCGCGAACGCCCGGGGAACTCACCATCACCATGGAGGGCGCCGATAGCCCTGACGTCTTCGGCATCGCCCTCGATGGCAGCGCCGGCGTGGCCATGGACAACATCTCGGCGCGCGGCGCGGCGGGCTACGAGTTCAGCAAGGGCGATCAATCCGTGCTCGGAACCATGTTCCATGAGCTTGGCGCGAGCCTGCTGATCCTTCAATACGGCGGCAATACCCTGCCCAACATCAAGAGCAAGGAGGAAGCGGATCGCTACGGGCGCTTCTTCGGCGGTGTGATCGCCCGGCTGAAGAAGCTCAATCCCGGAGCAAGCGTGATCGTGATCGGCCCCAGCGATATGAGCATCAAGGAGGGTGAGGACTATGTGACACGGCCCTTCCTGGAGGATGTGCGCGATGCCATGAAGGCGAACGCGCTGGCCCAGGGCGCGGCCTTCTGGGACATGTACGAGGCCATGGGCGGCCGTAACAGCATGGTGAGCTGGGTGCAAGCCGACCCACCGCTCGCCGCCGATGACTACACGCATTTCAGCCCGATCGGCGCGCGCAAGGTGGGCGAGCTCTTCTACACGGCGCTGATCAATGAGTACGCGGCCTATCACAATTCGGCTCCATAGCATGCGCAGCACCATCATCATCACATTCATGCTGCTGTCGGCGCTGGCGAAAGGCCAGGCGAATCCCTTCGCCGTGCATACGAGGCCATTCATGAACCCTGCCGCCAATCACATCGTGTTCAAGGGCGATAGCAGCGCTTGGGGCGAATGGCATGCGGCCCTGGATCGCGGGCTGTTCGCAGGCGAGGGGCAAGTGAGCGTGGTGCATATCGGGGGCTCGCACGTGCAGGCTGATTTGTGGACGGGTCAGCTCCGGCACCGCTTGCAGGGCATGTCGCCCGGCATGCGCGCGGCCAAGGGGTTCATCTTCCCGTACAACATGGCGAGGAGCAACAACCCGTGGTGGTACAAGCCGGAATTCACCGGCCAGTGGTCGGCCCTGCGCAATGTGCATGCGCCGGACAGCTCTTCGCTGGGCATGGCCGGCATCAGCGCCACCACGACGGATACGCTCACCGAGATCAAGGTCAGCTTCCGGGAGGACATCCATCCCGGCTACTCCTTCGACCGCGTGCGCGTGCTGCACCGCATGGACAGCAGCTACCAGGTGTTCGCCTTGAACGATGACAGCACCGTGCGCATCACACGGCGCGTGGATGAGCTGCGCGGCTTCACCGAATTCATGTACGACCGCCACGCTGACACTCTCCGCCTCCGCATCGCGCGAACGGACTCGACTCAGCGCAGATTCATCCTCCACGGCATCGAGTTGGGCACAGGCGATCCCGGGGTCGTGCTGCACCCGCTGGGCGTGAATGGCGCCAGCACCGCGAGTTGGCTGCGCTGCCAGCGCTTCAGCGAAGAGCTCGCGCTCCTGCATCCCGACCTCGTGATCCTCTCCATCGGGATCAACGACGCGCACGATCCCGATTTCAGCCCAGTGCGGTACGAAGCCAATTACCGCGAGCTCATCCGCCGCATCCGGATCGCGAATCCGAAGGCCGCTATCCTGCTGACCACCAACACGGACAGCTACATGAAGCGGCGCTTCGTGAACAAGAACGCAGGGCCGGTGCGCGATGCCATGCTCCGGTTGAGCGCGAGCGAGGGCGTGGGCGTGTGGGATGCCTGGGGCGTGATGGGCGGGGCCGGGAGCATCCGCGCCTGGGAGAAGGCCGGCTTGGCCAAGGCCGATCGCGTGCACCTGAACCGGAATGGCTATGAGCTGCTCGGCGACCTCCTCTACGGCGCATTGATGGAAGCCTACGGAAACCACCTCAAGCTCACCTTCCGCTGATGACAGGGGGCATCGACTGGTCATCGCTGTTCCTCTACGACGAGCATTCGCCGCTCATCTTCACCCGCTTCTTTTTCTGGGGATTCTTCCTGGTGGTGCTCGCCGGCTATAGCTCGGTGCATAAGCGTCCGCAATGGCGCAGCGCATGGCTCTTCGGCGTGAGCCTTTTCTTCTACTACAAGACCAGCGGCCTGTTCGTTGGCCTTCTGGGCTTCAGCATCGTCATGGATTTCCTCCTTGGCCGGGCCAGCGCATCCTCTGATGACAAGCTGCGCAAGCGGCTGCTGCTCGCCACGAGCGTAACGCTGAACCTGCTCGTGCTCGGCTACTTCAAGTACGCGCACTTCGTAGTGGAGAACATCAACGCGATCGCAGGCACCGCCTTCGAGCCGGTCAACTACTTCGCGCGCTGGGCCAACCACGCATGGGATGCGCATTTCGTGGAGAACAAGGTGCTTCTCCCGGTGGGCATCAGCTTCTACACCTTCCAGTGTATGAGCTACGCGATCGATGTCTATCGCGGGCACCTCCGGCCGGTCCGCAACCTGCTCGATTTCGGTTTCTATGTCAGCTTCTTCCCGCAGCTGGTCGCCGGGCCGATCGTGCGCGCCAGCGAGTTCATCCCGCAGATCGCGAAGCCGTACAGCCTTACGCGGCCCGAGTTCGGCATCGCGGTGTTCTGGATCCTGAACGGCTTGCTGAAGAAGATGATCATCGGCGACTACATCGCGGTGAACTTCATCGACCGCGTCTTCGCCGATCCGTTGCGCTACTCGGGCCTCGAGAACCTGATGGCGCTCTTCGGCTACTCCCTCCAGGTCTACGCCGATTTCAGCGGCTACACCGACATCGCCATCGGCGTGGCCCTGCTCATGGGCTTCCGGCTCACCATGAACTTCAACAGCCCTTACAAGGCGCGTAACGTGGCCGAGTTCTGGAAGCGCTGGCACATGAGCCTGAGCACCTGGCTCCGTGACTACCTCTACATCCCCATGGGCGGCAATCGCGGGGGATCGCTCTTCTCATGGATCATGCTCGGGGTGGTCGGTGCGGCACTGATCCTGCTCACCGGGTGGTGGTGGCTGCCGGTGGTGTACTTGAGCGCCATCGCTGCTGCTTACGTGCTGGTGCAGTTCTCGCCGGCCGCGCACAACGCCATCACCACCAATTTGAATCTGATGATCACCATGCTCATCGGCGGCCTATGGCATGGTGCCAGTTGGATGTTCGTGATCTGGGGCGGGCTGAATGGCCTGGGCCTGCTGGTGTACAAGCAATGGAAGCGCATCAGTCCGTGGGAGAAGAGCGCGCATTGGGCAGCGCATGCCTGGAAGGTCCTGATCACCTTCTGCTTCATCAGCTTCACGCGCATCTGGTTCCGCAGCCCCGATCTGCAGACCGCCAATGAGTTCCTCCATCAGGTGGCCGGGTCTTTCAACCTGCATCTCGCCGGTGATGTGCTTTGGGCCTTCCGCAGCGTTTTCAGTGTGATGGTCCTCGGCCTCGTGGTGCATTGGCTGCCGGAATCGCTCAAGCAGCGCTATCGCGAGGGCTTCGCGGCGCTCCCGCTCTGGGCGATGGCATTGGCGTGCGCGGCCGTGGTGGCGCTCATCTACCAGACCGTGACGGCTGAGATGGTGCCATTCATCTACTTCCAGTTCTAGCGCGCACGGCTCTCGCCCACCGGTAGCTTTGGTCCATGCCCGCCAACGACGTCCTTGACCACATCGTCATCGGCTCCGGATTCGGCGGCAGTGTCAGCGCGATGCGGCTGGCGGAGAAGGGCTACAGCGTGGTCGTGCTGGAGAAGGGCAAGCGATGGGAGGCGAAGGATTTCCCGCGCACCAATTGGAGCGTGCGCAAGTTCCTGTGGGCACCGTTGCTGCGCTGCTTCGGTCCGCAGCGGATCGAGTTGCTCAATCGGATCATGGTGCTCAGTGGTACGGGCGTGGGCGGCGGAAGCCTCATTTACGCCAATACCCACATGATGCCTGGCGATGCCTTCTTCTCGCACCCGGCGTGGTCTCGCTTCGACGATTGGAAGGAGCGATTGGCCCCGCATTACGCCACCGCCCGCTTCATGCTGGGCAGCACGCGTTACGAGCAGGAAGGCCCAGAGGACCGCGTGCTGGCGGAGATCGCGCGCGACATGGGCAGGGCCGATACTTACAAGCCCGTGGATCACGTGGGCGTTTACCTCGGCGATACGAAGGCGCCCACCGACCCGTACTTCAGCGGCCTTGGCCCAGCCCGGACCGGATGCACCGCGTGCGCCAACTGCATGGTGGGCTGTCGCTACAATGCCAAGAACACGCTGGACAAGAATTACCTCTGGTTCGCGGAGCGATTCGGCGCCCGCATCGAGGCGGAGACAGAGGTCACGCGCATCGAGCACAAGGACGGATTATACCATGTGCATGTGCGGAGCACCACGGCCTTGTTCGGACGAAGGGCGCGCGTGCTCCGGTCAAGAGGGCTTGTGGTGAGCGCGGGCGTGATGGGCACTTTGAAGCTGCTCCTGCGGCAGAAGCATGAGCTGCGCACGCTGCAGAAGCTGTCGGATAAGCTCGGCGCCATGGTGCGCACCAACAGCGAATCGCTCTGCGGCATCAGCGGCATCCCGGAGAAGGTGAATCACGGTGTGGCGATCAGCCGGGTGTTCGAGCCGGATGCCCATACGCACATCGAGCTGGTGAAGTACGGCGATGGCTCCGGCGCCATGGGCCTGCTGGCCGTGATGGCCGCAGGCGATGGACCGCCGATCATGCGCGTGGCGAAGAGCGTCTGGAGCATGATCACCCAGCCGCGCAGGGCTTTCAATGCGCTGCGACGCGATTTCGGGAGGCACAGCATCATCCTGTTGGTGATGCAGAGCCTGGATAATGCCGTGCGCGTGAGCTGGCGGAAGGGCTTGTTCGGTGGGAAGCTGAGCGTGGCGCACGAGGGTGGCAGGCGCGTGCCGGCCTACATCGGCATCGGGCAGGAGGTGATGCATCGCTACGCCTCGAAGACCGGCGGCACCGCCATGAACGCTTTGCCCGAAGTGCTGCTGGACATGAGCAGCACGGCGCACATCCTCGGTGGTTGCCCCATGGGCACGACTGCCGAGGAGGGCGTGGTGAATGAGCGCTTCGAGGCCTTCGGATATCCCGAGCTGCGGATCCTCGATGGCTCCATCATCCCGGCGAACCTGGGCGTGAACCCGAGCCTGACGATCACGGCACTGGCCGAGTATGCGATGAGCCTGGTGCCGAACAGGACAGGGCACGCAGGGCCGACCTTGAGCGAGCAACTCGCGGCGCGCGGGTAGTAGTCCCGAATTCTCATGATGACCATGGAAGCGATTTCATCGCCTTACTTTGAGCGAACTTGAACACATCGCCATGAGACTGCCCGTCGCGTTCACCTGCCTCGCGTTCACCGCCTCGCTGCTTGCCCAATCGAGCGATCGAATCATCATTCGCGTCTCGCCCGATGCACCGCTGAAGCCCGTTCCCATCGCCGCGAAGGCCGCCACCGGCCTCGGGCCCGTGGATCGCTTGAGCGCATCACTCCGTGCCGAGCGCATCCAGCGCCTCGCGCCGTTGAAGGCCGGCATGCCACGCCTCTATTCGGTTGAGCTGCCCGAAGGCGTTGATGTGGATCAAGCGCTTGCCGGGTATCGATCGCTGGCCGGCGTGATGCGCGCCGAGCGTGATCACATGGGCCATGGCGGCGGCGATCGCGACTTCACGCCGAACGACCCCCACTACGACAAGCAATGGGGCCTGCACAACGATGGCTCATTCGCGCTCTCGCCGGCGGTGGCAGGCGCAGACATCGATATGCAGGCGGCATGGGACATTGAGCAGGGCAGTGAAGAGGTTACCGTGGCCATCATCGACAGCGGCGCGCGCCTGCAGCACCCCGACTGGGGCGATCGCCTATGGCTGAACACCGAAGAGGTCGCAGGCAACAGCACCGACGACGATGGGAACGGCTTCGTGGATGACGTTCAGGGATGGGACTTCGCCAACAACGATAACGACCCCACCGATGACCAAGGCCATGGCACCAACGTCACCAGCATCGTGGCGGCCGCCGGGAACAACGGAGTTGGATTCTCGGGCGTGGACCTCAATTGCAAGGCCATGGTGATCAAGGCGCTGAACAGCTCGAATCAGGGCTTCTACAGCTGGTGGATCGCAGGCATGTACTACGCCATCGATAACGGCGCGGATGTGATCAGCATGAGCATGGGTGGAACCGATCCTTCACCGGAGATGCAGGCGGCCGTCGATTTCGCCTTGGCCAATGGCGTGCTCGTGGTGGCCTGCATGATGAACACCAACAGCAACGTGCCGTTCATCCCTGCAGCGCTCAATGGTGTGATGGCCGTGGGCGCCACCAAGCCGAATGATCGGCGCGCTGTGCCTTTCTATTGGAGCGCTTCAAGCGGCAGCAACTATGGGCCGCACATCAGCGTTTGCGCGCCGGGCGATTACATCTACGGGCTCAGTCACGCCAGCAATGTCTCATTCACCTCCTATTGGTCCGGCACTTCGCAGGCCACGCCGCATGTGAGCGCATTGGCTGCACTGCTCAAGGCCCAGCAACCGGGACGAACGCCCGCGCAGATCCGCGCCATCATCGAGGCCACCGCAGAGGACCAGGTGGGTGACCCGTTGGAGGACACGCCAGGATTCGACCATTACCACGGGCATGGGCGGATCAATGCATTCAATGCGCTCATGTTCGCCGTTGGCACAGGCGAGGTGGTTGCACCAGCGAATGAGCTCCTGATCTACCCGAACCCTTCGAGCGGCCGTGTGCGCATTCATTCAACTGAAAGCGGCAACCTGGAGATCCTCGATGGGGCAGGCCGCTTGGCTCATGCCCAAAGCATCGGAACGGGCCCAGTGAGCATAGAAGGGTTGATGCCCGGATGCTACGTGGCCAGGCTGAGCACATCGAAGGGCGTGAGCGCAGAGCGCTTCATCGCCCAGTAATGCCTCATTCCGCCGTGGGCATCCGGCGCGGTGATGATGGCCGCTCGCGGCAGGTACGAGGTTCACGGCCTTTCCAGGATCGGTCGCGAACGGCGGATGCGAAGGCAGCAGCTCCTTGATGGGCACCCCGGGCGATAGCTGGGCAGCGGGCTACTTTCGCCGCTCATTCCAGGCGATGGAGATCCCCAAGCATTTCGATCCGCAGAAGGCAGAAGGCAAATGGTACCGGCATTGGATGGCCAAGGCCTACTTCCGCAGCGTGCCCGACCACCGCGAGCCCTATACCGTGGTGATCCCGCCGCCCAACGTGACGGGCGTGCTGCACATGGGGCACATGCTCAACAACACGATCCAGGATGTGCTGGTGCGCCGCGCGCGCATGCAAGGCAAGAACGCCTGCTGGGTGCCCGGCACCGATCACGCGAGCATCGCGACCGAAGCGAAGGTGGTGCAGCTGCTGGGCGAACAAGGAATCAAGAAGAGCGCGATCGGACGTGAGGAATTCCTGAAGCATGCCTTTGCGTGGAAGGAGAAGTACGGCGGCGTGATCCTGGAGCAGTTGAAGAAACTCGGCGCCAGCTGCGATTGGGACCGCACGCGTTTCACCATGGAGCCCGACCTCAGCGAGGCCGTCATCGACGTCTTCATCGACCTGCATAAGAAAGGCCTGGTGTACCGAGGCCTGCGCATGGTGAACTGGGATCCGGTGGCATTGACGGCCGTGAGCGACGAAGAGGTGATCATGAAGGAGCAGAATTCAAGGCTCTTCCATGTGCGTTACGCGATGGAAGGCGCAACGGAGCAATGGGTCACCATCGCCACCACGCGCCCGGAGACGATACTCGGCGATACCGCCATCGCAGTCCACCCGGAGGATGAGCGCTACGCCCACCTGAAGGGCAAGCGCGCGCTGGTGCCGCTTATCGGTCGCAGCATCCCCGTCATCTTCGATGAATACGTGGAGCGCGAATTCGGCACCGGTGCGCTGAAGGTCACGCCTGCGCACGATACGAATGACCACGAACTGGGAAAGAAGCACAATCTCGAGACCATCGACATCCTGGAACCGAATGGCACGCTCAGCCCCGCCGCTCAGCTCTACGTGGGTGAGGATCGCTTCGCTGTGCGCAAGAAGATCGTGAAGGAGCTGGAAGAGAATGGGCACATCGTCAAGATCGAGGACATCAAGAACAAGGTGGGCTACAGCGAGCGCACCGATGCGGTGATCGAGCCGCGCCTCTCGTTGCAGTGGTTCGTGAAGATGGACGAGCTGGCCAAGCCTGCCTTGGAAGTGGTGAAGGATGGCCGCGTGAAACTGCATCCGCAGAAGTTCGCCAACACCTACTCCTATTGGATGGAGAACGTGCGCGACTGGTGCATCAGCCGCCAATTGTGGTGGGGGCAGCGCGTGCCCGCGTGGTACAATGAGACTGGCGATGTGGCCGTGTGCAGGACCGAAGCCGAAGCGATCGCACAGTTCAAGGCCTCCGGACAAAGCACCAACGGCATCAAGCAGGATGAGGATGTCGTGGACACCTGGTTCAGCAGCTGGCTCTGGCCCATCAGCGTATTCGACGGCTTCAAGGACCCGAGCAACGCCGACATCAAGTATTACTACCCGACGAACGACCTCGTCACCGCGCCGGAGATCCTCTTCTTCTGGGTGGCGCGCATGATCATGGCCGGCTTGGAGTACCGCCAGGAGGTACCGTTCAGGAACGTGTATCTCACCGGCATCGTACGCGACAAGCAGGGGAGGAAGATGAGCAAGAGCCTCGGCAACAGCCCTGATCCCTTGGAACTGATCGAGAAGTTCGGCGCCGATGGCGTGCGCGTGGGCATGCTCCTCACCAGTCCAGCCGGCAACGACCTGCCCTACGACGATTCGCTCTGTGAGCAGGGCCGCAACTTCAGCAACAAGATCTGGAACGCCTTCCGCTTGGTGAAGGGCTGGACCGTGGATGATCGTCCGCAACCGGCTTCCTCAGCGGCGGCTGTCGCCTGGATGCAGAGCCGAGTCGCGCGCAGCACCACCGAGATCGATCAGCTCTTCGCGCAGTTCCGCATCAGCGAGGCGCTCATGGCCACCTACAAGCTGGTGTGGGACGACCTGTGCAGCTGGTACCTGGAGAGCATCAAGACCGCCTTTTTGAAGAACGCGGCGGGGGAGGGCGTGGCCGAACCGATTGATCGGAAGACCTACGAGGCCACCGTGGCCATCTTCGAGGAAGTGATGAAGCTCCTGCATCCCTTCATGCCCTTCCTCAGCGAGGAGGTGTGGCACCTGCTGCGCGAGCGAAAGGAAGGGGAGGACATCATCGTGGCCGCATGGCCCAAGGGCGGCGCGGGCGATATGAAGCTAGATGCCGAGGTGCAGCACGCCTTCGACCTGGTGACTTCCGTTCGCAACGTCCGCAACGAGCGCGGCATGAGTCCGAAGGAACCGGTGGAAGTGCAGGCAAAGGGGTCCGCTCCCATGCGCGCGGCCGTTTCAGCGTTGGTGAACAAGCTGGCCAACGTAACGGCCATCGCTGAGGTGGAGAAGGTCAGCGAAGGCTCCATCACCTTCCTGGTAGGGACAACCGAGTATGCAGTGGACCTCGGCGGCAACATCGACACCGAGGCTGAAACGAAGAAGACCGAAGCAGAGCTCGCGCACCTGCGCGGCTTCCTGGCCAGTGTGGCGAAGAAGCTCAGCAATGAGCGCTTCGTGAATGGCGCACCGCCGCAGGTGCTGGAGAACGAACGGAAGAAGAAGGCCGACGCCGAGGCGAAGATCAAGGCGCTGGAGGAGCGGCTCGCAGTGCTGAAGTGATCAGCGCCGATCCAATTCATAGATCAGCTGCACGTACGCCAGCCTTCCCACGAAGGGACCGCCGTACACCATCCGCACCTGATTGTCGAAGACGCGTTCCCACCGCGGCCGGTTGGGTTCGGAATCCTCGAACATTGGGATGAAGCCGAACAGGTTGCTTCCTCCCAGCTTCACCGTTAGATGCTGCACGGGGAATTTGACGTTCACCTGGGCATCGATCATGTCGTAGCTGGGAATCGGGCCGGTGAACTGCGGTGAGCCGGTGAAGGTGAAGCCCTCCACGTACTTCCAATTGATGCCGAAGCCGAGGTTGGGCTTGCCGCTGAACGGCACCTTCATGTCGTGTCCGGTGAAGCTCACGTTGAACTTGCTGCGTGGGGTGTTGAAGGCGGGGATGATCGGGTCGTCATCGCCGGTGACCAGCTCGTTGTAGCTGTAGTTCGCGCCGTAGGTCATCTTTTTGCGGAAGTAGCTCACGCCAAGGTTGGCGCCCTGGGTGCGCACGGTAGTGGTTGCGTTGGCCGCGAGGCGGTAGGCCTGAAGGCCGCCCACGGGGAAGCCGTTGGTCTGATCGAACTGCGCGCTTATGCCGATGAGGTAGCCGATGAAGTCCGTATACCAGCTGTGGTAGGCGCTCACGTCGATGTAGAACTTCTCGGCGTGCGTGCCGCGGTAGCCGGCCTCGATGGTGCGCACCTGCTCCGGCCGCAGGCGGTCCGTGTTGAAGTAGTCGAGCTTCGAGAGCCCCTCGAGCAAGGTGGGCGAGGAACGGTACTCGTTGAAGCTCTCCACGGTGATCAGGCTGTCGCGGCCCGCCTCGAACTGTCCATCGACATTGCCCAGCAGGATGGCGCGACCCACGTTGTAGTATAGGTACTGGTCAGCGAGCGTTGGGTTGCGCACCGCGCTGCTGAAGCTCACCCGGAAGGTGCGGTCCTGGCGCGGGATGTACACGAAGGAGAGGGCGGGGGAGAGCAGGGCATTGAAATTCTGGTTCTTGTCCAATCGGAGCGTGGCAGTGGCCTTCAGCTTCTCCTTCAGCAGCTTCTTCTCGAGGCCGGCATAGAGCCCGAATTCGTTGTTTCGGATCACCACATTGCCGGTGTCGCGGAAGATGGTCCCCGCGCTGTTAGGCATGTACTGCCGGAAGCTGCCGCCTACGGCGATCTCCCCGAACTTCGGCTTGAAGCGGTACTCGCCCATGGCGTGCACCAGCTGGCTGCGGTCGTAGAAGAGCGATCCGCCCTCGGTGAATCGCTTGCCGCGGATCTCGTTCAGCTTGTCGGTGAAGCGCGGTGTTCCCACGATGTACGCCGGGTTCAATTCGTTATTGTCGATCAGCGCGATGCTATCCGCGACTTCATCGTGGTAGCCGGTGAAGAGGCCGGGATTCTGAGCCACGAATTGCTGGACGTAGGCATCATACTGTTCCTGAGAGGTGATGCCGGACCCGGGCAGCAGGGCCTCCTGCACGGTGATGAAGTCCGGACGCTCATTGTTGATCCGCGGCCGGATCCAGGTCTCCCACAGCGTGAAGTACTTGATGTTCCATTCGCGCGTCTCGCCAGCTGCCTCCTGCAGGCGCACGCCGGTGGTGAAGATGTCGTAGGTTTTCCCGGCATCCTCGCCGGTGTAGTAGCCGCGTAGGAACCACTTGCCTTCCTTCCTGATCTCAAGCCGCTGCTGCCAGAATTGCACGCCATCCAGTCGGTAGCGGTTCTCACCTTGATAGACCGTGCTGCCCGTGCTGTAGTTGGCGGCAGCGATCACCTCCACGCTATCGGTGATCTTGTAATGCACCGATGCTCCCGCCTTGAGGTTGTTGGTCCCGTAGTCAACCAGATCCTCCTCGCGGTAGCCAGGGCGCAGGAATAGGCCAAGGCCGGGATAGGTCCTGCGGTCGAAGGCGTTGTTGCTGAAATCATTGTTCACCGTCACATTCTCATCGCCATAGATGTTCACGGCATCAAAGCGGCCGGGATTTCCCGGTTGCGTGGGGCTGTTGCTCGTGGCGCTGTAATCCTGCGCGTACCAATCCTCGGCACGCATGCCGAAGATGTTCAGCTTGTAGGCGACGCGCGGCTTGCCGTCCTTGTCCTTGAACACTTGTGCCCACCGAACGGCTCCCTCAAGCAGCCCGCGTTCACCTCCCTTGGCGCTCACGCTCAATCCGGGGAAGGTCCACGGGCTCTTGGTGGTCATGCTCACCACGCCGTTGAATGCGCCAGGGCCATAGTAGGCCGTACTGGCTCCGGCGATCACATCCACCTTCATCACATCCAGATCGCTTGCGCCAAGGAAGTTGCCCAGTGAGAAGTTGAGGCCGGGGCTCTGGTTATCCACGCCGTCGATCAGCTGCAAGGAGCGCACGGGGCTGGTGCTGTTGAAGCCGCGCGTGTTGAGCACCTTGAAGCCCATGCTCGCTGCTGTCATGTCCACGCCCTTGAGGGTGCCGAGGCTCTCGTAGAAGTCGCCGCTTGGCGCTTCGCGGATGGCGATCACATCCATGCTCTCCACTGTGAGCGGCGCCTGCTTCTGCTTCTCGCTGATGCGGCTGCCCACCACCTCGGCTTCGCCGAGCAGGACCTGGTCAGTGCTGAGCCTCAGTTTCAATTCCTTGTCGAGGCTCTTCACCACCAGCTCCAATTGCGTGTAGCCGATGTAGCTGACCACCAGGGTGTACGGCGGCAGCTCGCTCACCAGCAGCTCGAACCGCCCATCGATGTCGGTCACGGCGCCGATGGTGGTGCCTTTGAGCACCACGTTGGCGCCTATGAGGGTCTCGCCCGTTGCGCCGTCGCTCACGATGCCGCGCAGCTTGTACTGCTGGGCATTGGCCGCCGCCGCGCAGCAGCAGCATGGGATGAAGAGGCGGAGGAATCCGCGCAGGAGCATTCGCAGTGCAGGCATGCCGGACAGGTTTCGCCGGGAAGATAGAAGCGGTATTCAGAACCCCCGTGCCATGGCCGCTGCCATGAGTACCATCAGCAGGAGCAAGGGCAATTGGGCAAAGGTCAGCCGCGCAAGGAGCGGGGCCTTCTCCAGCGGGATGGCACTGTACTTCTTGAAGGCCATGCGCCAGCGGATCAGCGTGATCATGGGCAGCAGCTCCAACGCGAGCACGAGCAGGAAGAGGCCCATCTTGCCGATGAACCAGTGGCTCTCCAAGTAGTGATCGCTGCCTTTCTCCGCTCCACCGAAGGCGCGCCAGAGCCCGCTGCCGACCCAGATCAGCGCCGCGATGCCGTACCAATTGTCGGCATGGAAAACGTCGGGAAGGTCGGCGGCGGTGGTGGTGCGGCGCAATGCCCGGCCGCGCGCATACACCGCCGCGATGCCGATGGCGAGCGCCAGCAGATGCAGAACGGCGAGGAGGAAACGGCCGGTGAGCATGCGCGAGTGCTCAAACGGTGGCGATGCCGTAGAGCTTGCACAGGGTGGTGAGGTGCCCGGTATGCAGCGATTCGTGCCGGGCCGCATGGATGATCGCATCGCGCACCGTTGTCCCGATCAGCGGCAGGCCCGTGCGATTGGGAGCATCCAGTTGCTCCGTCGTGAGCGTGGGCAGGTAGGCAATGGCTTTCTCATGCACCGCCTTGAAGGTGCCCCACACCTCTTCGTAGGGCGGGCATTGATCAGGCGGCAGTCCCTTTCCACCAATGCTGAAGTGCTTCGCCCAGCTGAATTTCTCGAACGGGCCGCCCGTGCTGTAGAGCAGCAAGCCGTTCTGCGTGGTGGCCATGTGCGCTACGATCCAGAACAGGCTGTTCAGCGGCTTGCCTTCGCAAACGAATACGCGATGCGGGTCCTGGCCCTTGAGCTGGCTCAGATAGAAACGTGAATATTCCCGCGATCGCTCAACGATTCGGGCGAGGAACTGGGCTTCGGTGTGTTGGCTCATGAGTGCTGGGGGTATCTCGTTGCTGGACCGGATCAAAGCATCGGATGCGACGGGGTTCCAGTTGAGGCGGGCGGGCGCGGCCCTATTCCGTATTCGGGGATCATGTCCTTCAACGCCTGCATGGCTTCATGGCTCTCCATGCGGAGCAGGGCGTCCGTCCGGCGAAGCACATCGTCCGCATCAACCGGCGTCACCTGCCCGATGAGGATGCGCGGATGGTGGGTCGGGACCGTGTTCTCGGTAGTGGCGAGCAGCTCTTCGTAGAGCTTCTCCCCGGGGCGCAGGCCGGTATAGGTGATGGCGATCTCGCTGCCGGGCTCCTTGCCGCTGAGGCGGATCATCTTGTCGGCGAGCTCGGCGATGCGCACGGGCTGTCCCATATCGAATACGTAGATCTCGCCGCCCTGGCCCATGGCTGCGGCTTCCATCACCAGGCGGCACGATTCGGGGATGGTCATGAAGAAGCGCGTGACCTCCGGATGCGTCACCGTCACGGGGCCGCCGGCCTCGATCTGCTTGCGGAATAATGGGATCACTGAGCCGCTGCTGCCGAGCACATTCCCGAAGCGAGTGGTGACGAATACGGTTCCGCAGCCCTGCGCGATGGCGCCCACGAGCATCTCGGCGGCGCGCTTGCTGGCGCCCATCACGCTGGTGGGGTTCACGGCCTTGTCGGTGCTGATGAGCACGAAGCGCTCCGCCCCATGCTTGCACGCCAGCCGTGCCACGGTGCCCGTTCCGCCGAGGTTGGTGCGCACGGCCTCTTCGGGTTGGGCCTCCATCAAGGGCACATGCTTGTAGGCAGCGGCGTGGAAGACCAGCTGTGGGCGCTCATGCGCGAACACGGCTTCCATGCGATTCCCGTCCCGTACATCGGCCACGTGCACATGGAGTTTTTCGCTGCGGCCCTTTCCCACCAGTTCCATCTGCACATCGTACAGGCCGCTCTCCGCGATGTCGATGAGCGCGAGGGAGGCCGGCTCCATCTCCGCCAACTGACGGACCAACTCGCTGCCGATGCTGCCCGCGGCGCCAGTGACCAGCACGCGCTTGCCGGCCACGAGCCGGCGCACGGCCTCCTGCTCGAGGTGGATCACTGCGCGCCCGAGCAGGTCCTCGATGCGCACCTGCTGGATCTGACCTGCGCTCAGCTGGCCATTGATCCAATGGTTCACCGGCGGAATGGTGCGCACCTGCACCTTCGCGGCGATGCAGGCATCCACCACCCGCCGCCGCTTCTCCGGGTCCGGCTTGCCGATGGCGATGATCACCTGGTCGATGCCTTCGGCAAGCAGCGCTGGAAGCCGGCCGGTGTGCGTGATGCCGACGCCTTCGAGGCGCTTGCCCGCTTTGCGCTCATCGTCATCCGTGAAGGCCACCACTTCATACTTCACCGACCCCTCGCGCTCGAGCGTGCGCTTGGTGATAAGGCCGGCCTCGCCCGCGCCATGGATGATCACCCGCACGCGCTCCTTGCCAGCGCCCTGGCTGCGCAGGTGCAGCAGCTTGAAGGCGATGCGCGCTGAGATCACCAGCATGGCGGTGGCCATGAATTCGATGATGATCACCGCGCGCGGCAGGAAGTACTGGCCATCTAAGAGGAGGTAGCGCAGCAAGCTGATCGCGCCGAGCACCGCTGTGCCAGCAGCAACGGTGAGGAAGAGGCGGCGCGCATCCTCCGTGCTGGTGTGCCGCACCATGATGCGCGGGATGCCAGCGATCAGGAAGGTAGCGGCGCGCACGATCAGGAATAGGGGCAGCACGGGTAGCAGAAGGTCAACCTCATGCGCAGGCACCTTGAAGTTGAATCGGAGCAGGTACGCTGAGGCTAGCGCCACCATGCACAGCACCAAGTCGATGAAGAGGATGCCCCAGCGCGGGAAAAGACGACCGGCCATGCGGCCAAGATAGGATCGCGCGCATGGGGGACGAGGAACGAAGAAGCCCCGGCTTGCGCCAGGGCTCCATCGGTTCCGTTACAGGGTGTGCTTCAGGGCTGCGCCAGTAAGCGGCCCATGAGTTCCTCGCCATTGAGCCTTACGCGGTAGAGATAGGCGCCGCCATTGCGCTCGGCCGGGCGGAAGGGCAGCACCACCATTGCGCCAGCCTCCACATGGCCGTTGTACAACTCGCTCACCACGCGCCCTTGCAGGTCAGTGATGATCACTTGGACAACTCCGCTCTCCTGCGCTGTGATGCTGATGCTGCTCTCCTCGCGGAAGGGGTTCGGCCATGCGCTCGCTACCATCTTGATGCCTGCTTGCACCGGGCCTTTTCCGTCTTCCTCTTTCTTGTCGCACCACACGGTGATGAGCTGCACCTGCGTGCTCGCGTTGCCGCATTCGTCCATGGCGATGTAGGTGCGGGTGATGACGTATTTGCCGTCTTCATCCTGTTCGCCCTTCTCCTCCTCCACGGTGATGGTTACTTCCGCTGAGCAATTGTCCGTGGCTTCACATTTGTCGGTGGGCTCCGGCACATCCTTGCATTCCACCGAGATGTCTTCCACCGGGCAGCTGATGACAGGCGGTACGTTGTCGATCACCTCAATTGTCCAAGTGGCCGTGCCGATGTTCCCGCACTGGTCCTGCGATGTCCAGGTATGGATGATGGAGTAGTTGCCAGCGCAATTGCCTTGCACGATTTCCATATTGTGATAGACGGCAACATCCACCTTGGTGCATTCATCGTAGGCCGTCACATCGGGCGTAGTGATCGCGTCCATGTCCGCATCGCAGGCGATGTTGATGCCGTCAGGCACATTGTAGAAGATGGGCGCCACGTCGTCGATCACGGTGATGTACTGCGTGCAGGTCTCGGTGCTGCCATCGCTACCCACAGCATGCCAGGTGCGGCGGATCACATACGGACAGTTGCTGATGATGGCATCGCTCCACCAGGCCTGGACCACATCCGGGCAATCATCATCCTTCTTCTTGTTGAAGATGGGTTCGCCGCCGAGGCCGAAGGGTGAGAAATCATCGGCGCACGCCACGGTGATGTCAGCAGGGCATTCCAGGATCAAGGGGTCGCAGTCCTTGTCGCAGTCGGTGTTCTGCTGCACTTCGATGCTGAACTCATTGGTGCAGCCGTTCACTCCAGTGAGGATGAGCGTGTAGGCGCCAGGATCGGTGGTAGAGATGGAGTTGCCGCTGCCCACGAGTCCGCTGGTGTTGAACCACTCGGCTGAAGCAATAGCGCTGTTGCTGTTGTAGCTCACAACTGCTGGTTCACCATCGCAGCCGATCAAGGTGCTGCTGAGCGTGGCTTGCGGCGCCTCAACGTCGCTGCCTACTTGTGTAGTCGCGGTGCTGGTGCAGCCGTTGGTGCCGGTGACCACCAGGGTGTAGGTGCCTGGGGCGCACACGGTGGGGTTCTGCTCGGTGCTGCTGAAGTTGTTCGGGCCGCTCCATGCGAACGAACCGTTGCCGGTGCCCGTGAGCATCACGCACTCATTGCCGCAGGTGATGGTCCCGCCGGCGGCTTGCGCTCCGGGGGCATCGGTGTCCTGCTCCACCTCAGCGGTGGCGGTGCTGGTGCAGCCGTTGGTGCCGGTGACCACCAGGGTGTAGGTGCCTGGGGCGCACACGGTGGGGTTCTGCTCGGTGCTGCTGAAGTTGTTCGGGCCGCTCCATGCGAACGAACCGTTGCCGGTGCCCGTGAGCATCACGCACTCATTGCCGCAGGTGATGGTCCCGCCGGCGGCTTGCGCTCCGGGGGCATCGGTGTCCTGCTCCACCTCAGCGGTGGCGGTGCTGGTGCAGCCGTTGGTGCCGGTGACCACCAGGGTATAGGTGCCTGGGGCGCACACGGTGGGGTTCTGCTCGGTGCTGCTGAAGTTGTTCGGGCCGCTCCATGCGAACGAACCGTTGCCGGTGCCCGTGAGCATCACGCACTCATTGCCGCAGGTGATGGTCCCGCCGGCGGCTTGCGCTCCGGGGGCATCGGTGTCCTGCTCCACCTCAGCGGTGGCGGTGCTGGTGCAGCCGTTGGTGCCGGTGACCACCAGGGTGTAGGTGCCTGGGGCGCACACGGTGGGGTTCTGCTCGGTGCTGCTGAAGTTGTTCGGGCCGCTCCATGCGAACGAACCGTTGCCGGTGCCCGTGAGCATCACGCAGGTGTTGCCGCAGGTGATGGTCCCGCCCGCGGCTTGCGCTCCGGGGGCATCGGTGTCCTGCTCCACCTCAGCGGTGGCGGTGCTGGTGCAGCCGTTGGTGCCGGTGACCACCAGGGTATAGGTGCCTGGGGCGCACACGGTGGGGTTCTGCTCGGTGCTGCTGAAGTTGTTCGGGCCGCTCCATGCGAACGAACCGTTGCCGGTGCCCGTGAGCATCACGCACTCATTGCCGCAGGTGATGGTCCCGCCGGCGGCTTGCGCTCCGGGGGCATCGGTGTCCTGCTCCACCTCAGCGGTGGCGGTGCTGGTGCAGCCGTTGGTGCCGGTGACCACCAGGGTATAGGTGCCTGGGGCGCACACGGTGGGGTTCTGCTCGGTGCTGCTGAAGTTGTTCGGGCCGCTCCAAGCGAAGCTTCCGTTGCCGGTGCCCGTGAGCATCACGCACTCATTGCCGCAGGTGATGGTCCCGCCGGCGGCTTGCGCTCCGGGGGCATCGGTGTCCTGCTCCACCTCAGCGGTGGCGGTGCTGGTGCAGCCGTTGGTGCCGGTGACCACCAGGGTATAGGTGCCTGGGGCGCACACGGTGGGGTTCTGCTCGGTGCTGCTGAAGTTGTTCGGGCCGCTCCAAGCGAAGCTTCCGTTGCCGGTGCCCGTGAGCATCACGCACTCATTGCCGCAGGTGATGGTCCCGCCGGCGGCTTGCGCTCCGGGGGCATCGGTGTCCTGCTCCACCTCAGCGGTGGCGGTGCTGGTGCAGCCGTTGGTGCCGGTGACCACCAGGGTGTAGGTGCCTGGGGCGCACACGGTGGGGTTCTGCTCGGTGCTGCTGAAGTTGTTCGGGCCGCTCCATGCGAACGAACCGTTGCCGGTGCCCGTGAGCATCACGCACTCATTGCCGCAGGTGATGGTCCCGCCGGCGGCTTGCGCTCCGGGGGCATCGGTGTCCTGCTCCACCTCAGCGGTGGCGGTGCTGGTGCAGCCGTTGGTGCCGGTGACCACCAGGGTATAGGTGCCTGGGGCGCACACGGTGGGGTTCTGCTCGGTGCTGCTGAAGTTGTTCGGGCCGCTCCATGCGAACGAACCGTTGCCGGTGCCCGTGAGCATCACGCACTCATTGCCGCAGGTGATGGTCCCGCCGGCGGCTTGCGCTCCGGGGGCATCGGTGTCCTGCTCCACCTCAGCGGTGGCGGTGCTGGTGCAGCCGTTGGTGCCGGTGACCACCAGGGTGTAGGTGCCTGGGGCGCACACGGTGGGGTTCTGCTCGGTGCTGCTGAAGTTGTTCGGGCCGCTCCATGCGAACGAACCGTTGCCGGTGCCCGTGAGCATCACGCAGGTGTTGCCGCAGGTGATGGTCCCGCCCGCGGCTTGCGCTCCGGGGGCATCGGTGTCCTGCTCCACCTCAGCGGTGGCGGTGCTGGTGCAGCCGTTGGTGCCGGTGACCACCAGGGTATAGGTGCCTGGGGCGACACGGTGGGGTTCTGCTCGGTGCTGCTGAAGTTGTTCGGGCCGCTCCAAGCGAAGCTTCCGTTGCCGGTGCCCGTGAGCATCACGCACTCATTGCCGCAGGTGATGGTCCCGCCGGCGGCTTGCGCTCCGGGGGCATCGGTGTCCTGCTCCACCTCAGCGGTGGCGGTGCTGGTGCAGCCGTTGGTGCCGGTGACCACCAGGGTGTAGGTGCCTGGGGCGCACACGGTGGGGTTCTGCTCGGTGCTGCTGAAGTTGTTCGGGCCGCTCCATGCGAACGAACCGTTGCCGGTGCCCGTGAGCATCACGCACTCATTGCCGCAGGTGATGGTCCCGCCGGCGGCTTGCGCTCCGGGGGCATCGGTGTCCTGCTCCACCTCAGCGGTGGCGGTGCTGGTGCAGCCGTTGGTGCCGGTGACCACCAGGGTATAGGTGCCTGGGGCGCACACGGTGGGGTTCTGCTCGGTGCTGCTGAAGTTGTTCGGGCCGCTCCATGCGAACGAACCGTTGCCGGTGCCCGTGAGCATCACGCACTCATTGCCGCAGGTGATGGTCCCGCCGGCGGCTTGCGCTCCGGGGGCATCGGTGTCCTGCTCCACCTCAGCGGTGGCGGTGCTGGTGCAGCCGTTGGTGCCGGTGACCACCAGGGTGTAGGTGCCTGGGGCGCACACGGTGGGGGTTCTGCTCGGTGCTGCTGAAGTTGTTCGGGCCGCTCCATGCGAACGAACCGTTGCCGGTGCCCGTGAGCATCACGCAGGTGTTGCCGCAGGTGATGGTCCCGCCCGCGGCTTGCGCTCCGGGGGCATCGGTGTCCTGCTCCACCTCAGCGGTGGCGGTGCTGGTGCAGCCGTTGGTGCCGGTGACCACCAGGGTATAGGTGCCTGGGGCGCACACGGTGGGGTTCTGCTCGGTGCTGCTGAAGTTGTTCGGGCCGCTCCATGCGAACGAACCGTTGCCGGTGCCCGTGAGCATCACGCACTCATTGCCGCAGGTGATGGTCCCGCCGGCGGCTTGCGCTCCGGGGGCATCGGTGTCCTGCTCCACCTCAGCGGTGGCGGTGCTGGTGCAGCCGTTGGTGCCGGTGACCACCAGGGTATAGGTGCCTGGGGCGCACACGGTGGGGTTCTGCTCGGTGCTGCTGAAGTTGTTCGGGCCGCTCCAAGCGAAGCTTCCGTTGCCGGTGCCCGTGAGCATCACGCACTCATTGCCGCAGGTGATGGTCCCGCCGGCGGCTTGCGCTCCGGGGGCATCGGTGTCCTGCTCCACCTCAGCGGTGGCGGTGCTGGTGCAGCCGTTGGTGCCGGTGACCACCAGGGTATAGGTGCCTGGGGCGCACACGGTGGGGTTCTGCTCGGTGCTGCTGAAGTTGTTCGGGCCGCTCCAAGCGAAGCTTCCGTTGCCGGTGCCCGTGAGCATCACGCACTCATTGCCGCAGGTGATGGTCCCGCCGGCGGCTTGCGCTCCGGGGGCATCGGTGTCCTGCTCCACCTCAGCGGTGGCGGTGCTGGTGCAGCCGTTGGTGCCGGTGACCACCAGGGTGTAGGTGCCTGGGGCGCACACGGTGGGGTTCTGCTCGGTGCTGCTGAAGTTGTTCGGGCCGCTCCATGCGAACGAACCGTTGCCGGTGCCCGTGAGCATCACGCACTCATTGCCGCAGGTGATGGTCCCGCCGGCGGCTTGCGCTCCGGGGGCATCGGTGTCCTGCTCCACCTCAGCGGTGGCGGTGCTGGTGCAGCCGTTGGTGCCGGTGACCACCAGGGTATAGGTGCCTGGGGCGCACACGGTGGGGTTCTGCTCGGTGCTGCTGAAGTTGTTCGGGCCGCTCCATGCGAACGAACCGTTGCCGGTGCCCGTGAGCATCACGCACTCATTGCCGCAGGTGATGGTCCCGCCGGCGGCTTGCGCTCCGGGGGCATCGGTGTCCTGCTCCACCTCAGCGGTGGCGGTGCTGGTGCAGCCGTTGGTGCCGGTGACCACCAGGGTATAGGTGCCTGGGGCGCACACGGTGGGGTTCTGCTCGGTGCTGCTGAAGTTGTTCGGGCCGCTCCATGCGAACGAACCGTTGCCGGTGCCCGTGAGCATCACGCACTCATTGCCGCAGGTGATGGTCCCGCCGGCGGCTTGCGCTCCGGGGACAGTGGTGTTCACTGTGACATCAACCTGATCCGTCGCCGTGCAGCCGGTCTGAGTATTGGTGACCGTAAGCGTGTAGGTGCCGGGAGCGTTCACCGTGGGGTTGGCTGAACCGCCGCCATTGACGATGCCAGGGCCGGTCCAGCTGAAGCTCACGCCTGGCGTCTGGCTCGAACCGTTCAATTGCACAGTCGCTCCGGTGGTGCAATTGATCTCCACGTCGTCGCCCGCGTTCGCAGAGGGCGGCAAGGTTCCATCGATATTGACCAGCACCACCGCGCTGCATTGGTTGAAGTCGGTGACCTGCACGGAGTACGCGCCGGCACTCACATTCGTAAGGTTCGGACCGGTCGTGCCGGTGCTCCAGAGATAGCTGTAGCCGGGGGTGCCTCCTGTTCCGCTCGCTGCGGCGCTGCCTGTTCCGCTTCCGCATGCGTCGAGCGTGGTGCTCACGTTCGCACTGAGCGGAGCGGGTTGCCCTACCACGAAGTTGGCAGTTGCACTGCAGCCGTTGAAGTCGGTAACGGTCACGCTGTAAGGACCGGCAGCGAGGTTCACTGCGGTTTCGCTGGTCTGCCCATTGCTCCATGCGTAGGAGAATGGTGCCTGGCCATCGGCTGTTGCGGTGATGCTGCCGGTGGCCGCACCGTTGCACAGCGCATCGGTCACCGTTCCATCGGCGGTCATGATGCGCACCTTCACCACTTGGTCGGCGGCGCCGGCGAGGATGCAGGCATCGCCTCCTATGATGCGGCGGATGTATGTGTCCTGCGTGAGCGCACCGATTTGCGCGCCGCTGAGGTTCTGGCCCGTGGCGCCGGGTATGTCCGTCCAGTTGAGGCTATCAGGGCTGATCTGCCATTGATACGTCGCAGCGCTCGGGAAGGCAGGGTACCCAGAGGCGACGTTGTTGCGCACGATGGTGGGCAACGAATAGCTCGGCTCCGATCCCGTGATGTCGCCTGGGGTTGCGCCGGGGCAGATGGACACGCCTTGATAGGTGATGCTGTTGCCGAGCAGGTCGGGCGGGTTGGCCCAGACCACAAGGCCCGGCTCGTAGCGGCTCGTCGGGCTGTTCTTGGTGGTGTTGACGGCGCCTTGGGTGAGGGGGATGTTGTTGCTCTGCGCTGTGACGATGGTGTAGATGCGGCAGTTGCTGAACTTGATGCCGCGCTCGCCCACGGGGTCGTAGTCGTCATTGGTGCCGCCGTAGTAGGTGCTGAATTCAAGCAGGTTCAGGGCGGCGTTCAACTTGAAGAAGACCTTGTCGCGGCTGCCCTGATTCGCGGTTTGCAGCGGCACGTCCGGTGAAGCGCTTACGGGGAAGTTGCTGCTGCCGCTGTATCCGAACACGTACACATCGTCGTTCTGGTCCGTGTTGAGTCCCATCATGTTCTCCTCATTGCCGGAGCCGCCGATGTAGGTGCCGGCGATGAAGGTCTGATCGACGGTCATTCGGCCCACGTAGAAGTCGTTGCTGCCGTTGTGGGAGGTGTCGAAAGCACCGGCGCTGAGGTTCGCGCTGTTGAGTCCGCTTGAGACTCCGCCGAAGCAGAGCTCATCCTTGGCGGTGTTGAACTCCATGCAGAGCAGGTTGGCATTCTGGCTGCTGGCGCTGGAGTAATAGCTGCTCCAAACGGTGGCAGCAGTGGTGCCGTTGAGGCGCTGGAGGAATCCGGCCGTGCTGCCGCCGCGCGTGCTCTGGCGCGGGTTCAGGGTAGGGAAATTGGTGCTGCTGGTGTTCCCGCCAACGAAGAGGTCGCCGGTTGCGGGGTTGTGGAGCATGATGCTGGCCCGGTCGGCGGAGCTGCCGCCGTAGTTCCGCATCCAAACGAGGCTGCTCAGGTCCTGGTTGATGCGGAAGAGGAAGACATCGCTCCCGCCGTTGTTGGTGTTGCTGGCCCCGCTGCCAGGGTTCACCGTGAGCAGGTTGGTGCTGGTGGTGCTGCCTGCCACGAACACATCGCCATTGGCGGCCAGGCGCACATCGTAGTTGTCGTCGCTTCCGTTGCCTCCCACTACGGCCGCCTTGATGCTGTTGCCGGCGGTGTTGATCTTCAGCACGAACACGTCGATGCCGCTCTGGGCCTGCTGGTTCACGCTGCTGCCGGTGAAGGCCGTACCGCCCAAGAGCGGGAAGTTGGTGCTGCTGGTCTGGCCGGTGATGTACAGGTTGCCATCGGGTCCCTGCTCCATCGCGTAGGGGTTGTCATCGCCGTTGCCTCCGATGTAGGTCTGCCACACCCGGGTGCCGCTGCCGCCCACCGTTGCAGGCTCGAGGTACTTGCCCACGATCATCTCCAAGCCGCCATTCGTCGTCTCGTCGAACGCGCCGGGCGTGATCTGGTCGGTGGTCCCGGTCACTCGGGCGACCACGTAGATGGCACCGTCGCTCGGGTCCACCCAGATGCAGTGTCCGTGGTTGTCGCTGCTGCTGTTGGTGTTGATCCACGTGGCCCAGCGCATGGCGATGGGGTCGATCACCAGGGGTTGGGTGCGGTCGTATGCGCCCAGGGTGAATCGCAGGACATTGCCGTCCACCTTATAGGTGGCGTCGATGCGTGTCTCGCGGCCGTTGCTCCGTTGGTAAACGTATGGTGCGGGATGGGCCATCTCGCCCAGGATCGTCTCGATGACCAATTCGCCGTCGTCGTTCACATGCATGCGCTCGATGCCCTCGTGGGCGATGGCGACATTGCCGGGGTCGCCGCCCGGCATCACGATCAGGTCATACTCCAACGAGCCGTCCTCAGCCGGATAGTAGCGCGCATCGATGCCACGATAGATGCCCGTGTACCAGACCTCCTGGAAACTGGAGGCATCCAAGGCGCTGCGCTCCCCCACGAAGTAGTTGGTCAATTCGGGGTGCCGATCACGCGCCTCGATCCGCATGGCATCCGAAGCGCCGATGAAGCGGTGCCGCCAGGAATGGCCGCGCTTGCGCCATTGCAGCTCGCGCATCGGTCGGCCCTGGGCCATTTCCTCCTCGATGCGGAATCCATCGGCGATGCGCTTCTCCACTTCCACAGGGTCAAAGGCGGTGACCACCATGCCTTCAGCGGTGGCCACAGCTTGGCCAAGCGGGAAATCGGCGCGGTAGAGGACCTGCGGTCCGAACTGCCCTCCGTTCTCCATGAAGGTGATGCGCTGGTCGTGGCGGTTCAGCAGGGCGTCAATGTCCTCGTGCTCGTGGCCATGGTCCTGGCCGGTGTGCTGTGCACGGGGTTTCACCGGATCGTGCCGGTGCTGTGCCGCTGCTTGCCAGCCTGTGGCCAGCAGCAGGAGTAGCGCGATCACTCGCGCGAGCTCTTTCGTGAAAGGGTTTCGGTGCTTCATCGGGGTTCGAGGTGTAGGGGTTTGCTCATGAGGTGTGGAAGGCCAATGGCCCTCCAGTTGAGTCGTTGCTGGCCTGCGGTCTTGGTGGTGCCCAAGGCCCAGGTCGGGATTGAGCCAGAGCACCTTAGGATTGGGCGCCGGCAAGGCTGCTTGAGTGAATCGCATGGTCTTGCTCAGTTGGCTGAACAAGTGTCCAAAGGCAGGGTCTGAAGAGCGATCCGGTCGAGAAAGAGTGGCGCGAACGTATTGGAATTGGTAGATGATTGTCAAGCGTTCGTCGAACAATGGGGCCTATTCGTGACGAAGCCAGGGCATCATAACAGCCGTTGGAACGGCCTATCGCCCGGTGAACTGGACCTAGGACTCGGTTCCGTGATTGTCCCGGTGAACCGGCCTAACCGCGATCCGGAGTAGGCACTACCAGCACGGGTGCCTTGCATTCACGGAGCACTTGCTCGCTCACGCTGCCAACGAAGGCGCGATAGAGCGCGCTGCGCCCATGGGAACCCACCACCACCATGTCGATCTTCAACCGTTCGACCTCTGCGAGGAGAATCTCCGCAGTGGGGCCCTGGACGAGCAGGGCTTCGGCCTCAACGCCCTGTTCGCGGACCTCCGTGGCCATGGCTTGCAGGTCGATGTGCTCCTGCCGCAGCTGTTCAGCCCGATGATCACGGATGTATTGCGGACCTGTCTTGAAGCCGATGAAATCGGGGTCCGGTGCGGCCACATGGATGATCCACAGCTTGGCGTCGTGTCTCTTCGCCAATTCGGTTGAAAGCGTGAGCAGGCTGGGGGTGACCTCAGAGAAGTCGATAGCGGCAAGGATGTTCCTCATGGCTGCGGTCTTTGCGGTGAAGTTAGCTCGAGCCATGGCCGTGGATGATGGCATCGATCAGTCCGGCTTCGGGTCCCTTTCCTCGATGGATTGAACCAAAGGGTGAATGGCGCATCTTCGATGCATGAAGGCCATCCTGCTGTTCACGGGCATCACGCTCGCCACCGGAGTGCATGCCCAGACTCCGAACGTGTTGCTGGTGATCGCGGATGACATGGGCCTGGACCCGATGCCCGGTTACCTCCCCGGTCCGCAGAAGGCCGTGATGCCGCACCTCGAGTCGCTCATGGCGCAAGGCCTCACCTTCGACCGTGTGTGGGCCGATCCTTTGTGCTCGCCCACCCGGAGCACGATCATCACTGGCCGTTACGGCTATCAGACCGGCGTGCTCAACCCCGGCGATCTGTCGTTGCTCCCATCCGATGAGATCACCTTGCACCGCTACCTCTCCGACATCAACAGCGGATATGCGTCGTGCATCATCGGCAAATGGCATCTCGGCGGCTCACAGCCGGATCCGGCGTACCCGAACATGATGGGCATCCCGCATTACGCCGGCCTGCTGAGCGGGGCGGTGAGCAATTACAACCAATGGCCGCTCACGGTCAATGGCAGCACCTCGCCTTCCAACGTGTACATCACCACCGCCATCACCGATATGGCCATCGATTGGATCGGGCAGCAAACGGCGCCATGGCTCTGCTGGGTGGCCTATAATGCGCCGCACACGCCGTTCCATCTGCCTCCGCTCTCCATGCACAGCCAGGGCGCCCTGCCCACCGATCAGGCGAGCATCAATGCGAACCCGCTTCCCTACTACCTCGCCATGTGCGAGAGCGTCGATCACGAGATCGGCCGCTTGCTCGATGCGCTGGGACCGGACTCGCTCAGCAATACCGTCGTGATCTTCATCGGCGACAACGGCACCGACATCAATGTGATCCAAGCGCCCTACCTGCAGAACCACGCGAAGGGCACCTTGTATGAGGGCGGCGTTCACGTGCCGATGGTGATCGCAGGCGCAGGCATCACCCGGGCCGGCGAGCGTGAGGAGGCCCTGGTGAATACCGCCGACCTGTTCACCACCGTTGTCGAGATCACAGGAGCGTCGCTGCCGGTGTACCAGGAGAGCCGGAGCTTGGTACCAATGTTCTCCCAGGGCGGACTTACCGTGCGGGAGTGCCTCTATGCCGGCGTGTTGTTCTCGGGCACCTCGGGCAGCGCGATCCGCAACGACCGATGGAAGCTGATCAGCTTCGCCAATGGCCAGCAACGCTTCTATGACCTGCTCAACGATCCCTGGGAGCAGCAGGACCTGCTGCCGGGCGGACTCACGCCCGATGAAGCGGATGCCTTCGATGCACTCGTCGCTGCGTGCTCGATCAATACGGCTTCCGCTGCGCAGGATGCAGAGGCGGGGGTTTCCATCCGACCCAATCCCGTGCAGCTTGAGCTGCGGATCGACGCACCCGATGGCATGCCCTTGCAGGTTCGGGTCCGGGATGCGGCAGGGGCGCTCGTGCTTGAGGCCAGCAATGACCGGCGCCTGGATGTTTCGCAGTTGGCCGCCGGCTTCTACCTGGTTGAGATCGCGCAAGGCACGAGCCGCAAGCTCATGCGCCTGGTGAAGGAATAGCGCATGATGGCGGGTCAGTCATCCAGGCCCTTGCCCGCCAGGATCCGCTGCATGTGCTTCTCGATGCGCGCTTCCCGCGTATTGCTCTGCTTGGCTTCGGCGAAGTGCAAGAGGTAGCCGCGCTGCCTTCCAGGCGTAAGTGCTTGAAAGGCTTTCTTCAGCGCGGGCATGGCCTTCAGCTTCGCTGCGAACTCTTCGGGCATCGCGAACTCCCGCGTTGGCTTCAGCGGCACCTTCATGCCGGCCTGCTCCACGTCGATGGCCTGCTGCATGTAGCTGCGGATCACTGGGGCCAGACCATTGATCTCCTTCAGGCTGCGGAATCGGATCTGCCTTGCGCTCTGCACGTTGGCCGTCTGTTGCACGAGGATGCCATGGTCGTCCTTCAGCAGCGCACCCTTGTGGAAGAGCAGCGCGCAATAGTCGTTGAAGCCGTGCATCAGGAACACATTCTTGCCCTTCAGGGTGTAGCACGGGTGTCCCCATTTGAGCTCTTCGGTCAGTCCGGTATCCAGCGCCAGTTCGCGCAGCGCAGCGAAGCAGTCCTTCCACCGGCCATCCTTCGCGAAGAACCAATCGACCTTGGCATTCATGCCTTCATGGGTTGGGTGCGATGCCTTCAATGCTTCAGCCACCCCGGCAAGGCAGCTGCCTGTTTCAGCCAGTTCACCAGTTGCTCTTCGTCCTCGATGCCGCCCTCGCGGATATCCAGGTAGCGCGCGTTCTTGTCCTTGCTCGGTCCGGGTGGCATCGGCTCCAGCGATTGGCCATAGAAGAAGGTAATGCGCACGAAATGGCCGAACACATGCGTGGCGATGAACCAGCCCTGGCCCTCCACCCCATAGAACGGCGAGTTCCACTTCACGGCCTTCTGCAGCTTGGGGATGTGCATCTCCAGCAGCGCATCCAGTCTCTCCCCGATTGCGCGCTTCCAGCCGGGCATCGCGGCGATGTACGCCTGCACCGGCGCGTCGCCATCGTCTTTGGGGATCTGCGGGTTGCCGCCTGAGAGGCGCTTCACGATCGGCTTCTCCTTGGAAGGCGATGCGCTCTTCTTCATGGCGGCCTTAACGCGTGCTGCCGGTTTCTTCGTGGAGGCGGTCCTTGCTTTCCCTGGCATGGTCCGAAATAAGTGCATCGAACGATCGCCGCATCAGGCCGATCATCTTTGCGCAACAAACATCGCCATGGCCAAAGCCGAACTCAAGACCAAGGAGAACGATGCGAGCGTCGAAGCCTTCATCGCGAAGCAGGGCGAAGAGGTCGCTGCCGATTGCCGAGCGATCATGAGGCTGATGAAGAGGATCACGGGCGAAGAGCCGCGCATGTGGGGCACCAGCATCGTTGGTTTCGGCCGATATCACTACAAAGGCAGAAGCGGGCGTGAAGGCGAATGGATGCTCACCGGATTCAGCCCGCGCAAGGCGAACCTCTCCCTGTACATCATGAGCGGATTCGACATGTCGGCCGCGCAGCTGAAGAAGCTCGGCAAGCACAGCACCGGGGTGGGCTGCCTCTACATCAAGCGCCTCAGCGATGTGGATGTGAAGGTGCTGGAGGAGCTGATCGCAAAAGGGGTGAAGGCGCTGGAGAAGATGCGCGTGAGGCAGGGCTGAACGGCGCCGCCGCCCAGGGCAACTTCGATCGGTACGGCGCTGGCCCGGGAAGCTTGCGTGGTGCATCACCGGCACCGCTGCCTCCGCTGTTTCCAGCTCACGCCCATGGCCGCACCGGACAGAGAGATCCGTTCGTGCCTGCCCACCGTTCATCCCCCTGCCCGCCGATGCCTTGGCGCGCTTCACCGATGGTTGTTCCGCAAAAGGCGGCAGGCGTGGTCTGCCTAGGTTGCTCATCGCCTGTGGCAGAACACGCCGGCCCGAACCCCATCGTCCATGAGATTGATGCTACCCTTCGCTTTCATCGCGTGTGCACTGACGCCCACTGCGAATGCACAGAACGCCTACGAGGTGCTGGTGAACAGCCGCGGCACCAACGCCGTGCACCGCTACGATGCCAGCGGCAACTTCCTCGGTGAGTTCATCACCTCCGGTTCCGGGGGCTTGATCGGTCCGGAGCAGGTGCTCTTCCATCCCGATGGATCAGTGCTCGTCACCGGCTTCGGCAACAGCGCCATTAAACGCTACCACGGCTTCACCGGCGAATACCTCGGGAATTTCTCCTCGGGCTATGCGCTCGAATTGCCTTCCAAGATGTCCATCGGTCCGGACAGCCTGATCTACGTGACCCAATGGGGCACCGTGCAGCAGAAGGTGGTGCGCTTCGACCTGGGCGGTGACTTCGTGGACGAATTCACCAGCATCGACACGCCCAACGGGCTGGGCCACTTCTGGGATGCGCAAGGCCGCTTCTACCTCTCCGTGTACGGCAACGGCGCCACCGGCACGGTGCAGCGCTTCGCGGCCGACGGCACCTTCCTCGATGTCTTCATCAACAGCTCCATCCTGCAAGGCCCCACCGATCTGTGGCAGGAGGCCAACGGCGATGTGCTTGTGCTGGACTGGACCATGGGCAATGTCCAGCGCTACGACTCCACCGGCAGCTACCTCGGGGTGTACATCGGCGGGCTCACCAATCCGGAGGGGCACTCCTTCCTGCCACCCGGCGGCGACCTGCTCATCGGCGACTGGGGCGAGGATGCTGTGCACTGGTTCGATGCCTCGGGCATGACGCTGGGCTACTTCGCCAGCGGGAACGGATTAACGGATCCCAATGGCGTGTACGTGCGCGAAGCGCCCGCCGTGGGGATCGCGGAGAGCGCGGCGGCGAACGGGACCCTGACCGTGAGGCCCAACGTGGGCATTGGTCCCTTTGAGCTGTACGTGCAACATTCCATGAGCCCTGGTGCGCACTTCGAAGTGCTGGATGCCCTGGGCCACGTGGTGGAAGAGCGGTCGTTGCGGCAAGCGGGCAGCAACGGCCTCAGGTGGCGATGGATGCCGGATGGCCAATGGAGGCCCGGCCGATACACGGCCGTCGTGCGTGATGGCGGCACGGTCATGCGTGCTCCCATAGTGATCATAAACCAGCCGGGGAATTAGAGGCTGATAGCGTTCGTGAAGGACATTGTCCCGGTGGAAATGCACGTAGGCGCGCCCTGTGCTGCGCCCTGGCCATCGGTCCAATAAGGCATCCGAGGCATGCATACCGCGAAGTATGTGGTGCGATGGACGTGAGGATTACCGAGCCCGGCCAATTGGAATCGGGACCAGATCAATCGGTTTTTCTGGTATTCGAGTTACCATGACCGACCTGCCGAAGTGCACCGGATCGACGATCGGAGGCGGAAGAAGCTGTGGGCCGCTTACGGCCGGTGCCAGCAGGGCGGGTGGCAGGTTGGACACGGTTCGATCCAGGATATGTCGGAGGGGTAGGTTCAGCGGTTGATCATAGGGGGTCAGAAGAAGAATCAAGAACCCGGGCCGCCACTGGTCAGCAATCGATAGCTTAGAACCATGCAACACGTGCGAGCACGGATACTGACCGCAGCATGGATGCTGCTCCCGCTCCTGGCCTTGGGCCAGCGATATGAATGGCTGGTTCATCCCGATGCGCCGGCGACCTTCAACGGTGACAAGGGGATCGCGGTGGATGAACAGGGCTATAGCTACATCGCGTTCACCTTCGAAGGCGTCTGCCTCATGGATGGCGTGGCCCTGCCGGTGCTGGGTGGGGCGCGGGATGTGGCGGTGACCAAGGTCGATCCGGATGGCAATATCCTCTGGTCAAGGACCATGGGGACCGTTTCGCAAGACGCTTTCCACGATATCGCTGTGGACGGCACCGGCGCCGTGTACATCTCGATGCTCGCCTCCGCAGGGGTGAACGTCACCGCCGATTCCACATACAGCGGCACTGCCCCATACCAGGTCATCCGCCTGGGACCGGATGGGAGTTTCCGGGGCGCGGCGTCCTTTCCGTCTTACGTGAACATCGATGCGATCCGGAACGAAGTGTACATGAGCTTCGGCACCACGGTCCAGCGCACAGACACGGCGTTCTCGGTGGTCTGGTCCTACGATTCGGGCGGAAATCCAGCGTTCATCGAAGGCTTGGACATGTTCGGTGCGGTCTCCGCCCGCGGCGGTCGCGTGGCCTTCTCCGGGTTCGATGCCACGATCACCTCGCCGACGCTGGCCGGACTCACCCTGGCCGGTAACGGGGTCGCCGACGATCAATCCGTCGTCTTCGTGTTGGACACCGCTGGTGTGCCGCTATGGGGCTTCCTGAGCGATGGCACGAACAACGTCCTTGAGGAGGTCCGTGATGTGGGCCTGGACGATGCCGGAGGGCTCTTCCTCGGGATCCAAGTGAACTATCCGACATTCCAGTTCGCGGGCGCCACGGTGGTGAACAGCAATGCCAACCCCAACCTCTGCGTGCTCGCTCGGATCGATCCCATGGGCATGGAGCAATGGGCTACCCGTTTTGAACCGACCACCCTCGGAGGCGTGGATGCGCTAGCCGTCACCGCTTCGGGGAATGCGGCCTTCATGGGACCCGCCGTCATCGGAGGTTCCATCGGCACCTTCGCGCTGGGACCGGGTGAGCGCTTCTACGTGGCCATGGTGGATGCGGCGGGAACGCCGCTCTGGCTGAAAAGCGGGCCGGGCTTCGCCCCCGGCGGCAGCGATCTGGATGGAGGGCCCGGAGAGGATGTCTGGGCCGCGCTGTTCACCAACAACAACCTGTCGTTCGACTGCGTGACCTTGCAGGGCTTCAGCTATATCATCGGGACGCGGATCTCCGACCAGCCCGCAATGACCCCCGACGCCGGGTTCAGCTTCACCAGCAATATGCTCACGGTTGACTTCACCGACCTTTCCATCGATGCTGATTCATGGCTATGGGACTTCGGCGACGGCGGCACCAGCACCGATCCGGACCCCTCGCACACCTATGCCGTTCCTGGCACCTACACGGTGACGTTGAGCGCCAGCGCCGGTACGTGCAGCGACGTCTTCTCCGCCCAAGTGGTCGTCCTCACGACGGGTGTGCCCGAAACACGTGCGGCAGGCTTGTTCCTGTACCCGAACCCGGCCACGGACAGGCTAAACCTGGATCGGCCGGTGCGCACCACCGATGCCATCCGGATCCTGGACATGCAGGGCCGCGTCCTGGCAGGGTGGTCCCAGGAAGGGTCCGATCGGGTGGACGTACGCGCCCTGCCCGCCGGCATGTACCAGATGGAGGTCCAGCAGGCGGGTGGCCTTATGGTGGGGCGCTTCGTGAAGGAGTGAGGCCACAGGCAGTTGGTCCGTCCGTCGCGAACGCGATATTCGGAATGCCATGGCCGACCTGCAGAACCGTGCGAGCCACCGATGGACGGGGTACGATTACGCCGGCGTCGGTGCGTATTACCTGACCATTTGCACGCAGGACCGATCGCACCTGTTCGGAAAGATCGTGGATGGCGCATTGCGCCGATCGCCGATGGGTGAATTGACACAGCGGTGTTGGGACGCGATACCGCAACACATGCCGCATGTGGATGTCGGTGAATTCGTGGTGATGCCCAACCATGTTCATGGCATCGTGGTGATACGGGAACGGTTGGTGCGGCCGGATGGTGCGGTGGTGGTTCCCGTAGGGGCCGATCATGATCGGCCCGATACCATGCCGGACCACGATTCCCCGCAACGGCCCGACACCATGCCGGAACCAGATGCAACGACGCAAACCGGAATTCCGGAAACCGCGACCGACGGTAACACGGCCAACGCGCCCCACGCACAAATGCGGGCCGATCATGATCGGCCCCTACGCCAACCCGCGCCGCCCGCGAATACCACCGGACGCACCATGCCCATCGTTCCCGTGGGTTCGTTGGGGCGCATTGTGCGGGCGTACAAATCCGCGGTTACGCGCCTGGCGTACCGCGATGGGTTGTTGCCCCACGGCACGCCCGTATGGCAACGCAATTATTGGGACCGCGTGATCCGCGATGACGGGGAACACGAACGCATTGCCCGGTATATCCGCGACAATCCGATGAATTGGGAACGCGACCGGTTCGGTGGCAGGGCGGGCCGATCATGATCGGCCCCAACGCGCGACAACCCTGCCTCCGGCAGGCGGGCCCGCCAAATGGAAAGGGGACCGGTTCAACCGGTGATGACTGCGGCCAGTACATTTGAAAAACCATGAGGCTTCTCGGATTTGATCTTAAGGATCGCGTTCAACGGCGACGGTTCATCGTTCTTGCGGTGATATCAAATACGCTGTGTCTGCTATTCGTTGCGCATGAATTGTTCCTCGGTGAATACCTGTTCGACAAGGAAAAGAAGGCCACTATTGATCCCAAGGCGGTCTCGGCAGTCGTGATTGGTGCTGGTAGCTGGAAATGGCCCGACGCTGAATGGCAGTTCACCCAGCACGAGAGATTGCGATTGGAAGATCGCACAGACGTTGAGGACTTCTGCAGGACGCTTGGGATGCTCGATGCGAAGTACATCGACAACATTCGCCCAATGAACAACTGGGTGGAGATGGACATTGTAGCTGCGGACCAATCTGATGAACGTGCCGTAATCAAGGAGAACTATCAGCATGAGATATTCCTGGAGCTTGACGGACATACCTATGAGGCAACGCCGTTGAAAGATTGGCTCAGACAGGTTGCTCTGAAGCACCAATAGCGACCGTGCATTTCGCGTGACGGATTGAAGCGGAAAGCCCGCAAGCGAGGAGGAACGACGAGTGCGGACTTGCAGCGGAAAGCCGGACCCCGCCTGCATTTGAGCCGGGGCACGCCCAATACCTCTACGTCTGCAACACACCCATATTGAACTCCCGCGTAGCAGGCGCTTGTGATGCCGCCTCTATCCCCAACGAGATCCAAGTCCGCGTCTCCAACGGATCGATCACCGCATCCAGCCACAACCGGCTCGCCGCGTAGTAGGGACTGATGGTCTCCTCGTACTTGCTGCGGATCCGGTTGAGCAGTTCAGCTTCTTTCTCGGGGGTGATGGTCTCGCCCTTGCCTTTCAGCGCGGCTACTTCGATCTGGAGCATCACCTTGCTGGCCTGCTCGCCGCCCATCACGGCCACCTGGGCGCTGGGCCAACCCACGATCAGGCGCGGGTCGTAGGCCTTGCCGCACATGGCGTAGTTGCCGGCGCCGTAGCTGTTGCCGATGATGATGGTGAACTTGGGCACCACGCTGTTGCTCACGGCGTTCACCAGTTTCGCACCGTCCTTGATGATGCCGCCGTGCTCGCTGCGGCTGCCCACCATGAAGCCGGTGACGTCCTGCAGGAAGACCAGCGGGATGTTCTTCTGGTTGCAGTTGGCGATGAAGCGCGTGGCCTTGTCGGCGCTGTCGCTGTATATCACGCCGCCGAACTGCATCTCGCCCTTCTTGCTCTTCACCACCTTGCGCTGGTTGGCCACGATGCCCACGGCCCAGCCGTCGATGCGGGCGTAGGCGGTGATGATGCTCTGGCCGTAGCCCTCCTTGTACTCGGTGTATTCACTATCGTCCACCAGCCGCGCGATCACCTCGCGCATGTCGTAGGGTTTGGCGCGCTCGCTGGGCAGGATGCCGTAGATCTCTTTCGGGTCGGCCTTGGGCGCCACAGCTTTCTCACGGCTGAAGCCCGCGTCCTTGGGCTTGCCGAGCTTGTCCATGATAGCGCGGATCTTCTTGAGGCAGTCCTCATCGTCCTTGCACTTGTAGTCGGTCACCCCGCTGATCTCGCTGTGCGTGGTGGCGCCGCCGAGGGTCTCGTTGTCGATGTCCTCGCCGATGGCGGCCTTCACCAGGTAGCTGCCGGCGAGGAAGATGCTGCCGGTCTTCTCCACGATGAGGGCCTCGTCGCTCATGATGGGTAGGTAGGCGCCGCCCGCCACGCAGCTGCCCATGATGGCGGCGATCTGTGTGATGCCCATGGAACTCATCACCGCGTTGTTGCGGAAGATGCGACCGAAGTGCTCCTTATCGGGGAAGATCTCGTCCTGCATCGGCAGGTACACGCCGGCGCTGTCCACCAGGTAGATGATGGGCAGGCGGTTCTCGATGGCGATCTCCTGGGCGCGCAGGTTCTTCTTGGCCGCCATGGGGAACCAGGCCCCGGCCTTCACGGTGGCGTCGTTGGCCACCACGATGCACTGGCGCTTGCTCACGTAGCCGATCACCACCACCACACCCGCGCTGGGGCAGCCGCCGTGCTCCTTGTACATGCCCTCGGCCGCGAAGGCACCGATCTCGATGCGCGGGCGCTTGGGGTCCAGCAGTGCGTCGATGCGCTCGCGGGCGGTCATCTTGCCGTCGGCCTTGAGCTTGGCGATGCGTTTTTCGCCGCCGCCTAGGTGGATCTTCTTCAGGCGTGCGTGCAGCTCACTGACGGAGAGCTTGTTCTTGTCCTCGTTCTTCGCTGCTTCGATGTCGATCTTCTCGGCCATGGGCCGAAAGTAGGAGCGGTGGGAGATAGAAGGCCTATGGTCCCAGGTCCGAGGTCTATGGTCTTAGGCCCGAAGCGTCAGGCCTAAGACCATAGACCTCGGACCATTGACCCGGGCGCAGCCCGATGTTGTTCAGGCCTTCTTCACCCGCACGGCGTTCATCCCTTTCGGGCCGCGCTCCACGTCGTAGGTCACCTTGTCGCCGTCCTTCACCTCGTCGATCAATCCGCTGATGTGGAAGAAGAGGCGCTCGCGCGAGCCATCCTCATTGATGAAGCCGAAGCCCTTCGAGGTGTCGAAGAAATCGACGCGGCCCACGCGCTCCACGGGCATCTCATCCTCTTTGCTGCGGCGGGGCACCCCGATCTCGATCTCGGAGATGTCGATCTCCTTGCGAACCTTGGTGGGATCGGGCGGCGTGCTGGTGATCCGGCCGAACTCGTCCACGTACGCCATCATGTTCTCCAGCCCGCCACCGGGGGAGTTGGCCTTGCGTTCCTCCTTCTTGCGCTTCTTCTCCTCCTGTTTCTGCAATCGTTTCTTCTCTTTCTCGCGCTTCTCGAATGTGGCCATGTGGGGGTGTTCTCGTGCTTGGTCTTGCGGTAATCGCGGCGCAAGGTAGTCCATGGCGCGCGGGCATCATGGGCCAACGCCTCCGTGCTGCTCAGCGTGACACCGCGAACCTCATGGTCGCAGCGGCGCCTGCTTGCTGCGAACGCACGGTGTAGATGCCCTGCGGCAAGTCCCCTACCATCCAGGAGGAAGAGCCCGCCGGCAGCGAGCGCTGATGCACCATCCTTCCTTGTGCATCGAAGAGCGCGAGGTCGACGGTTTCGCCGTTGGTTTCGAGGACAATGGTTTGCATGGCAGCATTGTACCGCATGGACATGATCTGCGGTTGGCTCTCGCCCACGCCCACCACGCCTTCGATCACCACGGCATCGAAGGTGCTGGTGCACGGCCCGTTGTCACAGCTCCATTGCAGCACGTTGGTGCCAAGTCCCGGTGCCGTGAACAGCGCTTGTGGGTCCGTTGGGTCGCTGAATGTCCCGCTGCCGGAAAGGATCGTCCAGAAGCAGGTGGCGGGCGCGATGGGCACTGATCCATTCAGCTGCACCGACCCCGGCCAGGGCGGCACGGTCTGGTCAGGCCCGGCCTCCGCTGCCGGGGAAGCGCTGTTGTAGCACCAGATCGACACTTGGTCCGAGGTGGTGCCGGCGTTGCCGTAGATCGTCCAGCGCAGCACGTTCTCGCCGTAGCTCATGCCCACCACCAGGGTCGAAGGCGAGCTCTGGTTGGCGAAGGAGGCGGTGCCTTGGAGCACGCTCCACACGCCCACTTCGCCCGACGAGAGCGGATCGGCCTGCATGGTGGCTGCATTGCCGCAGATGAATTGGTCTGGCCCGGCGGGATTGGCGCGCGGCTGCGCGAATGCGTGGAGAGCGCTGAGCGAAAGTGATGCGAAGAGGCAGGATCTGAGCATGGGCCGAAGGTATCCTTGGCCGCATGCTTGGCTTCGGCTCGTCTCAGGAACGGCACGCATCAAGGAAGGAACGCACTAAGGAAGGAACGCATCGCCAGCACCAATTCTTCGTGCGCTTCTTCATGCACGAAGTGCCCGGCCTCGGGGAAAGTGCGCACGGTAGCCTGCGGCAAGGCGTGTCTCCAGCGCTCCAGCAGGTCGGGCGGGAAGAAGCGGTCCTTCATGCCCCAGCACAGCAGTGTCGGAATGGAGCGCAGTCGGCCCACCTTCGCCCATTGCGCGTCCCAGAACGGTCCTGCGTTCTTGATCTCCTGCACACAGGCGAAGGTGGCTGCGCGCGAGCCGGCGTCGGGCAGCGCGTTCTTGAAGTGCGCATGGACAGCCTTGCTCAGCTTCGCCTTGTTGCCATAGCCATTGGGCATCATGAAATTCACGCTGAATCCGAATCGGAGGTAGAGCCACTTGCCGAACCCTGAATTCATGCTGGCGGTCGGACGGCTGAAGCGCTTGTCGGGCATCAGGTCCCACATCCACGTGTTGTAGAGCACGATGCCTTTCACGTTGCCCGGATGCTCGAGCGCGTGCTGCAATCCGATGCCCCCGCCGAAGTCCGTCACGACCAAGGTGATGTCCTCTAATGCGAGATCCGCGATGAAGTCCTGGAGCCGGCGAGCATGAGCCGCAACGGTGCAGTCGGCCTGTGCTGGCTTATCGCTTAAGCCGAAGCCGAGGTGATCGATGGCCACGCATCGGTGCGTATCGCGGAAGGCCTTGATGAGCTGTCGGAATCCGAAGCTCCAATCCGGCGTTCCATGCACGAAGAGCAGCACCGGTCCTTGTCCTTCGTCCACGTAGTGCATGCGGCCATCGGCATGGTGGTAGGTGCGCGTGGCGAACGGGAATTCTCCGCGATCGAGCCAGACGGGCGCGCTGATATCAATCGGCTTCATGGGACGAAAGTGATGGCAACATGCAGCCCGATCGCTTGACGCCGATCAAGAAACGCTGCGCCGCCCGGTACCTTCGCGCATTCGCATGAAGCACTTTCGGTGGATAGGACTTGTGGCCATCGTGGTCCTTGCCGCCGTGCTATGGCAGGTATTCCCGGCGGAAGGGAACGAAGAGGGCACAACGGGCTATGTGCTCAGTGGAGCCGAAGTGGCCGCACTGCAGCCCGGCGACATCATCCTGCGCCGCGGCCATGGCCTGGTGAGCGACATGATCTCTTCGGTGCTCTCGGAGGAATACGATGTCTCGCATTGCGGGGTCATCGCGGAGCACGATAGCGCGCTCTGGGTGATCCACTCGGTGAGCAGCAGCGTGAGCGAGGCCGATGGCATGCAATCCCATAGGCTCCAGTCCTTCGTGGGCCAGAGCAAGCCGGGCAGCGTGATCGTGAGCCGCCTGCGCACCTCAGCGGACCGTTCGATGATCGCCGTACGCGCCAAGGAGCTGCTCCGCCGTAAGGTGCCATTCGACCACGACTTCGACTTGGACGATACCACGCGCATCTACTGCTCCGAACTGGTGTGGCGCATCATCCGCGACGATTATGGCATCGATGTGTTCGATGCGCCCGCTGCCGGTGACAAGGCGGGCCGCTACCGTTTCATGCGCCTGCTCGATACTGCGCGATTCGAGGTGATCATCAACCACCAGAAGGAATGAACCCGGGGCGCGGCCGCTGTGGCCATGCCCCGGGTTCAAGGTCTGTATGGTTATTGTAAGAGCGGCTTACTGAGCAGCTTCCTGCATCGCTTCGCCAGCTTCCTCCATCATCTCGCCGCCTTCTTCCATCAAGGAATCAAGGCCGCTGCTCATGTCTTCCATCATATCGCCGCCCTCTTCGCCCATGCCATCTTCCTTGGCCATGTCCACGAGCCACTTGCCATCCTGCTTCACCAGGCTCAGGGTCTCATCGGCGTCCTTGCCGTCGGTGCGGTAGGTCACCGTAGCCTTGTCGCCCTCGATGGCCTCACCGGAGATCTTGAAGGAGGCGTTCTCGTTCTTGGGCATCATGGATGCCATGCCGGCCATCAGGTCGAGCATGCCAGCGGTCTTCTCGGTGCCGTAAGCCTTGGCTTCCTTGAACTCCATCTTGTTCAGGTGCGTGAGGTACTTCTCCGCCACTTGGGTGGGGGTCATGTCTCCACCGCCGCCGCAGGCAGCAAGGAGTACGGTTGTGGCCAAGGACAGCAGGAACGGGGTCTTCATGGGGTTGTGGTTGGTGAAAGTTTCGGGAATGGCCCGCGAAGAAAGGGTTTTTCCGGGGAAATGCCGTGTTGGTACCTCTGATCAGCCGTGAAAGAGCCAGCCGCGCGCCTCAGGGCCCAGGTTCATCACCAAATCAATCACACTGCACGCGGGCACGAAGCCGTGGCGCAGCTCGAAGACCTGTGCGTACGGTGCGTCCGCTCCCAAATCGGGTGGCAGCGGCTTCTTGGGGTGCAAGGCCGAGCGGAGGTCGAGGTAGGCCGCTTGGTCATTCTCCACGTAGGCATGCTTCACATCGATCGCAGGTGTCAGCCCAAGCCATTGCAAGCCCAGCTTGAGCGTGGCCAGGTCCAGATCGATCAGCCGCGCGTGCCTTGCGCTGAGCACATCCGCGATCTCGTCGATGTAATGGATGAACCACGGGGCGTTGCCGTAAGCGCTGCGGATCGCATGCAAGTGCTGCTGCGGCCAGGTCTCGGCATAAGAGAGGCCGACGGCATGCATGGGCATCTTCCGGAGATGGCCTGCCGCGGCCTCTTCGTGGGCGCGGTCATGCGCGATCTGCACGCACAGGTCCTGCGGACCGTTGGGCCCTACGATGCGGGTTCGCGTGCGGTAGCTCTGGCGCACATAGTGCTCACCGACGTCGATGATGGCGTGCTCATGCTTCGCCAAGAGCCGGTAGAGTTCCACCGGGCCGAAGTAGCAGGCGGCGAGAAGGGGCGTCATGGCATCTGAAGTCGCAATCGCGATGAGCGCAGCACCACCCGGTTCTCGAAGCGCAGACCTGTCCAGTCGGTAATATGTCCCAACGAGACGCGGCCCGCGCTCCGCTCACGGGCCATTTCGCGGGCCATGGATGCGGATAGACGCGCCCACCATGACCGCGCCCTCGAAGAACCAGAAGGATTGTGAGGCGCGGTCGCGGGCCTCGTGGGTGGTGCGCACATCGGGCATCCAGATCCGGCCCCCGTGCGCTTCGGCGGCAATCACGATGCAGCCGAGGAAGGTGAGCCGCGCCCCGGCGTGCAGGCCGATACCGCCACCGGAGAGATGGTAGTCGTCGCTCAGCTGTTTGCCGGGGAAGCGGCAAGCCGTGCGCGGCACGAGCGCACCAACGGAGAGTCCTGCGGCGGAGGCGATATCGAGGCGGAGCGGGTTCAGCCGCGCGAGGCGGTCGCGGCGCTCGATGCGCGCATTCACGAAGTTGAGGCCATCGGTGTGCTCGTAGGTGAGGAACTCACGGTCGAGGGTGATGCTTCCGCCTTGGGCGCGCTGCGCGGCGATCTCCGGCAGCGTGCCGCTGACGCCCACCTGCTGGTCCTGCGCCATCACGTACTTCATATGGTCGAAGGCGATGCCGACGGCCCAGTGCTCCGTAAGTGAGTAGTTGATGCGCAGATTGGTCTGCGGTAGGGTGAGCTTGGTGGGGCTCAGGTACTCGATCGAGACGTCTGATGGGCGGTCCGTGGCGCGCACCGCGTGCAGCGTGAAATCATAGCCTTCGCCGGTGAAGCGGATGTCGGACGCCGAGTAGGCATCACGGTTCCAGCCCCAGAGCACTTCGATGCGGCCTTCTTGAGGGGCCTGCGGGAGAGCGCCGGTTGCGAGGAGCAGAAGGGAAAGGAGCAGGGCGAGGCGCACGGTTCGTGCCGGCGAAGGTAGGTCCCGCGCTTGCACCCGGTCGGAACGTGGCGCCATGGCTTCGGCAGGCCGAACGGATCCGCAAATCGCGGCATCATCCGCTCACTTCCCGATGCAGAACCGCCCGAAGATGCTGCCCAGGAGGTCATCCGGCGTGATCCGTCCGGTGATCTCGCCCAGGTGGCGCTGCGCCGCGCGGAGGTCCACCGCGAGCAGCTCGCCGCTGATGCCCTGCTCAATGGCGGCGCGTGAATCGATCAACGCCTGCCGCGCCTTGGTGAGCGCATCCACATGCCGCGCATTGGTCACCACGATGTCGGCAGGCGATGCCAGGGAGTTCACCTGATCGAGCAGCCGCTGCTTCAGCTGCTCCAGCCCTTCGCTGGTCCTGGCGCTGATGGATAGCGTGGCCGCAGCCTTCACCGGCGCCACATCGCTCTTGTTCAGCACGGGCATGATCATGGGCCCGTCACCGACGCGATCGCGCAGCATGGCGGATTCCAAGGCGAAAGCCTGTTCGTTCATCACGCTGGCATCGCCCAGCAGCACCACGACGGCTGCTTCCTTCGCCTTCTTGTAGCTGCGCTCGATGCCGAGCTTCTCCACGGTGTCGTCGGTCTTGCGGATGCCGGCCGTGTCGATGAAGCGGAACAGCACGCCGCCGATGGTGATCGCCTCCTCCACCGTGTCGCGCGTGGTGCCGGGGATCTCGCTCACGATGGCGCGGTCTTCTTGCAGCAATGCGTTGAGCAAGGTGCTTTTGCCGCTGTTGGGCGCGCCCACGATGGCAACGGGGACGCCCTGGCGCACGGCATTGCCATAGCGGAAGCTCTCGATCAGCCCGGTGCAGATGCCCGTGATGCGATCGAGCAGCGCGATGAGCTCGGGGCGATTGGCGAACTCCACGTCCTCTTCGCTGAAGTCGAGCTCGAGCTCGATCAGCGCCGAGAAATCAATCAGCTCCTGCCGCAGCGCCTCGATGCGCTGCCCGAAGCCGCCGCGCAACTGCTGCAGGGCCAGGCGATGCTGCGCGGCGCTCTGGCTGGCGATCAGGTCGGCCACGGCCTCGGCCTGGCTCAGGTCGAGCTTGCCATTCAGGAATGCGCGTTGGGTGAACTCCCCGGGCTGCGCAAGGCGTGCGCCCGCATTGAGCATCGCCTCAATCAATCGTTGCTGGATGTAGGGCGATCCGTGCACGGCCAATTCCGCGATATCCTCACCGGTGTAGGAGCGCGGGCCGCGGAAGAAGGTGAGCAGGCCGTCGTCGATGCGGCCCTCGCCTTCGCGGAATGCACAACGGTGAGCGCAGCGCTCATGCAGATCCGCCGGTAAGCCTTCGCTGACCGCACGTGCGATCGCTTCCGCTTCCGGGCCCGAGAGTCGCAGCAGCGCAATGGCCCCCGTGCCGGGTGCGGTTGAAATGGCCGCGATCGTGTCAGCGTGGTTCATGCGGGGCGACAAATGTCCGGATCTTCGCTCCGCCTTCAGCCCGCAACCCATGTGGACGATCGAAAAGCATGTTTACGACAAACTGCCGTACCCCAAGGTGGTGGTGGTCGGCGGCGGCTTCGCCGGATTGGAGCTGATCCAGCACCTGGCTGGCAAGCCTTACAAGGTGCTGCTGCTCGATAAGCAGAATCATCACTGCTTCCAGCCGCTGCTGTACCAAGTGGCCACCGCCAGCCTCGGCGCCGATAGCATCGGGCATCCGTTCCGGCGCACCGTGGGGCCCATGCCCAACGTGGCGTTCCGCATGGCCGAGGTGCTGCGCGTGCTGCCGGATCAGAAGCGCGTGGAGACCAACGTAGGCGAGTTCGGCTACGACATCCTCGTGCTCGCGCTGGGCAGCACCACCAACTTCTTCGGCAACCGCCAGATGGCCGAGGTGGCCATGCAGCTCAAGAGCATCAGTCAGGCACTCGATATCCGCAGCGATTTCCTGCAGGAATTCGAGCGCGCGCTGGTGCTGCAGGAGGAGGCCGAGCTGAAGCGCTGCCTCAATTTCGTGATCGTGGGCGCGGGGCCAACGGGCGTTGAATTGGCCGGCGCCTTGGCTGAGATCCGGCGCACCGTGCTGCGCAACGAGTACCGCGAGATGCACAGCGAGCTCATGCGCATCGTGCTCATCGACAGCAATGACCGCGTGCTGAAGAACTTCTCGGAGAAGTCGAGCAGCAATGCGGGGAAGTACCTGAAGGAGCTGGGCGTGGAGCTGCTGCTGAACAAGCGCGTGGTGAGCGGCGATGATGACCACATCACCTTGGATGATGGCAGCGCCCTGGATACCAACACCGTGATCTGGGCGGCTGGGGTGAAGGGCGTGACCATTCCCGGATTGGAAGCCGGCTTGAATGAGCGCGCGAGCCGATTCATGGTTGATCGCACCAATGCGATACAGGGCTTCAACGACATCCATGTGCTGGGCGACATGGCCTTGATGGAAGAGCCCGCGTACCCCAAGGGACATCCGCAGGTGGCCACCGTGGCGATCCAGCAAGGCCGGCACCTGGCCAGGAATCTCATCCGCCGCGCGGAAGGGAAGGAGCCCCTGCCGTTCAGCTATCGGGACAAGGGCAGCATGGCCGTGATCGGCCGGCGCAAGGCCGTGGTGGATATCGGCCAATGGAACTTCGGCGGCACCATGGCCTGGCTCCTGTGGATGCTGGTGCACGTGGCGCAGCTCGTGGGCTTCCGGAACCGCGCCGTGGTGCTCTTCAATTGGGGCTGGAAATACCTGAGCTGGCGCAACACCATCCGCTTGATCGTGCGGCCCTACGTGCGCAAGGGCACCGCGGTGGCGCGGCCCTTCGTGGCGGTGGAGTAGCGTGCGCCTCCGGCGCCGGTCTACTTTCGCCCGCCTTCGCATGGACCGCCGACTCTTCATCCTCTGGTTCACCATCTTCATCGACCTGATCGGGTTCACGCTCTTCATCCCGGTGGTGCCTTATTTCAGCGAAGCAGTTGGCGCGAGCGAGGATCTGGTGATGCTGAGCGCGGCGCTCTTCTCGCTCATGGTCTTCCTCTGCTCGCCCATCTGGGGCAGCATGAGCGACCGCGTGGGGCGCCGTCCGGTGATCATGGTCTCCATCGTCATCACGGCCATCAGCTACATCGTCTTCTCTTACGCCACCAGCATCGTCCTGCTCTTCGTTTCGCGCTTCCTCACCGGCATCGGCAGCGGCAACATCGCCGCCGCGCAAGCCTACGTGAGTGATATGACCGAGCCGAAGGACCGCGCTAAGCGCATCGGGCTCATCATCGGCGCATCGTTCGGATTGGCCTTCGCATTCGGGCCCGCGATGGGTGGCTACGTCTTCCACCACATGGGCGGTATCGAGGCGGTGGGCTGGTTCGCCACAGGGCTGTGCCTGCTCAACCTCATCGGCGTGGTGTTCATGCTTCCTGAGTCATTGGCGAATCCCGATCGCGCGCGGCCCATCAACTTCAAACCGGTGGCCAGCACCTTCCGCGCGCTCAGGGACCAGCGCTTCCGCGACATCTTCCTCATCGGATTCGTGTACATCACGGCCTTCAGCATGATGAATGTGAGCATCGCTTTCCTCTGGATGCAGCGCTACCACCTCACGGTGGACCAGACGGGCCTCATGTTCAGCATGGTCGGCATCCTCAGCGCCGTTTCGCAGGGCGCTTTGGTGAGCGTGTTCCAGCGTTGGTGGGGCGAACGGCGCATGATGATCTATGGCTGCATCATGGTGGGGCTCGGCTTGGCGCTGATTCCCTTCGTTCCGGTGGGGGATCGCGCGGATGTGATCATGGGCGCGGATGGCCTGCCGGCCTCCATCGACCTCAGCCTTGCTTTCGTGCTGATGAGCCTTGTGCCGATGGTGCTCGGCGCCGTGGGCAATGCCTGCCTGAACCCGAGCCTGGTCTCGATCCTCAGTCGGAAATCAGGTCCCCATGAGCTAGGTGAAGTGATGGGCCAGAATCAGGGCTTCTCCTCACTGGGTCGCGTAGCGGGTCCTGCCATGGCCGGACCGCTGTATGCGTGGGGCGTGGATCTGCCCTTCATCGTGGGCGGCGTAGTCATGGTCGGCACCTTGGCGCTGGTGTTCCACTACCTCCGCACCAGCTACACGCCGCTGCACACCCCTTCCACGCTGGCCGATTAGATTCGCCGCCCGCAACTCCACCATTCGCCATGTCGAGCGGAGCAACAACCCTCAACCCGAGATAGAATGAGCGTGCTAGTCAACAAGAACTCGAAAGTGATCGTGCAAGGCTTCACCGGCAGCGAGGGCACCTTCCACGCTACGCAGATGATCGAGTATGGCACCAACGTGGTGGGCGGGGTAACGCCGGGCAAGGGCGGCCAGAAACACTTGGACCGTCCGGTTTTCGAGACCGTGAGCGAGGCAGTGAAGCAGACTGGCGCCAACGTGAGCATCATCTTCGTTCCGCCCGCCTTCGCTGCCGATGCGATCATGGAAGCGGCTGAGGCCGGCATCAAGGTGATCGTGTGCATCACTGAAGGCATCCCCGTCAAGGACATGGTGGCCGCGCGCGAGTACCTGCACGGCAAGGATTGCACGCTCATCGGCCCCAACTGCCCGGGCGTGATCACGGCCGATGAATGCAAAGTGGGCATCATGCCGGGCTTCGTGTTCAAGAAGGGGAGCGTGGGCATCGTGAGCAAGAGCGGCACGCTCACCTACGAAGCGGCCGATCAAGTGGTGAAGGCCGGGCTCGGCATCACCACGGCCATCGGTATCGGTGGCGACCCGATCATCGGCACCACCACCCTGGAAGCCGTTCAGCTCTTCACCAACGACCCCGAGACCAAGGCCATCGTGATGATCGGCGAGATCGGCGGCGATCTGGAGATCCAGGCCGCGCGGTGGATCAAGGCCAACTGCAAGAAGCCGGTGGTCGGCTTCATCGCGGGCGAGACCGCCCCGAAGGGACGCACCATGGGCCATGCAGGCGCCATCGTGAGTGGTGCCGATGAGAGCGCGGCGGCCAAGAAGGCGGTGATGCGCGAGTGCGGGATCCACGTGGTGGAGAGCCCGGCCAGCATCGGCGCCAAGGTGAAGGAGGTGCTGGGCTAGTCCAGCCTCGCATCGTGGTGCTGACGGCACGACACCTCAGCAGCGAATTGCCCTTGCAATGAGGGCGAGGAGGCACCACCAAGCAGACCGATTACCGGTTTTCTGGTATTTTCCCCGATGCAGGCGGCATTGATTTTTGCCGCCATGCAGATGAAGATGAACACGTCGACCTTGCTGTTGGTGGATGATCAGTCGATGATGCTCGACGGCATTGAATCGCTGCTGGCCACGATGGATGAGGTGAAAGTGCTGGGCCGGTGCACTAACGGCAAGGACGCGGTGGCCCAAGCGGAATTGCTGCGGCCGGACCTTGTGCTGATGGATGTGAACATGCCCGGCATGGACGGCATAGAGGCCACCAAGCGCCTGCTGAAGGTGAGCCCGTATAGCAAGGTGCTCATCTTGAGCATGTACGGCCACAAGGAGTTCGTTCTGGAGGTGATGGAAGCCGGTGCATGCGGCTACTTGCTGAAGAATGCGGGGAAGCTTGAGCTCATGGAGGCCTTGCACATCGTGGCCACCGGCGGCAAGTACGTCGCGCGGGAATTGGCTGCGGTCATCGCGAACGGGGATCGCTTCAAGGACCGGCGTGGGGAGACACGCTATGGTGCCCTTTCCAAGCGCGAAGTGGACATCGTGCGATTGATCCTGCAGGAGCGCACTTCCCAGGAGATCGCCGAAACCCTATTCCTGAGCTCCGAAACGGTTGAGACGCACCGAAGGAACATTATGCATAAGCTTGACGTCCGCAATACCGCTGGCTTGGTGAAGTACGCCATGGAGCGGGGCTGGGGAAACAACAACGAGAGCACGAACCGATAAACCAACGACCGATGAGCTGGAACATCAATGATCCTGAGGCGGAAGTGAACGAAGAGTACCAGAGCAAGATCACGCATCCGAAGAACCAGTACTTCACCGGGGAGCGGGTGCTGGACCTTGAGAATCAGGTGATCACGTTGAAGTACGCGGAGCGCATCGGAGTGGACGAAGGAAGCGAGGATATTCAGCTGGGATTGGACCGTGCTGATGAAGAGGAGGATGAGCAATGGGTGCTCTATGTCGAAGTCGACCCGCCTGATCCGAAGTCCGAGAGCGCACGACGGAAGCCGGTGCGGATGTCAACTTCCGGCGGAGGCGGAGGCGATGAACAGCGCACGGTCGTGATCAAGAGCCCGGCTGAGGTGCGCTTGCGCGTTCGTTCAGCGAAGATCTCGTTCAAGCCGGCCATCAAGACCAAGCCGTTCCCCGATCCGGGCAAGCTCAAGCGGCCTTAGTCTTCCAAGCGGGTATGAAGCATGCCGCGTTGATCGGCCACGCACTGCTCGCGGCCATGCCCTTGGTGTCGGTGCATGCCCAGATCAGCGAAAAGCCAACCGGCGCATGCCTGCCGGACGCGATCGCATCGCTCTGTGATCGGTTGCTCCCGGCATCCGGGCATGTGCACATCACGGACGCTGATGGCAAGGTGCGTGCGTGCCCATGTGAACACCTACTTCGTGGCTCTCTGGATGAGCTGAATGCCCTGCGCGCCGTGCGAGACCGGCTGTCTGTGCAGCGAATGGATTCCCGCTGGAAGCATGCCACAACCGGGTCCAACCTTCCAGCGACGATCAACGACATTTTGATCGGGGTCGAGGAAGGCGAACCATTGGTGGAGGATACGAGCGTGTACCTGGATGCGGCCTGGAGGTGCCCAGAGGAAAGCCGATTGCGACGGATCGTCACCGAGATCGCCCATCTGGAAACGATCGGTCGCGCGGTGACGGAGCGGTTCCAGTTCACGCTGGTGGTGCAACCGAACCCGGGCTGGGACGACCGTTTCATGCGCATCCTGCCCGCTGGCAGATCCGGTTGGTGGATCATCCGCATACCAGCGCCGTTGCTCTGGTCTCCGCACATGAGCGATGAGCTCCTGGTGTTCATGCTGCTTCATGAGATGGGCCATGCACTGGATGATTCCGAACCGGAACAGATGATGGCATCGGAACTCATGTCGGATCACTGGGCAACAAGCGTTGGATTGACGGCCTATTACGGCGATGAGCGCGCTGCCGAGCTCCGCCCCCGCATCGCGCAGGATTTCCGTGAATATCACAAGGACATCTATACCCTCGAGACATTCGATCGGTCTTCCTGCGAAACCGGCCGCTTGAATGACTACCCACGACTCGCGTGCCGTTTGGAATGCATCCGTGACCCGCAGTGGGCCGCATCCGTGAGAGGTTCGGGTTTCACTTTCCCAGACTCGTGCTGGTCCACACGGCCATGTGGCCCGCGTTTCAATCCAGCTCGGGAGTGGGCGCGCGGTGATTGCTACCGTGCGGACGAGGGCGGAGGAAACCCCCTGGTCGGAGTGAGCGAACGGCTTGAATCGCTCAACGAGCTGCATGGCGATCTGGATGGGAAGTTCTGTGAGCGACGCCCCGAACTTTGCGGGCTCAAGCAGCCGGAGCGCAACAAGCAGCTGGCGGCGGAGATCCGCTACTTGCGGATGCGAGAACGGCGCATCGAATCCCCGCTTGACCGATCGATCCGAAGACTGCGCAGGTTGAACACCGAGATTCTGCTCAAAGACAAGCCATGATGCGTTGGTCCGCACGGTGCCTGGCGCTTGCCTTCGCGGCTCTTGCGCTTGCGCATCCATCCAGCGCACGCGATGCCTGGCCGTCGTTCGACCGCTTCACCACCTGCTTCAACCGCAACCAGCCTGATTCGCTCCGAGCGCTTGCTCAGGAATTGCGTGCTGCCAGCGATCCGTATGATCGGCACCTCGGCATCCTTGCGCTGGCCGGTGCCCAATTCCGCACCGATGACCTCGCGACATGCACGCGTACGCTCGATAGCCTCGAACGGGTCGTCGCACGAGATGCTTTGGCCGTTCGCGCGGTGGCCCAGCGCATCCGCTCCATGCTCATGAGCGCCGTGGGCGATCCGGAGCGTGGCGTGCTTGAGGCTGATCGCGGTCTCGCCTTGTTGAAGGGTGGGAAGCTGCCCGAGGAAGAAGTGGCCTTGATGGTCGTGCGCGCGGAGGCCCTCACGCAGCTGGATGATCTTGATGCCGCGCTCCATCAATTCGCCGAAGCACAACGCCTCACTGCTGAGGTGAACTACCTCCGTGGCGAATGCCTGGTGCGCATCGGCTTAGGCAACATCCGCTACAAGCAGGGGCGCTATGATGAGGCCTGGCAGGACTACCTGCGAACCTTCACCGTCGCATCAGCCAACGGTTTCGATAAGGTGGCCCAGAGCGCCTTGGGCAACCTGGGTGGCGTGGCCACCATGACCGGCAAGTACGACCTCGCCGTGCACCTCTACGACAGCCTGCTCACGCTGCTCGGCCCACGGAGCGCGGAATTGCGCGCGCGCCTGCACGGGCAGAAGGGCTACGTGCTGATCGAGATGGAGGACTACTCTGCAGCGGTGCAAAGCTGCAAGCGCTCCATCGCGCTTTCCGACTCCATCGGCGATCTGCGAGGCAGCACCGATGTCTCGCATGACCTGGCTTATGCCATGTGGCAGCTCGGTGAACGCGATGGTGCGATGCGCTTGATGCACCAAATGCTCGCAACAGCGGTCCAGCGCAACTGGGCCGAACAGCAGCAGTACATCCACCTGGATCTGCACGACTGGTACAAGGAACTGGGCCGCAGTGAACAAGCGCTCCTGCACATGAGCCGCTACAGTGCGCTGTCCGATTCCCTTTCGCGTGTCCGTTTCTCGCAGCAGATCGCGCATTCGGAGATCGCCTTCGAGACGGAACGGAAAGAGCATCGGATCGCGGAGCAGGACCAGGCCCTGCGGATTGCCGAAGCAGAGGATCGCCGTAAATCCATGCAGCGCAACCTGTCCATAGCATTGGTCGCCGTGCTGCTGGTGGTCGCGGTGGTGCTCTGGCGGAGCCTTCGCATCCGCAGGAAGCTCGCCGCGCATGAGCGGGAGCTGCACGCCCAACGGGTTGACGAGCTCATGCACCAGCAGGAGATCAAGGCCATCAATGCCATGCTGGAAGGGCAGGAGAAGGAGCGCGACCGCGTGGCCAAGGACCTGCACGACCGGTTGGGCAGCATGCTCAGCGCCATCAAGCACCAGGTCGGTGCACTGGAGCATGAGGTGCAATTGGTGCGTGCGGATCAGGGCACGCAATACACCAAGGTGAATCGCATGCTCGATGAAGCGGTGGGCGAAGTGCGCCGCATCTCGCACGACATGATTGCCGTCACGCTCTCGCGTTTCGGTTTGGGCAAGGCGCTGGAGGATCTCTGCGACACCGTGCGCATCAGTGGCCGCCTTGGGGTGGAGTTGCGGGTCTTCGGACTGGAGCAGCGCATGGACCGCTCGCTGGAGATCGTGGTGTACCGCATGGTGCAGGAACTGGTGAGCAACGTGCTCAAGCATGCACAGGCCACCGAGCTGAGCGTGAACGTGACCCGCGAGCCGGGTCGATTGAGCGTGATGGTGATCGACGATGGCAAGGGCTTCGATGCCCAGGCCCAATCCGCAGGCATCGGCCTCGGCAACGTGCGTGCGCGTGCCGCCGCCATTGGTGCAGTTGTGCGCGTGGACAGCACACCCGGCAAAGGCACCACGGTGAGCGTGGAGTGCCCGATCGTGGAGTAGCTGGCAGGTTTCGCAAGTCGCTGCATCGCAGAGGCTTGCAGTGAATTACCGGTTTTCTGGTATTGTGGTGGGATAGGGGCGCGGCGTGCTTTGTTCTCGTCCTGGTCGAGCACCGATTCGTGGTGCTTGACTAGCATCAAAAGCACCAACGATGTCCCCACTCTACGCACGCTCCTTCCGCATCCTGATCATCGCAGTTTGCCTCCTTAGCGCATGCGTGCCCGTGGGCACGGAGGACCACATGCCTGAACGGACCCCTCTGAAGTCGGTCGCACAAGCAGAGAGGCCGACGCCGTGGCTTCCGATCCTGGGCGCGGCTTCCTTCCAGCCCGATGGCCCGCAACTGCCCGAGTTAGAAGGCGCGGGCAACGCGGCTATCCCCGAATACTGGTATGCCAGCATCCAAGCCGATATCGCCGCCAGCGAGTACCACATCAACTGGCGTGAGGACCTGGGAGCGTACCAGAGTCCCAACCGCGCTCAGGACCTGCGGATCACCTACCGCCACGATGGCTTCCGCGTGCAACCCCGTGTCGATGGCGAGGCATGGGAGGTGGAGCTCACCCTGGATCGCATCGGTAAGCCGGGCGATTGGTCAACCCCGTCTGACTCAGCATCCATGAGGGCTGAGGGTACTACGCTTGTCGTAGACCATGGCAACTTCACCATGGATTACCAAAACCGCGAGGAGGGGATGCGGCAGAACTTCGTAGTAAAGGACCGGCCGCGGGGGTATGGCAGCCTGGAGGTGCGGATCAGGGCGACCAGCGAGTTGAAGGCCATCGACCAAGGGGGGGGGCACATTGCTTTCTGCGAAGCTGTGAACAACGGCTCGAGTTACACGCCAAGCGTCTGGTACAAGGACTTGCATGTGTGGGACGCTCAAGGCGATACGCTCGAAGCTTCTATGCACTTGGAGGGGGAATACATCGCTGTTACTGTAGTGGAGGAAGATGCGGCCTATCCGATCACCATTGACCCCATTGTGACAAGCGCACCATGGATCGCGAATGGCTTGGTGCATAATCAGCAGTTCGGCTTTAGTGCAGTAATGGATGGCGACCTGAACGGAGATGGGTACGATGATGCCATCATTGGGGCACCTGGCTACGCGAGCAGCATCACGGCCGGTCGGGTGTATGTCTATCACGGGTCATATAGCGGGCTGCCATCAATTGCAACACTTACGCTCAATCCCACGGCAGGTACGAGCTGGTTCGGGAACAGCGTGGCATATGCGGGCGATGTGAACAATGATGGATTTGACGATGTGATTATCGGTGCGGAAGGCTACAGCAATGGCCAGGCCAATGAAGGGCGGGCGTACGTCTACTATGGATCTGCGGCTGGGCTTATCACGGCAGCCCCATGGACCGTCGAGAGCAATCAAGCGGGAGCCAATCTCGGTTCTAGTGTTGCAAGAGCGGGCGATGTGAACAACGATGGTTATGACGACATCATCATTGGTGCAGAGGGATACAGCAATGGCCAAGCTGGTGAAGGTCGCTCATTCGTTCACCTTGGGTCCGCTGCTGGTGTTCAAGCCGCAGCAATATGGTTCGCAGAAAGCAACGTAGCCTCCTCTAGGTTTGGATGCAGCGTTTCCTCCGCTGGAGATGTGAATGGAGATGGGTTTGACGATGTGGTCATTGGGGCATTGCTTTATAACAACGGTCAAGCAGGTGAAGGAGGGGCGTTTGTCTTTCACGGCTCGGCTCTTGGGCCATCGGCGACCCCGAATTGGAGCACTGAATCCAACCAGGTGAACGCATACATGGGCATCGATGTGAGCTGGGCAGGTGATGTGAACGGCGATGGATTCGATGATATCCTCGTTGGGTCAAGTGGATTCAACGGCGGGCAAGCAGGTGAGGGTCGCGCTTCCGTTTTTCACGGGTCGGCGTCTGGTCTATCGGCCTTGGCGTCATGGACAATGGAGACCAATGTCGTGTTTGACAGTTTCTCAAGTACGGTTGAAGGCGTTGGTGATGTGAACAGCGATGGATTCGCCGATGTATTTGTCGGATCCATGACGAGCGGAAAGGCGCGGATATACGGCGGCTCAGCTGCTGGTCTCATGATCGTGCCGATATGGTCCGAGCCTTTCGTTTACTCGAATTTCGGTGCAAGTGGTGGATCCACAGGCGATGTGAACGGAGATGGGTTCCTCGACCTCATTATTGGCACGGGCATTTATCCACATTCTAACACGCACGGAACTGCATTTGTCTTCATGGGTGGCCTGAACGGGTTCGGCTCAACGCTGGCCTGGTTCGAGGATGCGAATCAGACGAATGCGGGTTTAGGATTTTCTGTCAGTAGCGCGGGCGATGTCAACGGTGATGGCTTCAGCGATGTCATCATTGGTGCACCCAGTTATGACCTCGGTCAGCTCGACGAAGGAGTGGCGTTTCTCTATCACGGATCAGCGAATGGCCTGTCTGGCGCGCCGATTCGAATACTACAGGGAAATGTGGCGAATGCGCGGTTCGGCGGTTGGGTTTCCACGGCTGGTGACGTCAATGCGGATGGATTCGCTGATGTGATCATCGGGGCCCCGCACTGGAACGGCTTGCAGGGGCGTGTTTACCTGTACTTGGGCTCATCGGCAAGTGTTCCGCTGGTCGAATCGTGGACGTACTCACCGGCAGCTGGATTGATCTATTTCGGATTAAGGGTCTCTGCTGCTGGCGACATTGATGGGGATGGGTACAGTGATTTTCTTGTGGGCACTTTACCTGGTGCCTTTTATGTATTCGAAGGCACTTCCACAGGAGTCCCTGGCATACCGACCGTAGTTAGCGGAGCAGGAATCGCCTTGTCTGGGGCAGGCGATGTGAATGGGGATGGTTACAGTGACGTGATAGCAGGTTGCGGATATTGCGGTGTTCCGATCAACTCAGGGTCGGCTTCGGTTTATTTGGGGTCGCCTGCGGGTCTTTCGGCCGTTGCCTCCTGGACGAACACGATGGGGCAGATCAACTCGTACTTTGGGATAAGCGTGAACTCCGCTGGAGATGTGAATGGTGACGGATATTCAGATGTTGTCATTGGAGCTTACGGCTATAGCAATGGACAGGCTGGCGAAGGATCCGCCTTCATCTTCCATGGGTCTTCAACAGGGTTGCCGGTGAACCCTGATGTAAGCATCGAATCGAACCAGAGTGGGGCAAGTTTAGGCTGGGGCGTTGCATGCGCAGGAGACGTGGATGGCGATGGTTATAGCGAAGTGGTGATCGGTGCCCCGTACTTTGATGCAGGCCAGCTCAATGAAGGCGCCGTGTTCATCTATCGTGGTGGATCTGCAGGTCTTGCGACCACAGCATTCTGGTCGGCCGAAAGCAACCAGAGCAATGCGAACTTCGGCTGGAGCGTCTCAAGCGCCGGCGATGTCAATGGCGATGGGTACAGCGACATCGTGACGGGCACTCCATTTTATGATCGTGGCCAGGCAGATGAGGGTGCGGCATTCCTCTATCACGGCAGCGCCTCCACACTTGCCGCTCAGGAAAGTTGGACCGCAGAGTGCGACCAGGCGAATGCGCAATATGGTTGGAGTGTCGCTACTGCTGGTGATGTGAATGGCGATGGGTTCAGTGATGTTCTCGTCGGAGCACCGCTTTTCGATAATGGCGAAGTAGATGAGGGAAGGGCCTTCATCTACAATGGCTCGCTTGCCGGTCCTGCAAGTTCCCCATCGTGGATCAATGAAGGTAACCAAGCAGGTGCCCGGTATGGTCATTCTTTGGCTGGGGCGGGGGATGTCAATGGTGACGGCTACAGTGATGTCATCATCGGGGCACCCCAGTATGACAATGGAGAGGTCGACGAAGGGCGAGCGTATGTTTATCTGGGCAGTGCAAGCGGCGTCGCTTTGCCCGCTTCGTGGACCACCGAAAGCAATCAAACCGGTGCGCAGCTCGGCTATAGTGTCGCGAGCGCTGGTGATGTCAATGGTGACGCCTTCAGCGAGGTCATAGTTGGGTCACCATACTACGACAACGGCCAGATTGATGAGGGTATGGTGCAAGTATATCATGGTTCGCTAGTCGGCCTTTCCATTCTGCCGAATTGGTCGGCAGAGAGCAACCAAGTTGGGGCTCGCTTCGGGGAGAGCGTGGCAGGAGTCGGTAGCTTGAACAACGACCCTTTTGGAGACGTGGTCATCGGCGCCCCGGGCTGGGATAATGGCCATGTTGATGAAGGCAAGGCATACGGCTATCACGGTTCCATCGTCGGGCTGGCGGCTATTCCTGCTTGGCAAAGTGAGGGGCAGACCACGAACAGGCGATTCGGGCAGAGCGTCTCAAGTGTTGGCGATGTGAACGGTGATGGATTCAATGAGGTCCTGATTGGCGGTGCGAACGGTTCTTGGATCTATCACGGTGGAACTGCGGGAATAAGCCTGAGCCACACTACAACTGCACCTGCGTTCACCAGCAATGCGAGTTTACCCTTCGCAGGAAACCGTTGCGCCGGCGCGGGCGATGTGAACGGCGATGGTTATAGCGACGTGGTAACAGGGGAAATCACTTTCGACAACCCTCAGGTTGATGAAGGGAGAACGATTGTGTCGCACGGTTCTCCCGGAGGTATTGGCCTGCTCCCAAATTGGGCCATGGAAAGCAATCAGGCGGGATCCGGTTTTGGGATTGCGGCCAGCAGTGCAGGCGATGTGAACGGTGACGGTTATGGTGATGTGATCGTAGGCGCCCACCTTTACGACAATGGTCAAGCGGATGAGGGTAGGGCGTTAATCATCTACGGGAACAATGGGACCGGATTAAGGCACAATATGCGCCTATACAACAACGATCTTGCTGCACCAATTAGTTCCGCCAATACCACTTCCGGTACATTCGGGGCAGGCCTCTACGCGAAGCCCTTCCTTGGGAGCCAGTTCGTCAGGAGCGTATGGGAAACAAGGCTTCACGGCCAGGCATTCAGCAGTGGAGCTGGTCGGATCACGAACAGCACTGCGTCTACGGCTCAGCAAGTTGCAAGCGGCTCATCGGGAACCGGCGGGACTGAACGAAAAGATGTGGTCACCAAGCTATCGGGCGGGGGGCCAGTGAACGCCACCCGCGTTCGCGCACGGCTCCGATACAGCATGGCCACCGCCATCACGGGCCAGGTGTTCGGCCCGTGGCGCTACATGCCCGGCTTCCACGACGGCCACGGCACGCACAACAACATTCCGCTTCCAGTGGAGCTTTTGTACCAGCAGGCAACCTGCGAGAGCAAACAGGTGCTGCTCGAATGGGCCACCGGCAGCGAACTCAACAACAGCCACTTCGTGGTGGAGCGGAGCGAGGAGGGCACGGAGTGGAAGGACGTGAGCGTGGTGCCGGGTGCCGGAACCAGTTTGCAATTGATTGAATACCGGTGGACAGATGATGATCCCTCGAATGCACAAGTGGTTTACTACAGGCTACGCCAGGTTGATCTGGATGGGCGTGAGGAAGTCTTCCAGATGATTCCTGTGGCGAATTGCGGCGGTAGCAGCGCAGTGATCACGGCCTACCCGAATCCGGCAACAGACCTGCTGCACGTTTCCATCAACGTTGCCGAAGCCATCGACGGCGGTCGCTTGGAATTGCGCGATGCCATGGCGCGTCCGGTCTACAGCAAGATCCTATCGGTTGAGGCTGGGCAGAGCACCATCCAATTCGACATGAGCGGGCTGGCGTCCGGGTCCTACCTGCTTCAGCTTACCGATGCGCGCGGCGCCACCGTGGACAAGATCCACGTGGTGAAGCTGTGAGCCCTCGAGCGATCAACGGAACAGGAACGAACAAACCCCATGGCCATGAACACACCCTTACGCGCTCTCTCATTCGCATTCGCGAGCGTCTGCGCGACAACCCTCGCCGCCCAGCCGACCTTGACCAGCTCCAACTACGTTCCGGTTTTCGGCATGGAGCGGGAGTATGAATGCGCCTCGATCGCTGATCCCGGTCCGGTCGGTGCCGATGCGATCTGGGATTTCTCCACCGTGGATCCGTTCTTCGACTGGGACATGAGCTATTACGATCACACGCAGGATCAGTACGCCGCCGATTTCCCCAACGCTACGCACGGCGGTAACGCAGTGCATGCCGATAACTTTTATTATGCCGCAAGTGCCACGGGCATCGAGATGCTCGGCTTCAAGTACTACGACGCCGGGCTCAACCAGCCCTTCTTCGACCTGGCAACGGATCCCCTGCTGTTCCTGCCCTTCCCATGCGCATACGGCACAGCATGGGATGATGATGGTGCGGGCACGTACCGTACTTATGAGACGGCCGGAGTGCGCACCTACGTGGCGAACATCACCGGAGAAGCAACCGGTTATGGCACGCTCATCCTGCCCAACGGCACCTACAATGATGTGCTGCGCGTGGATTGGGTGCGTTACATCAACGTGAACAACCTGGAGGTCGGCTACGAATGGACGATGTCATCGTTCTACCTGGCAGGTTTTCCGCTCCCTGTGGCGGAATGGGAGCGCAAGAAGACCTGGATCCTTGGAGAACTCCTGGATGATCCGTTGGAAGGCAAGTTCTGCTGGTTGCTCGATCCTGCGATGCAACTCGACAAGGATGAAGCGCCTTTCGCTTTCTCCGTCACCCCGAACCCGGCCGAGGACCAGGTCGTGGTGCAACTCGGGGTGGTGGACCCAGCCGCTGTGGTCAGCATCTCGGATGCGGCTGGCCGGTTGGTGATGCAGCGTCCGGCATCGGGCGATCGGTTGGTGCTGGACATTGCTGACCTGCAACCCGGCGCCTACCAGCTTTCCGTGATGACAGCCGGCACAGCGCAGGCGCGACAGTTCATCAAGCTGTAAGCAGTCCGGTCAGGACCGTGCGGGAGGCTCCCGCTCCTCGTCACGATCCGTAATGATCGGGCCCGATTCCCATGCACTTGCGGGCGCTACTTTCGCGGCCGCAAATCCAGCCTATTGATGAGCCAGATCTTCGACTTGGAAATGATCCGCGCGGTCTATGGCCGCTACCCCGCCCGTATCGCCGCTGCCCGCAAAGCGGTTGGTAAGCCGCTCACCCTCTCGGAGAAGATCCTCTACGCCCATCTGTGGGACGGCGATGCGAAGACCGCCTTCGGCCGCGGCAAGGATTACGTCGATTTCGCGCCCGACCGTGTGGCCATGCAGGACGCCACCGCGCAGATGGCCTTGCTGCAGTTCAGCACCACCGGCCGGAAGACCGTTGCTGTGCCCAGCACCGTGCATTGCGATCACCTGATCCAGGCGCGCGTGGGCGCGAAGCAGGATCTGCAGGACGCGCTGCTGAAGAGCAACGAGGTCTTCAACTTCCTCGAGAGCATCAGCAACAAATACGGCATCGGCTTCTGGAAGCCGGGCGCCGGCATCATCCACCAAGTGGTGCTGGAGCAGTACGCCTTCCCGGGCGGCATGATGATCGGCACCGACAGCCATACGGTGAACGCCGGTGGCCTGGGCATGATCGCCATCGGCGTGGGCGGTGCCGATGCCTGCGACGTGATGAGCGGCCTCGCTTGGGAACTCAAATGGCCCAAGCTCATCGGTGTGAAGCTCACCGGCAAGCTCAGCGGCTGGGCCAGTCCGAAGGATGTGATCCTGAAGGTGGCGGGCATCCTCACCGTGAAGGGCGGCACGGGCGCCATCGTGGAGTATTTCGGCCCCGGCGCCGAGAGCATGAGCTGCACGGGCAAGGGCACCATTGCCAACATGGGCGCGGAGATCGGCGCCACCACCAGCACCTTCAGCTACGACGACTCGATGAGCCGCTACCTGAAGGGAACCGGCCGCGCGGAAGTGGCCGCCATGGCCGATGCGATCAAGGAGCACCTGCAAGGCGATCCGGAGGTCTATGCCGATCCGGCGAACTACTTCGATCAGGTCATCGAGATCAACCTGAGCGAATTGGAGCCCCATGTGAACGGTCCCTTCACGCCGGACCTGGCGCACCCCATCAGCGAGTTCGCCGCAGCCGTGAAGAAGAACGGCTGGCCCGCCAAACTGGAAGTGGGCCTCATCGGATCATGCACCAACAGCAGCTACGAGGACCTTACCCGCAGCGCCTCGCTCGCGCAGCAGGCCATCGACAAGAAGCTGAAGGCGAAGAGCGAATTCACCATCACGCCGGGCAGCGAAGTGGTCCGCTACACCGCTGAGCGCGATGGCCTGCTGAAGACCTTCGATGCCATGGGCGGCGTGGTGCTCGCGAATGCCTGCGGCCCATGCATCGGCCAGTGGGCGCGCCACACCGATGACCCGAACCGGAAGAACTCGATCATCACCAGCTTCAACCGCAACTTCGCGAAGCGCAACGATGGCAATGCCAACACGCACGCCTTCGTCGCCAGTCCGGAGATCGTCACTGCGCTGGCCATCGCCGGAGATCTCACCTTCAATCCGCTCACCGATTCGCTGATCAACGAGGAGGGCGTGAGCGTGAAGCTTGATGAGCCGAAAGGCCTGGAGTTGCCCCCGAAGGGCTTCAGCGTGCAGGACCCCGGCTACAAGGCCCCCGCCGCCGATGGCAGCGCCGTGAAGGTGGAAGTGAAGCCCGACAGCGAGCGCCTTCAGCTCCTCGAGCCCTTCCCCGCGTGGAACGGCAAGAACATCTCCGATGCCGTGGTGCTGATCAAGGCCAAGGGCAAGTGCACCACCGACCATATCAGCATGGCCGGTCCTTGGCTGCGCTACCGCGGCCACTTGGACAACATCAGCAACAATACGCTGATCGGTGCCACCAACGCCTTCAATGGAGAGACCGACAAGGTGAAGAGCCAATTGACCGGCGAATACGGACCGGTACCGGCCACCCAGCGCGGCTACAAAGCCGCTGGCGTTCCCAGCATCATCGTGGGCGACCACAACTACGGCGAGGGCTCATCGCGTGAGCATGCCGCCATGCAGCCGCGCCACCTCGGCGTGAGCGCCGTACTGGTGAAGAGCTTCGCGCGCATCCACGAGACCAATTTGAAGAAGCAGGGTATGCTCGCCCTCACCTTCGCCAACGAAGCCGATTACGACAAGATCCAGGAGGACGACCGCATCGACTTCACGGACCTCACCGCCTTCGCGCCGGGCAAGCCGCTGACCCTTGTCTTCAAGCACAAGGGCGGCAGCAGCGACACCATCGCCTGCAACCACACCTACAATGCCCAGCAGATCGAGTGGTTCAAGTCTGGCGGCGCGCTGAACATCATCCGGGCGCAGCAGAAGGGCTGAGCTCATTCGCCATCTGAAATGAAGAAAGCCCCTCCGAAGAGGGGCTTTCCTTTGTCACTGATCAACTCGACTAGTTGTCCCAGCCGAAGAACCACATGAACGAGAGCTGATTCCCGGTATTCAGCGTGATCGTGGCGGCTTCGAATTCGGTATCGTCATCCTTGCTGATGTCCGTGAGGCCAAGGAAGCCGCGATACCCTACGCCCCAGCCGGCTTCGTTGATGTAACCAAGGCCGTAGGTCCAGCCGAAGTCCGTGCCGTTCAGGTAATCCTTGTACTTCTCCTTGATCTGATTTCCGCTCCCGTCAACGCTGTCGAATTCGCTTTCTCCATCAACACTGGCACCGAGCAGGAATGCGAGGTAGGGTCCGGTCTCGAAGTACAGGCCGAAGTTCAAGCGGTAGCGCGCCTGGATCGGGACGCTGAGGTAGCTGATGGAATAGGGCAGTGTTTCCGTGCCCCCGTTCGCATTGATCGTCTCGTACTTAGCGCCTTGGCCGCTGTACAGCAGCTCAGCGAGAATGGAGAAATTCCCATTCCGACCTAGCCCGTAATTGGCGATTCCGCCCAGGTGCAGCCCGAGTTTGCTCTTGCTCACGTAACCGCTCTCGTTGCTTGGAAGATTGGTGATGTTCAACCCGGCCTTCGCGCCGAACTTCAGGCCCTCGCCTTGGGCCATTGCACCGGTGCCGATGGCCGCAGCGCTGAGGATGGTAAGCAGTCGTTTCATGTGTTGTGATTTGTGTTTGGGCGGGCAATATAGGCTAGTCGTCTGTGCAGATGCACTGAGCTTGGGCACGGTGCTTGCCAAGCGCGCCCCCATCTTACGGGCACGCGCTACTTTCGCCCGCCTCGCATCTAAAGCACCAGCACATGCGCCATTTCACCATCGTTCTCGCATTCGCCGCCCTCAATTCCGCCTTGGCCCAGCCCATCGACACCGCCCGCACCTGGGTGGTGAACGGCGACTTCGAGCAGTGGGAGGGCAAATCGAAGCTCAAGCGCCCGGGCGGCATCCAGTACGCCAAGGGCTGGAGCAGCGCCACCAGCAAGAAGGCCGACCTTTTCAGCGAGGTGGCCACGGTGGAGAGCACGGTGAGCACCCCAAAGAACTTCGCCGGCGAGCAGATGGCCCTGAGCGGCAGCAACTACGCCGGCGTGCGCTGGTGGAGCTACCAGAACAAGGAGCCGCGCACCTATATCCAGTCGCAGCTCAAGAGCAAGATGAAGAAGGATTCGCTTTACTGCGTGCGCTTCTACGTGAGCCTCGGCGATCTGAGCAAGTACGCCACCGGCGAGCTCGGCGCCTGGTTCAGCAAGGACAAGACGGAGAAAGACGATCCCGCCAGCCTCACGTACGAGGTGACCGTGCCTAGCGTGCGCACCAAGATCTACAACGACATGTTCAGCTGGCAGGGCGTATGCGGTACCTACGAGAGCAAGGGCAACGAGGAGTGGATGATCATCGGGAACTTCGCCGCCACCGAGAAAACGGACAACACGAAGTCCAAGCGGCCCAAGGGCGAGACGCGTCCGCAGGTCTTCAGCGCCTACTACTACATCGACAATGTGGAGGTATATCCGGTGAAGAACCGCAATTCCTGCTCCTGCGAGCAGCTCAAGGATGCCGAGAGCGAGTACATCTTCAGCCGCAAGGGCGTCACCCCTCCCGGCCTGAAGCCGAAGGATCGGGCCGAGCGCCAGACCATTTATTTCAAGCGCTTCCAGCGCAACATCGATCCCAGCATGGAGCCCTGGCTGGAGGACATCAAGAAGGCCATGACCGAGGATCCCGCCATGCGCATCGAGCTCACCGGCCACTTCGACGCCACCGAGATGGACCGCACGCGCATCCGCCCCGACCTGGCCGAACTCTCGAAGGAGCGCGCCGAGGCCGTTCGCGATGCGCTGGTGGAGATGGGCATCGATGCCGGGCGGATCACAGTGAGCCACAAGGATGCCAGCGAACCAGCCGATGACAGCGGCAACGAGGTGGGCATGAGCAAGAACCGGCGCGTTACCGTGGTGGTGAAGTAGGGGGCGTGAATGCCTTGGTGCGAGGTGCTAAGGTGCAGTGGTGCTAAGGTGCAACGGTGCGCTTGGCGTTGGCCGGGGACAGAAAGTCGTTCGCGGTGTGATTGCTAGCTTGCGTAAAAGCCCACGCACATGGCAGCCTTCAAGGACTTCGAGGAGATCGTCGCTTGGCAACGAGCAATCGACCTCAGTGCTTCGGTCTACCCACGGTTCAAAGACCATCGGGATTTCGGTTTCCGAGACCAGATCCTTCGGGCCAGTGTTTCCGTGGCGAACAACATCGCCGAGGGATTCAACAGCGGCTCGAACCGGAAGTTCCGCTTTTACCTGACCATTGCCAGAAGCTCGTGCGATGAAGTGCGTTCGATGGTGATCCTGGCCGAGCGGATCGGTTACTTGAAGAGGGAAGAGGTCGAGGTGCTTCGGACGGAGTGCATGCGGTTGAACGGAACCATCCTTTCGCTGATCAAATCCATGCGGGTGGACTGAATCAAGAGCTGGGCGGAGTGACTGGAGCCTTTGGCATATTAAGCTGGCTGGCCCTGATGAACGAATAGGATTAAGGCCCATCCAAGGCCGTTGTGCACCTTGGCACCCTGGCACCTTGGCACTGGAGCACCGTACATGAGCACGAAGAACGACCCCAAGGTCATCCGCGCATGGACCTTCTACGATTGGGCCAACTCAGTCTATTCGCTCACGATCACGAGCGCGGTGTTCCCGATCTTCTATGCGGCCATCACCAAAGGCGAGGAAGGGGAAGATCTGGTGCTGAACAGCGCCATCGGCATCCCTGCTCAGTCGCTCTATTCGTATGCCCTCTCGGCGGGCTTCCTGATCGTGGCGGTGATCGCCCCCTTGCTCAGCGGCATCGCCGACAGCCGCGGCAACAAGCTCGCATTCCTCAAGGGGTTCTGCTACCTCGGCGCAATGTCCTGCGCGGGCCTGGCTTTCTTCACCCTCGAAGGCATTTGGTGGGGCCTGGGCCTTGTGGCGCTTGCCTGCATCGGCTTCAGTGGCAGCCTCGTGTTCTACGATGCCTTCCTTGTTGATATCGCCGGCAAGGACCAACACGACAAGGTGAGCGCGCGCGGTTACACCATGGGCTACATCGGTAGCGTGATCCTGCTCGTCATCAACCTGCTCATGGTGATGAAGCCCGATTGGTTCTCCCTGCCGAAGAGCATCACCATCGGCGATGTGACATACGGCGGCGTGCCAGCACGGGTCACCTTCATCACGGTCGGCCTCTGGTGGGCGGGCTTCGCGCAGATCGCTTTCCGTCGCCTGCCCAAGCGCACGCCCGCAGCCGATGGCCGCGATGGCGTGCTCTGGAGCGGCTACCGTGAATTGCGCAAGGTGTGGCGGCAGCTCATGTCCACAGTAAGGCTGAAGCGCTACCTGCTGGCCTTCTTCGTCTTCAACATGGGCATCCAAACGGTGATGTACCTCGCCGTGATCTTCGCCGAGCACGAGATCAAGACCGTGGACGAGTACGGTGAAGTGGCACCCATTGCACCGGAGAGCCTCATCATCAGCATCCTTCTCATCCAGCTGGTCGCGGCCCTCGGTGCTGCGCTCTTCGTGCGGCTCAGCGCGCGCTTCGGGAACATCCGCGCCCTGGCCATCGGCGTGGCGGTGTGGGTAGGCATCTGCACGGCCGCCTACTTCACGCGGTGGACGCATGAGTTCTACATCCTGGCAAGCTGCGTGGGCCTGGTGATGGGCGGTTGCCAAGCACTGGCCCGCAGCACCTACGCCAAGTTCCTGCCAGAAACGAATGACACGGCCTCCTACTTCAGTTTCTACGACGTGAGCTACTACGTGGGCACTGTGCTGGGCACCATGATCTTCGGCGTGGTGTTCCAGCTCACCAATGACCTGCGCAACACGGCGATCGCGTTGTGCACCTTCTTCATCCTAGGCCTTGTGTTACTGCTGCGCGTGCCGAAGGAGGAGGTGCGAATCTCAGAGGCCGGAGTGGCCTGAGGCATCTTCCTCACCCCAGCGCAACATCCAATATCATCATCACGATGAAGCCGCCGATGAAGCCGAGGGTGGCGATGTCGGTGTACTTATCCTGCTGCGTCTCGGGGATCACCTCCTCCACCACCACGTAGATCATGGCGCCAGCGGCGAAGGCCAGCGCATACGGCAGCACGCTCTGCATATGGATCACGGCCACTGCCCCGATCACGCCGGCCACCGGTTCCACGATGGCGCTCAGCTGCCCGTACCAGAAGCTGCGCAGCTTGCTCACGCCTTGGCGGCGCAGGGGCATGCTCACCGCGAAGCCTTCCGGGAAGTTCTGCAGGCCGATGCCGATGGCCAGCGCCACCGCGCCGCCGATGCTGGCTTCGGGCATGCCCGCCGCCACGCCGCCGAAGAGCACGCCGACTGCCAGTCCCTCTGGGATGTTGTGCAAGGTGATCGCCAGCACCAGCAGGGTGGTGCGGTGCCAATTGGTATGCGGGCCTTCGCTGCGGCTGGGGTCGAAGTTGATGTGGAGGTGGGGCAGCACCTTGTCCAGGGCGAAGAGGAAGAGGGCGCCGGCCGCGAATCCGATGGCGGGCGCGAGCCACGGGATGTTGCCGAGGCGCTCGCTGATCTCGATGCTGGGCGTGAGCAGGCTCCAGAAGCTGGCCGCTACCATCACGCCGCCGGTGAAGCCCAGCATGCCATCGAGCCATTTGCGCGAGGCATTGCCGAAGAAGAAGACCAGGCCAGCGCCCGCTGCGGTGACGAGCCATGTAAAGGCGGTGGCTAGGAAGGCGCCCAGCACCGGGTCGATTCGCCCGAAGAAGTCGAGGATGTCGTTCATGCGGATTCAACTTGCAGATGGTGGCTCACGTCCTTGCTAAGGCTGAAGGCGGCGCCGCGCTGCGGTTTCACATCCATGCTGCCATCGAAGGCATGCACCTCCTGGATCGCGAGCTCGCTGCCGATGCGCAGGCCTTTGGCGTCGAGCAGGCGCAGCAGGCCATCGGTGGTCTCGCTCACGGCGGCGATGCGCACCTGCTCGCCTGCCTTGCACGCGTCGAGGCGCTTGGTCCGGCGCTCGCGGATGCGGCCGTTACGGTCAGGGATGGGATCGCCATGAGGGTCAAAGGCCGGCTTGCCGAGGTAGGCATCGAGCTTGTCGGTGAGCTTTTCGCTGGCCACGTGCTCGAGCTGTTCGGCCACTTCGTGCACCTCGTCCCAGCCGAAGCCGAGGCGGTCCACCAGGAAGGTCTCCCAGAGCCGGTGCTTGCGCACGAGCTGCAAGGCGAGGGCCTGTCCCTTGGCCGTGAGCTTCACGCCGTAATAGGGCTCGTGCTTGAGCCAGCCCTTATCCGCGAGTTTCTTGAGCATGTCCGTGACGCTGCTCGCCTTGGTGCGCAGGCGCTCGGCGATGTCCTTGTTGGAGGCGCGGTCGGCCTCCTGCAAGAGGGCGTACACGGCCTTGATATGGTCCTCTTCGCTGCGGGTGAGCATGATTCTGCGTCAAAAGTAGAAAAAAAATTAGACAGGACTAAATTCGTGATAGATTCGCGGCGTGATTCGCTGGTGGATAACCTCCTTCTTCGCGCTGGTCGCCGGGCAGGCCCTTGGCCAATGCGGGGTGAGGGGCGCCGTTCGCTCGGCAGAAGGACCCTTGCCTTTCGCGAGCGTGGCGGTGGAAGGGACCTCGCGCGGGACAGCGGCGGGCGCCGATGGCCGATTCGAGTTGAGCGATATGCCATGCGGAAGCGTGCGGCTGATCTTCTCTGCCGTCGGCCACGCCCGAACGGCGAAGGCCTTCACCCTGGGTAACGGAACGCTTGATGGGGGCACGATCACCTTGGCCGCGACGAGCAATGAGCTTGACGAGGTGGTGGTCACGGGAACGATGAAGGAAGTGAGCCGCAGCGAGAGCCCGGTGCCGATCGAGGTGATCACGCCGAAGCTCTTCCGGCGCAATCCATCGCCCGCGCTCTTCGATGCGATCGGCATGGTGAACGGCGTGCGGCCGCAGATCAATTGCAGCGTGTGCAACACCGGCGACATCCATATCAACGGCATGGAAGGGCCCTACACCATGGTGCTCATCGATGGCATGCCCATCGTGAGCGGACTGAGCACCGTGTATGGGCTGAGCGGCATCCCGCTGGGATTGATCGAGCGCGTGGAGGTGATGAAAGGACCGGGCTCGGCGCTCTACGGCAGCGAGGCCATGGGCGGCATCATCAATGTTATCACCAAGGACCCTGCGCTGGCGCCTCGGCTCACGGCCGATGCGTTCACCACCGGCTGGAATGAGGTGAACGTTGATGCCGGCGTGCGATCGGGCAGAGCCGAAGGCCGCTTGAACAACCTCTTCGGCGTGAATGCCTTCTGGTACGATGACCCGCGCGATGAGAATGGGGACGGCTTCACCGACCTCGCCCTCAGCAAGCGCCTCAGCCTATTCAATAAGTTGAATCTCCGCAGGCCGGAACGACGCGTGGCGAGCGTAGCTGCGCGATACGTGCGCGAGGACCGCTGGGGCGGACAGATGGATTGGACGCCCGCCTTCCAAGGAGGCGACAGCATCTACGGCGAGAGCATCCTCACCGATCGCGTGGAGCTGATCGGGCAGTATCAGCTGCCCATCAAGCCGAAGGTGCTCGCACAGTTGAGCTTCAACCGGCACTTCCAGGACAGCTACTACGGCACCACGCGCTACACCGCTGATCAGCGCATCCTATTCGGGCAGGCGTACTGGCAGCAGCGCATCGGCGCACAGCATGATTTGACCGCCGGAGCGGCGTACCGCTTCACCTACTATGACGATGGCACGCCAGCGACCCCATTGCCGCAACGTTCGCCATTGCCAGGCCTCTTCCTGCAGGACGAATGGCGCTTCGCCGATGCGCAGACCCTGCTGCTCGGATATCGCATCGACCACGATCGTGTGCATGGGCTCGTGCATTCGCCACGCCTAGCCTACAAGTTCGCGCCGAGCGGGCGGTGGGCGGTGCGTGGCAGCTTCGGCACCGGATTCCGCGTGGTGAACCTCTTCACCGAGGACCACGCCGCCCTCACCGGCGCGCGCGAGGTGCTCATTACGGAGGAGCTCCGGCCTGAGCGTTCGCTCAATGGCACGCTCAACGTGGTGCGCAGGTGGACCGGAGAGCGAAATGCACTCAGCCTCGATGGGCAGGTTTTCTACACATGGTTCAGCAACCGCATCGTGCCCGATTACGATACCGACCCCGACCGCATCCTCTACGCCAACCTCGATGGTCATGGGGTATCCCAAGGCGCGGCGCTCACCGCCGAAGCCCGCATCGGCAAGTGGTTCCAGTTCATGGCAGGCATCACGTACATGGATGTTTACAATGAGGTCAGGGATGCGGATCGGGCGGTGATGCGGGTCGATCAGGTCTTCGCGCCGGATTGGTCGGGCACCTTCTCGGCGGGCATGAACCTGCCGAAGCGCTTCACGATCGATCTCACCGGCCAGTGGTACGGCCCGATGCGCTTGCCCGTGCTGCCTGACGATTATCGGCCGGAATACAGCCCGACCCATGCCATCGCCAACGTGCAAGTGAAGAAGGTGCTGGGCGATGGGCTCGAATTCTATGGCGGGGTGAAGAACCTGTTCGATTTCGTGCCGCGCGACCCGCTGATGCGCCCCCATGACCCCTTCGATGCCAGCGCCAACGACCCGGTGGACAATCCCAACGGTTACAGCTTCGATACGGCGTACATCTACGCGCCCCTGCAGGGACGACGCTGGTTCCTCGGGCTGCGGTTCACGCTGGGGTGAAGGCGCCCCGTTGAACAGCCGCTGTGGCCTGCGTTCAATCCTGCCGCTGCCAGTTGCGCTCGATCACCTCCAGCAATTCGTTGTGGATGGCGCTGTTGCTGGCCAGGATCTCCTCGTCGAATACTGGATCCTTGCTGGGGCGGAATCCGGTGACCTTGCCGCCAGCCTCGCGCACCAGCAGCACGCCAGCAGCCACATCCCAGCTATTGAGGCCATACTCATAGAAGGCCTCGAAACGGCCGCAGGCCACGTAGGCGAGATCGGCGGCTGCGCTGCCTAAGCGGCGGATGCCGCGCGTGCGGTGCATCAGCTCCCGCAGCAGATCCATGTACTCCTGCTCATGGCCGAAGTCGTCGTATGGGAAGCCGGTGGCGAGCAGGCTGTCCTGCAAGGTGCTGCGCTCGCTCACGCGGATCGGCAGGCCGTTGAGATAGGCCCCGCCGCCGCGCCAGGCCGTGAAGCGCTCATCGCGCGTGACCTCGTGCACCACGCCCAGCAGGGGCTCGGTGCCATCGAGCAAGGCGATGCTGATGCAATAGCACGGCACGCCATGCACGAAGTTGGTGGTGCCATCGAGCGGGTCGATCACCCAGTTGAATCGCTCAGCCTGCTCGCCGCTCCCTTCTTCGGCGATGAAGCCTGCATCGGGAACGAGCTTCTCCAGCCCTTCTACCAGCCGGTCCTCGCTCACATGGTCCACATGGGTCACGAGGTTGTTGGCGCTCTTGGCGCTCACCCGTGCCTCGGTGAGCTTGCCCGATTCACTGCGGATGAACGAAGCGACATCAACGCTGAGCGCCGCGACCTGGTCCGTGAGCTTTCGAAGGTCCATTCTCGTGGTTGTCTGTGTTCTGATGAGGCTATTCGAGCCAAGGGCTCAGGATGCGGCTGTGGTTGTGTTCCGGCGTCGCAGCCAGATGAGCCCTGCGATCCCGGCGACCATCAGCGCGGAGGAGATGATCTCCGCCTGGGTGATGCTGCCCAGCACCGGTTCGTTCACCCTGATCTTCTCAATGAAGAAGCGCTCGAGGCCGTTGAGGAAAAGGAAGAGGAAGAAGATGCTGCCCGCTGGTTTCAACCGTTTGCGCAGGCCCCACAGCACGCCGAAGAGGAGCAGGCACATGATGGTCTCGTAGAGCGGCGTGGGATAAACGCCCGGTTCCAGATGCGTGCAATAGCCCTCGAAACAGGTGCCGTCGGTGATCGGCACGCCCTCGTATCCGCCGCGCTGCGGTCCCGTGACCGCATTCACGTTGTTCGGATAGTCGTAGCTCCACAGCCACGAGGGCATCCACGAGGGAGCGGGGTTCGTGTTGGCCACGCCCCAGTCGCCATCGCCGCTCACCTGGCAGCCGATGCGGCCAATGGCGTATGCGAGCATCACTCCGGGGGCTGCGGCATCGGTTCCGCTCCACGCAGGGATGCCGTTCCTGCGGAAGTAGCGGATCACCATCGCCCCTGCCACGATGAGCCCGCCGTACATGGTGAGCCCGGTGATGATATCATCGCCGGCGGGATCGGTGAGGAACGAGATGAATTGATCCGGATACTCGAGCCAATGGAAGAGCTTGGCGCCGATGAATCCCCAGATGGCTGCGGTCATGGTGATGTTGCCCGCGTGGTCCTGCGGCTGCACCAGCACTTGCTCGGTGCGCGGCTCGGCGAGCTTCGCTTTCTCCTTCGCGCGCCAGCGGAGCCAGGCCAGCAGCGCCCCCACTACGATGCCGCCGATGAAACTGCCTTGGCCGCTGAGCAGGAAGCCCGGGAAGTCGGCGAGCACCTCCGAGGCGTTGCCGATGAAGTAGAGGCCTTTCCAGCCGAGGAGGAAGCCGAACAGGCCCTGGCCGACGAGTTCGCCGATGGTGGCTGGCTTGCCGATGGTGACCGTGCGCGTGGTCGGCTTCAGCAAGCCGAGGCCGGCCATGCGCCGCAGTTCCAGGCCCAGGGTCCAACTAGCGAAGATGAAGGCCACGGCCACGAAGAAGCCGAAGCTGTTGAGCGGGCGCAGGAAGGGGAGATCGACGCCGAAGAGGTCGAAGAAGGCGTGGTACAGGGTGGGGTACATCAGGTCAGATGCTGGTTGAGGGTTGGAGGTTGAGCAGGTTGTGGGTTGAGCCCCAACTGACTGCCTCGCCTTCAACATGGCCATCGCCATCGAAGCGGATGAGCTTCATCGGAACGACGTTGTTCGCCATGGATGCTCTGTATGGCATCGTCACGCGCAGGTAGTTGTCGGTGTAGCCGAGCATGCGGCCATCGACCTCTTCCGCCTCGAAGAGCACGTTGCGCACGCTGCCCACATGGCGCTCGTAATGCGCGCGCTGAAGCTTGCTTCCGAGGATGCGCAGCTGCTTGGTGCGCTCCCGCCGGGTCTCCATTGGCACGATGTCGTCCATGCGCACGGCGGTGGTGTTGGCACGTTCGCTGTAGGTGAACACGTGCAGGTAGTCGATGGCCTGCGCGCGGATGAAGGCGTGGGTCTTCAGGAACTCCTCATCCGTTTCGCCGGGCGTACCGGTGATCACATCGGCGCCGATGCAGGCGTGGGGGAGGAGGGACTTGATGCGCGCGACGCGATCGGCATAGAGGGCGGTGTCGTAGCGGCGGCGCATGCGCTCCAGGATCACGTCGCTTCCGCTCTGCAAGGGCATGTGGAAATGCGGCATGAAGCGCTCGCTCTCCGCTACGAAGCCGATGACGGAATCGCTGCACAGGTTGGGCTCGATGCTGCTGATGCGGAAGCGGGCGATTCCTTCCACCTGGTCAAGCGCTTCGATGAGCCCGAGGAAGTCTTCGCCATGGCCACGTCCGAAATCGCCGGTGTTCACGCCCGTGAGCACGATCTCCTTCACGCCGGTTGCCGCAATCTTCTCAGCAATGGCCACCACCTCCGCGATGGTGCCACTGCGGCTTCGGCCGCGGGCGAGTGGGATGGTGCAGAAGGAGCAGAAGTAGTCGCAGCCGTCCTGCACCTTGAGGAAAGTACGGGAGCGGTCACCTGAATTGTAGGAGGGGATGAACTTGCGTGTGTCCTTAATGGGTGAGAAGATCGCTTCGCCTAACGGCTCGCGATGACCGGCTTCGGCTGATGACAGACGCCGGTCGATGTGCGCGGCCAGATCGAACTTCTCATTCGCGCCGAGCACGAGGTTGACGCCCGGGATGGCGGCGATCTCGGTCGGCTTCAGTTGGGCGTAGCAGCCCACAACGGCGATGAAGGCCTCGGGATTGATCCGCTGGAAGCGCCGCACCCATTGGCGGCATTCTTTATCGGCATTCTCGGTGACGCTGCAAGTGTTGAGAACGAAGACATCGGGGCGCTCTTCCACTTTCACGCGCGCATAGCCTGCCTCATCCAGCGACCGTGCCAGGGTGCTGGTCTCGCTGAAGTTGAGCTTGCAGCCCAGGGTGTGGAAGGCGACGGTGCGAGGGGAACTCAAGGCGGCAGGGGCAGGCGCAGGAGGCAATTGTTCCGGCGCAGGTGTTCGTGGCGCGCGAAGGTAACGGGCTGCTGTTCAAAGGACTTTGCTAGGTTTAGGCATCCAAATTAAAAGCAGGCGTCTGCCAAGCATGCTCACGGCCCGCTGTGGGCAAAGCCAAACTCAATGAAAGCACTCTTACGCGGAATCTTCCTGCTCCACCTCGCCCTGCTCTTGGCGTCATTGGATGCCCTGGCCATTACAGCGAACATCTCCGTGCAGACCTATCCTACCTGCAATTACCCCAGTGGGCAGTTGCTGGCATGGGCCACTGGGGGCGTGGGCCCATACACCTATATGTGGAGCACGGGTGAAACTACCGCCACCATCAGTGGTGTCACCCCGGGCTCGTACTCGGTCACGGTGACCGACGCGCTGAGCGATCAGGCGACCGCGAACATCGATCTGGTTGGGCAGCCTTACGCCCTAACCGATCTTGGGAATGGCGGCCCGGAGGGGCTCTGCAATGCGATCACTGGTGTGGTGGTTGATGGACCGGGCATTGACACGTGGGGAGAGCCATACATGGGTCCCTTGCCCTATACCGTCAATGGCCAGATGCTGCAGGAGTACATCTATTACGACTTCTTCGGCTCCTTGCCGCTGGATACATTCTATGTAGGCACGTGGTCGGCTGCGGGACAGTACGGAACAGGCTTGAACTACACCTTCACCGATGGGGGCGGATGCTCGGGCACGCTTTACGAGTACATCGGCTATCCGGTCGAGTGGCCGGACCTCACCATTCTCGACATTGAAGGCGCTTGCGCCAATGGGAGCAATGGGTCAATCACTTTCCAAACAGGCTTGGAGGGGCATAGCCAATCCACGCAGGTGAAGATCCAGGACTTCAACTTCAACCATATCGCCACTTTCGGGGCAGGCAGCCAGACGTACACGAACACCTATGCCTTGCTCCCTCCTGGCGATTACTTCCTCACGCAGTTCATGAGTGAATCGGACTTCCTGGTGAGCAGCGGCTGCCAGCAGACCACGCCATTCACCATCCCGGATCTGGGCAATGGCTGCGCGAACGTCCGGGGCGCGCCCTTCATGGACAACAACGAGGACTGCGCGCGCCAAGGGAATGAGCCTATCGTGCCTGGCGTGGTGCTCGAGATCCTGCCGGGGCCGACGTACGTGCTGAGCAATAGCAATGGCTACAGCGTGAACCTGCCGAATGGCGCGTACACGATCGAGCAGCAGAGCGCCATCCTGGATGTGCATTGCAGTGGCGCGCCGATCCCATTCACCCTCGCGGGCAGCCAGGCCCCGGTCACGGTGAACATACCCGACACGGCACTGGTACCGATGGATGCGGCCATCAGCATGGCCAGCGGTGCCGCACGGCCGGGCTTCGAGCTCGCATGCACCGCGCGCATGACCAACCTCACGCTGGCCAGCACGGGGAGCAGCACGCTCACGGTGACCTTCGACCCATTGCTGGGCTACATCTCGTCCACCCCTGCGGGCAATGTGGTCGGCAATACCATCACCTGGAGCATCCCTGCCTTCAGCTCATTCCAGGAGCGCGTGGTCCACATGCGCTTCCAAGTGCCGCCGGACATCATCCTGCTGGGCACAGACCTGCTCTTCGGCGGCAGCTTCGCCACTGGCAATGCCGATGCTGTGCCAGCGAACAACAGCGCATCGCTCATCACCACCATCACCGGCAGCTACGACCCGAACGACAAGACGGCGCGCACCAGCAGCGCATGGAGCGACGAGCTATTCTACATCGATGTGGATGAATGGATCGACTACACCATCCGCTTCCAGAACACGGGCACGGATACCGCCTTCAATGTGGTGATCACGGACACGGTGCCGCCTGAGCTGGACCTGGCCACCCTCGTGGTCGGCGCGTCATCGCATCCCAACTCACTCTCCATCCGCGATGGCCGGGTGCTGCGATGGGCTTTCTACAACATCCAGCTGCCCGATAGCAACGTGAATGAGCCGCGCAGTCACGGATACGTCTCTTTCCGCATTCGTCCGCACCTGCCCATCGCGCCGGGCACCGTGATCGAGAACACCGCCAACATCTTCTTCGACTTCAACCCGCCAGTGATCACCGAGCCGAGCGTGTTGATGGCGGAGTACAGTACCGAAGTTGAGCCGAATAGAGCAACACCAGGACTCTACGTGTTCCCGAACCCAGCTACAGATCACCTCACCGTGGGCGGAATGGGTACGACCGATGTGATCAAGGAGATCCGATTGCGCGCAGTGGACGGCCGCATGTTGCGGACTATCAATGTAGTTGGTAGCTCAGCGCGTCTGGAGGTGACTGACCTTTCCGCCGGCCTCTACGTGTTGGAGGTCATCTTGGTGACCGATAAGCGATGGACGACCACGATCATCAAACCTTGAGAACAATGATACCGACCCCTCCAGCCAAGGTCCTGCGTGGTTTGCTTGCGAGCATGTTCATGATCGGTGTTGTTCAGTTGCAGGCGATCATTGTGAACATCCAGATCACTGCGCACGAGAATTGTTCGTATGCCGATGGAGCCGCGCAAGCAAACGTGAGCGGAGGAGTGCCGCCATACACCTACCTCTGGAGCACGGGAGCCACCACGGCGTCCGTGATCGGACTGAGTGCAGGCCCGATCTCCGTGACCGTGACGGACAGCCAGAGCGACGAGGCCACCGCCAACCATACCGTGACCTCTGGGGGGTACCAAATAGTGGCCACCAGCGGTGGTAGTCTGTGCCCTGGTGATCCGTACGGCGGCTACTTGCTCTTCGGCGGAGTGCCGAATGGCGCCGTCACATTCAGCACACCGTATTTCACGGGCATTTATATGGGTGAACCCATTTACTCCGCGTACTACACCGGCCCGTATGGTTACAACCCCATCGAACTGCAGTTCATGGATGCGAACGGATGTGCGGGTGTGCTTAGTAGCGGATACAGGCTGGGGCAGCCTACCTGGACCACACCAGTGATACTTGATATTCAAGGTGCATGTGCTGGTGGGGCCAACGGGTCTTTACTGGCCGTATTGCAACATAGTCCGACCTATGCACGGACGTGGCATCAACTGACCGATGGTGCGGGGACGCTCTTCGGCCCGAATGGAACGATCGTCGGTACGGGTGGAGGTACGTACGGACATTTCGCAACCGAGGCGAACGACCTCGTTCAGACCTGGACAGGACTTGCAGCTGGGGATTACTGGTTGACGCAGGTTGCCAACTTCGCCCCGTTCTCCGGATGGATGCCCGGCGGAGGCTGCGGGGATTCGGTGATGGTGACGATCCCCGATCTGGGCCTTGGTTGCGGTAATGTGAATGGCACGGTGTATATGGACTACAACGAGGATTGCGTGATGGGCGCTGCGGGTTCAGAAACGCGCGTCCCTGGTGCGCTGCTCGAGTTCCAACCCGGTCCTTATTACACCACAGCGAATGGCAACGGTGCATACAGCATCAACCTGCCGAGTGGGCCTTACTCCGTGCAGCAGATCGCTGCCGACATCGCGCAGCATTGCCCGGCGCCACCTGCGCCGGTGAACGTGACCGGCACACAGACCTTGAACATCGCGGACACTGCCTTGGTAACCATGGACGTGCAGGTGATGATGGCGAGCGGTCCGGCTAGACCGGGCTTCGAGTTGCGTTACACGATCGGCACGACCAACCTCACACCAGCAGCAAGCGGTGCAACGAGTACCGTCATGACCTTCGATCCTGCGGTCGCATTCCTTATTTCCACTCCCGCACCAAGCAGCGTAGTGGGGAACACGATCACCTGGAACCAGGCTTCGTTGGGCGCCTTTGTGGAGCGTAGCATCCAGGTTCGCTTCCAAGTGCCGCCTGATGTAGGCCTGATCGGCACCGTTCTGAACAGCACGGTCACCGTTTCCACAGCGAACACCGATGCCGTTCCTGCGAACAATGCAGTCGGGCATGCGGTAACGATCACTGCCAGCTTCGATCCGAACGACAAGCAGGCCAATACGAGCTCACGCTACAGCGATGAGCTCTACTACATCGATGTGGACGAGTTCATCGACTACACCATCCGCTTCCAGAACACCGGGAACGACACGGCCTTTACCGTCATCATCACGGACACGTTGCCGACAACGCTTGATCCCGCGTCCATCATCTGGGGAGCCGCATCGCACAATGTGATGCGCAGCCTGGTGGGGCAGGGGGTATTGAAGTTCATCTTCCCGAACATCCTGCTGCCAGACAGCAATGCGAACGAAACAGCCAGTCACGGCTTCGTGTCGTTCCGGATCAGGCCGCACCTTCCCTTGCTACCCGGCACGGAGATCATCAACATAGCGAACATCTACTTCGACTTCAACCCGCCGGTGATCACCGAGCCGAGCGTGCTAACGGCGGAGTTCAGTACGGGAACGCAGCGGCAGTCACTTGAAGCCATTCGCCTGCTGCCGAATCCAGCGAACGACCAGCTGTGGATCTCTTCGGATGGGACCATCTATATGATCACCATCATCGCAGCCGACGGAAGAGAGGTTCTGCGCCGCAGAATGCGAACGACCAGCGGGACGATCGATGTCTCAGGACTTCGGGCAGGTTCGTTCTTCCTCGTTGCCATCTTGGATAATGGGAGCATCGCTCACGAACGCTTCATCAAACAATGATCATGCGCCTCTTCCCGGTCGTTTTCGCGATGCTCACCTTCCTTGGTGGGCATGCGATGTTCGTACAAGTGAATACCGTGATCCCTGAAACCTGCGGCAACAGCAATGGCCGGGTGGATGTTCAGGTGGGCGGAGGAGTGGAGCCGTATTCGTTCTCCTGGTCCAACGGTGCCACCTCGGAGGATCTGATGGACGTGCCGGGGGGCACCTATACCCTTACGGTCACGGACGACCTGGGCGCACAGGCGAGTGAGCAAGTGACCGTACAGAGCTATGGGTTCCTGCCCTATCAGGAGGGAGGACAGTACTACCCGCTTCCGGATGGCATGGGCGGTATGATCTGGGGCGGCGCTTGCGCAGGCCAATGCAACGGCCAAATGGCCATGCCGCTGGAACTGTTCGGTGGCACGCCCCCCATTACGATTGATTGGAACGCGTCAAGCAACATCTCATGGGTGGGCATGACCCAGGACCTCATGCCCATTTACGGCGGCTTCTGTTTGGGCGAAACGGTGTCCTACACATACTCCGACGCGCTCGGATGCACTGGCTCCGGCTCGCACACCATCATCGGCGTGGACAGCGTGCCAAGCATTGCAGCGGTGCATGGCGCGTGCGCGGGCGGTGCCAACGGCCGTGTCGAGATCCACTGCCAACAGATGCCATGGGTGCCGCCTACGATGAGGATCTTCCGGAATGGGAACCAGGTGGCCGCGCCGACCTATCCGTGGAACGCGCCACAGACGATCCAGGTGCAGGGTCTGCTCGCTGGCGATTACGAGCTCCGCATGGACTGGTACGGCGCCTGTCCGGCCGTTGTGCCGTTCACCGTTCCTGTGCTGACCGTGCCCTGCGGCACAGTGAGTGGGACGAACTTCCTCGATGACGATCAGGACTGCCAGCCGGGTGCGGGCGAGATCCGAATGCCTTATCAGGTGCTCAACATCCAGCCAGTGGATGAGTGGGTGCTCACCGGAGGGAATGGCGAGTTCTTGTTCGCGCTGCCCAACGGCAACTATACGCTGGAGCATACAGCACCTGGCATCGTGCCGCTGTGCCCATTGCCGCAGCCGATACCCTTTGCCGTGAATTCCAACGCCTCGGTGATCCAACTGGCTGATAGCAGCACGCTGCCCCTTGACATCGCCCTATACGCGGGTGGTGGTGTGGCACGGCCGGGTTTCACAACGACCCACCAGTTAACCGTAAGGAATCTCAGCGCGAAGCTCAGCGGTGCGGTGCAGGTAGTGCTCAACCATGATCCAGTGCTCAATTACCTATCGGCTTCGCCTACCCCGACCTCCGTCGCTGGCAGTACCCTCACATGGGATCTGCCTCAGCTCACGGCCTTCGCTCAGCTTGGCATCTGGGTGCAGTACGATGTGCCTGTGGCCACAGCCCTCGGCACCGTGCTCGCTTCTTCCATCACGGCTGCTTGTGCCCTCGCGGACAACGACCTCTCGAACAATGCCATCGGTATCACGCAGGTGGTGACGGGCAGCTATGACCCCAATGACAAGACCGCGCGCACAAGCTCGGGTTGGAGCGATGCGCTGTACTACCTGGATCAGGATGAATGGATCGACTACACGATCCGCTTCCAGAACACCGGCACCGATACGGCCTTCACCGTGGTGATCACCGATACGCTCGCTGCGGAATTCGACATGGCGAGTTTTCATCAGGGCACGGCCTCGCATGCCTTCGATGTGGCATTCATGCCGGGCCGTGTGGTGGAGTGGACCTTCACTGATATCCTGCTTCCGGACAGCAATGTGAATGAGGCGGCGTCGCATGGACTGGTATCGTTCCGGATCCGACCCGTGCAACCGCTATCGCCCGGCATCGTGATCGAGAACATCGCCAACATCTATTTCGATTTCAACCCGCCGGTGATCACCGAGCCGAGCGTGCTGGTGGCGGAGTTCTCCACAAGCGTGACGGAGCAGCATGGAAGCGGGCTCATGCTTGCACCGGTACCTGTGAGCGATCAGCTCTCGATTTCCAGTGCTCGGATGATCGAGCGGGTCAGCATCCTTGCCACCGATGGCCGCATGGTGAAACAAGCGAACCTGCGCGCGAGCAACGGTGGCATCGAAGTGAAGGAACTCACCAGCGGGGCTTATTTGCTGATCGCTGAATTCACCAACGGAACAACAGCACGCGAGCGATTCGTAAAGCACTGACCGATCATGACCAAAGCATTACTCGGAACCACATTCCTACTCGCGAGCGCACAGGCCTTCGCGCTCACCGTGAATCTGCAAGTGCTGAACGAGACCTGCACCTATGCGAATGGGTCTGTGTATGCATCCGTCTCCGGCGGGGTGCCGCCCTATACCTACCTCTGGGGCGGCGGTGAGACCACGGAAGGAATAACCAACCTGAGCCCAGGTACCTACAGTGTTACCGTTACCGACTTCGTGGGCACGCAAGTGACCGAGCAAGCCACCGTGATCAGCGTGGACTACGGAGCGTTCGACTACAACTTCCCGCACGCCTATTGCCCCGGCCAGAATTACCATGAGTTCTTCTTTCCCCCCCAGCCGACTGGGGTGCCAGCCGATGTGAGCCCCTGGTCCGCTTCGCAGGGGTTCATTGATGTGGTGCCGCCTCCGGCAGGTCCGGGCAACTATTACCTGAATCCCGGCCCGATCCCTCCAGGTAGCGGACAGATGGTGACCTTTTGGGATGTGAACGGATGCACCGGTACATTGAGCTTCACGGCGGGGTACCCGATCACTTCATGGCCCAGTTTCGCCGTGGTGGACGTGCAGGGCTCGTGCGCCAACGTGGCTTCGGGCCAGGTCACTTTCACCACTACTCCCGAACCGACGACCGATACGTACTACATACTGAAATCCGAAGGGAGCAATGAGTTTGAGGGATGGGCGAACAATTTCCAATCGGTTGCTCCCAATGTGTATGCATTCGTCGGCTTGGAACCCGGGAACTATTACCTGATGCACCGTCTGGGTATTACGCTTTCGTTGCTCCAGGGCGCTGGCTGTGCCTCGGACAGCATCTTGGTAACGATACCTGACCTGGGGCCCACTTGCGGCAGCATTTCCGGCAGCACCTACATGGATTACAACAGCGATTGCCTGGACACCGAAGCGAACGCTTCGAACGTGGTAGTGGAGATCCAGCCGGGTCCCTATTACACCACCAGCGGCGGCAGCTATTTCGTGGTGGTGCCGAACGGCAGCTATACCATGACCACCAGCGCACCTGCCATCGCACAGAGCTGCCCCGCAGCAGCCACTGTCAACGGCAACACGGCGATCGCCAACATCGGTCACCAGCCCACGATCCCGTTGGATGTGGCCATCAGCCTGGCATCCGGCCCAGCGCGCCCCGGTTTCGAGCTGCACTACACCATGCACGTGGAGAACCTCTCGTCCTCATCGAGCGGTGCCACCACCACCACGCTCACCTTCGATCCAGGGCTGACCTTCATCAGTGCAACGCCAACACCGGTGGTCAGCGGCAATACGCTCACCTGGAACCAATCGGCGCTCAGCCTCTTCCAGGACCGTGACTATTTCATCCGCCTGCAAGTGCCGCCGGATGTGGGCTTGATCGGAACGGACCTGCTCGCAAGCGCCGGAGTCTCCACGGCGAACACCGATGGCGAGCTAAGCAATAACACCGCTTCTGCCGCGATCACGGTCACGGGCAGCTACGACCCGAACGACAAGACCGCATTCACCAGCACGCGCGCGAGCGAGTCTCTTTATTTCATCAATGAGGACGAGTGGATCGATTACGTGATCCGCTTCCAGAACACGGGTACGGATACGGCCTTTAACATCGTGGTCACGGACACGTTGCCACCCACCTTGGACCCAGCGACGATCTCACTGGTCACTGCATCGCACCAGCACACGTGGAACGTGCAAGGGCAAGGCACGCTCAAGTTCATATTCCCGAACATCCTGCTGCCGGACAGCAACGTGAACGAACCGCAGAGCCATGGGCTCATCAGCTTCCGCATCCGACCGCACTTGCCCATCGCTCCTGCCACTGTGATCGAGAACATCGCCAACATCTATTTCGACTTCAACCCGCCGGTGATCACCGAGCCCAGCGTTCTGGTGGCGGAGTTCAGCACGGGGATGGAGGAGATGAGCACGGACCACCTTCAAGTCTACCCCGTTCCGGCGCGAACACAATTGAACGTTCATTCGACCACACTGCTGACGCGGCTGTCGATCCTGACCTTGGATGGGCGCATGGTCCGCGAAGAGCCGATACAAGGACACCGCGCCTTGGTGGATCTGCAAGGGCTTCCTTCGGGTGCCTACCTCCTCCGGGTCACGGACACTGAAGGCAACCAGTTGCACCATTCATTCCTCATCGAGCACGAATAACCGCCGCCATGAAACAACTCAACGCATTCGTCTTCTGCGCGCTGATCAGTTCGCCCGCGCTTTCCGTCACGGTGACCATACAGATGTACATACCGGCATTCTGCACGTACCCGACCGGATCGATCTACGCGCAGCCGCAAGGCGGGACGGAGCCTTACACCTATTCCTGGAGCACGGGCTCCACGGACTCGTGGCTGAACGATCTGGTAGCGGGCACTTACAGTGTCACCGTAACGGACGCGAACCTGGAACAGGCCACCGCGGAATTCACGCTCACGGCCTCTCCTTTTGAAGCGTGGGTGGATGGCATGGTCGGCTGCCCGGACCAAATGCTCGGCCCTCCATTCCGGATGCTCGGACAGGCTAGCATTTACAATACGGGCGTTCCTCCATTGACCTTGTCCGGGAATTATGTCTCGGATGTGATCGATGGTCCGAATGGCTACGCCGCCTTGTATGTGGGCAACTTCGATATGTGGCCTCCTGCTGGCACACCGCTCTCCATCGCTTTCACCGATGCCAATGGTTGTCCGGGAACGATCTACGGGCAGGTTCCGCAGCCGCCTGCGCACCCTGATCGGCAAGTGCTCATGGTGGATGCTGCGTGCGCCGCCGAATTCAATGGCAGCGCTCTGGTGCAGGTGGATGAAGCGCCCAACGATGACCCCTACCTCTTGCGGCTCATCCGTGATGGTGCGGACGCCGGTGATCTCCAGACACAGTCCACGATTGGCCAGATGTTCGGCCAGATCCCGCACAACATTTTGCGTCAGAATCTCGCACCGGGGGAGTACGCGTTGGTCTCGTCGCCGAGATTCGAGGACTCCGCTTACGAATGGCTTGAAGGGTACTTCTTCGTATCCGAGGATTACTGCACGGACACCGTGTGGTTCACCGTGCCTGAGATGCCGGGACCCTGTGGCACGCTGAAGGGCACCGTCTATATGGACGATAACCAGGATTGCATCATGGCGGGCCTCGAGACGCGCGTGCCGAACGAGGTGATGCTGATCGAACCTGGAGGCTACACTGCGATGTCCGGGGCCAATGGATACTACCAGGTCAACCTGCCCACCGGGTCCTACACGGTCGAACAAGCTTCTGCCGTGCTCGACGAGCATTGCATCGGAGGGCCGATCCCATTCAACCTGGGAAGCAACGGGCAATCCGTGACGCAGAACATGGGCGATACGGTACTCGTGCCGCGTGACATTGAGCTTTTCATCGGTTCAGGCCCGGCACGCCCTGGCTTCAACTACAACCTGTGCCTGCACATCCATCACGAGACGCTCGGCGGAACCGGCACGCTCACCGTGTCCTGCACCTTCGATCCGGCGCTCACCTTCACCAGTGCCAGCCCGACGCCCGTGGTGAACGGCAACACCCTCACCTGGACGCTCGCGCAGCTCATCTCATTCGGCAATCGGCACATCAACGTGAACCTGCAGGTGCCGCCGAACCCGGCCTTGATCGGCACCGAACTCATGCACAGCGCCACGGCGAGCATCGCGCAGCCCGAAACGAACCTGACCAACAACAGCGCGGTGCATCTGCGCACCGTGACCGGCAGCTACGACCCCAATGACAAGCTGGCCACCACCAGCAGCCAGTTGAGCGACGCGCTCTACTACATCGATCAGGACGAGTGGATCGACTACACCATCCGATTCCAGAACACGGGAACGGACACGGCCTTCAACGTGGTGATCACCGACACGCTGCCGCCGACGCTCGATCCCGGCACCTTCGAGCTCGGGCCGCGCTCGCACAGCTGCATCACGCAAATGGCTGGTCAAGGCATCGTGCGCTTCATCTTCAACAACATCCAGTTGCCGGACAGCAACGTGAACGAGCCTGCTTCGCATGGCCTTGTGCAGTTCCGGATCAAGCCGCACCTGCCTATCGCGCCCGTCACGGTGATCGAGAATATCGCTAGCATCTTCTTCGACTTCAACCCACCGGTGATCACCGAGCCGAGTGTGTTGGTGGCGGAGTTCAGTACACGCGTACAGGAAGAGGGTCAAGAGGAGCTTCGAGTCTTCCCGAACCCAGCGAGCGATGAACTCACCGTGATGCTGAGCGAACCAGCCAATGGCCACATTCGGGTCATGGAGATGGATGGACGAGTGGTGACGGAACAGCGGATGACCGGTCCAAGTGTCACGTTGGATGTTTCACGCCTTTCCACCGGCGCGTACATGCTGGAAGTACTTGAAGGATCGGGTGGGCGGAGGCTTTCGCGTTTCGTTCGACAGTAACAACCACTAGTCATGAAGAACATTCCGAGCCGTGTCCGCTGGTGCATCGTATGGAGCTGTGCGCTCCTGTTCGCCAGCATAGATGGGCAGGCGCTCACTGTGAGCCTTCAAGTCATCCAGGCCGACATCTGCGGGCAGGGCGCCGGTATGCTTGAGGCCAGCGCTTCGGGTGGCACGGAGCCTTACCAGTATGATTGGTACCGGATCGTGAACGAGATCCCCGAGGTGTACTGCTTGGACTGTGGTGCGAACATCCAGGACCTGCCGGGCGACAACACCTACAAAGTGGTCGTGACGGATGCCCTTGCCCTGATGGCCGAGCAGACCGCATCCATCAGCGTTGATATGTTGTGGGGAATGACGGATTATTTGAACGTATTCGCGTACGTGGCTGGCGAGCTTCCCTATATGAAGGTGTACGTGGGGGGGGCATGGGGGCAACTGGGACCTGGAAGCAGCGCAGTGGTTGAAGTGACCGGCGCGGATCTCTACGAGGAACCTGTTTTCCCGGGTTCCGGGCTCGGGAACTGGTGGTTCAGGCCCAATGCTCCTTCCGGCATGGTCACGGTCACTTACACGTTCACCGGTGGCCAGTGCGTCGCTCAAGAAGCTTTCACTGTGCCTCCGCCGGTCGTGATCCCCGATATGGTGGTACTGGACGTTCAAGGCTCATGCTCCAACGCAGCGACAGGGAGTGTGACCATAGCGCTCAGCAATGGTGTTACAGGGCAAAGCACACTCCTGCCATGGCTTGGTGGGGCCTATTCGCCACCCGGCCAGTACGTTCCGGTCCTTCTGAATGGGACGACCGTCACGCTGGAGAATTTGTATCCCGGAGTGGATTCGTTCTTCGTGTCCGGCAATCTCAATTCCGCGTCACCCGGCAACCTGGGCTTTCCGTATGGTTGCGTCGGCTCCGTCCAATTCACGATCCCGAACCTTGGACCTACTTGCGGTCGTGTTCAAGGCAAGGTCTTCATGGACAACAACCTCGATTGCGCCATTCAAGGAGTTGAACCGGGCGTACCGGATGTGGTGTTGGAGGTGGTTCCGGGGCCGTACTATTCCAATACGGGCAGTAGCGGTCAGTACCAATTGCACCTCCCGAACGGCAGCTACTCAGCGGCGCTCATCAGCAGCGTCGTGGAAGAGCAGTGCACGGGCTCTGCCATTCCCTTCACCATCGCCGGTAACACGGCCACCGTGAACATGCCGTCCATATCGCTGGTACCCTTGGATGCGAACATCGCCCTTGCCGGCGGTGCAGCACGGCCTGGCTTCGAGTACCACGTGGGACTCGCTACGCGCAACCTGACACCAGCGCCGAGCGGTGCTATTACCGTTACTATGGACTTCGACCCTGCGCTGGGCTTCATCAGCGCTACGCCAGCACCCACCACGGTGCTGGGTAATACGCTCACATGGGATCAGCCGGAGTTCACGCCCTTTCAACAGCGTTCCATTCAAGTGCGTTTGCAGATCCCACCGGATGTCGGTCTCATCGGTACCGATCTGATCACCACGGCCAGTGTTGCAACACTCAACGCCGATACTGATCCTTCCAACAACACGACCACATTGGTGCGAACGGTCACGGGCAGCTTCGACCCCAACGACAAACTCGCGCGGACGAGCAGTGGCCAGAGCGCTGCTCTCTACTTCATCGATCAGGACGAGTGGATCGATTACACCATCCGCTTCCAGAACACCGGCACGGATACCGCCTTCCACATCATCGTTACCGATACGCTGCCCGGGACACTCGATCCTTCAACGCTGGTGATCGGCGCCGCATCGCATCCGTTCACCTGGCAGCTCCGCGAGCAAGGCACATTGAAGTTCAGGTTCTTCGACATCCTGCTTCCGGACAGCAACGTGAACGAAGCCGCGAGCCATGGTTTCGTTTCGTTCCGCATCCGTCCGCGCATGCCCGTGTTGCCGGGTATGGTGATCGAGAACACCGCCAACATCTACTTCGACTTCAACCCGCCGGTGATCACCGAACCGAGCGTGCTGGTGGCGGAGTTCAGTACGGGGGTGGCACAGCAGCGGAGCAGTGCGATCTCCTTGGCACCGGTGCCTGCGAGCGATGAGTTGATCGTGACCAGTGGCGATGCAATGTCGAACGTGTTGATCCTGGCCGCCGATGGCCGTGAGGTGATGCGCATGAGCGCGCGATCACCGCACCTACGCATCGACCTGAACGGTTTGAAGAGCGGGGCCTACCTGCTCATAGCGGAACTCCAGCACGGAACAACGGCGCGCGAGCGCTTCATCAAACAATGAGGACCATGACCTTGCAGCAGACCCGAAGTGCCGCCACCATGGCTGCTATCTGCCTCGCGTTCGTCTCGAATGCTGCCACGGCGTACATCACCGTGATGAAGCCGGAGACTTGCGGCAACTCGAACGCCGAGCTTTCCTGCAACATCAGCGGCAGCGGAGCGGTGGCGCCCTATACCTACTTGTGGAGCAACGGTTCCACCACGCAGATGCTCACCGGCGTACCGGGAGGCGCTTACTCGGTCACCATAACCGATGCGGTGGGTACACCGTTCACAGCGAACGCCACAGTGGAGAGCCTGAGCGCGCTACCCTTCGATGGTGATATCAACTACTATCCGAGCTACGGCTCGTTCTACGACATAACAGGCTTCACGGGCGGGGCGTGCGCGGGGCAGTGCAATGGAATGCTCAGCATGCCCATGGTCTCCTTGGGCGGCACGGCTCCTTTCACCGTTGATTTTAGCGTGGCTGCGAACTATGAGGGGCTCGACACCTATGGCTTCCCGTATTACTCCGGCTTCTGCGCAGGTGAGTTCGTGACCTATACCATCACCGATGCGTTCGGCTGCCAGGGCTCCGGTTTGTTCACGGTACACACCACCGACGAGACCGCACTGCCGTCATTGAACGGGGTCGAAGGTGCTTGCGCCGGATCTGACATCGGAAGTATCTCCCTTTACCAGGACTGGGGATATTCCAGGTTCCAGCTCTATTCCAACAGCACGGGCAACCCTATTGGCAACGAAGTGGAACTCGTTGAATTCACCCCGCACGAGTACGAGGATCTGCCTCCAGGGGATTACACCTTGCAGGCATACCCCATGTTGGGCCAGTGCCTGTTCACGCCGGTTTTCAACGTTCCCGACCTGGGTCCCGGCTGCACGACGGTGGAAGGCAATGCGTGGTTCGATCAGGATGGCGACTGCGTGTGGGATGGTGGCGAGGTGGGCGTGCCGGGGAGCGTTATGGTGATCCAGCCCGGAACGCAATACGCGATCACGGGAGGCAATGGGCACTACAGTTTCAATCTGGCAGCGGGCAATTACACCATCGCGCAGACCAACCCCACGCTTGTTCCCTATTGTCCGGTAACGCAGCCCGTGCCTTTCACGGTGAACGGGCCCATCGCCAACATCGATTGGGCCAACAACAGCACCGCACCGCTCGACCTGCGCGCGAACATCAACTCCACATGGGCACGGCCGGGTTTCTCGCACAGGATCTCTGGCGGTGCGGCCAACAACACGGTGCAGGCCACGGGAGCCGTGGAGGTTATCATGACGATCGACCCGACGCTGGACTTCGTGAGCGCCACGCCGACACCGACCTCGACCGCAGGCAACGTGTTCACCTGGCAGATCGCCGAGTTGGACTACTTCGGCGCGCAGGGTTTCATCATCTGGACGACTGTGCCTGTTGGCACGCCGCTGGGCACGGTGCTCAACCATAGCATCAGTGTTTCCAGTGCGAACACCGACACCTACGTGGCGAACAACACGGATAGCGAGACAAGAGTGGTATCGGGCAGCTACGACCCGAACGACAAGACCGCTGCGACCAGCTCGCACCTGAGCGATGCTCTTTATTTCATCAACGAGGACGAATGGATCGATTACACCATCCGTTTCCAGAACACGGGCACGGCGGAGGCTTTCTTCATCACCATCACCGATACGCTGCCGGAGGAACTGGACATGACAACGTTCCAGATGGCCTTGGCCTCGCATGCACACACCTACACTTTCAAACCCGGTCGCGTGGTGGAGTGGTTCTTCGATGCCATCAACCTTCCGGACAGCACGACGGACCTTGCCGGAAGTCAGGGCTTCTTGAAGTTCAGGATCAAGCCTGTGCAGCCTTTGCTAGCAGGAACGGTTCTCACCAACACAGCGAACATCTACTTCGACTTCAATGAAGCGGTGATCACCGAGCCGAGCGTGCTGGTGGCGGAGTTCAGTACGGGGGTGGAGGAGGTGAGCACAACCAATTTGCGGCTTTCGCCGGTGCCGGTCATTGATCAGCTGAATATTGCTTCGTCCAACGAGATCCGATCGGTGCGGATCGTGGCTGCTGACGGGAGAGATGTGGCCCAGCGGACGGTCTGGGCATCCGTCGCCAGCATCGACGTCTCTATGTTGAATGCAGGCGCTTACCTGCTCATCGCTACCATGATCGACGGAAGTGCCGTACGCGAGCGCTTCCTTAAACCTTGAACCATGCGTGCTTTCTCCCTTCTCGCCTCATTCGCCTTGGCGACCGGTGCATCCGCGTTCAACATCCAGTTGACACCCTATCCCGAGACATGCGGTAACGGCAATGGATACGTGACCGTGTACATCGATGGGCCGGCGATGGAACCGCTCACATATGCTTGGTCGGACGGGTCAGATGGTCCGGAGCTCATGAATGTGGGCGCTGGCACCTACAGCCTCACCGTCACTGACTTCTTTGGTGAATGGGCGACCGCCCAGGTGACCGTGATCAACCAGCCAGGGCTCACCAGCATCGGCGGTGGGCAAGTGAGTTATGGCGTTGATGATCTGTTCGGCCACACCGGCGTGGCCTGCCCGGGAGCGTGCAACGGAGCCCGCTATATGTACTTTTTCGACGGAACGGCTCCATACACCGTGACATGGTCGGACCCATCCGTCACCTTCTACGCCAACTTCTTGGGCATGCCTGTTTTCACGGATTTCTGTTCCGGGACCGTGTATGACTACACCGTGACGGACGCCTTCGGTTGCCCTGGAAGCGGCAGCTTCATCGACACCTTGATCAACCCGGCCTATCCATCGGAGATCACTTTGGTTGAAGGTGCGTGCGGCGGTGGGGCGAATGGAGCGATCGAGATCTGGATCAACCCGGCATGGTTCGATGGTGGCGGGAATTGGCTATCGCTTTGGCAGGGTGGGGTGGACATCACCTTGCAAGTGGGCTATCAATTCCTCGGTGGCAACATAATCCGTTATTCTGCATTGGCGCCTGGTGCCTATGAGTACCGGCGGATCGCTGGCTCACCAGGATTGCCGTCTGAGTGCATGGAGATCATTCCTTTCGTGATCGAGGACCTCGGTTCAGCTTGCGGGAATGTTTCGGGCACCTTGTTCATCGATCATGACCAGGATTGCATACAGGGTGCGAACGATCCTGGCGTGCCCTTCAGAGTCCTGAACATCGAGCCCGGGTCGGAACTGGCCATTACCAGTACGCACGGGGAGTACTCCCGGAATCTTCCGCTCGGTTCATACACCCTGGCGCCGAGCGGATCCGATCTCTATCCGCTGTGCCCATCCTCTTCGCCAGTCCCATTCGACTTGACCGTTCCTGTTCCGCTGGCGGTGCTAGACCTGGCGGACAGCAGCCTGGTCGATCTGGATCTGGAGACGTTCATTTCAGCTGGTCCGGCCAGGCCGGGATTCGTTCATCAAGTGCAGGGGCAGGTGCGCAACATGAGTGGGCAGCTATCCTCATCAGTGGATGCCACCTTCACCTTCGACCCATCGCTGTCGTTCATCGGCGCCGCGCCGACACCGACAAGCGTGGTGGGTAACGTGATCATATGGAGCGACCTGCCGCCGATGGTCGGCTTTGACATGCTCGACTTCTCCGTCGTACTGCAGGTTCCACCGGATCCCGGACTGCTCGGAACCGCCATCACACACGTTCTCGAAGCGACGCAATCGTTCACAGAAGCCGATCCAGGCAACAACATGGCAACTTGGAACGATGTGATCACGGGCAGCTACGACCCCAACGACAAGCTCGCTCGGACCAGCAGTGGCCAAAGTGACTCGCAGTACTTCATTGCACAGGATGAATGGATCGACTACACGATCCGGTTCCAGAATACGGGAACGGATACGGCCTTCACGGTCGTGATCACCGATACGCTTTCAGCATGGCTGGACATGGCCACGTTCGAGCAGGGCGCGGCATCGCACGGGTTCAGCATCCGGTTCAAACCCGGGAGGGTGGTGGAATGGCGCTTTGCCGGCATCGCGCTTCCCGATAGCACCACAGACGAGGTAGCGAGCCATGGATTCGTCACCTTCCGCATCTGGCCGCAATTGCCATTGTTGCCCGGCACCGTGATCGAGAACATCGCGAACATTTACTTCGACTTCAACCCGCCGGTGATCACCGAGCCGAGCGTGCTGGTGGCGGAGTTCAGCACGGGGGTGAATGATGCATTGCCTTCTGAAGCATTGCTGAGCCCGAACCCTGCGATGGACCGTGTGCGCTTGAGCGAGGCATCGGTCGCGGCCAAGGTGCTCCGGTGGGAAGTCGTTTCCTCTTCGGGTGCGACCTTGGAACAAGGCAGCGGCCCCATCCCCGCGTCGGGGATCGCCATCGGGCACTTGGAGGATGGCGCATACTTCCTGCGCATGCACACGGTGAATGAGACCCGCAACGAACGCTTCATCAAGATCGGCCAATGACCAGGAACAGGACCCTCTCCTTCGCGCTCGCACTATTCGGATCGTTACGCATCGTAGCACTGCAAGTGGATGTGATCAACCCCGTCCAATCAGCGTGCGGCTATCCGACTGGCATCATGGAAGCCTTGATCAGTGGCGGTGTTCCGCCGTACACGATCGCGTGGAACACGGGCGCCACCACAGAGATCATCACGGGTCTGTTGCCCGGCACCTACAGCGTAACGGTGACGGATTTCGTGGGTACGCAGGCTTTCGGGCAAGGCGATGTGGGCGTGACCAACATGCAGCAAGGCGGACAGACGTACGCCAACCTCGCGCATTGCCCTGGAGGATTTCCCATGGCGGAGCTCACGCTGTTCAATCAAGCCCAATACGGTGCATACATCTGGGGTGCGCCACCGTTCACGATCACCGGACCCGCAGAGGTCCAAGGTGTTTCCGTGGTGCAATGCACGAATTGCTCCGGCATGGATTCCCTGGTCCGTGTTGAGATGAACGTTCCCTCGGGATCCTTTCAGACGATCACCTGGGAGGATGCGAACGGCTGCCCCGGCGAGAGCCAGGTGGTCATGAGCACGGAGGCGGTGTGGCCCAGTGTCTTTGTGTACGACGTGCAGGGATCGTGCGCAGGCGGCAACAACGGGACCTTCGCTTTCTCGGTCAGTCCGCTATCGTCTCAATTGATGACCCTGCGCATCTACCGGCCGAGCGGCAACTTGCTCTCGTCGGTTCCTATCGGACCAGGCACGGCCGGTGCGCATGGCCAGCTTTCTCCGGGGACCTATGTGCTGAAGGTCGTTGCCGAGACCAACGGTCCTTTCGATGATGAGCTCTGCTGGGACCAGACCGTCGCAGTGATCGACGACTTGGGCAACGGCTGCGCGAATGTGAACGGTCCGGTCTTCATCGATGGCAATGCCAACTGCACCTGGCAGTTCAACGAGAACAAGATCCCGCAGGCCATCGTGGAGTTCACGCCCGGGCCTTACTATGCCACCTCGAACGCCATCAGCGGCTACAGCACGAACCTGCCGCTCGGCACCTACGACCACACGGTGATCCATCCCGGTGCACAGCAGGAATGCCCCGGTCCCTTCACGTTGGATGGCTCACAGAGCAGCGTGACCAGGCCGATCGGCTGTTCATCGCTTTTCCCGCTGGATGCCCAGGTGACCGGATGCAACGGACCGGCACGACCCGGCTTCCAGCTCTTGTATGGGCTGAACCTTCGCAACAACACGGCTGCGAACGCAGGTGCCAGCACGCTCACCTTCGAGTTCGATCCGGTGCTGAGCTTCGTTTCGGCATCGCCCACGCCGTCGTCGGTGGTTGGCAACACCGTCACATGGAGCCTGACTGGCATTGGCGCTTATGCGAGCACCTATCGCTTCGTGCATTTACAGGTGCCACCGGACATCGGTCTCATCGGCACCACGCTCAATGCCACAGCCACGGTTTCCACCACGAACACCGATGCTGTTCCGGCCAACAATGCGTGGACATCGCAGCAAACCGTCACGGCCAGCTACGACCCCAACGACAAACTGGCAAGCACCAGCACCGGCCAAAGCGATGAGGTGTACTTCATCGATCAAGATGAATGGATCGACTACGTGATCCGATTCCAGAACACCGGCACGGACACCGCTTTCCATGTGGTGGTCACCGACACGCTGCCATCCACTCTTGATCCAGCCACCATCGAGGTGGGCGCGGCCTCGCACGCGATGAACTGGAACCTCACCGGCCATGGCATCCTGCGGTTCAACTTCCCGAATATCCTGCTGCCCGATAGCAACGTGAACGAGCCCGCGAGCCACGGATTCGTGGGCTTCCGCGTTAGGCCTCGATTGCCGATCGAGCCAGGCACCCTCATCGAGAACATCGCCAACATCTATTTCGACTATAACCCGCCGGTGATCACCGCGCCGAGCGTGCTGGTGGCGGAGTTCAGCACGGGGGTGGGGGAGGCCCGTGCGCAGGAGCTGGTTCTGATGCCCAACCCGACGAATGGCGAACTGCAGGTGCAGTTGCCTGAGCAAGGACATGACGGAGGTACCATCCGCATACTTGCCATGGACGGACGTGCTGTGCTTGAACTGCGGTCCAACGATAACCGAACCCTTCTGGACCTTTCCGGTCTTGGCGCTGGACCTTACCTGTTGGAATGGACCAGTATCGGCGGTACACGGGTGCTGAGGCCCTTCGTGCGACAATGATGATCCTGATGCGAAACCTGGTTGAATTACCATGATGAACAAGATCCTCTTGAGCATTATCTGCTTGGTCGGCCACCTGACCGCAGCAGCCGTTACCGTGAATATCTCGGTGAACTGGCAACCGCTGTGTACCGGCGCCAATGGTGAATTGAGCGCGTATGCAAGTGGAGGGGTGGGTCCATACACGTTCCTGTGGTCGAATGGGGCAACCAGCGAGACGATATCGAACCTGGAAGCCGGTACCTATAGCGTTACCGTGACCGATGGCAACAGCGACCAAGCGACAGATGAGATCGAGTTGACCTCCATCGACTACTCGGACCCCAACTATTCGGGTTGGGGCACCAGGCCGTATTGTCCCGGGGTGTATCCGGATGCGCCGTTCATCATCATCGTACCCGAGCTGAGCATGGTTCAATGGGGTCCACCACCGTACTTCCTGAACGGCGAGTTCATGGATGTGGTCAACCCGTTCGAAAATTGGACGAACTACCTGGGCGCCGTGCCGGGAACTCCCGGGGTCACCTACAACATAACCTTCCAGGATGGCAATGGATGCACGGGCCAATGGCCTGTAACTCCTGTTGGTCCGGTCCAATGGCCGGTGCTGGGGATCCTCAATATCCAGGGCTCCTGCGACAACTTCGACACAGGCAGCATCACGATCGCTTACGGCGGCACCAACGCCACCGAGACCAGTTACACGCTGGAGAATGTGAGCATCCAACAGATGATAGTGGCGCCTGGCAATGGGCAGTGGTTGGGGCCGAACCCCGGTACGATACAGCTCAACGAACTCCCTCCGGGTGATTACCGCTTCAGGCAGCGCATCATCGGACTGTGGGAAAGCCCCGAGTGTTACGATGAGCTCTTGTTCACCATTCCCGACCTGGGTCCCACTTGCGGCAGAGTGCAAGGACAGGCCTTCGTGGATTACAACGAGAACTGCACCAGGCAGTCGAACGAACCGTTCGCGCCGGGGCAGATCATTGAAGTGTTGCCGGGGCCCTATTACGCGACCACGGCCGGGTCGGGAGCGTATTCGCTGATACTCCCCTTCGGCAACTACACCTTGACCCAGCAAAGCACCCAGCTGGCCGAGCATTGTGCCGGTGGCCCGATCCCCTTCACCATCGCCGCATCACCGAACATCGTCACCCGCAACCTGCCGGACACCTCGTTGGTGGGCCTTGATGTGCAAGCCATGCTCAGCAGCGGTGCTGCCCGGCCTGGGTTCGAATTCCAGTACGCCATCAACGTGCGCAACCTGACCCCAGCGGCAAGCGGCGCCACCACGGTCACGTTCACCTTCGACCCCACCCTTACTTACCTCTCCGCCACGCCCACCCCCAGCAGTGTAAGCGGCAACACCATCACGTGGAACCAAGCCCAACTCACGGCATGGCAGTCGCGCAGTTACACCATCAGCTTCCAGGTACCGCCCGATGTGGGACTGCTGGGTTATGAATTGATGGCCACGGCCAACGTTTCCACCACCAATTCAGACGGCAACCCGGCCAACAACAGCGCCACCAACCTGCGCACCATCACCGGCGCATACGACCCCAATGACAAGCTCGCCTATACCAGCAGCGGCAGCACCGATGTTTGGGATATCAACGACGACGAGTGGATCGATTACACCATCCGCTTCCAGAACACCGGGACGGACACGGCCTTCCATGTGGTGATCACCGACACGCTGCCTGCCAATCTTGATCCGGGAAGCATCGTCATGGGAGCTGCCTCGCACACGTTCTCGTGGGAATTACACGGCGAAGGAACACTGAAGTTCTACTTCCCGAGCATCCTGCTGCCCGACAGCAACATCAACGAGCCGCGCAGCCACGGCCTCGTCGGTTTCCGTATCCGCCCGCGATTGCCGCTATTGCCCGGCGATGAGATCGAGAACATCGCCAACATCTACTTCGACTTCAACCCGCCGGTGATCACCGAGCCGAGCGTGCTTGTAGTGCCTCTGCCAGGCGCGCTGGTGGCACCGCGCGTGCTGCTCGGTGGCCCATACGTGCAGGCCACGCAGCGTATGAACGATGGCCTGCGCACCGCTGGCCTGGTTCCGCTCGCCGAACCATACAGTGCACTCGGCTACAACCATGTCGGCGGTGGGGGAGAGAGCGTTGCACCGGCCGTGCTGGCAGTCACGGGCGACAACGCCATCGTGGATTGGGTGGTGGTTGAACTGCGCAGTGCCACGTCGCCCTATTCGGTGCTGGCCACGCGCAGCGCATTGGTGCAGCGCGATGGGGATGTGGTGGCCACGAATGGTACCGGTCCGATCACGTTCAGCCAGGGGAATGGCAACTACCGGATCGCCATCCGGCACCGCAACCACTTGGGGGCCATGACCAATGCCGCTGTGACCTTGAACACGAGCACGGCCACGCTGGTGGACCTTTCGGTTCCGGCCACGGCCACCTATGGCACCAGCGCGCGCAAAGCCGTGGGCACCCGCATGGTGCTTTGGAGCGGTGACATCAATTTTGACGGAATCGTGAAGTATGTCGGCTCAAACAATGACCGTGACCCCATCCTGACTGCAATAGGGGGCAGCACGCCCACCACGGTGGTGAGCGGCTCCTATCATGGGACGGACGTGAACCTCGATGGACAGCTGAAGTACGTCGGAACGAACAACGACCGCGACATCATCCTGCAGACCATCGGGGGCTCGGTGCCTACCGCGGTCCGACATGAGCAACTGCCTTAAGTGAAGAATTGACCGGCACAAGCAACCATTTCCTTGCCGCCCGTCATTGGAGTGCTCTTACCCAAAGACCCGCACCATGGACCGCACCGTGCCTTCGGCAAGCAAGACCCGCACCTCGGACCGCTCCGCCCTGATCCGCACCAGCATGCTCCTCTTCGCCCTGCTGGCCGTGGCCTCGTTCGCGCTCGCCCGCGTAGTGGCCTAGCCCCTCACGGGAGCCTCGGCTCTGGCAGCCAGCCGCGCCGCTCCAGCGTATCGATCAGCGCTGCATTGAACAGCTCCACGCCCGCCTGATTCAGGTGCCCCTTCGTGAAGAAGTGAAGGCTGTCTGAGAGTTCCACCTTCCCGTTCATGTTGATGTACCGCCCGCTCGCTGCCATGCGCCGTTCGAATGCGTCGTGGTCCGAGAAGCCGTTCTCATAATACCAGCGGGTCATCGGCGCCTCAACGAGGATCACCTCCACGCCTTCCTCGCGCAGAGCTTTCAGCATCCGCTCAAAGGCATTCCATTGTATCGGCAGCGGTTCCACCGGCTCGCGTTTCAGGCTCCCCTTCGGATCGAAGTTCCCCGACCTGCGCTCCACGAAGCCGCCATCGATGTAGGCATCCATGCCGCGGACCCGCGCTTCCGGCAGCCGTTCATCGGCACCAGTGGCTTGCCTCACCAGGCCATAGGCGAGGGCGTTCCATGTGAGCACATCGCGCAAGCGCAGCGCCATGCCTAGAGTATGCGCGTCGATCGGCCGGTTGGCGATCATATCGATTGCGGACTCGATGCCGTCAGACCGGAAGGGGTTCGGATGCACTTCCACGATGACCAGCTTCGGCTTCAACCGGGACAGATGGGCCATCGCCAGCAACTCCGATTGCAGCAAGGATTGCGCGGAGGAGCCGAGGTTGAAGGACGTGTAGCCATGCTCCAGCCAGAAGCGCGGATCGAAGCCTCGGTAGGCGTGCGAACTGCCCATGAACACGATATCGACGGGTGGATGCTGAGCGAGTTCCTTCATCCGTGTGCGCTGGTGGCCGTATCCATTCAAGGGGTAACGGATATTCGGCGTGTAGGCATTGGGCAATGCGACGCTGAATAGGGTGAGCAGCACCGGGTAAAGGGCCGCGGTGAACAGGCCGAAGCCCAGCACGCGCAGCAGGAAGGGGAGGAGGGCGCGCATCAGAACTGGAAGTAGATGAAGGGCACTTCGCCCACGGCCATGTAGATGCCAATGACCGCGATCAGCAGCGCATAGAAGCCCCAGCGAAGCGGCCAGGGCCAGCGCATTCCCTGGCGCTCCAACGCGAACTGCTGCTCACGTCCGATCCATTCGATCAGCACGAAGAAGCCGATGAGCCACGGGAGCGGCGCGTATTCGAAGACGGGCCGGTGGAAGAGGGAAGGAGAGAGCATGCCCGCGAGATAGTCGAAGGCCTGATCGAGATCCGCCGCGCGGAAGAAGACCCAGGCGATGCAGGTGAGCAGGAAGGTGAACCCGATCCGCAAGGCCTCGCCCGGCGTGGGGAGCCTGCGCCCGGCAGCAACGATCTCCAGGTGCTGGCGGTTGGCCCCGCGCAGCAGCAATGGCAGGAAGTACAGCGCATTCAACGCGCCCCACGCGATGAAGGTCCAATTGGCACCGTGCCAGAAGCCGCTGACGAGGAAGATGATGAAGGTGTTGCGCACCGCCATCCACCGGCCGCCCTTGCTGCCGCCGAGCGGGATGTACAGGTAGTCGCGGAACCAGGTGCTGAGGCTGATGTGCCAGCGGCGCCAGAATTCCGCCATGTCGCGCGAGAAGTAGGGGAAAGCGAAGTTGCGCATGAGCGAGAAGCCGAAGAGCCGTGCGCAGCCGATGGCGATGTCGCTGTATCCGCTGAAGTCGCCGTAGATTTGGAAGGCGAAGAGCACCGCGCCGAGCAGGAGCGTGCTGCCGCCCATGGCTTCATGTTGCCCGAAGATGCGGTCCACCTCCAGCGCGCAGTTGTCGGCGATCACCAGCTTCTTGAAGAGGCCCCAGAGCATCTGGCGCAATCCGTCGGCGGCCTTGGCCCGGTCGAAGCGCTGGAGCACGGCGAATTGCGGCAGCAAGTTGGTGGCGCGCTCGATCGGTCCGGCAACGAGCTGCGGGAAGAAGCTCACGTACGCCGCGAAGGCCACCGGATCCCGCGATGGTGCGAGCTGCCTCCGGTACACATCGATCGAGTAGCTCAGGGTCTGGAAGGTGTAGAAGCTGATGCCGACCGGGAGGATGATATCGAGCCGTGCCGCCGCGATGGGCATGCCCAGGAAGGTGAAGGCGCTGGCGAATTCAGCGGCGAAGAAGTTGAAGTACTTGAAGAAGCCCAGCAGGCCGAGGTTCACCACCAGGCTCGTGGCGAGCAGGGCCTTGCGCCTTGAAGGCTCTTCCGCGCGATCCAAAGAACGGCCCACGGCATAGTCCACCACGGTGCTGAAGGCGAGCAGGGAGAGGAAGCGCCAATCCCACCAGCCGTAGAACACATAGCTGGCTGCCAGCAGGATCAGGTTGCGGCGCGCGAGGCTCGTGCCGCCGGCCAGCCAATAGAGCAGGAAGACGACCGGCAGGAAGACGGCGAAATCGAGCGAATTGAAGAGCATGCCCGGCGGAATGCGATGATGCGGCCAAAGATGGCCGAAAGCCCCGGGATCAGGCTAGGCGAGAATGGGGGCGTGGGCCGGGGCGGGCCTCGGCCCACCCCCCACCCTAAAGGGGAGATTCCCAATAGGCTCTTACTTTCGGACCATGCCTGCCGTTGAACGCGTATGCCTGGAGTGCGGGGAGAAGATCGCGGGGCGCACCGATAAGCGCTTCTGCAGCGATGCCTGCCGCAACCTTTATCACTACCACACCAACAACGCGCCCATCAACTATGTGCGCAACGTGGTGAATGCCTTGAAGCGCAACCGGCGGATCCTATCCGAGCTGAACACCGGGCCGGAGGGCAAGACCAAGGTGCATCGCGACAAGCTGATCGAGAAGGGCTACACCTTCACCTACCACACCAACACGCACCGCACCAAGGCTGGCAATACCTACGTGTTCTGCTTCGAGCAGGGCTTCCTGGAACTGGGCGAGAATTGGTTCATGCTGGTGCGCCGCGACGAGTACCTGGAGCGCTCTGGCGACATCGCGCGCCGGGAGAACTGAGCCGGTCAGCTCGCGGCCCAGATCAGCAGCACGATCATGCCCAGGATCATCAGGGCGAAGAGCACAGGGCCGCCGATCTCGTTCTGTTCGGCCTCTTCAGGGAAATGACCTTCGAATTGGTGGTCGCTCATGGCGCGGTCCGGGTATGGTCCGGGTCGGTGCCAAATATAGACGCGGCCGCGAACAGCCATTGCGAGCCTGGAGGCCGGCGCCTCAGTTTAGGCTGAAGGTGGGCTGGCGAAGCACCATGCGGGCGATCACGGGACTCTCGTTGGCGCGCATGCGGCTGATCAGGGCATGCACTTGCTCGTCAAGTTCGCGGTCGCTGAGTTTCGCCAGGTCCTTGTACACGGGCAAGCTGCTCTTGCTCTTCAGGATGAGCGCTATTTTATACGTGCGTGACATGGTTCCAGGTAGTAGACGAAGTACAGGCCTATGGGGATGCCTTGCGCCCAAGCCGGAACCACCCGATTCGAGGAAAGGCCGTGACCGCAAGAGGAAGGGAGCTAGCGCGACGGGGAACCCGCCGCCGCCTCGATCCGGGGCTCGATGACCATGGTCCATGGCTCCTCCCTGCAGTAGGGCGATCCGTGAATGGGTGGGCTTCCGGGCTAGCCGCGCTCGCCCGTGCCGCGCTTGGCCCACCTGGTTGAAGAAAAGCCCTGATGACATCGTCATCAGAGCTTGGCTCTTGTCGGGGTGAGTGGATTCGAACCACCGACCTCGTCGTCCCGAACGACGCGCGCTAACCGGGCTGCGCTACACCCCGAACTGGAAAGGGGGCCAAATATAGACGGGGGCGCTCAGGCCTCGAAGGTGTAGCCGATCCCTTTCACGGTGCGGATGCGGTCGTCGCCGATCTTCTCGCGCAGTTTGCGGATGTGCACGTCGATGGTCCGGTCGCCCACGAAGAGCTCACTGCCCCACACCTCGTTGTAGATGGCCTCACGCTTGAACACCTTGCCGGGCTTGCTCATGAGCAGCACCAGCAGCTCGAATTCCTTCTTCGGAAGGTGCATTTCCTGCTCACCCACCTTCACCACCACCTTCTCCAGGTCCACCCGCACCCCGTTGGCCTCGATGTACTGCTGGTCGGGCCTTTCGGAGCTGGTGCGCTTCAGCAGGGCCTTCACCTTGCTCACGAACACCTTGGGCCGCAAGGGTTTGGTGATGAAATCATCCGCGCCGGCCTCAAAGCCCGCGATCTGGGTGTAATCCTCCCCGCGCGCCGTGAGGAAGGTGATGATCGTGTTCTTGAATTCGGGCAGCTGCCGGAGCTGATTGCAAACCTCCACGCCGTCCATGCCGGGCATCATGATATCCAGCACGATCAGATCGGGCCGCACGGCCTTGGCCACCTTCATGGCATCGTGCCCGTTCGATGCACTGGAAACCGCGAAGCCTTCGCGCTCGAGATTGTACTTCAGCAGTTCGATGATATCCGGCTCATCGTCCACCAGGAGTACTTTGGGATTGAGTGTTCCAGCCATGTGCGGATTGCTGGCGGCAAAGGTGCCGGGTGAGGTCGGCAACCGTGTTAAGGCGCGATCAAATGTAGGTTAAGGCCCTTGGGTGCTCCAGCGTCCTTGGTGGTGCGCTCGCGCTACATTCGCGGCCATAAGCGGGAGTAGCTCAGTTGGTAGAGCATCAGCTTCCCAAGCTGAGGGTCGCGGGTTCGAATCCCGTTTCCCGCTCAAGGCCCCAATCTGTTTGGGGCCTTTCAATTCAAAAAAGGGACCCAAGCCCTCCTAGTCAGGCCATGCATCCTATTGGCGACCAACGGTGCGAACGCTTGAACGCATGAAATCGATCCAAGGTCGCCATTCGCGCTTCGCACCACTGCTGCTGGTGCTCCACCTGCTGGCTGCTTGCTCATCCGCCAATTCAGAATCCATCATCCATCCCGACATGAATCCCGCTCCCGCAACCAACACCGATACCATCACCCTCGGCGCCGGTTGCTTCTGGTGCGTGGAAGCCGTGTTCAGTGAATTGAAGGGCGTGCTCTCCGTGACCAGTGGCTACATGGGCGGCCACGTGAAGAACCCCGGCTACAAGGAGGTCTGCGCCGGCACCACCGGGCATGCCGAGGTGGCGCAGCTTGTCTTCGATCCTTCCATGGTCACCTTATCAGAGATCCTCGAGGTTTTCTGGCAGACGCACGACCCCACCACGCTCAACCGGCAGGGCGCTGATGTGGGCACCCAATACCGTTCGGCCATTTTCTGGCACACCGGAGCGCAACGCGACGTGGCCGAGGACCTCAAGAAGCGGCTCGATGCCAGCGGCGCATTCCCTGCGCCGATCGTGACCGAGGTTATCGAAGCCAGCATCTTCTACAAGGCCGAGGATTACCACCAGGATTACTACGCGCTGAACGGTTCGCAGGGCTATTGCCAGATGGTGATCCGCCCCAAGCTCGAGAAGTTCCGCAAGGTCTTCGCCGATAAGCTGAAGCAGCCCAAGTGAGCGAAGTCACAATGCCGCACCGGGAGCCAAGGGATCTTCGCGGCATGTCGAAGCGCAGCGCGGCGTACAGCATCTTCCGGTTCAAATGCCCGCATTGCCGGGAGGGCGAATTCTTCGTGGACCGTAATCCGTACCACCTCTCGACGGTGGGCGATGTGCGCGAAGCATGTCCGGTGTGTGAGCGGAAGTTCACGCCGGAGCCGGGTTTCTATTACGGCGGCATGTACGTGGCCTACGCGCTCGCGGTGGCCACCGGGACCAGCATTTTCGTGGCCACGCTCGTGCTCTGGCCTTCGGCATCGGTAGGTGCGAAGGCCGGGTCGGTGGCCGTCGGCCTGGTGGTCCTTGGCCCTTGGCTCTACGCCGTTTCGAAGACCACCTGGGCCAATCTCTTCATGCGCTACAAAGGCGTTGCCATCACCGAGGCCGAGCATCGCTATGCCGCTGGGCGGACCAATGCTTCCGATGGGCCTTCCCGCGGGTGACCGCGCTCACTCGTAGTTCACCTCCATCGTCTCGCCTTCCGCCCCCTCGATGGGCATCTGCTCGGCATCGATCATCTGTCCTCCTCCGCCTGGGTCCATATAGTCGTTGATCAGGAAGACCACCTGATCGGGAATCTTATCGGAGTGCGCGCCCACGTCGCTGTATTCGGAATGCTCGCCCACCAGGTCCATGATCCGGTCCGATGGCAGGCGCTCGCTCAAGGGCGGCCCCATCGCGGTCTGGCGGTTCTGCCATTCCACCATCACCAGGTAGCGCGGGTACTTCATGCCGGCGCGCATGCGCTTGAGGAAATCGGTCTTGTCCTGGATGCCCACGAAGCGGTGGCCGATGAAGGCCATGTCGGCTTCTTCATTCTTGATCCCTGGATCCCCCACCGGCACGGCACGGATGCGCAGGCGGTCGTCGCCGAGGCCCATCTCCTTCTTCTTCGCTTCGAGCGCCGCTGCCTTGTCCGCATCGTTCACCACCGCGATGACGTTCGCGCCGGCAGCGATGAACTTGAAGGTCCAGTAGCCATCATCGGCGAAGAGGTCGGCGATCGTGAGGTGCGCGATGTTGCCCATCATGCCGATCAGCACCTCGGGCTTCTGCCAGGCATCGCGCGGGGTGGCGTTGGGCACCGGCGCGGTGCTCTGCTGGTCGGCGGTGACGGTGGTGGGGTCATCGGTGCTGCCGTTGCATGAGGCGAGCAGGGCAATGGAGCAGAGTGCGGCGAATCGCATGGCAATGTTCGTTCGGGGCGCCAAATTAGAGCGGGGCCAAGGGCAATCGTTCCTTCTTCGGTGCCAAGAGGGTCCGTGCCCGTTGCTCGAGTATCCCGCTGCGTGCGTCCACCGATGGTCAGGGATGAGGACGGATTCCGGTCTGTGGGAGGGTCGATGCGCAAGCCAGCGGCATCAGGCAGCACGTCTTCTGGCCTTGCGCATCCGCGGTTCTCGGAATCGGCCAAAGCGCAGGAATGGTTGCGCGAATTGAGAGCGGATGCCCGCCTACATTCGCTGACGCAAGCCGAACCACCATGCCGGGCATCGATCGCGAGCTGAAGAGCCGGTTCACCAGTGAGCAGCAGAAGGCCATGCTCAACCTGCTGTCCACCGCCAATTGGATCCGCTCGCTCCAAGCCCTGCGCTTCAAGCCCTACGGCATCAGTGCACAGCAGTACAACATCCTGCGCATCCTGCGCGGCGCCATGGATCCAGCCCATGCGATTGAGTCCGAAGGCGGTCGCATGAAGGCGCAGAGCATCAAGGAGCGCATGATCGACCGCGCGCCCAACGCCACCCGCCTCACCGACAAGCTCATTGCCAAAGGACTGGTGAAGCGTGAACGCTGTGATTCGGACGGCCGGGTGATCTATGTGCGCATCACGCCCAAGGGCCTCGCCTTGCTCGCGCGCATCGATGCCCAGGATCAAGGCGGATTCGAGGATCTCCTGAAAGGCCTGAATGAGGCCGACGCCCTATCGATCAACCGCATCCTCGACGCGTGGCGCGGGTGAGCTCGCCCTCCATGGTCAAGTTCAGATGAGATTGATTGCGGACGCCAGGCGCTCTCCTGACGCGCGCTCTTGCAAAGGGCCGGCAACGCGCTTCAACCTTCAGGCTTGGAGCCTCACGGCTTCCGTTCCTCGTTGATGGGCCGCTCCCAGAGCAACTGCCCTTCGGCGTCGAATACGCGGATCGTCATCACCCGCTCCTTGCGCTTGCCACTGAAGCTGAGCGTGGCGAAGTTCCGCTGCTCCACCAAGGTGCCCTCCACTCGATGCACGTTGGTCTCCTTCGGCCTATGGACCCCGCTGGTGAGCGGTGAGCAGGTGAGGTCGTACAGCTTGCGCCCATCCTTCAGCTCCATGGCGCTCAGTTCCGTGAAGTGGCGGTCGCCGGTTAAGAAGACCACGCCGCGGATACCATCTTCCTCGATCCGCTTCAGGAGACGGTCGCGTTCGGCTGGATAGTTGGCGTAGGTCTCATAGATGGCCGCGCTGTTCAGCACCTGGCTGCCTATGGCCACCACCTTGAACGCGGCATCACTGTACTTGAGGGCGCGGATGAGCCAATCGATCTGCGCCTCGCCGAGCAGCGCCGTGGGCGACGTCTTCAGATTGGCGGGGGTCCGGTGCGTGCGGTCATCGAGGAGGAAGAAATCGGCATCGGCGTAGCTGAAAGAGGTGACCGCACCTGTAACGCCCGGCGCACCGCAGGTCGGATTGGGCCAGAAAAGGTCGAAGCATTCCAGCGCGACGGCGCCGTTGATCCAGGAGCCATCGGCATCGTTGGGCCCGAAGTCGTGATCGTCCCAGATGGCGTAGTGCCCGCCGATGCGCAGGAGCTGCTGCAATTCCGGGGTGGAACGCGTGTGGGTGTATCGGTGCAGGTAGCCGCTGCGTGTTCCCCAATCCGGTTCCCGCAAGTAGATGTTGTCGCCGAGCCAGAGCATCGCCTCCGGCTGTTTGGCGGCAATGGCGCCGAAGATCCCATAGCCGCCACCATAGGGTGTGCCCGGACGATCGTAGTCGGGCTCGTTGATGTACGCGCAACTTCCTAGCGCCACGCTGAAGGCCGGTGGGTCGCCCCGGTGCTTCCACAAGGGCTGCGTCCTGAATGAAAGTGCCTCGGTCAGGGCGGGTTCGCCGTTCACGATGGGCCGATAGCGGTAATCCGTGCCCGGCACCAAACCGTCGAGGTTGAAGTCGAGGCAGTGGGCCTGCCAACTCTCGCTATCCAGCACGGGTGTGCGCATCACGCTATCCGGACTGCTCGCCTTCCAATATTCCATCAGCGCAGAGCAGGGCCCTTGGCATTGCATCCATACCGCAGCGGCCAGCATGTCCACATGGCCGAGCATGGGACCATTGATGGGGGGCTGGGCGCACACGGTTCCGCTCGTGAGCAGCACGATCGGGAAAGCGATTCGGCGCATGGGGGCAAGGTAGGAGGGCGATCGGGCGTGCCACTGCTGGGAGCAGGGGCATCGCAACTGAATCGCGTGGTTCGTTCAGGTTCATCCTCGGCCTTGGACTGCCCCGCAACAACTCAGCAGCCTCGCGTAGGCCGTGTCGCATTCGGGCGAACGCTGAAGGAGCCGTTGCGATGGTGTGGCCAAGGGAGCAGCACCTGCGCGAGCAACGGGTACATTCGCCCCCAATCTGGAATGATTCCAAAGAGGAATGAAGCGAATCAAGCTCGTACTGGCGGATCCTGGCGAACTCACCCTTGTAGGGCTGCGGTGCATTTTCGATTTGGTCGAGGATGTTGAGGTGCTCGGCTCAGCGCGCGACCCGATTTCGCTCAAGGCTTTGCTGGTGAGGCATCGTCCTGATGTGGCGCTGATCGATCCGGGTTCCTACGCATTCGCCGCACGCGACATCCGCGAAGGCTTGAAGCGGTCACCCCGTACGCGATTCGTGGCCATCACCAACGAGCCTTCGGCCCTGATGCTGATGAGCGCCGTGAAGGCGGGCGCCACCGCGTACGTGAAGAAGGATTGCGACCTGCAGGAGATCCGCGATGCTGTGCAGGCCGCTGCCGAAGGCAAGCGTTTCTTCTGCGGCAAGGTGCTGGAGACCTTGCGCCGTGCAGGGCACGACGCGGATCGATTCACAGAGGAGCCCATGACCTGCGCGCCGATGGTGCTCAGCAAGCGCGAGTGCGAGGTGATCGGGCTGATCGCCGAGGGGAGATCCTGCACGCGGATCGCGGAGCAGCTGCATCTGAGCGCGCACACGGTGATCACCCACCGCAAGAACATCATGCAGAAACTGGGCGTGAACAGCACAGCCGCCGTGGTTCTCTTCGCCGTGAAGAACGGCTTGGCCAGTCCCAATCACTTCCTTTTCAACGAGGGGATCTAAGGGCCCTGTCACAACTTCGCCGCATGCGGGAGCTCATTGCGGAGATCGGGGGAAGCTCATCGCGATGGGCGCTGCTGCAAGGCGCGGGCAACGATGCAGTGGTGCCGTTCCCCGGCGAATCGATGCCAGGGTACAATCCGGTGAGCGGCGATGCGGCCGTTTTCGCGCAAGGCATTGAGGCCTATCTGCAGGGCCGGCTGCCGGGAGCGCTGGAGGCGGATCGAATCTCCGCATATGGCGCCGGATGCGGTACTCCTGAGCGCGCCGCGCGCATGGAATCGGCGCTGCGCCAGCTCTGGCCATCGGCCCGGATCGAGGTGCGCACCGATCTGGAAGGGGCGGCGCGCGGCCTTTGGGGCGCCGATCAAGGGCTGATCATGGTGCTGGGCACCGGTTCGAGCGTGGGCTGGTGGGATGGCTCCGCGCTTCACCAGCCGTTCCCATCACTGGGCTATGTGCTCGGCGATGAAGGCAGCGGCGCTGACATCGGGCGTGCGCTCCTACAGGATGCCTTCTACCGACGCATGCCCGAGGCGCTTCGCGAGCAGCTCTTCGGCCCGGATGGCCCCGATCTGCGTGAGGTGCTCGATGCCGTTCATCGTTCGGCCTTTCCCTCGCGTGCGTTGGCCGCCTACACGCAGAAGCTGGCACCCTTGTCCGATGGTCCGTACGTGCGCGAGCTGGTCATGTCGCGCTTCCAGGCCTTCATCGAGGCCTTTAAGCCGTTCCATGGGCATGACCAGACCGCTGTGGTGCGCGCCACGGGATCCGTGGCATGGGGCTTCAGCCCGATCCTTTCGGCCTGCCTGCTCGATCACGGGATGGAACTGCTGGGCGTTGAGCGTGATCCGCTCAGCGGGCTGGTGCGGTGGCATCGGGGGCGGACCGGCTGATCGGCTTCATCAAGCGTTGAAGTCGCGCGAACGCCGCCGCATTCACTGGCCCGTGCACCGATCGGAGCACCCGTTCGCGCTCGACCCGGGTAAGGTGCCAGCTCAGGGATATGCGCTCATCCGCATCGTGCCAGAGCTGCACATCGATCACTTCGAGCGGAGCGCGGCCCGCGGGGTCGAGGAGCCGGAGCATCAGGTCGTAATCCTGGTCCTGAACGCGCACGAAGTTGTCGTACACGCTGCCGATGGGGTCGATCGCGCGTCCCAGCAGCGAACCGCTGCTCGCCTGAACCTCGAGCTGCTTCTGGGTGTCGCGCAGCTGAAGGAGCACCACGCCGCTGGTGTTCGCCTCGATCCAAGCCTTGAATGCGCTCAGCCAGGCCATGGTCACCCGGTAGCCGTAATTGTCGCGGACACCGGCGTCCATCACGCGCATGGGCGGCTGGCTCGGCAGCGTGGTCACGGGCGTGATGTACGGGAAGCTCGCGCTCATGCGAAGCGCGCTGCTGAGCTTGAGGCTGTCCGGGGCGTGTTCGGCGAATAGCCTGCGGAATTCGATGGCTTCGGCCTGGCTCTCGGACTGCACGCGGGCCTGAGGGGCTATGCTGGTGAGAAAGGCGGCGTCGTGGGCGGCGATCACCAAGCGACGCCCATCGTTGATGCTGGTGGGGCTCACTACGAGGAGCGGTGTGCGCCCCTGGCGCTCGGCCTCGGCCATGGCACCCAATCGGATATCGAGCATGCCGCGCGTGTGCGTATTGAGCCTGCGCTCGAAGGCGGTGGCGCGGTCGCGCGTGTAACGGTGCCCGCCATAGCTGAAGCTGCGGTAGCGGATGAACATGTCGTTGGTGACGAAGCTGAAGGCCACCGGATTGAGCATGTCGCCGCTGATCTCGTCGAGCACCGCGTGACTGAAGCGCTCGTTGGCGCCGCGCCCGCGCTCGGCCCACTCGAATTGGCGGTAGTATGCCGCGCCGATCAGCCCGCCCGAGGAACCGGTCATCAGGGCGGTGCGCTGCATCAAGGTGCCGCCCAGGATGCTGTCCGCAACCTGCAGGCTGCGGTAGGTCCAGAGCATGCTGCGAAGGCCTCCGCCGCTGGTGTTGATGATCAAGAGCTTCGGCTTGCCGGTGGCATCGGCGAAGCGCATGTTGGCGGCCTTCCAGCGCTCGAGCACGTCGATCATGGCACGCGCGTCGCGACCGGCGGCAGCGGTGTCGTTCGCAAGGCCGGTGATGACCGAACGCTCGTACCGGGCAGGCGCAGCGCCATAGTCGAGGCCGTAGGCATGCGTGTCGTACAGGAAGCGCTCGGTGCGGTGGCTGATGAAGTTGATTCCGATGATCACGGCGATGATCACCGTGCCGGTCCATCCTTGCAACCAGCTGAAGAGGGCGCTCACCAGCATGAGCACGATGGTGAAGAGCAGGAAGGCGCTGGCCCCAGCGGGAATGGCGAAGAGCGCGACCTCGCTGAAAGCACCGAGCAGGATGAATGTGAGCACCAGCACCAGTTCGAAGATGGTGCCGTTGATGTGGTTCTGCCAGAGCACGTCGCGGAGGAGCTCCTGGTCATAGTGGGCGCTGCTGCGAGCCAGCATGATCCGGAGCCGGGGCGTGAGGTAGGTCTCCACGCGCCATTTCTCGGCTCGTTGCTGGCGTCGCAGCCAGCGCATGGCCTTGCGGCGCTCGCTCTTGCGCACCGGCGGTGCATCGTGCTGCGGCCCCAGGATGTCCATGAGCGGCTCCTCCGGCCGGTACTCGTCGGCGGGGCGGCCAAGCAGCTTCACGATGTCGGTATTGGTGCGCGTGAAGTAGAGGAGGGCCAGTCCGAGGAAGCCGAGCATGCCCGCCATGAAGCCCAGCAGGTGCAGCAGCACGCGCGGCATGGGCACCAGCTCCTGGGTGTATTGGAAGCGTGCCGCGCACCAGAGGTAAGTGAGCACGAAGAGCGCCGGGATGAGGGCGTTGTTGACGTTGAACTTGAGGAAGGGCCGCGCGATGGTGGCGATGAAGGGGAAACGGTACGCATGCATCACGTAGCTGTACAGGTTGAAGGCCGTGATGAACCCGCCGAGGGCGAAGCCGGTGATCAGGTGCGAGAGGAAATCGACCCGGCCGAAGTATTCCGGGAAGAGGAAGAGGTAGGGCACGCCGTACTTCACGCCCAGGCTCTCGGTCACGTAAGCGAAGAGCACCAGCCAGGCCAGCAGCAGCAGGTGGTTCTTCTTCGCGTGCAGCAGCAGCAGCTGGAAGGGGAAGAAATAGAGCACGCGCCGCCACCAGGAGCGAAGGGCGATGCGCGCGGTCATGGACGTTGTTGTTCGGCCAATAGTACGCGACCAGCGCGGCGCGTGTTGTCCGCTGGGTCAGCTTCCTTCAACCTGATCACGTGGATGGAGGCCCGTGATCGGCTTGCGGTGCCTAGGTTGGCGGCTCTATCCGCCCGGACGTGCGCATCCTGCTGCTCGACAACTATGATTCGTTCACCTGGAACCTGCACCATCTGCTGGCGGTGCATGCGCAGGTGGTGGTGGCGCGCAACGATGCCATCACGGTGCAGGAGGCTTCGCGCTACGAGCGGATCGTGATCTCACCGGGGCCTGGCCTGCCATCCGAGGCAGGTATCACCCTGCCGCTGCTGCACGCACTGCTGCCCACGCATCCGATCTTAGGGGTCTGCCTGGGCATGCAAGCGTTGGTGGATTGCTGCGGCGGGACGCTCGTGAACCAGCGGCTCGTCATGCACGGTGTGGCGGTGGGCTGCGAACCGGTGGGGCCGGCTGATCCATTGTTCCGCGGATTGCCTGCTTCCTTTGAGGTGGGGCTCTACCATAGTTGGGCGGTTCACGAGGCGAGCCTGCCGCCAACCCTGAGAGTGACCGCGCGGAGCGCTGATGGCGTGGTGATGGCCGTTCGCCACGCGCACTATGGGGCTTGCGGCGTGCAGTTCCATCCGGAAAGCGTGCTCACGCCGAACGGACCGCGTATCATCAGGAATTGGCTGGCAGAATCGGGCCCTGCTCAAGCCAGCGGATCAGCGAGCGCCAGCTCCGGATAGTCGAAGGGCTCGCTGGCCCCAGGCGAGTTGCCGGCACCTTCATTCCCCAGCAAGGGTTTGACCGGATGGGCGATCATGGCATCGGCGGGGTAGGGCCTGATCAGTCGGATGATGGCCTCCATGTCCGCTGCGCCATTGATCGGTGCCAGCCAAAGTCCCTCCTCTTCATCGGTGAGGATCACCGGCATGCGAGGCCCGGCGGTCTTGGGGTTGTTGTGGATCCGCTTCAACAGGTCGTTCGCCTCGGTGGTGACGATGCTGAAGGTGAGCTGCGATTCCCCGCTCACTGGATCGGTCCATTGCTCCCACAAGCCCGCCAGCGCGAAGTGGGCGCGGTCCTTCAACCGGATGAAATACGGGTATGCCTTCCTGCCGAGGTGATGGTGCTCATAGAACCCTTCGATGTGCACGAGGCATCGCTTGCTACGCGCCGAATCCCTGAATGCCGGTTTCTCGAAGATGCTCTCGCCGCGCGCATTCAGCGTCTGGTTCCAAAGCTGCAGGCGCTGGGAGTCGTTCTTGGTCCATGCTGGCACCAGCCCCCAGATGGCCAGTTGCGGATCGTGCGGCGCCGCACCGGTGTAAACGACCAAGCGCGGGTGTGCGAAGGCGTTGGCAAAATGCAGGTCGAGCTCAGGGAAGGGCTGCAAGAGGCGAGCGAGCCGCTCGGCCGCCTGCGCGTTGCCGCGGCTCTTGGCGATCCGCAGGCTCATCTCCGTGCGGGCTTTCACTCCGTAGCACATCCAGTGTCGGCCACGGCCCTGAGGCCACGGCGATGCCCAAGTTTACGGAGCGGTGCGGCATCGTCGCTTCCAGACCCGATCAGGACGGCCGTTGATCCATCGGTTCATTTCGGTCGTTCAGCGAATCGGCTTCATCGCTGCGGCTCCATGGTTGAACCAATGTCCTTGGCCGGCATCGGAGCGAATGTGATTTTTGCGTGAACCCAGCATTAACCCAGCTTTCCTTTGTGGCTGGGTCGCGACCTGAACCAACCTGATGAACCATATCATGCTCCGAACCTGCGTGCTCGCCTCGCTCATGGCCTCGGCTCTAGGGGGGGCGGCCCAATTCGATGGCTTCGCCCTGTACAACCTGAGCAACCAGACCACGGCGCGCTTGATCAATGCCAACCAGCAGATCGCTTACACGTGGACATGCCCCACCAACTTCAGCTATGCCATGGCGCTGAAGCCCAATGGCAACCTGGTGCGCAGCGCGGTGAACAGCGGCAACCAGATCAGTTCCGCAGCGGTGGGCGGTCGGATCCAGGAGCTCAATCCGCAAGGACAGGTGGTCTGGGATTTCATCTATTCCACCGCCGATCATGTGCAGCACCACGACATCTGCTTGATGCCCAACGGCAATGTGCTGCTCTTGGCTTACGTCAAAAGAACCTTGGCTCAGCTCCAAGCCCTGGGATACACTGGCAGTTCAGCCAAGTACCCTGGCCGCATCGTTGAGATCCAACCCACGGGCAGCACGGCTCAGGTAGTGTGGCAATGGGAGATGCAGGACAGGTTCATCCAGTACGTTGATCCCAGCAAGCCGAACTACATGACCATCGGGGAGAATCCGCACCGCATGAATATCAATGTGGCGATCTCGGGCGGTGGTGGGGGCAACGCCATTGATTGGTTCCACGAGAACGGGGTCGACTATAACGAAGAGCTCGACCAGATCGTGTTCAGCGCGCGTTATCTGAGCGAGATCTTCGTGATCGACCACAGCACCACCACGGCCGAGGCAGCAGGGCACACCGGCGGCAATGGCGGGCGCGGCGGCGATTTCCTGTTCCGATGGGGCAAGCCGGCCAACTACGGCGTCACGGGCACCCAGCGAATCACGGCCGCCGTGCACGATCCCAAGTGGGTGAAGGGCGGCGCCATGGAGGGCTGGATCTCCTTCTTCAACAACAGCGGCGGCTCAGGCAACTCATCGGTTGTCGATGCGATCAATCCGACGATGGACGGTTTCAACTACCCCTGGACGCCCGGTACGGTCTGGGGGCCTGCCATCCACGATTTCCGGCACCAGTGCCTGGCCAATTCCGGCGGGCAGAGCGCAGCCGAGCTCATGCCCAATGGCAATGTTTTCTGCGCGGTATCCCAGCAGTACATGTACGAGGTGAACAGCAGCAATACGGTGGTATGGCAGTACAACGCAGGCCCGCAGAAGGGCTTCCGCTACACTTGCGACCATCCGGGCATCATCAACCTGCTCAATGATCCCTGCGGCATCACCACCGATGCGCCGACGCTTGAGGGGCAGGCGGCATTCGGCCTGCACCCGAACCCTGCGCAGGCTCAGGTTAGCCTGCAAGGGGTCAACGTGGAGGCCCTGCGCGCATTCGTGGTGCTGGATGCCAGCGGCAGGGAGGTGAAGCGCACGGTGCCCGGCTGGACCATTGATGTGAGCGACCTGCCCAACGGCGTGTACACCGTTGCGCTGGAGCACGGAACAGGCGAAAGGCAATCCAGAAGGCTGGTTGTGGCGCATTGATGCGAGCGCGTTCCTTGCTGACGATCACGGCGATTGCGGCCACGCTCCTAGCGCGGCCGCAATCGCCGCTTTTCGACCTCGGTGCCGTGCATGAGATCCGTATCGGATTCGAGGAGGCGGATTGGCGCACCCGCCTCGAGGACCTGTACACCGAAGGACAGAACGGCCGGCTCGTAGGCGATGTCTCCATCGACGGCACCGTGCTCGCGGGCTGCGGCATCCGCTTCAAGGGCTATAGCTCTTACAGTGCGGGCCGCATCAAGAATCCCTTCAACATCGATCTCAATCACACGGTGAGCGGCCAGGACTACCAGGGCCAGAAGAAGATCAAGCTCAGCAACGTGTTCCAGGATCCCAGCTTCCTGCGCGAAGTGCTCACGTACGCGATCGCGCGCGAGTACATGCCGGCCTCACGGGCAAGCTATGCCAACGTCTTCGTGAACGACACGCTCCAGGGCCTCTACGTGATCACCGAGGATGTCGGCAACGATTTCCTTCGCGCGCATTTCGGCGAGAATGACGGCAGCTTCTTCAAGGGCAATCCGCCCACGGTCGATCTTACCGGTGACAATTGCAACTTGAGCGATGCGCCCGGCGCTGACAGCGCAGCCTATTCCGGGATCTATGAGTTGCAGAGCGATGCCGGCTGGGGCCATCTGCTCGAGCTGATCGAGGCGCTGAATACGCAGCCGCAGCGGATCGACAGCGTGCTGAACGTGGACCGCGCCCTTTGGATGCACGCGCTCAACTATGCGCTCATCAACTTCGACAGCTACGTGGGCTATGCCCAGAACTACTACCTGTACCGTGACCGCGAGGGCTTGTGGAACACGATCCCATGGGACATGAACATGAGCTTCGGCGCTTTCCGGCTCTCTGATGCGAGCACCTATTGGAATGGCTTCAGCGTGAACCAGGCCATGAGCATCGACCCGCTGAGCCACTACAACGGCGTGAGCGTCTCGGAGCGGCCTCTGATGCGGAGCCTGTTCGAGGCCCCCAGGCACCGGCGCATGTACCTCGCGCACATCCGCGCCATCCTTGAGGACCAGGTGGCAAGCGGAACCGCAGGGCAGCTGGGGGAGCAGGTCCGCGCGCTGATCGATCCGCACGTGCAGGCCGACACGAACAAGTTCTACAGCTATCAGGGCTTCCTCGACAACTTCAACGACCAGGTGAGCTTCACCATCGCTTATCCCGGCCTTGCGCAGCTCATGAATGGCCGGATCGCCTACATGCAGGGCGTTCCCGGTTTCACGGGACAGCCGGTGATCAGCGCGCCGCAGCACTCACCGGGTGACATCGGCACGGGCCAGCAGCTCACCATCACCTGCGCGATCTCCGGATGCGACACCGCGTTCATCGCGTACCGCTTCGGCTCCGCTGGGCGCTTCGCGAAGGCCGCCTTGCTCGACGATGGCGCGCATGGCGATGGGGCAGCGGGCGACGGAACCTACGGTGCGGTCATCACGGCCGAAACGAACCTGATCGAGTACTACATCTATGCGGAGAACGCCACTGCCGGCGAGTTCAGCCCTCGCGGAGCGGCCTACATGACTCATCGCGTATTCACGCGCATCGAGCCGGGCGTGCTGGTGATCAATGAGCTCATGGCCGACAATCGCGTCCAGCCGGATGCCTCTGGCGCCACCGGCGATTGGATCGAGCTCTTCAATGCGGGCGGCAGCACCATCAGCACCGCCGGATTGCATCTGAGCGACGATGCGGCCGATCCGCAGGAATGGGCCCTGCCCGCCTTCACCCTCGCGCCCGGCGAGTACCTCATCATCTGGGCCGACGACCGTGAGTGGGTGGATGACTACCACGCGAGCTTCAAGCTCGATGCAGAAGGGGAGGCCTTGCTGCTCGCCTACGACGCGGAGAACATCATCGATCAGGTCGCCTTCGGGCCCCAGTACCCGATCTATTCCTGGGCGCGATCGCCCAACGGCACCGGCGGATTCACCCGCATGGCGCCCACTTTCAAGGGCTATAACTTGGTGCTGCCGGGTTATGAGGTTGATGCGGCCTTCCAGATATGGCCCAACCCGGCGAGCTCCACCGTGCATGCCTTCATCGACCGCGATGGCGATTACGAAGTGGAGGTCGTCCGCGCCGATGGGCGGAGAATGCTCGGGCCGATCAAACGGAGCAGCCGCCAGCTCGTCGAAGTGGACGCCTACGGATTGCCATCCGGCCATTACACCTTGCGCGCCGTCTTCAGCGACGCGATCCTCAGCAAACCCTTCATCATCATCCCATGAAACAGCTCTTCGCACTGCTCGTCCTCCTTGCGCTGCTGCCCGCGCACGGCCAGACCTTCACCACCTGGGGCACCGGACAGGGCCTGCCCAACGCCGATGTGCGCGATGTGGCCGTGGGGCCCGACGGGAAGATCTGGGTGGCCACGGCATCAGGGATCGCCTCGTTCGATGGGTCCACCTTCAATTCCTACAGCGTAGGCTCGCATCCCACCTTCCTCAACGACGACACCTATGCGATCGAGGTGCTCGAGAATGGCGATGTCTGGGTCGGCACCGACTTCGGCCTGAGCGTGCTCCAGGGCAGCACCTTCACCAACTACACCACGGCCAACGGCCTCAGCGACAACGAGATCAAAAACATCAAACAGGCGCCGAACGGTGATGTGTGGCTCGCCACGATCAACGGTGCCACGCGGTTCAGCGCCAGCGCGTTCACGGCTTTCGGCTCGCCCAGCATCCCATTCGGCGGCACCACGCACATCGCCTTCGCCGGCAATGACGATGTGCTCCTGAGCGGAGGCTTGGGCGGCGTGCTGGTTTACAACGGCAGCACGTTCACGGCAATCACGACCACGCAAGGCTTGCTGAGCAATCGGATCCGCAGCATCGCAGTGAACGGTGCCCAGGAGAAATGGGTGGGCACTGCCGATGGCATCTCCGTGCTCAGCGCTGCCAACACGCACATCGTTGACCACGAGGCCTTCTTCGAGCTGCCGCCGCCCGATGAGCTGAACCCGGTGACCGACGTGCTCATTGACAATGCGGGCCGGGTGTGGGCCGCGGTGTATGTGGATTACCTCGTGACCGAGGGCGGCGTGAGCGTTTACGCGAACAATGCATGGTCGCAATACGAGGAAGCCGACGGGCTTGCCGGCCCCAACGTGCGCCGGCTGGCCATGGATGCCCAAGGCGATATCTGGGTGGCCACCAGCACCGGCCTCACGGAGATCAGTGGCATCGGCATCGGGATCGAAGAGCGGGCCGCGCCGTCGTTCATGCTGTTCCCGAACCCGGCCAGCTCTTTCGTGGAGGTCAACCTGAGCTCCCCAGCCGTGAATGCAACGGTTGAAGTGCGCGATTCCGCCGGGCGGTTGATCCGCACGGAGCAGGCTTCGGGCCAGCGGCGGCGCTTCGATGTCTCAGGGCTTGATGCCGGTATCTACCTGGTGCGCATCGGCAACGAGGCGGCGCGCTTCGCGGTGGAGCGGTAATGGACGAGCCCTATTTTACGCCCGTGCCGGTTGACGCTTTTCGCGTCAGTGACCCCCGGAGCCGTTCCGTACAAGCCGAATGAATGCCCTTCCCGCATGATGCCAGCGCTTCCGTTCATCGCGAAGTGAGCCATCCGACGAAGCCCCAAGGCGACGCCCATGTCGAAACCGAGATGGCCGCCTTGGCCGCGCGCTTCGTCAACAGCACCAACCGCCACGTTTTCCTGACGGGCAAGGCGGGCACCGGCAAGACCACCTTCCTGCACAAGCTGGCCGCCAGCACGCACAAGCGCTATGTGATCCTGGCTCCAACGGGCATCGCGGCGCTCAACGCCGGCGGGGTCACCATCCACAGCCAATTCCTGCTCCCCTTCGGCGCTTTCCTGCCTGAGCGCCAACGTCCCCTCGACATCCCCGATGGAGCCTTCCATGACCAGGACACGCTCACGCGGCGCCATCCGCTGAACAGTATCCGCCGCAACGTGCTGCGCGAGGTTGACCTGCTCATCATCGATGAGGTGAGCATGCTGCGCGCGGATGTGCTCGACGTTATCGATCACCGCATGCGCACCGTGCGGCAGAACCGCGGGCAGAGCTTCGGGGGAGCGCAGGTGCTCCTCATCGGTGACCTGTACCAGCTGCCGCCGGTGGTGAAGGACGATGAGTGGCGCGTGATGCAGCGCTACTACGCGAGCATGTTCTTCTTCGAGGCGCAGGTCCTCAAGCAGCATGGCTACGCGCACATCGAGCTCGATAGGATCTTCCGCCAGCAGGACGACCGCTTCATCCGCATCCTCAACAACCTGCGCAACAACACGGTGCAGGCGGCGGATGTGGATGAGCTGAATGCGCACCATCGAGCCGCCGATGCGCCAGCCGGGAACGAGGGCGTCATCACCCTGACCACGCACAACTATAAGGCCGACGAGATCAATCAGGAAGCGCTCCGCAAGCTGCCGGGCAAGGCGCACAGCTACGAGGCGGAGGTCATGGGCGAATTCCCCCAGGGCATGTACCCCGTGCTCGAGCGCATCGAGCTCAAGGAAGGCGCGCAGGTGATGTTCGTGAAGAACGATGCCGAGAAGAGGTACTTCAACGGCAAACTGGCGCGCGTGGAGAAGCTGGAGAAGGACAGCATCGCCGTGCGCATGTACGATGGCGTGGGCGATGCGCTCGGCGACGGCCTGTACACCCTGAAGCGCGAGACCTGGGAGAACAAGCGCTACGTGGTGAACGCCAGCACCAAGCAGCAGGAAGAGGAGGTGATCGGCACATTCGAGCAGTATCCCATCAAGCTCGCTTGGGCCATCACCGTTCACAAGAGCCAGGGCCTCACCTTCAGCAAAGCCATCATCGATGTGGGCCAGGCCTTCGCACCGGGGCAGGTGTACGTGGCGCTCTCCCGCCTGCGCTCGCTCGATGGGCTGATCCTGCGCACGCGCATCAATCCTGCCGTGGTGAGCACGGACAAGGAGGTGGTGGCCTTCACGGAGCGTGGGGAGCGGCAGGAACCGCTGCCGGCGCAATTGAAGGCCAGGCAGCGCGAGTACCTGCAGCAACTGCTCATGGGCACCTTCGACCTGGCTGATCTGCTGCGGAAGCTGGAGTGGACGCAGAAGGACCATCCCGAGACCGCGCAGTTCGAGGATGAGAGCATGAAGTCCGCGCTCCGCATCCTGCAGGAGAAGCTGCGCAGCGAAGAGGAGAACACGCGGAAGTTCCGCAACCAATTGATCCGCTTGCTGCATGAGGACAAGCGCGAGGAGCTGCTCGTGCGGATCGAGAAGGGCGCTGCTTACTATGGCGATCTGCTGCAGGACCGGATGAAAGCGCTCTTCCAGCACATGGCGCAAGCCGAGCTGCTGAGCCGCACCAAGGAGTACACCAATGCGCTTAAGGAGATCGACGGCATGCTGATGAAGCGGATCGCCGCCTTGGCCAAGGTTGCTTACCTCACGCGCTGCATCCTCAACGGAGAAGAGATCCTGCGGCTCAAGGACCTCGAGCAGGCCCTCACCGACAAGCGAGCGGCCATGGTCGGCGAGGTGCGCGCGTGGGCCCAGGAGAACAGGCCGAAGGGAAGGACGGGGAAGAAGCGGAAACGCCGCGAAAGCGCTGATGACCTTTCTCACGGCGACAGCGACCCTTCGATTCGGCCATTGACAAGAAAGAACCGTGATCATCCCGATTACGTCCGTGCGCCGCGCCGGAGCAAGGCTGAGGTCAGCAATACGTACAACGTGACCTTTGAGCTGGCCAAGGAGGGCCTCACAGTGGAGGAGATCGCGGCCAAGCGCACCTTGGCCAGGAGCACGATCGAAGGGCATTTCGCGCGCGGCATCGCCGAAGGAGTGCTCGAAATCGGCAAGCTGATGCCCGAGGCCGAACGGGACCTCATCGCCGATTGGATGCGCGAGCATCCGACCGAAGGGCTGAATGCCGCTCAGGGCTATTTCGAGAACCGCTTCAGCTACGGGCAACTGCGCATGGTGCAGTCCTGGGTGAAGCGCGAGGCCGGCGACGAGGCGTGACGGGTTGGTTAGCCAAAGCGTCAGATGCTGCGCAGGTGTGGAAGCGGATGCCCCGAGCAGGTTCTGATCTGGGAACGGACGAAACCCGCACGCTTCAGTGCGTGGCCAGCTTGCGAACGAGCTCCTGCGTGAGACTCGAGGCATCGGGCCCGTATGCATTCACCAGGATGCCCTTGATGTCGCGGGACTTCGAGCTAATAGCATAGAGCACGCTCTGATCCTCCGGGTCGGAATTGCCCTCGAAACGGTGGAACTCGTCGATCTCGAACTCCGCAGGATCCAGACTGACGCCGCGTGGCTCGCACACCACGCAATGACCGCCAAGCGACAGGTCATCGGTATAGCCTCGGCGCTGCAGATCGTTCACGGCCTCGGAGAGCGTGGAATAAGCGTAGCGCATGGAACGAAGGTAGGGGCGCATTTGGGCATCCTTCAGGCGCAGGATCGCCGTCCCTCGCATTGCCTCGCAGAGCCTCGCAATGACGGCCTCGGGATGCGGCAGACCACTGCACAGGTTTGGGTACACCCTGCGAGGGCCTAGATGGACTAGCGGTCTCATTCGCAGCGCCCTTGAGCATTGAAAAATCGAAAACCCAGTTCAGGATGCTTTACGCGCATAAGGCGCAAGAGATTCGGGATTTGAGCAGAGGAATAGTTCTGCTCCCCCGGCATACCGAAAATGCCTTGGTCGTTATTCGTGGTCAGCAAATCGAGGACATCAATCTCCTGACCGGTCGAGGACCAAGCAACAATGTGGACCACTGAGCAACTCTGTCTTGGCGGATAATTCGTCGGCTCTAAAGTTCTAAGGACGGACATCAGACTACTTCTCAGTTCAGCATCACAAAGAAGTCCGGGTCCATGGTTCAGAAGCCTCAATTCAACGCGGTCAGCGGAACCGAAGGAATTCACGATCTCTGATCTTGAATCCTTCACCGAAGCCCTAATCCCTATCGCTAACCACACGATGAGGAAGGCTGTGATTAGATATCCAATGAGCTTCCACTTCATCAGCTGATGACTAGATGCATACCATCATCCGAGGCAATGCACGAACAATTGAGCATCACCCCACCAACTCCTTGTTCCTGTTCGGGATATCGTCCTTGCTGAACGCCACCTTCTCATCCTCCTCTTTCAGCTTCAGAACAAGGGCGAGCGCATCGGGCACCACATCGCTGCAGAGCGTGAGGAAGCTGCCGGGTTTGGCCGTTGAGATGGCGTGGCGGATGGCCTCTTCCTCCTTCTTGATGATGATGTAGGGCTTGTTGGGGTCCACCTCCTTGATGCCCTTCACCATGAGCGCGATGATCTCGTCGTCGGTCTTGCCGCGCAGGTTGCGGTCCTGGCGGATGATGATCTCATCGAACATCTGCGCGCTGAGGCGGCCGAGGTTCACGGTATCCTCCTCGCGGCGGTCGCCCACGCCGGCGATCACGCCCACCTTCGGGCTGTCGGGGATCTTGCTCAGGAACTTGCCCAGCGCCTCGAAGCCGTGCGGGTTGTGGGCGTAGTCCACCACCACCTGGAAATTCTTGAACTGGAAGAGGTTCAAGCGGCCCGGCGTCTGGGCGGCACCCGGCACGAAGGTGAGCAGCGCCTGGCGCAGGTCCTCGATCTTCACGCCCTGCACATACGCTGCCAGCACGGCCGGAAGCACGTTCTGGATGTTGAAGACCGCCTTGCCTCCGTAGGTGATGGGCACGTTCACCGCCTTCTCGATCCGCAGCTTCCATTCGCCCTTGCTGATGGTGATGAAGCCGTTCTCGTAGATCGCGGCGAGGCCACCGAGCTTGCAGTGCTGGCGGATCAGGCGGTTGTTCTCATCGAGGCTGAAGAGGGCGATCTTGCAATCGCACTGCTTGCGCATGGCCATCACGAGATCGTCATCGGCGTTCAGGATGGCATAGCCCTCGCGGCGCACGCTGCGCGGCACGGTGCTCTTCACGTGGGCGAGTTCCTCCAGGGTGTGGATGTCCTTCAAGCCCAAGTGATCGGCGGCCACGTTGGTGACGATGGCCACGTCGCAATGCTCGAAGCCCAGGCCGCTGCGCACCAAACCACCACGTGCCGTCTCCAGCACGGCCATATCCACCACGGGTTCCTTCAGCACGAATTGCGCGCTCGCCGGGCCTGTGCAATCGCCCTTCATCAGCAGGCGGTTCTGGATGTACACGCCATCGCTGCAGGTCATGCCCACCTTGTAGCCCACGCTGCGCATGATGTGCGCCGCCAGTCGCGTGGTGGTGGTCTTGCCGTTCGTTCCGGTCACCGCGGTGATGGGGATGCGGCTCGGCGCACCAGGCGGGAAGAGCATGTCCACCACGGGTTCCGCCACGTTCTTGCCGATGCCGCCGGTGGGGTCCAAGTGCATGCGGAAGCCGGGGGCGGCATTCACTTCGAGCACGGCGCCACCTGACTCGTTCAGCGGCAGGCTGATATCGTCGGTCATGATGTCGATGCCGCAGATGTCGAGGTCGATGATGCGGCTGATTCGCTCGGCGAGGAAGACGTTGAAGGGGTGCACCACTTCGGTTACGTCATCGGCAGTGCCGCCCGTGCTGAGGTTGGCGGTGGCCTTCAGGTAAACGGTCTCATCCTGCGCCGGGACGCTTTCGGGCGTGAGGCCTTTGAGCCCGAGCAGCTTCAGCGTGTGGTCGTCGATGTCGATGCGTGTGAGCACGTTCTCATGGCCGTAGCCGCGACGCGGGTCCTTGTTCACCTCCTCGACAAGCTGCGTGATGGTGCTTCGGCCATCGCCGACTACGCAAGCCGGCGTGCGTTTCGCCGCGCAGATGAAGCGATGGTTGATCACGAGCAAGCGGTGATCAAGTCCGGTGATGTAACGCTCCACGATCACGCTGCGGCTGATCTCCTTCGCCTTGGCCAGGGCGACTTTCGCTTCCTCCAGTGTCTTGATGCCAATAGTGGCACCGCGGCCATGATTCCCGCCGATGGGCTTGATCACGCAGGGATAGCCCACGGATTCCAGCGCGGTTTCCAATCCTTCCTCGGTGCGCACTACGCGGCCTTTCGGGACCGGGATCTCGTAGCTCTCGAGCAATTGCTTGGTCTCCTCCTTGTCGCACGCGATCTCCACGCCGATGTTGCTGGTCTTGCTGGTGATCGTGGCGCGGATCCGTTTCTGGTGGATGCCGTGCCCGAGCTGTACCAGGCTCTGCCCATTCAAGCGGAGGTAGGGAATGCCGCGTGACAACGCCTCCGCCACGATGCTGCCCGTGCTGGGCCCAAGCCGCGACTCTTCGCGCAGCTCCCGCATCTTCTGGATGTCGTCGGCGAGGTCGTAGGGCGTTCCGCTGATCAATGCTTCCGCGATGCGCACTGCGGCTTTGGCCGCGTACATGCCCACAGGTTCCTCGATGTAGCTGAAGACCACGTTGTACACGCCGTTTTCGCGTGTGCTCCGCGTGCGGCCGAATCCCGTTTCCATGCCGGCCAGTGTCTGGATCTCCAGCGCGATGTGCTCGATCACATGGCCCATCCAGGTGCCGCGCTTCACACGCTCCCAGAACCCGCCTTCGTGTTCCTCGCTGCAGCGATGGCTGTACATGCTGGGCAGGAGGGTCGTGATGCGCTCGTAGAAGCCGGGGATCTGATCCGTGGGCTTCTCTTCCAGGTCCTCGATGTCGAGGCGCATGACGATCAGGTGGTGCCGCTTGACCGACCAGTAATTGGGGCCGCGCATGGCCTTGAGTTCGAGGATCCTCATGAGGAGGTTGAGAGGTTGAGGGTTGCGGTGGTTGAGGGTCGGGTAAGCCGCTAGCCATCAGCAACCGGAGCAATATAGCAAGGTGCGTTGTTCATACTTCGGCAACGATGGGTTCACGGTACCCCGCGAGCCTTCTACTTTGGCGGCCGGGGGGCGGGGGAAACCGAACTGCATGACACCCAAAGGCAAGCTCATCGCCATCGGCGGAAACGAGGACAAGGGCAAGGAGCCCGAAGCAGGTCACCATACCAAGGTCTTCACGCACAATTTCATCGAGGAGGGCATTCTACGGCGCGTGGTGGATGAGATGGGCGGCAGCTCGGCGCGCATCGCCGTGATCACCAGCGCGAGCAGCATCCCGGAAGAGGTCGGCGCCAACTACATCGAGGCCTTCGGCAAGCTGGGCGTCACCAACGTGGATGTGCTCGACATCCGCGACCGCAGCCAGGTGAAGATGGACATGATCAAGCGCCTCTCGAAGTGCGACGGCGTGATGATGAGCGGCGGCAACCAGCTGCGGCTCACCACCATCTTCGGCGGAACGGCCTTCCTGCAACTGATGAAGCGCCGGTACGAAGAGGAGGCGGGCTTCGTGATCGCGGGCACTAGCGCTGGCGCGATGTGCATGAGCAGCACCATGATCTACCAGGGCCACAGCGCCAGCGGCCTCATCAAGGGCGGCGTGAAGCTCACCACCGGCGCATCGCTCATCCAGGATGTGATCATCGATAGCCATTTCGTGGAGCGCGGGCGCTTCAGCCGGCTCACGCAGGCCGTGGCAGCGAATCCGTCGGCCATCGGCATCGGCCTCGGCGAGGACACCGGCGTGGTGATCACCGGCGCCGACATGCTCGAGACCATCGGCAGCGGCCAGGTGATGATCTTCGATGGCCACGAGGTCTCCTACAGCAACTACGCCGATGTGGAGGATGGCGAGCCCTTCAGCATCGAGGGCATGCGCGTCCACATCATCAGCAAGGGGCATAGCTACAGCGTGGCGCAGAAGCAGTTCGCGGCGGTCAGTGTTCCAGTGAAAGGCTGACCATGCATTCACCCATCATCCGCCGTTTCCGTACCGTGGCCATCGCAGAGGGCGTCAGCTTCATTCTCCTGCTCTTCATCGCCATGCCCTTGAAGCACTTCTTCGGTATGCCGATGGCCGTGAAGGTGGTGGGTTGGGCTCACGGACTGCTCTTCGTGGCGTATTGGGTGGCCGCTGTTCCGCTCTTCACCAAGTTGAAGTGGGACACCGAGCGCATCGTGGGCCTTGGCCTCGCGAGCGTGCTGCCCTTCGGCACCTTCGTCCTGGAGCGCAAGTGGCTCAGGTGATTGCTCGCTGAGAGAGGCTCCGGTTTGGCGGGAAGGGCCTGCCAGCGGGCTTATCCGCGCTGGAGATCAACGCATCGGCCTCACACCTTCCGCCACATCACGTAGTGCATGCCGATGCCGGCCAGTTCGAAGGCCTCGCCGTGCTTCACGAATCCTTCGCGCTCGTAAAAGGAAGCGGCTCCGATGCGCGCGTTGCACCAGACCAGGGTGCAGCCGAGCTTGCGCAACTCTTCGAGCGCTGAGCGTACGATGAGGCGGCCTGCCCCGCGGCCACGGTGATCGGGATGCGTGGCCATGCCGCGCAAGCGGAAAGGGCGTGGCCCTTTGATGCCCTTGTGCTTCTCCGGATAGAAAGTGCCTACGCCGATGAGGCCCGCGCCGTTCTGCGCGCCCAGGTGGAAGGCCTGCTCATCATGGTCGTGCGGCCATTGCACATCCTTCAGCATGCCGTTGGGCCGGAGCACCAGCAGGCGCAAGGGGTAGGTCTGTTCGGTGGTGATGCGGTGGACATCCATGCAATAGGAAGACGAGGGGTGATGCCGAACCGTTGCCGCTGGCAATGATCTTGCGCGAGCTGCGTTGGCGAGCGAACGGTGCGTCTACTTGAGGTACCGGAGGTCTTCACCGGGCCTCAGAGCCTTCACGCTGGCGAGCATCAGCCGGATCAAGTTCTCCACGTCAACGCGGCTCACGGTCTCCACGGTGGTGTGCATGTATCGAAGGGGGAGGCTGATCAATGCGCTGGGCACGCCGCCGCTGCCGTAAGCGAAGGCATCGGTATCGGTGCCGGTGGCGCGGCTGGCCGCCAGGCGCTGGAAGGGGATCTTCTCCTTCTCGGCCGTACGCACGATATGCCGCAGCACCTTGTTGTGCACCGCCGGGGCATAGCTCAGCACCGGGCCCTTGCCGCACGCGATATCGCCGCTCTGCACCTTGCTCATCATGGGCGTCTGCGTGTCATGCGTCACGTCAGTCACGATGGCCACATCGGGCTTGATGCGCTCGACGATCATCTCGGCTCCGCGCAGGCCCACCTCTTCCTGCACACTGTTGGTGATGTACAGGCCGAAGGGCAACCTGGCCCGTTGCTCCTTGAGCAGGCGCGCCACCTCGGCGATCATGAAGCCGCCCATGCGGTTGTCGAGCGCTCGTCCGGTGAAATGGCGCCCGTTGAGCACCATGAACTCATCCTCGAAGGTGACCACGCAGCCCACATGCACGCCGAGCTTCTCCACCTCGTCCTTGCTATCGCAGCCGCAATCGAGGAAGATGTTCTCGGTGGTGGGCACGGGGTCGTTCTTCGCGGTGCGCACGTGGATCGCGGGCCAGCCGAACACCGCCTTAACCACCCCTTTCTCCGTGTGGATGTTCACCCGCTTGCTCGGTGCGATCATGTGGTCGCTGCCGCCATTGCGCTTCACATAGATGAAGCCCTCCTTGGTGATGTAATGCACGAACCAGCTGATCTCATCGGCGTGCGCCTCGATCACCACTTTCCACTTCGCATCCGGGTTGATGATGCCCACCGCCGTGCCGTAGGGATCCACCAGGTGCGCATCCACATGCGGCTTCACGTATTCTAGCCATAGCCGCTGCCCCTCGCTCTCGAAACCGGTGGGCGAGGGATTGTTCAGGTACCGCTCGAGGAACGCCAGCGATCCTGCGGTGAGCAGGCTCTTCGCCTCCTTCTTGGCCTTGCTTGATCTCTTCTTCGCCATGTGGTCCGATTTGAGGCCGCTCGCTGCGGCGCGCGGCAAACATAGGCGCCGACCCTGGCCTGAACCTTCACGCCGATGCGGCGTATGAACAGCGCTTTTCTAAACCCTTGCCATGGCCAAGCGTGTCATTACCCTGCTCATCGCCTTCGCGATCGCCGCTGGCGGACTGCTCCTTGCGCAGGACAATAGCAAGCGCGTGCAGGACCTGCTCAAACGCGCCGAGAAGGCCGAAAGAGCCGGCAGCTCGCAGTTCGTGCATGCGGAGACCTTGTATGAGGAGGCCATCGCACTTGATCCACAGAGCGCTGAGGCGAATGCCCGGATGGGCCTATGCCAGCTCAACGGGCCGCATCGCCACAAGGCGCTGCCCTTCCTCGAGAAGGCCGCTTCCATCGACCCGCTCTTCCCCCGTGTGCAATTCCTGCTGGGCTATGCCTTGCAGCTGAATGCCCGTTGGGACGATGCCATGGCCGCCTTCCAGCGGCACAAGGCGCAGAATCCCTTCCAGGACCCCGACCCGCTGTACAACACCGCCGATGACCACATCACCCAATGCCGCAACGGCAAAGCGCTCCAGCTGCGCGCCGTTCGCGCGGAAGTGGTGAACATGGGAACAGGGATCAACACGGAGCACGCGGATTATGGCGCGGCCATCACGGCTGACGGCGCCCAGCTCTACTTCACCTCGCGCCGTCCGGCAAGCAGCAGCGACAAGGTGAACCGCGTGAACGGTGATTACTTCGAGGATGTGTATCACAGTCGGAGGACCGTGAACGGCTGGAATGCCGCGCAGCGGCTGCCGGAACCGGTGAACACGCCGGGGAACGATGCCAGTGTGGGCCTCTTCAACGATGGCCGTACCATGCTCATCTACCGTGACCAGGATGGCACCGGCGATCTCCTCGAGTGCAGGCGAAGCGGTGATCAATGGAGCGCCCCGGTCATGCTGGGCGCCAACGTGAACACGCCGCAGCACGAGAGCAGCGCCTGGTACAGCTTCGATCGGCAATGGCTCTATTTCGTGAGCGAGCGGCCGGATGACAACGTGGGCGGTCAGGACATCTACCGGAGCCGCTGGGATGTGGCCACCGAGGATTGGGGCCCTGCCGAGAACCTCGGGCCCACGGTGAACAGCATCCACGACGAGGAAGGCGTCTTCGCGCATCCGGACGGCAAGACCATCTACTTCAGCAGCAAAGGGCACAATAGCATGGGCGGCTACGACGTGTTCCGCACGCGCCTGGAGAATGGCCGTTGGACCAAGCCCGAGAACCTAGGCTGGCCCGTGAACTCGCCCGATGACGATCTCTTCTTCGTGCTCAGCGCCGACGGCAGGAATGGCTTCCTAAGCTCGTTCCGTTCCGATGGCTTCGGTGAGGACGACCTCTATGCGGTCACCTTCCTGCCAGAGCCTGCACAAGGCGATGCGGTGGCCAGTGCCGCTGGTGCACCCTTGACCGCCGAGGCGCCTGCCACGGTGCTGGTGAAGGGAAAGGTCTTGTCGCTGCAATTCCTCAATGGCATGGAGGCCGACATCGAGTTGCTCGACCTCGCAGACGGTTCGCTGGTTGCGCGCTTCAAGAGCGATGGGAGCACTGGTGAGTACATGGTGGCGGTGCCCGGTGGGAAGGAGTACGCGATGTACGTGAAGGCGAACGGCCATCTGGTGCATAGCCAGCGGATCACCGTGCCAGAGCACGGCGGCGTGCAGCTCGATTGGGATGTGCGCATGGAACCGCTCGCAGCGGGCAGCAACAGCACCATGCGGAACCTGTTCTTCAATGTGAACAGCGCGCAGCTCGAAGAGGCCTCACGCGCCGATCTGGGCCAACTGGTCGAATTGCTCGTCGGGAACCCGGCCTTGCGGCTCGAGGTGAGCGGCCACACCGATGCCGATGGCGGCGCGGAGCATAACCAGCGGCTCTCGCTGGAGCGCGCCCAGTCCGTGTGCGATCACCTGATCGCCAACGGCATCGCTGCCGATCGCCTGGTAGCCGTGGGCCATGGCTCATCAAAGCCCGTTGCTCCCAACGATTCCGAATCGGGCAAGGCCCTGAACCGGCGCACGGAGATCACCGTGCTCTGAACGCGGTCAGCGGAGCACGCGCCGGCTCCAGATCCCCTTGTCCGTGAGTACCTGCACGGTATAGGCCGATGGCGCGCGCGAGCTCAAGTCGATGAGCTGCCCCGCCCCGAACCCTTGGAGAATGATCCGGCCCGAGGCGTCGATCACCCGTAATTGGCGCAGCGCGCCATGTTCCGCAGCCAGGACCAGGCGGTAGCGGCCCTCGTGGTCAACGGGCAAGATCATCGGCGCGGACGTTGCGATCGATTCGGCCACCGAAGCGAAGGGCGAGAAGAACAGATCCGCTTCCCAGATTCCGCGGCCGTAAGTGGCTGCACGCAGCTTCCCGATGGCCATGTTGATCTCGAGCTCGCTCACCACCACGTTGGGCATGCCCGTACCATATGGCTCCCACGCATTGGTGTAATCATCGCGGTAGAACACGCCCAAGTCGGTGCCGAGATAAACGCCATTGGGCGAATTGGGCTGGCACACCACGCTGTTGGCCGGAACGTTCGGCAGGCCGGCGCTCCGGTTGATCCAGGTGGCGCCGCCGTTCGTGCTCTCGAAGATCTTGTTCGAGGCATGCTGACCGGAGTAGCTGATCCAAAGATGGAATGCATCCTCAGGGTCAACCGATATCGAGGTCGGAGCCTGGTTCTGAGGAAGGCCTGGCCGGATGTTCACTTGCGTGAAGCCTTCGTCCGTGAGGCGGGCGACCTTGTCCTCCCTCGCCACGTACCAGACATCGCTGTTGCTAGGCGCGATGGCCAGGCAGCGAACGAACTCCGTGGTTGGCCAGCCGGTCATGTCCACCCAGTTGTCGCCGTGGTCCTCCGAATAGAGCAGGTTGTTGAAGCCGGCGAACATGCGCCCGGGCACTTGTGGATCCATGGCGAAGGGCGTCACCCAAGCGCCCTCTTCGAACATGTCGTCGGTGAGGGATGTCCAATCCACGCCGCCGTTCGAGGATCGGCGCAGTCCACCGTTCTGCGAGGAGCTGAACACATTATCGGCGTTGAACGGATCGACCGCTGCTTCCATTCCATCGGCGCCGAACACATGGGTCCATTCGCCATTCACGTACCGGTTGCTGCCATTGTCCTGCGCACCGGCCATGATCAGGCCCGGCATCGATTCACTGCTGCCCATGCGGTAGAACTGCATGATGTCGAGCCCGGCGCTGAGATCGCTCCATGACTCGGCGCTGTCGCCGGTCACGTAAATGCCGCCGTCGGATCCGCAATAGAGCTTGCCGTCGTGGATGTCGAGCGAGTGGATGTCGGCATGCGTGTAGCCCACCTCTGCAGGATAGACCCAATGGGATTTGATCTGCCAACTGGCCCCGCCATTGACGCTGCGCCATACGTTGATTCCGCCTACGTAAACGATGTCGGCGTTGCCCGGGTCAACGGCCAGTGCCATGTCGTACCAGGCTTGGCCTCCGCTGCCGCTGCCATTCTCGGAATAGCTGAAGATGTTGGGCGAGTCGGACCGGAGCTCGAAGGTGAGTCCGGCATCCGTGCTCCGCCAAAGGCCCAGGTAGCTGTTGTCCTCTTCATTGCTGCACAGCGCGTAAACCACTTCCGGTGCTGAAGGGCTCACGGCGATGGCCATTCGGCCCACGAGGTCCGGGGTGGGCAGGCCGTCGTTCACCGTGGGCGATACGATCTCGCCGCCGGCTGTGCTGCGATAGAAACGGTCCGTGCATGCATACACCTGCGTCGGGTCGCCGGGCTTGAACTCCACATCCCGGAAGCTGCCGGTTGATAATTGCTGCCAGGTGTCGGCGCCATCGAGCGTCCGATACAGGCCGTTGCTCGCTGCGCAGTACAATCGCTGCGCGTTGGTAGGGTCCATACGGAGTGCGCGCGTGGTGCGGGTCTGCGTGATGTTCCAGTTCAGGCCGGTGGTGCTCCAGGTCGCACCGTCGTCGATGCTCTTCAGCACGCCTTGGCTGTAAGTGTCCGCGCCGTCCCCATCGCCAGTGGCGATGTAGATCGCACCCGTTCCGCTGGTGTCGATGGCGATGCCGCTCACGCCCATGCTCGACAGGTCCGTGTAGAGCGGTTCCCAGGTCGAGCCGTTGTCGCTGCTTCGCCAGAGGCCGCTGGCTGGCGTGCCGGCATAGATCACCTCGGGCTGACCCGGATGGGTGGCGGTGCAATTCACCCGGCCGTTGCCCGGGTTGTAGGAGATGCTCAGCCAGTTCGATGGCCCGAGCGGCTCCCAGACAGCCTCGTCGCGCGCGCCGCGCTGGTTGCGGAGCGCTTCCAAGTCGGCTTTCGCTTGCGAATAGATCGATGGGTCCAAGCGCGTTCCTTCGGTTCCGCAGCGCTGCTCCATGAACCAGTGCCAGCGCTGGAACTGCTTCCAGCCTTGGCCGCGCTCATAGGGCTGGCCCTGCCAGTGCGCATCGAACGCGGCTTTCACCTCATGGATGGGCACGCTCTCGTCGAGCATGAGCTCCACCCAGGCCTGGGCGGTGCAGTACTGAGGACTGATGGCTGCGGTGAGCAGGAATGGAAGTAATCGGCGCATGCGTGCTTGCAGGTATGTTCGCGAAAGTAGGGACGCACGGTTCGCCTCGACCTTCCTTCACCATGACAGGGCCAGAGCTTCCTTTCCAAGAGGCGCCGCGAGATCGGCAGCCGGTGCGCACCGCCGATGGATCGCTAACGCTGAGCTGGGGCCCGGAGCATTACCACAGCATCCATGGCGCGGTGGTGGAGAGCACGCACGTGTTCATCAAATCCGGGCTCGAGGCTGCTGGATTGAAGCATTCTCACCTGCTCGAAGTGGGCCTCGGCACTGGCCTCAACCTGCTGCTCACGTGGGTGCGCTGCCTCGAGGGCAAGCTCACGGCCGATTACACCGCGTTGGAGCCGCACCCGCTGAGCCCAGCTGAGCTGGACCAGCTCGGGCATTGCGGCGATCTGGCGTGGCCAGGCCTGCACGAGCCCTTCATCGAGCGCATGACTTCGCCATCGGAGGACTGGCATGAGGCGCTCGGCGGCCTGCGCTTCCGCAAACTTCCCATCCGCGTGCAGGAGTTCAACGAGGCAAGCGCTTATGATTTGATCTACTACGATGCCTTTGCGCCGCGGCATCAGCCGGAGATGTGGACTGCCGAGGTTTTCCAGCGCATGTTCGATGCGCTCCACCCGGGTGGGGTGCTGGTGACCTATTGCGCCAAGGGCGAAGTGCGGCGCAACCTGCAGGCCGTCGGCTTCACCGTTGAGCGCCTGCCGGGCCCGCCCGGAAAGCGCGAGATGCTGCGCGCCCGGAAAGGTTGAAGGCAAAGGAGGATCACTCCTTGACGAATCGGCCGATCGGCCGCTCACCGACCACCAGGACGTAAGCGCCGCTTTCCAAGCCGCCGATGGGAATGGCGTTCACGCCGTGGATCGCAGCGCCTTGCAGGAGCGATCGGCCTTGAGCATCGAGCACGCGAAAAACGCTGGAGGCACCGCTGTTGCCGAATTGCACGATGCCCTGCGCGGGCACGGGCCAGATCCGCTCACGCGTGGCGACACCGTCAGCTATGGCCAGGTTGAAATTGCCTTCCATGCAGATGCTGAAGCTCCCAGCTTCCGCGCCGCCGCCGTTCCACACGCGCACCAGGTAATCAGTGTTTTGGGCCAGGCCGGCGAGGTCGATCGGCGCGGCGATATCGGTCCAGCAGTCGATATAAACGGGTTCGCTGCAATCCGTGTACAGCGCCGCATTCACGATGCCTGCCGTGCCTGCCTCGATGATCAGCTGCAGGTCGGTGGCCCAGCCCGCGCTGAAGGCGTACCAGGCGTCCACGATGTTGGCGTACGGATCGCATGGCGGGTTTGGAGAAGGCGTGCCGAAGGCGCAGACCGTGGTGCCCGTGCTGCTCTCGCAACCGCCGGGCAACTGAACGGTGAGTTCACTGGCATCCGTGCAGGCGTCATTCTCCACCGGTGCGCATGCCGGTGTGCAGGTCAAGCGGAGCAGGAAATCGCCTTCGTCCGCACCGTAGCCATGCACCAGCACGAGGTAATCCGTGCCGGCCGTTGTCTGGAAGGTGAGCTCGCTTGTGTTGCCGGGGCAATTCGGGCCATCGTCGTTGCCTGCCACGCAGGTCAATGCGCCGCAGGGTCCGGTGAAGACGCTGAGCTTGGTGTCGTAACCGCTGTTCAGGCAGGTGCTTAGCGTGGCGTCGTCGCCGTTGCCGGTGAAGCTGTACCAGAGTCCGCGCGCGGTGATGTTGGCCGAGGCGCAGGTCGGCGCCGCGGCGATCAATCCGCCCTCGGTATTGCCGGTGACCTCGCCACCGCACGCAATGGGCAGGGCGCCTCCGCAAAGCGCGTTCACCGCTGGCGGATCGGTGAGGGTGGTGAAGGCCAGCGGGCCCGCCATCGGGCTGAGGTCCGCACCGCATTGCTCGCGGATGTACACTTCGTAATCGGTGGTCGGCGTGAGGCCGTTCAGCTGCACAGGCGGGCCATCGACTCCAACGGTGCCGCTCACCACGGTACCATTGCCCAAGGTGAAACCGGCCGGGCCGTATTCCACGGTGAAAGTGGCCGAGGTGTTCGTGGAGGTCCAGCTCACTGTCGCGGTCACATCCGTGGCAAGCACGCTGGCGCTGAGCGGCGCGCCGCAACTGAGGCAGTTCACCGACAGTTCGAATGGGCCGGTCTCTCCATCGTAGCCCTGCACGAGCACGAAGTAGTTGGTGCCGGTTTGCGCCACGAAGGTCACGGTGGAACAGTACACCCCATCGGCCGCATCGTCGTTGCCGGTTGCGCATACGAGCGCATCGCATGGACCTGTGTACACGTTGAGCTTGGTGTCGAATTGCTCATCGGGGCAGGTGCTGATCACGGTCTGCTGCCCGGTGCCCACGAAGCTGTACCACACTCCCGGGGCTGTGATCCCGGTCTCGCAGAATGGGGCGGCATCGGGCGTGGCGCTCTCGGTGCTTCCAATGTAGGTCTGGTTGCAGGTGATGGGCAGTGCGCCTTGGCACACATCGAATGTGATTCCTTCGCAGGAGGCAGTGAGCGTGAATGGGCCGGTCTCGCCATCATAGCCCTGCACCAGCACGAGGTAAGGGATGCCCGCTTCGGAAGCGAAGCTCACCGTGGAGCAGAACACGTCTCCATTCGCGTCGTCATTGCCCGAAAGGCACACCAAGTCGCCGCAGGAGCCGGTGTACACATTGAGCTTGGTGTCGTACTGCTCATCGGGACAGGTGCTCACCGTGATCTGCTGGCCATTCCCTTCGATGATGTACCACACGCCCGGCGCGGTCACGGCGGTGCCGCATGTGGGCGCTGCATCGGCGGTGGCGCCCTCTGTGGTGCCATCGAGCGCTTGTCCGCAGGCGATGACGATGGGGCTGCTGCAGTTGTCGTTGGGCGCTTGCGCGAAGAGCGTTGCGGGGAGCAACAGGAGTGCGGACAGGGCGATGCGGGTCATGGCGTGCGTTTGCTGCGCGCGAATGTACCCGGGGGCGCTGATCACGGTCTTCGCCGCTGCCGCTCCTTGCGCAAGCGCGCCTTGTCGGGGTCCTCGTGGAAGTAATAGCGGAGGTCAACGGTGAGGTAGGTGCCCGAGAGTGCCATCTTGGTGGTGAATCGCTGCACGGCGGGCGGACCGAAGTAGCTCCAGGTGGCATCGGCCTGGGCCATGTCCGTGAATGGGCGGTGGTAGGTGGCACCGAGGTAGAAGTAGCCGGAGCCCTCCGTACGGTACTCGAAGCCGATGTTGCCCAGCACGCTGGCCTGCGCCCAATTCCGGCGGAATACATACACGCCGCTCTCGCCCGTTCCAAGAATGGTCTGCGCATCGCTGGGATAGAAGTCGAGGGAAGCGCCCAAGGCCGTGTTCATCCAGGTGCGCTCGCCGACCCGCAGGTACACCAGCGCGGTGAGGGGCAATTCGTAGCCCACGTAGCGGAAGCTGCCGCTCCGATCGTAGCCGCTCGTGTCGTTGGCGGCGCTGAATCGGAAGCGGCGTTGGATCTGGCCGATGCCGGTCTCTAGGCTGAGCATGCGGCTCAGGCCCACACGCACGCTCATGCCGTAGGCGATCCCCCCCTGCAATTCAACCCGGAACCGAAGGTGCTCGAGCTCGGCATCCACGGCCGGCTCGAAATAATCGATGGCGATCACGGGCTTCACCTGGATCCCGACGGTGGTGACGCCCACCTGCGCGACAGCCGTTCCGCATGCGCAGAGGGCCCAAGCAAACGGTCCGATGACCAATGATCGCATGGCGCCAAAGATGCCGCGCGCCGGACATGGTCGGTGCTGCATTCCTGCAAGAGGCGGTGCCGGTGCAGGCAACGCGATCAGCGCGCATGCTGCAGGATTGCCCCGACTGCGGCCAGGGCCAGCAGCACGCCGAGCAAGGCGATCAACCCCCAGCGCAGCGGCTTGTTCGCGATGAAGGGCTCGCGATGGCGGCCCATCACCGTGTAATTGAAGCGCACGGCCCGCTCCCGATCGGCCCGGCGCGCGGCCACCAGGAAGGGCGGACCGCCTTCTGGATCGCGCTCGTGGCGCAAGCCCCCGTTGCGCAGCGCTTCCTCGAACTCCAAGGCTTGCTCTTCGCTGTGGAAGCGGAAGACCAGCCATTGGTCGTCCGTTGGGTGCTCAGAAAAATTGGTGAGGTTGGGCAGCTGCATGGCTCAGGCGGTTCGCCAGTCCGTCACGGTTTCCAGGGGACGCCGATGGCTGCTGGGCCATTCGATCGCCGGATAACCCAGGTAGAAGAGGCCCATGGCCTGGCCATCGGCACCGAGTCCGAGGAACCTGCGCATGGCTTCACCGGTCATGGGTCCGCCGGTAGCCCAAAAGCCTCCGAGGCCATAGGCTGCGCAGGTCAAGTGCATGTTCTGCACGGCGCAGGCCACGGCCCATTGCTCATCGCGCGCGCTGATCTTCCCCTTGGGATCGCGCTCCATGCCGATGGCGATCACCACGCTGCTCTGGAGCGGCCTTTGGGTCATGTTGTCGAGTTTCTTTTGGAGGAACTTCTCCGGTGGCGTGCTCGCGCGATAGGTCTCGCCGAGGAAATCCGCGAGCTGATCGCGCGCTGCTCCCGTGAAAACCGTGAAGCGCCAAGGCTGCGTGAGGCCATGGGTGGGCGCCCACGTGGCATTGGTGAGGATGCGCTCCACCACTTCACGATGCACCTCGCGGCTGGTGTAGTCTTTCGGGTAGATGGTACGGCGGTGCCGGATGAGCTCGCTGATCTCGCTCACGCTGAATTTCATGGCGCAAAGAGAAGCATTGGCCCCGTTCAGGCAGCGAAGCGCCAGCACGTCCCGTCATACCTTCCGCCACCTTAAACCAGAACGGAACCATGCACCTTCGTTACGCGCTGCCCGCCATGGGCGCATTCCTCGGCCTCGCCGCACAGGCCCAACCCACCCTCACCGCTGCCAACGATGTCCCGCTCGATGGGATGCAATTCAGCGTTCACTCGGCCGAGGATTTCACCTCCATCGGCGGGGGAGGCACCAATGTCACCTGGCATTACTGGAACATGCTCATGCCGAACACAGGCAACCGCGATTACCGCTGGTTCAATGCATCCGTGACGCCCAGCGCGGCACTCGTGCCTAGCGCATCGCTTCTGAGCACCGATGGAGGCACCGATACCACCTTCTGGGACGTGGATACCGATGGGCTCGTGCAAGTGGGATCGCGCACCAACCTGACCGGCGGGGTGATCAATTACTCCGATCCCTTCACGGAGCTGAAGCTTCCCTGCACCTATCTCACGGCATGGACCGATCAGCACGCAGCCAGCTATTCCATCAGCGGCTTCCCGGTCACGCGCACCGGCACCATCACCGGCATCGCCGATGCCTACGGGCAGTTGCAATTGCCGAGCAACTACCAGCACGATGTGCTTCGCGTGAGGGTGCGCCGCCAGATCACCGATGCCGCTGCGATCGCTACCACGGTCCGCATCGAAACCGTGAACTATTACTACCAGGCAATGGCTCGGTATCCGAAGCTGAAGCTGCAGGTCGATTCCGTGCAGATCAACGGCGGCGCTTGGGCCGTGACCAAGCGCGCTGAGTGGACCGGGGAGGGCTTTGTCGTGGGCCTGCCGGAGGGTCTCTCCGACGAGGACGTGTTCACCGCCTATCCGAACCCCACCGATGGGCCGCTTACCATCGAGGTGGCCGACGGCATCGGAGCGCGCGTGGAGATCGCTGATGCAGCGGGCCGCATCGTCGAGGGCTTCACGCTGAGCAGTGATCGTGCTTTGGTCGGCACGGCGCACCTGCGTGCTGGCGCCTACCTGGTGAGCGTCACCGCGCTCAACGGCGATCGCCGCGTGCAACGTGTGGTGGTGCAATAGGTAACCAGGCATTTGGAAACGCGCCCTTCCGTTCGCGGGAGGGCGCGTTTCCTTTGGCGCATGCATGATCACCGTGGAGCGGATCCGTCACGTTCATCACGTTGGGCTTGGGCCATGGCGGCCTTCACCCTCGTGGGCATGGGCGGCGGCGGCTGGTTGCTGATCGCGCAGGTACAGGGTCGTGATGCGTTCGCGATCCTGCTCGGGCCTTGGCAATGGGGCTTGCAGGCGGTCGTTGGCACCGGTGCGGGGCTCGTCATCGCATGGATCGGGTGGTGGATCATCGCGCGGCCTGACATGATTGAAGTGCGCATTCGCTACGCAGGTCTGGTGCGCGAGCTCATGCCCGATCGGTCGCTGCAGCTAGCGGTTTCGCTTTGTGCAGGCATCGGGGAGGAACTTCTCTTCCGCGGTGCCGTGCAATACTGGCTCGGCATCCCGCTCACCGCCGTGCTCTTCGTGGCACTGCACGGTTACTTGCCGCTGCGCAACGGTCCGCTATTCCGTTACGGGCTCTTCCTGACCATCGCCATGCTCGGCATCGGCTGGGCTGCCGATCACTGCGGATTGCTGCTGGCGATGACCGCGCACGCGGTGATCGATGCGGTGCTGATCAGGAGGCTCGCGGCGGAGTCCGTCGATTTCAAGAACGGCGCTCCACGAAATCCTTGACGAGGCCCCGCCTCAGCCCACCGCGCTACCTTCGCCGCCCTTCCGATCAGGGCATGCCGAAGCCGACCAGACCAACCGCAAAAGCCCCGCGCAAACGCCGCTGGCCATGGGTCCTGGGCAGCATGGCCGCGGTGCTCCTGGTAGGCGGCTTTGGTGCCGACCGGCTGCTGAAGAGCAAGCGGCATCCGGGCCTGGCGGTCTTTGTGAAGCAACTGGCGCGCAACTACCCCAAGGCATTCGCGCATGAGCCTGAGACCATCGCCATCACCATCAAGGCTCACGACCTGGAGGAGATTGAGCGTGTGGTGGAGGAGGCCCGCGCGCGAGGCGTGATCCTGCCCGAGGGCAACAGTTATGTGCCCGCCGAGGTCGATGGTGGTGCAGGCGCCTTCAAGGCCAAGGTGCGGATCAAGGGCAAGCTCACCGATCACGTGGAGGGCAAGAAGTGGAGCCTGCGCGTGATCGCCAAGAAGGATGGCGGCTTCAAGGGCATGCAGCGCTTCAGTTTGCAGCATCCCGGCACGCGCAACTACCTCTGCGATTGGCTCTACCACCGGCTCATGCAGGCGGAAGGCGTGGCTGCGCTCCAGTACGGCTTCGTGCGCGTTCGCCTCAACGACGATGACCTCGGCATCTACGCATACGAGGAGCACTTCGGCCCTGAACTGCTCGCGCGCAACGGTCGTGCGCCCGGCCCGCTCTTCCGCTTCGATCCCGCGCTGTTCTGGGAGCACCGCCTCAACGAGATGAACAAGCTGCGCTTCGATGAGCCTTTCGCAGCGTACCAAGCCGCATCGCTCGATGCATTCGGCAGCAGCGAGCTGGAGAAGGACAAGGAGGCGCGCGCGCAATTCGAGGAAGCCGTGGCCTTGGTCGATGGCTTCCGCCGCGGACGGCTCAGCGCCTCCCAGGTCTTCGATGCGGATCGCATCGCGCGCCATCATGCCATCCTCGACCTCGTGGGCGGCCACCATAGCATGGACTTCAGCGACGTGAAGTTCTACTACGATCCGCTCGCCAAGCGCGTGGAGCCCGTGAGCTACGAGAGCTTCAGCGCGCACGGCATCCGCTCCTTGGCGGGCAGCAACAAGTACATCGGGCGCCAGGAGCCGGGCATGGACCTGCACACCCAATGGTTCAACGACGAAGCGCTCTTCCGCGCTTATGTGCAGCATCTGGAGCGCGTGAGCCGCGCGGCCTGGCTCGATAGCGCCTTTGCCGCGTTGGGTCCCGCGCTCGACAGCGCCAGCGCCACGCTCTACCGCGAGTTCCCATACAAGGAACTCGATCGCAGCGTCTATTACAGCAACCAGAAGATCATCCGCAAGCTGCTCGATCCGCCCAAGCCGCTGCACGCCTACCTGCGTGACAATGGCCCGGACACCGTGTGCGTGACCGTGGTGCCCATTGAAGGATTGCCCATCGAGGTGCATGCGCTGCTGCTGCCCGACGGCGCGCGTGCTACCGTGATCGGCAGGTCCATCGTGCCGGTGCGCAAGCCGGGCCGTGTGGGCGAGCCGATGGAACTGCGCTTCGCCGTGCAGCAGAAGGTGGAGCGCGGCGACCTGAAGCTCGAGTGCTCCGTGCTCGGCGCTTCGGTGAAACGGAACGTGGAGGTCTTCCCCTATGCCTTATTCGACGGCGAGGCGATCGCACGCATGTCCAGCGCTGATCCGCTCGCATTGCCCTTCCTGGCCTTCGATGACACGGCGCGTGTGATCACGATCAAGCCCGGGGATTGGTCCATCGCTGCGGATGTTGAATTGCCGGCCGGTTACACGGTGCGGGCCACGGCACCGCTGAATCTGCGCATCGCCAAGGGCGTGAGGCTGCGGTCGCGGTCGCCGTTGGAATGGAAAGGCCTGAACGAAGCGGCTATCCAAATCGTGAACGACGGCGAGCTGCAGCTGCTGGAGTGCCGGAAGGAATCAGTGCTGGAAGGCGTTATGGTGCAAGGAGCGGGCACCATGCTTGTTCAGGAGTCGCCGTTGCGCATGTCGCATTGCGCGTTCGCCACCACCAGCGCAAGTGACCATTTCACAGTCGTACGCAGCACGGTGAAGATGAAGGAGGTCGTATTCGCCGGCGGCGATGACGGTCTCACAGCGATCGCCTCGGTCGTGCAAGCGGATGAATGCGAGGTGCGCGGCGCGAAGGACGATGCCCTGGTCATGCGCGGGGGAAGCGTTGCTTGGAAGAATGGCGTGCTGCTTGGCGGCAAGGGCGCAGCGCTGAAGCTCAGCGTGCAGGGCGAAGCAGTGATCGAAGGAGGGCGCATCGGGTCCGATGGCGATGGAATTGAGGTGCGCGATGGTTCGGAACTGGAAGTCGTGAAGTGCGCGATCGAGGCGAAGGGCGACGGCATCGTGGTGAAGGACCAGGAGCGCATCAGCGGCCCGGGCCGGGTTGGGTTGAAGGCCACCTCGATCACCGCAGGAGGGAAGGAGATCGTTCCCGGCGAGGGCAATGAGGTGACGCTCGATGGGAAGTCCTTAAGCGGTGTGGCGCCATGAGCGGTTCCACCAAGTCTCGCGCCCAGAGCCGCAGCCAAGCGCTGAGCATCGTCCGCATCCTCTTCTTCGCTTCTTCTCTTTATCCCAGCGCCACCCTTCTCGCGCAACGCTCGCCTTTCAATGGCCTTGAGGTGCTGCCTGCCGATAGCACGGGCCAGTACCGCATCCTCATCGGTGGGCACTTCCACGGTGAGAGCAGCAATCGCAGCGGATATCCGGCCTCTACGCTGCTCGCCAACCTCGATACCATCAATGCTCTCGGCGCGCAGCTCTTCCTCAGCACCGGCGATCTTTATATGGATGCGAGGAAGGACAGCGCGCGGTACGCGCGCGCGTTATTCAGCAAGTTGAAGGTGCCCTTCTTCAACGCGCCCGGGAACCATGATCGGAGCGGTTCGACTTCGGAAATGGCTGATGAGGCATCCTTGGATCTGGCGTATCATACTATCGAACCAGACTCGGCCACCGGGGAATTACTTCTCATCAATCATGTTCTTGCTCGGATCCTTGTATTTGACACGGAATTGAATGATGGAAGTCTTTCATCCTATGATCTAGGTCGGTTGTCGAAGCTTGCAATGAGCGAATCGACGTTGCCTGTCTTCATCATCTCCCACCGCCCGATCTGGGCCGAAGATGACCTGCAATACTCCGACCTCTTCAAGGACAACACGCGCTCGCTCACGGGCACCAACTTCCGGAAGGAGGTGTTTCCGATTCTGCAGCGGATCGCCGAGCACGCGCAGGTCTATTGGATCAGCGGAAGCCTGGGCGGGCAGGCGCCCAGCAGCATCTTCTTCCAGCAGCACGCGCCCAACATCACCTACATCCAATGCGCCATCCGCGATGAGCCGCGCGATGCACTGCTGATCGCCGATGTGCATCCCGATACCGTGAAATGGAGCGCGATCTCGCTCACAGGGCAGGAGCTGCAAGCGCCGGGGACCTACGATGCGGCCTGGTGGCGCGCGCAGTCGGGCAGGGGAGAGGGCTTCAATTGGCGCTTGCTTCCGTACCTGATCAAGCGCACCCTCACGCGCTCTGAGTTCTGGTGGGGGGCAGCCTTTGCGATCGTCCTCGTCTCCTTGGCGCGGCGGCTCTATCACCGGTGGTGAACTGCTTCCGCAGCCCCCTCCGCTCAACTGCCGCCAACTACCTTCACCGCCTCGCAGAATCATGTCACGCATCCTTGTCACCGGCGGCGCCGGCTTCATTGCCAGCGACCTCGCCCTCAAGCTCGCCAGCGATCCCGCCAACCAGGTCACGGTGGTGGACAATCTCCTCACCGGCGACCGGCGCAAGCTGCCTGTGCAATTGCCGGCCAACCTGCGGTTCATCAAGTGCGATGTGAACCGGTTCGAGGACATCAGCGCGGTGTTCTACGCCCATGGCTTCGACTACGTGTTCCACTACGCCGCCGTGGTGGGGGTGAAGCGCACCACGGACAATCCGGTGATGGTGCTGCGCGACATCGACGGCATCCGCAACATCCTCGACCTCTCGAAGAACACCGGCGTGAAGCGCGTGCTCTACAGCAGCAGCAGCGAGGTGTACGGCGAGCCGGTGGAGATCCCGCAGAACGAGCGCACCACGCCGCTCAACAGCAAATTGCCCTACGCCATCGTGAAGAACATCGGCGAGGCCTTCCTGCGCAGCTACCAGAAGGAATTCGGGCTCGAGTACACGGTGTTCCGCTTCTTCAACACCTACGGCCCCAAACAGAGCCGCGATTTCGTGGTGAGCAAGTTCATCCGCGCCGCGCTGGCCAATGACGACATCACGTTGTATGGTGATGGCATGCAGACGCGCACCTTCTGCTACATCGATGACAACACCGATGCCTGCCTCGCGGCATTCCATGGCAACCAGGTGCTCAACGATGTGGTCAACATCGGGAGCGATGCTGAATTGCCCATCAAGGACCTTGCGCGCATGATCATCGACATCACCGGCAGTTCCTCGCGCATCGTTCACTTGCCGCCGCTGGAAGAGGGCGACATGACGCGACGCATGCCCGACATCACCCGCATGCGGGCGCTCTTGGGCCGCGAGCCGCTTCCATTGCGCGAAGGGCTGGAGCGCATCATCGCACTCGCCACCGTGTCCAACTGATCCATCGGCGCCTACGCTCCGACTGAACATGTGCGGCATCGCGGGCATCCACGGGCTTGAAGGCATTACCGACCCGGAGGCCCTGGCCCATCGCATGACCGGCGCCATGGCCCACCGCGGCCCTGATGCCACCGGCGTGCTGAGGCGGGGCAACAGCGTGATCGGCCACAGGCGCCTCAGCATCATCGACCTCTCGGCCGGCAGCAACCAGCCCTTCGTGAGCACCGATGGCCGCTACGCCCTCGCCTTCAACGGCGAGATCTACAATTACCGAGAGCTGAGGAAGCAGCTCGATTGGGACTGGCGCACAGGCTCCGACACCGAGGTGCTGCTGGCAGCCTTCGCGCACTGGGGCTCCGATTGCCTTCACCGGCTGCATGGCATGTTCGCCTTCGCGGTGCACGATGCCGCGGGCGACGAGCTCTTCATCGCCCGCGACCGCATGGGCATCAAGCCGCTCTATTGGTACCGCGACGATCGCCATGTGCTCTTTGCGAGCGAGCTGCGTGCCCTGCTGGCCACCGGAATGGTGCCGCGCCGCCTCGACTCCGATGCGCTCGTTGATCACCTCCGCTACCAGACCGTTCACGCGCCCGCAACCATGGTGCAGGGGGTCCGCATGCTGGAGGCCGGTCATTGGTTGCGGATCAACGACCAAGAGGTGCGCTCCGGGCGATGGTATGACCTGGTCACCGCAGTGGACCGTTCCGCGGAGCGCTTGCCGATCGAGCAGGTGCGGAAAGAGGTGCGTGATCGGCTCTCTCGTGCAGTGGAGAAACGGCTCGTGAGCGATGTGCCCTTCGGCGCATTCCTCAGCGGCGGCATCGACAGCAGTGCGGTGGTAGGGCTCATGGCGCAGGCCAGCGCGCAGCCGGTCCACACCTTCTCGGTGGTCTTCGATGAAGAGGCCTTCAGCGAGGAGAAGTACGCGCGGATCGTCGCGATGAAGTTCCGCACCGAGCATACCGCGATCCGCGTGCAGCCGGCGGACATGCTTCGTCTGCTGCCCGATGCCCTCGCCGCCATGGACCATCCCAGCGCCGACGGCTCCAACACCTATTTGGTCTCGAAGGTGACCAAGGAGGCCGGCATCACCATGGCCCTGAGCGGACTGGGCGGCGATGAGGTCTTCGCCGGCTATCCGGTATTCACGCGCACGATCGCCTTGTGGAAGAAACGATGGGTGACGCAGTTCCCACGAGGGCTCAGGTCATTGGCCGCAACGGCCATTGCGCTTGCCCGCCCGGGCATCACCAGTGAGAAGCTCGGTGCGCTGCTTGGACTGGCTTCTTTCAGCGTCGATGACACCTTCCCGGTCTCCCGGCTCACCCGCACCGATTCCGAGCTGCGGCAACTGCTGAGGCGCGATGCCATGCCGGCCAATCGTGTGGCGAAGATGATGCACGCCCTGATCCGCGACGATGGCGGTCATGCATTGCCCTTGCTGAGCCAGGTGTCCTTGGGCGAACTGTCGACCTACCTGCAAAGCGTGCTCTTGCGCGATACGGACCAGATGAGCATGGCGCATGCGCTCGAGGTGCGCGTGCCCTTCCTTGATCATGAATTGGTGGAGTTCGTGCTCGGCGTGAGCGATGCGCAGAAGTACCCGCACACTCCGAAGCAGCTCTTGGTCGATTCGCTCGGCGACCTGTTGCCAGCGGAGATCGTGAACCGCCCCAAGATGGGCTTCACGCTTCCGTGGGAGCTCTGGATGCGCAACGAGCTTCGTGCATTCTGCGAAGCGCGGATCGCCTACCTCGAGCGCAGGCCCGAGTTCCGGAAAGGAGCCGTGGCGGGCCTATGGCGGCGTTTCCTGGCCGGTGACCAGCGCGTGAATTGGTCGCGGCTCTGGTCGCTGGTGGTCCTGGGCGATTGGCTCGAGCGGCACGGCATCGAATAGGCGTGTCATTCCATGCGAAGGCCGGGCTTTTGGCCCGGCCTTCGTATTCCGACGGGCAAGGCCCGCGGCTAAGCGCAATCAGAATTTCGCCCTCGACTTGCGGCCCACGCGCTTCCCGCCACGGATCCAGCTGTAGCGCTGGCGGTAGAAGTTGGATTGACCGCGCAGCACATAGCTGTACGTGAAGGTCATGGTCAGGTAGCTGTCGTTGTGCGTGGGATCGCCGCGGATGTTCTCGGGCTGGCCATTGGCTTGCAACGAGCCCCATCCATAGTTATTCGGGTCCGGCAGGGTGGGGTCAAGCGCGTAAGCGTAAGAGCTTTGGTCAGCCAGTTGAGCCGCATCGCCGGTAGCACCTCCCGGAAGCAAATCCGGATTCTTGTAGGTGGTGCTCACATCGTCGATGTAATCGGTGAAGGTGGTGCGCCAGCCGATATCGAAGCCGTAGCGGTGCCGGCGCTTCTTGGTGAAGTGCAAGCCGATCCCGGCCGGGATGCTAACGCCGATGCGCGAGTAGTCAACGAGCTCGGTGGTGAGGGGCTGCAGGTTGTAATAGGCACCCTCGCGGTTGATTTGCCCTTTCGGGTTGTGGTAGTACACGCCGACGCCCACGTATCCGAACAACCGGAAGTCAGTCTTGTAACGGCCCCGGCCTCCGACATCATTATCCTGGAAGATGGTGAACTCCGGGCGTAGGTACCATTCAATCAGGTCGTTGCGGAAGTTCAGGTTGCGGCCACGACGCGGGCGATAGCTCTCGGTGAGGGCATCCGCGCCCTGCAGGCGCATATACATCAAGCCGGTGCTGATGGAGAATGACCGGTTCAGCTTTCGCCGGGCGAAGCCTCCGATGGCCCAGCGCGTCTGGCTTAGCTTCATGTCCCAGATGAAATCGCGACGGGGCTGGTCCTTGCCGCCCATCTCGCCCAAGTAGTTAGCTCCGCCGATGTGGAAACCGATGTCCCAGGCATATTGGGCCCTTGACGTTGACAGGGCTGCCAGAGCGAGGAAGAGGAGCGGAAGTCGTAGCGTAGCAAGGCGCATGCGCAAGGCGTTGGGAGCGTGATGGATGACGCGCAAACTTAGGAAAGAACCGGCAACATGAACGATCTTCATCGGCAAGGCTTTTTCAACAGTCATTTCCATGTCTGCCCATTCGGGTGAGCCTAGATTTGCCGGCCTTTCGCAAAAGCACGATGAAGCCGCGCATCACCAGCCTTTTCCGCATCCGATACCCGTTGGTGCAAGCGGGCATGATCTGGTGCTCCGGCTGGCGACTGGCCTCGGCGGTGAGCAATGCCGGAGGGCTTGGCTTGATCGGTGCCGGGAGCATGTACCCGGAAGTGCTCCGGGAGCACATCCGCAAGTGCAAAGCCGCCACCGCCAAGCCCTTCGGAGTGAACGTGCCGATGCTCTATCCGGACATCGAGAAGCACATGGCCATCATCGCTGAAGAAGGGGTGCCCATCGTGTTCACCTCAGCCGGCAATCCGGCAACCTGGACCACATGGCTGAAAGAGCGGGGCATCAAGGTGGTGCATGTGGTGAGCAGCGTGAAGTTCGCTGTGAAGGCTGAGAAGGCCGGTGTTGATGCCGTGGTGGCCGAGGGCTTCGAGGCAGGCGGGCACAATGGCCGCGAGGAGACCACCACCATGGTGCTGGTGCCCATGGTGCGCGATGCGATTGGCCTGCCCTTGGTTGCGGCAGGAGGCATCTGCGATGGGCGGAGCATGCTGGCCGCCATGGCCTTGGGGGCTGAAGGTGTGCAGGTCGGAAGCCGATTCGTCTGCTCCGAGGAAAGTTCGGCGCATCAGGCGTTCAAGCAGCGCGTGGCTGATGCAGGTGAAGGCGACACGTTGCTCACGCTCAAGGAAATCACGCCCGTTAGGCTGCTGCGGAACGGTTTCTTCGAACAGGTTCAATCGGCTTACAAGCAGGGGGTTGGGTTCGAAGGATTGAAGCAATTGCTCGGGCGTGGTAGAGCGAAGAAGGGCATGTTCGAAGGTGATTTGTCTGAGGGCGAGTTGGAGATCGGCCAAGCAAGCGGCCGCTTCTCCGAGATCCTGCCTGCCGCAACCATATTAGGACGCATGTTGTCCGAATACGAACAGGCCCGTCAGCAATTGGCACCGATGCTTAACGGATGATGCAGCACTGGCAACAAGGCTCCCCGGCTGAGCGTCTTATAGCCGTGAACCAATTGCGGCCGCTGGTCATCGTCGGGATCCTGCTCATGGGCAGCCTCCTTCTGCTTCCTGAGGCCGTTGCCCAAGCACCCGATCCACCAGCGCCGCGCTGCGCTTCGGTGAACATCAGCGGCGATGTGAACCTCTCATGGTCCATTCCTCCGGACCCCAACGGCACTTGCGGGCAATACCAGATCTGGCACGCCAACTCGCCTTTGGGGCCATTCGCCTTGCTAGCGAATGTGGCCTGCGGGACGACCACCTATTTCCATGCAGGGGCAGGTGCCAATGCTGGCCCGCAGTTCTACTACATGGCTTCAGAGAGCAATGCGGTGCCGCCGGAGGTATCGGCCCCCAGCGACACCATCGCCACGCTCTTCCTGCAGGTCTTCCAGAGCACGCCATTGGGCAGCGCCAACCTCTCTTGGAATGCGCCATCGACCGCGAGCTCCGCAGCCACCGATTTCACCATCTGGCTCGAGCACCCGATCGGCATCTGGACGCAGATCGCCACGGTTCCCACCACCGCATTCGCCTATCAATGGGTGGTGGATATCTGCGAGGATTCGCTCACCTTCCGTGTGGGGCTAGCCGATGCCAACGGCTGCGTTTCTTTCAGCAACCGCGATGGCGAGGTGTTCCGGGACGTCACGCCCCCTTCGGTCCCGGTGATCCAAGCCGTGAGCGTGGATAGCACCAGCGGACTGAGCAACATTACCTGGGGGGCCAGCCCGGAGCCCGACACCGATGGCTACATCATCGTGTACAACGGAGCTGGCGGTGCGGTGATCATCGATACCGTCTTTGGGCAATTCAACAATAGCTACACCTGGCCAGACAGCTATCCGTTCGGCGGGCCGGAATCCTTCACCATCGCCTCGTTCGACACGTGCTTCTCGGGCACGCCGCCCAGCCCGAACACCAGCGCGACGGGAGCCTCGCACAGCACCATGTTCGCCCGTACCGAATACGACCGGTGCGCGGCCCGAACGCGGATCCTGTGGTCGCCATATGTGGGCTGGGCGCCGCAGAGCATCCAGATCCTGGCTCAATTCAATGGCGGTGCTTGGGCGGTGCTGGCCAACCTGCCGGGTGAGGCCACCAGCTACCAGCACGAGGTGCAGCCGGGCAACACCTATTGCTACATCGTGAAGGCCATCCAAGGACCAGGGCTACCCGGTTCGCTCAGCAACAAGACCTGCCGCTTCACGGAATACCCGCAACTGCCCGTCGGGAACTACATCCGCACGGTCACGGTCACCGCGCCGGATGCCATCACCGTGATAGACAGCGTGGACTTCAATGCGCAGGTTAGCGGTTACCGTCTGGAGCGCTCGGTGAATGGCGCGGCCTATGAGCAGGTGGCCGTGTTCCCGGCCACGGCAGGCCCGGTGATCACCTATACCGACGCGGGCGTGGACCCCTCGATCAACGGTTATCGCTACCGCATGCAGGTGCTCGACAGTTGCGGGCGGGCTTCGGTGGCCAGTAACCTCGGCGCGAACATCGTATTGAAAGCGGACCCTGGACTGGACGGCATCAACCGTCTCACTTGGAACGGGTACATCCAGTGGGCGGGCGCGGTGGCGGGGTACTTGGTCCATCGCAGTGTTGACGACGGGCCATTTGAGCCGATCGCCAACCTGCCGAGCGACCCTTGGGAATTCGCCGACGACGTGAACGCCTACGCTTCGGAAACGGGGAACTTCTGCTACTACGTGGAGGCCATCGAGGCCGGCAACCCCTCAGGCATCAATGCTAATTCATCCAGCAACATTGCCTGCGCTTTCCAGCAGGAACTGATTTACATCCCGAACGCCTTCATCGTGGGCAGCCCCATTGAGGCGAACCGCGAGATCAGGCCCATCATCGCATTCGGCGATGTGGCGGAATACCGCTTCCTGATCATCAATCGATGGAACCAAGTGATCTGGGAGACCGAGCAGGTCGAGGTAGGCTGGGATGGCGTGGTGGGCAGCCAGGTGATGCCTCAGGGCATGTATGCATACTACTGCAGTGTTCGCAACGGGGCGGGCCGCATGGTGGTGAAGCGCGGCACCGTGCTGCTCCTGCGCGACGAATGATCGACCTTCGGCGCACCGATCTACCTTTGTGCATGGAACGATCGGCAACCTCAGCGCCCGCAACGGGCGTTCGCCCGCTGCCAGCCAACGGCAAGCTGCCCCAAGACAAGTTCACCGGCGAGGGCCTCACCTACGACGATGTGCTCTTGGTGCCCGCGTACAGCGAGGTGCTGCCGCGCGACGTGGACGTCCGTTCGCACTTCTCACGCAATATCCGCCTCAATGTGCCCGTGGTCTCCGCCGCCATGGACACGGTGACCGGCGCTGAGCTGGCCATTGCCATCGCCCAGCAGGGTGGCATCGGCGTGATCCACAAGAACCAGCCTGTCGCCGAGCAGGCAGCCGAAGTGCGCCGCGTGAAGCGCAGCGAGAGCGGGATGATCCTCGACCCGGTGAAGCTCAGCCGCGTTGCGACCGTGGGCGATGCGCTGCGCTTGATGGCCGAGAATCGGATCGGCGGCATACCCGTGGTCGATGAGGCCAATCTCCTTGTCGGCATCGTCACCAACCGCGACCTGCGCTTCGAGAAGAAGATGGCCCGGCCCGTGGCAGAGGTGATGACTTCCGAGAACATCATCAAGGCCAAGCCGGATACCACCATGGCGCAAGCCGAGGACGTGCTTCAGAGCCACAAGATCGAGAAGCTGCCCGTTGTGGATCTCGCTGGCAAGCTCGTGGGCCTGATCACCTACAAGGATATCCTGAAATTGAAGCAGCATCCGCATGCGTGCAAGGACCGCTTGGGCAGATTGCGCGTGGCCGCCGCCATTGGCATCGCCGCCGACACCATGGACCGCGCGAAGGCGCTTGTTGATGCCGGGGTGGATGCACTGGTGATTGATACCGCCCACGGACACACCAAGGGGGTGATGAGCATGGTGAAGCAGGTGAAGGCTGCATTCCCCAGCGTCGATGTGGTGGCTGGCAACATCGCAACGGCGGAAGCCGCGCGCGCGCTGGTAGAGGCCGGCGCCGATGCGGTGAAGGTGGGCATTGGCCCAGGGAGCATCTGCACCACGCGCGTGATCGCCGGCGTGGGCGTGCCGCAGCTCTCAGCCGTGCTTGATTGTGCCAGCGCAATCGAGCACACCGGCGTTCCGGTCATCGCCGATGGCGGAATCCGCTACACCGGTGATATAGTGAAAGCCCTGGCCGCTGGTGCCGGTACCGTGATGGTGGGCAGCATGTTCGCGGGCGTGGAGGAGAGCCCCGGTGAGACGATCATCTATGAGGGGCGCCGCTTCAAGGCGTACCGTGGCATGGGCAGCATCGAGGCCATGCAGCAGGGCAGCAAGGACCGCTACTTCCAGGACATGGAGGACGACATCAAGAAGCTGGTGCCCGAAGGCATCTCTGGCCGGGTGCCATACAAAGGCAAGCTCGCCGAGGTGGTGCATCAACTCGTGGGCGGGCTGCGAGCGGGCATGGGCTATTGCGGTGCGCCGGACATGGCCGCCCTGAAGCATGCCCGGTTCATCCGCATCACCTCGGCCGGGGTGAAGGAGAGCCATCCGCACGACGTGTACATCACGCGGGAGGCCCCGAATTACAGTCATCTCTAGTTCGCGCGTCGAGCCTAACACGGAGCCCTTCAAAACTCTGTGTGAAGCCAACGTTAATTGTTGGTGAACTAAATGGTACCTTTGGGCGTACCAAGGGGCATCAATCCGTTCACCATGCGCTGCATCACCATCCTTTCAGCCTTGCTCTTGACCGCATCGCTATTCGGGCAGCGCACGGAGTTGCTCCAACAGGAGCGTTATCCTGATGGCACGTTGCAAGCCACGCGCTACCGGGAGGGCGACCGCATCCGTTTCATCACCTACCACGAGAACGGCCGGGTGAAGGAGATGGGCTGTTTCAGGAAAGGGCGGCGCGATGGTGCTTGGAAGCAATTCAGTGATTCGGGGGCCTTGCTGGCAGCGGCGACATTCCGGAACGGGCTGCGCCAAGGCGTATGGGAGTTCCGCAATGCGAGCAACACCGTGCTGTGCCGCTTGGTTTATAGCGAAGGCTTGATCCAGCGCGGTGAGCAGTTCGATGATTCGGGCGAGCTGGTGGCGATGCGCGAGTACTGAAACGGTTCTTGACCCAATGGATGAAGGCGCCACATCGGGCGCCTTCTTCGTTGCTGCTCAGCGATCCAGGAATTCCTTCGCGCCAGGATAGGTGAAGACTTTGTACATGAGTACGAGCACTGCGATGGTCTGCAAGAGCGAGGCTCCGTTGAGCAATGCTTCTGCATAGGGCCAATGCATGACCCTGATCGTGGCGCCGATGATGGTGAGGGCAAGGCCGAAGAGGAAGAGAACGATGGCCCCGCGCGCGGTCATGACCTGCGGAAGAGGTCCCCGACGTCCTCAAACGCCTTGAATTCAATCGCGTGCCCATCGGGGTCCTCGATGAACATGCTGCGCTGCTCGCCCACTTCGTCCTTCATCACCGTGCGCGGCTCGATGAAGAAGGGGTGGCCCAGCTTCTTGAGCTTGTCGCGCAGCTTCTTCCAGTCAGCCATGGTGAGCACGACGCCCCAGTGGTCGCTCGGCACATTCGATTCTGGATTGTAGATGCGCGCGGTCCGGTAGGTCACCGGGACTTCCTGGATGGTGAGCTGGTGGCCGAAGAAGTCGAAGTCCACCCAGGTCTTGGCGCTGCGCCCTTCTTTCAGGCCCAGGAACTTCCCGTAGAAGGCTTTGGCGCGTTTCAGGTCGGTGGTGGCGAAGGCCAGGTGGAAGGTTCCGGTCATGGTGGTGCGGATCGGTCCGAAAGTAAACAGGCCTTGGTTCCGGGTGGAGCCAAGGCCTGTTGTCAGCGCCACAAGGGGTGGCTGTCAATCATCGTCCTCTTCGTCTTCGTCATTTCCACCGGCATCTTCATCATCCTCATCATCGTCCTCATCATCGCCGTCCAGTTCATCATCCTCTTCGGAGTCGTCATCGCCGCCCAGATCGTCGGACCCTTCGGCGCCTTCGCTGTCAAGGCCCTCACCATCGGCATCGTCCGGGCCGGACGGGCTATCGCTGTCCTGATCCAGGAACTCATCGATCTCCGCGCGGCTCTCCGCGTTGATCTTGATCAGGTACATGGCTTCAGGCGTGCGCAGTTCGATCACGCGCAGCATCTCGCCTTTGGCGGTGGGGATGGTCTTGATGTGCGAGCTATCGATCCCGTCAGGATATTGTTCCTGCAAGGTCTCCTTGAGCTCGTCGGTCAAGGTGTTGAAGGAGCGGATCAGGCGCTGCATGGGTGCTTACATGTCGAGGACGTAGGCGAAGATCAGGGGCGCCACAATAGTAGCATCGCTCTCGATGATGTGCTTCGGGGTGTCGGTGTCGAGCTTTCCCCAGGTGATCTTCTCGTTGGGCACGGCCCCGCTGTAGCTGCCGTAGCTGGTGGTGCTGTCGCTGATCTGGCAGAAGTAGCTCCAGAAGGGGATGTGCTCGCGCTGCAGGTCCTGATGCAGCATGGGCACCACGCAGATGGGGAAATCGCCGGCGATGCCCCCGCCGATCTGGAAGAAACCGATGCCGTCCGTGCCGCAATTGGCCGTGTACCATTCGGCCAGGAACATCATGTACTCGATCCCGCTCTTCATCATCTGCGGCTTGCAATCACCGGTCAGGCAATGGCCGGCGAAGATGTTGCCCAAGGTGCTGTCCTCCCAGCCGGGGCAGATGATGGGCAGGTTGCGTTCAGCAGCCGCCACCATCCAGCTGTCCTTCGGGTCGATCTGGTAGTACTGCTGGAGCACGCCGCTCTTGATCATGGCGTAGAAGTACTCGTGCGGGAAGCGGCGGTTGCCGCTCTTGTCGTCGGCGGTCCATAGGTCGAGCACGTGCTTCTCGAGCCGGCGGAAGGCCTCATGCTCGGGGATGCAGGTGTCCGTGACGCGGTTCATGCCGCGGTCGAGCAAGGCGCGCTCCTGCTCCGGGGTGAGGTCGCGGTAATTGGGGATGCGCTCGTAGTGGTCGTGCGCCACCAGGTTCATCACATCCTCCTCGAGGTTCGCGCCGGTGCAGCTTATGATGTCGACCTTGCCCTGGCGGATCATCTCCGCGAGGATCTTGCCCAACTCGCCGGTGCTCATGGCGCCTGCGAGGGTGATCATCATCTTCCGGCCCTTGCCCAGGTGCTCCTTGTAGCCCTTGGCGGCATCCACCAGCGCGGCGGCATTGAAGTGCAGGAAGTGCTTCTCGATGAAGGCCGAAACGGGCCGGTGCTCAGCGGCGCCCGCCGCCAGGGTTGGGGCGGGCTTGGCGAGTGGCTGCGTGCTCATGTGATTCGCGTGGCGGTATTGAAGGGGCCGAAGATAGAAGCGCGGATGTTCGGCAAAAGCGCCGCCATCACCCGATCGCGCGCGCACCGGTTAGCTTCGCCGCATGGCCTTCCACCTGGCCCGGCTGCATGCGCTCAACTTCCGCAACCATCACGATGCGGAGGCCGAGCTCTGCCCCGAGGTGAACTGCTTCACCGGGCCCAACGGCACGGGCAAGACCAACCTGCTCGACGCGGTGCATTACCTCGCGCTGGGCAAAGGCTACCTCGAATCGCAGGACCAGCACAACGTGCGGCATGGCGAGGAACTCTTCGTGGTGCAGGGCATCATGCGCGGCGATGACGGCGACGACACCGTGCTCTGCAGTGTGCGGCGCGGCATGCGCAAGGTGCTCAGCCGCAACCGCAAGGAGTACGACCGCCTCGCCGACCATGTAGGCCGCTACCCGGTGGTGATGATCACGCCGTACGACGGCCAGCTGATCCTCGATGGCAGCGAGTCGAGGCGCCGCTTCATCGACGGCCTCATCGCGCAATTCGACAAGGCCTTCCTCGAGGCGCTCATCCGCTACAACCGTGCCCTCACCCAGCGCAATGCGCTGCTCAAGCGGGCGGCCGAGCGCGGCGGCATCGCGTCATCGGCCTTCGAGCCTTGGAACGAGCAGCTGTGCGGCCTCGGCGCTTCCATCCACACGGCGCGCAGCGCCTTCATCGCGGAGCTCGCGCCCTTGCTGCAGCAGCATTATGCGGCCATCAGTTCCGGGCCCGAAGAGGTCGCGCTGCATTACCGGTCGCCGCTGAACGATGCGCCCATGAACGAGCTGATCGCCGCCAGTTGGGACAGGGACCGCGCCGCGCAGCACACCACAACGGGCATCCATAAGGACGACCTGGCCTTCTCCCTCAGCGGCCAGCCGCTCAAGCGCTTCGGCTCGCAGGGCCAGCAGAAGACCTACCTCATCGCCCTCAAGCTCGCGCAATTCGAGCTCACCGCACGGCGCGCCGGACAGCGCCCCATCCTATTGCTCGACGACATCTTCGACAAGATCGATCCGCAGCGCATGCGCCACCTGCTGCAGCTGCTCAGCGATCACCGCTTCGGGCAGGTGCTCATCACCGATACCGATCCGCATCGCCTGCACGCCGCGCTCGACGGCCTCGACCTCGAGACCCGCTTCTTCCACCTCACCCACGAAGGCATCCACCGTGAAGCGCCGCAACGAGCAATCGCTGGCTGAGGCCATCGGCCACCTGGTCGATGGCACCGGCATGCGTGAGCGCCTCGATGAGGCCGCCATCACGGAGGCATGGCCCGAGGTTGCGGGCGCCATGGTGGCCCGGCATACCACCGCCATCCGCTTGCGCAAGGCCATCCTGCGCATCAGTGTCGACAGCGCCCCGCTGCGGCACGAGCTCAGCTACCTGCGGGCCGACATCCTCGCGCGGCTCAACGAGCGGGCAGGGCGCGAAGTGGTGAAGGAGGTGGTGGTGCAATGAGGCGGCGCGCTTGCGCTGAACAAGGAGTGTCCTTGGGTGCGTTCAAAGGATGAACTGGCTTCAATTGAAAGCCGGTTCATACCCGGTTGATTCAATGTGGGCAACTCGACGCCGCCTGTGAGTGCTGTTTCTGTGGCTGAGCCAATAGCTTCGTACTCCATGCAGGCAAGGCCATGAGCAAGTCCAATTCGAAACACTTTGCCGCTGGGCCGCTGGGCCGCTGAAAAGCAAGCCCCAAGTTCGTACGCATCAGTTCGTGCGGAGCAATCGCGCGCTCCCTTCTTGCGCACCGCTCCGTGTTCATGCGTGCAGCGCGTGCCAACGGTTGCAACTGCTTGCCACCAATACCTGTTGATTCCATGAAGCCCTTGCTTGTCATCACCCTCGTTGGACTGCTCGCGGTGCTCGTTGCGGGCAAGCGCGAACAAGGCATTGCACTCGCTGCATCCGCCCCGACGGACCTTCGCGAAGTATCCGCACCGGTTAGCGCCACGCGTGCGGTCCCAACGTCAACGAAACTTTGCGACAGTACGGCCCAAGGAATCGGGACGGGCTTTTCCGGGGTGGGCCGATTCGATTATTTCCCGCATCCCAAGCCCGGCCCCTTCGAGCTCTTGCAGTTGGTGGAGGAGCCGCCCCAAGCTCTCGGCTACCGCCCTTGGCAGCGGACCTCGATTTCCTATGGGGTGTACGCCGAGCCAATGACCAATTCCAAGGCCGTTGCGGAGAGCGCGATCGACCGGTTTGTGCGGTGGACCGATGAGCAGGACCCAGGTTTTGGACAGGCTAATGCAGCGGAAGTACTCGCGCCATTGGACAGCGCCGAGGCCCAGCGCCTGCTGTACAGGATGGCCCTCGTCGTGGATGGATTCTCCAGCGATTCCCTCGTGCAAACGGACACCATTGCAACAGCGCCATGAGCACATTGCGCCAACAACAAGCAATCGGCAGGCGCGCCGCCTTCCTCAGGCAGCGCTTGCGACGGCCCCGGCCCGATGCGCTACGCAAAGGGCTGGGGTAAGCTCGACACGCGCTGCTCTTGCTAGCCAGGCAGCGCACGCCCACCGATGGCGGTCTATCTTTCGGATGCCACGCCGCAACCCGCGCCGGACGATGGCATTAGCGCAAGCGGAAGAGACCGGACAGTGAGAAAGGAACAACACGAACAGAACCCGCCTGCGCCCCAGCAACGGCGGAATTGAAACGAACGACGATGCTTCCAACTGCGATGAACAACAGGTGGTGCCGCTTGACACTCAAGTTAGGTGCGCACTGCCTGTTGTTCGTTGCTGCTCCGCGCTGCGCAGCGCAGAACCTGGTGCCGAATCATTCTTTTGAAGAACGCGACTCATGCCTGGAGGTGAACACCGCCTACACCGTGGAAACGGGACCATTGGGCTGGTTCTCGGCAGGAGGTACTGGCGATTACTTCCTGAGTTGTATTCCGTACGGGGGCTTCAATGGGGTGCCGCTAAGCTCATGGGCTTTCCAGTACCCGCAGGATGGTGAATGCTACCTGGGGGTGATTACCTACATTCAAAGTACAGGCATTCGCGAGTACTTCATGATCCAGCTTGCGCAACCCTTAGTGCCGGGGCAGATGTATTACGCCAGCTTCTACGCCAGCCCAACGTGGGGTGGACCACAACCTCAGATGTACCTTGCCAGTAGTCACATCGGCATGCTGTTCACCACACAACCAAGGCATTGGAGCAATGCTGATCCCTGGCCCACCGGGGGGAATTTTGCGCATGTGTATCATCCATGGCTCATCACCGATACCGTGGGCTGGACCTTGGTGAGTGGCAGCTTCGTGGCTGATAGCGCTTACCAGTACCTGATGATCGGGAACCATTTCGACAATGCCATGACGGACACGTTGCATTTCGCGGATTTTCCTTGGGACCCTAGAGCACACACCTTGATTGACAACGTTTGCGTAACGGCGGATTCCAAGGGGTGCCCCTTGGCGCTGGGCGTAGAAGAGCCAGGTATGGATGCAGTGGTGCTATTCCCCAATCCGGCGAGCACGGAGATCGCGTTGAGCGGCGTGCCACTAGGGAGTAGGATCCGCATCCATGATGCGTTGGGGCGGCTGGTTTTGAATGAAGTGGACGTGGGTGGCAATTGGCGGAAGAACGTGCTGCCATGGGCAAGAGGCACCTATGTGCTGCGCTTGGAGCGACAGGGGAGGCTTCGTTCGTTCAAGTTCGTGTTGATCGAGTAGAGGAAGTCCGCCTACTCGCGCCTTGGTGGGCTATGGCGGACGAAGTCCGGTCTTCGGAAGTCAACAAACCAACAGAACCGAAGATCATGAAACAGACAGTTCTAAGGCCATGTAACATGGCCGTTTGCGTGCTTGCAATGCTGACAATGCGCGCACAAGTTTCAACGCCATTCAACAACGGCGGCGCTGGCGATTTCGTTGGCTGGGACGCCACCATGACCACCGACCCGTTGGAGATCAAGCACGAGGCCAACCAGCCGATCTTCATGCACACAGACAACGTCTGGCGCCTGTGGATGAACGAGACGGCCACCTACGGCATGCTGGGGGGGTATAACAATGTGCCAGCACCGGGCTTCACGCTGTTGGGCGAGAACGTTTCGAACTTCAGGACCAACGGCGGGCCAGGCGCTTTCACCTTGCTGCACCTGGCCGGTGACGATGACAACGCCCAAGCCGCCAGTTACCGCGACTGGATGCGCACAGGCATTACCCTCACGGGCAATGCCGATCACCAATACATCGGGCAGAAGGGCAGGACGCTCGATGAGACCGACCTGATCATCCACTGGAGCGACAACCCCGGCGAGTTCCTCAAGGACCGCATGCGCTTCCTCTTCACCAGCGGGCATAACTCCAGTGCCACCAGCGGTGCCGAGAGCCAAGAGGGCCTGGAGTTCATGCGCATGTTCCCGCTGCGGGTGGATGAGCCGCACATCGGCGTGGGCGATTTCTTCGCGGCGAACCTGGTCGATGCCAACATCACCGAGCCAACCGAGCGCATGGACATGGTGAACGGTCGGCTGCGCATCCGCGACCTGCCCGAATCAACCGGCGAAGCCACCGGCGCTTACAAGGTGATGGTGGTGGACGATACGGCCTACCCCAGCGATGAGCGCGGCGTGGTGAAGTGGGCCACCTTGCCCACGCCGCCAGCCGGAGACGATTGCGATTGGGAATTGGATGAAGCGACCAACCGCCTTTGGACCGCAACCGCTGCGATTGGAACGAACGATGATTGCCCTGAGAAGGACTGGCTGGTGGGCATCGGCACTTCCTCGATGGCGTACAAACTGGATATCGAGCACGACGGCAGCTCGGATCCAATATCCGGCGGCTTGCGTGTGAAGTACACGACAGGTCAGAGCGGTTGGACCTATGGCGTGAAGTCGGAACTCGTGCCATCATCTGGCGGCTCCATGCAGTATGCCGCAGGAGTGCAAGGCTCTGTATCCAAAGCAACGCAGGAGGGTTGGGGCGTGCGCGGCACAGCGGAAGCGGATGCATCGACAACCACGGTTGTCGGTGGGGTCGAAGGCCATGCGCTGACAACTGCGGGTACAGTGACTTCGGCGTTCGGGCAGAAGGGCAAGGTGAGCCTGGGAAGTGGGGCCACCACCACGGAGGCTATAGGGCTATACGGCCTCATCGAAGGAGGTGGCACTGCGACAACCACCTACGGGGTTTACGGCTACGGCGTGCAAGGCACAACGAGCACCTATGGTGCTTACCTGTGGGGCAATGGCCCTTCGAACGCCAATGTGTACGGCGTATATGGGCGTGCAACTGGTGGTGCCAATGGTGTTAAGTACAGCGTGTACGGTGAGTCCGCAGGTGGCGGCGCGAACGATTGGGCCATTTACTCCGCAGGCAGAACGTTCACTCCAGGGGGATTGTGGACTGCGTCTGATCAATCTTTGAAAGAAGAGGTTGGTGTACTCGATTCTAACACAGCGAGTACTCTGCTCGACGACATTGGGCTGCATCAGTTTCAATTCATCGCCGCAGCTTGCCCGCAGTTAGACTTTCCCGAAGGTGTGCAGTTAGGCGTCTACGCTCAAGAGCTTGAGCAGATTCTGCCGCAGCTCGTTACCCAGGTGGTGCAGCCAGCTGCACTAGACTCATCGGGAATTGAAGTTCATCCACCGGTTACATTCAAGGCGGTCAACTACGAGGGCTTGATTCCTTACCTGATCGCAGGCCATCAGGCCCAAAGCGAAGCAATCACGTCTCTGCAGACTACAGTCACCCAACTGCAACAACAACTCGCCGCCTGCTGCGCCAACCCTGACGGCATCGACCAACGCTCCGGCTCCGCTGTGGATGACGAGAAACTCACCCCCGCCCAAGAGCGCACCCTGCCTGCCGAAGGCACGGTGCTCCGCATCGCGCCAAACCCCTTCACGGATCGCACCACATTGTTCTGCACCTTGGAGCGCGCGGGCCGCATGCAGTTGCTGGCCAACAGCGCCGATGGCCGCAGCCTGCTGGTGCTAAGCGAGGGCCAGCGCGAGGCCGGTGAGTTCCAATTCGAGTGGAGCACCGAAAACCTGGCGCCCGGCGTGTACTACATCACCCTCTTGCTCGATGGCGAGCCGGTGGTGAAGCGCGTGGTGAAGGTGGGGCGGTAGTCAGTTAGTCCCTTGGATTACCTCACACCCCAGCGCCCTGCGCGCCGGAATGAGCTTCACGACAATAGCGCAAGGGTGCGAGAGCCATGCTCTAGCACCCTTGCATTATCGCACGCTTCCTCTAGAACTGCTCCCTGCCGCTGAAGAAGAAGGCGCCCTCGATGGCGGCGTTCTCGTCGCTGTCGCTGCCATGCACGGCGTTCTTGGCCTTGCTCTCGGCGAAGCGCTTGCGGATGGTGCCCTCGGCGGCCTGCGTGGGATCGGTGGCGCCGATCAGGTCGCGGAACGATTGCACGGCGTTCTCCTTCTCCAGGATGGCCGCCACGATGGGGCCGCTTGCCATGTATTCCACGAGCTCGCCATAGAAGGGGCGCTCCTGATGCACGGCGTAGAAGGTGCCGGCCTCCTGCCGCGAGAGCCGCGTGTACTTCATGGCCACCACGCGGAAGCCATTGTCCATGATCATATCCAGGATCTTGCCCATGCTGCCGGCGGCCACCGCCTCGGGCTTGATCATCGTGAAGGTCCTGTTCGTCGCCATGCGCTAAGGTCTCATCGGTTTACTGGCCGCACCCAATCAGGTCGCCGGCCAAGGGTTGTTGAAAAAGCGGCGCAAAAGTAATCGGGCATCATCACCGATCAAGGGGGCAAGGGCTTCTTCCTTCGTCGCGCACCTCGCTGCGGCCCTGTTGCCGCGCCCTGAAGCCACGATCCATGCTCACTCTCCGGCCCACCTGGTTGTTGCCCTGCATCCTGCTCACCGCATGCGGCGGCGGTGAGAAGCCCGAGGACGGCGCCACACAAGGGCTGGTGATCGGCGGCGACGATGTGGCGGTGACGGCCATGTACCAGATGCCCACGCCCAACGAGCTATTCGGGCTGGTGCGCCAGATGGCCGGCGATGGCCACCGCAGGCTGATGAACCCATCGACCCATGTTGACCGCTACGTGAGCCTGCGCTCAAGGGCCGTCAATTTCGGGGTCTATGCCACTGATCTTGTTTACGCGAGCAGCTTCAAGCTGAATGTGGACGTGGCCCGCTATTACCTCACATCGAAGAAGCTCGCCGGCTCGCTCGGGCTCGATGCTGCTTTCACCGATGCCGATTTCGTTCGCCTCGAGTCGAACCTGGCGCGCGGCGATTCCTTGGAGATCATCAGCAACGAGGCCTACCTCCGGGCCTACGAGCGGATGCAGCAGGAGAACATGGGCGCTGTGCTTCACTTGGTGCTGGCCGGCGGCTGGATGGAGAGCATGCACCTGGTGATCCGCCAGATCGAGGCCTTCGGCAGCAGCGATGCCCTCATGGCCCGGGTGGCCGAGCAGAAGGTCACGCTCGACCACCTGCTGGGCATGATGGAGGCCACGCGCGACCAGCCCGACGTGGCGGCCGTGTACGCCGACCTCGCCACCGTGCGCGCCATCTATGACCAGCTCGATGTCAAGCGAACGCCCCATCAGGGCACATCGCCGAGCGGACGCATGGTGCTGGGCGATGATGTCACCATCGAGCTCACCCAGGACAAGTACCTCGAATTGTCGCAGGCCATCGACCGCTTGCGCGCGGAATGGACCAGGCCCGAGGGCGCCACGAACTCCTAAGCGAACGAACGCATGATCCGTCATTTCCTGTTCATGGCCGTGCTGGCCAGCGCCTGCTCCGCGACCGCACAGATCACGGAATGCCCCACGTATCACCGCTTCAATTGCGAGCGGTCTGGTGATGCGCGCTTCTCCATCAACGGGCAGAGCCGCAGCGCCATGGTGCGGATCGGCGAGGAGACGGAGCTCAATATCATCGTGTACAGCGGTCAGGATTACCGCATCAGCGTCTGCCACGATGAGAAGATCCTGGGCGAAGGGCTGGCCATCCGGTTGGTGGAGAAGATCCGCACCTCCAAGCCCGGCGGCGCCAAGGGCGAGATGATCGAGACCGAGAAGGTGCTCTGGGACAACACCGAGCACGACATGGCGCCGAGCATCGAGTTCTCCTGCACCGCCACCAAGCGGATCGCCGTGGAGGTGAATGCGCCAGGCGCGGCAGAGCGCAAGGGCAAGAAGGCCGACATCGACATGGGCTGCGTGGGCATCCTCATCGAGCACATGCCCTCGCCCGGCATCGGCTTCTGATCGGATACGGCCCGCGGGTAACTTGGGCGCCATGCCGAACGCCACATCCGTGAGTGCGGGAGCCTTGGACGCGCTGCGCGAGCTGCTCTCCGCGCCGAAGCGGCTCGCCTTGGTCACGCACTACAATCCGGACGGCGATGCGATCGGGTCCTCGCTCGGGCTCATGCATCTGTTGCGCGCACGCGGGCATCAGGCGCAGGTGGTGCTGCCCAACGCGGCGCCCGCATTCCTGCGGTGGATGCCGGGCTACAACGGGTCGATCGCGGCGGATTCACAGAAAGCGCAATGCATCGCCGCCCTGCGCAGCTCCGATGCCGTAATCGCTCTCGACTTCAACCGGCGCGACCGCGTGGGCGTCCTGGAAGAGGCATTGCGACAGGCGCACCTCACCGTGCTCATCGACCATCACCAGGAACCGGAGGACTTCGCGGCCATCGCCTTCTCGGACACCAGTGCCTGCGCCACCAGCCAGATGGTCTTCGATATCGCCGATGCCCTGGGCTGGAAAGAGCTCATCAGCCCCGAGGCGGCCACCTGCCTCTACACGGGCATCGTCACCGATTCCGGCAGCTTCCGCTTCGGCAGCACCACGCCGCACACCATGCGCGTTGCGGCGCACCTCATGGAGCGCGGGGTGCGCATCACCGATGTGCATGAGGCGGTGAGCGACGACAACCGGCCCGAGCGCCTGCGCCTGCTGGGATTCGCGCTCACGGAGCGCATGACCGTGCTGCCGGAGCTCGCCACGGCCATCATCGCCCTCAGCCTCGACGACCTGAAGCGCTTCGGCTATCAGCAGGGCGATACCGAGGGCTTCGTGAACTACGGCCTCTCGATGCATGGCATCCGCCTCGCTGCCTTGTTCATCGAACGGCCCGATCTGGTGAAGGTGAGCCTGCGCAGCAAAGGACAGCTTCCGGTTGACGGGCTCATGCGCAACCACTTCAATGGCGGCGGCCACCGCAACGCTGCCGGCGGCCAGGCCAAGGAGCCCTTGTCCGCCGCGGTGGATCGGCTTCGCGCCTTGCTGCCTGCGCACTTCGCCCAGCATCCATGAGATACGCGCCGCTGCTGCTCATGCTGGCCTGTGAGCCGCCCGCCACCCCGCCCGCACCCGTTTCGCAGGACGATCTGTTGCGCAGCAACCGCGACGCCGTGCGGATCGAGGACCGTGACATCGGGCTCTACGTGGGCCGATGGGCCTTGCAGCCGATCACCAGCGGCACCGGTGTGCGCCACCAGTTGCTGCGCGATGCCGAAGGCGAAACGGTGAAGCCGGGGCAATGGGCGCTGGTGCGCTACCGTATGGAGCTGCTCAATGGCGACACCGCCTATGCCAGCGATCCGTCGGGTCCGGAGGGTTTCCTTGTGGAAGAGGATGATGTGGAGAGCGGCCTGCACGAGGCCATCCAGCACCTGTCGCCCGGCGACAGCGCAATCATCATCATCCCCAGCTATCGGGCACACGGCCTCATCGGCGATCAGGACCGGGTGCCGCCTCGCAGCACCGTGGTGTACCGCATCGCGCTCGTCGGCATCCGTGAATGAGCAGCAGAAACATCCTGCCGACCCTGCTGATCGCGCTGCTCGCAGCCTGTTCCCGTTCACCGTACGAAGGTTACAAGTCCGTGGGACAGGAAGCACACCTGAGGTACATCATCCTGGGCGAGGGCGAGCGCGTGCCGCAGGACGATGACAGCCTGCTGATCCGCTTCCGCGCATCGGACCTGAACGGGGAGGCCGGTTCGCTATGGAGCACGGAGCGATGGTACCGGAGCGGCGATCTTCGCGAAGGAGCGCTGCGGCCCATTCTCCGCCGGTTGCACACCGGCGACAGCATGAGCGTGATCGCGCCCGCTTCACAGTGGCCATGGCCCGCGCTCCTGCGCACGGACCTTGCACCGCCGCACGATACGATCACCGTGCGCATGGAACTGCTCCTGCTCGACCTGCTCACGCCCGCTGCCGGCGATGAGCGAAGGGCGCGTTTCAAAGCCGATGACCCCGAAGGCTTTGAGCGCATGCTGATCGACGCTTACACGGCGCAGGACAGCGGCGCGTGGATGCGCTGGGGCACGAGCGACCTGCACTACCGGATCAGCGGTGCGCCCCTCGATACCGCGCGATGGGACTTCGGCGATCCGTTGCGCGTGCGCTGGGAGGGCTTCTGCCTGGCCGACGGCCGGGCCTTGGACGCCACTTCCCGCAATGGCGGCGATTTCGCATGGGCCTACGGCACGCCCGATCAACTGCTGCAAGGACTGGAAGTGGCGGTGAGCCTCTTGCGCGAGGGCCAGCAGGGCGAGTTCATCTTTCCTTCGCGCATGGCCTTCGGTGATCGCGGCTTGGCCGGAGCCTTGGAGCCCGGCATGCCGGTGCGCTACGCGGTGAGCGTGGCCCGTGACTCCGCGCTATAGAACATCGGTGCCTGGAAAGCGTAAGAGCGCGCCATGCGCGCATCACTGACCATTCCGTTCGCCTGCTTCCTCGCCCTCACCGCCGATGCGCAGGAGCGCCATGGCTTATTCCACAGCAACTACGCTGGCGCCGATGCCGCGTGGGTCAATCCGGCGCGCTCCGCCGGCCAGTGGCCATGGCTCGAAATCCGCTTCCTCGGTGTTGATGCGCACGCATGGAACAGCCTCGTGGCCTATAGCGGTCGCGACCGGCGGCTGGTGGGCGAATTGCGCCAAGGCATGTCCGATGGAGTGCTGGTGATGCGTTCGGCTGGCGCAGGTCAAGGGCATCGCGCGACGGTTTCCCTTGGCGTTGCAGGGCCTGGTGCTTCGTTGGCGCTGGGACGCACCACGATCGGGCTCGGGTTGCGCAGCCGTGCCCACGTGAGCGCATCGGGGCTATCGCCCGCGATGGGCAACTTCATCTTCAACGGGTTGAATTTCGAGCCGCAGCATGGGATCCGATTCTCCGATGAAGGTGTTCGCGTGGTTGGAGCGGCGTGGACGGAACTCGGCGTGAACCTGGGCCAGGTGCTGAGGGCGCAAGGCTTCGGGATCCTGAGCGCGGGGATCAATGCACGCTATCTGCAAGCGCATGCCGGCGGCTCGCTGTCTTTCTCCGGGATCGATTATACCGTGCTCGATTCGGCGCGCGCCAGCGTGCATGCTGCCACCATGAGATATGGTTTCGCGATGCCTGCCGCAAGCGCCGGACGCGGCTTCGGCGCCGATCTGGGCGTCACCTACACGCGCACTGAGGATGAGGCCGATGGCTACATGCCGCACCGCAGCAGCGGCGGTTGCGCGCCGTTGCGCTACAACTACCGTGTCGGTGCATCGCTCATCGATCTCGGTGCAATGAGCTTCCGCGATGCGCGGTCGGGCGAATTGGAGGCGGGCGGTCTCGACATTGCGGATTACAACGATCTTCCCATCGATGACGAAGGCGACCTCGACAGCCTCATCGCCAGCGCCACCCGATGGACGCGCAGCCCTGGGATGCGGATAGGCCTGCCAACAGCCGCCAGCGTGCAATTCGACAAGCGCATCGCCGGTGGGGCTTACTTGAGCGCCGCGGTGGTGCAGCAGCTGAGCGCGCGCGATGGCCTTCGCTTGCGCCGCGCCAACAGCATCGCCTTCAATGCACGCTACGAGACCCGGCAAATGGAAGTGGCCATGCCGCTGGTGATCGAGGAGTACGACCTTCGCCGCCCCGCGATGGGCCTTATGCTGCGCTTCAACGGGATCGTGGTGGGCACCGATCGGATCGGCCCGCTGGTGAGCAAGCGCGACATGCACGCCGCCGATTTCTACTTCCGCGTGCGCTGGCTCATGAACCGCAGCCCGTTCTGCAAGGGGAAGCGCAATCCGAAGGCGCCCCATGCGCCGGGCAGTGGCGAGGCCTTGCCCTGCACGCAGCCCAACGGCTGATCACCTAAGTGATCCGATGATGAAGACCGCCGGCCGCTTGCCGAGCGACGGTCTGCTCTTGCGCCACCAAGTGATCATGCGCGTTGCCACGTTGCCTCCGGGCTGCGTGAGGTCGATCGCGACGCACAGCGCGGTGCCAGGTGCGCAGGTAGCCAATAGGTCGGCGAGGAGCGCATCGTTGCGGTAAGGCGTCTCGATGAAGAGCTGCGCGGCGCCGGTGCGTTGCGCTTCGTGCTCCAAGCGCTTGATCGCAGCCTTGCGCTCGGTGGGCTTCACCGGCAAGTACCCGTGGAAGGTGAATTGCTGGCCATTCATGCCGGAAGCCGCAAGCGCGAGCAGGAGGGAGGAAGGTCCGATGAGCGGCACCACGGTGATCCCTGCGGCGTGCGCGGCACGCACCAGCAAAGCTCCCGGATCGGCGATGCCGGGCATGCCGGCTTCGCAGATGATGGCCGCGTCCCTGCCTCCTTTCAAATGCCGCAATAGCTCATCCGCTTCCTGGGCCGAGCTGTCCTTGTCGAGCCGGTGCAATTCGAGGAGTGCAAGGTCGATTGACGGCACCATGCGGCGAAGCATCTGCCGCGCGGTCTTCTCGTGCTCACAGAAATAGAGCGTGATGCGCGAAGCGATGGTGATGTTCTCCGGCGGCAATTGCTCCAAGCCGCCGTGCTCTCCGAGCCAAACGGGCATCAGGTAGAGCGTGCCGTGATCAGCGCTGCTCAAGGCCATCGAGGAGTTGGTTGCTGGCTTCCTTCAGCATGCTGAACACATCATCGAAGCCCTCGTCTCCTCCAAAGTAGGGGTCGGGCACCTCGCGCAGCGGATGGTGCGGCGCATGATCCATGATGAGCATCGCCTTGCTCGCGTGCTCGGGCGATGGTGCCAGCCGACGCATGTTGCGCAGGTTTTCGGCGTCCATGGCCAAGAGCAGGTCGAAGCGGTCGAAGTCGGCTTGCGTGAATTGCCGCGCGCGCAGGTCGCTGATCGCCATGCCCTCCTTGCGCATGGCGGCTTGGGCGCGGCGGTCGGGCGGCTCGCCCACGTGGTAGTCGCCAGTGCCCGCGCTATCGGTGGTTATGGCGATGCCACGCTCCTGGGCCAAGTGGCGCAGCACGCCTTCGGCCATGGGCGATCGGCAAATGTTGCCCAGGCAGACCAGCAGGATCCTCATGGCGACGAAGGTCGGCACCGGAAGGGAAGGCGTGGCGGCCCCGTTACCTTCGCCGCCATGCAAGCGCCCAAGCTGCCCACCGCCTTCGGGCTCTTCCGGCAACGGAAGCTGCGCGGCTTCGACTACACGCCGCGCTACTACGACCCGGTGGAGGAGGAGCGTAAGGAGCGCATCGAGCGGGCGCGAGCCGAAGGCAGGAGTGCGGCTTCAACGAGGCACGCCGAATTGCGCGAGCGCATGCGTCACAGCTGGCAGCGTGAGGGCGGCGACCGCGCCAACGTGATGCGGCTGGTGGTGATCATGGCCCTTGTCTGCGTGGTGCTCTACTACATCATCAAGGGCTTCGGGCTCGTGGATCCCAGCGCATGGCCGACCTGATCAGGCTGCTGCCCGACCATGTGGCCAACCAGATCGCCGCGGGCGAGGTGGTGCAGCGTCCTGCCAGCGTGGTGAAGGAACTGCTCGAGAACAGCCTCGATTCCGGCGCCACGCGCATCACCCTCGCCGTGAAGGATGCGGGCCGCACGCTGATCCAGGTGATTGACGACGGCAAGGGCATGAGCCTCACCGACTCGCGCCTCTGCTTCGAGCGGCACGCCACCAGCAAGATCCGTCAGGCCGACGACCTGAGCGCCATACGCACCAAGGGCTTCCGGGGCGAGGCATTGGCCAGCATCGCGGCCATCGCGCAGGTTGAATTGCGCACGCGCGAGCACGATCAGGAACTCGGGACGAGGGTGCTGATCGAGGGCAGCCGTGTGCGCACGCAGGAGCCGATCGCCGGCCCGGCAGGCACCAGCATCAGCGTGCGCAGCCTCTTCTTCAACACGCCTGCGCGCCGGCAATTCCTCAAGAGCGACAGCGTGGAGCAGAAGCACGTGCTCGACGAGTTCTTCCGGATCGCGCTCGCGCATCCCGACGTGGGTTTCCGGTTGGTGAGCAATGAGCGCGAGGAGTTCAACCTGCAGCCCGGCGCTGCGGATGCGTCGTGGAGCGCGGCCATGCGCCAGCGGGTCACGGGTCTCTTCGGACGCAAGCACGACGAGCGCCTGGTGCCGGTGGAGGAGGGCACCGACTTCGTGCGGGTGCATGGCTTCGTGGGCAAGCCCGAATTCGCGAAGCGCACGCGCGGCGAGCAGTTCTTCTTCGTGAACCGCCGCTTCATCCGCAGCAACTACCTCGATCACGCCGTGCGTCGCGCTTACGAGGAGCTCGTTTCAGCCGACAGTTATCCCGGCTGGTTCCTCTTCATCGACATCGACCCTGCGCAGATCGATATCAACATCCATCCCACCAAGACCGAGATCAAGTTCCGCGACGATCGCGCCGTGTACGCGATCGTGCATGCGGCGGTGCGCCGTGCCTTGGGCCGATTCAACATCACGCCCAGCCTGGATTTCGAGCCGGAGCCCGCCATGATCGCGGCCTCTGCGGCCGCAGTGCCCGCCTGGCGCCCCAGCGACCTCGGCGCGTTCACCTCACCTCCGCGCCCAAGCCCCGAAGGCTGGCAGAAACTCTTCGATATGGGCATGGCCTCGCCGGCGGAAGAGGCCACGGTGGCCACCCTGACTGCGCGCCCGGCTCCGGATGACCTGGTGCTGCCCTCGCGCGAAGAGGATTCGATTGGCGACCGTCCGGTGTTCCAACTGCACGGGCGATACATCGTGGCACAGGTGCGCAGCGGTGTGCTGGTGGTCGATCAGCATCGTGCGCACGAGCGCATACTCTACGAGCGCAACCTGAAGCTGCTGGCGCAGGGCGCGGGCATCACGCAAACGGAGCTCTTCCCGCGCCATGTGGAGTTGAGCGCCACCGACCTCGCGCTGATCGAAGGCGTGCTGCCCGAGCTGCGCTGCATGGGCCTCGACATCGAGCTCTTCGGCGGACGCACCGTGCAGGTGAACGGCATGCCCGCTGAGAACGCCGATGAAGACCCCGCGCGGCTCATCGAGCAATTGCTGGAGCAGCTGCGATCGGCAGGCAGCGCCCTGCGCAACGAACGGCATCCCGCGCTGGCGCGTGGCATGGCCCGCAGCATGGCCATCCGCCACGGCCGCGCATTGGGCATCGCCGAGATGCACGGCCTCATCGATCGCCTCTTCGGTTGCGAGCAGCCCACGAGCACCCCGAGCGGCAAGCCCGTGCTCTTCACCTTCACCCTGGACGACCTTAACGAGCGCTTCGAACGCTGATGCAGTACCGCACCGGACCCTTGCAGCATACGCCCACCGTGGTGAAGAACCTGGTGATCATCAACGCCATCGTCTTCGGTGTGACCATGGTCAGCGGCGGTGTATTCATGGGCATGCCCATGAATCTCACCTTGGGGCTGCACTATGTCGGCGGCCCGGCCTTCGAGCCCTGGCAGTTGATCTCGCACATGTTCATGCACGGCGGCATCGGGCACATCTTCATGAACATGTTCGGCCTCTTCATGCTCGGCTCGCCGCTCGAGTACCACTGGGGATCGAAGCGATTCCTCAACTTCTACCTGCTCTGCGGATTGGGCGGCGCGACGCTCAACATGGGCGTGCAGGCCTGGGAGTACAACCAGTTGGCGGAGCTGATGAGCGTGGCCGACATCGAGCAGGTGCGCGAGCAGGGCCGCATCGCGCTGGTGAATCTCTGGCGCGGCGGTGAAGGATTCGGCGATTCGGCGATGAACGAAATGGCGGCCATCCTCTTCACGCCGATGGTGGGCGCGAGCGGTGCCATCTTCGGGATCCTCGCGGCCTTCGGCATCCTGTACCCGAACGTGGAGCTGATGATCATCTTCTTCCCGGTGCCCATCAAGGCAAAATGGTTCGTGCTGCTCTACGCGGCTTACGAGACTTACGCAGGCTTTGCGGGCCTGATGGGAAGCGGCAGCGACAACGTAGCGCATTTCGCGCACCTCGGCGGCGGGTTGATGGGACTTGTGCTCGCCCTGCTCTGGCGCCGCCGATTGAGCCCATGGAGCTGAGCGCACCAACTTTGCGGCATGTTTGAGGAATTGAAGCGGCAGTGGCGGAGCGGCGGGATGGTGATCCGGCTGGTGCTGGTGAATGCGTCCGTTTTCGTGGCGTTGCACCTGATCAACCTGCCATTCTGGGCCATGCGCCAGCCGGGTCCGGATATCCTCGGCTGGCTCTGGAGCAGGAGCGACCTCGGCGCGCTGCTGCTCCGCCCATGGACGGTGCTCACCTACATGTTCACGCACTGGGGCTTCGGCCACATCTTCTTCAACCTGCTGCTGCTCTGGTTCATGGGCCGGATCTTCGAGGACCTGCTCGGCAGCAAGCGCGTGCTGGGCAATTACCTGCTCGGCGGCTTCAGCGGATTGGCGCTCTACCTGATCGGCTACAACGTGCTGCCGGTGTACGCGGATCAGGTGGCGGGCAGCAGCATCCACGGAGCCTCGGCCTCGGTGATGGCGGTGCTCGTGGGCATCGCGGCGTACCGGCCCGACTATGAGGTGCGGCTGCTGCTCTTCGGCACGGTGCGGCTGAAGTGGATCGCGCTGGTGCTCTTCCTCATCGATCTGGTGAGCGTGCAAGAGAGCGCCAACAGCGGCGGCCATCTCGCGCACATCGGCGGTGCGCTCTACGGCTACGCCTCGTCGATGGTACTGAAGCGGAAGACTGGTGCAAGCGATTGGTCCCTGGCCTTCGTGAACGGACTGGAGCGCTTCTTCGGTTTGTTCAGGCGGAAGAGCGGTGCGCGCATGCGCGTAGAGAAGCCCTTCACCGGCAAGCGCCGGAGCGATGCCGATTTCAATCGCGCGAAACGCGATCAGCAAGCGCGCATCGACGCCATCCTCGACAAGATCAGCCGCAGCGGCTACGACAGCCTGAGCAAGGAGGAGAAGGATGTCCTGTTCAAGGCTGGGAAATAACGTCCGGCCTTCATCCCGTCGGCCGATACCTGCGCCACATGCACGAACCGACCGCACCGGCCAACGCAGCCCCGGGCAAGCGCCCCTCGCGATGGCATTTGCCGCTCTGGTGGGCCAATGGCTTTGCGGTGCTGATCCTGCTGCTCACCTATCTCGCGCCGCATGTGCCTCCAAAGCTCTTCTGGCCCTTGGCGCTGCTGGCATTCGCGTATCCATTCCAATTGGTGGTGCATGCGGGATTCCTGGTGTACTGGCTTCTGTTCCGCCGCAAGCGCATGCTGCTATCCGGTGCTGCGCTGCTGATCGGCTTCGGGCACCTCGCGGACCACGTGCAGCTCATGGGTCGCGCGGAACCGCCTGCCGGAGGGATGGGTGAAGCGGTGAAGCTGCTCAGTTGGAACGTGCGCCTCTTCGACCTGTATAACTGGGACGACAACGAGCGCACGCGCGACGCCATCTTCGAGGTGCTGGAGCGCGAGGAAGCCGGGATCGTTTGCCTGCAGGAGTTCTTCCATAGCACGGATAAGCGCTTCTTCCGCACGCGCGATGCGATCAAGGGCGATCTCGGCCATCGGTCGGAGCACATGGCCTGGTCGCGCACGGCGCGCTACGACATGCACTTCGGCATCGCGACCTTCAGCAAGCACCCGATCGCCAACCGCGGCCGCGTGCCCTTCGGCCGCAAGACCAATAACATCTGCATCTGGAGCGACATCGTGCTCGGCGCCGACACCGTCCGGGTCTTCAATGCGCACCTGGCCAGCTTGCACCTCGGTGATGCCGACTACGATTTCCTCGATTCCCTCAGCCTTGATCCGAGCACCAAGCTCCTGGAGCAGCATGGCGGGCGGATCGCGGGGTTGCTTCGCGATGGCTTGGTGCGGCGAGCGGCCGAGGCGGCGGTGATCGACAGCGCCATGCGCGCCAGCCCATATCCGGTGATCTTCTGCGGTGACATCAACGATGTGCCCATGAGCTACGCCTACCACCTGCTGCGCGGGGATAGGCACGATGCCTTCACGGAGAGCGGGAGCGGCCTGGGCGGCACTTACATCGGCAGGTTGCCCAAGCTCCGCATCGACCACATCCTGCACGACGAGTCCATTGCCTCCTGGGCCTTCGAGCGGCTGCCAGAGGAATTGAGCGACCACCATGGGCAAACGGTGATGGTAGCGGTGCGCAGGGAATTGAACGATTGACCGCTGCGGGTGTATCGCAGCAATGCACGGCGACCGCCTGCGTTAACGATCCATTCACCCAAGGCCCATGAAGCTTCCCTTCGCCATTCTCGCTCTGATGGCCCTCATCGTTGTCATTCCTGCTTGCCAGCGCTCCGCGAATCCAGAGGCGACGAGCATGTTGGAACAAGAACGCGCACCCGAGGAAGGGAAGGCAACAGGCGAGGCCGGTTCGCTTTCCTTCTGGTCCACCAACAACGGCCTTGCGGACATGTCCGTTGCCGCGGCTGCGGATTCCAGCACGCGCTTCATGTCATCAAGCGCCGCCCTAACGAATGGTGATACTGCGCGCCGCTTCATCCGCACGGCCGACCTGAAGTTCAGGGTGAGGGATGTGGTTCAGGCCACCTATGCGATCGAGGACATTGCCGCGGCGCAAGGCGGGCATGTGGAGCATGCGCACCTGACCACGCGGGTCGACCAGCGTTACACCATGCCGGTGAGCGAGGACAGCCTGTTGGAGACCACGCGCTTCACGGTGGTGAGCAACTCGGTGCTGCGCGTTCCCGCGGGTCGCCTCGACACCACCTTGAAGATGCTTGCTCGCTTCGTTGATTTCCTTGACCACCGCACCGTGAAGGCGGAGGATGTGCGTCCGCTGATGCTCGCGAACCTGCTGGAGCAGCGCCGCATCACGCGCTACAGCGACCGGGTGGAGAAGGCCGTTGATGAGCAGGGCAACCGGCTGAAGGAGACCAGCGCCACGGAGGAGCGATTGCTGAACCGGCAGGAACACGCTGATCGCGCGCTGCTGAGCAACATGAGCCTGCAGGACCGCATTGACTACAGCACGATCACGCTCGAGATCTACCAGCGGCAGAGCGTGCGGCAGGAGTTGCTGGCCAATGAGCGGGGTGTTGACCGGTATGAGCCGGGCTTCTTCAGCAAGCTGGGCAAGGCCGTGGCGGGCGGCTGGCGGATGCTGCTTCGCTTCTTCCTGCTCGTGGCCGGCAATTGGAGCGTGATCCTGCTCGCTGCGATCGCATTCATCCTCCTGCGCCGGTGGTTGCGCATGAGGCCGCAGGGATGAGCGCGGGCCGCATGCGCTTAGCTTCGGGCGCGAATCCATAGTCCATGACAGCACGACTCACCCTCGCTGGTCTCACACTCCTCCTTTGCGCCGCCGTCTCCGCCCAGCCCCGCATGCACGGATGCCTTGTGCTGCGCGATGGAGCCGCTCCGCCTCGTCCACAGGCCCTCACCCCCGACGAGCGCGACCTGATCGATGAGACCATCGCCCGCAGCGACACCTTCGACATCCTGCACTACGACATCTCGATCGATGTGACCGATTACACCGGGCAGGCGATCACGGCCGCCACCACCATCACTTATGCCGCACGGTTGGCGGGCCAAACGGGCATCCGCTTCGACCTCGTGGCGCTCACGGTGGACTCCGTGATCGGCGCCAATGGCCCGCTCGCCTTCACGCACGATGGCCAATTCCTGGATGTGCAGCTTGAGGATGAGCCAATGGTGGGTGAGGAGCAGCAACTCACCGTGCATTACCACGGGCAGCCCATCGGCGACCCGAGCTGGGGCGGCTTCTACTTCGCCAGCAACTACATCTACAACCTGGGTATCGGCCTCACCACGGTGCCGCCCAACTTCGGCAAGGTGTGGTACCCTTGCTTCGATAGCTTCATGGAGCGCGCGGCCTACACCTTCCATGTGAAGAGCGCGGGCGGGCGCTGGCTGCTGGGCCAGGGCGATTTCATCGGCGAGGTGCAGCTTGGCGGCGATACCGTGATCCGCAGCTACGACCTGCCGCATGCGATCCCCACGCACGTGAGCGCCATCGCCGTGGCGAACTACGCCGAGAGCAGCTACACGCACACCGGCGCCTATGGCGACATCCCCGTATCGCTCCGCGCCAAGCCCACGCAGCTCAGCGCCATGGTGGGCAAATTCGGCGATCTAGGCGCGTGCATCGATGCGCTGGAGCATTGGTACGGCCCATATCCATACGGACGCATCGGTTACGTGCTCACCACCGATGGCGCCTTGGAGATCGTCACCAACATCGCGTACCCCGACTTCATGCCCGGGCAGTCGGTGGGCCGCAATCGCGGGCTCTACGCGCACGAGCTCGGCCACCATTGGTGGGGCGATAAGGTGACGCCGCGCGTGCACAACCACATGTGGCTGAAGGAAGGCCCGGCGGAATACAGCGGCCATCTCTTCGAGGAATGGCTCAACGGCCGTGCGGCCATGGTGAACATGGTGAAGGACAACCTGCTCGACATCCTCACCACCGCGCACGGCGATGATGACGGATTCCAAGCCCTTTCGCCCATGCCCGATGAGCACATCTACGGCACGCACACCTACTACAAGGGCGCTGCGGTGATGCACAACCTGCGCGGCTACCTCGGCGATACGCTCTTCCGCGAGGCCATGCGGGAATCGCAGGTGCGCCTGGCCGATACCGTGATCACCCCGGAGATGTGGCGTGATACCATGGAGCTGATCACCGGCCGCGATCTGCATCCCTTCTTCGACGATTGGGTCTTCAGCCCCGGCTATTCCGTCTTCGAGGTGCGCTCGTTCACCGCGCAGCAGGGCGGCGACGGCTGGCTGGTCGATCTGCGGATCGGGCAGAAGCTGTACGGCACGGCGGGCCTGCACGGCGAAACGCCGCTCGACCTCACGCTGATCGGCGCGGATGGGCAAACGCACGAATCGCTCATCACCGCGAGCGGTTTGCTCACGGAGGCCTCGGTCACCTGCCCCTTCGAGCCGGTGATGGCCGTGCTCAACCGCTACCAGCGCTTGAACCAGGCGCGCATGGACCACGAGATCACCGTGGTGCCGGGTGTGGCCTTCTCCAGCGCCCTGCCACGCGTGGAGTTCCGGCTGTACGCTACCGCGCTCACCGATTCGACGCTTGTCCGAGTGGATCACATCTGGAGCGGTGCTGATGAGGACCTGGGCTGGAGCGTAGGGCAGGTGAGCGGCACGCACTACTGGAATGTCGATGGCCTGTGGCCCGAAGGCACCGTGCTGCGCGCGCGCTTCATGTACCTGGGATCAACGCCCAGCCAGTTCGATCATGCGCTGATCAACGGCGACGAGGCGGGCATGGTGATGGTGTGGCGGCCCAATGCCGACGAACCCTGGCAGATCCATCCTGACCAAGTGATCACCACCGGCAGCACCACCAATGGCAGCGGCTGGATTGATGTGAACACGCTTTTCAAAGGGCAGTATGCCTTCGCGAAGGCGAGCGGTTTCATCGGCATGGAAGAGCAGGCGAGCGGTCCGGCATTCGCGGTGTTCCCGGTGCCTGCCGATGAAGCGATCACCGTGCGGATGAGCCAGCCCGTGAAAGGCGCGTTTTACATGAAGGTCCTTGATGCGCAAGGCAGGCTCGTGATGCACACTCTTCGCCAATCGCCTGCCGAGCTCCGGATCGAGACGCGCAGTTTGGCCCCAGGCGCGTATGCGCTGCAGCTGACCAATGTCGATGGCACGGTGCTCGGCGTGCGCAGCTTCCATGTTGGGCGCTGATCCCGGATTCCTCGAGCCGGGGCTCAGGAAGAAGCTCTACCCTCTTGGCCTTGAGCTGCGCGATTACCTCGTTGCGGGCGACCGTGCCGGGCAGCTGCCCATAGCTTATGCGGACCTTACCCGGCACGACGGCGTGATGCCCCGGCGCGGCCCCGACGGCGCGGACACGCTCTGGCAAACGGTGCTCTACCGTCCGGCCGACCGTGAAGAGCTGGATCTGCACCTGGTGCAGACCTATCAGCGCCTGGTGGCTGATGGCCGGCGCATCGAGCACCTCCGGATCGGCGGGGTGGACCTATGCCCGTACGGCAACTCGCAGCCCTTCCGGGTGAAGGTGATCAACCAGATCAACGACAACCACGACTACTTCTATGTGAAGCGCACCGATGCCAATCGCGTGTACGGATTGGAGCTCGAGCACCTGCTTTCGCCGTACCGCATCAGCTACCTGGTCGATGGCGCCACACTGGTCGAGGAGCACATCATCGGCGTGCCGGGCGATGCCTTCATCGCGGATCCCGCACGCTTCGGCGGGAAGCTGAACAGCGTGCGCCTGTGCAAGGAGTTCGTGAAGTTCAACGAGCGCTGCTTCGTGCGGCTGCTGGGCGACATGAGGGCCTACAACTTCGTAGTGGATGCGATCCACGACGTGGACCAGGTGCAGTACCGCTTCCGCGCCATCGACCTCGACCAGCAGAGCCACGATGGCCGGCTGCGCGGCTACCTGCCGCAGTTCTATAAGGAGAACCTTCCCTATGTGCAGCTCGCGCAGCAGGCCATCGGCGCGGCCACCGCGGCGCAGTACCGAAGCGAGGAGCGTGCGCTCATGCGCAAGCGGGCGCGCCTGGCGGAGGGTCGCCTGAACGCGTTGATCTCCGCCATGAAGACCGATGCGATCGCGCCAGTGGAAAACATCCGGCAGCTGGCCGACGAATTGGCCAGGCACCACGGCGATGCAGCTTACAAGGATCTGCCCACCATGGGTCATCTGCTCGATCGGCACCTGCACCAATGCCTCTTCGATCCCGCTGCGGACGACGAATAGGTTCGGTGATCCGCCGGGCTTGAACCTTCAAGGGACCAATGCCGTAGGAGCGCCCCGAACGCCGAGGACCGGCGTTTGAAAACGCTACGCGATGGCCTTGAACCGACCCTTCCTTGCTGTGCTCCTCACCTTGGCTACCCAGGCCTACGGGCAGCAATACCGCATCGAGTATCGCTGGCTCAACTTCCCATGCGACGAGATCCTGAACTGCGACGCCGGTTGCAGCGCCTGCAACATGCCCGATGCGCTGGGCGGAGCCCTCATCGGCACCAACGCGGCTTGGATCGGCGTGCAGACCTGCCCGCTGCCGGTGACGGTTGCTGACAATGCCATCTTCACGGCCGGCTGGCCGGTGCAGCCTGGACCCGACCACAGCGTGATCTTCAACGTGATCGCCACGGCCCCCGTGCGCATCGACAGCATCCGCTTCCGCCATGCCATTTACCAGGACGGGCCGCAGCGCGTTAAGGTGCTCTACACCGGCGATGTTGCGCAGCCCTTGCAAGAGATCGCCGATGCGCAAGTGCCCACCGCGTGGACCGATGTGACCCTGACCGGCCTCGGCGATGTGGTGATCCCGGAGGGCAATCCATTCGGCACCATGCAGATCCGTTTCCAGCCTTACGAAGGCGGCAGCGGCGGCTGGGCGATCGATGAGCTCATCCTCTCCGCAAGTCCTTTGCAGAACGCACAGACCGGAATTGCCGAGGTGCACCAGCGCGCTCCTTCCGTGCGCGGTCCGTCTTACGATGTGATGGGCCGCCCGGTGGGCAATGAGCGGGCACCGGGCCTCTACCAGCAGCAAGGCCGACGCATCGTGCAGGTGGAGTGATCCCCCGATAGCCTCTTGCACGGACGCCGATGGCTATCAACCATCGGCGTCCGTGTTGTTAATGGTTCATGGGAAAGCCCCCAGAGCTCATGGCTCCGTGCGCAAGCCAGCATCCTGCCAGCCGGTGATCCCGGCCGTCATGCAATGCACGCGTGAGTAGCCGAGCTTCATGGCGGTTTCCGCGGCCATGCGCGCGGCAGGGCATTCGGGACTGTAGCAGTAGAACACGATGGGCTGCGCCTTGTCGGCCGGCAGCTGGTCGGCTGCGATGGCATCGTACACCAGCAGCCTGGCACCGGGCAGGTGCGCTTCGGCGTAGGTGAACTCTTCATTCACGTCTGCTAGGAACACATTGTCCTTTAGCATGGCGAGTACCGCCTCCGGGGTGACCTCGATCACGGCGGTGGAATTGGCATCAGCCTGTGCCGAGCAAAAGGCCGCCGCTAAGAGGAGCACGCTGGTGATCAGGTTGCGCATGGTGCCCAAAGCTGCGGAAAGAATCCAATCCGGCAAGCATGCACGGCAATGGCAGCAGGGCTGATCCTGGGTGCCCCGCATATCGGAGTTGCTTGCTGCTCGACAAGGTTTCCACCTACATTCGTTCCCCTGTTCGCATTTGTTCAGGCCCAAACACCACCACCATGAAGCAGCTCCTCATCGCCACCGCGGTCGTCATCAGCAGCGGTTCGGTGAACGCTCAGGATGCGGTCAGCACCCTCTTCGCTCCGAAGCGCATCGTGAAGACCAACCTCGTTGGTTATGCCCTGTTGTCGGTCAACGCGAACTACGAGCAGAAGACGGGCGGTAAGACGTCGGTGGGCCTCCTGGCCGGCTACAAGCTGCCGAATGTGATCAAGGTCGAGGCCATCGGCACCATCGATGGCGAGAAGCAAACCTATACCGGTGATGTGGAGCCGCAGGGCATCTTCGTGAATCCCTACTTCCGCTTCTACCCGAAGGAGACCTTCAAGGGCTTCTACGTGGAGGCTTTCCTGCGCTACTTCAACTACAGCTTCCTTCTGCCCTACGATTACGAGAAGAACAGTGGGAAGATCCGCGCCAACGCCGATGGCAGCGCCACTGCCTTTGGCGGTGGCCTGGCCTTGGGCGCGCAGTTCCCGCTTGGACCGCGCGTGTACATGGACCTCAACCTCGGCTACGGCATGGCAGTGGGCAATGCGCACCTGGAGACCAACGACCCCAACCTGGAGCTGGAGGACTATCAGACCATCCAGCGGAACATCGAGAAGTATCAGGACGACGAGGACATCCAGGTCTTCATCCTGGGCGACATCCTCACCGACCCGAAGGCCGGGTCGAGCAACACCCAGGCTTGGGCCGATTTCGAGAACAAGGTCTTCGCGATCCTGCGTGGCGGCATCTGCATCGGCTACGCTTTCTGATCCGCACCCTTTGCGCGAAGGCCCCGGGAAATCCTGGGGCCTTTTCATTCCGCCCAACGGGCCGGTCAATTGATTCCTTGCGCATCCCGCAGCTGCGCGGCGTCCCGGAAGCAAACAGAACAAGCGCGCATATTTGCCCGCCGATGCGAATGAGAACGGATCTCGCTTGGGCCTTGGTCACCTTGGGACAGGGCCCGGATGCGCTCATCCATCAGCCGACCACCACTTACCTGCGATGACCAACCCCTTACTTCTGATCAGCGCGCTCCCGTTCCAGGCACCGGCCTTCGATCGCATCCGCGATGAGCACTTCCGCCCCGCGTTGGCCGAGGGGATGAAGCGCCATCGCGCCGAGGTGAATCGGATCGCCAACAACGAAGAGCCGCCGACCTTCGAGAACACTATCGTGGCGCTGGAGCGCGCGGGCCAGGACCTGAGCCGCGCGAGCAGCGTGTTCTACAACCTCGTGGGCAGCGCCACCAACGATGTGCTGCAGGCCGTGAAGGCTGACATGGCCCCGAAGCTGGCGGCGCACAACGATGCCATCGCCCTTAACGAGCGCCTCTTCGCGCGCATCAAGCAATTGCACGACCGCATGGAATCGCTGCAGCTCGATGCCGTGGACGCGCGCCTGCTCGACCGCTGCTACACGCGTTTCGTGCGCGCGGGCGCCCTGCTCGATGCAGCCGGCAAGGAGCGCATGACCGACCTGAACGAGGAAGAGGCCCGCCTCGTGGCTCGTTTCGAGGAGAATATCCTCAAGGAGCGCATGGCCTCGGCGGTGCTGGTTGACGATGCGCACTTGCTCGAGGGTCTGAGCGCTGAGGCGATCGAAGCCGCTGCCTTGGCGGCGAAGGAGAAAGGGCACGAGGGCCAATGGCTCATCGACCTGCGCAATACCACTACGCAGCCCGTGCTCGCCGAATTGAAGGTCCGCGCCATGCGCGAGCGCATCCTGAAAGCCAGTCTGGCGCGCAACAGCCGTGGCAACACGTGGGACAACCGCGCCATCATTGCGCGCTTGGCGCAATTGCGCGCGCAGAAGGCGCAGCTCCTCGGTTTCGCGTCGTGGGCGCACTACGTGATGGACGACCAGATGGCGAAAGCCCCCGTGAACGCTCTGGGGCTCATGGGCCGTTTGGCACCGGCCGCCGTGGCCAATGCTCGCCAGGAAGCCGGAAAGCTGCAAGCCATAATGGATGCGGAATCGGGCATGAGCGGGAGCGGGCCACGGCGCTTGGCCGCCTGGGACTGGGACTACTGCGCCGAACAGGTGCGCAAGGCCGAATTCGATTTCGATGAATCCGCCGTGAAGCCCTACCTCGAGTTCGAGCGCGTGCTGCACGATGGCGTCTTCTTCGCCGCCCATGCGCTCTTCGGCCTTTCGTTCAAGGAGCGCAAGGACCTGCCCGTCTATCATCCCGATGTGCGCGTCTTCGACATCGTGGATGCCGATGGAAGCGTGATCGGCCTCATCTACGGCGACTTCTATGCCCGCGACAACAAGAACGGCGGCGCGTGGATGAGCACCTTCGTGGACCAGAGCACCTTGCTGGGCCAGCAGCCCGTGATCACGCAGGTGTGCAACTACACCAGGCCCGCAGCGGGTCAGCCCTGCCTGCTCAGCTGGGACGATGTGATCACGCTCTTCCACGAATTCGGGCACGGCCTGCATGGCATGCTCAGTGAGCAGAAGTACCCGCGCTTCAGCGGAACGGCCACCAGCACCGATTTCGTGGAATTCCCCTCGCAGGTGAATGAGAACTGGGCGCTCGACCCGCTGGTGCTGGCGCGCTATGCGAAGCACCACGGCACCGGTGAGCCCATGCCAGCAGACCTTGCAGACAAGTTGCGCAAGGCACGCACGTTCAACCAGGGCTATCGCACCACCGAGTACCTCGCAGCGGCCATCATCGATCTTGCCTGGCACGGTTTGACGGCCGATGCGCCGCTCGTCGAGGATGTCGATGCCTTCGAGCACGCGGCGCTGTCCAAGCACGGCCTCGACCTCGAGCAGGTGCCGCCGCGCTACCGCAGCTGCTACTTCAGCCATGCCTGGACCGGCTACGCGGCCAATTACTACGCCTACCTCTGGAGCGAGGTGATGGATGCCGATGGCTTCGCGTGGTTCATGGAGAACGGAGGCCTCACGCGCGCCAACGGCGATCGCCTGCGCGCCACCGTGCTCAGTCAGGGCGGCAGCAAGCCCGAGGCCCAGCTCTACCGCGACTTCACCGGCCGCGACCCGCGCGTGGAGCCGCTGCTGGAGAAAAGGGGGATGCGGTAGCAGGTCGGGGGCGAGGCCGCCTCTTCACGGGAGACGCCCCCGGGCGCGGCGCGGGCGGGAGCCCCGAGGGGGGCCCGGGGGGGCGGGGGGGCTAGTGCGGTCGGGGCCAATTCGCCCCGGGGGCCCGGGGAGGGCAGCGGTCTTCCATTCAATACAGCAGATTGTTGTCGTTGCCGTAGGGCCGGCGCTGCTCGTACTTCAGGTCGCGCAGGATGCTTGCCTTCACGTTGATGCGCACCATGAAGCTCTTGCGCAGGCCGATGGGCGTGATGTTGAAGTTGAACTCCCAGCAGTGCAGGTCCCAGTAGAGGTTGAGCGAGGTGGGGTCCATTCCCCGGCTACGAGGTCATAGCCGCTGCTGCCGCCGAGCTTCCAGTGCTTCAGCACGGTCACATCGCCGTTGAAGAGCACGCTCTTGCGCTCGTCCTGCGTGTAGGTGCCCTCCCGGTATGACCGGCTCACGTCGTAACTGTAATTCACGCCCAACCGCCACGGCATGCTGAAGCTCTGGCGCGCGCCCTTCGCAGGGTCGCTGTCCTGCACCACCTGGCTGCCGGGCGGCTCCGCGCTGGTGCCTTGTCCGTAGCGCTTGCTCTTCAGTTCCACGCCCAAGGCCACATTGGTGTAGAGCATGCGCGCCAGGGCGCCGCTTGCGCTGCGCTCGCTGCGGTTGATGCGCTGCCCATCGAGGTCAACGGCATAGGGATCCCAGGTGCTGTTCACGTTCACGTTGATCGCGTTCGCGATCAGCGTGCGCGCCGCGATCGACACCGACGACCAGCGCACGCTATCCTTCAGCATGTCGTAGCTGCTGTTGATGCCGAGGAAGTCGAGCAGCTTGATCTTCTTGAGCGCGAGGCCGCCTTGTCCGCTGGTGTCCTCGCGCATGGCTTTCTTGTCGCGCACCTTGGCCTCCACGTTCTGGATCAGCCCCACGTTCAGTGAGCCGCTCTCACCCACGCTCGGCTCACCGTAGATGCCGATCTGGAAGGGGGAGTAGGTGCCGAGCGAGCCATTGGCACCGAAGGGGCCTTCGATCCGCGTGCTGTTATCCGGGCGGTAGCTGAGGCCCACGTTGGGCGTGATGGTGTGGCGGATGGCGCGCACCGCTCCGCCACGGAAGGTGTACATGCCGTAGAGCTTCGTGGTGAGCGTGGCACCCGCGCTCCATTCGCCCGCGCGGCGGAAACCGCCCACGGTATCGGTGAACACGGTGTCGGGCTCCGGCTGATAGGTGCGGCGCAGTGTTTCCAGGTACCAGCGGTCGGTGAAGCGGAACTCCGGGTTCACGCTGAAGAAGCGGTTCTTGAGCGTGGTGGTGATGGCGGCGGTATGGCGCATGCCATTGCGGGCTTCGCGCGTGAGATTCGAGAGGTTCTCGAGGTAGAGCTTTTCCTCGGTGGTGCTGAGCCGGTTGTCGAGGTTGGCGGTGTAGGTGAGCGCGAGCTGATCGTACCAGCGCGACGGGGCGCCGATGGGCCGGAGCATCTGCACCGGAAGGATGCGCTGCAGGTTGAAGGTGATGGCCGGCAGCGTGATGTCGAAGCTGCGGTTGAGCGTGTTCTGGCGGTGCAGCGCGTTCACGGCTACGGAGTACGGCTTTCCGGGCCATAGCCGCGCGTAGCTGATATTGCTCTGGAAGGTGTTGCTGAGGTAATCGCCGACGTTGCTGTTGAAGTTGTTGCGGTAGTTGTTGCTGGTGCCCACGTTCACGCTGGCGCTGAAGCGGTCGGTGAGGCTGGCGCGCGCATCCACCTGATGGCTCCAGTTCACGAAGAAGTTGCGCTGCCGGCTGAAGTCGGGGAACTCGGGGTCGCTGCTCAGCAGGGTGCTGTGGTTGAGCTGCAGGTTGCCGCTGTACCGGTAGCGCGAGCGGTAGCGCGTGATGCCGCGCAGGGCCCAGCTGCCGCGGCTGTAGATATCGCCGGTGAGGCTCAGGTCGGCGCGCTCGCCCAGTTGCTGGTACCAGCCGCCATTGAGCAGGAAGTAGCCGAGGGTGGGGTTGTTGCCCCAGACCGGGATCAGCAAGCCGCTGCTTCCGCTCTTCTTGTTCGGGAAGAGCCCGAAAGGGATGGCCAGCGGGGTGGGCACCTTGCGGAACTTCATGTAGGCCGGGCCGCTGATGATCTTATCGTCCGGGATCACCATCATTCGGCTCACCTGGAAGTGGTAGTGCGGGTTAGGTCGATCGCAGGTGGTGAGCTTGCCGCTGCGGCTGTGCACCTCGCCGTTCGCGTGGCGCTTGCTCAGCCCGGCGTGCAGCCACGCTTCCTGCTCCTGCGTGCGCACCTCGCGGATGATGCCCACCTTGGTCTTGAGGTTCACGCGGATGCTGTCGGCGTCGATGGTGTGGCCATCCTGCACCAGGCGCGGCTTTCCGGCGATGGCTCCGGTGCTGTCCGGTGCACCAAAGCTCATGGCCTCTTCGTTCTTGAAGCTGAACACGATGCGGTCGGCCGTGAGCTGGGTTCCTTTGTAGCGCACGCTCGCGGCGCCATAGAGGTACACCGCTTGCTCAGCGAGGTCGTACCGGATGCTGTCGCGCGCGCTGTAGCGCACCTCGTCGCTGAGCTTCTGCGCCCGCGCACCGATGCCCTCGCACATCAACAGGAAAATGATGAAAACTGAGACCGATGCCGACCTGCCGCCCCTGGTGGCGCCTCTTTCTTCGCGCCACGGGGGCCGGATGCGTCGCTGTGCCTGCATGGTCCGGGAATCCTCGCGGATGAGCGGCGCGAAAAGTACGCATCGCCCCCCGCGCCGCTTGGAACGCCCGCTCCGCCATCTCCTTTCAGCCTTAACGATCCTTGTGCTCGTAGGAACGGCCGTGGGCCAGGGCCGCGACCCGCATCGCATCCGCACCATCGTGCTCGATGCCGGTCATGGTGGCAAAGATCCCGGCAACCTGGGCACCGGACGCTACAAGACCACCGAGAAGCATGTGTCGCTCAACGTCGCCAAGCTCGTGGGCAAGTACCTCAACGAGGCCTTCCCCGAGGTGAAGGTGGTGTACACACGCGACGACGACCGCTTCATCGAGCTCATGGAGCGCACCCAGATCGCCAACCGCGCCAAGGCCGACATCTTCCTCAGCATCCATTGCAACGCCAACGACAGCAAGGACCCGCACGGCTGCGAGACCTACGTGATGGGCCTGCACAAGACCGATGCGAACATGAAGGTGGCCATGAAGGAGAACGCGGCGATCCTGCTCGAGGACGGCCACGAGCTGAAGTACGGAGGCTACGATCCCAAGCGGCCCGAGAGCCAGATCGAGTTGAGCCTGCGCCAGAACGTGCACCTCGACCAGAGCCTGCTGCTCAGCTCGCTCATCCAGAAGCAATTCAAGGAGCGCGTGGGGCGGCCGGACCGCGGGGTGAAGCAAGCCGGCTTCCTGGTGATCAGCTACACCACCATGCCGGCGGTGCTCATCGAGCTCGGCTTCCTCACCAATCCAACGGAAGAGGATTTCCTGCAGGAAGAGCAGGGGCAGGATTTCATGGCCAGCGCCATCTACCGCGCCATCAAGGAATACAAATCCATCGTCGAGGGCCTGCCCACCGAGACAGCGCAGGAGGCGAAGCCCGACTGCACGCGCGTGGCCGTGAAGGAACCCGAGCCGAAGCCGCGCACGGAGAGCGGCGTGCGCTTCAAGGTGCAGATCGCCACCAGCAGCAAGCGCATCGAACCGAAGGCGAAGAACTTCAACGGCCTCGAAGGTGTTGAGGAGCACAAGGGGCAGGGGCTCTTCAAGTACACCGTGGGCGATGAAATCAGACTGGATGCTGCCCGGGCGGTGCAGCGGCGATGCAAGGAAAGGGGATTCGATGGCGCCTTCATCGTGGCCTTCCGCGATGGGCAACGGATCGATCTGCAGGAAGCGGTTAATTTGGCCCAAGGCCGATAGGAGCGGAGCATGAAGATCAAACGCGAGTACAGCATTGCAGGCATCGCCATCGCCGGGCTGCTGCTGCTCTATTTCGGGATCAATTACCTGCGCGGCCTCGATGTGCTCACCAAGCGCAACGTGTTCCATGTGGTGTACAACGACATCAGCGGCGTGAACTCGGCCTCGCCGGTCTTCCTCAATGGTTACAAGGTGGGCCAGGTGGTGGGCACCGGCCTGCTTCCCGATGGCAGTGGCCGCATCGCCGTGAGCTTCCAGCTGAATGAGCGCCAACTGAAGCTGCCCAAGGACACCAAGGTGCAGATCTACAGCGCCGACCTCTTCAGCCGGGCCTTGCAGATCATCATCGGCAAGAGTCCAGAGGTCGCGCAGGCCGGCGATACGCTGATCGGCAACACCGAGTTGAGCCTCACCGATGCCGTAGGCGAGCAGATCGATCCGCTGAAGCGCAAGGCCGAGGCCATGCTCGCCAACATCGACTCGTTGCTCACCACCATGCAGGACCTGCTCAACGATAGCACGTTGGGCGACATCGACGCGAGCTTCTCCAGCATCCGCGGTACGCTCGAGAACCTCAACAGCACCAGCCGCCGCCTCGATGCCCTCATGGCCGCCGAGAGTGTCACCATCCACGCCGTGCTCGAGAACCTGCGCCGAGTCACCACCAACCTCGATAGCTACCACGCCAGCCTGAGTTCCACCTTGTCCAACCTCGATACCCTCAGCGGCGACCTCGCGAGCCCGCGCACCCGGCAGATGCTCGCTGACCTTGCCGAGACCAGCACCAAGCTGAAGGGCGTGATGACCGGCTTGGAACAGGGCGAAGGATCGCTCGGCGCGCTCCTGAAGAACGATACGCTCTACGACAACCTGCAGAGCGCGAGCAAGGAGCTCGATCTGCTGCTCGAGGATCTCCGCCTCAATCCCAACCGCTACGTGCAGCTCTCGCTCTTCGGCAAGAAGGACAAGCTGCCCAAGCTCACCGACAGCGATGTGCAGCGCATCAAGCAAGCGCTGCAGGACGACAAGCGCATGAAGCCATGATCGCGCAAGTGGTCTTCGGCATCCTCCTCATCGCGGCCATCGCGCTATTCGCCCGCAATCTGGGCCGGATCGGGCGCAACATCCACCTCGGCAAGCCGCAGGCGATCAACGACCGCAAGGCCGAGCGCTGGAGCACCATGGCGCGTGTCGCCTTGGGACAGAGCAAGATGGTCGTCCGCCCGGTGGCCGGCATCATGCACATCCTCATCTACGCGGGCTTCATCATCATCAACCTCGAGGTGCTGGAGATCTTCATCGATGGGCTCTTCGGCACGCATCGCATCGGCGCCTTCCTCGGAGGGTTCTATGATTTCCTCATCGGCAGCTTCGAGATCCTGGCCATCGGCGTGCTGTTGGCTTGCATCGTCTTCATCGCCCGTCGTGCCATCATCCAGCTGCCCCGCTTCCATAAGCCCGAGATGAAAGGCTGGCCCTCGAAGGACGCTATGATCATCCTCGTCACCGAGATCGTGCTCATGTGCGCATTCCTCACCATGAACGCGGCCGACTTCGTGTTGCAGGGCCTCGGCGCCGAGCATTACACGCAGGCCGGGTCCTTCCCGGTCAGCGCCGCGATCGCCTCAACCCTCAACCTCTCGAATCTTCAGCCTTCAACCCTCATCACCATGGAGCGCACGGCCTGGTGGCTCCACATCGTCGGCATCCTCGGCTTCCTCAACTACCTCGTGGTGAGCAAGCACCTGCACATCCTGCTCGCCTTCCCAAACGTGTGGTACAGCAAACTGGCGCCAAGGACCGAGTTCGCCAACATGCCGCGCATCACGGGCGAGGTGAAGAGCATGATCGACCCCAGCGTGCCGCCGCCCGATCCGGCACCCGCGCGAACCGTCGCTGGCGCGGAAGTGCCCGAGCGCTTCGGTGCGAAGGACGTTTTCGACTTGAGCTGGAAGAGCCTGATGGATGCGTACAGCTGCACCGAGTGCGGCCGCTGCACCAGTGAGTGCCCCGCCAACCTCACCGGCAAGTTGCTCAGCCCGCGCAAGATCATGATGGACACGCGCGACCGCTTGGAAGAAGTGGGCGAGGCCATCGATGCCAAAGGCAAGTGGGAGGACGATGGCCAGAGCCTGCACTCGCGCATCAGCGAAGAGGAGCTCTGGGCCTGCACCACCTGCAACGCCTGCACCCAGGCCTGTCCGGTGAACATCGATCCGGTGAGCATCATCATGGAGATGCGCCGCTACAAGGTGATGGAGGAGAGCAGCACCCGGCCTGCGCTCACGAGCATGTTTAACAACGTGGAGAACAACGGCGCGCCATGGGCGTTCGGGGCGGACAAACGAATGGATTGGGTGAATTCATGAGTAAGCTCCAAGCTCCAAGGCTCAAGCTTCAAGCTTCAAGCTACGCAGTTGAAGCTTGTGGCTTGAGCCTTGTGGCTCGTGGCTTCGCATTCGATCTTTTTGTCCCATGAGCCAGAGTCTCACCATCCCCACCATGGCCGCTTTCACCGCTTCTGGCGAAGTGCCCGAAGTGCTTTTCTGGGTAGGCTGCGCGGGATCATTCGATGACCGTGCGCGCAAGATCACCAAGGCCTTCGTGCGCATCCTGAATGCGGCCAAGGTGAAGTTCGCTGTGCTGGGGCAGGAAGAGACCTGCACCGGCGATCCCGCCCGTCGCGCGGGCAATGAGTTCCTCTTCCAGATGCAGGCGCTGCAGAACGTCACCGTGCTGAACGGCTATGGCGTGAAGCGCATCGTCACCGCCTGCCCGCACTGCTTCAACACGCTGAAGAACGAGTACCCGGCGTTGGGCGGCAGCTACGAGGTGATGCATCACACGCAGTTCATCAATGCGCTGTTGAAGGAAGGCCGCATCAAGGTGCAGGGCGGCGGCTTCAACGGCAAGCGCATCACCTTCCACGACCCTTGCTACCTCGGTCGCGGCAACAATGAGTACGAGGCCCCGCGCGAAGTGCTCCTGAAGCTCGATGCCGCGCTGGTGGAGATGAAGCGCAGCAAGCAGAACGGCCTGTGCTGCGGCGCTGGCGGAGCGCAGATGTTCAAAGAAGCAGAGCCCGGCGCGCGTGAGGTGAACCACGAGAGGGGCGAGGAAGCACTGGGCACCAAGCCGGACATCATCGCTGCGGGCTGCCCCTTCTGCAACACCATGCTTACTGATGGCGTGAAGCACTTCAACAAAGAGGGTGAAGTGGTGGTGAAGGACGTGGCGGAGCTGATCGCGGAGGCGGGGGAGCTGTAGGTCCGGCTCGTTTGTTCCACCAACAACTGTTAATGAGTTCGGGCGGCGGTGGGCGATGGCGCGTTTATTTCAATCACTTTGGCCTCGACTCAGGCATCGGATGCCCTTTCGAGAAACGTCTGCACCACGAACACAGAAGGACGATGACGACCGAAGCACACGCCCCCATCCGTACCGTCGACTCCATGCCTGTGCATGCCCGCGTGTGGGCGTACAAGACCGCGCGCGACCTTAGCCAGGCCGAGCAGAAGCTCATCCGCGAGCGCGGTGCCGCCTTCACCGATTCGTGGGCCGCGCACGGCGCACCGCTCGATGCCTGCGTCGATGTGCTTTACAACCGCTTCGTCGTGATCGCCGTCGATGAAGAGCAGGCGAACGCCAGCGGCTGCAGCATCGACAAGAGCGTGGGCTTCATCAAGCAGCTCGAGCACGACCTCAACCTCATGCTCACCGATCGCATGGTGGTGGTGTTCGAGGGCAGCGATGGCAAGGTGCACAGCTGCCGCCTGCAGGAATTGCCCGAATTGATCAAGGAAGGTGCGATCACCGCCGATACCGTTGTCTTCGACGATCTCGTAGGCACTGTGTCCGACCTGAACGAGCGCTTCCGCGTGCCCTTGCGCAGCAGCTGGATGCAGCGCTTCCTGTAAGATCCTACCAAGGGTCATTTGATAAGTCCTGGCCGGGCCCAGGTGGCAGCGCCTGGCTGCGCGCATCTTCGTCGGGCACGCATGCGCAGTGAGGCCGATCGCTGGTTAGGGGCGCTCTTCCATGGATGGGTGGAGCTGCTCACGCTGTTCACTGTGCTGCTCACCGCGCTGGCGCTCATGGGTTGGGCCTGGAACCGGGGCTTCCGTCCGGCTGACCGCGGTCCATTGGTGAGCGTGCCCTTGCTGATGGCGGGCACGGCCATGGTCGTGCTCCTTCGCGCATTCCGTGAAGAGCTGATTCCCGCGATCATCATCGCCGTAGGGCTCGTTCTGGCGGGTCTGTTGGGCCGCAGCATGCATCCGCGCGGCCTCTGGATTCCGACCATGGCCTTTTCCGCGCTGCTTGGCATGGGACGCAATCTCAGCGCACTGGCCCTCGGGCTGGTGATCCTGCTCGCGCTGCTCTTCAGCGCGCGCCAGCAGCGATGAAGAAGCCCAGCTCACCGGCTGCGATCCTCCGCATCGGCTTCACGGTGCTGATCCTGCTTTCAATCCTGGGCTTCGCGGTCTCGCTCGGCCCATCGCGCGCCGCGCGCATTGCTGGTGCTGCTGTCGCGAACGTGCTGGTCGATGGCTTCGCGGAACAGCCCGGAGAGCACCGCATCCCCATCATCGATCTGCGTGTCGATCCTGCGGCGCTCGATAGCCTGAATGCCGACCTGCCCTGGAGCGGTGGCACCAATGTGAAGGCCCGGCTGATCGACAACGGGGTGGAGCACAAGGTGCGCTACCGCTATCGCGGGATGTACACGCCATCTCATTTCCTCGGCGGCAAGAAGTCGTTCCGCCTGAGCATGAAGCGCAGCAACCCGTGGGCGCCTTACCGCCGCGTGAACGTGATCAATCCCAAGGCGCACAACCTGGTGAACAACCACATGGCCGCGTGGGTGGCGGGCAGCATGGGCGTTCCGGTCCCGATGGATGAGATGGTCATCGCGCGCATCAATGGCCAGGACATCGGCGTGATGGAGCTCTATGAGCAGGTCGATGGCGACTTCGAGCGCAATCGTCATATCTGGCCGGAGCAGGTGCCCGTGTACAAGGGCGATTTCCCACCGATCAACGGGAGGACCCTCTCCAAGGGCCGCACGCTCTGGGCCGATGCGGCGCACTGGGAATACAGCAGCAAGGCCGATAGCACGATCGCGCATGCCAAGCTCCTTCGGCTCATTGCCGCGCTGCGGAAGGACACCCTGCCCATGGCCGCGCACCGGGACAGCATCGCCGCGCTCCTCGATGTGGATGCATGGCTGCGCTATGAAGCCGCGTTGCTGGTGATCAACACCACCCATGTCGATCAGTACCACAACCAATGGCTCGTGCTGAATCCGCGCAGCGGCCGCTACTATCCCGTGCTCTGGGATGCGCTCATGCTCTTCGCGCCGCCCGGCGAGCCTCTTTACTACGTGAATGATGCGATGAGCTGGTGGATCATGCGCATACCGGAGTGGCGGCTTCAGCGGGATCGTTATGCGCGCGACGCCATGCAGCGCTTGCATCGCGAAGGCGGGTTCAACCGCCATCTCGATGCCGTCGTTGAGCGCATCCGGCCCTCGGTGCTGGCCGATCGCAACAAGTTCGGGAACGTCACCTTGGAGCCTGAGGATGTGCACCGCGTCTCCGTGCTGCATGTGATCGGATCATTGGCCGGCTTGCGCGATGGAGCCGCTGCGCATTGGGAACAGGCGCTGAATCGGATGGAGCGTGCCGAGGCGGTTGTCGATCGCAGGGCGGCGCTGCGCATCCGCTCGGAAACCGAGGCCCCGATCCGCTTGCATTGGACGGATGCGCCGCAGCAAGTGCTGGTGAACGGAGAGGCGGTGCAGGCAGAACCGTTCGCGGATGGATGGACCATCGTGCTGCACCGGGAGCTGGTCGCGAAGGAGGGCGGCAAGGATCATCCGCTCGCCGACAAACAAGCACTCGTTGTTGCGCCGCTCGATGCCACCATCGATTTCGGCGGATCCATCCCTGTGTCGCTCATGCTCACCAATGCCATCACCGATGAGCCGATCCGTTAAGCATCGATTGATCGGGGCGCGGGCCTGGCTCATGGCCGTTGCGATGGTGGCCGTGCTGCTCTTCGTCGGGTTCCGCTTCGTGGATACCGACCGGCTTGCGGGCGATTGGCCCTTAGGCATCGAGCATCATGAGGTCGATGGCTACGCAGCCCTGCTCGATTGGCGCTCTGATACGGCTTCCGGCACAGCTGAGCGCTACTTGATTTCCAGCGCGCCCGAGGCGTGCCTTATGGAAGAGCGCGGACCCGGATGGAACACGCACTGGTTTGAGGCGGAAGGCTTTGGCGATTCGGTCGAGGTGCGCCGCTTGCGAACGGAGCCCGGCGGTTTCGTCATCAAGTTCAAGCGTTCAGAGCCGTTCCGTTCGCAGCGGCATATCGTGCTGTCTCCAGCACGTGTGTCAAGCCTGCGCGCCAAGTACCTCGAGATCCTTGCGGATGAATTGGGGCTGATCACCCCGGAGGTGAGCTTCGTGCGCATCATCGCCTGCGGCAAGGACCAAGGGCTCTTCCTGAAAGAGGAACGCATCGACGACGACTTCCTGGAGAAGCGCGGGCTTCCGGGCGCTGCCCTTGCGGAGTTCGGCCACGACGCTTCACGTCCTGACCACCTTTTCCCTGATTTCGATGATGATTCGCTGGCGATGACCGATCTCACGCCTGTGCTTGCACGGGCATACGGTGAGCTCGCCGCTGGCCGCACGGATCTGCTTCCTTACCTGGTCGATGCGCGCGCCGCTGGTGCGCTCTTGGTCATGGCTTGGATCGAGCATGGGCCATCGGCCTTCGATCATGCGCATGTGATGGCTTACGATTGGTCACGCGGACGTTTGGTGCCCTTGTACCGACGGAGCCGTGCGAACCCGGTTGCACGGACCGCCGTCCCGTTCCGCATGAGCGATCCACTCACCTTGGCGATAGTGGATGGCACGATCCGCCAGTACGTTCGCGAGCGTTGGTCGAAGCTGAGTGATGAGGCCTGGCGCGTGCGCGAGCGCTTCGCCGCGATCGATCGGGCATGGCTGCCCATTCTGGCTGAAGGCCAAGCGTTGGCCGTAGCGCAGGCGCGCATGAAACAGATTCAGGAGGAATTGCTGGGATCCGCGATGCTCGCCGCCGACCCCATCAAAGGGCTCGAAGCCTCCTTGGCCCGGCATGCGGGCGATGCGTCACTTAGCCTTGGATTGGAGACCACAGGCTATTGGCCCGGCGATGACGATGCGGCCATCCTCGCGGGGTTCGCTGAGCGCACAAAGGCATTCGTGCGCGGTGATACACTGGTGTTCCCGCGTGGACGATACCTCATCTCCAGCGACCTAACCGTGCCGTACGGCCATGCCGTGGTGATGGAGCCAGGCGCGCGGATCGAGATCGCTGCTGGAGCGAGCGTGATGATCCAAGGTCCATGGCATGTGCGCGGCACCAAGCGCAATCCGGTCTTCATCCGGGCAGCGGATGATGGAGCGCCCTTCGGCAGTTTCACTGTCGTAGGCGACGGCACCACCGATGTACGCATCGAGGGCTTGCAGATGAGCGGCGGGAGCGAGGGCAGGCTCAACGGCGTGTACGCCAGCGGCATGCTCGCCATCCACGGCGCCGCGGGGACCATCATGCGGGATTGCGTGATCAGCGGGTCGCACGGCGAGGATCTCATGAACATCAAGGGCGGCGAGGTGCAACTGCGCGATTGCATCTTCGAGAACGGTCACGCTGATCTGCTGGACTTGGACCGCTGCACAGGAACCATTGATCGCTCGGTCTTCCGCAACGGCCTCGCGGATGCGAACGGCGATGGCCTCGATGTGAGCGCTTCGCGCATCCTCGTGACCGGCTGCACATTCTCGAATTTGAAGGATAAGGGCATCAGTGTGGGCGAGGCCAGTCAGTTGCTGGCCATGGATTCGCGCTTCGATGGAAATTCCGCAGCGCTTGTCTCCAAGGACCTCAGCGTCGCTTACGCTTCGGGTAATCGCTTCATCGGCAACGGGATCGCCTTCGCGGCTTATCGCAAGAAGCCGATCTACGGCGGGGCACGACTGGTGCGCTACACCAACGTGCTTGAAGCGAATGCGCGTGATGAGCAGGCGGACGAGCAGAGCGCCATCATCACCGAGGCGGTCCTCGATGAGAAGGTGCGCCGCATGTTCGGGATGCCTTGATCAGGGAATGAAGATCCCTGCCCGATCTACCGGCCGTTCAGCGCTGCGGTCCACTGCGCCTTGCAGGAGCAGTTCATCGGCCGGCGCCTTGTCAATCGGATAGAGCACCGCATCGGGCTTGTCGAGGAAGATCACGTCGCTGATGGCTCCTTCTTTCAGGAGCACGCGGATCCGGCTGCAATCAGCGCGGTTCACACCGAAGACCTCATCGGCGCCGTCTTTTTCTTCACGTGTGAAGTAAACCGTGCGGGCATTGCCTTCCACATCGAGGCGGTCGAGCGCATTTTCCACGAAGTAGCCGGTCATGACGGTACCGGTCACTTGATCGTAGCGGCTGCTGTCGGCGCGCGAGAGCAGGAATCCGTTGCCGCGCACATGCAGCCGGTGGGCCTTGCCATCCTTGAGGGCGATGCGGATCGTATCTCCGGTGATCTGGTCGGCGCCGTTCCAGAGCACGGGCCGGTGATGCATGCGGATCAGGCTGTCGGCATCGCTGAAGAGCAGGGTATCGCAAGCGCCTTGCAGGTCGCGCTTGAAGAAGCGCACGCTCCGGCGCGCGGTGATGCGTCGGCCCGGGCCATCAGGCGCGGTGAAGAGCGTGTCGCCATGCACGAATAGCGTATCGTCGTCCATGCGCAGCTGCAGCTCGGCTTGTCCGGTGATCATGCTGCGCTCGTCGCGCTCGCTGTAGCGGCCTTCGCTTCCCAAGGCGCGCAGGTCGCCGCTGCTGTCGGTGATGGCCACATGGCCCCAAGCCCAGCCGATCCCGCCAGCGCGCTCGTAGTGCAGGCTGTCGCCCTCGATCATCCGGCCCTTGCTGCGCACCTGGGTCCGGCGGTTGAAGCGGGCGCGTTCGTTGCGTGTATCGTATGTGCCGCCGAGGGTGCTGATCTCGGTCTCGCCTTGCGTGATCGCGGTGGGCCCGAAGAAGGCCGCGATGCCGGTGGTCGTGGCGTAGTGCATGGTATCGCCGGTGATGCGGCGATCGGGGTGCTCCAGCAGCACGTTGCTGCCGAAGATGAATCGGCGTTGATCGGCGAGATAGGTGCCGGTGCCGCTGGTGAGCACGCTGCCGTCATCCTGGTTCACGATACGCCCCCCCTGGCTGTACACGGCGCGCTTGCCGCGCAGGTCGTAATCGAGCGCGGGAGCTGTGAGCTCCATGCTGCGGTCACGCAGGCGCACATTGCCCTCGAGGCGCGCTGCGCGCTGCTGGCCGTTGTAGCGCAGCAGGTCGGCGTCGGCGCGGAGCGTATCGCCCTGCTCGATGCTCACGTGACCGAAGGCATCCACGCGCTGATCAGCGAAGAGGAGCGCGCTGTCGCACCGCATCAGCGCTTCGGCATGCTTGAAGCGCACGTTGCCGCGGAGCCGTTGCGCGCCGCTGGCCGTCTGGTCATAGAGCCACACGTCGGCATTGAGGATCTCCACCCGGCCATCTCCTCCGCTCACCGCTGATTGCGCGGCGACCGCGGGGGAAATGATGGCCACGGGCATGAATAGCGCGGCACGCATGATGCTGCGCATGTTCAATGCGCATGCCGAGGCTTTTGGGAGCGGGGACCGCATCAATTCAATGATACGCCGGGCAGCCGGCGCATCTGGCGGTAGTGCAGGCTCAGGCGGTCAAGCAGTTCGCGGATGGCGTGGTCGTCGGCCAGGGTGGCTTGGCTGATCTCCTTTCCCTGGGAGCGGAGCATCATCACTCCGTACACGGCGGTGAGCGCGCTGGTCACCGGGCCGTCGGGGTCGCCGCCCGCGTGCTGCTGCACGGCGGTGATACCGGCCTTCGCCTTGTCGAAAAGCGCTTGGTAGGCCTCATCCTCGATTGCTTCGAGCAGGGCTTCATGAAGGTGCTCCAATTCGTTCATCACCTCTTCAACCTCGCCCAGGTGGCCGATCCGCTCGAGACCTTCGGCGCGCATGCGGACGATCAACTCCCGGTACCAATCGCGCAAGGCTGCCTTGGCCGCCTCGTCGCCATCAGCAGTGGCGATCAATCGGTCCTCCACCTGCTGCAAGTCCAGCTCAAGCGCGCGCATGAGGTCCTCGACCTGCCAAATGCCGATCACATAGCCCGCGATGTTCTCCTGCTTGCGCTGTGCGAGCGGGTCCATCATCGTTACTTATTGGCGGCCTTGCGCGCGCGATGGCGAGCATTCAGCCCATCGACCAGCTGCTGCGTGATATCCAGGCCCTCATTGCCCACCCAGATCTGCCCGCCTCCTTGCACGCTGAAGATGTAGTCGTGGCCGGCCCCTGCGTTGAATTCCTTCAGGTAATCCTCCAGTTCTTTGGCGATCTCTTTCAGCATCTCGCCCTCCATGCGGGCCAGCCGCTCTTCGCCTTCGACCTGCATGCCTTGCAGCTTCTCCATCAATCCGCGCAGCTCGGCTTCGTCGCGCTCCACCTCCGCCTTCGTGCTGTAGGTCTGGTCCTTCTGCATCAATTGCTGGTACCGCTCGCGCGCCTTGGCCTGCTCGGCCTGCAGCCCGGCCTCCAGCCGTCGGCCTTCGGTGATGTAGCGCTGGTCCTTCTCCTTGATCAGCTCATAGCCGAGGCGCAGGCTGTCCATGCGGAAGAAGGCGATGCGCGCGCGGTTCAGCCCGGCGCTGTCGGCCATTGAGGGCGCTGGGGCGACAGAGGGATCATGGACTGCCTCGGCAATCGCATCGGGGCTGGTAGGTTGGCGCATCATGAGCCAGCCGCAAAGGCCGGTCAGCGCGATGTTCCAGATGACGAGGATAGTGGGCAGGGGCTTGATCATGGGCGTTGAGCGCGGCGCGCGAAGGTATTCGCCTCCAGGCGTGAACCCCATCGCGGGAGCACGTTCAGCGCATGCGGACCCAACTCAGCACCCAGACCAGGAGCACCGGCACGGGGTATTGCAGGGCATGAAGGATGGCGATGGCAACGGGCCTGAGCAGCGCCGGGTTGGCCCAGTAACAGATGCCAGCGCATGCGCCAAGCGCAGCGAAAAAGACCATGACGGGCACCGCGTAGCGGTGATCGCCGAATCGCGTGCGCGCCATGGCCGCAGTGAGCACGGCCATGGAAACCATGAAGGCGCCAGCAGCCAGCCACTTCGCGCGTTGGGCGTCGGCGAGGTCCCAGCCTTGCGCCCAGTCACGGAACACCGAATGCGCGTAGTTCCGCTCGCGGCTGTTCGAGAGGAAGTCAATCTGGAAATTGATGTTGGTGGCCACGAATTCACGGGCAGCCCCGAGCAGTGAGGCGAGGCCAAGCCAGAACAGGCTCATCAACGCGCGTTTCTTCGGGATGACCAGGTTGGAGACCGCCGTACCGGCGCGTGATGCCCACGATTGAATCATGCCCGCGTTCATGCAACGCGCTTCGTCCAATTGCTGAACCGCTTCACCCAGAGGTACCAGAGCCCGAATACGGCGCCGTAAACCACCACATAGAAGGTGTAGTCGTGGTTGAATTCGAGCCAGCCATAACCGTGTGTGACAACGATGCACAGGACCGCGACACGAAGAGCATTGAGCAAATGGATCAGGGCGATGCCAGCAGGAATGAACCAGGCCTTGTGTTTCCAAGGTCCTGGAAAGGCGATGATGAAGACCATGAACACGGCGAAGAGCGGGATGCCATTGCAGGGATCGCCGATCCAGAGATGGCTTCCGCCCTGAATACCGATGTAGCGCTCCAGATCGATGCGCGGCTCAGGCAGCATTTCGTGTCCGAGGCCCTCGAGGACGAAGGTGGCGATGGAGACCAGGCTGTTGATCACGGCCCGATCGAGCTTGCCCCAGGAATGCAGCCCTAGGTGGTAGGTCAGGAGCCATGCCAGCCAAAGGCCTACTCCAACGACAAGGAAACGAATCAGCGGGTCACGCTTGGTCGCGGAGCCGGAAGAGAGGGACATGCCTATGCCTGACGCCGGCGCATCTGCGCGGCCTTGGCGCCCCCGTATAGCAGGCCAGCTGCCAACAAAGCGCTCAATCCGCCGTCAATCGGGATGCAAGGCGGGGGCCAGCAGGGCGGCGGCCCACCGACAGGCTGTGCCATGAGGGCACCAGCGCAGGGAAGCACAACCATACCGAGGACGAAGAGCGCGCGTAGGACCAGTTGCATCAGATCAGGAGGACTTTGATCGCCGCCAAAAGTATCGAAAGCAAATCAATCTCGCCAAAATGACTTTTCGACCGACGAAGGCAGTGCTCCGTCCTAGGCACGCGGGACCCCCCACCTATATTTGGCCGCTTTCATCGGCGGTAAACCGCGCCCTTGCGCGTCCGCACCCCACTGGATGTCCTCCCCCAAGGCTCAGCAGCGCAACAGCATCATCGATGCGAAGGATGTCCGTGCCTTCCTGCGCATAGCCACGAAGAACTGGTACTTCGTGGCGGTTGCCCTTGGCGTCTCGGCCGTGCTGGCCTACCTGTACAGCTACAAATTGCCGGATGTATATGGCGCTCGGACCCAGATCCTGCTGCGCGACCGCGAGGTGTACGACTACCAGACCCAGGTGTACAAGAGCATCGGGTACGTTGGCGCTTACAGCGACCTCGTGAACCAGAAGCGGGTGCTCACCAGCTTCGACCTTGTGAACCGGACCCTGGACAAGCTGGATTTCGACGTTTCGTACTTCATCGTCGGCAGATTCAAGACCACGCAGCATTACGGCAACATGCCCTTCAAGGTCAATATGCAGGTGCTCTCCAAGCGCTTGTATGACCGGCCGATCGACCTGCGGATCCTGGATATCGACCGCTACGAGCTGAGCTACGACAAGGATGGGGAGGTCGCTCGCAAGACCTTCCGGTTCAATGTGGATGAGCGCGATGATGATTTCGTCATCCGCGTGGACCGCTCGCCGTACATGACTGCGAAGAATCAGGCCCAGTTCGCGCAGACCGATTACCAATTCGTGCGGCATGAGCGCGCCCGGCAAGTCAATGAGCGCATCAGGTCCATCAAGGTCGAGAACCAGGAGTTCACCACCATCCTTGAGGTGACCACGGAGGATGAGGTGTCTGAGCGCGCCAAGCTCTTCCTGGATTCGCTCTCCGCGGAGTACATCCGGCAGACGCTGAAGAGCGAATACGAGATCAATGAGAATACGGTGAACTACATCGACCGCCAGCTCGCTGAGGTCACCGTGGTGCTCGACCAGCATGAGCGCGAATTGCTCAGCTACAAGCAGGATGAGGACGTCATCGACATCGAGCGGGAGGAGAACCTCTTCTTCAGCGAGATGGTCACCTACGACAAGCAGCGGAGGCAGTTCGAGCTCGACATGCAGGCGCTTGATGCGTTGGAGGAGTACGTCCTCAATAGCGAGGACGAGCGCCTGCTGCCGCCGGCCACCTTCATCATCGAGGACATGTTCCTCCGCGAAATGCTCGGCAGCCTCGTTAACAAGCAGATGGAGCGCAATGCCATGCTCTACTCCGGCACTGCAGCCAACATGGCGGTGCAAGAGGTTGATAGCACGCTTCGCCGGGACCGCGCCAGCCTGCTCACCTACATCAATAACGCCCGTTCCGCCAAGCAAGGGCGCATGGCCGATGTGCAATCACAGGTCGGCGACTATGAGCGCATGCTCCAGAAGCTCCCGAGGAAGCAGCGCGACATGATCAACATCCAGCGCCGCCTTGCCGTGAACGAGCGGCTCTACACGTTCATGCTCGAGAAGCGCGCCAGCACCATCATTGCCCGCGCGGGCATCGTGCCGCAGACCAAGGTGATCGAGAGCGCGCGCGGCTTGGGCGTGATCCGGCCGGACAAGGCCAAGATCCTGTACACCTTCATGCTCGGCGGGGTGGTGGTGGCCCTGCTGGTGGTCTTCATCCGCGTGATGTTCTACGACCGCATCGAGAACGCCGACCAGCTCAAGGAACTCACACCGCTGCCCATCTACGGCGAGATCATCGCCAGCGAGAAAGCCGAACAGAACTACGTGGTGGTGGATAGCGACCCCAAGGCCGCCATCACCGAGAGCTTCCGGTCCGTGCGCACCAATCTGGAATACGTGCAGGGCAGGGGCGAAGGCGGCAAAGTGGTGATGGTGACCAGCTACCGGCCCAACGAAGGGAAGACCTTCTGCTCGGTGAACCTCAGCGCGATCCTGGCCAAGGCCGGCAAGCGCGTGCTGCTGCTCGAACTCGACCTGCACAAGCCCAAGGTGGCCACGGGCCTCGGCATGAGCAGCACTACGGGCCTGAGCAATGTGCTCATCGGAAAGGTGCCCTGGCGCGACGCCGTGCTGCCCACCCAGTTCGAGAATTTCCATGTGATGCTCAGCGGCCCCACCCCGCCCAATGCCTCGGAGCTCGTGCTCAGCAAGAAGCTGGAGGAATTGTTCGCTGAGGCCCGACATGAGTTTGACTATGTGCTCGTCGATACCCCGCCCGTGGGCCTGATCACCGATGCATTGCTCATGATGCGCTATGCCGACTGCACCATGTTCGTGGTGAACACGCAGTTCGCCAGCAAGGACCACGTGAACAATGCCTTGGAAGTGCTGGCCACCAACCCTGGCGTGAATGCTGGCTTCATCCTCAACGGCGTCCGGATGAAGAAGAGCAAGTACTACTACAATACCAATTACGGCTACGGATACCGTTATGCGTACGGCTACGGCAGCGGCTATGGCTATGGATATGGCTATGGCCGCCGGAGCAAAGGCAAGGAGAAGAGCGATGACCGGAACCAATCCGCATGACCATGGCCATGCGTGATGCCGGGGACGCGCAATCGGAGCAATGGGAGGTAGTGGTACGTCCCGAACACGGTTGGTGGAGCCTGGACCTGCGCGAGATCTGGCGCTATCGTGACCTGCTGCTGCTGCTGGTCCGGCGCGACTTGCTCGCGGTGTACAAGCAGACCCTCATCGGCCCTGCATGGCAGGTCCTGCAACCGCTGCTCACTTCCATCATGTTCGCCGTGGTCTTCGGGATCATGGCGCGCATGGCGCCGTCCGGCATACCGCCCTTGCTCTTCTACCTGAGCGCAGTGGTGCCCTGGGGCTTCTTCAGCGGCGTGGTCACACGCACCTCCCAGACCCTGTTGAGCAACGCCGCCTTGATGACCAAGGTGTACTTCCCACGGCTGGTGGCGCCCTTGGCCACGGTGCTCGCCACCGGATTCAATTTCGGGGTGCAGCTCACGGCTTATCTGGTGTTCGCGCTCATCTACGCGCTGCTCGGCAAGCACCCATGGCCCGTGGGGGCCGAGGCCGCCATGTTGCCCGCGCTCATCGCCATCATCGCCGTCATGGGCCTGGGCGTCGGCCTCGGGGTCAGCGCGCTCACCGCGCGCTACCGCGACTTCGGCCTCCTCATCGGCTTCGCTGTGCAACTGCTGATGTACGCCAGCCCGGTGATCTTCCCCCTCTCGATGACCGCGCCCGGCAGCAAGCTCCGCGCTGCCATCGAATTGAACCCGCTCACCCCGGTGATCGAGGGCTTCCGTGCAGCCCTGCTCGGAATGCCCATGGAATGGGGCACCCTTTGGTACAGCGCAGGGGTGGCAGTCGTTGTGCTGGTGCTCGGCCTGCTTCTCTTCCAGCGCGTAGAGCGCTCATTCGCTGATGTGATATGAGCGGGCGAAGTGATTTGGTGATCCAGGTCGAGGACCTGCGCAAGCGATACAGGCTGGGCGTGATGGGCAGCGACCTGCTTGCCGATGAGGCCGCTGCGCTCTGGGGCCGAATGCGCGGTCGGGCCAATGCGGGCAAGAAGCGGCGCGCGCCGGAGGGTGAGCAGCGCGTGGGCGATTACTTCTGGTCGCTGCAAGGCGTGTCCTTCGAGGTGAAGCGCGGCGAGATGCTCGGGATCATCGGGCGCAACGGCGCGGGCAAGAGCACGCTCCTCAAGCTCCTCTCCCGGATCTCCCTGCCTACCGAAGGCGTGATCCGCATGCGCGGCAAGGTGAGCAGCTTGCTCGAGGTGGGCACGGGCTTCCACCCGGAGCTCACCGGACGCGAGAACATCTACCTCAACGGCGCCATCCTTGGCATGCGCAAGGCCGAGATCAACCGCAAGCTCGACCAGATCATCGCCTTCAGCGGCATCGAGCATCACCTCGATTCACCGATCAAGCGGTACAGCAGCGGCATGAAAGTGCGCTTGGGCTTCAGCGTGGCCGCGCACCTGGATCCGGAGATCCTGATCGTCGATGAAGTGCTCGCCGTGGGCGATGCCGAGTTCCAGCGCAAATGCATCGGCAGCATGCGTGAAGTGGCGTCCAGCGGGCGCACCATCCTCTTCGTGAGCCACAACCTGGTGAGCCTGCAGAGCCTCTGCACGCGGGCCATCTGGCTTGAGAAAGGACGGCTCCGAGCGGAAGGCCCAACGGATGAACTGGTGCGTGATTACCTGCTTGTGAGCACGCATCAGCACAGTGCCCAGGAATGGGCCGAAGGGGAGGGCCCTGGAACGGAGGACCTTCGCCTGGTCTCCGTTCGCGCGATCAGCGATGATCCTTCGGGAGCCTTCACCACCGATTCGGCCGTCCGCATCGAGATCGAGCTGGACAACCTGGGCATCGCCGATGCCGACCTCGATATCCGGCTGCAAGTGCGCACGGGCAACGATGCCATCGCCTTCAGCAACGACCTCTCTGCCAGCCAACCGGCCCGGTTCTGGAATCTTGGACGCAGCAAAGTGGCCTGCACCATACCCGCGCAGCTGCTCAACTCCAATACCTATCGTTACCACTTGGTCTTCTTCCGTCAAGGACGGGTCCTCTTCAAGGCGGAGGATGTGCTGAGCATCGATGTGCACGAAGGCGCCCGTTCGGGCTCCACCTTCCGCAAGATGCCCGGTGCGGTGAGGCCCATGCTCACCTGGCAGCGGTGATGGCGGCCATGCTCGGCAAAGCGCTGTTGACGATCACGCGGCCATTGCAGCCGCTGATGCCGCGCATGTCGCCGAAGCTGATCATCATCGGTGCCCAGAAAGCCGGTACCACGACACTGTTCGACCTGCTGAGCCAGCATCCGAAGGTGATTCCTCCAGCCGTGAAGGAGATTGACTTCTTCAGCAGCGATGAACGGTACGGGGCAGGCCTTACCGCGTATTGGAAGAGTTTCCCGCGCAGGCCCGTGGCCATGAGCAGGCACATCACCCTTGAAGCATCGCCCAGCTACCTCATGTCGCCGGTGGCGGCGCAACGCATCGCACAGCACCTGCCGAAGGCCTTGTGCCTGGCAGTGCTCCGCGATCCCGTGTCCAGGGCCTACTCCGCGTGGAACATGTACCGCCAGTTCAAAGGCGGCAAGCACCACCGCTTCCACGATCCAAGGACCTTTGAGCAGGCCGTTGCCGATGAACTTGAAGGCAAGCCATGCTACGCGCATCATGCCTATCTGGCCAACAGCACCTACGCGCCACAAGTGCAGCGCTTCATCGACCATATCGGAGCAAGCGCATTGCTCGTGCGAAGTTTCCATGAACTCACCCGTGATCCGCAGGCCCTCGTGAACGATGTGCTTACCCGGCTGGGGATCGAGACTTTCCCCGCAGGCCATCCGGCATTCGCCACCCGCAGCAATGCACGTGCGTATCCGTCGGCTATTCCTGCGGACCTCGCCGCTCTGCTGCATGCGCATTTCGAGCCTGACCTTCGCGCCTTGGAACGCACGGTCGGTCATGCCTTGGACATCGTGGATGCGGCGCCACAACAAGACCCGAAGCCGTAGGGGCGCATGAGCACGGCCCGTTACCACCCGATCCTGGATCCGTCGAGACTGGTCTTCATCGTGGGTTCACCACGCAGCGGAACCACATGGCTGAGCCGCATGCTGGGCGATCACCCGCAGGTCGCAGCGCTGGATCATGAGCTCACCTTGTTCTCAGCCTACCTCGCGCCGGTCCTCAGCGCATGGTCAAAGGAAGCCGGGCGCTTGGAGCGAACGCAACGGCCCTTCGGCATGCCAGCGCTCTTCTCCAACGAAGAGTTCATGAGCGCTTTGCATGAAGTTGCCGCCCAGGTCTATGCTCGCGTGCAGGCCCGCAGGCCCGGCGCCACGCTCATCCTCGACAAGCATCCGGCTTACGTGCGGCATCTCTCCGCGATCGCGGCGCTGATGCCGGGCAGCAGGTGCATCCATCTTGTCCGCGATGGGCGCGCTGCCATTTCCAGCATGCTTGCCGCTCCCGACCTCATGGGGCATTCGGGCACTTCAGTGCAAGCCGCTGCACAAGAATGGGCACAGAGCACTGCGATGGCGCAAGTCCACGGCGCCGGGTTCGGCCCCCGCTTCCGCACCGTGCGCTACGAGGAACTGGTATCCGGAACACCCGGCCAACTGGCGGCGCTATTCGCATTTCTTGGGATCGACAACAATGAAGCGCTTTGCGGGTCCATCGCTGCGAATCACCATCGCGAGAAGGGCCTTGTTGCGCAAGGGAAGGGCGATGCATCGGTTGTTCGGCGGACCTGGCGGCAGCACTTCACCCTGATCGATCGCTATTGGATCGATGCCATCGCCGGGGCCCAGCTGCGCCATTGGGGCTACGCCAAGGAGGGCTGGTGGGCAATCGCTTCGGCCGATCGCCTGCGTATGGCCCTGTTCCCGCTGCGCGTGCGCCTTGGGGAGTCGCTTCGGGCGCTTAAGCGCATCTGGTCCTCGCCGATCACGCGCCAGGTGAGGCCCTGATCCAGAGGCGGACGGTAACTTGCACGACCCCCATGGCGGACACCCCGATCTACGTCACGCGCACCTTCCTTCCTCCGCAGGAAGAATACATGGCCTTGCTCCATGAGGCCTACGAGAGCCACGTGCTCACCAACAACGGCCCCTTGCACCGCCGCTTGGAAGGCGCCCTGCGCGAACGGCTCGAAGCACCGCATCTGTTGCTGATGGCCAATGGCACGCTCGCGATCCAATTGGCTATGCGTGCGCTCGGCGTGAAAGGCGAGGTGATCACCACGCCCTTCAGTTACGTGGCCACCACCAGCGCGATCCTGTGGGAAGGGTGCGCGCCGGTGTTCGTGGACATCAAGCCCGACACACTCTGCATCGACCCGGAACGGATCGAAGCGGCGATCACGCCCCGCACTTCGGCAATCCTCGCAACGCATGTGTACGGCATCCCCTGCGACGTGGAGGCCATCGATGCCATCGCCAAGCGCCACGGCCTGAAGGTGATCTACGATGCCGCCCACGCCTTCGATGTGCGCTACAAGGGCAGGCCCATCACTTCCTACGGTGATGCCAGCACCTTGAGCTTCCATGCCACCAAGCTCTTCCACACCGTTGAAGGCGGTGCTACCATCGTGCATACGCCCGAGCTGGAGAAGGCCACCCGCTTGCTGCGCAGCTTCGGCCATGTGAACGACGACCACTTCACGCTGGGCATGAACGCCAAGATGAGCGAGGTGCACGCCGCCATGGGCCTGGCCGTGCTGCCGCACATGCCTGAGGTGCTGCGCAGCCGGGCGGCGCTTGCTGAGGTGTACTCGGAGGAACTCATCGATGCCGACATCACGCGCCCGGTGGTTCCGGCCGGCACCGAATACAACCACGCCTACTTCCCGATCCTGCTCCGTGATGGTGCCAAGCGGCAAGGCGTGATCGAGGCCTTGGCGGCGCATGGCGTCCACGCGCGCCGCTACTTCTACCCTTCGTTGAACACGCTGCCTTATGTCGAGCGAACGGCCATGCCGGTCTCAGAGGACGCCGCCGACCGCGCGATCTGCCTGCCTTTCTATCCGGGATTGGAGCATTCGGATGCGGAGCGCATCGCCAAGCTCATCCGTCAAGTGGCTGGAAGGCCGCAAGCAACCACCGCTTCGCCTGCACGGGTGAGGCATTGACCATGGATCCATACCTGCATTACGATCTGCTCCGGCGCACGCATCGCGCGCTCGCGCTCAAGGCCATCATCCAGGAACGGATCAAGCCCGGCATGCGCGTGCTCGATGCCGGATGCGGCAGCGGAATCCTGAGCATCTGGGCAGGGCAGGCCGGTGCCGAAGTGGTCGGCGTGGACCTTGCGGACATCTCCTTGGCGCGTATGCTAGTCGCGGAGAACGGCTTGGCCGACCGCGTGCGGATCATGCAGGGCGACCTCTTCGAAGTGGATCTCGGCGAACAGCGCTTCGATGCCTTGCTGGCCATGGTGTACCTGAACGACCCGCGCCGCGACGAGGATCGGCCGAAGCTCGTCCACGGCCTCAAGCGATTCCTGAAGCCCGGAGCGCTCATGGTGCCCGACCGGGTGCGCTATACCGTTGCGGCGCTCGATTGGCCCGCTCAGCGGAGCCCGGCGCGCTGGCAAAGGGTGGACGACGGCATCGCTGAGTTCGAGCGGATCTATTCCATGCGCATGGGATCATTCAAAGGGCTGCTGCGACAGCGGCCGAACAAATCCGTGTTCCCGCACCGCGGCCCCGATGGTCTCATCGACCTGTCGGAAGCGAAACGTCTTACGCCGCAGCAGGAGATCATCGTGCAGCAGCTCCGTGACGAGCCTCGATCATTCCCGGACCGCATCGTGCTCAGCACGCAGCAGGCCGGTGAACTCAATACGCTGCTCTTCGAGCAGGAACTCTTGTTCATGGACACCCTCATCTTCCGCAACCAGTCGATCAGTTGGGTCGATCCACCGGTGCAGGTGAGCGCCGCGCAGAGCGTGGAAGCCATGCTTGATGGACGATGGCGCACGGATAACCTGATCCACGCGCATTGATGCCGATCGCTGACGACTTGGGCCGTGATCGCCTGTGCCAGCTCCTCTCAGGGCACGGCGATTCCATCTACCTGCTCGATACCGAAGCCTACCGTCGCAACATCCGCGAGTTCTTCACGCAGTTCCGCAAACGCTATCCGCGCATCGGCCTCGGCCATTCATACAAGACCAACTACATCCCGCAGCTCTGCAAGGCCGCCTATGCGGAAGGAGCGTATGCCGAAGTGGTCTCACGCATGGAGTTCGACATGGCCTTGCGTTTCGGTGCGGCGCCCGAACGAATCATTCTCAACGGGCCGGTGAAGGATGACGCACTGCTGCGCGATGCCCTGCTCGCTGGGTGCATGGTGAATGTGGACAGCGAAGGTGAGGCGGTGCGCGTAATGGCCATCGCCGACGCGCATCCGGAAAAGCAGATCGCCTTTGGATTGCGGATGAACCTGCCCATGGATGGACGCCCGCGCTCGCGCTTCGGGATCGATGTGGATGCCCGAGGCTTGCCGGACCTGATCGCTGCCATACGCGAGCGGAGCAACCTCGCGATCGAAGGGATCCATTGCCACATCGGCGGAGATCGGAGCGCCGCGAGCTACGCCGAGCGCACCGATCGCATGATAAAAGCGTCGAAGTGGATCTTCCACCGCACGAAGCCCCGCTACATAGACGTAGGCGGTGGGCTGGCGGGTCGCATGCCCGACGAATTGAAGTCGCAGCTGGCCAAAGAGCCGCCCAGCCTCGATTATTATGCTGAGGCCATAGCAGGTTCCTTCTCCAGTTCATTCCCCGATGATGGTCCCGAGTTGATCGTGGAGCCCGGCATGGGCATCCTGGCCGATGTGGTCTGGTTCGCCTGCGAAGTGGCCAGCACCAAGCGCATCGGGGATCAGCTGCATGCCATCGTCACGGGCAGCATCTACAACCTGAAGCCCACGCTCAATTCCTTCGACCTGCCCTTCACGGTGCTGCCTAAGCCCGGCGTGGCGCGCGAGAAGGGGGAGTGGTGCGTGAGCGGCTACACCTGCATGGAGATCGATGTGATCCACAAGGGCTGGAAGGGCGCGCTCGCCGAAGGTGACATCCTGCTCTTCGGCAACGCAGGCGCCTATACGGTGGTGCTCAAGCCGCCCTTCATCAAGGCAGCGCCCGCCATCGTTGAGCTGCACGCCGACGGGACAGCCACGTGCGTGAAGGCTGCCGAGACGCTCGATGACGTGCTGAGCACTTACCGCTGGTAGTCGGAACGCGCGCCGCATCTTCGCGGCATGAACCTGCTCTTCTCCTGCATCGGCAAGCGCGGCTACATGGCGCGCCTGTTCCGTGAGCAGCTCGGGCCAGATGATCGCATCATCGGCACCAGCAACACGCGCTGGACGCCCGGCTTCAACGCCTGCGACAAGGGCGTGCTCATGCCCGACCTCAATTCGCCGGAGTACATCCCCGCCGTGCTCGAGCTCTGCAGGCGCGAGCGCATCGATGGCCTGCTCTCCTTCTTCGACATGGATGTGCACCGGCTCAGCAAGCACGTCCACGAGTTCGAGGCGATCGGCGTGAAGTGCTTCATCCCGCGCGCTGAGGCCGCTGATATCTGCTTCGACAAGTGGCGCACCTTCCAATTCCTGCGCGCCAATGGATTCGAGACCGCAGAGACCTGGCTCGACCTTGTGAGCGTGAAGCGCGCCATGGAAGAAGGCGCACTCGCTTTCCCGGTGTACGTGAAGCCGCGTTCCGGATTCGGCAGCCGCAACACCTTCAAGGCCCGCAATTGGAAGGAATTGGAGGTCTTCTTCGACCTGGAGCCTGACATGATCGTGCAGGAAACGCTGGGCGGCGACGCCTACGACTTCGATATCCTCAACGACCTGAATGGCCGCGCCATCAGCGTGGTGTGCTGGCGGAAATCGCTCAGCCGCATGGGCGAGACCGAGCAGGCCGTCACGGTGCACGATGAGCAGATCACGGAGGTCGGCCTGCGTCTGGCCAATACCCTCGGCTTCGTTGGCCCATTGGATGCCGATCTCTTCCTCTGGAACGGCAAGGTTTACGTGCTTGAGATCAACCTGCGCTTCGGCGGCGGTTATCCCACCTCGCACCTGGCGGGCGCTGCCTTCCCGAAAGCAATCATGCAGATGATCACCGGCGAGCCGGTCACCATCAAGCAAGGCGATTACAAGGCAGGCGTGGTGATGATGAAGGAGCTGCACATCCTCGGCGGCGAGGAGCAGTCGTTCTTCCAGGAGCGTATCCATGTGGATGAAAGCCTGCGGACGCCATCCGTTTCCCACTGAACATGGACCCCATCCGCACGGAGGCCTTCCAGCGCAACGACAGCCTTGAGGCGCTGCTGCGCGAGTTGAATGATGCGCTTGGCGGTGCGGAGGAACGGTTGGCGGCCTTGCCGGATGAGCCGCCCTACCCCACGATCCTCATCATCGGCGCGCCGCGCAGCGGCACCACCTTGCTCATGCAATGGCTGGCGGCCAGCGGGCTGGTGGCCTTCCCGAGCAATCTCCTCTCGCGATTCTACCAAGCACCTTACCTCGGCGCGCGCATCCAGCAGCTGATTGCCGATCCGCGCTTCAATTACAAGGACGAGCTCAGTGGCTTGTTGGGCGCTCCTGCGGAATTCGCGAGCGAAGTGGGCAAGACCAAAGGCGCGCTTCAGCCCAACGAGTTCTGGTACTTCTGGCGGCGCTTCATACCGAACGTCGATCCGGAATGGATCACGCCCGAGCAGGAGGACTTGATCGATGGCGCTGGCTTCCGTCGCGGCATCGCGCACATCCAGCATGCTTTCGGAAAGCCATTCGCCACCAAGGGAATCATCCTCCAATACAATCTGGAGGCGCTGCGACGGGCCTTGGGCAAGGTGATCTTCGTGCATACCCGGCGGAATGCGTTCTTCAACACGCAATCGCTCCTGCAGGCCAGGGTGAAGTACCATGGCAGCATCGACACCTGGTTCAGCGTGAAGCCGCGCGAGTACGAAGAGCTGCGCAAGCGTGATCCGGTGGAGCAAGTGGCCGGTCAGGTGATCCTGACGCAGCGCCATATCGAGGAACAATTGGCCAGCATGCCAGCGGAGCATGTGCTCACCATTGACCACGAAGCGTTCTGCGCCGACCCCGCGGCTTTCCATGCGGCGCTTGGTGCGAAGCTCAAGCAATGGGGCTGCGAATGGCCGGATGCATACACGGGCCCTGCGCGTTTCGAGGTCAGTGATCGCGTCCGAGTGGATGATGCCATGCGGGCGCGGATCATGGAGGCGTGCAAATGGCTCGAGGGCGCTTATCCGAGCATCTGATCGATCATGGATGCGATCGATGGCCGTTCCGCCGAGGCCCCATTGGTCTCCATCTCCATCACGACATACCAGCACGCCGAGTACCTCGCGCAATGCCTCGACAGCATCCTCGCGCAGCAATGCCCATTCGCTTACGAGGTGCTCTTGGGCGAGGACGATAGTTCGGATGGCACGCGCGCCATTGCCCAGCGCTATGCCGCGGAGCACCCGGACAGGATCCGCCTCTTCCTGCACCGGCGCGATCAGATGATCCGCATCGATGGGCGGCCTACGGGAAGGCACAACTTCCTCAACAACCTGCGCCACGCGCGCGGCCGCTACTTATGCCACATCGACGGCGACGACTACTGGCCCGATCCGCAGCGGCTGCGCATCATGGTGGAGAAGATGGAGGCGGAGCCCGACCTGGGACTGGCCTTCCACAATGCGATGAATGTGTGGGACGATGGACGGGAGCAGCCCTACTTCGATCCCGCCAAGGCCAAGCCGCGCTTCACCCTCGAAGAGCTCACCGAGGCCAACTTCATCCCGACCTCCGGTGTGATTTGGCGCTGGGAGGGAATGCAGGCGTTCCCGGAAGCCTTTCGCACCGCGCCCTTCGGCGATTGGGCGCTCAACGTGCATTTCGCGATGAAGGGCCCGATCGGTTACGTTGACCGGATCATGAGCGTGCGCCGGGTGCACGAAGGCGGGATCATGAGCGTGATGGGCGAGTTGCGCACCATGCGCGGCATCGCGCTGGCGTATGAAGTGATGCATGGGCAGGCCGGCGACCGGCTCGCGCCAGCCGCCCTGGTCCGCTGGGCCAAGCAGATCACCGATGGCTTCGATCGCGCGATGCACGCCGGCGATCGCGAGAACGCCGCATGGTTCCTTGCGCATGCCGGGCGCGTGCCGCATGGCCATATCAGCCTCCGCCTTCGCGCGCGCTGGTGGTTGCAACTGCACTTTCCGAGGCTGATGCGCGCCTATGGTGCTTGGCGCAAGGGTCACTGAATGGTGCTTCGGGACTCCGCAGGCGATCAAAGGCCGAGGGTATCGGCGAGTATCGCGGTGAGCTTGCGGTTGCCCGCAGCGCTCACGTGATCGCTGTTGCTGAAGTCCCCTTCGAGGAAGCGCGGGTCATCGGACAGGTCGTGGTAGCTGACATGGCCGTGCCGGTGCGCGAGATCGCGGCCGATGGCCCGGGCCAACCGCAGCTGGCGATCATCCACTTCCTTGAGGTAGGCTGGATGCATCGGTGGGAAGAACAGGTGGACCCGCGCATCGTGCAAGGCCGCGAGCGCGATGATGGCTTCCAAGTGGTTCAGATTCCGCAGGATCCGTTCATGGTCGCTGCAGGTATGCCGGTCAGCGGTCTTCTTGGCGTCGGCAAGGAGATCCAATCCGGGCTTCGGCCGGTTGAATGCGCCACCGAGATCCCCGCAGCTGCGGTTGTCCAAGCCATGCAATAGGTGATCGCGCAGCATGGCCAGCAGCACCGGCTTGCGGTTGTTGAGCAGTTCGAAGCGATGGTCGAGCCGGGAGGCTTGCTCGGGCATGTCCATGTGGATCACATAGTTCTTCACGCGCCACGGCTCGCGGCCATGCTCGATGCTGGCGCCGATGGAGGCATAGGAGACCGGGATGATGATGGACCGCAGTTGGGGCAGATGACCGATGCACTGCTCCGCGATCGCGAGATCGCGCCGATGGTCCTGACTGATGTTCGCGGCATTGTAGGCAGGGCTGCTGAATCCCCGGGGATCAATGCCGTTGTATGCATGCGAGTTGCCCAGGATCAGCAGCTCGATGCTGTCGCCGCGCTGGGTCAGGAGGTCGTGCGTGTACCGGTAATCGTTCGGGATCCTCCGCAAGGCGATCTCGGTGAGCGCTATCACCACCAGCAGGGGGAGCAGGAATAGCGAGGCACGGCGCAGGTACTGCTTCATGCTTCAGAACTGGAAGTAGATGAAGGAGACCTCACGGCCGGTGTGCACGAGCGACGCGATCGCGAGCGCATAGTACACGGCCCACCGGATGCTGCGCGGAAGCGTACGTTCAATCGCCGCCAGCCCATGCGCGTGGCTTCGCTGCAACCATTCGACGGCAAGCATCGCCCAAACGAAAGGCATGGGCCCACGGGTGAGAAGGTCCCGGGCAAGCAGCGCCAATTGGCCGGGGTGGGTGGCCAGGCCTGTCGGGATCCGTTGAACGATCTCCAATGCTGTGGATAGGTCAGGGGCGCGGAAGAAGATCCACGCCAAATCCACCAGGGCGAAGGTGATGATCATGCGCAGTGCATCGCCCGGGGAGGGTAGCCAGCCTTCGGGCGCGGACAATCGTTTGCGGTTGGTTCCCTGCAGGAGCAGCGGAAGGAAGAACAAGGCATGGAGCGCGCCCCATGCCACGAAGGTGTAGTTGGCGCCATGCCAGAAGCCGCTCACCAGGAAGATGATGAAGGTGTTTCGAACGCGGTTGCTCATCGACCCTTGGCTCCCGCCCAAGGGGATGTAGAGGTAGTCGCGGAACCAGGTGCTCAGCGAGATGTGCCACCGTCGCCAGAACTCAGCGATGTCCCGTGCGAAATAGGGGTACGCGAAATTCCGCATCAGCGAGATGCCGAAGAGCCGGGCCGCTCCGATGGCGATGTCGGAGTACCCGCTGAAATCACCGTAGATCTGGAAGGCGAAGAGGATGGCGGCGAAGGCGAGCTCACCGCCGCCGCTCGCTGCATGGTCGTTGAAGATCCGGTCAACGATCGGGGCGCATTGGTCGGCGATCACGATCTTCTTGAAGAAGCCCCAGAGCATCTGCCGGGAGCCATCGATGGCCTGGGTGTAATCGAACACCCGCCTCTTCTGGAATTGCGGCAACAAGGCTGTGCCGCGCTCGATGGGGCCCGCCACCAGCTGCGGGAAGAACATCAGGTATGCGCCGAAGGCCACAGGGTCACGCTCGGCGCGCAGCTGCCCGCGGTACACATCGATGGTGTAGCTCAGGCTCTGGAAGGTGTAGAAGCTGATTCCCACCGGCAGCACGATGCCCAGCGTGGTTGGGCTGAATGGCTGTCCGAAAAGGGTGAAGGCATCGCTGAAGGCCGTGATGAAGAAATCCCAGTACTTGAAGAAGCCCAATGAGCCCAGGTTGCCGATCAGGCTTGCTGCGAGCCATTGCTTCCGGCCACGAGGGCTTTTCGCGTGCGCGATGCCGAGTGCGGCCACGTAATCCAAGGCGCCGCTGAAGAACACCAGCCCAAGGAAGCGCCAGTCCCACCAGCCGTAGAAGAACATGCTGGCCGCCAGCAGCCAGAGGTTGCCCAAGCGGTGCGAGCGCCGATCAAGGGGCCAGAACAGCAGCAGCACCAAAGGCAGGAATGCCGCGAATTCGATCGAGTTGAACAGCATGCCTGGTCGCCGCTACAGCGGCGCGAAGAAAGCGAGCCGGGATACACCGGCTCAAACGGACGCAGCATGGAGATCGGTTGGATGCGCACCTTTGCCGACCTGAAATGCCCTTGCGCATCGCCATCGCCACACCCAGCCACAATGTGTACAGCGAGACCTTCATCGCTGCGCACATTGAGCGGCTTGCCGGCGTGGAGCTCGTGCTTTCCGGCGGCGAATTGCCCAAGCGGGTGGTGAATGGTCCCGAGCTGTGCCATCATGGAGGCTTCGCCTTCGCGCGCGATCAGTTCATGGCCAGGCTGCTCCGCACAGATCAACGCGGGTTGCTTTCGCGGCGGATCGCCGCCGAGCTGCGCAAGGCACGCATCGATGTGGTGCTGGCCGAGTACGGCTCCACTGCTGATGCCATGCGCGAGGCCTGCAAGCGGGCAGGGGTCCCCATGGTGGCGCACTTCCACGGATTCGATGCGCACAAGCAGGTGGTGATCGATGAGAAGGGTGGTTATCGAGCGCTCTTCGCGCAGGCTAAGGCGATCATTGCGGTGAGCCACTTTATGGAGGAACAGCTCCTGCGCCTCGGCGCCCCGCGCGAGAAGCTGGTATACAGCTGCTACGGCATCGATGTGGAGCGCTTCACCGCCGGTGATCCCGTTCAAGCTCCGCCGCATTTCGTGGCTGTGGGCCGCTTCGTCGACAAGAAGGCGCCGCACCTCACCCTGAGCGCGTTCGAGCGGGTGGTACAGCGCGTGCCCGAGGCGCGGCTCACCATGGTGGGGCAGGGGCCTCTTTGGGAGAGTTGCGTGCAGCGCACGGCATCCGCGCCATTGGCCGGTCGTGTTGATCTGCCTGGTGTGCGCAGCCCCGAGGAGATCGCCGCCTTGATGCGCGGCTCGCGGGCCTTCGTGCAGCACAGCATGCGCGCCCTCAGCGGCGATTGCGAAGGCACGCCACTGGCCGTGCTCGAAGCCATGGCCACGGGCATCCCGGTGGTGTCCACGCGTCATGCAGGCATAGGCGACGTGGTGCAGCATGAGGTGCATGGGCTGCTTTGCAACGAAGCTGACGTGGAGGGCATGGCGAGGAACATGGAACTCATCGCGCGCGATGCGGATATGGCGGGCCGGATGGGACGGGCCGGTCGCGCGAAGGCAGAACAGGAGCATCGGGTGCAGGACAGCATCGCTCGCTTGCAGTCCGTGCTAGAAGGCGCTGTGAAATGAACGCCCGGATGAGTGCCAACTTTATGAGCCCGCAGTCCGCATTGGATGGTTCTCCGTTCAACTGCGTGGTCCGTGGCCATCAGCGCTGCGTAGGTCCTGAAAGCGAAATGGCATGAGCGCAACGGCAGCACCCATCCGACTGGCCATTGTAACGCCGAAGGAGAATGCTTGGAGCGAGACCTTCATCGCCGCGCACATCGAACGATTGAAAGGCGTGGAACTGGTGCTTGCCGGAGGTGAGTTGCCCACGCATGTGGTGAATGGAAAGGTGCTGCGCGGGAAAGGGGCGTTCGCTTATCTGCGCGATCAGGCTGCTGCACGCGCGCTTCGCACGGATCAGGATGGCATCCTGGTGCGGCGCATTGCGGCCGTGCTGCGGCGGGCGCGCATTGATGTGGTGCTCGCCGAATACGGCACCACGGCCCACGCCATGCTCGCTCCATGCGCCTTGGCGGGCGTGCCGCTCGTGGCGCACTTCCACGGCTTCGATGCGCATGTTGATGCGGTGATCAAGGCCCACCACGACTACCGCGCGCTCTTCGCGCAGTCCAGCGCATTGGTGGTGGTGAGCCGCGGCATGGAACAGCAGCTATTGGATTTGGGCGCGCTGCGCGAGAAAGTGGTGCGCAACAGTTGCGGAGTCGATGCCGAGCGCTTCGCCATGGGCGATCCAGCCCGCACGCCGCCTCATTTCTTGTTCGTGGGCCGCTTCGTCGATAAGAAAGCGCCGCACCTCGCGCTGAGCGCCTTCGAGCGCCTCGTGGAGCGCGTGCCCGAGGCCAAGCTCACCATGGTGGGTCAAGGTCCGTTGTGGGAGAGTTGCGCGCAGCGGGTGCGTTCATCGCCCTTGGCCGGACGCGTCGAGTTGCCTGGGATTCTGAGCCCTGATGAGGTCGCTTCGCTGCTGCGCGGTGCACGTGCCTTCGTGCTGCACAGCGTGCGCGCGCTCAATGGCGATTGTGAGGGCACGCCGGTGGCCGTGCTCGAGGCGATGGCTTCGGGCATCCCCGTGGTGGCCACGCGGCATGCGGGCATCGGTGATGTGGTGGTGCATGAGGAGCACGGGCTGCTCTGCGATGAGCACGATGTGGAGGCCATGGCCATGAACCTGGAGCGCGTGGCGCGTGATCCGCAGCTCGCAGGTGAACTGGGCCGCGCTGGCCGTGCGAAGGCCGAGCGCGAGCATCGCGTGGAGGACAGCATCGCGGGCTTGCAGGCGATCCTGGAGCGCGTTGCGCGAGGGACAGGGCGTCTTGTTGAGCGCAGCTGATTGAAGTTCATTCCCTGCGTCTCGTCGGGCCTTCAGCCCTCCCGATGCTTGGGCTGGTGGATCGGCGGCACCACGGGTGCCGCCGGGGATGTGGTCGGCCCTTCAGGCCTACCATTTGTCACGTTCATGGGATTGGAAATGCTGGTTGTTTCTGGCAGCGCCGGATGCTTTGCTAACGGGGAAATAGCAACGGACTGAAAGCCTGGCCAGAAAGCGGCTTGCGCCCGTGGTGCAAGCCTTAGTTCACGCAAGGCCCGATGAACTCAATCCCAGACGTACCGCTCATCGAAGTCAATGCCATTATCGATGAGTAGGCTCCGATACTCGTCCTGGAAGGATTGACGACGATGATGCTCGACTTGTCCATCGATGTACGCGAGCAGTCGGTCAACATCCATATAGTAGGCTGAGAACGCAGCATACCCCGTTTGCCAAGCGAATTTCTGGCATCGTTCGTCCTGGGTCTTCACCCAGCGCGAGGACCCCGTTTTGACTTGCTCCACCAGATCAGCAACCGACATGGTCCGTGCGAGACGAATCGCGAGATGCACATGGTCCTCGATGCCCCCGGCCCGATAACACTCAGACCCATGGTTCCTCACTATGCTGGCGAGGTACTCGTGCATGCGCTGCTTGATTCCGTCGTGGAGGAAGGGCTCTCGGTGCTTGGTGCTGAATGTGACATGGATGATGATGTTGCCGAGTGATTGGGGCATGGAGCAGGGGGTTATTGCTGTGAATTTAGGTTTGATCAGGTCTCGTCGGGCCTTCAGCCCTCCTGATGCTTATGCTGGTGAAACGGCCGTACCACGGGTGCCGCCGGGGATGTGGTCGGCCCTTCAAGCCTTCCATATGTCACGTCCGTGGAATTGGAACTGCTGGTTGCTTCTGGCAGCGCCGGATGCTGCGTTAACGGGGAAATATCTGAGGGCTGAAAGCCGGACCAGATAGCGGCTTGCGCCAGTGGCGCGAGCCAATGGACGCGATAGGAAATTGGAGGGCTGAAGGCCCGATGAGCTCCCGGCATGCGCCACGAAGCGAGTGGATAACGAGGACAGCGAATCTGAGGGCTGAAAGCCCGACCAGATAGCGGCTTGCGCCAGTGGCGCGAGCCAATGGACGCGAAAGGGTATTGGAGGGCTGAAGGCCCGATGAGCTCCCGGCATGCGCCACGAAGCGAGTGGATAACGAGGACAGGGAATCTGAGGGCTGAAAGCCCGACCAGATACGGCTTGCGCCAGTGGCGCGAGCCAATGGACGCGAAAGGGTATTGGAGGGCTGAAGGCCCGATGAGCTCCCGGCATGCGCCACGAAGCGAGTGGATAACGAGGACAGGGAATCTGAGGGCTGAAAGCCCGACCAGATAGCGGCTTGCGCCAGTGGCGCGAGCCAATGGACGCGAAAGGGTATTGGAGGGCTGAAGGCCCGATGAGACCTAATCGCGCCAAGTGTGAATTGACGGCCACCCTTGAGGCTGTCATCGATCATTCGAGGATTCCCCATCTTGGCCCCATGAAGGCATCGCTCCCGCTGCGCATCCTCATCGGCCTCGGTGCCGGCATCATCTGGGCCGTGACCAGCAGCACGCTCGGCTTCAGCGAATTCACCCTCGATTGGATCGCGCCCTTCGGCGACATCTTCATCAATCTGCTGAAGCTCATCGCGATCCCGCTCGTGCTCTTCAGCATCATCAGCGGGGTGAGCGGATTGGGCGATGTGGCCAAGCTGGGGCGCACCGGCTTGCGCATGCTCGCGCTCTACCTCGCCACCACGGTGATGGCCATCAGCGTGGGCCTTTTGCTGGTGAATGTGATCAAGCCCGGTGAATGGTCGGATGATGCCCAGCGCCTGCGCAACCGCATCGGCTATGAGCTCTGGGTGCAGGAGACCGCCAGCGTGGAGAAGCCCAAGGATGGCCGCTGCGTGAGCTGCGACCCTGCGAATGCCGCACTGGTGGCCGAGGTGCTCGCGGCTCGGAAGGCCTCGCCGCCCGATCCCGCGCTCATGGGCAAGGTGGAGCAGGCGAAACAGGTGCAGGGCGGTCCGCTCCAGTTCCTCGTGGACATGGTGCCCAGCAACATCTTCCTCAGCTTCAACAATGCCCTGATGCTGCAGGTGATCTTCTTCGCGCTCTTCTTCGGCATCGTGCTGCTCATGGTCCCGGCGGCAGCTGCCGCGCCCGTGGTGTCGCTGGTGAACGGCCTCAACGAGGTGTTCATGAAGATGGTGGACGTGGTGATGCGCGCGGCCCCCTGGTTCGTGTTCGCGCTCATGGCCGGCGTGGTGTCGCGCATCGCGGGCGATGACCCGGCGGCCGTGCTCCAGTTGTTCAAGTCGCTGGCCGGCTACAGCCTCACCGTGCTCATCGGGCTGGCGCTCATGGTCTTCCTGGTCTATCCCGTGGTGATGACGCTGCTGATGCGCCGCAACGTGTTCGCGCGCTTCCTCAAGGCCATCAGCCCGGCGCAGCTGCTCGCCTTCAGCACCAGCAGCAGCGCCGCCACCTTGCCCGCCACGATCGAGTGCGTGGAGGAGCGCATCGGCGTGAGCAAGAGCACGGCGAGTTTCGTGCTGCCCATCGGTGCCACGGTGAACATGGATGGCACCAGCCTGTACCAGGCCGTGGCCGTGATCTTCCTCGCGCAATTCCATTGGGTCGATCTCTCGATCGGCCAGCAGCTCGGCGTCATCCTCACCGCCACGCTCGCGAGCATCGGGGCCGCTGCGGTGCCCAGTGCGGGCCTCATCACGCTCTTCATCGTGCTCACGGGGCTCGGCCTCGACCCGGCGTGGATCGCCATCATCCTGCCGGTTGACCGCCTGCTCGACATGTGCCGCACCGTGGTGAACGTGACCGGCGATGCCGCCTGCTGCAGCATCGTGGCGCACAGCCAAGGCGAGAAGCTCTTCCCGGATGAGGAGGCCGTGGCCTCAGGCTCCTGATTCGAGCACCTCTTCGATGTTCCCCTTGATGGTGGCCGCGATCCGCTGCATCGGCAGGTCGTTCTGGTCCTTGCCGAAGGGGTCCTCGATCTCCTCGGCGATGATCTCGAGGCTGGCCATCACGTAGAAGATGAACATCACCACGGGCACGGCGATCCAGCCCAGCGTGAACGCGAAGCCGAAGGGCAGGGTGAGCACGTAGATCACGATGAACTTCTTGATGAAGCTGCTGTAGGAGTAGGGGATGGGTGTGTTCTTGATGCGCTCGCAGGCGCCGCAGATCTCCAGCAATTGCGCCAGCTCGCGGTCCACGGTGAGCAGCTGCTCGCCGCTGATGACGCCTTCCTTCAGCATGCGGCGCACGCGCGCGGTCATGAGCTGCACGATCTGTGCGGGCACATGCTTGCTGCGGTTGAAGTCGGGGATCTCCGGGTGCGGCTTCGAATCCAGCTCCAGACGCGTCTTCTCGCGCAGCAAGTGAAGGCGCAGCTCATGCGCGAAGAGCGGGATCAGCTTGGCGAAGAAGGCGCGCGCGTCCTTGTCCTCGGGCAGCAGCGCATCGAGCTTGACGGCGAGGTTGCGGCTGGCGTTCACCAGCTGGCCCCAGAGCTTGCGGCCCTCCCACCATCGGTCGTACGCGGTGTTGGTACGGAACACCAGCAGCATGCTGATCGCGAAGCCCAGCAGGCTGTGCATCACGGGCAGGTTCTTCACCAGGCTCTCATCGCCAAGGCCCATGCGCCGCAGCTCGATGAATCCGATCCCGTAGGTGAAGGCCCCCACCAGGATGAGCCATGGCCAGAGCTTGCGGAAGGTGTCGGCCTTATGGAGGGCGAGCGCCTTGAACCAGTCGGAGGGGTCGTAGGAGACCATCGGCTATTGATAGTGCTTGCCGACCATGCGTTGGAACATCCGGCCCGGCAGCAGCTTCTTCGCCAGCACGCTGATGCGCTGCACGCCTTGCGCCACGAGGTAGGTGGCCTTGGGCTTCGGCGCGGCGATGATGCGCGCCACGACGCGGGCCAGCTCGTCGGGGTCGCGGCTGTAATGCATGCTTCCGCCCAGTAGTTCCATGGCGCGCGCGTAGCCCGGCTCGTGCTCCGGACTGATGCGCTCGGGCCTCAATCGGCCTTCGGCGATCGGCGTGCGGAACTCGCCGGGCTGCACATTCACCACGGTGATGCCGAAGCGCTCCTCCTCGATGGCCAAGGCTTCGCCGTAGCGCTCCAGGGCCGCTTTGCTCGCGCTGTAGAAGGCGCGGTAGGGCAGCCCGAAGTTGGCCGCCACGCTGGTGATGTTGATGATGAGCCCGCTCTTCTGCGCGCGCATCCCGGGCAGCACGGCACGGCAGAGGCGATGAGCGCCCAGCACGTTGGTGTCGAGCAGCCGCATGGCCAATCCCGGTTCAATGTCCTGCGCGGGGCCTTGGATGCCGAGCCCGGCGTTGTTCACCAGCACGTCGATGCCGCCCAGTCGTGTGAGCGCTTCCTGCACGCCGTGCCGCACCGAGGCCTCATCGGTGATGTCCATGCGCACCAGCGTTACCCCGTTGGCGACCGCGCCATCGTCCACGCGCCTTCCAGTGCCCACTACGGAATGCCCTTGCGCCACTAAGCGTTCGGCCATGGCCTTGCCCAGGCCGCTGCTCGCGCCGGTCACCAGCACGCGCTTCGCGTAGCTCCCCATGCGGGGCAAGGTAGAAGCGGGTGATTGAATGGTTCGCCGCGCGGACCCGATTGCTGCCATGCTCCCTACATTCGCGCCGGGGCAAGTCCCGTACGACCAGCTCCCGCCGAATCCCCCAGGGCCGGAAGGCAGCAAGGGCAGGCGGTTGTAGCGGTGCGATGCGGATCGCTTGCCCCTCTTTTTTTCTGCCGCCCCAACTGCACGGCTCTTAACCGGCGCTGCATCTATTTTCGACCCGAACCAAAACCAACTGAGACATGGGCATGATGAAGGAATTCAAAGAGTTCGCGATGAAGGGCAACCTGGTCGATATGGCCGTGGCCTTCGTCATGGGCGCGGCCTTCGGCAAGGTCACCTCGGCGTTCATCGACGGCATGGTGATGCCTATTATCGGCCAGCTCACCGGCGGCGTTGACTTCAACAACAAGAAGTTCGTGCTCACCAAAGCAACGGCCGAATCAGCGGACGCCGCTGGCAACGTGGTGCCGGCTGTCGCCGAGGTCGCCGTGAAATGGGGCTCCTTCGTCACCGTGGCCATCGAGTTCCTCGTGATCGCCTTCGTGATGTTCATGGTGATCAAGGCCATCAACCGCATGAAGAAGGCCGAGCCGCCGCCTGCGCCCGCCGGTCCGTCCAACGAGGAGATGCTCCTGATGGAGATCCGCGACGCGCTGAAGAAGTAACCGCTCTCCGTTTCCCGCGCGAGCCTCGCCACCACGGCGGGGCTCGTTGCTTTCAAGGCCCGTTCGCCCTTCCATCGGCACGATGCTTGGCCAATACATTCGCCGCCATGCGCCCCGCGATCCTTGCCCTCGCCCTCCTGCTCTGCGGCTGTGCCGCGAAGCGCGCGCTGCAGCAGGCGCAAGTGCTGGAGCAGTCCGCGCAATTGGAATCGGCGGCCTCCGCTTACCTCGAGGCCTGGGACCGCAAGCCCAATAGCCTGCAGGCCCGCGAAGGCTATGCGCGCACCGCGCAACGCCTGCTCGACGATCGCATGAGCGCTGCCATCATGAGCTACCGCATGGCTGGCCTGGCCGAAGGCGACCGCGACCGCCAGACCGCCGTGGACTTCCGTCAGCGCATCGCCCTCAAGGGGATTGAACTGCGCTGGAACCAAGAGGTGGACGATGCCCGCAACGAAGCCAAGAACCGCGAGGCCGAAGCGCGCTACCAAGAAGCCGAAGCCGAGCTGCGCGCGGACCGATTCCCAGAGGCCATCGCCCTGGCGCGCCAATGCCTGCAGCTGAATCCCGCGCACAAGCAGGCGCCTTTCCTGATCCGCATGGCCGAAGCCGAACCCTTGTACCGCGAGGCACTTCGTGCCGAGGAACTCGGCCTCTGGCGCCAGGCCCATGAGCGCTACACCGCCGTATCCGCCATCGATGCCGCCCACCGCGATGTAATGGCCCGCATGGAGGCCTGTCGGCAGAAAGCACGCTTCACGCTGGCCTACCTGCCGGTGCAGCAATCGCGAGCCAAGCGCACCATCATGGGCTTCGAAATCGGCAGCGGACCGGTTGACACGGAGCTGGCCGGCCTCGTGCAGCGCGAACTGCTCGCGCTGAAGGACCCCTTCCTGCAACTGATCGATCGCGGCAGCACCGATGTGGTCCTGGCCGAGCAGCGCCGCCAGATGAGCGGCAACTACAACGAGCAGATGGCGCAGGCCGGCAAGCTCCTCGGCGCGCGCTACCTGCTCACGGGCCGCGTGACCAAGTACGACGACCTGCTCAAGCGCGACCTCGAGGTGCAGGTTCAGCTCATCGACGCGCAGACCGGGCGCATCCACCTCAGCGAGCAGGTGCGCGCCGCCAAGGCCGATCTGGCGCGTGAGGGCGCTGCCCGCCTCACCGACCTCGCCGCGCGGCGCATTGCCGAGCGCTTGCGGGGCTTCGCACCTGAGATGTAGCAGCAGCGGTCCCGTTACTTTCGCGGGCCATGCCCCAACTCACCCGCACCTTCTCCAAGTCGCAGCGCGCCATTGACCTCGAGGAGCGCTACGGCGCCCACAACTACCATCCGCTGCCCGTGGTGCTCGACAGCGGCAAGGGCGTCTTCGTGTGGGATGTGGACGGCAAGCGCTACTACGACTTCCTCAGCGCGTACAGTGCCGTGAACCAGGGCCATTGCCACCCGCGCCTGGTGAAGGTGATGCAGGAGCAGGCCGAGCGCATGACGCTCACCAGCCGCGCCTTCTACAACAGCGTGCTCGGCGAATACGAGAAGACCGTTTGCGAGCTCTTCGGCTACGACAAGATGCTGCCCATGAACACCGGCGCCGAGGCGGTGGAGACCGCGATCAAGATGGCGCGCAAGTGGGGCTACGAGAAGAAGGGCATCCCGGCCGGACAGGCCAAGGTGCTGGTGTGCGAGGGCAACTTCCATGGGCGCACCATCACCATCGTGAGCATGAGCACCGATCCCGACAGCCAAGGCGGCTTCGGACCGTTCACCCCCGGCTTCGAGGTGATCCCCTATGACGATATCCCGTCTCTTGAACGAGCGCTGGAAGACCCCAACGTGTGCGCCTTCCTCGTGGAGCCGATCCAGGGCGAGAAGGGCGTGTACGTGCCGGCCGACGATTACATCCCGAAGGCCATCGCTGCGTGCAAGGCCCGCAAGGTGCTCTTCATCGCCGACGAGATCCAGACCGGCATCGCGCGCACCGGGCGTTTGCTCTGCAGCGTGCCCGATGAAGAGAAGGATCCTACCCGCCGCCCCGATGCGGTGATCCTGGCCAAGGCCCTCAGCGGCGGCATGTACCCGGTGAGCGCCGTGCTCGCGAGCGACGAGGTCATGGGCGTGTTCACGCCCGGCACGCACGGCAGCACCTACGGCGGCAATCCCATGGGCGCGCGCATCGCCATGGAAGCGCTCGCCATCGTGAAGGACGAAGGCCTCACGCCCAATGCGGAGCGCCTCGGCAAGCTCTTCCGCGCGGAGATGCAAAAGCTGGTGGATGCCTATCCCTTCGTGAAGGGGGTGCGCGGCAAGGGCCTGCTGAACGCGCTCGTGATCGAATCGCGCACCGCGCCCGATGGCTCACCGAAGACCGCTTGGGAGCTCTGCCTCTTGCTGCGCGACAATGGCCTGCTGGCCAAGCCCACCCACGGCGACATCATCCGTTTCGCGCCGCCGCTGGTGATCACCGAAGAGCAAGTGCTGGAGGCCTGCGCGATCATTGCGCTCAGCGTACGACAGTTCGCGTGAGGAAATCCGAAGGCAAATGAGCTGCGCCGCGTGCTGCCTATAAGCGGTGGTCATTCGCTGTTGGACGCTGTTGCGCGGCTCAATGCGCAATGATCCTGAGAAGGTCCACCCGGCAGGCCTAGGTATGCGCCGTGTCCGATCAGGAAGCCTGCCGCCCCATGGCCTGTGCCATCATCGCGCCCGGCAACAGGCCTTTCGCTTAATGCGCGATGATGAGCCGGGCTACGAACGGATACCCGAACTGATTGACGAATCGCAGCGCGTAGCTGCCGGAAGCAAGCGCGGTCACATCCGCGCTTCCATTCACGAAGGTGATGGCATGCCTGCGGCCATCCGCGCCAATCACTTCAGCAATGCCGGTTGCTGCTGGGAGCTTGATCCGGTCCGATGCCGGATTCGGGGAAAGCAGCACGTCGCCTGTGCGGATCGATTCGGCCGTGGCGGTGCTGGTGCAGATCACGTTGTTGAGCTGCTCCCAGATCTGGTTGTTGTACACGTTGGGAACGAAGATCCCGCCGGGCAGGTCGCCCATGCGCACCACCACGAGGCCGGTGGAGGGCGATACGTTGCAGAGCTGGCCGTTCTTGCCCATGGCGCAATAGGCATCAGCGGGCATGGCGGGGCAGAGCATGCCGGGCAGCTGCACCTGGAAGCCGGGCAGCATGTAGCTGCTCTGGCCATTGAGCCACCACAGGTAGCCATAGGACTGGTTCAACGACTGCGAAGGCGTGACCATGGCATTGAAGTAGTCGGCGTCAACCATCACGGCGTTTCCGTTCCAGTTGCCCTGGTCCAAGCACAACAGGCCGAAGCGTGCCAATGCCCGCGCCTTGCTGAAGAACACGTTATTGTAATCGAGCTGGACGAACGCGCCCTGCAATCCCGTGGGAAGGGTGAGCTTGTTGAAGAGGTAGCTGTTAAGGGTTTGACCGGTGCTGCCCTCGATCACGCCATCGAGCAGGGTGTAAGGTGCGTTGTGGTACGCCCAGCGCGTTCCGGGCTCCACCAGGCATTCGAGGCAGGCGGGGTCGGTGCAGTCGTTGTCCGAGCCAGCATCATCGAGCCCGGAGGTCATGGTGAGCTGATGCCGGATGGTGATCTGCTCTTCCTGCTGCGCAGTGCAATTGGTCCAGCCCGCACCGAGGAATTCGCTGCTGGGCTGATCGATATCGAGGAAGCCCTCTTCCTGGGCCTTGCCCACCAGGAAGGCCGTGAGGCTCTTGCCGGCGCTGGCCCAGTACCAGAGGCTGTCTTGCGTGAAGGTGCCGAAGTAGTGCTCGATGGCGATACGGCCATCCTTGAGTACGATGAAGGCTTTCGTATTGCTCTGCTCCAGGAAATCGAGGAGCGCGGGTACCTCGTCCGTGCACCAGCCGAGCGCAGCGGGATCAACGGTTTCCCACGTGCTGCCCGCAAGCGGCGGGTAATAGGTCTGCGCGTTGATGGCGCTTGCGACGGCGGCGCCGGCGAGTAGGCAGGTGATTCTCATGGGGCGGTGGTTCAGGGGCATCGACACGGACCGGGCCTCAAGGTTCAATCGCGTCAGCGCAGCTCGCCGCGTGCACCTCCTTCGCCGCATTCCCCGGCTTCGTGGCGCTATTGCGGCTTGCTCCGGTCCACCTCCTTCACCAAGCGCCCTTTGTCGTAATGCAGTTCGCGGTACACCTGGCCATCGGGGCTGTAGTCGTAGTGGATGCCATGCTCTACGCCATTCTCCCAATGCTCCACGTACTTCTTGGTGCCGCTCTCATAGTAGTAGGTCCACAAGCCATGCTCCACGCCGTTCTGGAACTGCCCGATGTACTCCAGCTTGCCGTTCGGGTAGTACACCTTCTCCATCACCTTCACCGCTTCCTCGCCCTTGCCCTTCATGTACACGATCACTTCGGGCTTGCCATTGGGATGACTGGCCGCCACGTATTTGTGGGTGCTGCACGCGGCTAGCAGCGCTGGCAGGAGGATGAATGCAATCAGGGAGCGCATCATGGCCCGCTAAAGTAGAGGAATGGCCACTGGCGGCAAGCGCATCAAGGAACCACGAAGCGCCGGGCTTCGCGTGTGGCCATGCGGAACGCGATGCAGTGGCCGCTGCTCCAGCCCGTCGGCACGATAGGGCCATTGCCAGGTGTTTCCAGCAGCCTGCGGCCGAGGGCATCCAGAATGACCAATCGCTCGCCGGCTCCGAGCCCGAAGGGATGCAGGCGGCCATCAGGCATGAGGGCCAAGCCCCACGATGGTTCGGCTTGCCGCTCAGGCACGCTTACCGCGTTCACCATCCAGCCGATGTCGCGCATTACCCCGATGGCGATGGGTCCTGGCCAGTGGTTGGCATTGCCGGCACTGCTGAATGGGGTCATCAGCTCATTCGGATTCCCGACCGGGTAGGTGCTCTCATTGAGGTGCACGCAGCTGCTGCCGAGGGCGAAGGAGGAAGGGGAGTAAATGCGCACATCGGCGCCGCCGCTCGCGTCGAGGGCATGGGCGCCGTTCCAGCGCAATTGGTTGCTGGTGAAGTAGGAGCCGAGCGCCACCGAAGGATTCGGCGCATCAACGAGCAACTCGAGCGTGGGGGCTTGCAGGTAGCGGTCGAAGATGCCAGGCAGCCCTTCTTGCTCCGGCCATGGAAAGGTGGTGATCAGGGGCGCGAAATCGGCGAGCAGCACTTGGCCGAAGGAACCCTCGCTGCCCACCTTCTTCGCGAGGCCGACGAAGCCGAGGCCATGCCCGAGCTCGTGCATGGCCACGGTCACCAGGTCGTGCTGGCCGGCTGGCGTGTTGCCATCGAGGCCCAAGTACCAATTGGTGCCGCTGTTGAGATAGACGTTGATGTCATCCTCGCCGGGATTGAGCTCCACGCCCGCGATGCTATTGGCCAGCGCGGTGGCATACCAGGTTGAATCGGCCGGCGCTCCCAGGAAATCCTTGCGCCCATTCGGGAAGGTGACGCCCAGGGCCGAAGCCCCGAGCGGGAACCAGCTCACGGCCACCTTGATGGGTACATCGCTCACCAGGATGCTGCCCCAGATCTCCGCCGCGCGCTCGATGGCGGGCTGCGCATTGGCCGGCGTGCCGAAATGGGTGATGGTGAAGGTGGCGGCGGGGGAGGAGGTCCCTAGAGATAGCGCCGCGATGCAGAGAAGTACCGAACGCATGGTTCCGAAAGTACGTGCGTTTTGCTCTATGGCTTGATGTGAGGGATCCTCCGCTTCTGCAGGCTGATTTCCCGCTTCAGCGCGCGCTTGCCGACTGCCCGGCTCATGACGTACCAATTGCGGTCGGCTTGCTCTATTCCTTCCAACCGGTCGCAGGGAAGGCTTCGCCATGTGGAGAGCGGCGTCAGTAGCTCACCGTCTGAGCATGATAGGCGTACCGGCAGACTGAACCCTGGAACGCAGTTGGACCATCGCGCATAAGCGCGGTTCTTGTACCGCCCCCACTCCAGCACCGGCACCTTGTTCGTGCGCAGGTATTGATCGAAGATGCCCTTATTCAGCAGCGACTTCGTCCGCTCGTTGAAGTCGATCATGAATTCCTCGATCTGCGCGCTGGTGACGATCGAGTGCTTGAATCGCCGGTTGATCTCCAGCAGCATGGCCTTGAAGGTGCTGTCGCCAACGATGTGGCGGATCATATGGATCAGGTTGGCGCCCTTGTAGTACATGTCGCCGCTGCCTTCCTCGTTCACGCCATAGGGGCCGATGATGGGCTTGTCGTTGCGGATGTTCCTGCGCAGGCCGATCACGTATTCCTCGGCGGCCTGCTTGCCCTGCTGGCACTCGGTGAAGATGGTCTCGCTGTAATCGGTGAAGCCCTCATGCACCCACATGTCGGCGATGTCGGCCGTGGTGATGCTGTTGCCGAACCACTCGTGCCCGCTCTCATGGATGATGATGTAGTCCCAGTTCAGCCCATGGCCCGTGCCGCTCAGGTCGCTGCCGCGGTATCCGTTCATGAATCCGTTGCCGTAGGCGATGGCGCTCTGGTGCTCCATGCCGAGGTGCGGCGATTCCACCAGCTTGTAGCCATCGGCATAGAACGGATAGGGGCCGAACCACTCCTCGAAGCATCCCAGCATTTCCGGCACTTGCTTGAATTGGGTCGCGGCCTTCCGCAGCCATTGCTCATCCTCTTCGCGGTTCCCTCGGAATTCACCTTGGCCCCATGGAGCATGGTGCTGCAGGATCCAGAAGGCCAGGTCGAGATTTCCCTCCGTGCCTGCGAACGTGTCGGATAGCTGCACGTACTTCCCGATGTAGGGAACCAGGTTGTAGGTGTTGATCGGATTCCTCACCTGCCAATGCCAGGTGCTCGTGCCATCGCCATTCCTCACGGTGCTGCGCAACCCCCCATTGCCGATAGCCTGCAGACTGTCGGGCACGATGATGCGCAGATTGGCGCCTTGCTCGGGCTCATCGCTCTGGTGGTCCTTGCAGGGGTACCATACGCTGGCGCCGAGGCCCTGGCAGGCCACGCTCATCCACGGGTTCCCGCGCGCGTCGGTCTTCCAGATCCAGCCGCCATCCCACGGCGGATTCCTCGCGGCGCGCGGGATCCCGTGGTAGTGGATGGTGATGGTGGAGGCCTCGCCTTTCTTCATGGGCTGCGGCAGCTCCACCCAGGCCACGTTCCCGTCGCGATGGAATGGAACGGCCCGGTAGCTCACGCCGATGGTTCCATCCTTATAGGTAGCCACGTCCGTGAGGATGCTGTCGATGAGGAGCGGCTGCTGCAGGTCGATCTGCAAGCGCTGGCCATCTTTTACCGCATCGAAGGCGATGATGGTGCGGCCTTCGACGGAGCGAGCCACGAAATCTGGCTTCACTGTGACATCGTAGCCGACCACGTTCCACCACGCTCGATACGGACCGAGGCTTCCCCTGAGTGTATCGGCCTTGTTGAATGCGTCCCTGCCATCCTGCAGCTGGGCCGTCGCTGCAGCATGTGCTGCGATCAGGAGAACCACAAATGGCATGCGCAACATGCGGGCAAGGTAAATGCCTCGTGAGTGCATGAGTTCCGTCTGGTGCGCAGCGTTCACCGTCGGATATCTTTCGCCGCGCCAAACACGGAGCCATGAGCGAGAAACGGCATTTGCATCATCGCGTGGAGTATGGAAAGGCCGAGCTCTTGGAGGAGCATGCCGGCCAGGATCCCATCGCGCTCTTCGGCCACTGGCTCGAAGATGCGATCGGTGATGGGCTGCCCGAGCCCCACGCCATGGCCATGGCCAGCATGGGCACGCTCACCATCAGTTGCCGCATGGTGCTGCTGCGGGCCTTCGATCCGCAGGGCTTCGTGTTCTACACCAATCACAACAGCCGCAAGGCCATGGACCTTGAGCGCGACCCGCGCGTGGCGCTCACCTTCTTCTGGGCCGCTCACGAGCGGCAGGTGCGCATCGAAGGCAGAGCCGAGCATGTGACCGCCGAGGAGAGCGACGCTTACTTCGCATCTCGGCCGCGCGAGAGCCGCATCGGCGCATGGAGCAGTGACCAGAGCAGGCCCGTGGCCGACCGTGCATCCCTGGAAGAGCGCTACCAGCGCTGGACCGACCGTTTCAAGGATCAAGAAGCGGTGCCCAGGCCCCTGCATTGGGGCGGTTATCGCGTGCGCCCCGCCCGCATCGAGTTCTGGCAGGGCCGGCCCAGCCGCTTGCACGACCGCATCGCCTTCGAGGCCCTCCGTGATGGCCAATGGCTGCGTGTCAGGCTGCAGCCCTGAAGGCGTTCAATAGCGAGCCCCCCGGATCGCCGGGGGGCTCTGCATGATCAGCATTGCGCGATCAGTCCTTCTTCGGCGCAGCCTTCTTGGCGGCGGCTTTCTTCGGAGCGGCCTTGCTCGCAGCAGGAGCCTTCTTGGCGGCCTTCTTCGGTGCGGCCTTCTTGGCCGGCTTGGCGCTGCCTGCTGCCTTGCGCGCGGCGCGGCGCTTGTTGCGCAGGCTGGGGCGCGTCTTGCCCGCGCTGCCCATACGGCGCTTGCCTTTCTTCGTCTTGAGATCACCTTTTCCCATTGTGCTTCGAGGTTGTTGGTTGCGCGGCGAAAGTATCGTGCGGCTGAGATTGGCCCGTGGTGAGCCGCTGCCCTTGTGAACCCGCGCATGTCGAAAAGGATCAGGCGCCTGGCTCCTGCCTGAAGCGCTCTTCGAGGTGCGCCGCGCTGTGCACCACTTTGCGCGCCCACCGCAGCTTCAGCGCATCAAGCTCCGCTTCGTCGAGCCGCCATGGGACACTCGACGCGCGCAGCCGTTCCATCACCGTGTACAAAGTGATGGCGGCCGATACGCTGATGTTGTAGCTCTCGGTGAAGCCATGCATCGGGATCCGCAGCGTAAGGTCCGATTGCCCGATGAGCGCTTCGCTGGCGCCCGTGAGCTCCGTCCCGAAGCAGAAGGCGAGCGGCCGTTCAAGCGGGATGGTGGCGGGCGTGCATTCAGTGGCGCGCGGTGATGTGGTGACTATCGCATAGCCCTTCGCCTTCAGGTGGGCGATGCAGCGCGCCGTGTTGTCGGGCTGCTCCCGCCAGCGATGCATGTCCACCCACTTCGATGAGCCCAGCGTCACGTCGGGGTTCACCGTGTACTTGTTGCGGTTCTCGATGATGTGCAGGTCCTGGATGCCGAGCAGGTCGCAGGTGCGCACCACCGCGCTCGCGTTGTGCGCCTGATAGATGTCCTCAAGGACGCAGGTGATGTGGCGCGTGCGCTCCGCTGAGATGCGTTCGAAGAGCGCGCGCTTGTTGGGCGTGATGAACGCGCATAGGCGCTCGTACAGGTCGCGGTCGGAGATCATGGAAGCGCCGCAAAAGAAAAGCCCCCCGCGATGCGAGGGGCTTTCCCGGTAGCGGAAGGGGATTACTTCACGCGGTTGGCGAGGTCGGCGCCGGCCTTGAACTTCACCACCTTCTTGGCAGCGATCTTGATCTCCTTGCCGGTCTGAGGGTTGCGGCCCTTGCGAGCGGCGCGCTTGGTGATGCTGAAGGTGCCGAAGCCCACGAGGGTCACGCGCTCGCCCTTCTTCAGGGACTTGGTGGTGTTGCCCACGAAGGCGTCGAGTGCGCGCTTCGCATCGGCCTTGGAAATCTTCGCGTCGTTGGCGATGCTCTCGATCAGTTCTGCTTTGTTACCCATGGTCGTGTTGTGTTGGTGAGTTGTTGGTTTGTGAACTCGCGTACAAAGCTATCCGGGAACCCGCGCCTGTCAACGGTTTCCGAGCGGATAGCCGGAGAATGTTGAAAAATCAGGGGGTTTGTTCATAAGTCGCCCTGTATCCCGCTGCCAGCAAGGGTTTCAGGAATCGCACTCTGTTGATCTCCGGTGGCTTCGCCGAAAGCGTTGATTCAACGTTCCACGGGCACCCGGTCGCTCCCGTCGAAGTGCGGCGACTGCACGCTCACCACCTTCAATGGAACGTCTGATCGCGTGGAAACCGCATGCACCGTGCCTTTCGGGATGGCCACGGCATCGCCCGCCCGCACCGTGAATACCGAGTCGCCGAGCAGCATCTCCGCTTCGCCCTCGAGCACCACTACGTGCTCCGTATGCCGTGCATGGTAGTGCGCCTTCACCTCCAACGGCACGCAGATCAGGAACGAGGAGCAGAGGCTGTCGCTATGCAGCGGCACAACGCTGTTCGCCGGGCCGTTGCCGCACGGTGCCAAGGCCATGTGGAAGCGCTGGGCCGCCGCCGCCATGCTTGCAGACGCGGCTGCGATGATCATCGTGATGCGAAAAGCGGTCATGCGAATCGGCAGTTGTCCAGCGATCCCGCCCCGCGCAGGAAGTCTGCCGCGCTCATGCGCGTGCGGCCTTCAGGCTGCAGTTCCAGGATGGTGAGCCAGGCATCGGCGCATGCGGCCATCATCATTCCTTGCTGCACCAGCACCGCACCAGGGGCGGAATTCACAGGGCCGGTGGCACTTCGGGCTGTGCGCAGGACCTTGAAGCGTTCGTGCCGTCCATCGGGGCGCTCGAGCATGGTCCAGGCTCCGGGGTACGGGGAGAGCCCGCGGATCAGGTCATGCACACGGGCCGCTTGTTGGTCCCAACGCACTCGGCAGTTCTCCGGAGTCAGTTTCGGCGCCGTAGGAAGGCCTTCCGGATCGGGTTGCGGGGTGCAGTTGCGATCGCCTCGCAGCACGCGTTGCACCGTGTGCACGAGCAATGCCGCGCCCGCCAGCATGAGCGCGTCATGCAGTTCGCCAGCGGTGGTCTCCGGGCCGATGGCGACCTCCGTGCGATCGAGCATATCACCGGTGTCGATCTCTTCACGGATGAAGAAGGTCGTGGTGCCGGTGCGCTGTTCACCGTTGATGATGGCCCAGTTGATCGGTGCGGCGCCTCGGTAAGCGGGCAGCAAGGAGCCATGGAGGTTGATGGTGCCCAGCTTCGGTTTCTGCCACACCGCGGAAGGAAGCATGCGGAAGGCCACCACCACGAAGAGGTCGGCGCCAAGGGAATCGAGCGCTTGCAGGAAAGCCGGGTCGCGCAGCTTCTCCGGTTGGAGCACCGGCAGCCCTTGCGCGATCGCGAATCGCTTAACGGGGCTCATGCGGAGTTTCCGCCCGCGACCAGCAGGGCGATCGGGCGCCGTGACCACGGCTGCCACCTCGATGCCCGCTCCCAGCAGCGCGCGCAGGCTGCCCACGGCGAAATCGGGCGTGCCCATGAATGCGATGCGCTGGTTCATCCCTTCCACGGTGAAGGGTGCGAAGGTGCTACGCGGAACCGATAGGGCAGCAGTGCGTCCGGGCCGGCATAGTCAACGCCCACGCGCGGGCCTATGACGATCGCGCTTCGCTTGGGCACGATGCCGTGATCCTCGATGGTGATCGGTCCTGCGATGAGGTCGCAACCCGTATGCGACGTGCGGATCCCGAGCGCTGCGCTCACCAGGCCCGGCCCATGCGTCCGGAGCACACGGCCGTTGCGGCGCGCGCGCATTCGCTCAACTCCCTCCAGCGGCTCCATCGCCCTGATCAGCACCGCGTGCGGGGTTCCGCGCCCGTGGGTCACCACATTGAAGAGATGATGAATGCCATAGCACAGGTAAACGTATGCGGTGCCGCCCTGTGCGTACATCACTTCGGTGCGGGCGGTCCTCCTTCCGCCGAAGGCATGCGAAGCGCGGTCGTTGACGCCGGCATAAGCCTCGGTCTCCGTGATGATGCCACTGGTGCGAGCGCCTTCGAATGCGGTCACCAGCACCTTGCCCAGCAGCTCGTGCGCGATGCGGACCGCAGCGCTCCGGGTATAGAATGCGCGTGGCAGCAAGGTGCTCATGGCGTCGCAGGGCCATCGCCGTACTCATCGCGCAGCGCCCGTTCGGCAGGGGTTACGCGCGCGTATCCGGCCAACGGCTCCATGGACAATGATGCGTCGGCCCCGGATGCAGCGGCCTTCTTCGCATGGCGTCGGCAACTGTCGCATCGGCCGCAATCGCTCTGGAGATGCTCGCCGAAATAGTCGAGCACGCTGCCCATGCGGCAGGCTGAGGTGCCATCCGCGAAGGCGAGCATCGCAGCCAATCGCTCTGCGGCGCGCTTCCGTCGATCGGCCAGTGCGGCGGGATCGAGCGTGAGCTTGGCGGCATCGGTGCGGGGCTGGAGCAAGGTGGCCAGGGGCGCATCGATGCGGGGCTGATAGGATAGGATGCCTTGCCGATCGAGGTCCCTCAGCCGCTTGTTCACTGATTCAACCGGGTTGCCGAGCAGCCGTGCGATGCGGGCCTCGTCGATAAGCGTGGCTTCCTCGAACAAGCCGCCATGCAAGCGCAACAGGATCTCGATCACCGGCCCGAGGCGCTGATCGCTCACGCGCAGCCGGTGCACGCTTGCATGGTCGGCCGTGATGAGCACGCGCGACGGGCTGTGCGCGCCTTCGCTCAATGCGATGCGGCCATCGAGCTCCAGCGCCTTCAGTGAATTAGCCACCACGGGGGCGCGCAGCCCCGTGCGCTGTGCAAGTGCGCTGATGTCCACTGCATAGGATTCATGCAGGCCGGAACCCATGGCGATGGCGTGCATATCCGCGAAGGCTTGATACACCAGGCGGACCGTTTCGAGCGGCGGGAAGCTGTTGCGCAGCCGCTCCAGCGCTCGGTCCGCATCGCCGGGCCCGGTGATCAGGAATGCCCAGGCTTCCTGGCCATCGCGACCGGCGCGTCCCGCCTCCTGGTAGTAGCTCTCTAGGTCCGGAGGGGGCTCGAGGTGGATCACGCAGCGCACATCGGCCTTGTCGATGCCCATGCCGAAGGCGTTGGTGGCGGCCACGCAGCGGATCCTCCCTTCGGTCCATTCGCGCTGCACGCGATCACGCTCCGCCGTGCCGAGGCCGGCATGGTAGGCGGCGGCAGGAATGCCATGCTCCGAAAGGAGCTGCGCGATGCGCACCGTGGCCTTGCGCTCGCGGGCGTACACGATCGCGCTGCCCGTCACTTCGCGCAGGATGCGCAGCATGCGGCCGGTGCGGTCCTCGCCGCGGCTCACCCATAGAGCCAGCTCCGGGCGCGCGAATGAGGAGCGCATGAGCCGCCCCTCCGTGAAGGTGAGCTGCTGCATGATGTCAGCCGCGACGGCCGGCGTGGCCGAGGCGGTGAGCGCGAGCACAGGCACCTTGGGCAGCAGCGCCCGGGTCTCGGCGATGCGCCGATAGGCAGGCCTGAAATCGTGCCCCCATTGAGAGATGCAGTGCGCTTCATCAACCGCGAGCAGGCCGATGGGAAGACGTGCAAGCCTGGCCTTGAGCAGGTCTGTGACCAATCGCTCGGGCGAGAGGTAGAGGAAGGCGAGCTTGCCCATCGCTGCCGCCTCGAGCGCATTATCGATCTCAGCTGCCTTCATGCCTGCGATGAGCGCGCGGGCCGTGATGCCCCGCCGCTTCAGGCCTTCGACCTGGTCCTTCATCAGCGCGATCAAGGGCGAGACCACCACGCAGAGCTGTCCCATGCACAAGGCGGGCACCTGGTAACAGATGCTCTTGCCCCCGCCTGTGGGCAGCAGCGCAAGCGTATCCTTCCCTTCGAGCGCGCGTGCGATGATCGCTTCCTGCCCTGGCCTGAAGCCGTCATAGCCCCAATGCTGACGGAGAACATCCAAAGGCTGCCTGCGTGCTCTAGCGCCTAGCATGTCGTTACGGTTCCTTCGTGGCAGGGGGCTACATTGCGCCGTTCACATAAGGCAGGCCCTCTACATTTGGCACTGGCCCTTAGAAAGACGACGCGCATGATCACCACCGGCGAAAAGATAGCCATCGAGCGCACCAAGGCCTCGCGGCTGCCGCAGACCGACCTGCAGAACATCAAGTTCGGCAGGGTCTTCAGCGACCACATGTTCGTGATGGACTTCGCCGATGGCGCTTGGCGCAAACCGCGCATCGAGCCGTTCGCGAACCTGAGCATGAGCCCGGCATCGCTGGTGCTGCACTACAGCCAGACCATATTCGAGGGCCTCAAGGCGTATCGCAGCGTTCAGGGAAGCATCAACCTCATCAGGCCCCAGGACAACATCGCGCGCATGAAGCATAGCGCTGAGCGCATGTGCATGCCGCCCGTGCCTGAGGAGATCTTCCTCGAAGCGCTCATCGAGCTCATCCGCACCGATCGATCATGGATCCCGGATGACGAGGATGCGTCGCTCTACATCCGGCCCTTCCTCTTCGCCAGTGATGAGTTCATCGGCGTTCGTCCGAGCGACGGGTACCGCTTCATCATCTTCACATGCCCGGTGCGCGGCTATTACAATGAACCCGTGCGCGTGAAGATCGAGACCCGTTACAGCCGTGCCTTCCCGGGCGGCACCGGTGAGACCAAGTGCGGTGGCAACTATGCGGCAGCGCTGTACCCGGCCAAAATGGGCCAGGACCAGGGCTTCCACCAGCTGGTCTGGACGGATGGCCTCACGCATCAATACATTGAGGAGAGCGGCACCATGAATGTGTTCTTCAATATCGACGGCACGCTGGTGACCCCCGCGCTCGATGGCACCATCCTCCGCGGCATCACGCGCGACAGCATCATCCGCATCGCCAAGGATGAGGGCATCAAGGTGGAGGAGCGCCGCGTATCCGTTGAGGAAGTGGAGGTCGCAGCGCGCAATGGCCGTTTGCGCTCGGCCTTCGGGGCCGGCACCGCTGCCACCATCGCGCACATCCAGACCATCGCCTTCGATGGTGCCACTTACGACCTCCCGGGTGTGGAAACGCGGGAGCTCGCCAACCGGATCGGCAAGAAGCTCGATGACATCCGGCGCGGGCGCATCGCTGATCCATACGGATGGGTGGTGCCGGTGTGAGCCATACGCAGCATGTTTTTGGAAGCCGCCTCTTGGCGGCTTCCATCATTTGGCCCTGAGGCCCGCGATGCTGTCCGGCAGCACGGCAAGGCCTGGCAGGGTGAACAGAAGCACGTAAGAGGGCCAGCCGAAGAAACCGCAGCCGATGCAGATGCCGCTCACCAGGAGCACGCCGAAGGCCAGGCCTGTGAGGTGCAAGCTGTGGAAGAGCGTTCGGTCGGCGCGTGTTGCCGGCCCATCCTCCACCGCAGTTCGACGTGCTCGGGTATTAAAGGTGGGCCTACGGGGCGCAGCGGCCTCCTCGGCCGAACGATAGAAGCGGAGCTGCTCATCGTAGGCGGTGCGGAGGCCTTGATCCTTCAGTGTGAGGTAGGCCTCGTGCAAGGCATGGAAGACCTCGCTGGCCTTGATGGAATCGTTGCGGTCCGGGTGCCATTGCTTGACGCGCTCCCGGTAGGCCCGCTTCACCTCATCCGTGGTGGCATCCCGCGGCACGCCGAGCACCTTGTAATGGTCGTAGCGCAACGATCGCTGCATGCCTTCTTGGTTCAGTCTTGATCGGATTCCGGCCGCCTTCTATGCGATCGGCAGCGCCAAGTTATCTTACCACGGCAACGCATGCGCACCGGGATCCTTGCCCTCTCTGTCCTGGCCCTGGCACCGATGTGCCTGTCGGCGCAGCCCGTTGCGCTCAATGGCATCGTGCTCGATGCGGAGACCAACCTGCCACTCCCAGGCGCCCACGTGCGCTTGGCGGGCTCTGTGAAGGGCGCCGTCGCCGATGCCACCGGCAGATTCCAGATGTCCGTGATGAGCGGCGAGGATGCGTCCTTGCGCATCAGCTTCACGGGGTATTCGGAGCTCAAGCTGAAGGTGCTCGCGTTTGAGCTGGAAACCAGTGAGACGCTGATCGCACGCTTGCAGCGTGCCGTGATCCTGCTCGATCCCGCTGAAGTGCGCGCGAGGCAGGCGCCCGAAGTGGTGTTCCAACGGCCTGACCTGCACGTCGGCGGCTTCCTCGCCAATGGTGAAGGGCTCTGGGTGCTGGCCTACGATAAGCCCCAGCTCTGGCATGCGCAGGCCGATGCGGGGCAACGCGTGATGCGTGCGCCACGCCTCGTGCTGCTCGATACGATGCTGCGCGAAACGGCCACGGCGGCTTTGCCCGCGGATGCGCGCGCCATGCACCGCGACCATGCTGGAAGGCCCGTGGTGGAGGGCCGCGACGAAGGTTGGATGGCGCGCCGAGATGGGGACGGGATGGTGCTCGGCCGCATCGACCAGGAGCTGCTGCGTGAAGCCGTGCTGCCTTGGACCGACAGCATCAGCGGCCGATTGCTCGGCAACAACCGCAATGAGGCGTATCCGGCATTCGAGCATTTCGCGCGCGACCTGAAGGCTGGCAAGGATCGGCTGCTCTGCACCGTGCAGGATGATTTCATGATGGAGCTCTTCCGCAGCCAGTACAAGTACATGAGCGGCCCCGACAAGGTGATCGCCATGGACCTTGAGATCGAGACCGGCATCGACCGCGAGATCATCGCGGGCTTCATGACCGGCTTCCACAAGGACCTCTACTTCAAGGTACCCTATGCTCCGCTATTCGTGGTTCGCGATACACTATGCGTGTTCGACCACGCCAGGGAGCGCATCCGCCGGTTCCTGCCCGATGGAACCGCGATCACGGAAGTCGCGATGCGCCATGCCGGGGAGCGGCATTGGGCCAAGGCCCTGATCCAGGATCAACACGGCGGGCAGGTGTACGCGCTCTTCCGGCAGGGGCCGCGCACTTGGCTGCGTGCGGTTGATGCGCGGGATGGATCGATGGGCGCGCCTTCGATGCTCGTGCACCCGTTCCCGGAGGATGTGCAGGTGCATGAAGGCCACGCGTACTACGTGTACCGGCCCCATGGGTCAACGCAGAAGCGGACGCTGTACCGGGAGCGGTTGAAGTAAGGGTTGATTCAGGCTGCGGAAACAGTCGGCTCGCAATTCACCGGGAAATTCACGCTGCGCGCAATGAAGCAGTACTTGTGCGCCTCACCATGGAAGTAGCGGGCCTTCTCCATCATGCCCATGCCCTCCACCACTACCTGGGGCCGAAGCACGGCCTTGGTGAAATGCCCGCCGCCATCCTTGGTGAGCAGGAGAGCGCCCTCGGCTTGATCGCGATAGCTGAGCACGTTGATGCGCGCGCGCGCGCAGAGCGCGAGGTAGGTGAGCAGGTGGCAGCTGCTGAGCGCGGCGAGCAGGAGGTCTTCCGGATTGTGCAAGCTCCCGTCGCCGCGGAATGCACGGTCGGCGGTGACGCGCATCTCGCTCTTGCCATTGATGCGGATGAGATGCTCGCGCGTGTATTCCTCATAGTTCCGCGTATGGTCACCGCGCCACAGCAGTTCCACCGCATAAAGGTGCATATCGGACATGGGGTGAAAGTAAACGCCCGATCCATCGCTGGACCGGGCGCTGCCTTGGCTTGTTCGCGACTTAATGCTTCGCCTCCCCAGCGAAAGTGGGCGTGATCCCCACGCTCTTGAAAAAGAAGGCCCACTTATCCGCCTGCTCCTCGATGATCTTGCTGGTGGGTTTGCCAGCACCGTGTCCGGCTTGCGTCTCCACGCGGATCAGCACTGGCGCATCACCTTGCTGCGCGGGCTGCAGCGCGCTGATGAACTTGAAGCTGTGCGCGGGCACCACGCGGTCGTCGTGATCGGCGGTCATCACCAAGGTAGCGGGGTACTTCGCGGGCTTGCAGTTATGCAAGGGCGAGTACTTGATCAGGTAGTCGAACTCCTCCTTGCTGTTCTCGGCGTTGCCGTACTCGGGCACCCAGCCAAAGCCGGCCGTGAACTTCTGGTAGCGCAGCATGTCGAGCACGCCCACCTCCGGGAAGCACACCCCGAAGAGATCGGGGCGCTGCGTCATCACGGCACCCACGAGCAGGCCGCCGTTGCTGCCGCCGTTGATTCCCAAGTGCGCGCTGTCGGTCCATTTCTCCTTGATCAGGTATTCAGCGGCAGCGATGAAATCATCGAACACGTTCTGCTTCTTGTCCTTCATGCCGGCCTTGTGCCAGTCCTCGCCGTACTCACCGCCGCCGCGCAGATTGGCCAGCGCGAACACGCCGCCTTGCTCCAGGAGGAGCATTCGGCTGGTGCTGAAGCTGGGGGAGAGACTGATGTTGAATCCGCCGTAGGCGTAGAGCAGGGTGGGGTTCTGGCCATTCTTCTCCACGCCTTTCTTGCGCACAATGAACATCGGGACCTTCGTACCGTCCTTGCTGGGATAGAAGACCTGATCGGTGACGAACTGTGAAGGGTCGAACTTCAGCTCAGGGCGGAACCACACTTCACTCTGCCCGGTGGCGTAATCGTACTTGAAGATGCTACCCGGATCGGTGAAGCTGGTGAAGCTGTAAAAGCTATAGGTATCGTTTCGCTTGCCGCCGAAGCCGCCCGCGCTGCCGATGTCGGGCAATGCGATCTCTTGCTTGCCGCTGCCATCGAGCTTCAAGCGGTAGAAGCGGCTGGTGGCATCCTTCAGGTATTCGGCGAAGAGATTCCCGCCGCCGGTGCTCACGCCTTGCAGCAGCTCTTTGGCCTCGGGGATGATGTCCTTCCAGTTCTCCTTGGCGGGGTTCTTCGGATCCACCTCCACCAAGCGGTAGTTGGGCGCATCCACCTCGGTCATCACCAAGAATCTGCCGGTGGCGGGTACGAAGTCGATGATGCTCGTCTTGTGGTCGAATCCGGTCTGCAGGGGCACCCACTTGGTGGCAGGTGAGGGCAGGCCGCCGCTGCGCAGATCATGGAAGTGCATCTCGAAGCCGTTGGTGCCCGTGCTGATGTAGAGCGTCGCGAATTCCTCTTCCTCTGTGACGCCAACGCCCACGTAGAGGTCTCCGTTGTCCTTGTTCTCCCAAACGAGCTGGTCCTTCTCTTGCGCATCGCCCAGCTTGTGGTAATAGACCTTCTGGAATTTGCTGGCCGCGCTGAGCTCGGTGCCCTTGGCCGGCGTGGGGTAGCGGCTATAGAAGAAGCCGTCCTTATAGAAGGAGGCGCCGCTGAATTTGCTCCACTTGATCAGGTCAGTGGTAGGCTGCAGGGTGATGAGGTCGTACACCATGATCTCCTGCCAATCGCTGCCGGCCTTCTGCACGCTCACGGCCATGTATCGGTCGTCTTTGCTGGTGCCGATGGGATTGTAGGTGGTGGTGCCCGCGGGATCGAGCTGGTTCGGGTCGATGAAGACCTTGTCCTGGCCTTCGAGCCCTTCGCGCACATGGATCACGGCTTGGTTCTGCAAGCCGCTGTTCTTCCACACGAAATACAGATTGCCCACGCGCATGGGGCCATACACCTTCGGGAAGTTGTAGAGTTCCTCGTAGCGCTTGGCCAGTGCGCTGCGGAAGGGGACCTTCTCCAGGATGGCGTTGGTGACCGCGTTTTGCCGCTTCACCCAATCGGCTGTTTCGGCGCTGGTATCGTTCTCGAGCCAGCGGTAGGGGTCGGCTACCCAGGTGCCATGCAGTTCGTCGCCAGCGGTTGAGTCTTTGCGGGTCTCCGGGTAGGTGATTCGCTCCACGGGCTGCTCGGTTGTGCCACAGGCGCCGAGAAGAGCCAAGGGCAGGGCAAGGATAAGAGGCTTGTGCATGGTGCTTCGCGATGAAGGACGGCCAAGCTACCAGTAGAATGCAATGCGCGCGGAAGGGAGGGAGTGACCAGCGGTTGGCTCAGGCCACCTTGCGGCGGGACAGCTTCTGGCTGGCCAGTTCGAATTGCGTGCCCGGCTCGTCGAGCAAGCGGATGTCGCAATCGAGTTGTCCGGCGAGGGTATGGATCAGCTCCATGCCAAGGCTGTTGGGCCGATGGAAGCCATCGCGGCTCTTGAGTCCCACCCCGTCATCGCCCACGCGCATGCGCAAGCCATCGGCCTCACTGCCATGCAGGTGGAAGGTGATGGTGCCGCTGCTGCGCCCGGGGAAGGCGTATTTGAAGCTGTTGCTGATCACCTCGTTCACCAAGAGGCCGAGGGGCACCAGCGTGTCCACGGTAAGGGTCTTCACGCTGATATCGATGTCCATCTTCAGCTTGATGTTCACGGAATAGGCGTAAACGAGGTCGCGCACCAGGCTGTTCAGGTAGCCATCAACAGGGATGTTCGCCAGGTCCTTGGTGAGGTAGGTCTGTTCGTGCACCAGGGCCATGGCGCTCACGCGGTTCACGCATTCATTGAAGAGTTCATTCGTGCGCGGATCCTTCACCTGGTCCATCTGGAATCGGATGAGGCTCTTCACGATCTGAAGGTTGTTCTTCACGCGATGATGGATCTCCTTGATCATCACCTCTTTCTCCTCTTTGCTGAGCATGGTCTCGCGGAGCTCGCGGTTGGCTCGTTCCACGCTCTGCCGCGCCGCATCGAGCTGCTCCGCGCGCGAGCGGCTCTCCGCGAGCAGCTTGCCCCTTGCACCCACGAGCCAGGCCATGGCCACGGCCAGGAGGCAAGCTGCGATGAGCAGGACCTGGGCTTCGTTCCATTGCTGGCTGAGCGTGCTTGAGTGCGCGCTCAGGCCCTTCTCGTGGACCGCGCGTGCGTTGCGGTCGATGGCCTTCTGCGCACGGCCCATCATGATCTGGAACACGGCCTCCACGGATCTCAGGTCCGTGATGTGGTCGCCGCGGAGCACGGCCTGGGCGTGCAGCGAATCGGCCTGCGTGAGCGCCGGTAGGAGGTCGGGCACCAGGCGCTCAACGCCGGGCAGCCCTGCGAATGAAGCATCAATGCTCAGTGCGCGGCGCTGCAACTCATCCAGGCCGGCGGGCCATTGGTGCTGTCCACTGTTCACGTCGACGCGATGCACCACGTTCAAGCGATGGAGTTCGTCGCCTATTTGGCTCAGGGCATCGAGCAGGCGCACCTCCTTGGTGATGCGTTCCTGCACCATCCGTGAACGGGATACCAGGCTGATCCCATATCCGATGAAGAGAAGGGCGAGCAATCCGGCGGCGACGGGCCATCGGCGCCATGCGTGGAATGGAGAATGGGACATGCGCCGCCTTTCAACGGCGGTGCGCCCCACGGGTTGCGCCGCGTTCAGGGCTCAGCGCTGGCGCGGAGCTTGGCCTCGAATGCGCCAAGGAGCGCCTGCACCCGTGATTCGGCGACATCCTTCACTTCCGCGTAGAGACGCCTACGCGAAGGGATGCTCGCGCCGCGGATGCGCGTGGGCGGGTCCGGGGAGCGCGTAAGCTGGCCCAAGTGGACCCCACCCCGCGGCGAGGTCCGGTTGCCGGTGTGGGAGAACTGGGTCACCCTTACGGTGCATTCGCCCGCGCGCGCGGTCAAGGTCACATGGTACTGCACCACCCCCATGCTCTCCTGTCTGAGCCACATGCCCTCGGAGCGGAAATTCACCCGTGCCATGCCTTCCAGCACGCCGTTCTCGCGGTCTGACCGCAGCACTTTCGCACCCGGCTCCTTGCCGAAGGTCCAGGTCCACGCATCATGGGCCTTGTCGAATAGCAGAACCGCATTCAGCGGCACTGAGATCGATCGGGCATAGGAGATGGGCTGTCCTGGCTCCGGATCCTGGCCGCGGGCATCAGCAACCCAGGAGCAGCACATGATCAGGCTGACGCACCAGCGCGCGAACATGGCGGCAAGTTAGCCGGGCTCCGCAGCGGGCCTACATTTGGCGACCTTATTCACTTCAAGCATGAGCAGCACAGGAAGCGTGGCCCTGAAAGTGGGCGTGTTCTATGACGGCAGCTACTTCACCCACGTGAGCAACTATTACAACTACGTCCATCCGCACCGCCGAAGGCTGCACATCGGCGGGGTCCATGAGTTCATTAAGCACAGCCTGGCCGAGCGCGAGGGCACCCGCCCCAGCCTGTGCCATATCATCGACGCGCACTTCTTCCGTGGCCGGTTCAGCGCGCGCGATGCCATGGAGAAGACGAATCAGCTATACTATGACCGCGTGTTCGACGATGTGCTCATGTACAACGGCGTGCAGACGCACTATCTGCCCGTGAAGGACCTGATGGGCCGCAAGCGCGAGAAGGGCATCGACGTGCTCATGGCGCTCGAGACCTATGAGCTGTGCATGCTCAAGCGCTTCGATGTGGCCGTGATCATCGCCAGCGATAGCGATCACATGCCCCTGGTGCGCAAGCTTCACGCCTTGGGCTGCAAGACCATGCTCCTGGGATGGGACTTTGAGTTCACGGATCAGGAGACCGGCGAGGTTCAGACCACCAAGACCAGCACGGACCTGTGGAACGAGGTGAGCTATCCCATGCCCATGCACGACCTCATCGAGGAAGGGCTGAAGGACGATGATGAGGTGGTGCGCGACATGTTCGTGACGCGCGATGCCCGCGATGCCGAGCCTGAGGGAGACCGGCCGGCCCCTACACTGGTTGACGAGGAGCGCCATCGCAGCGCCATCATGAGCCTGATGAACGGCTATGGCTTCATCCGCTACCCGGACAACAACCTCTTCTTCCGCCATGACGACCTGCAGGGCATCAGCTTCGAGGAATTGTCCGTGAGCGATGAGGTGGAATTCAATGTGGCGATCAATCACCGTGGTCAGCGCGTGGCCAAGAACATCACCTGGCCGGCGGAGGGAGCCGCTTGATCAGGCCATCGGCAAGCGCACGGTAAAGGCACAGCCGGCGCCCGGACCATCACTATGCCCGGTCAGGGTGCCCCCGTGGGCCTCGGCCCATTGCCTGGCGCGTGACAGGGATGAACGACCTTGGGCTTCGCCAGCGGTGGAGCGGCCCTTCAGCATGGCATAGCGCGTGAACACATGGGCGAGATCCTCGGCGTCGAGTCCGATGCCGCGGTCGCGAACGGTGATCACGGCGTGCTTGCCATCGTGATTCGCTTCCACCGCGATGGAGGTGCCGGCCGGGCTGAATTTCGAGGCGTTGCTGAGCAGGGCGGCGAAGAGCTCCTCGAGAAGGCGTGCATCGCCTTGGGCCATAAGGCCAGTTGCGATGCGCCGCTCAACCGATTGCCGCTTGCGATCGAACCGGTGGCTCAAGGAATCGATCGCGTGCTCCATGCATTCACCCAGATCAACCGGAGCGGGTGCTGCGATGGACGGGGAGCGTTCCACCTTGAATTCATCGAGCAGGTCCTCTGAGGCGCGCATGGCCTTGAAGTATTGCTGCTCCGCGAAGGCGATTAGCTCTGTGCGATCCGCCTCCGAGCTCCCATCCAGCTGACCGAGCACTTGCTGGATGGCGGCCAACCGATTGCGCAAGTCGTGCGCGAACCGGTGCAACCGCTCTGCCTGCTCAGGCGAAGCCTTCATGACCATGGCTCATTCGCGGGCGAAACGCTGGAGCGTGTCCTCCAAGCTATCGCTGTTGATGGGCTTGGGGAGGTAGTGGCAGCCCTTGAGCGCTCGAATGGCCTCCACGACCTCCGGCTTGGTGCTGGCGGTGAGGAATAGAATGGGAATCGGCATGGGGTCGCTGGCATGGATCTCCTGGGCGAGCTCAAGGCCGGTCTTCGGCCCTTTGAGGTACACATCCATGATGATCAGGTCCGGGCGCTCGGCGCGCAGCAGGGCCTCCGCCTCTTCTGCGCTCTTGGCCGTGCCGGTGACCTCAAAGCCCATGCGCTCCATCTGGAGCCGGTAACTGAACGAGATGATGGCCTCGTCCTCGATGATCAGGATCTTCTTCATGGTTGGTCCGTGGGAGAGGTTTGCGGCGACCAACTTCACTTCCGCCTGGCGAGGCGGTCAGCCAATACGCGCTCGAAGCTATCCACCGAGAGGGCCTTCTCGACATAACCCATCACGCTACGGAAGGATAGCGCGCGCTCCAGGTCGCTGGGGCGGTTGCTGCTGCTGAACATCACCACGCTGGTGAGCCCGTTGGGCAGCAGGCCCTCGGATTCGCAGGTGGCCAGGAACTCGAAGCCGGTCACCGCCGGCATGTTGATGTCCACGAAGAGCAGGTCAGGCAGGTCCTGCCCTTTGCGGAAATGCTCCAGGGCTTCGGTGGCGCTGGTGTAGCACGTCAATTGGCCCGTATAGCCGGCCTTCTTCAGCACCAGCTTCGTCACGAAGTTGCAGTCTTCCTCATCGTCCACCACGATGATGTGGCGCACGGCGGTGTGCTGGAGGGTCTCTTGGGTCATTCCAAATGCTGGGATAAGGCGCCTCAAACGGTGCTCGAGGATCGAATGTTCCTTCGGGATCGAACCTCGGCTGCACGGGCGGGTACCGCTCCCCGAAGACACCCCTCATGAACGCCGTGATTGATTTCCTCCGCCGTGATGCGCGCCATTTCCAGATCCTCTTCCTATCGGCCTTCCTTGCTTATGGTATCGCGATGCTGCAATGGGATGCCGAGTGGCGCCGGTACCTGGTCCTCCTCGCCACTTGTCTCACGGTGCAAGCCTTGTTCATCCGTTGGTTGAAGCTGCCTTGGCATTCGATGAAGAGCGCCATGGTCACCGGATTGGGCATGAGCCTGCTCTTGAACGCAGGATCGCCCTGGGTGCTCGTGCTGGGCGCAACGGTGGCGATCGCCAGCAAGTTCCTGATCCGCAGCAATGGCAAGCATGTGTTCAATCCCGGCAATCTCGGGATCGCCGCCGCGGTGCTGCTCACAGGCGATGGGTGGGTTAGTCCGGGGCAATGGGGCAGCGGCGCCACGCTCGCCTTCCTGGTGGGCGCAGCTGGCTTCATGGTGGTGCTGCGCGTGGGGCGCATCGATACGAGCCTGGCCTTCCTCGGCGTATTCGCAGCGCTGGACTTCGCGCGGCAGGTGCTCTATCTGGGCTGGGAGCCCGATGTGTGGCTGCACCGCATGAGCAACGGATCGGTGCTGCTCTTCACCTTCTTCATGATCACCGACCCCATGACCACGCCCAAGGCCCAAGGCGCGCGCATCGGATGGAGCATCGCCATCGCGCTGCTGGCCTTCGTGCTCGGCTGGAAATGGTGGGTGAATGCCACGCCGATCTGGGCCTTGCTCATCGTCAGCGCCTTCACTCCATTGATCGACCGGCTCTGGAAGGGCGATGCGTTCCGGTGGATGAAGAATGCGGTCGACCGACCAGCCAGCAGTGAATCCGAGACACAGGCACTGAGCCTGCTTCGCCCTACTTCCACGGTTGCGCCAGGAAGCAGGCCTCGCATTGACCGGATGCTCCAATAACCCTCAACCTCAATAGACATGAGAACCCTTCTGCTTCCCGCCCTTGCGCTCATGGCGCACCAAGCCGGTGCCTTCTGCGGCTTCTATGTGGCCAAGGCCGATGCCACGCTCTTCAACGACCGCAGCGAGGTGATCCTCGTGCGCGACGGCCAGCGCACCATCCTCACCATGAGCAATGACTTCAAGGGCGACGTGAAGGGCTTTGCCTTGGTGGTGCCCGTGCCCACCGTGCTTCTGCGCGACGACATCAAGGTGGTGGAGCGCCGTGTATTCGATGCGCTCGATGCCTACAGCGCGCCACGGCTGGTGGAGTATTATGATGAGAATCCGTGCCAGCGCTGGCTCTATAGCAATGCAGACATGCAGGAGAGCGTGGCCGCTCCGAGGTCCGCCTCGGCCATGAAGCAAGAGGAACGTGAAGCCAAGGACAAAGGCGTCACCATCGAGGCGCGTTACACGGTAGGGGAGTATGACATCCTGATCCTGAGCGCGAAGGAGAGCGTGGGCCTTAAGGAATGGCTGATGGAGAATGGGTACAAGATCCCGCAGACGGCGCACGAAGTGCTGGACCCCTACATCAGGAGCAACCTGAAGTTCTTCGTGGTGAAGGTGAACCTGAAGGAACTCCAGGCATCGGGTTACAGCACCTTGCGGCCCATTCAGATCCGGTATGAGAGCCACAAGTTCATGTTGCCCATCCGATTGGGCATGGCCAACAGCAACGGCTCGCAGGACATGATCGTGCATGCCTTCACGCGCACGGGCCGTGTGGAGTGCGTGAACTATCGCACGGTGAAAGTGCCCAGCGACCGGAACATCCCGCTCTTCGCGAAGCAGCGATTCGGTCCTTTCTACAAGGATCTCTTCGCGCGGGCGCATCGCCGTGAGGGCCGCAACACGGTCTTCCTGGAGTACGCGTGGAACGTGACGCCCAGCTTCAATGGCATGAAGTGCGACCCCTGCGTGGGCCCGCCGCCCATGCCACGCGAATTCGCGCAGGCCGGAGCCGATTGGAGCCAGCAGGGCGCTCCCACTTTCTACACACGGCTGCATGTGCGCTACTCCCGCGATCGTTTCCCGCAGGACCTCGTTTTTCAAGTGACGCCCAACACCGAGCATTTCCAAGCACGCTACGTCCTCACCCACCCGGCCCAGGGCGACCTTACCTGCTCCGATGGACAGGATTACCTGGAGCAGCTCTACTACCGCCGCCATCGTGAACTGGAAGAGCTCCATTCACTCACCGGATGGAACGTGGACAAGCACCGCGACTACGCGGATGAGGTGAGGCGTCGCATGAGCCCGGAGCGACGCAACACGGTCGCGCCACCGGTGCCATTCAATGGCCCAGGAGGCATGGGCGGGCGCTGGATGATCGCGATGCTGGGGGCGTTGGCCTTCGCGCTGGTCGAATACACCGCAAGACGCCGCTGGAAACTCGCATAGCTTGGATCGGCGAAAGGCCATGACCTCCGTCAATTCCAAACGCGCGGCACCGGGTACCTTCGCTGCACAACCCTACGAATCATGGACCGCATCGCCACCAAACGCCTTGTGCTGCAGGCCGCACGTGCCCGCCTGGAAACCACTGCAGCGGAATTGCGATCCCGCATCGAGGAATTGAAAGCCGTCACCATCGGCGACGACAACGCCGATAGTGCCAGCCAATCCGAGAGCACGCATGGAAACGATCTGGACCTCATGCGTTCGATCGGCGTGCAATTGGAGCATGTGCAGCAGGACCTCGACCGGCTAGGCATCGTGGCGCCCGATGCATGCATGGACACCGTTCAGTTCGGGGCGGTGGTGCATACCGATGTGCGCAACCTGCTCATTGGCTTCAGCTTGGAGGAATTCGGCGCAGCGGGCCGGCAATACCTTGGTGTAACGCCGAAGGCGCCGCTGGTGCAGGCGCTCTATGGGCGTAAGGTGGGCGAGAGCGCCGTGGTGAACGGTGTGCGCTATACGGTGCAGGAAATCTGCTGAGCCGCACTTTCTTTGGCGGAAAGAACCCGTCAAGGATGGAACTCTATGAAATCGCGATCGGCGCGCGCGTGAAGCACCCCACCATGGGCGTGGGCGTGGTGTACGATATGGATCCGCGCACGGTGCACATCTTCTTCAAGGAGCATGGTGAGCAACCCGTTAGCCGGAGCTTCGAAGGCCTCGTTACGATCGCTCCGGGTGTTGAGGTTGGTCAGGAGCCGCTGGACCTTGATGCCGTGCGGGATTGCCTCAAGGAGGTGCTCGAGGAGTTGCAGCAGCCGCAACGACCGGTGGATATGGCACGGCGCTACGAAGGCGGTACTTTGGAACTGAAGCCAAAGGACCCCTCGCTCAAGAGCAAGGAGATGCCCATCGACGACTTCTTCCACAAGATCGTGATGATCCGCGACCGCTTCCGCGTGCTGGAGCAGAAGATCAACGCGCACGAGAAGCTCAGCGAGGCAGACAAGGTGGAACTGCAGCAGTACATCACGCGCTGCTACGGTTCGCTCACCACCTTCAACATCCTCTTTGAGGATAAGGAGGACCACTTCGTTGGCCAGAAGGGCGATTGAGGCACGCACATAGCGAACGGCAGGTAAACTCAGGTCCGTCTTGCCAAGTACTGTCATACGGCTAGCTCCAATGGCGGAGCCACGCGTTGGAGTCTTAGGAACGGGCGATTGGCAAATCAGCAGCGGAGGAACAGATGGCGCATTGGGCGGCTATGCTACTCCTCGAACGCCTCGATCGTGGCCTGGCGCTCCACAAGCTTGGTGAACTTGCCATCGTAGCGCGTGGCGCGCACGATATGGTTGTCGATCCAATGGTAGTTGCCGCCGCGCGGCTTGCCGAAGAGGATCGCGTGGTACTTGAAGCCGTGCGCATCGAGCCACGCCATGGTCACTTCGCGGTGCTCCTCGGTCCGACTGGTGAAGAAGGTGATGATGTGCCCTTCATCGAACCAGCCGTTGCAGATCTCCAGCGCGCCCTCGTAAATGGAGGCGATTGCCATGCGCTCGGGCTCCTCGTTGGGGATGTCCTCGCAGATGGTGCCGTCGATGTCGATGAGGAAGTTCTTCTTCCCTTCGGGCAGCCTTGGGCTGATGCGCTTGCCATCCTCGAAGGCGTCGTTGAGCTGTGCCATGGGGTAAAGTTGGCTAAAGGTGGCCGGATTTGATCTCCTCCACCACCGCCGGGTCCAGCAGGGTGCTCGTATCGCCTAGATTGTTCATTTCGCCCTCGGCCATCTTCCGCAGAATGCGTCGCATGATCTTCCCACTACGTGTCTTCGGCAGGCCGCTCACGAATTGGATCTTGTCCGGTCGCGCAATCTTGCCGATGATGCGTTCCACCGTCGCGATGACCTCGTTGCGCAGTGCGTCCTTGTCGGTGCGCACGTGGTCGCAGATCACGAAGGCATAGATGCCCTGCCCTTTGATGTCGTGCGGGTAGCCCACCACGGCGCTTTCCACGACATCGGGGTGCTCATCGATTGCGTTTTCAACTTCCGCGGTGCCGATGCGGTGGCCGCTCACGTTGATCACATCATCCACGCGACCGATGATGCGGAAGAAGCCACCGGCATCGCGCTTGGCGCCATCACCGGTGAAGTAGCGACCGGGGTATTGGGCGAAGTAGTTGATGCGGCAGCGCTCGTGATCGCCCCAGGTGGTGCGGATGATCGAGGGCCAGGGGAAGTCGATGCAGAGGTAGCCTTCGGCTTCGCCGTGAAGCTCTTTGCCCTGCTGATCCACGAGGATGGTGCGGATGCCAGGGAGAGGTAACCCAGCATGCGCAGGCTTCATCGGCGTGATGCCGCCCAAGCCGCTGAGCATGATGCCGCCGGTCTCGGTCTGCCACCAGGTGTCAACAATGGCGCAGCGCTTCTTGCCCACTTGCTCATGGTACCAGTGCCAGGCTTCTTCGTTGATCGGTTCGCCCACGCTGCCGAGCAGTTTCAAGCTGGGCATGGCGAAGCGCGAAGGCAGGTCATGCCCGGCTGCCATAAGCGAACGGATCGCCGTTGGCGCGGTGTAGAACTGCGTCACGCCGTGCTTCTCGATCACTTGCCAGAATCGCGTGTGGTCTGGCCATGTGGGCACGCCCTCGAACATCACACTCGCGGCGCCGTTCAGTAGGGGACCATAAACAATGTAGCTGTGACCGGTGATCCAGCCGATGTCGGCCGTGCACCAGAACACGTCGTTCTCTTCGCATTGGAAGACATTGGCAAAGGAGTACCCCGCGTACACCATGTAGCCGCCGCATGTATGCACCACACCCTTCGGCTTCCCGGTGCTGCCGCTTGTGTACAGGATGAAGAGTGGATCCTCGCTGTCCATCGGCTCGGCGGGACAGTCGCCGCTCACGTGCTTCAACTCATCCTCGATCCATCGGTCGCGATCGGCTTTCATCGGCACGTCCTCGCCCGTGCATTTCGCAACCAGCACTACACGCACGCTGGGGCAGGAGGGAAGGGCCTCATCCACCACGGCCTTGGCCGGAATGCACTTCGCGCCGCGCCGGATGCCATCGCTGGTGATCACCACGGAGCATTGCGAATCGTTGATGCGGTCGACGAGTGAATTCGCGCTGAAGCCGCCGAAGACCACCGAGTGGATGGCCCCGATGCGCGCGCAGGCAAGCACACCGATCGCCAGATCCGGGATCATGGGCATGTAGAGGCACACGCGGTCACCCTTCTTCACGCCATTCCGCTTCAGCACGTTGGACATGCGGCAAACGCGCTCGTGCAATTGGGAATAGGTGATGCGCTCACTTTCCTGCTCAGGGTCGTTCGCTTCCCAGAGCAGCGCGGTCTTCGATCCGCGTTCGGCCAGATGTCGGTCGAGGCAGTTCTCGGTGATGTTGAGCCTGCCCCCGATGAACCACTTCACATCGGGCTTGATGAAATCCCCTTCGAGCACCTTGCTCCAGGGCGCAAGCCAACTGAAATGCTCCGCGATCGCTGCCCAGAAGGCCGTTGGATCCAGGAGGCTTTCAGAATGCGCAGCCTCATACTCGGCCATGCTGCGTATGCGGTAATCGGTCATGGTGCCGGCGAAGTTGGGCGTTCGGCATACAAGATCGTCAGTTCCCATGTCAAGGCGGTTCGTCTAAAGAAAATCAGCATTCGTCTTGACTTTCGCCCATTGCACCTGAAATCTTGCGGCCACTTTTCCGACTGGCAACAGACCCCAACGAATAACCCAACACGCATGTGGCCAGTACAGACACTCACGCTCCTGCTCTGCCTTACCGACGAAGAACAGCTCTATGCCCAACAGATCCCGCATGAAGCGGTCCCGGCCACGATTGAAGTGACGGCTCCAGAGGAAGAGCCGATCGAGAACGCTCTCGTGCTTTCCATAGAAGCCGAAGCCTGAGCCAAGCCTACCCCGGACCCGGTCTGCCGCAAGGTGGGCCGAGTACGACGACCCCGGTGCCACCTGCCCAGGTGCCGGGGTCAACTTTTATCATAGCGGTCACGGCCTAGCTTCGCCGCCTCACCAATTGACCATGAAGCACCTGACCGTCGCTGCGTTCACCTTCTTCGCCATTCATGCCTCCGCCGTTGACCGGATCGTTGAGGAATTCGGCGTGCCGCCCACCTACCCGAACATCGCCTCCGCCGTCGCGGCTGCGGCCGATGGTGATCGGATCATCGTCAAGAACCGCGCGGGCGAGATTCCCTGGATCGAGAACATCACCATCGACAAGAGCCTCGAGTTCCTGAGCTATGCGAACGACGGTTACTTCGTGGTGCAGGGCACGTACAACATCGTTCCTGCGAACGGCCGCGTGGTGCTGATCAACGGCATGCGGAACACCGCAGGCGGGATTGGCGCAGGGGCAGGCACCTCAAGCATCCGCGGAACGCGCGTCCGGGTGGTGGACAGCTACTTCGTCAATGGCAGCCTCAACCTCTCCAGCAATTGGTTCGATGCCGATATCGTAGGCTGCACCTTGGTGAACGGCTGCGTATCCATCAACTTCGGCAATGTGGTGGGCAACGATGTGGATTGCAGCCAGATCAACGACGAGGCGATAAGCGTGAACACCACCTCGTCCGGCACCGCCATCGATACTTGTGCCATCATCGGCAACAAGGTCAAGGGCCGCATTGGCTACGAAGGCATCTTCGGAAGCAGCTTCGGCCAGGTGTTCCACATCCGCAACAATTACGTGCAGCATGGCTGGATGGGGATCGAGTTGTATGAAGGACCTGTGACCAATGCAGCCAACCTGGTTTGGAACAACACCGTGACGGCCTATACCGGCAACTTCACCACCTACGGCATCAACCTCGCGAACACCAACGCGGGAAGCATCTGGGAGATCATGAACAATGCGGTGACCCGCACCTGGGCCGGCGAATGCCGCGGAATCAATAACGACAGCGGCAACCTGGGGCAGATCAACGTGTACTTCAACCATGTCTCCACGGGAATCACCTTCCCGATCGATGCGGGCTTCACCTTCGCGGGGAACAACACCATCGATCAGGCCATTACCCTCAACGCCGATGGCACCTTCCTCGCCGACGGCGCGGCCATCGATGGCGGCAACCCGGCGGCACCATTCTATGACCTCGATTTATCCATCGGCGATGCAGGTGCCTATGGCGGCAGCTATGCCCTCACCAATTTCTTCCCGCTTCAGAGCGGTGCGGCACGCGTGTACATGACCGGCCACCCCTTCAACGTGCGCCAGGGAAGCACCCTGCGCGTGAAGGCCACGGCGTTCGACCGCTGATCCGCGCACGATGACGATCGCACGATTCCTCTTGTCCAGCTCGCTGCTGGCGGCACTCACGGCCAGCGCGCAGCGCGTGGACAATGCCGAGTACTTCTGGGATGCCGATCCCGGCGCCGGCAGCGCGTATCCGATGAGCGTGCTTGACGGTGCGTTCGACCAAGCGGTGGAAGCCATCTTCCTCGAGACTGCCACGCTGCCTTCGCTCGGCGCGCACACCTTGGGTGTCCGGGTGAAGGATCAGGCGCAGAATTGGGGGCCAACGTTCACCACCGTGGTGGTGATCGAGCCGCCGGTGGCCACGGTGCCGGAGATCACCGTAGCGCAAGCCGAGTTCTATTGGGACAGCGATCCCGGAGAGGGCAGCGGCACTCCGATGGTCGCTTTCGATGGCGACTTCAACAGTGCCTTGGAAGCGATTTCGATGGAGACCAGCGCTCTGCCATCAATCGGGGTCCATGTGCTCAGCGTTCGCGTGAAGGATGTGAATGACGCATGGAGCCTGCCGTTCAGCGTGGTGGTGGAAGTGCTCGACGGCGCGGTGAGCTTCCCGGAGATCAGCGTAAGCGCTGCCGAGTACTATGTGAACGATGATCCCGGCTTCGGTCAGGGCACTCCCATGCTCGCTGTGGATGGGAGCTTCAGCAGCGCGCTTGAGGCGATCAAGGGCGGTGGCATCCCCGCGCCGGTGACGGCTGGCGTGAACGTGCTTTGGCTCCGAGCGAAGGATGTGAACGAGAGCTGGGGCCCGAGCTTCGGCATCGTGGTGAACATCGATACCACCATCACCGGAACGGTGGGGGTGATGGACCAGGAATCCCAGGGCATGCGGCTCTCGCCGAATCCGACCAGAGGCGATGCAGGCTTCACCGTGCTGTTCGACCGCGCGGTGAGCGATGCGCTGATCCGCGTGCTGGATGGGGCAGGCCGCACGGTGATCGAACAGCGCGTGCGCCAGCAGCGGCGCATGGAACTGGTCATGCCCGATGCCGCGCCCGGCGTGTATCACGTGGGCGCTATCATCGAGGGCGTGCCGCGCTGGCAGCGGCTCGTGCTGCAGTAGCGAGTCGTTGTATCGAGGGAGCCCTGCCTGCACCGGCAGGGCTCCTTCGTTCTCATCTTCGGCGCCATGCGGAATCCCCTTGTGGCAATAACGGCGTTGCTGTCCATCGGAATTCATGGCCAATGGACATTCACCGGCGATTCTACCGTGACCTGGGAGCAGGCCATCGCGCGTTATCAGGAATTGGATCGCCAGCACACCGGCGCGCACCTGTTCGAGTTCGGCGAGGACGATGACGGCTCACCGCTTCATCTATTCGTGATCAGCGACGGCAGTGGTTTCTCGCCAGATAGCATCCGTGCGGCCGGGAAGAGCATCCTGTGGATCACGAACGGCATCCATCCCGGCGAGCCCGATGGCATCGATGCCAGCCTGTTGCTGGCGCAAGCGCTGCTCGAAAGCGACCAGTACATGGGGCTGCTGGTGAACACAGCGGTCTGCATCGTGCCTTTGTACAACGTGAGCGGGGCGAAGCAGCGCAGCGCTACCAGCCGTGCCAACCAGAACGGTCCGGCCGAGTACGGCTTCCGCGGCAATGCACGCAACCTTGACCTCAACCGCGACTTCATGAAGATGGATTCGCGCAGCACCTGGTCATTGGTGGAAGCGATCGCCGTGATGGATCCTGACGTGTACTTCGAGACGCATGTGAGCAACGGCGCCGATCACCAGTACGTGATGGAGCTGCTAACCACGCAGAAGGACAAGCTCAGCGGTGGGCTCAGCGACTTCATGACGCGGACCATGATCCCGGGGCTGCACGCTTGGATGGAGCGCAAGGGCATGCTGATGTGCCCCTACTTCGAGACGCGCGGCGAGGTCCCCGAGGATGGTCTTTATGGATTCAACGACAGCCCTCGGTACAGCTCCGGGTTCAATGCGCTCTTCGATCGCATCAGCATCCTCAGTGAGAGCCACATGCTGAAGCCCTACGCCGACCGGGTGAATGCCACCTTCCAGTTGATGCTGGCGGCACTAGCCATGCTGGATGAGCACGGCGATGAACTGCTCAAGCGCAGGAGCGAGGCCAAGAGCTTCACAGCGGGCATGACCGAGCTCGGCATGAATTGGCGCCTGGACACCACCGCGTGGGCCACGTTACCGTGGAAGGGCTGGCATGCGGAGCGTGTCTCGAGTGCGGTGACCGGACTGCAGCGCGCGCGATACGATCGCACCAGGCCCACCGAAACGCAGGTGCCCTGGAATGATTCGTACGCCGCCGCGCTGGTGAAGCGCAAGCCCAAGGCCTACATCGTGCCCGCGTCGTGGCACGAAGTGATCGTGAGGCTGAAGGCGAATGGCGTTCGGATGCGTGCGTTGGCGCGCGACACCATGCTCGTCGTGGATCAGGACAGCATCGGTGAGATGAGCACCTCGCGCTCACCCTATGAGGGCCATTACCTCCACAGCGCAATCAGCACGAGTTCCAAGAGCGTGCGCATGAAGGTCGCGAAGGGCAGCTGGTTCATACCGATGGGATATGCCACGGATCGCTATGTGATGGAGGCGCTCGAGCCCGAAGGCGAGGACAGCTTCTTCGCCTGGGGCTTCTTCGACAGCGTGCTGCAGCAGAAGGAGTGGTTCAGCGATTATGTCTTCGAGGATTTGGCTGCGGATTGGCTCATGAAGAACCCGGAAGTGAGAAAGGCACTCGGTGCCAAGCGGGCCGCTGATCCCGCGTTCGCCATGGACGCATTCGCACAGCTTTATTTCGTGTACAAGCGCTCGCCGTGGTTCGAGCCGGGCTTCAGGAAGTATCCGGTGCTGCGGCATGCACCGTGACGCATCAAGCGCCGTCACCCTCTACTTGATGAACATGCTCGCCCCGGGGCCGATGGGCAGTTCGAGCAGCACCCAGACCACCAGCATCACGCTCCAGCCGATGAGGAAGACGATGGAGTAGGGGATCATTGTGCTGATCACGGTGCCGATGCCCGCCTTCTTGTCGTAGCGCGCGATGAAGGCCACGATGAGTGCGAAATAGCTCATCATGGGACTGATGATATTGGTGACGCTGTCGCCCACGCGATAGGCCATCTGCGTGAACTCCGGCGAATAGCCCAGCAGCATGAACATGGGGATGAAGACCGGCGCCATGATGGCCCACTTCGCGCTGGCGCTGCCCATGATCAGGTTGATCGTGGCGCTGATGAGCACGAAGCAGAGCATGAGCGGGATGGGGCCGAGGTTCGCAGCTTTCAGGATATCAGCGCCCTTGATCGCGAGGATGAGGCCCAGCCGCGTCTCGTTGAAATAGGCCACGAACTGCGCTGCGAAGAACACGAGCACGATGTAGCTGCCGAGGGTCTCCATGCTCTTTGCCATTCCCTTCATCACATCGTTGTCGCTCTTGAATGTGCCCGCGCCGATGCCGTAGGCGATGCCCGCCAGTGATGCGCTCAGGAAGATCAGCGCCACGATGCCGCTCATGAAGGGCGAATGGAGGATCTCACCGGTCTTGGGGTCGCGCAGGAATCCAGCTTCGGGGATCAGTCCCCACAGGATGATTCCCACCACGGCGAGCACGGTGAGCATCGCGTAAAGCATGCCCTTGCGCTCCTGTGGCGTGGCGTTGCGGATCTCCTCCGGCTTCTCATCGCCCTTGTACTCGCCCAAGCGCGGCACCACGATGCGCTCGGTGACCCATGTGCCCAGACCGGCGATGACGAAGGTGCTCACGAACATGAAGTAGTAGTTGCAGGCGGGGTTCACCAGGTAATCGGGCTGAATGATGCGCGCGGCTTCCTGGCTCAAGCCTGCTAGCAGCGGGTCGATGGTGCCCAGGAGCAGGTTGGCACTATAGCCCCCGCTCACGCCTGCGAATGCAGCAGCCAGGCCGGCAAGCGGGTGCCGTCCGGCGGCGAGGAAGATCACGGCAGCGAGGGGCACCAGCAGCACATAACCCACCTCGCTCGCGGCATTGCTCATCACCCCGGAGAAGACGATCACGAAGGTGAGCAGCTTCTTGGGCGAGGCCAGCACCACAGCGCGCAGCACGGCGCCGATCAGTCCGCTGCCCTCGGCGATGCCGATGCCCAGCAGCGCCACCAGCACGGTGCCCAGCGGCGCGAAGCCCGTGAAATTCACCACCATCTTGGTGAGGATGAAGTGCAGGCCCTCGGCGCTGAGCAGGTTCTTCGGCGTCACAGGCTCGCCAGTCGCTGGGTGTATGGCGCTCATGCCGCTCAGGTCGGCGATCCAGCTGATGAGCACCACGGCCAATGCCAGGATGGCGAACAGCGTGGCCGGGTGCGGCAGCGCGTTGCCGGCGCGCTCGATGATGGCCAGGAATCGGTCAACGCCGCTGCGCTTCTGCTTGCTCATGGGGGGCTGGTTGTGGCCGACGAAGAAAGCGGTTGCCGCGATCGGATGGAACATAGTTTCGCACCGTGGACCGCGATCTCACCTACGCCGCCATCGATATCGGCTCCAACGCTGTGCGCCTGCTGGTGGGTGAGGTCATCGAGCGCGACGATCACCCGGTGATCAAGAAGCAGACGCTGGTGCGCGTGCCGATCCGCCTCGGCGAGGATGTGTTCGATCAGGGGGCCATCACCGTGGCGAAGCAGGATTACCTGATCAAATCGCTCAAGGCCTTCCGCCTGCTCACCGAGGTATATGGCGTGGGCTACCTGCGCTGCTGCGCCACCAGCGCCATGCGCGAAGCCGAGAATCGGGATCAGGTGCTCGCCCGGGTGGAGATGGAGAGCGGCGTTCACATCGAGACGATCTCTGGCAAGCTCGAGGCGGACCTCATCACCAACACCTTCTGGACGCAGGACCTGCTGAAGGACCGGCCCTACCTGTACATTGATGTTGGCGGCGGCAGCACGGAGCTCACTTGGCTCGAAGGCGGCAAGCGCGTGAAGAGCGCCAGCTTCAAGATCGGCACCGTGCGCTCGCTCAAGAACAAGGTGCCGTTGAGCGCGTGGGTGGAGATGCAGGCCTTCCTCGAGGAGCTGCGCGCGCAGCACGGCCAACTCATGGCCATCGGCACCGGCGGCAACATCAACCGGATCTTCAAGGAGAATGGCAACGCCTTCGGCGAGCCCTTGATCCGCTCCGATATCCAAGCCCAGCGCGATCGCATTGCTGACTATTCCTTCGATGACCGCGTGAAGCTGCTCCGGTTGCGCCCCGACCGCGCGGACGTGATCATCCCTGCCGCCGACATTTTCCTGCGGGTGATGGATTTCGCCGATGTGGACGAGGTCTTCGTGCCCAAGGTGGGCCTCGCCGATGGCATCATCTACGATCTGTACATGAAGCAATACGGGCGAGCGAGGTACCCGCAGAACGAGCCGGTGGTGGCCTAGTCTTCTACGAAAGTCCCGGCCCAGCAAGGCCCTCGGAACGGGTTCCGGCAGTGATGAAGCCCGCCATCGCGCGTCCCAGCGGCTATCGTAATCAGGCCATGCTTCGGTGAGGCGAAGGCGGAGCCGGAAGGAATCCACAGCATTCACCGGGGTGAAACTCGATTGATCCGCCGCGCGCAACGGAATCGCACTTGCGCCGCCGCTAAGTCCCCTGTGGAGCCGGAGGGAATCGAACCCTCGTCCAAACGACCGTGGAATGAGCTTTCTACATGCTTAGCCGCCTCATTGGTTTTCGATCCGCCGCTGGAGAAGGGCACCCCACGATGGACTTAGGTCCTGTTTCTCACCCGCGCTACGGACCACCGCGCGAGCCAGTTCCCCATGATGACACCTCGGATCCAGGAAGGAGGAGAACGGGCCTCCCTGAGAGGTACTCGTCCACGCTACTGTTATTCACGTGGATTAAGCCTCATAGCCTTGGGCTATTAAGCAGCGAGAGCGTAGTCTACTTCGCCAGTTATGGCGTTGATGCACTGGGATACGGGCCGCACATCACGCCCGGCATGCTTACACACCCCATGATGCCGCTGTCGAAACCAGATCGGCCCCAGGATTTTTCAATGAACCGCGCAAAGGTAGGCCGACGGCCCGCCGTTGATCGTGGTCAAGCGCTCCGAGGGCTTCGGCTAAGTTTGCCGCCCACTGCATGAAGCCTCCTTACCGCAAGATCGGCATCATCCGCGAAGGCAAGTTGCCCGCCGACCGCCGCGTTCCATTGACGCCAGCCCAATGCCGCGATCTCGCATTCCGCTTCCCGCAGATCGACCTGGTAGTGCAGCGCAGCCCAGTGCGCGCTTTCAGCGATGCGGAATATGAGGCCGAAGGCGTGCGCCTGACGGAGGATCTCAGCGACCGCGACCTGATCATTGGTGTAAAGGAGGTCTCGCTTGAAGCGCTCATCCCGGGCAAGGCCTATCTCTTTTTCAGCCACACCATCAAGCAGCAGCCGCATAACCGCAAGCTCATGCGCGCCGTGGTCGAGAGAGGCATCACCTTGATCGATCACGAGTTGCTCACCGATCAGCACGGAGACCGTGTGCTGGCCTTCGGCTATTGGGCAGGCGTGGTCGGCGCCTACAACGGGTTCCGGGCGTGGCAGCTGGCCCATGGAGGTCCGCCATTGAAACCGGCGTATGCGTGCCATGACCTGGAAGAGCTCGAGCGGCACCTGCACGCGTTCCCATTGCCCAAGGACCTCAGGATCGTGCTTACTGGCGGCGGCAGGGTAGGGAAGGGGGCCATGGGCGTACTGGAGCGTGCTGGAGTCTCTCGCGTGAAGCCCGACGAGTTCCTGATTCGTGCGTTCAACGAACCAGTGTACACCGTTCTGAATTCGCAAGACCTGTACGAACGCGAGGACGGCCGGCCATTCGATAAGGCGGCATTCCATCGCGACCCATCGGACCATCGCGCGCGCTTCCTGCCCTATGCGCGCCGAGCCCAATTGTACATGGCCTGCCATTTCTGGGACCCGCGCGGCCCGAAGATCCTGAGCGCGACGGATCTGCGCGATCCCGATCTGGCCCTGCAGGTGATCGCCGACATCAGCTGCGATGTGGGCGGTCCGATCGATAGCACCCTGCGCGCCAGCAGCATCGATCACCCGTTCTTCGGCTATGATCCAGTGAATGCGCGTGAGGTTCCGGCTGGCGATCCGGGATCTCTCACGGTCATGGCCGTTGATAATCTTCCCTGCGAATTGCCGCGCGATGCTTCGGAAGCATTCGGATTGGACCTGATCGAGCGTGTGCTCCCGGCCCTGATCGGCGATGATGATGAACGGATGATTGATCGCGCAACCCTTGTTGCTGAGGGTCGGTTGAGCGAGCGGTTTGAGCACCTGGCTGAATACGCGGGCCTGTCGGGATCAAGCATCCCGTAGGATCCTGGCCTCCAGCACCAGGAACTGCGTGGTTTCATCGCAAGGCGCTGTGAGCACCCGTAGCGGCCTATTCGATTTCCGGGCAATGGTGAGCAAGCCAAGGCCAGCGCCCCCATGCTCGGTCCGCCCCTGATTGCTGAGCAGCCTCAGGAAATGCTCCTTCAGGTCGGCTTCGGTCATCTCGTTGAGGATCTCAATGCGCTGCTTGAGGAATTCTGCTTTGGCCGATGGAATGGCGCTTCCCGCGAGCAGCGTGTACCTGCCTTCATCGGCGTGCAGTTCAACGAAGGAGGTGGGTGCCAGCCTAGGCTCGGTGTGCAGGCGCAGGTTCTCCATAGCCTCTACCAATACATTGAGCAAGCGCTTGCGTGTCACCACGCCATCGGCGGCTTCTAGGCTCCAGGCCTCGGCGTCCATGATGAAGCGCTCGAGCTCAGCATGGCTGAACTCGCCCACCATGCGCAATATGATTTGGCCAGAGGCCGGTTTTGGAACCTCGAAACTTCCATCCTGCGACCAATGGCCCTGATTCGGATGGCTTTGCATGGGATTCCCAGGATTCACGGTTTGAGTCTCTTGCCTTGGCCTCTTGAAGGCGACCAGCGAGTTCGAGGTTCGATATACGGGACGAAGGGCTCGACGGTTTCGGGATCCACGGGGACCAATCGACCCGGTTCTGGAGTGGGCGTTCCGGGCCATGCAACGGCGTCGGCCATATTCGCAGCGTGAATAAGCCCCGAGCGTTACCCGACAAGGTGAGCGTCATTCCACGCAAACCGCTCATTGACAGTGGGGTATGCTTGCCATTTGGCTTCCTAGTGGTAGGTCTGGCGTGCCACAGCCCCACCACACCGGTGCAGCCCTTGGCCGATCCAACCACCAGTGCCCGAGCAATCGCCTTTGAAGCCGTTGAGGACAACATTGCGCACGATACACTGCTGATCCAGACCACCTTCGACCTGCGCGATGGGACTTTCGTGATGGTCGCCTCGAACAAAGACGACACCTGGGAGGGGCTCAGGCTCTACCGCTACCGACCCCGGCCGGACAGCTCGGCCCACCTGCTTGCCATATCGAATCCGGCCTATGATAGTTGGACGATGCTGCCTGCGTTCTTCGCAGTGGATAGCACAGGACGGGACGGTTTCTGGGTAATGGCCAACTTCGGCGAACGCGAGAGCTGGGGCCAGAAGCTCATGCGGCTCGATTCCGCATTCCACGACCTCGGATTCCTGGATGCCACGGCCATCGAGTGGGTGGATGAATCGGACGGCCGGGTGCGCAAGCGCCGCAACATCGGGCCCTTCACGCGGTTGGAATTCAGCGGTGATTCAACCTGGATCCGCTTCTCCTGCGACAGCGTTTACCTATACGACGATCAGAACGGCCATCAGGATATCGTTTTAGCCACGTCGCGCATCCGCTTCCTGCATGCGCCTGAAGAAGGGCTCAGCCTTTGGGTCGATGAGGAGAAGCGCCCGCTGCGTCAGCCTGGTTGAGCCTACTGCACTATCGGGATCATACCGCGCACGCCCATGTCCACCACCGCATCGCCGGCGGCAGGCTCATAGACCCCATCGCCGTTGTCAATCCACTCGAAGCTGTTGTTCGTGCTCAGCGAAACGGTGATCACCACATCCTGCGTCTCCGAACCGGTGATCGTGAGCGGCGTGGCGAATGCGCCCGTGACCACGCATGATCCAGCCGGAATGGGTGAAGTAGCGAAGAGCGGGTTGGGAACCGTGGTGGCTCCCGGAGGCGCCTGACCGGTAACCGGGGCCGTAGAGATGGGCGGATTGATGACCTCAAAGGCCCAGAAGCCTTGCAGTTTGTTCGCGTTCACGGCAACGCTCTGGTTGCGCACCGGGAAACTGGTGATGTAGGTGTTGTAGCCGATGAAGCTGGCCACCGTGCCCCACAGGTTGAAGGTGCCCCAGGTGGCATCCGTGTAGCGGAACTTGATGTCATAGTTCTGGTAGGCGAGCGATACACGCAGCCATTCATAGGTGCCGGGTGCCATGTCGGCGATGGGCATGCTGAAGAAGGTCTCTCCCTCGCCCGCCTTCACGCTCTGCGCGAAATGGATCGCGGTGTCGCCTCCGGCGCTCGTCTCAGGGGCGTGGTATACCACTTCACCGCCCCCCAGGGCGGTGAGCATCGTCGGCGCGAACTCGATGTAATGCGCGCTCATCTTATTGAAGCGCGGATTCTGCGCCGCGCGGCCAGGGGCGAGCACGGCTGGCTGCCCGATGCTGTCCAAACGGGCCTGCGTGCTGTCGAACCGGAATTTCATCACCAGCCGTGGAGGCTCCAGCTGCGACGCAGGCGTGTTGACGGGCTCCTCCTTGCGGCAGGAGGCGAGCACTGCAAGGCTTAAAAGGACGATGAGGATAGCGCGCATGACGATGGGCTTGTTGCGCAAAGAACGCGAGATTGTGTTCAGAAATTTCCACCCCCTTGGTATGCGCGCATAACAAGTGCGGCTAACTTGGCGCCGAAGCCGATGCCCAATGGCCCCAGAAGAAACGATCGACTTTCCCATCCGCCGCGTGTGGAGCCGCATCTCCCGCATCTACAACACCGAGGCGGCCAAGTACGGAGGCAGCATGGCCATCGGCCAGATACTCCTGAACATCGAACCAGAGGGGACGCCCAGCACCAAGCTCGGTCCCAAGATGGGCATGGAGGCCCGAAGCATGGTGCGCACCCTGCAGACCATGGAGGAGGCCGGGCTCATCAAGCGAATCACCGACACCGTCGACAAGCGCGTGGTGCGCATCCACCTCACCGCGAAGGGCAAACAGATGCGCGACGTGAGCCGCAACACCGTGATCAGATTCAACGAGGCGGTGCAGAGCCGCTTCACCCCCGCACAGCTGAACAACTTCCGGCAGGTGATGTCGGAGCTCGACCGCATTCTCGAACAAGAACAACTTTTCTAGATGGCAAAGAGGAACATCCGTAAGGTCGCCGTCCTCGGCTCCGGCGTCATGGGCAGCCGCATCGCCTGTCACTTCGCTAACATCGGCACCGAAGTGCTGCTGCTCGATATCGTTCCGAAGGAATCAACCGAAAGCAAGGTGCCTGCCGAGCGCAACAAGATCGTGAACGATGCCTTGGCCTTCGCGCTGAAGAGCAATCCCTCGCCGATCTACGACAAACGCTTCGCGAGCCGCATCAGCACCGGCAACTTCGATGATGACCTGCCGAAGATCAAGGATTGCGACTGGATCATCGAGGTGGTGGTGGAGCGGCTCGACATCAAGCAGCAGGTGCTGGCCGACGTGGAGAAGTATCGCACGCCCGGCACACTGATCACCACCAACACCAGCGGCATTCCGATACATGCGATCGCCGAAGGACGCAGTGAGGATTTCCGCAAACACTTCTGCGGCACGCACTTCTTCAACCCGCCGCGCTACCTGCCCTTGTTGGAGATCATTCCCGGTCCGGATACCGACCCGGCGGTGCTCACTTTCTTGGAAGAGTACGGCCAACGCATCCTCGGCAAGGTCACGGTGATGGCCAAGGACACACCCGCCTTCGTGGCCAACCGCATCGGCGTGTTCGGCATCATGGACGTGTTCCACCTCGTCACCGACATGGGCCTCACGGTGGAGGAAGTGGACCGCCTCACCGGCCCCGTGATCGGCCACCCGAAGAGCGCCACCTTCCGCACCGCTGATGTGGTGGGCCTGGATACGCTGGTGAAAGTGGCCCAAGGCGTGAAGGACAACTGCCCCAACGACGAGCGCAACAGCCTCTTCAGCATTCCGGAGTATCTGCAGAAGATGGTCGAGAAGAACCTGCTCGGCAGCAAGACCGGCAAGGGCTTCTTCTTCAAGGACCGCAACTCCCCCAAGGGCGAGATCCTCTCCCTCGACCTGAAGACGCTGGAGTACAAGCCGCAGGTGAAGCCCAAATTCGCCACGCTGGACGAGGCGAAGAAGGTGGATGACCTGCGCGAGCGCCTGAAGCTTGTGTACAACGGCACGGACAAGGCGGGCGAATTCTACCGCCGTTCGTTCCAAGCGATGTTCGCGTACGTGAGCCACCGCATCCCCGAGATCAGCGACGAGCTTTACAAGATCGACGACGGCATGCGCGCCGGCTTCGGCTGGGAAGCGGGTCCGTTCGAGACTTGGGATGCCATCGGCGTCAAGAAGGTGATGGAGGATATGAAGGCGAAGGAGGTGAAGGTGGCCGGTTGGATCGGCGAAATGCTGGCCGCAGGACACGAGTCCTTCTACAAGGTGGAGAACGGCAAGCGCCTCTTCTACGATGTCGCGAGCAAGAGCTACAAGCCGGTGCCGCGAGCGGAAGGCTTGATCGTCCTCAGCGACCTGCCCGAGAGCAGCGTGGTTTGGAAGAACAGCGCCGCCACCGTGCGTCACCTGGGCGATGGCATCCTGAGCGTGAGCTGGACGAGCAAGATGAACACCATCGGTGCGGAGGTGATCCAGGGCCTCAACAAGGCCATCGACCTCGCCGAGCAGGGCTACAAGGGCCTAGTGGTCTACAACGACGGCGCCAACTTCAGCGCGGGCGCCAACGTGGGCATGATCTTCATGATGGCCGTGGAGCAGGAGTACGACGACCTGGAGATGGCCGTGCGCACTTTCCAGAACACCATGATGCGCATGCGCTACAGCAGCATCCCGGTGGTGGCGGCCCCGCACCAGCTGTGCCTGGGCGGCGGCACCGAGCTCTGCCTGCATGCCGACAAGGTGGTGGCGCACGCTGAGACCTACATGGGCCTGGTGGAGTTCGGCGTGGGCGTGATCCCCGGCGGCGGCGGCACCAAGGAGTTTGCCCTGCGCCTCGCCGACGAGCTGAAGGAGGGCGACATCCGCATCAACGCCATGCGCGAGCGCTTCCTCACCATCGGCCAGGCCAAGGTGGCCACCAGCGGGCACGAGGCCTTTGCGCTCGGCTACCTGCGCAAGGGCCAGGACGAGGTGATCGTGAGCCGCGCCCACCAGCTGGCCTACGCCAAGCAATGCGCGCTGGACCTCTGGAACAAGGGCTACACCAAACCCGCGCCGCGCAAGGACATCAAGGTGCTCGGCCAGGAAGGCCTCGGCATCGTGTACGTGGGCGCCAACAGCATGCTCAGCGGCAACTACATCAGCCAGCACGATGCGCTGATCAGCGAGAAGCTGGGCTACGTGCTATGCGGGGGGGACCTGAGCGAGGCGACGGAGGTGAGCGAGCAATACCTGCTGGACCTAGAGCGAAAGGCGTTCGTGGAGCTGTGCATGCAGCGGAAGACCTTGGAGCGGCTGCAGAGCATCATTACAAGTGGGAAGGTGTTGAGGAACTGAGGACGTCAATGGTCTATGGTCCGTGGTCTATGGCAGGGAGTGAGAGGTGTGTTGGTTGTCGAATGCGGGTCCAAAGATCATAGACCAATGACCATAGACCGCATTCGATCATGAACCGATACAAGAACCTCGAGATCTGGAAGGACGCGATCAAGCTCGCGAAGGCGGTGCATGTCCTGAGCGAAAGCCTACCCAAAGAAGAGACCTACGGCCTGAAGAGTCAGATGCGAAGAGCGGCCGTTTCTATTGCCAGCAATATTGCTGAAGGAGCTGGACGCAACAACAACGGCGAGTTCAACCAATTCCTTGGCATCGCCATCGGCTCAGCGTTCGAGGTGGATACCCAGATGACCATCGGCGTTGAACTCGGCTACTTCAAAGCAGACACAGTGAAGGAGCTGTCCTTGCAGATCGACAGCCTAGCCAACCGCGTGAACAAACTTCAACAAACACTCACCCCCGGCAAGCGACGTTAGCTTGTCCGGCCACCGACCATAGACCAACGACCATAGACGCACTCAACCATGGATGCATACATCGTAGCAGGATTCAGAAGTGCTGTCGGCAAGGCACCTCGTGGAAAGTTCAGATTCACCAGACCCGACGATCTCGCCGCTGGCGTGGTGAAGCACCTGGTGGCCAGCGTGCCCAACCTGGACATCGAACGCATCGACGACGTGATCGTGGGCAACGCCACGCCCGAGGCCGAGCAGGGCCTGAACATCGGCCGCATGATCAGCCTGATGGGCCTGAACACCGACAAGGTGCCGGGCATGACGGTGAACCGCTACTGCAGCAGCGGCAGCGAGACCATCGCCATCGCGGCGGCCAAGATCCACAGCGGGCAGGCCGACGTGATCGTGGCGGGCGGCGTGGAGTGCATGAGCCCGATCCCCTTCGGCGGCTGGCGCATCGTGCCGAACGCCAAGGTGGGCAAGGCGAACCCCACGTACTACTGGGGCATGGGCCTCACCGCCGAGGCCGTGGCGCGCGACTTCAAGGTGAGCCGCGAGGACCAGGACGCCTTCAGCCTGCGCAGCCACGAGAAGGCGCTGGCCGCCATCGCCGCCGGGCGTTTCACCGACGACATCGTACCCTACACCGTGGAGCGCGTGTACCTGGATGCGAAGGAGAAGCGCCAAGTGGAGAAGTACGTGGTGGACACCGATGAAGGTCCGCGCGCGAGCACCCTGGAGGCGCTGGCGAAGCTGAAGCCGGTGTTCGATGCGAAGGGCAGCGTGACGGCCGGCAACAGCAGCCAGACGAGCGATGGCGCGGCCTTCGTGCTGGTGGTGAGCGAGCGCATGCTGAAGCAACTGAATGTAAAACCCATCGCGCGCCTCCTCTCCTACCACGTGGCCGGCGTGGAGCCGCGCATCATGGGCATCGGTCCGGTGGCGGCGGTGCCCAAGGCGCTGGAGAAGGCCGGGCTGAAGCTGAGCGACATCGGGCTGTTCGAGCTGAACGAGGCCTTCGCGAGCCAATCGCTGGCGGTGGTGCGCGAGCTGGGCATCGACCCGGAGCTGGTGAACGTGAACGGCGGCGCCATCGCACTGGGGCATCCGCTGGGGTGCACGGGTGCGAAGCTGAGCGTGCAGCTCTTCAATGAGATGCGGAGAAGGAAGCAGAAGTATGGGGTGGTGACGATGTGTGTGGGGACGGGGCAGGGGGCGGCGAGTGTTTTTGAGTTGTTGAATTGAGCCATGAACTGGTGGCGTGACATAATTAATGGCGTGCAACACTTACCACGTTGCACATTCTTTCACGCCGCAATCATCCTGGTCCTGTCCGCGGCTCCTCTATTGTCATTAGGCCAATTCCAAATGGAATGGACTGCGGAATATGTCCATGCCCCCGAACAGATACACACCGGCTTGGATATGCATGTAGATCCTAACGGCACCGTTTACCTCTATGGATACTCACGCAGTGATGCAGGCGTGAATACAGGTGTGTTACTCAAGAATGTCGAAAGGGAGTGGGTCTGGTCATTGGAACTTCCGGTTCAGAACATCTACGGATCCATGAGCGTGGATCATTCGGGGAACATTCTGATCGCAACCTCCGGAAGTGCTCCATCCATCGGCGAGCACTATCGGACAATGAAAATCAGTCCCGACGGGGTGGTACTTTGGACAGCAGATTTCGACGGAGGGCTAATTCCAGATGGCTGGGATCGTCCGTATGCGATCGCTGTCGGCCCCGACAACTCTGTATTCGTTACGGGATGGTCGGAGGTGGTGCCCTTCCAGCACAACGCGGTCACTCTGAAGTACGATAGCCTAGGAAATGAACTTTGGTATGTATACTATGATCATGTGCAAGGCGCTGGCACAAGCGAGCAAGGCAACGACCTACTTACCGATGCTTCAGGTAACGTCTATGTAATCGGTCAAACACATGAACTCTCGGCTGAGCAGTACTATCTCTTCGCCCTTAAGTACTCGAGCAGTGGAGCATTGCTGTGGGAATACCTCCACCCCGGAGAAACCTTCACCGATGGCCGCCGCGCTAAATGGCGTCCGGATGGGACCATAGCGATAGGCGGCGCCTACTATTTGGATGGTCAAGGGGATCTATTGTGCGATGTGCTAGACACTACAGGCGCACTCCAATGGTCAGCTACCTACAACGCTCCGGGCGATTGGCAGGGAACAGATTGGTTCCGTGACATTGCTGTTGGGGAGGACGGAACAGTCCTGCTCACCGGGACGCAGTTCAACGGTAGCGGCATACTTGACGACTACCTGACAGTGAAATACAGTTCGACCGGTGAACTGCTTTGGGCAAGGAGCTACAATGGAAGTACAGGTCACGATGACGGGTATGGTGTTGCCGTTGACGAACAAGGAAACGTATTCGTCGCAGGTAGGAGCAGACAGAATTCATCTTCCGTGCTGGCTTCGATCGCCACACTTCAATACGATACAGAGGGCAACCTGACGTGGAGTGATGTGTACAATGAGGATGGCGCTGGATGGTATCGGCCCAACTGGAGAAATTCCGCTTCGAGAGAAGTCGAAGGCAAGTTGTTGGTGGCCGGGGCGCAAGAGAACAGCGGGATCGGAGGAACTGGCGCTCTCGTGCTGCTGTGCTATGGAACAAATACATCGATCGAAGACCGCTCAACGAGTTCTTTTGGCCTATTCCCGAATCCTGCAAGGAACCTCATTCACGTGGATGTCCCATGTTCAGGAATGTTCGACTGGACATTACTTGACCCTATTGGACGAGTTTTGATGAAAGGCCGCGCCGTTCCTTGTGGCTCAATGACAATCGATTTTCGAAATCTCGCCTCTGGCAGTTACCTCCTGCATGTCGACGGTACGGTCATCCATGCATCGCAGAAAGTGATGATCGTGCCATGAACTCCTCCACCAATCTCGCATTCGCGTGCGTGCCGATCTTGCTCCTAAGCGCTTGTCAGCCGCCCGCTCCCATCAAGAACCTAAGGCCGAAAGAGATCCACACCCCCGCCTACGACCTCCTCCTCCCCGCTGAGCAGAAAGCCCTGCTGATCCTCTTCCCCTGCTTCCCCTGCGATGCGGCGGACACCCGGGCGGAGTCGCGCATTGCGGACACGGCCGCGGCGAACAGCATCGCGGTGCTGATGCTGAACTTCAACCAGCACATCCTGATGAGCGAGGCCGAGCAGCAGGAGGTGATAGGCACGATCGCGGGCGCGGTGCAGGAGCACGGCGTGGATGCGTCGAACACGGTCATCGGCGGTTTCTCCTCTGGCGGTAACGTGAGCGTGCTGCTGGCGAAGGCGCTGCTGCGGTCGGCCGAGCCACCGGTGCAGTTGAAAGGCGTGTTCGCCGTGGACAGTCCGCTGGACCTGGTGCTCCTGTACGAAAGCGCGCAACGCGACCTGGCGAAGACCAGCTTCCCCGAATACAAGGACGAAGCGCGCTACCTGATCGCACTCCTGGACAGCGCCCTCGGTTCGCCCGCGGACAGTCTGGCCAACTACGAACGCGCTGCTCCCCTGCTCAACTCGTCCGCGAGCGTGGCGTCGCTGAAGGACCTGCCCATCCGCTTCTACACCGAGCCGGACACGGCCTGGTGGCGCACCAACCGCGACGACCGCTACGAGGAGCTGAACGCCTACGGCCTGAAGCGGATCCACGACACGCTGGTGGCGGCGGGGAATGTGCGGGCTGAATACATCACTACGGTAGGGCGCGGCGTGCAGCATGGCAACCGGCATCCGCATGCGTGGAGCATCGTGGATGAGCGGGAGTTGGTGCGGTGGATGGAGGGGCTGGTGGAGTAAGGCGCTCCACCTTTCGTCTTCCTGTTGTATGTTGTAAAATGCCAAGCGACGGGGAAACCGTCAAAGGCCAAGACCATGAGCGCCCTGCTTCCCTCTTCCACCCTGTTTGAACAGCATCACATTCGCAGACTCTACGATGAAGCGACGGAGACGTGGTGGTTCTCCATCAACGACATCATCCAAGCCCTGACCCAGCAGCCGGACTACCAGACCGCGCGCAAGTATTGGAACAAACTGAAAGAGCGGCTGGCCAAGGAAGGAAGTCAACTGGTGACAAACTGTCACCAGTTGAAAATGCCGGCTGAAGACGGCAAAATGCGCCTCACCGATGTAGCGACCGCCGAGACCCTGTTGCGCCTCGTTCAGGCGGTGCCCAGCCCGAAGGCTGAACCCATTAAACTCTGGTTGGCGAAGGTGGGCTACCAGCGTATGCAAGAAATGGCCGATCCCAGCTTGGGTCTGGACCGCGCCCGCGAGCTCTGGCGCAAGCACGGCCGCAGCGAGAAGTGGATCCAACAGCGGATGATGGGTCAGGAGACACGCAACAAACTCACCGACTATTGGAAGAACCACGGCGTGCAGGAAGGTGACGAGTTCGCGATCCTTACGAACATCATCCACCAGGAGTGGAGCGAGGTGACGGTGAAGGACCACAAGGCCATCAAGGGCCTGAAGACCCAGAACCTGCGGGATCATATGACAGAGGCCGAACTGATCTTCACCGCCCTAGCGGAGATGAGTACGCGGCAGATCGCGGAGACCGAGCAGGCCGTGGGCATGCCGAAGAACAAGGTGGCCGCACGCAAAGGTGGCGGCATTGCAAAGAAGGCGCGGCTGGAGTTGGAGGAGAAGACCGGAAAGTCGGTAGTATCAGGGAGCAACTTTCTGCCACCGAAGAGGACCGCACAGGACAAGAGCGGTAAGAAGGCGATCGCTAAAGGCCGGAAGAAGTGACCGCACATCCACTTCGATCTGCGCGTCAGGTGATATCCGTGAATATCCGCAAATAGCCGCAAAATATCCGTAAAACACCTCTTGGCATTGGCGACCACCAACCAGTTCGTTCAGCACCTTTGCAGTGTACGATCACCACCGATCGACACACATACCCCGGCCCCTGAGCTCCCACACCCCTTGTGCGCCCCCCACCCTCCTTACGCTGGGAGCGCTCACCCTGCTCCTCTCGTGCAACGGCCAACCCACGAGCAAGGCACCCGTGCTGATCATGAACGATACGGTGCCGATCCCGACCGAATGGTTCTTGAAACTCGACTACCCAGAGCAACTCTGCCACTGGGTGCGTCACATGCGCGAGGACAGGAGCGGAACGCTGTGGTTCGGCACCAACCACTACGGACTGATCCGCTACGCGAACGATACGCTGGAGTACCTGGCGGATAGCGCTGGCATCACCACGGGCCGCATCAACGGGATCGTGGAAGGCGCGAACGGGATCTTGTGGATTGCCACGGATGGTGAAGGGCTGTTCAAGTACGATCCATCGACGCGCTACAACGCGCGCCATGGGTTCAGTCAGTTGACCACGAAGGATGGCCTGCTGCACAACGAGGTCGGTAACATGGCCATGGGCCGCGATGGCTTGCTGTGGGTGGGAACGATGAACGGGCTGTGCACCTACGACGGCCGCACATTCACAGCGATCGACCTGCCGCCGAACAGTGCGGTGGACTCTGTGAGCGGACTATCGCCCACACGCATCACGTGCGTCCTGGCGGACAGTCAAGGAAAGATCTGGTTCGGGCGCGAAGGGGATGGGCTATTGATGATCGATCCGAAGGAGACCGGACCCCGCAGGATACTCAAGCACTACACGGTGGAAGATGGCCTGCCCGACAGCAGCGTCTCCGGCCTGATGGAGGACAGCAAGGGCAGGCTCTGGCTGGGGAGCATGTTCGGCGGTGTGAGCCTCTTCGATCCCTCAGCGGTGGAAGAAAAAGGGACCAAGGCGTTCACCAACTTCACGAAGGACGGCGTGATCCAAGGGGTTGAAGCAGGTGCGTTCTATGAAGACCGGACGGGCCACATCTGGTTCGCCGCGGAGCACCAGGGCGTTTTCCGCTACGATGGAACGAGCTTCACGAACTACGGTCCAAAGGACGGCATGAGTTCGGGCGGGATCCTGGCCATCAACGAGGACCGGGAAGGCCGGTTCTGGTTCGGCGGTTTCGGTGGGCTCTTCCGATTCGACCGGAAGACATCCCAGTTCACGGCGGTGGGTAAGCAGGGTCCGTGGAACTAAGGGGAGGGGGCATGAACAACTTGCTTCCCCCCAACGACAGGTGCTGTGCAGCGACACAAGGAGCGGCCTCCTATCGGCCTTTGCGCCTTGCGGCATCGAGGGCCCGAACGCATCATCCGGATCGCTCGCGCGATCGGTCTTCATTCCTCGGCTTGCGCCCGAGCGCTTTACGGTATCAAGGTCGGGATTGGCCTCCTACGTCGGCCTTTCCCATTGCGGGAGGGCTTCAACGCATCACCCGGATCGCTCGCGCGATCGGGTTCTTCATTCCTCGGCCTGCGCCCGAGCGCTGCTCGGCTTGGCCTTGAATGAAGAACCCGGCTGCTTTCGCAGCCGGGCTGTTGCGTTGGCGGAGAGGGAGGGATTCGAACCCCCGGTACCCGTGAAGGCACATCTGTTTTCGAGACAGACCCGATCGACCACTCTGGCACCTCTCCGAACAGGGATTTCCTGCCGTCGGCAGGGCGGCGAAGATAGCCGGGCGCGCTTTTGCTGGAATCGTGCGAACCACCGTGGCGGAAGCTTGTTCTGCCGTCGATTAGCTTGCACCCATGCGCCAACTCCTGCTAGCCCTTGCTCTGTTGCCCCTGGTTTCCGAGGCGCAGCCTTACCTCATCGGCAACCGCTCGATCACCTTCTTCGATGCGAGCCGCAACCGCAACATCGCCACCAACCTGTATTACCCGGGCGAGACGGCGGGCAGCAATGCAGCGGTGCTGGCCGGTGAATGGCCGGTGCTCGTGATCGGGCATGGCTTCGTGATGGGCACCGATGCCTACGCGAACCTGTGGAATCACTTCGTCCCGCGCGGGTACATCGTTGCCCTGCCCGCCACCGAAGGCGGCTTCGCGCCCAACCACGGCAGTTTCGGGCTCGATATCGCCTTCGTGGCCACTGCATTGCAAGCGGCGAATGACGATGGTGCGTCGCCATTCTTCCAGCGCGTGGCGCCCACCAGCGCGCTCATGGGGCATAGCATGGGCGGCGGCGCAAGCTTCCTCGGAGCGGCGGATAACACCGCCATCACCACTGTGGTGAATTTCGCAGCTGCGGAGACCAACCCCAGCGCAGTGGCCGCCTGCGCGCAGGTGCAGGTGCCCACCCTCGTGTTCGCTGGGAGCAACGATTGCGTGACGCCGATACCGCAGCATCAGCTGCCCATGTATGATGCCCTTACGGTGCCTTGCCGCGCATTCGTCAGCATCACCGGCGGCGGCCATTGCTACTTCGCGGAGAGCAATTTCAATTGTTCGTTCGGTGAGCTCACCTGCACGCCCGCTCCAGCGATCTCGCGCGCGGAACAGCACGACGCCGTGAACGATTTCGCCTCCCTCTGGCTCGATCACTTCCTCAAGGGCGATGAGCCCGCGCTCACGGCCTTCATCGACAGCGTGTCGATGAGCACGCGCGTGACCGGCACCACCACCTGTGCCCTTACCACATCGATGGCCGATTCGCGGACCGTTGAGCCGGCCCTTTGGCCCACGGTCGCCGATGATCGCTTCCACCTGCGCATTCCGGCGCCCGCGAGGGTCGATATCCATAGCGCAGATGGCAAGCGCGTGATGAGCATGAGCCTGCGATCGACTGGAGAAGCCATTGCTGTGGATGCGCTTCCGCCCGGCACGTATTGCGTAGTGGTCGATCCGGATGGCCTGCGACGGGCCCACCGGTTGGTGATTGCGCGCTAGCGCCCAACTACCTTCGACGCCATGCGTCGGACTTCCCTGCTCTTGATCGCCGGACTCGTGTCCGCGATCGTGGCGGCGCAGGATCGGGACCTGCTCCGCGTGTCACGCTCGGAGGTGCGGTTCACGAGCTCAGCTCCGCTCGAGACCATCACTGCCGTGAACGACCGTGCGCGAGGGGTGCTGGACCGCAACGACCGCAGCTTCGCCGTGCAAGTGCCGATCGCGGAGTTCACGGGCTTCAATGCCCCGCTGCAGCGCGAGCATTTCAACGAGAATTACCTGGTGAGCCGGAACTGGCCCAACGCCATCTTCACGGGCCGCATCATCGAAGGCATCGACCTGCGCGAGCACGGCTCGCACGAGGTGCGGGCCAAAGGCGTGCTCACCATCCGCGGCGAGCCGGTGGAGCGTGTGATTCCGTGCGCGATCGACGTGGACGGCGAAGGGGTCACGGTGCGCGCACGCTTCGAGGTGCCGCTGGCCGACCACGGCATCCGGATCCCGCGCGTGGTGCAGCAGAAGGTCGCGGCCGTCACCCTGGTGGTTATTGAACTCAAGCTGGTCCCCTGAGATGCGCCGGACGATCATGGGCAGCCTGGCCCTGTTGCACGCCTGCGCCGCGGTTGCCCAATACCCCTTGGTGCGGTCCATCGATGTGCGGCCCGGACAGCAGCGCCCGCGCATCAGCCTGATCGCCCAGGATGCGCGCGGAATGATCTGGGCCGCGAGCGCGACCGCGCTGATGCGCACCGATGGCGAAGTGGTTGATGTGATGGCCCGACTGGAAGGCCAGCGCGTGAGCGCACTTGCAACGGATGGGGCGCATGCGATCGCGGCATTGAGCAACGGCTTGCTGCTGCGATGCGGTGATCGCGGCTGCGATACGCTCGTGGTCGACACGGTGCTCGCCCGCGTGCGCGTCACCGGCCTTTGCGCCGATCCGGGTGGTGGCGTCTGGATCGGAACGCACGGCTTGGGCCTGTGGCATTGGAGCACCGAAGGCACCGTGAAATGGGACCAGCTTTCAGGCATGCCCGATGACCATGTGAATGCGGTTGCAGGACTTCCTCAAGGCGGTGTGGCCGTGGCCACCGATCAAGGCCTGGCGATCTGCGACGGCACGCGCATCGTGTCCGTGCTGGGTGAGGCAGAAGGCGCACCGGACAATCTCGTGCTCTCCATCGCTGCCGATGAGGACGGTGCAGTTTGGGCCGGCACCGATCGCAAGGGGGTGTTCCGTTGGAAGCCGGGGGAGGCTGTTGATCAGGTGGCGCAGCCTTGGATCTTCGGCGCGGTCACGCAGATGGCGGTGAGCACGGGCATGGTCTGGGCCGGCACCCAAGAGCACGGGCCGGTGGTCATCGATCTGGCGCTTGATCATGGCACCTATCGGCGGGGTGGAATGTCGATGCCGGCGCTGAGGATGATGCGCGATGCGGATGGCGCCGTTTGGTGGTGCGACGGCAGTGAGGCGCTGCATCGAGCCGACCCATCGATCCTTTTCGTCCCCGAGCACGAGGGGCTTGACCTGCGGCACATCTCGGCGCTATGCGCCGATGCCCGCCAGAGCATCTGGTTCGCGACCGCAGAAGGCGTGTACCAGCATGCGGCTTGGTTCTCCGAGGAGCGCACCGTGGAGCGGCTTCCGCTGGAGCCTGATCCACGCGCACCCGTGGTGTCGCTCGCGGCATCCTCCGATGGCACGGTATGGGCCGCCACCTTTGGAGCAGGCGTGCTCGTGCTGGGGCCTGGCGGATCGCTATCGCGCTATAGCACGGCCAACGGCCTCTCGAACAACAATGTGCTCGGTGTGCGCGCCACCGCCGACGGGGCCGTGTTCGCTACGCTCCAGGGCGTCACCTTTTCGAGCCGGGGCGCCTTGCACCAGGCCGCAGATGACGCGGGGTTCACCTTCGATGCGCTCCTGCGCGGAGATGAGCTTGTGGTGGCCACCGATGGAAAGGGCGTTCGTTCAGGCGGAAGCCGGGAGCTAGCAAGCGCCGAGATGCGGCCAGGGACCTTCTACAGCTTGCTGCGCGATTCGAAGGGACGCTGCTGGGCGGTGGGACCGGGCACCGGATTCTGCCGCGCCGACGATGCTTCGCAACCGTGCGTGGGCATGGAGCTCCCGCCTTTCGACGGCGACGTGCACGCGCTCGGCGAGGCCGCGGGCCATGTGATCGCCTTCGGCAGCACGGGCGTGCTTGCCCTTGATCCGGAACGCGGCGAGCTAATCGATGTCACGCGGGCATTCGGGCTCGACGACATCACCGCCGAACTGAATTGCGCTGCCTCGGATCAGCAGGGCGCCTTGTGGTTCGCTTGCAGCAAGGGCTTGGCACGCCTCAGGCCCAAACCCGCCCACTTCCGAAAGTCCTTGCAGGTGGCGATTGTCCTGGCACAGGCGGCGGGCATAACGATCGATCACGGGCAACGCATGAAACTCGGGCACGACCGGAGCGCGCTCGCCTTCCGCTTCGCAGCCCCGCATTGGCCCGATCCCGGTGCCGTGCGCTTCCAATACCGGCTCCTGGGGTTCAGCGATGGAATCGTGGATACGCGCGACCGGCAGGCCGCATTCCCCGCGCTGCCTCCCGGGCATTACACCTTCCAGGTGCGCGCAGCAGTGGGGGCCCCTAGCCCCGATGCGCCTTGGACCGAGTTGGCCGTCACTGTTGATCCGCCTTGGTGGCAGATATCGTGGGTGATCGGGCTGATCACGCTGGCCGTGATCGCATTGGCATTCTCGCTCCTGCGCGCGAGAGACCGTCGGCTGCGCTTCCGCGACCGCATGGAGCAGGAGAAGGTGCGCTTCCAGCTCGAGGCGCTGCGCTCACAGGTCGATCCGCACTTCCTCTTCAACAGCTTCAATGCGCTCGTTGAGCTGATCGAGAGCGAGCCGACCAAAGCCGTGGGGCATGTGGAACAGTTGAGCACCTTCTTCCGAAACATCCTGCAGGTGCGCGAACGGGAACGGATCGCCGTAGAGGAGGAGCTGCGCTTGCTGGATACCTACTTCGCGCTGGAGCAACGAAGGTTCGGCAGCAGCATCGCGCTGGAGGTCGATGTGGATGGCGCCTGCGGCACACGGGCCATTGTACCGCTCACCTTGCAATTGCTCGTTGAGAATGCGCTCAAGCACAATGTGGTGATCGGGTGCGAGCCATTCACGATCACCATTGCATCCGAAGGCGAATCGCTGGTGGTGACCAACCCGATCCGTCCACGCACTACGCCGGCACGGTCCACGGGCTTCGGATTGGAGAGCATCACGAAGCGCTATGCCGCGCTCACCAGTCGTCCCATCGTGGTGAGTGCAACGGATGGGGTCTTTCGTGTGCGGATACCTTTGATCGATCCCCAACCATGAAGATCCTCATTGTCGAAGACGAGGGCTCCGCCGTGCAGCGGCTGCGGAAGATCCTTTCAGGCATCGATGGCGGTGTTGAGGTGGTGGCCGATGTGCCGAGCATCGTTGCGGCCGTGGATTGGTTCAAGGCGAATGCAGCGCCCGACTTAGCCCTGTTCGATGTGCAGCTGGCCGATGGCGATGGCTTCGAGGTGTTCAAGCGCGTGGAGGTCGCTTGCCCGGTGATCTTCACCACGGCCTATGATCAGCACGCCCTGCAGGCCTTCAAGGTGAACGCGATCGATTATCTCCTGAAGCCGGTGAATTCGGACGAGCTGAAGGCCGCGATCGAACGGGTGCGCAAGCTGGGCCTTGTGCGCGATCACGCCTCTTTGGCCTCGACCCAATCTCAAGGTCATCCGCAGGCCTATGCCAAGCGCTTCCTCATCCGCTATGGTGAGCACTTCAAGGTGGTGGAGCCTGAGCAGATCGCCTATTTCCATTCGCTGCTGAAGAACACCTTCCTGCGGACGCGGGAAGGACGCGACCTGCCCATGGAAGAGAGCCTCGACCGCTTGGAGAAGCAGCTCGACCCGCAGCGCTTCATCCGTCTCAATCGGCAATTGATCGTGCATCTGCACAGCATCAAGGAACTGCTGGCCTACAGCAAGAGCCGCGTGAAGGTGGTGCTCGATCCGCCCTACGGCGATGATGCCATCGTGAGCAGTGAGCGCAGCGCGGCCTTCAAGCGCTGGCTGGCAGGCGAGTAAGCTGCTTTGCCGCCTGGTCGCATCCGTTGCCCGTTCCGTCCGAATCGATTGGTTCTCCGCCTGGCCGTTCATCCACCTTCGATGCACAAACACAAAACGCCATGCGATCAACACTCCTCAGTATCGGTTACCTGCTCAGCGGTGCGATTTCGGCGCAGTGGGCCTCGGTGGTCAGCGGCACCATCACCCAGCTGGAAGCCGTGCATATCATCGACGCGCAGAACATCCTTGCTTGCGGAAAGGACGGTGAGCTCGTGCATTCCGTGAATGGAGGCACCTCCTGGGCGCCGCTCGTTTCCGGCTATGGCGACGACCTCAATGAGATCATGCAATTGGATGCGGGCACCTTCTTGGTCTTCGCCGATGGTGGTGTGGTGCTCCGTTCCGTGAATGGCGGAACAAGCTGGTCCATGAACGCGACCGCCACGGTTAGCGAGCTCATCAGCGCAGCTCGCCATGCGAATGTGATCGTGGCCGTAGGGGAGGAGGGCACCATCATCCGAAGCACCGACCTGGGCATTGCTTGGAGCGTGGTGGCGTCCGGCGCGTTGCAGGACCTGCAGGCCGTTGCAGCCCTGGATGCTGATACCTGGATAGCGGTGGGCAAGAGCGGGACCGTGTTGCGCAGCATGGATGGTGGCATGTCATGGTCTCCTGCGGCATCGGGCACTACGGCCGACCTGAACGACGTGGCTTTGCCGAGTGCGGCAACAGGGCTCATCTGCGGCGAGGAGGGCGTGATGCTGCGCAGCACCGATGGCGGCCAGAACTGGCTGCCTGTTGCAAGCGGAACGGGCAATGAGCTCAACGCGCTTTGGTCAACTAATGCGACATCGGTCTTTGCGTGCGGTGTGGGCGGTATCGTGCGCACCAGCGCCGACGCGGGCTTGACTTGGACGGCGATGACCACGCCGGTGCTCGCGGAGCTCACTGACCTCATGCTGGCGGGTAGCACGGGTTTCGCGGTAGGAGCAACGGGCACCATCATCCGCTTGGGCACCAGCACCACCGGGGTGGGGGATCTGGTGGCTGAAGAGGCCATCCGGTTCGGGCCGGTTCCGTGTAACGGCGAATTGGTGCTGACGCTCACCGATGCCGCACTTGCCGGCCTTCTGACGGCAGACCTGTTGGATGCCCAAGGCCGCTTAGTGCGCCGAACAGGGTTGATCCAGGATTCGGCTCGCTTCACCGATATTGCTCCTGGCCGTTACGTGTGCAGTGTGCACCACGAGGGGGTTCCTATCCACGTTCGTCCGGTCATAGTTGTCAGGTAACGGTACAGTTCGCGAGACCTGCGCAACGAGCGAGAAAATCACCAGCCATGCCATCACTCAACCTGCTCAGCCGCTTTGATCGGCAACGCCTGCTGGCCCTGCCTCCCGAGGAGCGCTTGGGCATGATCATCCGGCTGAATGGCGCTGCCCGGTATGGCAACAGGCTCAACGTGGTGGAGTTGATGGTAGCCTTGGCTGACCTCTCCGAGAAGAATGCGAAGTCCGATTCATCACCCTTTTCTCCCGGCTTGTCAGCTTCGTAAGGAGGAGTGCATGGAACGCGCGTTTCATTTGGACCAGCAAGCAAGCATCGCCATGATCAGGAAGGGAACCAAGGGTTTGGCAAGGTGGGTAGCCTGGGGCTCGGCCTTGGTCATGGCGATGCTGCTCGCCGATTCCTGCAAGCATGAACCTCTTGTTGGGCCCGGTTTTGACAATGGGCAGAATGGTGGGGGCGGAGACGACCCCGACGAAGGCACCGTGTGCGACCCCAATACGATCTGGTTCCAGCAGCAAGTGCTGCCCATCCTCACCAGCAGCTGCACCAATCCTGGGGAGGGCCTCAACTGCCACCACACAGCCAACGACGACAACGACGAGATCCAGATCACCAATTACGAGACGCTGATGGCCAGCGGCATCGTGCAGGATGGTGACCTGATGGAGGCCCTTACGGACGATGACCCGGACAAGATCATGCCGCGTCCGCCCTTCGCCCCGCTCACGGCCGATCAGATCGCGCTGATCCAGCAGTGGATCAACCAGGGCGCGCAGAACAACAGCTGCGAGCCTTCGGCCTGCGACACGCTCAATGTCACCTACAGCGGCACCATCGCGCCGCTTCTCCAATCGCGCTGCACCAGCTGCCACAGCGGCTCCACGCCATCAGGCGGAATCAACCTCACGCAATGGAGCGTGGTGAATCAGCGCGCGGCCGATGGCACCTTGGAGGGCGCCATCCGCCGCCTGCCCACCTTCGAACCCATGCCGCCCTCGGGACCGCAACTCTCCGATTGCCGCATCCGCCAGGTTCAACTCTGGATCGCGCAGGGCGCACCTAACAATTGATCTTCGGTGAACTTCCGCTCCAAGCATGCCGGACGCCCGGTTAGCCCGTATGTTCGCGAAGGCGCCGTGATTGGAACGGGGCATTCACATCGCAAGGGCATGGATCACCGCGCATTCGCATTCCTCTTGGCACTGGCTGCGCTCTTGCTGCTGCCTGGCTGCTATTACGATAATGAAGAGGAGCTTTATCCGGACACATTCTGTGATACCTCCGCCGTTACGTGGAGCGGTACCATTGAACCTATGGTGCAAGGGAATTGCGCGATCCCTGGGTGCCATGTTCCAGGCGCTCAGTCGCCTGCCTTGACGAGTTATTCCGCCGTAAAGGCCATTGCCGATGAAGGGAAATTGCTCGGGGTCGTAGTCGCCGGGTCGCCTTACTTCATGCCGCCCAGCGGCAAGCTGCCCGCATGTGACCAGAACAAGGTGCAGACGTGGCTCGATGCCGGTGCGCCGCAGAACTGAAGACGATGAAAGCACGCTCGTGGATCATCATTGGGGTCGTTGCCCTCGCGGCAGGTGGCGCATACGGCCTCCGGGAATTCAATCGCGGCCATGACGATCTCGCTTCGAGCAAGGCGGATCATGCCATTGCAGCTCCCGAGCTCCTTGCAGCCTTCGTGAATGATGAAACCGCCGCCAACGCGCAGTACGTGGAGAAGGTGCTGCAGGTGAAGGGCGTGATCGCCGGCATTGAAACCGGTGCTGGCGACGCTCCCGTGAACCTCATGCTCGATAGCGGTGACCCCATGGCCGGCATCCTTTGCGAATTCAACGAAGCGGATTTGCCGAAGGATTGGGCAGCTGGCGCCGCCGTGACCGTGAAGGGCATCTGCGCTGGCTACCTCGGTGGCGAACTTCTCCCCGGCAACGTGATCCTGCAGCGATGCGTAGCGGTGGAATGATGCTTGCCTGACCCATTGAAACGAACAACCATGAACCTGCTGACAATCTCCCTGCTGAGCCTCGCGCTCTCACCGCTCGCCCTCGCCGCGCAAGACCGCTACATGACGCGCACGGGCCACATCGACTTCCATTCCTCCACGCCTTTGGAGGATATCCACGCAGATAACGACAAGGTGACCAGCGTGTGGGACGTCACCACCGGCGCCATCGAGTTCTCCGTCCTGATCAAGGCGTTCACGTTCGAGAAAGCTCTGATGCAGGAGCACTTCAACGAGAACTACATGGAGAGCAGTAAATTCCCTAAGGCGACGTTCAAGGGCACGCTCAAGGGCGTTACCGCCGATCAATTATCGATGGCGGGCACCTATCCGGTTACGGTGGACGGCACGATCAGCATACATGGTGTGGATCAACCGGCCAAGGCTGCGGGCACCATCACCATCGATGGCAAAGGCGGCATCCGTGCGGAGAGCAACTTCCAAGTGAAGCCCGAGGATCACGGCGTCAAGATCCCCGGAGCGGTGCGCAAGAACATCGCTGAGGCCATGGAAGTCTCGGTGCGGATGGACTTCACCAAGATGCCCTGAAATTCCCGTTGCAGTCCTTCTGCCATTCCGACAATCCCCCTTGATTCATGCGCTTCGTCCCGATCCTCTTCACAGCACTATTGCTGCCCCCAAACGCTCATGCGCAAGATGATCTGCTCGGGCTGCTGGGTGCGGAGGAACAAGGACCAGAGTACACCAGCGCAGCTTTCAAGACCACGCGTGTGATCAACGGCCACAGCCTGGAGAACACTGCGCTTGGCGTGCTCGACTTCCGCATCGGGCATCGCTTCGGGCCCGCAAATGGCGGCGCGCGCGAAGCCTTCGGCCTCGATGGCGCCACGGTCCGCCTTGGATTCGACTACGGCGTGAGCGATCGCTTGATGGTGGGCATCGGGCGCAGCGGCTACCAGAAGACCGTGGATGGATTCGTGAAGTACAAGCTCGTGCGCCAATGCGATGCGGGATGCAAGGCGCCGCTCACCGTGGCGGTGGTGGCTGCGTCATCCATGACCACCTTGGCTGCCGATCAAGTGCCTTGGTACAACCCGGACCGCACGGATTACTTCACCCACCGCCTCTCGTACGCCTGGACCGTGATCGTGGGACGCAAGTTCAACGAGGCCATCAGCCTGCAATTGAATCCGGGCGTGGTGCACCGCAACCTGGTGGCTGCTGCCAGCACGCCGAATGATGTGTTCCACGTGAGCGGCGCCGGCCGCGTGAAGCTCACCAAGCGGCTCACCTTCAACGCCGAGTATTTCCATGTGCTGCCTGATGGACTTGATGAGGGCTTCAAGCAATCCCTCTCCGTAGGATTCGACATCGAGACCGGCGGCCACGTGTTCCAGCTTCACTTCAGCAACAGCGCGGGCATGTTCGATCGGGCCTTCATCACGGAGAGCACCGGGGATTGGGCCAAGGCCTTCTCACCCGCCCAGGATGGAGCTGGCGTGCACTTCGGCTTCAACATCTCGCGCGTGTTCACGCTGCACGAGCCGAAGCGCCCGAAAGGCTAGCCGACTGTGCCGCTGGGCCGGGCAGCCTCCGCTCGCTTGAGCGCGATGAACTCCTGAAGGTTGGCCGCCTCGAGCACCCCGATCAGCCGCTTGTCCTGCACCACCGGCAGCAAGGGCAGGCCCAGCATCATCATCTGCTGCGTGCATTCGTGCGCGTCGGCATCTGGTGAGAGCATCGGTGCCTCTCGCGGCGGAAGGTCCACGAGTCGTGCATCGGCACGGCCGCTCTCCACGGCCCCTATCAGATCGTGCTTGTTGAGCACGCCAATCGGGAGCCCGTCCAGGCCGATCACCACCAGGGCGGTATCACCGCCCTGCAATAGCTCTTGAGTGGCGTGCCGCACCGTGGTGGCCACACTCATGCTCCAGAACCGCGTGCGCATCACCTGCCCCACGGCGATCCCTCGCAGCTGCTCGCGCTGCTCCACGTTGCGCGCTTCAGCGCCCGCTGCCATGAAGATGAAGAAGCCGATGAGCGCGAGGAAGGGTTGGCCCGACATCAATCCGTATCCGATGCCGATGATGGCCACTCCACGGCCCAGGCCGGCTGCGATCCGCGTGGCCTTCCAACGCGGCATGCGCATGGCCAGCAAAGAGCGCAGGATGCGGCCGCCATCCATCGGGAAGGCGGGGATCAGGTTGAAGAGGAAGAGCCAGATGTTGAGGCCCGCGAGGAAGAGAAGCGCGTTGCTGAAAAGCGAGGCGCCGCCGAGCAGCAGGTCCGTGAAGAAGCCCATGAGTCCCAGAGCCGCCATGGCGATGATGGCCAGCACGGCGATCACCAGGTTCACCGCGGGGCCGGCCACGGTGATCCAGAACTCATGGCGCGGCTCCTCGGGCATGCGCTCCAACGAGGCCACGCCGCCGATCGGGAGCAGGGTGATGTCGCGCGTGCCCACACCGAAGCGGCGCGCCGTGAGGGCATGGCCGTACTCGTGCAGCACCACACAGACGAAGGCGATGGCCACCATACCGAGGCGAAGGCCGATCATCTCCCAGGAATGCCCGTCGGATAGGCCCGAGATCAGGATGTACGCCGGCAGCAGCACGAAGCTCCAGTGCAGCCGCACCGCGATGCCCTTGAATACGAAGAGCGGGAGGGATCCGCGATCGAGCAGGCCGGCCATCAGCGCTCGGCTTGCTGCAGCACCAGCAGCGGCAGGTGCGTATGCATGGCCAGCTTGGCGGCGGTGCTGCGGTGGAAGAGCCCGTTGAATAGGCCGCGCTTGCGGTGCAGCATGGCGAGCATGTCCGCATCACCCTGTTCGGCCAGGTCGTTCAAAGCCGCCCCCACGTTCTCGGCGCTGAGGTATTGCTGGCTGTGCGGGATGGCGCCGAGCAGATCATCGTAGGCGTTGTGCCCGGCATCGTCGGTGGTGACCTGCTCGTTCACCACGCGGGCCACGCGCACCTCGCTCTGGCTCCAGCGCGCGATGTCCAGCAGCAGCGTCAGCGATTCCTTCGAAGCCGGACCTCCATCGTCGGCCAGCACGATGCGCTTGGGCACCCGGTAATCGGCACCGGCGGGGACCGCGAGCACCGGGAAACTGCCGTGCTTGATTACGCTGGCCGTGTTACTGCCGAAGAGCGTCTCCTTCAATCCGCTAGCGCCCTGTGTGCCCATCACTACGCAGGCCGGTTTCTCGTCGTCGGTGAGGTATCGGTCGATCACGTTGGGCAGATCGCCGTGCTCGCTGATGGTGTCGAACACCGGATCCAGCCCGGGCAGGGTTTTGCGCAGTTCGGACTCGAATTGCGCCAGCCCTGCCAGGGACTCGCGTGCGAGCAATTCATTCATGTTCCACATGGTGCTCGTACCGCCGGCCGGCATCATGTAGGTATTGAGCAGCACGAACCGATTGCCTTCCGGGCCGAAAAGACGGACGGCATGCGCCGCGGCGCGCAGCGCTCCGGAGCTGAAATCCGTTGGTATGAGGATCCGCGCCATGGTTGTGGTCAATGGCCGTGCCCCTCGCTGCCGGGCTGCTTGGCGGCGCTGTCAACCATCCAGTACCCGATGAAGAGCAGGGCCAGCATGGCAATGAAACTGATCAGGCCCAAGGTGTTGTTCGCCCTTCCGGTCTCCTGCACGATCACATCGTCCGTATCCAGGATCGCGAAACGGAATGGGATGAGGAAGGCGAGGAGCCAGAGCGCAAGGCCGATGATCTTCTTCATGTGCATGGGTTTATTGCGGGCGAAAGGTAAACGCCGGTCCGAACGCCGGACCGTGGGGCATCACATGCGTTTCACCAACCACTGGTGAAACTCTCCTTTGAGGTCCCGATGGAGTTTCTCGAAGGTCAGGAAGCGCTCACGCAGGGAGGTGTGGTCCGCGAACCAGCGATGGTCAATGGCCACCGGGTGGTCCTTCGATTCCCGCTCCAATTCGTTCTCGGCCTGCTTGATGTCGTGCCGCAGTTCGTCAATGACCTCCTTTTCACGGATGAACTGATTCTGGAAATGCTCCAGTTCGGCCATGACCTCCTGCTTGGTGTTCCTGCGCACGATATCCTCTAAACGGTGCTCGAAGATGCTGATCTCGTCCTTGTAGAATCCCAAGGAATTGATCCATTCCATATGGTCGAAGTGGAGGTCGCCGATACGGGCTTTCGTGGTGGATGCGGTGGTGGTGCTCATGGGGACGGTTGGTTGATGCGCGAATTGACGACGGCCCGGTGGTTGATGCGCTGACGACGGTCAGAAGCTCCTGGTCGATCGATGGCGCTAAGCAAGCAAATCCACGGCCTTGCGCGCTATCCGGATCCCGATGGCCACCCCCATGCCGCCCAAACGCACCGCTACGGCCACGCGATCGCTCATCCGTTCGAGCAATGGCTCTTTGCTGGTCCGGCCGAATGCCATGGTGCCGCTCCACCGCTGCTCTATGGTGTACGACCTTCCAGGAAGGATGACCTCATGCAGCAGGCGTTCCAGTTCGGCCTGTATCATGGGGTTCAGGCCATCGGCGGCCGTGCGCTCGGCTTCAAGATCCAGGTGGCGCCCGCCGCCCAGGAGCACGCCGCCGGCGCAATCGCGGAAGTAGTAGAAGCCCTCCTCCAAGTGGAAGGTGCCGCGCAGCGCAAGCCCGTCAACAGGTCCGGTGACCAGTACCTGACCGCGCGCAGGCACCACATCGAGCTTCGGGAGCAGGGCTGGCGTGAATCCGTTGGTGGCCACCAGCACGCGCTGCGCCCTCCAAGGTGCGCCCTCTTTCATGAGCAGCCCCATGTGATCAGGTGCATCATCGAGACGGGACACCTCGGAATGGAATCGTACTTCAACCCCGCTCTCAGCCGCCATTCGCAGCATGCCTTTGATCAGCTTGCCGCTGTCGATGGCGCCTTCGAGGTCGGTTCGTGCAAGATGGCTGATGCCCTGCAGCCCGAAGGCCCTTATCCGTGAATCGTCCCAGCGAAAGGTCACTTGTCCGGTGATGGCGCGCAGCAGATCGTTCAGCTGATCGAACCTTTCGGCTACCCGCGGGTACAGCGCATCGCCTGTCCGGAACGCCTCATGCCCGCCTGTCGCCTCGAATCCGATGCCGGCGTCGCCCATTTCAGCGCGCAGTTCCAGCAGGCCGCGCCAGCGCTCTTCCACCCGGTGCATGGCATGGTCCACTCCTTCTGCCTCGATATCATGCAGCAATTCGCTCGGACTGCCGAAACATGCGAATCCCGCGTTGCGCACCGTGGCGCCGATCGGATGGGGGCCGCGCTCCAGCACCACAACGCGCTGCTTCGGTTTCCTGCGCTGGTAAAAGATCGCGGCAAAGAGCCCAACAATACCCGAACCGACCACCACGAGGTCCGCTTGGTTGGCGAAAGAGGAGCGTTCCCAAATGCTCTGCATGCGGGGCGTGGAGCGGGCGGCAAAGATGTCCTAAATTGCCGCGGCTTGGAACCGGCCATTGCTTTGCACAGCCTGATGATCAGCACCTTGCGCACCATCGCCACTCGGCTCCTCGCGGTGGTCCTTTTCGCGCTCGCTTCCTCAACATCCTCGGCCCAGGTCGATGTGGTGATGGTTTACGGCACTGTGAAGGACCTATCAACCTCGAAGAAGATCGATGGGGTCTCCGTCACCGTGTTCAAGAACGGAGCGAAGCTCGTGGAGGTTCCCACCAACGCCAGCGGCAAGTACGAGGTGAATCTGGACTACAGCGCGGAGTACAAGGTGATGTGCTCCAAGAAGGGCTATGTGAGCAAGAACATCGTCATCGATACCCGCAACATCCCGGAAGAGGAGCGGCAGGGCGGCCACGGCATGAACATCGACTTCACCATGCTCCAGGAACTGCAGGGCATCGATTTCAGCATCCTTCAAGAGGCTTTCGGCAAGGCCAAGTACGTGGGAGCCACGGGCAACTTCGAATGGGACATGGAGTACACCAACCGCATGCGCGAAGCGCAGGTGCAGTTGATGAAGGAGTATGAGGAGCGCAAGAAGCGTGAGGCCAACGCCGAGGCCGAGTTCGCGAAGCTGATGACGGCGGGCAACGCCGCCATGACGGCCAATGACTTCAAGAAAGCCGTCGCCAGCTTCACCGAGGCGCTCACCTTGAAGGCCAACGACCCGGTGGCCACCGCCAAGCTGAGCGATGCCCGCATGCGGCTCGAAGCCGCCGATGGCGAGAAGAAGCGAACGGAGGAGTACGCCGCGCTGATCAAGGAGGCCGATGCGCTCTTCGGCAAGAAGAATTACGAGGCCGCCAAGCCCAAGTATGAAGCGGCGCTGGACATCAAAGAGGACGAAGCGCACCCCAAGGCGCGCATCAAGGAGATCGATGGAATCCTGGCCGAACTGGCCAAGAAAGCCGAGGAAGAGCGCCTGGCCAAGGAGAAACAGCAGAAGTACGATGCGGCCGTTGCCGCCGCAGATGCCGCCTTCAAGGCCGAGAACTGGGACCAGGCCTCGGGCAAGTACAACGAGGCCAGCGGCATCAAGCCCGAGGAGCGCTATCCGAAGGACCAGATCGCCGCCATCGCCAAGAAGAAGGAAGAATTGGCGAAGAAGGCCGAGGAAGAGAAGAAGGCCAAGGAGCTTCAGCAGAAGTACGATGCCGCTATCGCGGCGGGCGATGCAGCATTCAAGGCCAGCAACTGGGACATCGCCGCCGCGAAGTATGGCGAGGCCAGCGGGCACAAGCCCGAGGAGAAGTACCCGAAGGACCAGCTCGCCGCCATCGCCGCCAAGAAGGAGGAGGAGAAGCGCAAGGCCGACGAGGAGAAGCTGGCCAAGGAGCTTCAGCAGAGATACCAAGCCGCAATTGCTGCCGCCGACGTGGCCTTCGCCGCCGCCCGCTACGATGAGGCCGAGGGCAAGTACAACGAGGCCAGCGCCCTGAAGCCCGAGGAAAAATACCCGAAGGACCAATTGGCCGCGATCGCCCGCAAGCGTGATGAGTTGGCCCAGAAGGCCGAGGAAGAGCGCAAGTCCAGGGAACTCGATGAGCAGTACAAAGCGCTGCTCGCCGACGCCATGAAGGCCTTCACCGGTGAGCAGTACGATGAAGCCATCGCGAAGTACACCGAGGCAGGCAACCTGAAGCCGAAGGAGCAATACCCCAAGGATCAGATCGCGCTCATCAACAAGAAGAAGGAGGAGTTGGCGAAGAAGGACGAAGAGGCGCGCAAGGCGAAAGAACTGCAGGACAAGTACGATGCGGCCATCCAGGCAGGCGATGCGGCACTGGGCAAGGAGGAGTTCGATGGCGCCACGGCCAAGTACACGGAAGCAAGCGCGCTGAAACCCGCGGAAAAGTACCCGAAGGACCAGCTCGCGGTGGTGGCCCAGCGCAAGGCCGAGGCTGCGGAGCGCGTCAAGCAGCAGGAAATACAGGCCAAGTACGACAAGGCCATCGCCGATGCGGATGCCGCCTTCAGCAGCGATGATTTCACCGGTGCCAAGGCGAAGTATGAGGAGGCATCCGGGCACAAGCCTGCCGAGCGCTACCCCAAGGACCGCATGGCCGAATGCGATGCGCGCTTCGCGGAGAAGGCCAAGCGCGAGGAAGAAGAGCGCAAGGCGCGCGAGTTGGAGGCCACTTACGCGGAGTTGATCGTTCGCGCGGACAAGGCCTATGCCGCTGAGAAGCTCTCGGCCGCGCTCAGCGACTACAAGGACGCCGCTGCGATCAAGCCGAGCGAAGCGCATCCGCGTGAGCGCATCGCCGACATCGAATCACGGCTCGGCGCCGCCGCAAAGGCCAAGGCCGAGGAGGAACGGCTCGCTCGCGAGATGGCGGATCGCGACAAGCGTTACAACGATTTCATGGCTGCCGCCGACCGCGATTTCGGTGCGAGGAAGTACGATGCTGCACGCACCGCCTACGCGGATGCCTTGGGCATGAAGCCCGATGAGCAGCGGCCCAAGGACCGATTGACCGAAATTGAAAGGATCCTCGCGGACCTCGCCGCGAAGGATGCCGCCGACCGTGAGGCCGCTGAACGCGCTGCCGCAGAGCGCGCAGCCAAGGAAGCCGCCGACAGGCTCGCCGCAGAGCTCGCGGCAGCCGAGAAGGCCAAAGCGGAGGAAGAGGCCCGCAGGCTCAAAGCCGAGGAAGAAGAGGTCAACCGCCAGTACCGGGAAGCCGTTGCTGCCGCCGACCTCGCCTTCAGTCAGGAGAATTTCGATCGCGCACGGCAGAAGTTCACCGAAGCCCTCGGCATTAAGCCTTCAGAGAAGTACCCGAAGGACCGCCTGGCTGCCATCGATGCCGAATTGGAGAGAAGGGACAAGGACCGCAGTGAGGCTGAGCGCTTGGCGGAGCAGCGCCGCCGTGAAGAAGAGGAGCGCAAGCGACTCGCCGATGAGGAAGCCGAGCGTGCGCGATTAGCCGCCATGGAAGAGCGTGACCGCCTGGAGGCTGAACGCTTGGCGCGGGAAGCACAGGAGGAGGAGGCCCGCAGGCTCGCGGCCGAGCGCGACCGCTTGGAGCGGGAAAGCGCCAAGGCCCTCGAAGAGCGCTACCGGAAGGCGATCGTTGACGCTGATGAGGCGATGGCCACAAAGGGTTACACCCTGGCACGAGGTCTCTATGCCGAAGCCAGCGACCTGAGGCCTGAGGAGACCTATCCGCTGGCCAAGATCGGCCAGATCGATATGCTGCTTGCTGAACTGGAGCGGCAACGGCAGGAGGCTGAGATCGCAGCACGCAAATCCCGAGAGGACGACACCGCCCAGCGCGCGCGGACATCAACCACGATCGACCGCAGCAATGAGCAACAGGCCGAGGAGTTCATGCGCAAGGCGCGTGAGCGAGAGGAGCGGGAGAAGTGGGAGCGCATCCGCAAGCATCGCGACGACCTGATGGCGGAAGAGGCGGCCAAGGCCGCCGATGCTGCCAAGCGGCGCGACGGCGTGGTGGGCAGCAAGGAGAAGGTCCAGGAGGCGCAAGCTGGGCTCTATCGAGGGGATGAGACCCGCCGCGAGCTCAGCGCTTCGGAGATGCAGGCCATGAAAGAGCGCCTCGCGGATGAGGAAGGGCGAAGGCGCGACCGGTCCGGACAGGTGATCGCCCAGCAATACGACCTCAAGGTGGCCACGGAGGAACGCGTGATCCAGAAGGAGCAGGCTCTCGCCCAGCAGCAGGTGCAGGCCGCGGGATCCGTGGCACAGCAGACCGAGCGTATCCGCGCCGCCGATGCACAAAGGGCCGTGGCCAGTGCGCAGCGCTCAAGCGAGCAACGGGGCCAGGTAGAGCAGGTAATCGACCAGGAGGCCGAACGCCAACTCAAGGGTGCCGCGCTCAATGAAGAGCGGCTCAGAGCCATCGAGGACCAGAAACGTAGCAACATTGCGCGTGAGGCTGGCTACACACAGACCAGTGAAGCCGCCCGCGCGCGGAACAAGGCGCTGCTCGATGCAACCCCAGTGGACCAACCGCGCGACTTCGCCAATTACAACCGGAACAAGCTCGCCCAAGAGTACCCGCCCGGCGTCACGGAGGAGAGCTACACCGAAGGCAACAAGGTGATCATCCGCCGCATCGTGGTCAACGGCAACCGCGCCGATGAATACAGCAAGGTGATCGCGAAGTGGGGCATCTACTACTTCAAGAATGGCCAGAGCATCACCGAGGCCATCTGGACGCGCGAAACTGAGGGCTAAGGGAGCGATCAGGTCGAGCGGGCATGAGCAGCATCCACATCGAGACGGCGCAGAACGTCGTCATCCACCACGAAGTGGCCAGCCTTGGCGACCGCCTGGTGGCCTGGCTCATCGACGGCCTCGTGAAATTCGCGTGGTACGTGTTCTGGTTCATGCTGCTGTTCATCCTCGAGCCGGATGAGTGGGACGACATCGCCGTGTACATCTACATCACGATGGTGCAACTGCCCATGTCCTTCTACCACCTGGCCAGCGAGCTTCTCATGGACGGCAGGAGCGTGGGTAAGAACGTGATGAAGGTGAAGGTGGCTCGCCTGGATGGCGGACAGCCCACCTTGGGCCAATTCCTCTTGCGCTGGCTGATACGCCCGCTTGACAGCCTCTATGGGCTCGGCCTTGTGGTGGTGCTCATCAACGGCAAGGGGCAGCGCCTTGGCGATCTGGCCGGCGGCACCACGGTGGTATCGCTCAAGCAACGGACAAGGCTCTCCGATACCTTGCTCACAGAAGTTCGCGATACGCATGTGGTGCGCTTCCCGCAGGCTGCGCGCCTCACCGATGCGCAGGCCGCGCTGGTGAAGGAGGTGCTCGGAAGCACACGTGTCACCAACCGGCACGCGATGATCAGCGAGGTGGCTGCCAAGGTGCGCGCCGCGATGAGCGTGACCGGCGATGGCATGCGCGATGTGGAGTTCCTGCAGGCGGTGCTGCGCGATTACGTGCACATCACCGGGCGGCAAGGGGCTGGCACCGGGCATTTCAAGGGCGAACGGGCTACCAGCCCGTCACCAGCAGGCGACGCGCCCCGTTGATCCCGCACTTCTGGTATTTGTTGTAGGCTGCGGCCGCGCGCACACGGATAGCATCCCGGCCCTCCCGGAGCACCCAACCATCGAGCGCGGCCTTCAAGGTGTACGCTTCCGGGGCCATCAACCCGGTGGTCCAAACCAGCGGATAGGCACCGGTTGGGCGAAGATGCTCCGTAAAGAAGCGCTTGCTGATGCACGCTAGGATGATGGCCTCTCGACTGTTCCGGCTGGATGAGGTGAACCGCTCCTCGATGCTGAAGTCCATGAGGCCATCGTGGCCGGCGTAAGCCACCAGTGCGGCATCGCCACCCGCGCGGATCGAGGTGTTACCGGCCTTTATTGTGCGCGGCACCTGTCCACTGGAATAGCGGAGCAGATCAACGGTGGCTTCACGGATGTTGCGCCCATCGTAGGCCTCGGCCACGATGAAAACGGCGCTATCACGGTGCTTCCAAACGGCGCGGTCAAGGATATGCGGCTCGTTGGCCGCTTCGCATGGAACACGCAGCCATTCCGCGGAGCGGTCGAAGTGCGTCTTCACGCCATAACCGGCGCCCCAGTACAGGTTGGTCCCTGCATTCTGCCCATTGCCGATGCCGGCGGGCACTTTCACGATGCCTTGGTACTCGTTGTCGCAGAGGGCCACGAGCACGTGCGCCACGCGCGGTTGCTGGGCGAGGAGTGAATGGCAAGCGAGCAGGGCGGGGGCGAGGAGCGTGCGCATGGCGCGTGAATGCATGGCGCTCCGAGGCGTAACGCAGCCGCCTAACGAAGGTCGTTCACCTCAACGCCGGGGTACTTGCTCTTGTCGAAGGTGAATAGCGCGTCAGCCAGTTCAGGGTTGGCCGTGAACTTCTTCACGGTGTAGGTGACCACGTTGCCGTCCTTGTATAGCACCTGCACGCTGCGCGGGTCTCCCTTGGCCTTCTCAACGGTGAGCAGCACGGTGTGGAAGGGCTTCTTCGCGGGGTCGATGGGGAAGAGCTTCACCACTTGGGTCATGGCGCCGCTGGCATCGGCCTTCTCCTCCACGAACTGGCTCTTGAAGCCCTTCTCGTACTGGGTGAACATGGTGCTCGGGTCGAGCTCCTGATCCATCTCAGCGGGATCGTTCAGGGTGACCTCGTTGGTTTCCTTGCTGTACGTGTAGAGCACCTTGCCATCGTTGATGATGGTGTTCTTGTCGAGCACCAGCCGGAAGCGCTTGCCCTTCACCTTCATGTTGCCCTCCTGCTTCACATCGAGCTTGTCTTTGGTGCTCTGCAGGCGGCTGGTGAAGTCGGCCTCGAAGCTGGTCCAGCCCTTGGCCTGAGCCATCAGCCGGTCAACGATGGCTTTCGATTTGGGGTCGTCCTGTGCCGTGGAAGCGGATGGTGCGAGCAGGAGCGCGGTGGCGAGTATCAAGGCGTTCTTCATGTCGGTGCGAAGTTCGGTCGCCGTTGCCAAAGGCTGTGCCATACGGTCAGAAGAGCCTTACCGCCCGGCCGACCACGTGATCCATCGGCACGAATCCCCAGTAGCGCGAGTCGGCGCTGAAGTGGCGGCAATCGCCCAGCACGAAGCAGTAGTCCTGCTCCACCACATAGGTGGTCAAGGGCCGACCATCGATCAGCAGGGTGTCACCGCTGTTGCTGAGGCGGTGCCCCTCGTAGGCCGTGAGGATGCGGTCGAAGAGGGGCAGGTTGTCCGCGTTGATGCGGAGCGTATCACCGCGTCGAGGCACGGTGACGGGGCCATAGGCATCGCCGTTCCACGGATAGCGCGGGCTGAAGGGGAACACATGAAGGCGCGCTCCATCGGCAAGGCGCATCGGGGTGATGCTCACTGCTTCTTCGTCATCTGCGATGGCCTCGGCGAGCACCTCGTTCAGCGCGGTCTCCAGATTGGTCCTTCCGGGGATGATGAGCGCAACGGGCAGTCCGTGCCTTTCGGCGAATGCCCTCGGGTCGGCGCCCTCGCGGAGGTGCACCAAGTGGCTCATGGTCACTCCTGGTGCTTCGGTGAAGGGCTCACGGTTCACCGCAACGCGGCCTGCCTCGATCTCCACGGTATCGCCTGGCCTTCCCACGAGGCGCTTCACCAGCAGGGGCCTGCGCATCATGGGCTCCGCATCCTTCAGCGGGTCGCGGAATACCACGATGTCTCCCCGGTGAAGCCCGGTCCAGCGTGTCCAGCATTGCACCAGCAGCAGGTCGCCGGGCCGCAGCGTGGCGAACATGCTCGTGCTGCGCACCGTGACGAACCGGATGACGAAGAGGTGCAGCAGGATGAGCACGCCAAGCGCGAGGAGGAATGCGCGGGACCATTCATTCCGCAACATGCGCTGCCGGATCTCTTCAGCCCTTAGCCTGCATTGCATTCAACCTGCGAGCCTCAACCCCTCAATCATCGGTCACCGTGATGCGTCGATGCTACCGCACACCCGAGAACAGCCGCTTCCAGCGTATGCCCGTCTCGGGATCCTTGGTGAACCACACCAGCACCGCCTTGCCCACCACGTGATCGAAGGGCACGAAGCCCCAGAATCGGCTGTCCTGGCTACGGTGCCGGTTGTCGCCCATGAGCCAGTAGTAGTCCTGGGCGAAGGTGTAGCTGCTGGCGGGCTGGCCGTCGATGAGGATCCGGCCACCGCTCACCTCGAGGTCGTGGCCTTCATACACATCGATGATGCGGCGGTAGATCGGCAGGTTCTCCAGCGTGAGCTGCACGGTGGCGCCTTGCTTCGGGATCCAGATCGGGCCGAAGTTGTCCTCGCTCCAGTCAAAGCGCTTATCGTTCGGGAAGATGGGCAGCTTGTTCCCGCGTGCGGCACCGCGCGGATTGTCCTGCCGCTCCAGGGCTGTGAAGTAGGGGTTGTTGGCCTCTAGCGCTTTCACCTGTGCGTTGGAGAGGGCCACGTTCACGGGTTCACCAGCCACGGGCCGCTCGCCATTCTGCAAGGAGAACGATCCCATGTCGCCGATGCCGATGTCGTCGCGCTCCTTCATCATCGTCTGGGTGCGCTCACCGTAGTTCACCTTGAAGGTGGTGTTGTAGCTGAACTGCGCCTGCTCGGGCCAGGTCTCCTTCACGCCATTCACGTGCACGAATCCATTGCGCACCTCCAGTGAATCTCCGGCGATGGCCACGCAGCGCTTGATATAGTTCTCGCGCTTGTCTATGGGCCGCACGAGCAGGCCGCCCATGGGCATGTTCACCACGCCGCCATCCACGCGGTTCGCGATCCGAGTGTTCGGGTCGCTCACCTTCTTGCGCCCCATGTCGCGCACGAGCTGGTAATAGCTCTGGTTCTGCACGTTGGCCACCACGGTGTCCCCTTCGGGGAAGTTGAACACCATGGCATCGCCGCGCTGGGGCTTGCCGAAGCCCGGCAGCCTGCGGTAGGGCTGCGAGAACCAGTTCACGAATGAGGGCGTGCTCGCGGTGAGCGGCATGGTGTGGTGCGTGAAAGGGAAGGTGAGCGGCGTCATGGGCAGGCGTGGGCCGTAGCTGAGCTTGCTCACGAAGAGATAGTCGCCCACCAGCAGGCTCTTCTCCATCGATGGCGTGGGGATGGTGAAGGCCTCGAAGGTGTAGGTGCGGAACACCGTGGCCACGATCACCGCGAAGAGGATGGCATCGCCCCATTGCTCGAAGAGATTCCGCTTGCGCTTCTCCGGCGGTATCGGGCCGATGTAGGCGTCCTTCGAGAAGATGGTCTCCGGCACCTTCCACCAGGGCAGGAAGGTCATGAGCGCATACTCCTTGTAATTGCGCCGGCCGAGCACGATGGAGATGTTCACGTTCATGATGATGAACATGAGCAGGTTCACGCCCGGCACGATGAAGAGCACGATCCACCACCAGGGCTTGCCCGTGATCTTCAGCCACACAAGGATGTTGTATCCCGGGACGAATCCGGCCCACGCAGGCTTACCGGCCTTCTGGAAGAGCTTCCACAGGCTGGCCATCAGCACCAGGAAATAGCCGTAGAGGAAGAGGTAGGGGATCAATGTGGAGAGGTTGAAGGTTTACTGATGGTTGCGGGTCGTGAAATCAAGCGTTGGCCTTCCGGGCCGAACTGCCGTATTCCGATCATTGTTTCAGATCCAGCGCATCGTCCATGGTGAAGAGGCCCTTGCGATCCCGGAGCCATTCAGCCGCGATCACCGCGCCCGAGGCGAAGCCGTTGCGGTTGAAGGCCTCATGCGTGATGGTGATACGGTCGTTGGCGCTGGCCCATGTCACGCTGTGCTTGCCGGGGACCTCGCCGGTGCGTTCGCTGGAAATAAGGAGCGGGGCTGGCGAGACCGATTCGCTCTGCCTGTTCTTCGGCAAGGCAGGCTCGCGGTGAGCGTGATTGCCATCGAGCTCCCAACCGCTGTAGCGCTGCGTGCGCAGGTCGATGTCGGTGGCGAGGGTGATGGCCGTGCCGCTGGGCGCGTCGAGCTTGTGGATGTGGTGCACCTCGTCGATACGGGCGGCGTAGCCCGACTGCTTATCCATGAGTGCGGCCAGCTGCCGGTTCACGCGGAAGAAGAGGTTGACGCCGATGCTGAAGTTGCTGGCCCATAGCAAGGAGCCTTGGTATTCATCCACGAGGCGGCGCACCTCAGGGAGCTTGTCGTACCAGCCTGTGGTGCCCACGATCACGGGCACGCCCATCTCCAAGCAGAGCCGCATGTTCGCCAACGCCTGGTCGGGCTTGCTGAACTCGATGGCCATATCGGCACCGCTCGGCGCCGCACCCGAACTCGCCTTGGTCACGCGCAGCACCACCTCATGCCCACGTGCATGAGCGGCGGCCTCAATGGCCTTGCCCATCTTCCCGTAGCCGTAGAGTGCGATGCGCATGGTCAGGCGCCGAAAGTAACCGGACGCAGGCGAGGCCATGCCAAACAAGTGTGAACGGTGCCCAGCTTCAGCGCAGGGCCAGGGAAAGGCTGATGCCCGGAGCGCCCATAGCCGCTGTGGAGAGCGAGGGGCTGATGCTCGCGCTCAAGTCCCGCCCCACGTCGAAGCGCACGAAGTGGGCATCAACGCTGGCGTCCACCACGTTGAGCAGATAGACCGCCCCGAAGGCGATGTAGCTGAGGTCGCGCCAGCGGCGGTAGGTATCGCTGACCTTCAGCACTTGGCTGGAGCTGAAGCGGCCGTTGAATTCGTCGGTGGTTGTGGGGTCGCCGTCCACGATGGCGATGTAGGCATCCTTGTACCGGCGGTACTCACGGGTGTTCTCCTGGATGAAATACACGCAGGTGCCCAGCCCGGCCCAAGCGATCGGGGCCTTCCAGTATTTGCGGTTGTAGATCTGCCCGGCGCCGGGGGCCACCGCGCTGAGGATGCTCGCCGTGCGCGGCGAGTGCCGATGGCGCCAGGAGAGGGTGTCGCTCGATTGGGCCTTGGATGGCGTGCTCGCGGCCAGGGTGAGAAGCAGGGACAGGGGTAGGAGAGGAGCACGCTGGAGCACGGTGCAAAGTTGGCGCATGCGAAGGCACGAATGGTCCTCGATGGTGCAGCGGTCGCCTGGTCGGCAGTCCATCCCATGCCCGGCTCCCCGTATGTTCGCCCACCCATGCGCGAAGCGGCATTCATCAAGCGCAACCAGGCGAAATGGCAACGCTTGGAGCAGAGCGTCAATGGCCTTGCGCAGCTCAGCGGCGATGAGGCCAGCGCGCTATACATCGAGCTGAGCGACGACCTGAGCTACGCGCGCACCTTCTATCCGCGCAGCGCCGTGGTGGGCTACCTCAATGGGCTCGCCCTGCGGCTGCACCACCACATCTATCGCAACAAGCGCGTGCCGCGCGGGCGCTTCATCACCTTCTGGACCGAGGAAGTGCCTTCAGCCGTGTACGCGGCACGGCGCGAGCTCCTGCTTTCCTTCGCGGTATTCGCCGTGGCGGTGCTGATCGGCGCGGTGAGCACGGCGCACGATGAGACCTTCCCGCGCTTGATCCTCGGCGACTACTACGTGGACATGACCCTCGATAACATCCGCCAAGGCCGCCCGATGCACGTATATGCCGATGAGGACGGATCGCTGATGTTCATCTACATCACCATCAACAACATCAAGGTCTCTCTCACGGCCTTCGTGGCCGGGATCTTCCTGAGCGTCGGGGCCATCTTCATCCTGCTGCGCAACGGCATCATGCTCGGCGCATTCCAGTATTTCTTCCACGAGCAAGGGGTGCTGCGCGAGAGCGTGCTCACCATCTGGGTGCATGGCACGCTGGAGATCTCGGCCATCATCATCGCGGGCGGAGCGGGTCTCTGCATCGGCAACGCCTGGCTCTTCCCCGGCACCTACACGCGCGGCGAGAGCTTCCGGCGCGGTGCGAAGACCGGATTGAAGGTGGTGCTGGGCCTGGTGCCGGTCTTCATCCTCGCCGGATTCCTCGAGAGCTTCGTCACCCGGCATGCGCTCACCCTGCGGCCTTGGGTGGCCAGTACCATCATCCTAGGATCGCTCGCGTGGGTGATCTGGTATTTCATCATCCTTCCTTACCATGCACACCGGCGAACCCTTTCAGCTGCGCAAGGCGCGTGATTTCGGACAGATCTTCTCGGACACCTTCGCTTTCCTGCGGCAGGAGTGGCGGCCGCTGCTTCGTGCCATCGCACTGATCGGATTGCCTGTTGGATTGATCGGCGGCTTCCTGTCCGGCGATGCGCTTGCTGGCGTGCAGCATTTCCAGATCAGGGCCGAAAGCGATCCGGAAGGCGCATTGGCCTTGCTCGGATCCAGCATGATCGGCCTGGTGCCCGGCATGCTGCTCTTGATGGCCGCTTGGGCCCTCGTGGTAGCGATGGCGCATGAATACCTGCGCGCGTACCACCTCGGCGAGCATCAGGTGCTCAGTTCAGGCGACATCATCAAACGCGGCCTCGCGCAGATCGGCCCCTACCTCGGCGCGAGCCCGCTCTCCGGGCTGCTCGTGCTGCTCGGCCTGATCCTGTGCGTGCTGCCTGCGATCTATCCAGCCACCGTGCTCTCGCTCGTCTTGGCCGCGCATGCCATTGAGCGCACCGGAGGGGCAGGGTCGCTGAGCCGGTCGAATCAATTGGTGAGCGGTGATTTCTGGCCCACGCTGGGGCTCGCGATCGTGATGGTCATCATCAAGTCCATCATTGATCAAGTGCTGGTCCTGCCCTTCACCATCGCAGGCCTGGTGATCGGCGTGAATGCCGGACTGGAATCGGCCACGGGCGGCGGCCCTTTGGAATTGCCGGCGTGGATCAGCGCCTTCAATGCGGTCAGCACGGCGGTGCAATGGTGCGTGCAGATGCTCACCTACCCGGTGATCGCGGTCGCCTATATGCTGAAGTACTTCAGCCGCGTGGAAGAGACCGAGGGCATCGGGCTCAAGGAGAAGATCGCGGGCTTCGATCAGGTGTAGCGGATGCGGGCGCTCTCGCTGCTCATCGGGCTCTTGCTGGCGGTTGCCCCGGCCTTCGCCAACGCGCCTGCCGACAGCCTGGCACCCGATGAGCGCCCGGAGATGCGGTCATTCAGCGCTGAGCGGATCGATGCGCTGCGCGCCGAGATCGACTACGACACCGACCTGCGCCGGGCACCGAGCCTCTGGGACCGCTTCAAGCAATGGCTCTTCGACTGGCTGCAGCGCATCCTGGGCACCAAGGCCGGCGGCTTCGTCATCGATAACCTCATCTACCTGATCAGCCTCCTGGCCATCATCACCGCCATCGTGGTGCTGAGCCGCAACGGCCTGCGCAACATCTTCCACGGCGCGCCGCGAAGCGTTGGGCAGGTGACCAGTGCCGATGAGGACATCAGGGAGATGGACCTTCCGGCGCTGATCGCTCAGGCCGAGGAAGCGGCGGACTGGCGCGGCGCCATCCGCCTGCATTACCTGCAGGTGCTGCGCAAGCTGGTGGATCAGGGCCTGCTCAACTGGAGCCCTGAGCGCACCGACCGCGATTACATGCGGCAGCTGAAGGATCCTGCGATGCGCGCGCGCTTCGCGAATGCCGCGCTCATCTTCCAATGGGTTTGGTACGGCCATGCCGAAGTGGACCGCGAGCGCTACGCCTCGTTCCGGCGGCCCTTCGTTGAATTCGAGCAAGCACCGGCGCGATGAACCGATTCGAGAAACGGCTGCTGATCGGGCTGGGAACGCTGATCCTGCTGCTGGCCGTGCTCGAATCGCTCGCCCCCAAGCCGATGGATTGGTCATGGTCGTTCTCGAGGCACCACAAGTCGCCATACGGCGCCAAGCATCTCTACGAGCGCCTGCCCGACCTCTTCCCCGAGGTTCGCGCCCTCACCGACCCGCTCGTGACCACGGCGGATGGCCGCTTGTACGATGAGCTTCCAGTGAGTGAACCGGTGAATCATGTGCTGATCAACGACCACATCGCCATCGATGGATACGCCGCTGAGCGATTGCTGGCCATGGTGGAACTGGGCGATCACATGTTCCTGTCAGCGCATTGGTTCGGCAATGACCTGGCTGATACGCTCCGAGTCGGGGTGGCGCAGGATTTCGGCATCCGGGAGGATACCTGCGACATCCGCTTCGTGGGCGAGCACCGCATGGCTAACGGCGTGTTCCGCTTCGCGCGCGGCTTTCCCGGCGCGCACTTCACCAGCTACGACACGGCACGCACGCGCGTGGTGGCCGTCGATGGCGCCTCTCGTCCCGTGCTGCTGCACATGACCTGGGGCGATGGCCGCATCGTGCTCTGCAGCGCACCGCTCGCCTTCACCAACTACAACCTGCTGAAGGACCGCAACGCGCAGTTCGCTGCTGCGGCGCTGAGCCTGTTGCCGCCGCGTCCGCTGTGGTGGGATGAGTATCAGAAGGCCGGCCGCAGGGAGAACACCTCGCTTTTCCGCTTCATCCTGAGCCAGCCAGGGCTCAAATGGGCCTACTACCTCGCGCTCATCCTGCTCCTGCTCTTCGCACTGGTGTATGTGCGCCGCCAGCAGCGTGCCATTCCGGTGATCGAGCCGCCGCGCAACGCCAGCCGCGAGCTCGCGGATACCATCGGCCGCTTGTACTGGCACAAGGGCGATCATGCCGGCATCGCGCGCTCGCTCATCCAGCATTTCAAGGAGGACATGCGCGCGCGCACCTACCTGCGCGCCTTCACGTACGATGATGAGTCCATCCGGCACCTGGCCACCAAGGCCGGCATGCCCACGGATGAGATGGGCCGTCGCCTGAGAGCGCTTGAGCGCGTCGAGGCCGCGCCGCACCTGAGCGAAGCCGATCTCCTCGCCTTGAGCAACGAACTTCACGATCTCCGCAAACGCATCCCCTGAACCATGACCGACGAACACGCCCCCTACCTGCCGCCGGCCGATCCCGGCCCGATCACTGCCAGCGCCGATGGCAGCGCGCCCGCCTCCTTCGCCCCGCATGTGCCGCTCACCGAATTGCAGCTCGCCACCGACCGCCTGCGCCAGGAGGTGCGCAAGGTGATCGTGGGCCAGGAAGAAGTCGTTGAGCTGTTGCTGATCGCGCTGCTCAGCGATGGACACGTGCTCATCGAGGGCGCGCCAGGACTGGCGAAGACGCTGATGGCGAAACTGCTCGCGCGCTGCGTGCGCACCGGTTTCTCGCGTGTGCAGTTCACCCCTGATCTCATGCCCAGCGACCTGATCGGCACCAGCGTCTTCGACCCGCGAACCACCGCCTTCGAGTTCCGTCCCGGCCCCATCTTCAGCAACATCGTGCTCGTGGATGAGATCAACCGCGCGCCTGCCAAGACGCAGAGCGCGCTCTTCGAGGCGATGGAGGAACGGCAGGTCACCGTGGACGGCCGCACCTATCCGTTGGCACCGCCCTTCATGGTAGTGGCCACGCAGAATCCCATCGAGCAGGAAGGCACCTACCGCTTGCCGGAAGCGCAGCTCGACCGTTTCTTCTTCAAGCTGAATGTCGGCTATCCGACCGTGGAGGACGAGACCGCGATCCTCATGCGTGCGCAGCAAGGCCGTGAACTGCTCAGCGCCGATGCCATCATCCCGGTGATCGGCCCCGATGAACTGGAACGCGCACGCTGGCTCACGCGCCAGGTGCGCTGCGAGGAGAAACTCTTGCGTTACATCGCCGCCATCGTCGATCGCACGCGCCACGATGGCTCCTTGATGCTCGGCGCATCGCCGCGTGCATCGCTCGCCATCCTCAGTGCATCACGCTCCAGCGCTGCCGTTTCGGGCCGTGACTTCGTGACGCCAGAGGATGTGCAGGCCATGGCCCCCCATGTGCTCCGTCACCGCGTGCAGCTCACGCCCGAGCGCGAGATGGAAGGGCTCAGCCCCGACCAGGTGGTGCAGCAGCTCGTGAAGCAGATTGAAGTGCCGCGCTAGAATGCTCCATCGGCTGCGCAGCATCTTCCTCACCCGCCGCTTCTTCGGGATCAGCTGGGCCTTGGTGCTGCTCTTCGTGCTGGGCTGGGCGTGGGATCCACTGCTGGTGGCGGCGAAACTCTGCGCGCTGACCTTCACGCTCGCGCTGGTTGCCGAGCTCTTCCTCTTGTTCGGCCCCCGCTCCGGCCTGCACGGCGCGCGGCGCACCTACGACCGCTGGAGCAACGGCGATCAGAATCCGGTGACCATCGAACTCGAGAGCGGCTACGGCATCCCCATGCGGCTGCGCGTGCTGGATGAGCTGCCGCACCAGTTCCAGAAGCGCGACCTTGAATTCACAGGAAGCATCGGCGCCTGGTCGAAGCGCGCATTCAGGTACGATGTGCGTCCTGTGCAGCGGGGCGTTTACCGCTACGGCGACATCAACATTTTGGTGAGCAGCGTGCTCGGGCTGATGGAGCGCCGCTTCGTGCTCGATGCGGATAAGGAAGTGGCCGTGTACCCGAGCTACCTGCAACTGCGCAAGTACGAGTTGCTCGCCATCAGCAACCGGCTCACGCTCGCGGGCATCAAGCGCATCCGCCGCGTGGCGCACCAGAGCGAATTCGAGCGGATCAAGGAATACGTGCCCGGCGACGACCGCCGCACCGTGAACTGGAAGGCCAGCGCGCGCCGCGGCCGCTTGATGGTGAACCAGTACCAGGACGAGAAGGCGCAGCAGGTCTTCTCACTGATCGACACCGGCCGCGTGATGAAGATGCCCTTCGAGGGACTGAGCCTGCTGGATTACGCTATCAATGCCTCACTGGTGATCAGCAGCATCGCCATGCGCAAGGAGGACCGCGCGGGCCTGCTCACCTTCAGCAATACACCCCACGACTTCGTGCGCGCCAGCCGGCAGCGCGGCCACATGCAGCACATCCTGCAAGCCCTCTACGCCCAAGGCACCGACTACAAGGAGACCGACTTCGAGGCGCTGTTCATGGCCGTACGCCGCGAACTGCACCAGCGCAGCCTGCTGCTGCTCTACACCAACTACGAGAGCGCGCAGGCCATGCACCGCCAGCTGCCCTATCTGCAGCGGCTGGCGCGCCAGCACCTGGTGGTGCCCATCTTCTTCCTCAACACCGATCTCGAAGAGGACCTGCGCCACCTGCCCACCGATACGGAGCAGGTGTACGTGCGCGCCATCGCCGAGAAAATGGTGCACGAGAAGCGCCTCATCGCGCGCGAGTTGGAGCAGCACGGCCTGCCCGCGATCCTCTGCCGCCCGCAGGACCTCACCGTGAACGTGATCAACCGGTATCTGGAGATCAAGGCGAGGGGGATGCTGTAGAGGTGGCGAAGCCCTCCAAATACCGCTCCTCGTTTTGTTAGATCATTGTTGAAGAAGGAGGATAAAGGCATGCTAGGTTCACCTCACCAAAACTCCCTGCCATGTTCACCAAATACCTTCTGAAGCTTGTGCTGGTCGAGGCATTCATTCCCCCCCCCCCTACTGAACCCCTTGTCTGATAAGGGTTTCGGAGGGATGAGAGCGAACGCGCAGGCACAACAGCCGCCACCAACCGTGGAATGGCGCGACTTCATGCATCCACCATTCAGGCCGGATTATGGAAGCCGATACACCTGGATCGGCAATACGCTGGTTGAAGGCCCGGAAAGCGGTGGTGCCATTAGCAGGGAGGAGAGCAGTGAGGATTGGTGGTACTCACACTGCAATCTGTACGATGAGAACGGCCAGCAGATCGGGTATGCCGCAGCCGGTTACAACAAGGCGCGCAACTGGTTCCCTCTTGATGAAACGGGCTGTTTTGGCTACGTGCCGGGCAACACACCTGGCTGGAATGAACTGGAAACTTTAGAGGAGCGAAAGGGCCAACCACGCTGCTGGCTTGCTCGGTACGACATGAATGGGCAGCAGCTCTGGTGCCGCAGCTACTTGATCGGGACGTTCTACGATGTCGCGCAGGACATCGACGGGAACATTGTTGCGGCAGGAGAGGTTGGTGCACCTCGGAAGGGCACTAGCGCACAAGGCCCATACACGTCGTTGCCATACAATCCGGGTGTTGGATTAAGCCAGGACATTTCTGGGATTGACTGCGATGATTCGCCGGGTGGAGGGCTGCCGCCTTATGGCGAAATTGGCCTTAAGGGATACATGGTGAAAGTTGACCTTGATGCTAACTTGATTTGGCAGAACGCCTATGGCAACCCTCCTGATGCCTATACAGCATGGGGGCAAACCTCGCGCATCTGGAGCTTAGCTCCCATGATGCTGCCGGGCGGCCAGGGGAGCGGGTTCTATGTGGCAATGGACGCCGGAGGTCAGATGTACATGCGCGTTCGTGGAAGCGATGGACATGTGGTGGATAGGGCGAACATTCCAGGGGTGCAGCCCAACGCAGGTATGCGCACGCTTTCGGTGCGCACCAAGGTCATCAACGGACTCACGCACGCGGTCCTCGCCGGGACAACATACCCGAATGGCAAGCAGGGCGCCTTTGTCGCGCATGTGGAGGATGCCGAAAGCGCGCCTTTCACCATATCTCAATCCTGGACTACCGCTGACCCTTGGTTCGCGCAGACCCACTCGAGCGCTTTGCATCAGTTCTCCACGAATGCGACATTAGTTGATGACCAAGGAGTCATAGGCATTGCCTGGCCGGTGCTCAGCGACTACGAGATCACCACGGAGACCTATAGTGGACGAAGCATTGCGGATCTGCGTGTTTACCGACTCTCGCTGAACAATTCAGTGCCGGATTGGGTAAGCCCATTGGGCGAGGTCCGCGCCTATGATCTGCAAGCAGGCGTCATCCAAACCAGCGATGGAAACCTAGCCATCGTCAGTTCATCCTGGCCAGACCCTTATTCCATTTCCAACGCTTTCGGCTATTCCGACCTCTCTGGCACCTTGCAGACCTGTTTGGAACAGTTCAATCATGATTGGCCGAATACCAATCAATACGACTATTGGAGTACGGACACCTACGTCAATAAATTGAGCTTGGCAGATGGCAGTATAATGTGGAAGACCAAATTCGATTCTGAGCCCGGTGACGAAGGCACCTGCTTCCCGGGTGACATCCGAAAGCAAGAGTGCATGTACCGAATCACCGAATCCGCCGACGGCGGCTTGGTGGTATCCGGCAACACCAGCCACAACTTCGACGACGCTTATCTCGTGAAGCTCCTCCCAGATTGCCAAAGCCGCATCGATTACGACTTCACCGTGATGGAAGCGCTCAGCGACGACACGCACACCTACACTCTGCAAGGCGATGAAACATGGAACTCTGACAAGAACATCGTAGGCACGATCCTCATCCCCGACGGCATCACCCTCACCATCTCCAACTGCACCATCCGCTTCGCCGATACCGAGCAGCTGGCGTGGCCCACGCGCATCGTGGTGGAGCGTGGCGGCAAGCTCATCGTAGAGGATGCCACGCTTACCAGCATCGACGAATGCCCCAACAGCCTGTGGGACGGCATTGAACTGCGTGGCAACTACTTCGCACAGCAAACTCAAGCGAACCAAGGCTACCTGGATTTGAATAACAGCACCATCTCCAACGCGCGCACCGGCGTGTTCACCGCGCGTGGCGATTTCAACGATCCACTGGGCGCCATCATCAAGGAGAGCACCGGCGGCATCGTCAGTGCGCAGGATTCGCGCTTCCTCAACAACATCCACGATGTGGTGTTCCGACCCTTCGAGAACCGCTTGAGCAACGGCGATGTGATACCCAACGTGAGCATCTTCAAGCGCTGCGATTTCGTCACCGACGGCGGCATACCGGTGGAGGGGCTCTATCCCAACAGCCACGTGGCCATGGAAGGAGTGCGCGGAATCCCCTTCCGGGGCTGCTCCTGGCGCAATACGCTACTTGGCCAACAGCTGGAAATGCCCTACCACCAAGGCGCCGGCATCAGCAACAACAGCAGCAGTTTCACCGTGGCCGATGATTGTGCCAGCCTAGTGCCCCTAGGCACGCCATGCCCGCCGCAAGACGTCACCACCAGCAGCTTCACAAATCTGCACAGGGGTATCCTTGCCGTTACCTACAAGACCGATCGCACCTTCAGCGTGGATAACGCCACCTTCACCGGCACCAACTTCGGCATCCGCATGGAGGGCGCCCAAGACGCCAGCATCACACGGTGCAGCTTCGATGTGCCCACACCTTTCACGCCCGGCATCGTGGGCGCCACCTACGGCGTGTACAGTGACCAATGCACCGGCTACCGCATCCAGGAGAACAGCTTCCGTACCACCCAGCCCGGCGCGCCGCGCAAGGTGGGTCTGGTGATCAAGGATAGCGGCCCCGACTACAACACGTTCTACAACAACACGTTCGACAACCTCTACACCGGCAGCATCATACAAGGCCAGAACGCCGGTGAGGACGATGCCCTTGGCCTGGAGGTGAAGTGCAACGACTACGGCCTAGCCGATGCCAACTTCTTCGACAATGCTCTCACAGGTGGCGATGTGCGAGTGCAGAAGACACAGGGTGGTCCGATTAACAATCCCCTTGACCAAACGGAATGGAAGAACCCCGCCGGCAACCGCTTCAGCTTGGATCATACCGGTGCGGGAGACCCCGAAGAGGATTGGCACGTGCAGGTGACGGCGACGGTGGTAGAGTATTTCCATCATTTCCCAACAGCGACCGATCGCACCAAACCGAATTACGCGGATAATCCTATTGAGATCATCACGAGTGATCAACTTGTCGGCTGGACGAGCAAAGAACAACACTGCCCCAGTTTGCTCGACGATGGTGGCAAGGAAGTGAAGCGCCTCCTGGCCGAAGGCGAGCATGCCGACTACGAGAGCAGCAAAGACGCCTACGACGCCACCAAGGACAACGGCGATACCTACAGCCTGCTGGGTTACGTGGACGACCCAACCAAGAGCAGCACGCAAGTGCGCAATGCGCTGCAGAGCGTAGCGCCCAAGGTGAGCCTGGATGTATGGCAAGCCGCCTTCGAGCGCAGCCCCGCCATGAGCGCCTGGCACATCACGCAAGCCCTGCTGAGCAACAGCCCGCTGCAAACAGAAGCCTTGCTGATGGTTGATGACTACGGCCTGCCCGCAGGTTATGCGAGCCTGGTGCATGCCGCGCAGAACGGATTGAACGTGCTAACACTACTAGAAAGCGCCATGGCCAAGCACGGCGGCAACAAAGCCGAGGCCCTCGCCGATCTGGGCCGCATGAGCTGGTTGGACGAAGAGGATCTGGCCGCATCGTTGGATGCCTTGCTCGCATTGCACGGAGAATTGCCCGCTGAGAACCATGCGCTCGCCGTGAGCGGTGTGCTCACGGCCAAGGGCGACTACAGTGCTTTGGAAACCCTGGCCTTGGCCGAAGAGAGCGCCAGCGATTCCCCGGAGCGCTACACCCTGCTGAAGCGCTACGCACAACTGGAACAGCAAGAAGGTTTGGCAGAACCCGATGAGGCCCTGCGCACTTGGTTGGCCAACTTGGGCCAACAGCGCGATGTACAAGGCAGCACTTGGGCGAATGCCTGGCTGCACGCTTTAGGCGAAGAATTGCCAGAAGAAGTGATTGTGCTACCGGAAACCGGACCGAAGTCTGCGAGTCGCGCACTACAGGTGCAACCTGTACAATGGCATGATGATGAACTTCTCGAAGTCTTCCCGAACCCTGCGCGGAACGCCGCTTATGTGGCATTCGATCTTGGAGGGAGCGACCAAGCACAGCTTCGTGTCCTCGACGTGCATGGTCGCCAACTCAGCAGCTTTGTGCTCAGCGGTAACCAAGGCATCGCTACCATACCACTTGATGGATTAGGCAGTGGTCTATATCTCATCGAGGTGTTGCGACCAGACCAGCCGAGCCAGCAAGCGCGTTTGGTAGTGCAATAAGCGGCCATGCGCTCGCTATTGTTTGGAGCGGCAGCGTTCATTGAATCCTTGGCAATGGGCCAGGGATTCAATGAACGCTACGATGCGTTTGGGTGGGGATTCGCCCAGGGTGCATTCAACATTGAACTGCTTGAGGATGGTTACATGGTAACCTCAACGAGTGCGGATGTGGACAGTCTTGGCCCGGACTTTTGGCTCAGCCATTATTCTGTGCTGCTTACCAAGCTCGACTTCAATGGTGCAAAGCAATGGGAGAAGCGCGCTTACAGGCCATATCATGGCACAACCGCAGGCTGGAGCAACTGCTGCGACACCATTCCCGGCGGGGGCTACGTGGTGGGCGGCGCCAGCGAGGACACCACCGGCTTCGATGAGGTCTATCTCATGCGCTTCGATGCCAACGGCGATACGCTCTGGACCAAGGTGTTCGGTGATCCCAATGGAAATGACTTCTGGATCGGCTATCAAGTGAAGCGCACCACCGATGGTGATTTCCTCATTGTCGGCTTCACCGGAACGGAAGGGCTGGCCTCCTATCAGGCATTCGCCATTCGCACGGACGAGAACGGCAATGAGCTTTGGCGCCGAACCTACTCTTGGCCGGGAAATCCGTTCTGCGGCTTCTTGAGTTCCTCGCTTGCAGGTGCTGGCGAATTGTTCATGGCGGGTTCGCATAACATCACCATCAGCAATACGGATCATTGGGTGCAGCGCACCGATAGTTTGGGAAACTTGAAATGGCGTGTGCGATGGGGCGGCCCATTTTCAGATGCCGGCACCCAGATCATCACCGCAGCCGATGGGCACGTGCTGGTCTTCAGTGCCAGGGGCTATGCCGCCAACAGCCAAGCCATGCGCTGCTACATCGCCAAGCTCGACAGCACAGATGGCAGCATCATTTGGGAAAATGAATTCGGACCAACAGCACCATCCACGCTCTTCCTTGCCGGGAAAGAATGTCCCAACGGGGATTTGATCGCAACCGGTGCCACTTATGCCAATATGGGCATGGGCAGCGGGCAGAAGGGTCTGCTGTGCCGCACCACCAGCGAGGGCGATAGCCTGTGGATGTTCGCCTACTTCTCGGTGGCCGATGGCCTCACCGACGGTACCGGCCGCTTCTACGATGTGCTGCCCACCGCCGATGGCGGCTTCATCGCAGCGGGCGCGGCCTACTTCAGCGCCAGCGGCAACAACCCGCCGGGCATCAGCCAAGACACGTGGGTGGTGAAGGTGGATAGCATGGGCTGCATCGTGCCTGGCTGCAACAACGTGGGCATCACCGAGCAGGCCACCAACCTGCTGGGAGCGCTCCACATCTTCCCCAACCCCGCGCAGGGGCAAGCCACCTTGCAGCTCACGCTTCCGCCGGGCGTTGGTAATGGGCCATTCGAGCTAACACTTATGGCCACCGATGGGCGCGTGGTGCGCCGCGAACGCATCGCGGGCAATGTCGAGCATAGGCTGGCCTTGGATAGGCAACCATCGGGCATGTACTATGTTCATGTGGCCGATGAGGGCAAGTGGCTAACGGGTGGGAAGCTGGTGTTGGAATGACGCTCACAGACTCTGCCGCCCGCAGGACCTCACCGTGAACGTGATCAACCGGTATCTGGAGATCAAGGCGAGGGGTATGCTGTAGGCGAGCTTTGTCATGTTCGGCTCCCCTAGCGCCAATACATTTGGCCGCCGAATCCCAACGCCATGACCGTAGCCACCAAGAAGAAGGTCCACAACTACAGCCCCGGCCCCTGCATCCTGCCGCAAGAGGTCTTTGAGCAAGCCGCGCAAGCGGTGCTCGACTTCGAGGGCAGCGGGCTCAGCATCCTGGAGATCAGCCACCGCAGCAAGCCCTTCGAAGCCGTGATGGCCAAAGCGCAAGCGCTGGTGAAGGAATTGCTCGGCGCGCCGGACCATTACCAAGTGGTCTTCCTCGGCGGAGGCGCCAGCTTGGGCTTCCACATGGTGCCGCTCAACTACATGAAGCCCGGCGGCAAGAGTGCCTACGCGAACACCGGTGAGTGGGCCTCGCGCGCCATCAAGGAGAGCAAGCTCGCAGGCGAGACCCTCGTGGTGGCCAGCAGCGAGGATAGGAACTTCAGCTACATCCCCAAGGGCTTCGGGATCCCATCGGACGCGGACTACTTCCACCTCACCAGCAACAACACCATATTCGGCACGCAGTGGAAGCGATTCCCCGAGTCGCCCGTGCCGGTTGTCTGCGACATGAGCAGTGACATCTTCAGCCGTCCGGTGAACGTGGCCGACTTCGCTCTGATCTACGGAGGCGCGCAGAAGAACATGGGCCCTGCAGGCGCCACGGTGTACCTCTTCGACCCGGAGCGCACCGGCAATACCGGTCGCAAGCTGAGCCCCATGCTCGACCTGAAGAACCACGGCAGCAAGGAGAGCATGTATAACACCCCACCGGTGTTCGCGGTGTACGTGAGCATGCTCACCCTGGAGTGGATGAAGAAGATTGGCGGCGTGGCCGAGATCGAGCGGCGCAACAACGCGAAGGCCAGGCTCCTCTACGATGCGGTGGACCGACTGCCGCTCTTCAAAGGCACCGCCGCCGCCGAGGACCGCAGCACCATGAACGCGTGCTTCGTGATGAGCGACGCTGCGCTGGAACCCGCCTTCGATGCCCTTTGGAAGGAAGCCGGCATCAGCGGGATCCGTGGGCACCGGAGCGTGGGCGGCTACCGCGCCAGCATGTACAATGCCCTGCCCATCGAGAGCGTGCAGGTGCTGGTGGACGTGATGGAGCATTTCGCACAGAAGAACGGATAGACCATCAACCTTCGCCGAAGGCTTCGGCAGATACCATGCGCATACACGCCAACGACGGCATCTCGGCAGCAGCCAAGGCCCGCTTGCAGGAGGAGGGTTTCAACGTGACCACCGAGCATGTGCCGCAGGAGCAGCTCGCCGATTACCTGAACAAGGAGAAGGTTGATGTGCTGCTCGTGCGCAGCGCCACCAAGGCGCGTCGGGACCTGATCGACGCCTGCCCGGGCATCCGGCTCATCGGCCGCGGCGGCGTGGGCCTCGACAACATCGATGTGGCGCATGCCCGCAACAAGAACATCCCGGTGGTGAACACCCCGGCCTCCTCGAGCATCAGCGTGGCCGAACTGGTCATCGCGCACCTCTTCACGCTTATGCGCTCGCTGCACAAGAGCAACCGCCGCATGCCGGGCGAGGGCATGTCGAAGTTCAAGGAGCTGAAGAAGGAGTACGAGAAGGGCTTCGAGCTGCGCGGCAAGACGCTCGGCATCATCGGCTTCGGGCGCATCGGCCAGTGGACCGCACGTTATGCGCTGGGCTGCGGCATGAAGGTGATCTACGCCGACAACCACGCCACCGCCGATGCGATCGAGCTCGAGGTAGGCGGCGTGCCCGTGCGTGTCCCGGTGAAGATGGTGCCGCTGGATGAGCTGCTGAAGCAGAGCGATGCCGTGAGCCTGCACGTGCCCGCCCAGAAGGATGGCCGCCCGGTGCTTGGCAAGCGCGAGCTGGGCCTGATGAAAGCCGGTGCCGTGCTGGTGAACACCGCGCGAGGCGGCAGCGCGGATGAGGATGAACTGCTCGCGGCGATCAAGGAAGGCCGCCTTCGCGGAGCCGCGCTCGACGTATTCGTGAACGAGCCCGAACCGCGCGCTGATGTGCTCGCCGAGCCCGGCTTGAGCCTGAGCCCGCACATCGGTGCCGCAACGGCCGAAGCCCAGGGCCGCGTGGGCGATGAGCTGGTGGAACGGATCCTCGCCTGGCGCAGCGCTGCCACGGTGATCTGAAGGCCATGATCGAGCTGCGGCCATTCCGCGCCTGGCGGCCGGTGCCGGAGAAGGCGCACCTCGTGGGCTCCCGCAGCTACGTCACGTATCCGCAGCAAGAACTCGCGCAGCGCCTCGCGGATAACCCGCATAGTTTCCTGCACGTGCTGCGCCCCGATGATGACAGCACCGTGAAGCTCCCTCGCGCCGAGCGCTTCCATCGCGTGCGCATGGCCTTCAAGGGCTTTTGCGACGCGGGCACCATGGTGCGCGAAGAGCAGCCCGCGATCTACCTCTATGAGCAGGAATCGCGCGGCAATATCACGCGCGGCATCGTCTGCGGCGTGAGCACGCAGGCGTACCGCGATGGCCGGATCAAGGTGCATGAGCAAACGCTTACGGCACGCGAACAGCTCTTCGCCGAGTACCTGGGCAGCACGGGCATGAACGCCGAGCCGGTGCTGCTGGCCACGCCCGATGGCACCGCCTGGGAGGCGCTGCTCGACCCCCTGCTGAACACACGGTCCGCCTATGCCCATCGCACGCGCGACCTCGTGAGCCACCGCCTCTGGCCCATCACCGACCGGACCATGCACGAGCGATTGCAGCGCGCCTTCGCTGAAGTGCCCGCGCTCTACATCGCCGATGGCCACCACCGCCTGGCGAGCAGCGCGCGCCTGGCCGAGTCGCGCGGCCTCACGGATGTGGATCCCGCCTATTGGTGCCTGGCGTTCATCGTCCCGCGCAAGCAACTCTACGTGTTCAATTTCGATCGCGTGGTGAATGACTTCGGCGGATCGGATGAGCGCGCATTCCTCATGTCCTTATCACGGATCGGCGCCCTCGCACCCGCACGAGGCCCCTTCGCCGCGCCGGGCATCATCGGGGTGCGCACGGCCAGCGGCTGGCACGCGCTCACGCTCCCGCCACAGGCCGCGCCATGCGCAGCGGCCGATTGCCTGGATGCCGCACGCCTCAGCTCGCTGGTGCTCGGCCCGGTGCTCGGCATCCACGACCTGCGCACCGATCCCCGCGTGGGCTTCGTGCCCGGCACCGCTGGTACCACCGAACTGGACCGGCGCGTGGAGCAGGGTGAGGCTGCAGTCGCCTTCCACCTGCATCCCGTGAGCTTCGAGCAACTGAAGGCCGTCTCGGATGAGGGCGGGACGATGCCGCCGAAGAGCACCTACATCGAGCCGAAACTGCGGAGCGGGATGGTCGTGTATTCGTTGGAGGAGGCTTGATGGCGCGCGAAACAGAGGGCCCGACTTGTAGATCGTGATTGTTGATTCCTGATTGCTGATTCAGTCGGGCTCAAGCGCCAGCCGGATCCATCCTGCATTTCGAGAGAGGCCGATCACGTCGCAACTTCGCCGCATGCAGGAGAACACGCCCTTGGCCGAGCGCATGCGCCCGCGCACCCTCGATGAGGTGGTGGGCCAGTCGCACCTGATCGGGCGGGATGGCGTGCTGCGCAAGGCATTGGCGGGCGGCATGCTGCCGAGCATGATCCTGTGGGGTCCGCCAGGCGTGGGCAAGACAACGCTCGCCCGGTTGATCGCCCAAGGGCTGAAGCGGCCCTTCCACACGCTGAGCGCGATCAACAGCGGCGTGAAGGATGTGCGCGAGGTGATCGAGCAGGCCGGCGGTGCGGGCCTCTTCGCGCGCAGCGCCGTGCTCTTCATCGACGAGATCCACCGCTTCAGCAAGGCGCAGCAGGACAGCCTGCTCGGCGCCGTGGAGAAAGGCACCATCACCTTGATCGGCGCCACCACCGAGAACCCGAGCTTCGAGGTGATCGGCGCGCTGCTCTCGCGCTGCCAGGTGTACGTGCTGGAGCCGTTGGCCGAAGAGCAGCTCATGGAACTCTTGCAGCGCGCCATGGCAACCGATGCGGAACTGAAAGCGCGCAGCATCGAGCTCCGCGAGACAGCGGCGCTGATGCGCGCCAGCGGCGGCGACGCACGGCGGCTGCTCAACACCTTCGAGCTCTGCGTGAAGGCCGCCGGTGATCCGGCCGTGATCACGGATGCGCTGGTGGCCGAGGTGGCACGCACCTCCGCCCGCTACGACAAGCAAGGTGAGCAGCACTACGACATCGTGAGCGCCTTCATCAAGAGCATGCGCGGCAGCGATCCCAACGCGGCGGTGTACTGGCTAGCGCGCATGGTCGAGGGCGGCGAGGACCCGCTCTTCATCGCGCGCCGCATGGTGATCCTGGCCAGCGAGGACATCGGCAATGCCAATCCCAACGCGCTGCTCATGGCCACCACCGCCATGCAGGCTGTGCAGATGATCGGCTGGCCGGAGGGCCGCATCATCCTGAGCCAATGCGCGGTGTACCTGGCCTGCTCGCCGAAGAGCAATGCGAGCTACATGGCCATCGGTGCGGCACAGTCCGAGGTGCGTCGCAGCGGCGACCTGCCTGTGCCCTTGCACCTTCGCAATGCACCAACCAAGCTGATGAAGGACCTCGGCTACGGCTCGGACTACCAATACAGCCACGACGGAGCCGGCAACTTCGTGAATCAGGAATTCCTGCCCGAAGCGATCAGCGGGAAGTCATTCTATGCACCGGGGGACAATCCGAAGGAGCAGGAATACGCGCGCATGCTGGAACGGCTGTGGAAAGGCAAGTACTTGGGGAAATCTGAAACATGAAAGCTGAAACTTGAAACCTGAAAGTTGAATCGCCGGTTGGCCCGAGGCTTTGTTCCAGCTTTCGACTTTCAGCCTTTGCATTTGCTTGAGCTGGCTCACCCTGCCCGCTCCTGCTCTATGAAGCGCTGGTGCATGTCGTAGATGATGCCGAGGCTCACCATCAATCCGCCAATGGCCTGTTCGAGCATCTGCCAGATGATGTCCACCACCACGTGCGCCATGCCATGCTTCGCGAAGCTCATACCCAGCACAAAGATCACGAGGTATACGAAGAATCCGATGACGGCCGAGAGCAGCATGGCCATCAAAGGGAAGGCCTTCTTCAAGGAAATCCATTCGTACTGGACAGCCTTATGCGTGGCCATCGTCAGACCGAATCCGAGCACCAGATAGACCACGGCCGCGAGCGTGAAGTAGAGCCACTTCGGTATCGAGAGATCGTCCATATCGCTCAAGACTACTCCATGCCACAGGTACGACAGCCCGTACATGACCACCGCAGCGAGCAACGTGGGCAACAGGATGAAGCGTTGGAGCGGATTCATGCGTCTAGGCCACAGGCAATGTTACGGAAGCGCTCCGCCACGGGGTTGACGGATGCTAGTCCTACCTTGCCACACGCATGGAGAACGAGCGCAGGACCGGGACGGTTGCCTTGTTGCTGGGGGCAGTTTTCCTCACCGCCGTACCGGGCTGCCGCAAGGTGAGTGAGGAGCCCACGTGGGATATCGACCTCCTGGCCCCGCTGGTGCGCACCACCTTCACCCTGCGCGACTTGCTGCCCGATTCACTCCTGGTCACCGACCCCGATGGATCGGTGACGCTCGTGTACAGCGGCGAGCTCTTCGACCTGAACCTGGATACGGTGCTCACGGCCCCTGATACCACCTTCTTCTACCGGTATGCGCTTCCGTTCCCTGGACCGCTCGATTTCCCGGCTGGCGTGAATTTCTTCAACCAGGCTGATGTGCAGGAATTCGACCTGGAGGACCTTGCGCTGCGTGAGCTGATCCTGCGTGAAGGAACCCTCGAGCTGAAGATGACCAACATGGTGCAGAGCAGGATCCTGGGCTCGATCCAGATCCCGGCGGCGCAGTTCGCCAACGGCAGCAACACGCTTAACACCGAAGCGGATGCCGGTACGCCCGCGCAACCCACCATCTCCTATGCCACGCGCGAGCTGGCAGGCGCCCGATTCGACCTGCGTGGGCCGCAGCTGAATGCCGTGAACACCCTGGAGACCATAGTCGGCGCGCAGCTCGATCCCAATGGGCAGGGCGCCACCGTTACCGATCAGGACAGCCTGATCCTTGAGGCGCGCTACTTCGGCCTCGTGCCGGAATTCGCGCGCGGTTTCTTCGGGCAGCGCGAAGTGAGCACCGGCCCTACGGAGGAGGACCTCGGCCTCTTCGATGCCCTTGTCGGGGGCACGCTAGACCTTGAGGCGGCCACGCTCAAGCTGAAGGTCGAGAACGGATTCGGGGTGGACCTGCAGCTGCGCATGCGGGAGCTCACAGCGATCAACACGCGAACGGGCACTGAGGTCCCGCTCGCGCATGCGCTCTTCAACGGCCCGCTGAACCTCACGCGGGCGCTCGATTCGGGCACGGGCCCGCAGCCCACCTTCGTGGAGCGCACGTTCAACGTGGGCAACAGCAACCTCACGGAGTTCATTGAGACGCTCCCTGATCGCGCGCGCTACGAGCTTGACCTCTCGCTGAACCCGCTCGGCGACATCAGCAACGGCCACGATTTCCTCTATCACAGCAGCAAGCTCAGGGCGAGCATCGACCTGGAAGTGCCGCTGCGGCTCATCGCGAACGAGCTCACCTTGCAGAGCATCAGCCTGCCCGATCTGCCTGGCACGGCCGAAGGGCATGCCCTGCGCAGCGGAACCTTGCGGCTCTTCGCCACCAACGGCTTCCCAATGAGTGCGCGGATCGTGCTCGACCTCATCGACGGTGAGGGCGAAGTGATCGGCAGCATACCGGTGGATGGCATCGCTGATCCGGGCATCCTTGGCTCGGAGGGCCTCGTGGTGCAACGAACCCATAGCCTGCTCACGGCGGAATTGGATGAAGCGCTGGTGGACCTGCTCTACACCGGTGCCCGTCTGCGCACGCGCGTGGCCTTTACCACCGCCGACCAGAGCCAGCACTTAAGGCTGCTTGATACCTACGCGCTCGACCTTCAGGTTACGCTGGCGGCCAATTACCTGGTGAATGGGGATGAATAGGAGCGGAGCGCTCGTTGTGCTGTCATTCTGGGCCATGGGTGCTTCCGCCCAGCACGCTTTGCCCCGTGACCCATCGGCGACGGTGCCACCCGATCGGCTCCATACCATGATTTCCGGGCATGAGCGCGCCCTGATCCTCGAGGGTGCCTTCGACTTCAACGCGAACAGCCTCCTGAATGAATTGCCGGTGGCCTTGTTTCGCGGCGCCTACCTGGACCGCGAGCTCCGCGGACGCTCGCGTGATGCCCTGCGCGTGCGGAACAGCGCTGGCTACCTCATCGATGCGCGCATCACCTACGCAGGCCCGGTGCAGGAGCGCTGGCGGCCGGAGGTGAGCGTGGCGCACCATGAGCACATGGGCGTGCGCTTCCCCGCCGACCTGTTCAACATCACCTTCTTCGGGAATGCCGGCTATGAGGAGCGAAGGGCGGATCTCGGGCCTGCCCGCTTCACCCGGATGCGCTATCAGACCATCGGCGTGGGCGTTCGGCATGCGCGGCAATCACATTACGCCCGCATCGACCTGGTGATGGGCGAGAGCCACGCCGCCGCCGACATCCGTTGGGCGGATCTGTACACCGGCCCCGATGGCCGTGTGCTGCGCGCCAACGTCAACGGCCGTTACCAGCGCAGCGATAGCATCGAGGCCGCACCCGGATCGCTGCAGGGCCTTGGCCTCGCCCTGTCCGGTCGCTGGCAGCTCCCGCTCTTGCGCCCGCATCGCGGCCTGCTCATCGAGCTCGAGGCACAGGACCTCGGCTTCTGCTCATGGGACCGCACCGGACAACGCTTGGAGCGCGATACCGCACTGGTGTTCGAGGGCATCACCGTGGAGAACATCCTTGAGCTCGATCAAGCGGTGCTCGGAGAGGACCAGGTGCTCGATACGCTAGGGATCCGATTCAGGACCTCGGCCTATTCGACCTGGCTTCCTTTCCGCCTCAGCGCGCGGATGCGGGGCAGGCTCAGCGAGCGGTGGAAGGGTTCGATCACCGTGGATCAGCGGAACCTGCCTGGCTATGTGCCGGCGGTGGCCTTCGCTGCGGAGAGCATGCTGGGTGCGCGTTCCGAAGCGGGCCTCACGCTGAGCATGGGCGGATTCGGCGGATTGCGGCTCGGTGCCAGCGCAACGCATGTGATCAAGGACCGCTGGCTGATCACCATGGCCACGCCGCATCTGCCAGCCTTCTTCACGCAGCGCACGCGCGGCGCAGGGGTGATTCTTCACTTGGCCCATGCTCTCTGATGGCCGATCATCGACCTGAACGCGGATTGAAAGGCTGGATGATCGCCGGGATCATCGGAGGCGGCCTCGCGGCACTGGCTGTTTGCTCCTTCGCCTACGCGCGCATCACTGGTCATCTGCAGTTCTATGTCGTTCCAACCGCTGGCTGCGAGCCCGGCATTCCTCGCGGGGCGCATGTCCTTGCTTCGGACTGGATCGCACCGAAGCGCTTCGATATCATCTGCTTCATGCACGACGTCGGCGGGCGCAAGGAAGTCTGGTTGCAGCGCTTGTGCGGCCTCCCAGGAGACACCATCATGGTCCGTGCAGGACGTCTGTCAGTGAATAGCGAAGAGGCCGATGCCGCTTTCAGCCTGAAGCACCGGTACCGCGCGCATTCTTCGATGTTGAATCGGCTCGTGCAGCAAGGCGACATGCATCCCGACGATCACTTTCCCATCGGTTCGGACAGCATCGCTGTATTCATGATCGATGCTGCTGCGGAGCGCATGGGCCTCCTGCGCTTGCAGGGCTTCATTCCCGATTCCGTTTTCCACGCGCCCGGTTGGCAGGAAGATGAGATACCCGAGACGGTCGTTCCAGACGGGCATTGGTTCATGCTCGGCGACAACCGAAACGCAAGCGTTGATTCTCGCTACATCGGTTTTATCGCGCAATCCGACTTCATGGGCACAGTCTTTCATGTGATCAGGTAGCAGCATGCCCTGGCTCCTGCTCATCATCGCTGGCCTCTTCGAAGTGGGTTTCGCCTCGTGCTTGGGTCAGGCCAAGCTCGCAGAAGGTCCCACACGCGTGGCATGGCTCGTCGGTTTCATCATTTGCCTCACGGTGAGCATGCTGCTGCTCTACAAGGCATCTCAATCCCTTCCCATCGGCACGGCGTACGCGGTGTGGACCGGCATCGGTGCGGCGGGCACGGCCATCGTGGGCATGGTGCTCTTCAGGGAGCCTGCGGATTTCTGGCGGCTCTTCTTCCTCTTCACGCTCATCGCCTCCATCGTCGGCTTGAAGGCGGTGACCCGGTGAGGAACCGAATTCTGCACTCCATGCATGCCAACGATTGCGATTACCCCAGCTTCGCCTATAGCCGTTCGTGAACAGGAACGTTCCGATCTCCGAATACTGACCCGCACCTGTCATGGACCACATGCACGTCCATTGATCGGCACGGGCACCGCCAATTTGTGCTTTGCATGGAAGGCATCATTGCGCGCACTTGATCCATCGGAAGAACAATCGCTCGCTTCGATGCCAAACACCGCCAAAACCGGTGGCCTCGGGTCCTCTGGCGAGGTATCGATATCCTAGGAATTAAACGGCGTAGGCTGGTTCGATCTCAGGTTCGTTCATCGAGCCATCGTCTTGCTCCCGCATCTGCGGGCGGAGCATGTTCCGCCCATACCGGGCACACAATGCCTGCGCCTACCTGCGCATGCCTTGTGCGGCCTGCATCTGCCGCATCATGTTCTGCATCTTGGTCTTGTCGCCCATCATCTTCATCATCTTCCGCATCTCCTCGAACTGCTTCATCAGCTTGTTCACTTCCTCGATGCCGCGGCCGCTGCCCATGGCCAATCGGGCCCGTCGGCTGCCGTTGATCACCGATGGGTTCTTCCGCTCCTCCGGCGTCATGCTCTTGATGATCGCCTCGATGCCCTTGAAGGCGTCGTCGGGGATGTCGATGTTCTTCATCGCCTTGCCCACGCCGGGGATCATGCCCATGAGGTCCTTCATGTTCCCCATCTTCTTGATCTGGCCGATCTGCTCTAAAAAATCGTCGAAGCCGAACTGGTCCTTCGCGATCTTCTTGTTCAGCTCGCGTGCGGCCTTCTCATCGAACTGCTCCTGTGCCTTCTCCACCAGCGAGACCACGTCGCCCATGCCCAGGATGCGGCCTGCCATGCGCTCCGGGTGGAACTCGTCCAGCGCATCCATCTTCTCGCCGGTGCCGATGAACTTGATCGGCTTGTCCACCACGCTGCGGATCGAAAGGGCAGCACCGCCGCGCGCATCGCCATCGAGCTTGGTCAGCACCACGCCGTCGATGTTCAGGCGCTCGTTGAAGGCCTTGGCCGTGTTCACCGCATCCTGACCGGTCATGGCGTCCACCACGAAGAGCGTCTCCTGCGGGTTGATCGCCTTCTTGATCGCGGCGATCTCGTCCATCATCTTCTCATCGATCGCCAGGCGGCCGGCGGTGTCGATGATCACGGCCGTGAAGCCATGCTGCTTGGCATGCGCGATCGCGTTCTTCGCGATGCTCACGGGGTCCTTATTCTCGCGCTCGCTGTAGACCTCGATCTCCAACTGCTTGCCCAGCGTCTCCAGCTGGTCGATGGCCGCAGGGCGGTACACGTCGGCAGCGGTGAGCAATACGCGCTTGCCCTTTTTGCGGATGTAGTTGGCCAGCTTGCCGCTGAAGGTGGTCTTACCTGAACCCTGCAGGCCGCTCATCAGCACCACCGTGGGGTTGCCGCCCAGGTTGATGCCCGCGCTCTGCCCGCCCATCAGCTCGGCCAGCTCGTCGTGGGTGATCTTGGTGAGCAACTGGCCGGGGCTCACCGTGGTGAGCACGTTCTGGCCCAGCGCCTTGGCTTTCACGCGATCGGTGAAATCCTTCGCCGTCTTGAAGTTCACGTCGGCATCCAGCAGCGCGCGGCGGATCTCCTTGGTGGTCTCCGCCACATTGATCTCCGTGATCTGCCCCTGGCCCTTGAGGACCTTGAAGGCCCGCTCCAGCTTGTCACTTAAGTTCTCGAACATGATATAGAAAGTGGAGCGCGAAGGTAGAGGGAGGGAATGAGCAATGAGCAAGGCGCAATGAGCAAGGCGCAAGTGCTGACGAGCGACCCTCGCCTACTTGCTCATTCAGAATTGCTCATTACTCATTGCTCATTTCAGGCCTTGCTCGCTTGGGTGGCAGTTCCAACGCTTTTGATGAAGATCCGGACCAGTTCCTGGCACTCGCCCTTCACCCTTGCTATCACCGCTCCATCCTTGTGCATTCCCTTGCGCTCCATGATGCGAATGCAGATGTGCGACTCACGCAGTTCTTTGAGCACGATCTTGATCTTGTGGATGAAGTCCTTCTTCGACTCCGCTGCTTGCGCCTCGCCGTAGTTCAAGGCTGGCGACGTGCCCGAACGGAGCAATTGACCGCCAAGGTGATTGGCCGCCTTCGTTGAGGGCAGACCTTCCTCAAGGTCAATGATCATGACGGCGAAGTCTATGAGGCGCTCTTCGAGATCGTACTTGCGGGGTGCGGCTGGGGTCGGCATGGTTGATGGGGCTGTGTTCTAGGCCTAAGGAAAGGCTCAATGCTGAATGTGCAATGAGCAAGTGGCAAGGAATACGGATCCAACATGCTCATTGCGCCTCTCTCATTTTAGGCCTTGATTGATGAAAGGCGAATGAGCAATAAGAAAAGAGCAATAAGCAAGTCGCAAGGAAATGCGGATCCCATTTGCTCATTCGGACTTGCGCCTTGCTCATTGCTCATTCTCCACACCCGCGAAATGCTCCTCACCCACAAGGACCTGCTCTTGGAACTGGAGAAGCTGCGCAACACCTCCAAAGAGCATGGCGGCAAGATCCAAGTGATCTTCCGCTACCTGAAGCAGATGGAAAAGCGCGAGACCGAACGTATGCGCCTTCCTCGTGGAGCCGATCCAGGGCGAGAAGGGCGTGTACGTGCCCGCCGACGACTACATCCCGAAGGCCATCTCCGCGTGCAAGGCCCGCAAGGTGCTCTTCATCGCCGACGAGATCCAGACCGGCATCGCGCGTACCGGGCGTTTGCTCTGCAGCGTGCCCGATGAAGAGAAGGATGCCGCCCGCCGCCCCGATGCGGTGATCCTGGCCAAGGCCCTCAGCGGCGGCATGTACCCGGTGAGCGCCGTGCTCGCGAGCGACGAGGTCATGGGCGTGTTCACGCCCGGCACGCACGGCAGCACCTACGGCGGCAATCCCATGGGCGCGCGCATCGCCATGGAAGCCCTGGCCATCGTGCAGGAAGAAGGCCTCACGTCCAACGCCGATCGCCTCGGCAAGCTCTTCCGCGCGGAGATGCAGAAGCTGGTGGATGCCTATCCCTTCGTGAAGGGGGTGCGCGGCAAGGGCCTGCTGAACGCGCTGGTGATCGAAGCGCGCACCGCGCCCGATGGATCACCGAAGACCGCTTGGGAGCTCTGCCTCTTGCTGCGCGACAATGGCCTGCTGGCCAAGCCCACGCACGGCGACATCATCCGTTTCGCTCCGCCGCTGGTGATCACCGAAGAGCAAGTGCTGGAAGCCTGTGCCATCATCGCGCTCAGCGTAAGGCAGTTCGCGTGACGAATTCCGGAGGCAGATGAGCAGCGCCGCGTGCTGCCTATAAGCGGTGGTCATTCGTTGTTGGACGCTGTTGCGCGCTTGCGAGGCTCTGCGAAGCAATGCGCGCAATGGCGTTCAACGGGCCTGCGCTTGCCGCAGGCCGCCTTTCGTGATCTTGTACCTGGACGAAGTTATCATGCTTCAACGGGAGTTGTCACCGGTACGAGGGCGGCTTGCGGCAAGCGCATGTTGGTGGCAGTTATTTTATGATCTCTTTTACCCTTATGGGAAACTCCGCGGCTACCTCAAAGGCTTGAAAATCTCCCTGTTTCTTTCTCGATCCATTCGGCGTCGTTGTCATCATTGCCTTTGTAGTAAACGATGCCGCTCACTTCCGTATGTATCCATAGCAGTTCGTCGATTAATTCCAAGTAATCCGAAAATTGAGTATCTCTACTAATTTCAATTTGAAATTGCGATCTCAGCCGTGTTGATCTGTTGCGTCCGATGTACCTAACCAGACCGTTCCTTGTTTGAAACAGGTCATTCGTATCTCCATTTAAAACGAATGAATCCGCCCCTAGCATTTTGACAGATATTATCTCATCTGGGATATCTAGTGGATATTTTTCACAATGGTCGCAAGTTTCAATTTCGATGGTGCCGTCATACTTGTTGATATGCGTGATTGGCCGTTTTAATAGTATGACCTGCTCGTCGTTCTCGTTGGTCTCCAATGTTGAGCATTGAATCACGTAGCCTTTGTCAAATAATTCTGCCATGACAGGCGCAACCATTCCCAATGGTGTTCGACTGTCCACGTGTAACCATACAATCTGTCCATGAGCTTCACTGAACCCGAAAATTCCATCGTCTGATTTTCTTACTACATGGTTATTGAAAAGGTAAAATAAAGAATCCTTTGAACCGCCAATAATGAGTTCATGCTCAAAAGCACTGGGGAATTGATGTATACCTGTACTGCTGGATACCTTTTCTGTAAGTTGAAAATCTGAGGTAAGATTTCTCGTCCTGTTGTTGAAGTACGTTTCTGCTGTGACACAATCGCGGTGAGGTATTAGCCATAAGGTATCACCCTCACCGTACATTGTCACAGTCCCGTTATCGTCTATGATATAATTCGTGCTGAACGTATTATCGACCCAAGGGTCAATGGTCATGATATTTCCTTTGAAGCTAATGAAGGATGCAAAACAACTGTCCGGATTTTGGCAAACAGTGTCGTTAATTACCATTCGGTTGTCTCGAATATTCCATGTTTGAAATTGTTGGCCTTTATTATTCCATACAAGGTGATAGTGTCCGTCGAGATTCGGTTGACTGCATGACCACAATAAGGGCAACAATAGACTTACTGTTATCTGGCCCGTGCTTGCTTTCATTGTAATTGCCACCAACTAGTCGGTTGTGCCCACTGTTGGGTTTATTTCCGGCCTTGGGCGGAGTGAGGAGTTGGTTCAATGATGCCAATAGGGGAGCAAAAGCCCAACTTTTCGTCACAGGTCGAGGTCATCCAAGGGGCTCCTGATCTTGCCAATGGCTTTGGTGCTGACATGGGTGTAGATCTCCGTGGTCTTCGAGGAACTGTGGCCTAGCAGGGTTTGAATATAGCGCAGGTCGGTGCCCTTCTCCAAGAGGTGCGTGGCGAAGGAGTGCCTGAGGGTGTGCACGGTGGCGGGGGCGGTGATGCCCGCCTTCGCCTTGGCCTGCTTGAAGATGGCTTGGACACTGGTATCGGAATAGGCCCCACCGCTCTGGCCTTCGAAAAGGAAGAGCTTGGGCCTGTATTCCTCCACGTACGCATCGAGCTTGGTGAGCACTTTGGTGCTAAGGAGCGTGATCCTGTCCTTGCGGCCTTTACCGCCGCGGATCACCACTTGCTTCCGGTCCGGATTGATGTCGGTGCGCCGAAGGTTGATCAACTCGCTGAGCCGCAGGCCTGCCGAGTAGATGAGCATGAGGATGCACTGATGCTTCAGGTTGCCCACTGAGCGCAGGATCGCCGTCACTTCCGCCTCACTGAGCACTGCCGGCAGTTTCCGCTCAGGACGCGGCCGTTCGATGAAGGTGACGCGCTTTGCATCGCCCACCACATTCATGTAGTAGTAGCGCACCGCATTCACCACTTGGTTCAGATAGCTGTTGCTCGCCTTGCGCGCCGTGGCCAAGTGGTGCTGATATGCTTCAATGTCCTCGGTGCGGATGTCGTTGGGGTGCTTCTGCGGGTAATGCGCGAAGAGCTGCTTCACGGCATTGAGGTAGACCGCGATGCTGCGCGGGCTGTATCGAGCCACTTCCAGCTTGCGGCGCATGGCCGCCAAGGCTTCCTGCTGTATGGGCGTTGCTGCGCTTGGCTTGGGCTTGCTCCCGCTTAGGCTTGCAGGCTTCGTGCTCGGCTTGACCGGCTTCGTGGGCTGCACCGGTCCTGGTTTCGCCCGCAGTGGATTCATGTCCACCCAGGCAAGGCCCTTGAAGGCATCGAAGATGCCCTTGAGGTTCTCTGGCGTGTTGGGCAGGTACCAGCACCGGTGCGTGCCGCTCCAGGTGGCCTTGGCCCGCTTGGCTGCGGCGATCAAGGCGGAGTCGTATGGGAAGTGCAGCGCTATGCAGCGCTGGTCCTTATGGACCAGATGCTCGAGCTTCACGGACTTCTCCTTGGCGCTGGTGGATCTTGCCATTCGCCATGCCAAAATAACGCGGGGCGGTGATTCCCGGGCAGTTGAACCCCATCCGGATTTCCCATCCTCGGGGCAGCAGCGCTCGAACAAGCTATTCTTATCACACGCCGCTCACGATCCTTAGCGAACCCTAGGCAGGCATGGATGGGCTCTTCGGTGACATCGGTGTCCAGGCTTCCAGGAATGCCATGGCTCATACGGGGTGCTCAAGCACGGCCATGTGTGCATGGTCCGGCCGTTCGGGCAGAAACGCCAGCGGCCCCGGTTTCCCGGGGCCGCCGCTGCTATTGCTGCCATGGTTACCGCGCCATGGCCTTCGCCGGATCGCTGAAGGGGCTGTCGCCCGCCGTGCCGCGTGCCCGCACGCGGTACCAATGCGTGCTGCCGCTGGCAAGGCCTTTATCCAGGTACTTGCTCTTGGTGGTGAAGGCCACCACGCTCCAGCCCGCCTCAACGGCCGGGTCGCCGCTGTTGCGCTGCACCTCGAACTCGTGCGCGCCGTGCATCGGGTCCCAATCGGCCAGGACCTCGCCCAGCTGGTCGGTGAGGTCGGCGCGCAGGTTCTCCACCTTGGGCAGCGGTCCGATGGGGCTGCCCGGCTTGCGCACCTCGAAGCCCGCGCTCAGGATCAGCGCCTCATTGCCGCCAGCCACGCTCACCACGTAACCGGCCTCCTGCACGATCAGCTCGTCCAGTTCGGCTTCGGCCTCGTTCTTCGCGAAGGTGGCGTCCTTGCCTCCGTTCAGCGCCGCCGCGATGGCTGCTTCCAGCTTCAGGCGGGCGGCGGTGATGGCCGCCACGGGCGGCGTTGGGGTGGCGAAGTCCGGGTTCGCCGTGAGCTTCCCCTCGATGTACAAGGCCTTGGCCACCTTCTCCAGGGCGCTCAGGCCGTCCAATCCAACCTTGATGGTCTTCATGGCTGAAAGTCCGTGCAAACGAGTGGTTTGCGCCTGCACTAGATCTAGAATGCCCTATTGGCGGGGCTTATTGCACGCAGGCCTCCTGGAAGCCTTGCTGCGCGGGCCTTTCGTGCTCAGCCACCAGCGCCGTTGCTCAAGTTCGTGCCGCCGCTGGCGTGCCTCCGCTGCTGCTCCTGCGATCCGCGCTGCCGTTGGCGGAATCGCGCTGCGCGTTGCCAGGGCACCACGGCTCAATCTGTGACGAACCGTGCATTTCCTCATGAGCTTTGTGACAAAGCTGATCAGGTTCGTGGCGGAGCTGATCAGGTTCGTGGTGCGCCTCATGGCCTTTGGGCCGGAGCTCATGCGGTTCGCGACCATCCTCATGGGTTTTGCCACGGACCTCATGAACTCCAGGCTTGGGGCCATGGCCTTTGCCGCTTGCCTCATGCCTTTTCGCCCAAAAGCCATGAGCCCAGGCCCGAACCGCATGGCTTCCAGGCCGAAAGCCATGGCTTCTGGCCTGAAGCCCATGAAGCTTGGCCCTTAGTTCATGGACTTTGCCCCAAACCCCATGACGTTCGGCGCAAAAGGCATGGATCCCAGAGCAGGATCCATGGCCCTGCTCACAAAGCTGATGAGCCCGAACACAAAAGGCAGGAGCCCGTGAACAGAAGGAATGCCCTTTCGTGCGGCAGGCAACCGCTTTTGCACGCTTGGCATGCAGGGCCAAGGGTACAGGATGGCATGCGCGCCGGACCTATCTCAATTCGAATCGCAAGGACGACCAAGCATGGGCTAACGAGCCGCTCGCTGGTTCCATGCAGTTCGGCCATGCGAAAGGGCGGCCAGCTGGCCGCCCTTTCGTATTCCAAATAGCGCTCGATCAGTTCTCGTCCGGCAAGTGGCTGTATTGCTTGCCGTAGCGCAGCATCTGGCCCAGGAAGTCCTTCGGGTAGCTCACCTTCACATCGGTGATGTTGCCGTCCTTGTCCGTCACGGCTTCCATCTCGGGCTGGATGAAGCCGGCGTAGGGCTTGGTCTTGATCTTCTCTGCGCGGCGCAGCACTTCGGCGTGCAAGGCCTGATCCACCTTCACGCCATAGCCTTCAACCAGCGCTTGGCAGGCCTTGTAATCGCCCTGGCTCTTGATGCGCTGCACCTCGCGCAGCAGCTCGCCGAAGATGCCGCGCAGCTTGTTGTAGTCGCGGATGTCGTAGTAGGTGCCGCCATCGCGGTTCACCTTCACGATCACGCTGTCGGCCTTGCCGCGCTCGTAGGCCCAGGCGCTCACCCACATCCGGTTGCGCATGTGCGCCTCTTCCACATCCTTGCCCGGCTTGATGCGGCGCAATTGCACCAGCAGGCCGTTGCGGATGTAGCTGTCGTATTCGGCGTGGCCCACTTCGAGGCTGGGCATCACGCCCAGTTCCACGAGCTTGGGGTCCATGATGTAGTAGAGGGCCACGAGGTCGGCGCGGCCTTCCTCCAAGGTGCTGGCGTAGCTCTTCAGGGTGGCGTCGGTCTCGCCGATGCCCGGCTCCAATTGGCCGCTGGCATGGCCCACCACCTCGTGCAGGGCGGTGTGCAGCTTGCCGGCCAGCGCGCCGTGCGCCTTGGCCAGGGCGATCTCGGTGGAGTCGTGGCAGAAGACATCCAGGCTGCTGCTGCCGCTGCTCTTGTCGTAGGCATCGCTGATGTTGCCCAGGCTCACGCTCTTGCTGCCGTGGGCGGCGCGGATCCAGTTGGCGTTGGGCAGGTTCACGCCGATGGGCGTGCTCGGTGCGGCATCGCCGGCCTCACCCACGGTGTTGATGAAGCGGTAGGTGATGCCCACCACGTTCTTCTTCTTGTGCTCAGGCAGCAGCGGGCTGTTGTCCTCGAACCACTGCGCGTTCTGCATGATCACGGCCATGTTCCTGGTGGCCTCGGGGTCGTTCACCTCCACGATGGCCTCGTAGCTGCCGCGCTTGCCCATGGGGTCGTTGTACACCTCCACGAAGCCGAGGATGTAATCGACGGTGCTGTTCACGTCCTTCACCCATGCCACGTTGAAGTCGTCCCAGGTCTTGAGGTCGCCGGTGCGGTAGTACTGGATCAGCAGCTCCAGCGCCTTCTTTTGCGCATCGTTCTCGGCCACGCCCACGGCCTTCTCCAGCCACTTCACGCTCTCTTCGAGCGCCGGGCCGTAGAGGCCGCCCACCTTGTACACGCGCTCCTCCAGCTGACCGTTGGCGTTGCGCACCAGCTTGCTGTTGAGTCCGTAGCTCAGGGGTTCATCGCTTTCGATCGACTCCTTCGGTGCGTAGAACGCCTCCACTTCGCCTTGGCTCACATCGTCGCCGTAGAAGTTCACGGCGCTGGCCAGCACCAGGTCCTTGCTGGCATCGAGGCTCACTTTCTTGGCATCGACGGCCGGATTGAAGATGGCCTCCATCGCCTCAGGCGTGAGCGCGCCTTTGCTATCGGCAAGCGCCTTCTCGAACCACGCGCGCGAAAAAGCGGGCTCGTGCTTGTCGTTGCTGTAGTGGTGGTGGATGCCGTTGCTGAAGAAGACCTGCTTGGCGTAGGTCTCGAAGCTCTTCCATTCCGTGCTGTCGCGCGAGCCCGGATAGTTGAGCAGCAGGGCCTCCAGTGCCCGGCGGATGCGCAGGTTGTGGCGGTAGTTCTGGTCCCACATGATGTCGCGGCCAGCGAGTCCGGCCATGTTGAGGTAGTAGCAGAGCTGCTTCTGTTGCAAGCTGAGCTGGTCCCAGCCGGGGATCTGGTAGCGCAGCACGCGGATGTCAGCGAACTCATCGGCCTCATAGAAGCCGGAGTCGTTGGGGGAGACGGTCTCAATGGCGACGGGTTGATCGGCTTTCTCGCCGCCGCATGCATGCAGCAGTGGCAGGGCAACGATCAAGGGAAGGAACAGGCGCGAACGAATCATGGCGAAGGGGTTGGTTCTGAGGTCGGCGAAGATAGCCGGGGGGCTTTGCGCGGCGCGGCGTTGTGGCGGGCCGTGCATGGAGCTGCGCACGGGGCCGTCAGTTTGGCCTCACTGCCGTACGACGCGTGCGAGCTTCCGCCCGCCATCGGCTTCCACAGCAACGAGGTAAACCCCGGCGGGCATGGCGCTCAGGTCGATGCTGGCCCGGTTCACGCCTTCGCCAACGGCCACGCTGCCTTCGAGCACCACGCGTCCGGCGGGATCGGTGACGCGGATGCGGGCGCTGCCTGCTTCAATGGCTTCGAAGCCTAGGCTCACCGTTCCATCGGTGGGATTCGGGAACACGCTCATGCTGCCATCGATCGGACGGAAGTGCGCCACCAAATTGCCATCGATGGGGAAGGAGCGGCGCAGGTACGGATCGGTGGCGCGCGTGCCGTCATCGGCGTAGGTCCAATGGCTGAAGGTGTAGCCATCGGCGGGCACGGCCGTCACATCGATGTCGTTGCCGTTCCAATACCAGCCATCGAAGGGCAGCTCGGGCGTGATGGTGTTGATCTGCAGGGTGCCGCCAGCGGGCGGGAAGGACTCGAAGCGCAGGAGTGCCGCGTTGGGGAAGCCGTACCAGTCGATCACGTGCTGGCGGATGTGCGAGTCGCGGAAGGCGGCGAAGTGGGGGATGATTCCGAAGGCGTGGTCGAGGTAGGCCTGGTGCCAGCATTGCCAGCGGCTGAAGTGATGGTCGATCACCGGCGCGAAGGCGGTGGTGATGCGGTCCACTTCGGCTTGGAAGCGTGCGGGACTGAACACGGTGTTCATCAGGTCGGCCTTGCGGTTGAGGAAGAGGCGCCTGAACTCATCGCGGCCCATCAAGCCGCGCAGCAGCTCGGTGTGAAAGGATCCCGCGCGGTGCGTGAAGGTCCAGTACATCATGTCGATGTCCTCTTCGATCCAGCCGTAGAGCACCATGGTGGCGTCGAGGTCGTACATCAGGTAGCGCCACTTGCCCTGTTCGGCCGAGGACTTCCAGTACTTCACGTTGTTGCTGGGCCAATCCACGTTGCCGGCGATCATCTCCAGCGCGAAGTAGTCCATGAGGCTGTGCAGGTCGAGCTGCGCCTCCACGTGGCTCCAATTGGCCTCATCGTTGAGGTCGGCGGTGCGGATGAATTCGCGCAGCGCCCGTGAGTACGAGGTGTCGCCCTGGATGCTCCAGTTCTCCTCTTCCATGAGCAGCAGACTATCGGCGTCGGCGCCGTAATTGTAGTGCAGGTGGTCGGCGTCGATGCGCTCGCGGACCTCCACCAGCCCCCAGTACTCGCCATTGATGTAGCATTCTGCGGGCCGGAAGCCGAGCGCATCGATGTCGAGCCCGTTGTGGAAGGCGATCTGGTGGAATAGGCCGTCGCGGAAATTCGAGAGGCACCAATCGCCGCCGCTGTTGCGCAGGATCACGCGCTTGAAATCGCGCACCTCAGGGCGCTCCGGGAACAGGGGATAGCGGATGGTCTCGGGCCCGAGCGAGCCGCGCGCCGTGAGCCGCAGCGGACGTTGGGCGTTGGTGCGCGAGCGCCTGCCGCCATGGATGCTCACGCCCACATCCTGCGCGATGCCACGCGTGCCGTTGGCCTCAAAGAACTCGAAGCGGGCGGGCAATTCGCGCTCCGCCCAGTAGTTGGCGCCGTAGTGCGGCCACTCCGGACTGGCGTTGGGGCCGGGCATGTACAGGCCGAACTCCTCATGGAACATGCTATCGGGGTCAACAGCGAGCGCCACGATGGGCAGCCCGCGCCCGCTGCCTACGATGTAGGTGGCCGATGCGGCATCGGAGGGCAGATAGCCTGCTGCGTAGTTGCGCGCTTGCACGGTGGTGGTGCCGCCGATCGAGAGTGTACCCGACGCGATCGGAGAGGATTCATCCGGTGCGCGCCCTGTGGTGCTCCAATGAACGGTTCCGAAGGGCGCGGATGCGCTGGCCGTGGCGCCGTTCGGATAGAAGCCGCCGCTCGGTGAGAGAATAGGAACGGGTGCATAGCCGAGATAGGGCGTGCTGGTATTCGGCGCTCCAGGCGTGGGCGCATCGAAGTAGCGCAGCTCGCCTGCCACGAAGCCTGCGCTATGGTCAGCGCGCAGCCGTGGCACATCGAGCACCTGCACGGGTTGCAGCGCGGCATCGCTGAGCACGATGCGTTCACCGGTTGCGTCGATGCCGAAGGGGAATTGCCAGGGCTGATCCCCGCGTGTGATCAGCGCGTATTCGCCGGGCGCCAGAGCGATCAGCGGCAATGGCCATTGCGCGGGCTGGCTCGGCTTGTCGCTGAGGTAGAAGGTGCTGAGGTCGAGGGGGGCGCTGCCCTCATTCACCAGTTCGATCCAATCCGGGTGCGCATCGCCGGCGCCCACATCGATGCCTTGGTTGTTGGAGCAGACCTCATTGATCCGCAACTGGGCCAAGGCCGGAACCGAGCAGCAGCACAGCGCTAAGAGCAAGGCTCCGTGGAAGGGTGCTCGCTGCGGCATGGCCGCGAAGGTACCGGCACGGCATTGCGGCTTATCACAAGCAATCTCCACACTATTGACACTCCTCGGTTTCCTTTGCGCCCAACGCACCCGCATGAACCTCTTCCGCAATTTCAAGTCGGTCACCAAGACGTGTTACGGCCGCGGCAGCTTCGGCAAGCTCGGCGAGATCCTGGAGCCGCACCGCGACCAGCACCAGGGCTTCTTTGTCTTCCTCATCGATCACTATTTCGAGGGCAAAACCGAATTCATCGCACGCATTCCCAAGCGGGCCGGGGATGAGTTCATCTTCTGCAGCACGGCGAAGGAGCCCAGCACGGAGCAGATCGACGGGCTGCGCGACGACATCCTCGCGCGCCGCGGGCTGCCCGCCGGTGTGATCGGCATCGGCGGCGGCAACGTGATGGACGTGGCCAAGGCGCTCTCGCTCATGTTCACCAACGAGGGCAGCAGCGTGCAATACCAGGGCCTCAACCTGATCAAGAAGCCGGGCATCTACCATTGCGGCGTGCCCACCATCAGCGGCACGGGGGCCGAAGTGAGCATGACCGCCGTGCTCACCGGTCCCGTGAAGAAGCTCGGCCTCAAGTGCGACTGGACCGTGTTCGATCAGATCGTGCTCGACCCGGACCTCATCGCCACCGTGCCCACGGACCAGTGGTTCTACACCGGCATGGATACCTACATCCACAGCGTGGAGGCCATCACCGGCACCAAGAAGAACACGTTCGCTGAAGCGTACAGCGAGAAAAGCCTGGACCTCTGCCGCGAGGTCTTCCTGCGCATGGACCGTCGCGACCCGAAGAGCGATGAATCACTGATGGTGGCCAGCTACATGGGCGGCCTCAGCCTCACCTACAGCGAAGTGGGCGTCTGCCACGCGCTCAGCTATGGCTTGGGCAAGGTGCTGGAGATCCACCACTGCATCGCCAATTGCATCGCATTCGATAAACTGGACGATGTCTATGGCGACTACGTGCAGGAGTTCAAGGGCATGGTGAAGCACAACAAGGTGCACATCCCGCAAGGCCTCGCCAAGGATTGGAGCGAGGATACCATCAGCGCCATGGCCGAAGTGGCCTACAACCTGCCGCACATGTGGGACCACGCCTTCGGCTCCGACTGGCAGCAGGTGCTCGATCGCGAGCGGATCAAGGGGTGGTATAGGAGGATGTGAGTGATGATCAGAAGATCACATGATTGGCCAATCCGATGATGGACGCTCGTTTGACTTTCATCTCTTGATTTTCTGATCAACCTAGGAACTCCCCATCCACCACGATCATCCTCACCGGCCCCTTCGTCCGTGAGCGGTGCGAACTGAGCCCGTCGCTCACGTGGTAGCTCATGCCGGCGGTGAGCACGTTCACGGCGCCGTCCTCGTGCTCGTTGATCAATTCGCCTTCGAGCACGAAGACCAAGTGGCCAAGCTGGCACCAATGGTCGGCGAGGTAATCGGCTGAGTATTCCACCATGCGGATGCGCAGGCCATCGTGCTGTATGCTGCGCATGGTTGCGGTGCCCGTGGTACCCGGCACGGTGGTGACTGGCAATTGCGACCAGTCGATGGCCTCGAAGGGGAGCTTCATGGCCCTGCGAACCTACATCAGCCGCTTTCCCCTAGTTTCGGTCGCCCCCGAACATGCCTATCATGCGCTCATCGCTTGCTTCTTCATTCGCCTTGATGGCTGTTGCCTCTTCCGCGCAATTGGCACCCGTCCGCTGGTCGGCCAGTTTCACCGCAGACCGCTCCTTCATCGAGAACAAGGGCCAGTTCGAGGCCCTTGGCGTTGATCGTGTTGAATACGCGGTCGACGAAGGTGCCGTGCGCATCCTCTTCGCGCCGGAGGCCGTGGGCTTCCATTTGCATGAGAAGGAGAAGAACCATTACCGCAAGCGCGGCGAGCGCGACAAGCCACGTACCATCGTGCGACAGGACCTGGCCGTGATGCGATGGGAGGGAAGCAGCAGCGAGCATCGAGTCGTGAGCGGTATGAAAAGCGACCACCACGGCTACGCCTACCTCAATGGCGATGGCGGGACGAGCGACCGCACAGGTATCGCGGGATATGAAGAGCTCCGGTACGAGCGCTTGTATCCGGGCATCGATGCCGTGTATACCATCCATCCGGAGCGCGGGATCAAGTATGCGCTGCACTTGCGGCCCGCAGCCGATGCTGCGATGATCCGCATGCGCTGGGATGATGCCCATGCCGTACGCATGGGACCCGATGGGGAATTGCACATCGCCACGGATTTCGGTGAGATCGTGGACCACGCGCCGATCGCGCACTATGCCGATGGCGCCAAGGAGCCCATTGAAGTGCGCTTCAGCCTGAAGGGCAATGCTGCCGGATTCGAGCTGGCGCCATACGATGCATCACGGCCCGTCATCATCGACCCGTGGACCGTGACACCGGCATTCCCCAACACCAACCGCATCTGGGACGTGGAGGTGGATGACAACGCCAATGTGTACATCTACGGCGGCGATTCCCCCTTGCGCCTGCGGAAGTACGATCCCAGCGGCGCGCTGCAATGGACCTACACCACGGCATGGGACACGGCGAACTACTGGCTCGGGTCCATGATCGCGCATCCTGGCGGCGATTGCTTCATCACCGCGGGCACCGATCCGCGGATCGCGCGCATCAGCACGGCGGGCAACCAGATCTGGAGCGAGGATGGCGGATTCTTCGACGAGTATTGGCGCATGGCGCTCAACTGCAACGCCACGCAACTCATGCTCGGCGGCACGCGCCTCACGCTCGGTCCTTCGCTCTTCCCGATCGGCTATGGGCGCGCCTTCGAGATTGATATGTCTAACGGCTCCGTGCTGAATTCAACGGATGTCGCAGCGGTCTCGCCGTCCTTCCTCATCAACAATCCGAACGAGATCCGCGCACTGGCCGCCTCCGCCAACGGCAAGTACTACTTCATGACGCTCGATACCATCGGGGCCCTCAATGCGGACCTGGGCATCCCTTACCGGCGCAACAATTCGTATGCCTTCAGCTATTCGGTGGCCGGATATGGCCCCACGAACATGGGCATCAACGGCATCGCGGCCACGGCCAACGAGATCTACACGCAGAATGGCAGCACGGTGCATCGCCGCGACATCCAGACCGGCACCATCATCACCACGGCCACCATACCCGGCGGCAACACCACGAGCCAGCTCGGCGCCAACAGCGCGGAGAATAGCGGACTGGTGCTCGATAGCTGCGGATTCGTTTATGTGGGAAGCGGGAACGCCGTTCACAAGTTCACCCCTGACCTGCAGTTGGTGAGCTCGGTAGCCACGCCCGGCGCAGTGTACGATGTGGCCGTGAACCACAACGGCGAGGTGGTGGCCTGCGGCAACGGTTTCCTCGTGTCCCTCGCCATCGGTTCCTGCGCGCCGCCCCCACGTGAATGCCTCACCTGCCTCGAGCTCACCGGGTCAGGCACCTTTTGCGCTGATGATCCATTCACCACGCTCAGTGCGAGCATTGCGGGTGGCATATGGAGCGGGCCAGGCATCACCGATCCGCTGCTCGGCACGTTCACGCCAGCATCAGCCGGCGCAGGCGTTCATGTGATCACCTACACGCTGCCCGCGCCCGCGCCTTGCGGATCGGACACGCTGCAATTGGTGGTGAGCCCCTGCGCGCCGTTGAGCGTGTGCGTGAACGATGACGGCACGCTCTCCGCAGCGAACGGCGTAGGCCCCTACACATGGCAGCACCAGACCACCACGCAGGATTGCAGCGCATGCATCCTCGCCTGCTTCTTCCCGCCTGGCTGCGCCGTGAACGTGACCGGCTGGACCACCTGGGCCACAGGCACCAGCGCCAGCGCTCCGCCGAATTATCCGATCCAGGTGATCGATGCCACCGGCACGAGCATCATCATCAACTCCGCTGCAGAAGTGCCCGTGTGCTCTCCATGCCCGCCGATCGTTGTGCAGGCGATGGATGTGGTCGATGTGCTCTGCTTCGGCACCAGCACGGGCTCTGCGAGCGTGCAGGCCAGTGGTGGCACAGCACCCTACACGTACAATTGGTCGCCTGGCGGAGCGACCGGCTCAAGCGTGACCGGTCTTGCTGCGGGCAGCTACACGGTAACGGCCACCGACGCTGATGGCTGCACGGGCGCGGCGGTGGTGCAGGTGAACCAACCGTCATCCGCGGTTTCGGTCTCGATCACGGGCACCACGCCGGTGAGCTGCAATGGCAACGATGGAACGGCCACGGCCAGCGCTAGTGGCGGCACCGGAGCACTGAGCTACAGTTGGTCGCCGAGCGGCGGAAATGTTGCAACGGCTTCAGGGCTTGCGGCAGGCAGCTACACGGTATCGGTAACTGACGCGAATGGCTGCGCGGAGCAAGCCACCGCGCAAGTCACGCAGACGGCAGGCCCTGCGCTCGCGACCGTGGCCGTGACGCCATCGAATTGCGACGCGCCCACCGGGACCATCACCATTACGGCAGCCGGCAATGGCCTGCAATACAGCATCGACGGTGGGAGCACGTATCAAGCGGCCAGTGTGTTCACCAGCCTTGCCGCAGGCACCTACACCGTGGTGGTGCTTGATGCCAATGGATGCACCGCCACGGCAACTGCCACGATCACGCCACCCGCGTCTCCGTTGCCGGTGATCACCGGCCCGCAATGGGCCTGCGCGGGCGATACGATCGTCCTCAGCACCACGGAGCCTTTCGTATCCTACGCGTGGCAGCCCGGCGGGAGTGCGGCCACCCAATCGGTCACCGCCAGCGGGAACTACACGGTGACCGTAACAGACGCGAATGGCTGCACCGGCACTTCGGCGCCTTACGCGGTGCAGTTCGAGGATCCGCAATCCGCTTTCACCGCCGATCCGCCCTCGCCGCAATTGCCGGGCACCGAAGTGGCGTTCAACGACGCCTCGAGTGGCGGCGGAGGCACAATCACTTCGTGGTGGTGGAGCCTCGGTATGATGGGCGCCATAGGCAGCGGGCAATCCGCTTCTTGGATGTATGACGATCCGGGCGTGTACACCATCCTCTGGGTGATCGCCACGGCGAACGGCTGCACGGACACCATCTCGGCTGAGTACGTCATCCGCCCGGTCGATATCGAGATCCCCAACGTCATCAGCCCGAATGGCGATGGCATGAACGACTTCTTCGTGATCCCCGACATCGAGTTCTTCGGCAACGAGCTGGCGATCTTCAACCGTTGGGGCACAGTGGTCCTCGAGACGCGCGATTACCGCAACACCTGGCGCGGCGCCGATCAGCCCGATGGCACCTACTACTACGTGCTGAGGCTCGATGACGGGCGTGAGTTCACTGGGCACCTGACGCTCTTGCGCTAGCCGTCCATCGCGTCCATGCACCATTTCCTCCACCTGCTCTTCGAGGTGGGCGCCTTCGCCAGCGGCTACGCCTACTTCGCCAAGCTGCGGGCGCAGCAGGGCGATGCCGTCGTGGAGGACAAGCGCGTGTGGGTGATCATCGGAGCGGCGGCAGGAGCCTTGGTCGGTTCTCGGCTGCTCGGAGCGCTTGAAGATCCGGCTGTGCTCCGATTGGATTGGCGCTCGCTATTCGCGGCCTTCAACAACCGCACGGTCGTTGGTGGTTTGCTCGGCGGCCTCATCGGTGTGGAGCTCACCAAGAAGATCATCGGTGTACGCTCCAGCACCGGCGACCTCTTCACCTACCCCTTGATCCTGGGCATGATGGTGGGCCGCATCGGCTGCCTGCTCGGCGGTTTGGAGGACAATACCTACGGCGTCGCTACTGCGCTGCCCTGGGGCATCGACCTCGGTGATGGGGTGCGAAGGCATCCGACGAATCTGTACGAGATCGCCTGGCTTGGCCTCACGTGGCTTGCCCTGATCGGCATCGAGCGGCGCTTCACCTTGGTGAACGGTGGGCGCTTCAAGCTATTCATGGTGCTGTACCTGCTGTTCCGGCTCGCGGTGGAATCCATTAAGCCGCAGCCGATCGTTTGGCTAGGCCTGACTGCAATCCAATGCGCCTGCATGGCCGGGTTGGCTTATTACTTCCGCGTGTGGTCGACGCCGCGTTCGCTCATTGCACGTTCTGGCTAACTATGGAGCGCCATCATCCGTGTCGATCCGTGGCAAATTCAACCCATGCCTGAGCGCCCTTACACCTACTACGACTTCACGCTGAGCCTGTGCCCTGCGTGCCTGCGCCGCATCGATGCCAAGATCGTCTTCGAGGACGAGCGCGTGTTCATGCTGAAGCGCTGCCCGGAGCATGGTGCGCAGAAGGTGCTCATCGCCACCGACGTGGAGTACTACAAGCGATGCCGCCATTACCTGAAGCCCGGCGAGATGGTGCGCACCTTCAACACGAAGACCCATTTCGGATGCCCGTACGATTGCGGCATCTGCCCCGATCACGAGCAGCACGGCTGTCTCACCTTGATCGAGGTCACGGACCGTTGCAATCTGCAGTGTCCGATCTGCTACGCGAGCAGCGGGCCGATGCACGGCCAGCATCGCAGCTTGGTGGAAGTGGAGCGCATGCTCGACGCCTGCGTGCGCAACGAGGGAGAGCCTGATGTGGTGCAGCTGAGCGGCGGAGAGCCCACGGTGCATCCGCAGTTCTTCGAGATCCTCGATGCCTCCAAGCGCAGGCCCATCCGCCACCTGATGGTGAACACCAACGGCATCCGCATCGCCAAGGACAGGGCCTTCGCGGAGCGGCTCTCCTCGTACATGCCCGACTTCGAGCTCTACCTGCAGTTCGATTCGTTCCGTCCCGATGTGCTGAAGCGCTTGCGCGGTGAGGACCTCTCCGCCATGCGGATGAAGGCGCTGGAGCACTTGAGCGAATTCAATCTGAGCACCACGCTCGTGGTCACGGTGGAGAAGGGCGTGAATGATGATGAGATCGGTGCCATCATCGACTTCGCGCTGAAGCAGCCCTGCGTGCGCGGCGTTACCTTCCAGCCCGTGCAGGCCGCCGGACGCACGGAGCACTACGATCCCGCCACCGACCGCATCACCCTCACCGAGGTCCGCCAGGCCATCCTCGATCAGAGCCCGCTCTTCACCCCAGAGGACATCGTGCCCGTGCCCTGCAACCCCGATGCGCTGGCCATGGGCTATGCCCTGAAGCTGAATGGCGAGGTGTTCCCGCTCACGCGCATGATCGATCCGGACGACCTGCTGAACAACAGCCGCAACACCATCGTGTATGAGCAGGACGCGCGGCTGAAGGAGCACATGGTGAAGCTATTCAGCACGGGCACCCCCAGCGACAAGGCGCACGAAACGTTGCACCGGATCATGTGCTGCCTGCCCGGCATCGATGCGCCCGAGCTGAGGTACGAGAACCTCTTCCGCATCATCATCATGCGCTTCATCGACGCGTACGACTTCGACGTGCGGGCCATCAAGCGCAGCTGCGTGCACATCATCGACCCGCGCACCATGCACGCGATCCCCTTTGAGACCATGAACCTTTTCTACCGCGGAGAGGCGCAGCGGAAGCGGTTATCGGAATTACAGCGAACCTCTGTCTGATGAGAGATCCGTTGATCCTCAATCTGTGGCTGATGCTGGCGTACTCGCTGCTCTTCATCTTCGTTTCGGGATCCGCCGGCGATGTGGGCATCGAATTGCATTGGGCGGTCATCATCGCTCATGCGGCCGGCTTGATGGTCTTCGGGATCGCGCGCTTCTTCAAGGGCGATCACCAGCGCAATGCCTGGAAATACATACTCGCCTCCATCCTTGTGGCCATCATCGGCCACGGCCTGTGCTTCTTCAACGGCCTCGTCAACTTCAATGCGCACTGATGAACCTCAAGCTCCACCGCAACAACCTCTTGCTCCTGCTCGGCTATGCGCTGCTCATCGAGCTGATCGGCCTGGTCAATGGCCGCGATGCCGCCATGATCGTGCTCATCTTCATGATGATCGCCGTGGCGGCTCACTTCGGCGGGCTCTTGCTGGGCGCGCTCATCATCCTGCTGAACGGCGAAGCCCCGAAGGCCGGTCAATGGGCCCTGAGCGCGTTGCTGGTGGGCGTGATCGGCTTCGGCCTATGTTGGGGCGGCGCTTCGGTGGCCGAGGGCATCAACGGCTCGGCAAGCTTCCATTAGGGCTGATCGAACGCTACCCGCTTGAAGCGGTAGCTGAAGCCGCGCGATGCTCCATCCTTGCCCTGGCCGCTCACGCGCGCGATCCATTCGCCATTGGCTTGAAAGGCGTACACGATGCGCTGCGGGAAATCGTGCGCCGGGTTCTCGAACACCATGCTATCGCCAGCGCATGCGGTGAGCGCGAAGCGCACGGTGCCGCCATCGTTCTGCGAGGGCACGCGCACGTTGTAGCTCACAGCACCGGTGCTGTCGTCCGGTGCCAGCCAGATGTGCTCGATGAAGACCGTGTCATTCTCTACCATCACGAAGCCGAGGCCGGAGCAGAATGCATCATCGGTGCGACGCCAGATCTCATGCACCAGCGCGCCTGGCTCACTCACGGAATCAGTCCACGCGCCCATGAGCTTCAGCACCAGATCGCCGAAGCGTATGCTCATGCTGTCCGTTCGCGGCTTGTCCGGTGCTTCATCGCTGTCAGGAGAAGGGGATGTGCCGCACGCCGCCCAGAGCAGTGCGAATAGCGCGAGCGGAAGTAGATGCCTCATGCGGCTAAGCTATCGACATGCTTTCGATGGAGCGGATGCGCATGGCGAAGAGCGGCACGAGGTCCGTTCACGGCACGGCAGGCGTCGCTCAACCGCCCCATGTGGTTGTTCCGGCTGGGCCGCACCCGTCAGATTCGGATCAAGTGCAACTTCCCGATCGCCTCCACCTGCTTCGCGTTCACCTCCGCCTTCTTGGCAAACGTCTTCCAGGTCTTCACGCCCGCCTTCACCTCATCGATGATCGCCTCGGCCTTCTTGATGTTCATATCCTTGGCCACTGCCAACAGATCCGCACGCGTTATGCCCAGCCGCTTTCCGTTGATGCTCATCTGGTGCTGCTTCAGCCAGATGCTGCCGGGGTTGTAGGCAAAGGTCACGTCGTAGGCGGGCGCGAGGTGCCACTCGCCCTGCGGGTCCATCAGGAAGGAGATGTTCTTCGTGTGGTCGTCGTGGTTGCGCGCGATGGCGTTGAAGCACATGCGGCGGAACAGTTGCGCGGCGGCGGGGTAGGGCAGTCCCAGCTGGCGCATCACACCGAAGGCAACCTCGTAGCTGTGCGCCAGCGGATCATTGTAGTCCATGTGCGCGATGCCGCAGAGCGTGGCCATGTGCAGCTTGTGAATGGTGCCCTTGGCATCGAGCACGCGGTCGAAACGCTGCGTGAGGAAGTGCGCACGACCGTGCTCCTCCAGCAACCGACACGGCATCATCTCCACGCCGCATGCGACGGCCATCAAGTGGTAGGCGTACTCGATCCGGCCGAAGCCCACGGGGTCGCGCAAGGCATCGGCCGTCACACCATCGAACTTGATCAGACAATATGTGAAGCCTTCCAGCCCTTCCACCTGACCGCTGCGCACTTCGCCGGTCTTCGCGTTGAACGCCACGATCGCCTTGGCCCGCGCGCCACCCGCCGAGGTGCCAACGCGGATGATGTCCAACAGCGCCTCCTCTTTGCCTTTCGACTTCCGCGTCACGAATTGCTTGCGCGTATCCAGCACCTGCCCTGCCATGTTCACGAGTTCCTCCACTTCCAACGATTCGCCCGGTGCCTCCAGCTCGTGGTGTGCCGGCTCGAATTCCAACGCGCCCATGCCGCGCACGCCGGTATAGCACAGCCGCTCCACGGGGTTCGCCGTGCCCGGCTGCCGGCCCTGGCTCGTCAGCCATGCGTTCATCAACTGATCGCCGAAACGATCGGGCAGGCTGTCCGCCAACAGGCCCGGCAGCCCGCGGAAGGTCTCGTCGCGCAGATTCCCGAAGGCGAAGACGTGTTCGCCGCCGTTCGCATCGCGCAGCGGCATCATCAGCGGAGCCACATCAAGCCGGCCGCGTGCGAACGTGCGGTCGTACTGGAACTCCGCGCGGTGTTCGCGGTCGTTCCACACCACCAGGCCCACGGGCTTGCCCCACAGCTTTACTGTCGCGTGGGTTACCATGTGCTCTTCGGTTTGGGCGGCGTCACATCCGGCTGCTTGCGCCCCGCGCGCTTGCGCTGCTTCTTCAGGTACTTCTCTTGCGCCTCCACCAGCATGTAGGGCGTGGGCTGCGGCTCCTGGTGGAAGGCATCGAGCAGCTCCAGGCGATCCATGGCGCGCAGCACCTGCACAAGGGTTTGCAGCGTGGCGGCGCGACCGGCCTCCAGCTTCACCACGGTGGTGCGGTCCAAGCCCGCGCGCTCGGCCACCTCGGCCTGGCTCTGGTTGCGTTCCAGCCGCATGCGCCGCAACTCTTTCCCCAGTTGCGCCACCACAGCGGCATCGTTCATGACCTTCAAGTTGATGTTGCTTGCAGCCATCGTAAATGGTGTTTCAGTTCAATAACGCGGCTTTCACCCCACAATTGTACGTCTTTTCTCCGATTCTGTTGCATCCCAATGATGTCCATGAGCATCATATAGGCAAAAAGTTGCTAACAGTGATGCTAGTAAGAAACACTAAGTATGAGACAATCAGACGATTAGAAGATCAGAGAATGGAATGCCTGGCGGGCGGGGAGGGTCCGGTCATTGTCTGATTTTCTGATCCCCTCATTATCTGATTGGTCTTTGGGCGTGCCCCCTCGCAAAGCCTCGGGTCCGGCTTTCCCCTCCAAGTCCGCACTCGTCGTTCCTCCTCGCTTGCGGGCTTTCCGGTCCAATCCGTCACGCGAAATGCGAGAGCCTACTCACGAGCTGGTAAGGTTCATTGCTTGATGAACCTGCCTTGAACTTTGCGTTCACCGAAGTGGATGGATAGGAGGTAGACCCCCTGACTAAGACTTGCGACATCGATTGCGATGGACGTGCCGGAAGCGGTGCTCGTATTGACCACCTGACCGAGCGCATCAGTTATGGAGATCTGCGAAGTGCCGAAGGATCGAGCCCATTGCAGGTTGAGCAGGTCCGTTACCGGGTTGGGGTAAAGGATGATCCCCGCATCCACCAATTCGTCTATCCCGACAGCTACCGTCAGTAGTACAACCTCGCTCGTGTTGTGGCACGAACTCCCTAGGGCAGTGACAATGCAACGATACTGGTAATTGCTCCACCAGTTCTGGCAGTTGGCAACGGATAGAGTATCCGTGTTCACGCCTGAGTACGGTCCAGCATCGAATAGGTCTTGCCAACCTAATCCGGCGTTCTGCTGCCATTGTTTGATGCTCCCTGGCTCTGTCGCTATGATGAATAGCGCCGTGCCGTTCTGGTACACCATGGCATCCTGCGGTTGTGGATCGATCAGGCAAGAAGCGGGCGCCACGTAGTAGGGGTCCTTGATGATCAGCGTGTGTGCCTGTCTGTTCTGGCATCCAAAGCTCGGATCATTGTTTCGCCGCCACACATTCTGCCACTTCCCTGCAGGACCACCATAGTAGGGGAATGTGAACGTGGAGACCGGACCGACCAAGGGTATAGGATTTCCAAAACCAGTGACCCAGACGGTATCAGCGCCGGGTGGCCCGAGCGGTTTGAAGGTTGCCACTGCTCCGCCAGGTTGATAGTCGAGCACGTACTCGAAGTCAGCGGAACAAGTGTCATAGCTACTGGCCGGATCTTGTTCGTACGGTATCGTGCGGTAGTACGCCCGGCGGAATACAGTCCCATTGATCGAATCGTGTGAGGTATAGCGCAGCCGAGCCATGGTCAATGCGTGCTCCCAACCGGTCAGGTTGAACCAGTTACCTGGTGAGAAGTTCTGTGCGCCCATGCAATCGATATGGCGCCACATGCCTGTGCAGCCGACGGCTTCATCAAAGACCTCGACGTAATCTGACCCGTTATACGTGAACTGCGAATCGGTCATGTACGGCTCGCACACCAAATCAAGGGGGCGCGATACGGACATCCACTCCTCATGGAAGCTATGGCACTGATCCACGGTATCCAGCGCATGCAAAGTCACGTGGAAGGTTCCGGCTTCGATGAAGACATGCACCGGGTCGCTCTCGTAGGATGTGGAGCCGTCGCCGAAATTCCAGTAGTAGTGGGCATTGCTCACCGATGACTGGTTCGTGAACGTTACAGTATCCCAGTTCGCTACGTGGCTGAAGCTGGCCGTGCATTGTGAGTATCCCGCTTCCATGGAAAGGACGGCGACGGATAGAAGAATGGAACGATGGACCATGGGCAATGTGTTTCGGAACCAGCAGAAAGGTAAGCGTTCACCTTGCCATCAACGCCTCAATGATCCCCTTCGCCGCCACCGGTATCCGCGTCCCCGGCCCGTACACATCAAAACAGCCGGCATGCTTCAGGAGATCGTAGTCGTTCGGCGGGATCACGCCACCGGCCACCACCAGGATGTCGGGCCGCTTGTAGGTCTCGCGCAGTTCCTTGATCACCTCGGGCACCAGGGTCTTGTGACCACCGGCGAGGCTGCTGATGCCCAGTACGTGCACGTCGTTCTCGATGGCCTGCTTGGCCACTTCCTGCGGTGTCTGGAACAGCGGGCCGATGTCCACGTCGAAGCCGATATCGGCGAAGCTGGTGGCGATCACCTTGGCGCCGCGGTCGTGTCCGTCCTGGCCCATCTTGGCCACAAGGATGCGCGGGCGACGGCCTTCCGCTTTCGCGAATTCATCGGCGAGGCGCATGGCCTCCTTCATCTCGGGATCCTGCATGCTTTCCGCTGAGTAAACACCGCTGATGCTGCGGATGGTGGCGCTGTATCGGCCGAATGCTTTTTCGAGGGCGTCGCTGATCTCTCCCAGCGTAGCGCGGTGCCTTGCGGCGATGACGGCGAGTTCGAGGAGGTTGTCGTGAAATTCGGGTCTATGGTCCGAGGTCGTTGGTCTATGGCCTGAACCGGATCCGGTTTCAGGCCATAGACCAGAGACCATAGACCTCGTACCCTTCGCCGCTTCGCTCAACGCATCCAAAGCTTCCTTCACCTTGCCCTCGTCCCGCGCCGCCTTCATCGCCTTCAACCTCGCGATCTGTGACTCCCGCACCGCGCTGTTGTCCACCTCCAGCAATTCCATCTTCGTCTCATCCTCGGTCACAAAAGCGTTCACGCCGATGATCTTGTCCTTGCCGGTGTCGATGCGCGCCTGGCGTTTCGCGGCGGCTTCCTCGATGCGCATCTTCGGCAGACCGGTCTCGATGGCCTTGCTCATGCCGCCGAGCTCCTCCACCTCCTTGATGCGCGCCCAAGCCTTGTGGACCAGTTCGTGCGTGAGGCTTTCCATGTAGTAGCTGCCACCGAGCGGATCGATCCACTTGGTGATGCCGCTGTTCTTCTGCAGGTAGAGTTGCGTGTCGCGGGCGATCTTGGCGCTGAAGTCGGTGGGCAACGCGATGGCTTCGTCCAGCGAGTTGGTGTGTAGCGATTGTGTTCCACCGAGGACGGCCGCCAGGGCTTCCACCGTGGTGCGCGCGATGTTGTTGAAGGGATCCTGCGCGGTGAGGCTCCAGCCGCTGGTCTGGCAATGCGTGCGCAGTGCGAGGCTCTTCGCATTGGTGGCGCCCACCTCCTTGAGCATCTTCGCCCAGAGCATCCGTGCGGCGCGCATCTTGGCCACTTCCATGAAGAGGTCCATACCGATGCCCCAGAAGAAGCTGAGGCGACCGGCGAACTCGTCCACCTTCATGCCCGCTGCGATGCCGGTGCGCACGTACTCTATGCCGTCGGCCAATGTGTAGGCGAGCTCCAGATCCGCAGGCGCACCCGCCTCGTGCATGTGGTAGCCGCTGATGCTGATGCTGTTGAACTTGGGCATCTTCTTCGCGCAATAGCTGAAGATGTCGCCCACGATGCGCATGCTGGGCCCGGGCGGATAGATGTAGGTGTTGCGCACCATGAACTCCTTGAGGATGTCGTTCTGGATGGTGCCTTGCAGATCCTCCGGTTTCACGCCCTGCTCTTCTGCTGCAACGATGAAGAAGGCCATGATGGGCAGCACGGCGCCGTTCATGGTCATGCTCACGCTCATCTTGTCCAGCGGGATGCTGTCGAAGAGGATCTTCATGTCCTCCACGCTGCTGATGGCCACACCGGCCTTGCCCACGTCGCCTTTCACGCGCGGGTGATCGCTGTCGTAGCCGCGGTGCGTGGCCAGGTCGAAGGCTACGCTCAATCCCATCTGCCCAGCGGCGAGGTTGCGACGGTAGAAGGCGTTGCTCGCTTCCGCTGTGCTGAAGCCGGCGTACTGGCGGATGGTCCACGGGCGGATGGCGTACATGCTGCCGTAGGGCCCGCGCAGGTAGGGCGGGATGCCGGCAGCGTAGTGCAGGTGCTCGAGTTCCTTTGTGTCCTCCGCGGTGTAGAAGGATTTGAGAGGGATCTCTTCGCGGTTGGAAAGGTTTGGTATTGGAGGAGATGGAGGTAAGGAAAGAGAGGGAAGCAAGCCTCCCTTACCCCCATCGCTTTCTTCACCTCCATTACCCAATTCTGCCACGAGCACATCCGTCAGCTTTTCCACGGTGTACGAGCCCCCGATCGGATCCGCCACACGCCCGAGGAAGCTCTCGTCGCGGAGCAGGTTGTGGATGTTGCGCACGATTCGACGGGCGAGCACATCGCCTTCGGGCAGGTCAGGAGCGGGGATGGTGAGCCCGTCGCAGCCGCCGGTGATGGCCGAGACAGCTTGCAACGTGGCGCGGATCAGGTTTTCGTGAGCTGAATTCGTCTTGGCGGGGTAGGAGACGATGGCCTGGATCCATGTGTTGTGCGAGCAATCGTGCTCCGGCTTGAATTCATCCACCACGGCGGCCCAAGCTTCACGGAAGGCGCGCAGGCGGGCCACTTCGTGGAACAGGTCGTCGCTGAGATGCAGGCGGAACTGGAGACGGGCAGAGGCGTCATCGATGGCGAAGCCTTGGCCTAGAAGGCGCTGCAGGAGTATCCGGCCTTGCTCAAGCGCGTCCTGTGTGTTCCGCGAAGCGCCATCGCTCACGCTGAAAAGGCGGACCCTAGGATGTTTAGCGATGCGGTCCTTCAGTGCGCTCACATCAGCATCGTGCGGCAGGCCCAGACAAAAACTCACTTCCTCGGCGGGTGTGTTCTGGTCTTGGTGCAGGGCAAGGAGTTGCTCCAGCAGGACCGCATCGCCATCTACGGCCAGGTCGATCGCGCCCACCCACACATCCTTCAGCATCGCACTCAGGTCAGAAGGCTTGCCGTAGATCTCCAGCGCATCGCTTCCGCCCATGAGGGCTTCCAGCGCCAGCTGGTTGGCTTCTAATGCACTGGCATCAATGGCCACGGTCGCACGCCAGGGATTGCCGGTGCGTTTCACGCCACGTCGGCGTACCCCGTTCGGTTGGCCATCGGCCAGCATACGAAATGGCCACAGGTCAGCGCCATCGACCTTCACCATCAAGGAGGAGGGGTCCTTGTCCTTGAGTTCTTTCTTGATCACGGCCTCCCATTGCTCGCGCGTGGCGGGGGGGAAGGCGCCGAAGAGTTTCTGGCTGGCCATCGCTGCGAAGATCGTTGCGTGGCTGACTTGCAGGCCTTTTGGTTCTTGATGCTCCTCATTCGCATCTTGCCCGCCGGGCAACGGCGGCTTTACCGTCTTCGTCCTCCGCCTTCCATGCGCCGCTTGTACAAGATCATCCTCGAGGCCCTCGACGGCGAGGAGCGCGACTATACGACCATGGGCGTGCGCCGCGCCATCGTGCTGCTCAGCATCCCCATGATCATGGAAATGGGCATGGAGGCGCTCTTCGCATTGGTCGATACCTTCTTCGTGAGCAAGCTCGGCGATGCGGCAACAGCCACGGTCGGCCTCACAGAGACGCTCATGGTTCCGGTGTATTCCATCGCCTGGGGCCTCGGCATGGGCATCACGGCCGTGGTCGCGCGGCGCACGGGCGAAAAGAACAAGGAGGGCGCTCGTGTCTCAGCGGGGCAGAGCCTGTTCATCGCGCTGGTGATCGGCGTTGCGCTGGCCGTGCCATCGTCGGTTTTCGCGCCGGAGCTGCTGCGCCTGATGGGGGCCGCCCCGGAGGTGATGGAGAGCGCGGTGCCGTATGCGCGCCTGATGCTGGCGAGCAACCTGATCGTCACGCTGCTCTTCGCGATGAACGCCGTGTTCCGCGGCGCGGGCAATGCGGGCATCGCTCTGCGCACGCTGGTCATCGCCAACGGCATCAATTGCATCCTCGACCCGTTGTTCATCTTCGGAATCGGCCCGTTCCCAGAGCTGGGCGTGCAGGGCGCGGCTATTGCCACCACCATCGGCCGAGGCATTGGTGTGGCCTATCTGCTATGGAATCTGTTCAAGGTTGGCGGTTCGTTCGCAGTGGTGCTGCCCGATTTGCGGCCCGTTGCGGCAGTGCTGGGCAACATCATCAAAGTGTCCATCGGCGGCATCGGGCAATTCCTCATCGCGAGTGCGAGCTGGATCTTCCTTGTGCGAATCGTGGCCGATTTCGGGACGGCCGCAGTGAGCGGCTATACGGTGGCCGTGCGCATCATCATCGTCGCGTTGCTGCCAGCCTGGGGCATGGCCAATGCCGCTGCCACCTTGGTGGGACAGAACCTCGGAGCAGAGCAACCCGATCGCGCGCAGCGCAGCGTGTGGCTCTGCGGGCACTACAATATGGTGTTCATGGTGCTGGTCACCTTGTTCTTCTGGATCGGCGCACCGTGGATCGTCTCCTTCTTCGCGCAGAGCGCGGAAGCCGATTCCACGGCGATCACGGCCCTGCGCATCGTGAGTTGCGGCTACTTCTTCTACGGCTACGGCATGGTGCTCGCGCAGGCCTTCAACGGCGCCGGCGACAGCCTGACGCCCACCTGGCTCAATGCCGTTTGCTTCTGGGCCATCGAGATCCCATTGGCCTACCTGCTCGCCATCACCGCAGGGTTGGGACCTGCGGGCGTTTTCGCCTCCGTGGCCATCAGTGAGAGCATCCTCGCGGTGCTCAGCGGCATTCTCTTCCAGCGCGGCAGGTGGAGGTTGGCGAAAGTGTAAGTGTTGCCGGTTGCGCTGGGTGCGCGGGCTGAAGGTTGGGCCATCTTCCAAGTGGACGGCTGAGCCTGGCCAATCGCAAATGCCATATCCAAGTGGTGCTGATGTTCACTTCAGCCACCTGAGACGCTACCTTCGAGCATCGGAACAACCCTCAACCTTCCGGTGTTTCAACCTGAGACATCCAAACCCGGCCAAGCATGTTCCTCAAGCGCCTGTTCTACTACCTGAATCCTCTTACGCTCTTCGGCAAGCCCAACCCGGACTTCAACCTGCGTTTCATGCACGGCATCAACCGGATCAGCATCCTGCTGTTCCTGTTGTGCGTAACGGTAATGGTGGTGCGCGCGCTCAGCAAATAGCGCGATCATGCAGGAGGCCGGTTTCATCCGACTGGATCGCGTAGGCCGTTTGGATGCGGTTCGTGCGGAGGGGGAGTACCTCGGATCTCGGGTTCATGGAGGCCATCGCGTGCATCTGTATCGAATGGATGGCTTCTTCTGCGAAGTTTGGATGCGCTTGGGCTGGGATCAGGCGGAGTGGATCGAAGTGGCGCGCAACACCGAGGTGCTCAGCGAGTACGTGGACCTGGACCTGAAAGGGTTCTAGCCGTTCCAGATCCGCCAGCTTGCCTCCGCCTGCGCGTGCAGCATGTCAAGGCCGTTGGCGATCACAGCGCCACGCTTCCTCCCTTCTTGCAGGAAAGCCGTCACGGCCGGGTTGTACACCAGGTCGATCAGCACATGCTTCCCCCCCAGGGCCTCGTAGGGGATCGGCGGCATCGAATCAGCATCCGGATGCATGCCCAGCGGGGTGGTGTTGATGATGAGCGTGCAAACGTCCACCACGATCGGCTCCACGAGGTCGTAGGTCATGTCGCCGCGCTCGCGGCTGCGGCTCACCACGCGGAACTTGATGCCGCGCTCCTTCAGCACGAAGGCCACGGCACGGCTCGCACCGCCGCTGCCCAGCACTAACGCGCGCGGTTTCTTGCCTTGGAGCAAAGGGTTCAGCGTTTGGCGGAATCCTTCCACGTCGGTGTTGTGGCCGATGAGCTGGTCGCCATCGATGCGGATGGTGTTCACCGCGCCCACGGCGGCGGCCAATGGATCAACGGCATCGAGCAAGGGCATCACCGCTTGCTTGTGCGGGATCGTGACATTCAATCCGCGCAGGCCCGGCGTATCGCGGACCAAGGCGCGCAACTCGTCGGCGCTGCTCAGCTCGAAGAGGTCGTAGCGGTGATCACGCAGCCCTTCGCGCTCGAACTTCTCCGTGAAATAGCGCTGGCTGAAGGAGTGTGAGAGGGGCTTGCCGATAAGGCCATAGCGGATCATGCGCGCGGTGGGGCGAAGCGCTCAAGGAAGAGCAGCAGCGATGCGCCGACCAACGCGAGCACCACCGCGCCAAGTATGTGCGGTTCCTTCGCGGTGATGCCCAGGGCGGCATCGATCTCAGTGATAATGGCATAGTCGCCCGGCCAAACGCTGCGCGTGATGAAGGGCTCCAGGTGCTCGTCGGGCTTGCCCGGGTGCACCGTGCGCGTGCTGAGCACCCGCTTCCAAGGCCACACGATGTAGAGCGAACCGAGCAGGAATCCGGTGAGCGTGGCCACGGTGAGGTCGTGCAGGCGCGTGAACATCCAATTCAGCAGGCGCGAGAAGGCCATCAGTCCGAACACACAGCCCGCGCCGAACACGGCGATCACCGGGACATCGAATCCTTTGATCGCGGTCATGACCGGCAGGTAAGCGCCCATGAGCAGCAGGATGAAGGAGCCGCTGATGCCCGGCAGGATCATGGCGCAGATGGCGATGGCACCGGCCATGAAGTAGAAGGGAAGCGAATCACTGGCGGTGCCAGGCTCAGCCAGGCCGATGAACAGCGCGATGGCCGTGCCCGCGAGCATGCCGAATACGGGCCACGCGGCCCAGCGCTTCACCAGCTTGCCGCAGAGCCACACGCTGGTGGCGATCAATCCGAAGAAGAATCCCCAGATGAGCACGGGATGCTCGCTGAGCGCCCAGGTGATGGGGCGCACGAGCAGCAGGATGCTGGTGCCGATGCCCGCGACGAGCGTTACCAGGAAGTCGGCGTTCGCCTGCTGCCACGCGCCTTTGAGTCCGCCTTGCCGCAAGGCCTTGAGCGTATCCGGGCCGATGCCCTTGATCGAGCGCAGCAGTTCCTCATAGATGCCGGAGATGAAAGCAATGGTGCCGCCGGAGACCCCGGGCACCACGTCGGCAGCGCCCATCGACATCCCTTTCAGGAAGAGCTTCACCCGCTCGCGGAGGTTCATCATGTCAATCGCAGTTCAGCGGTTCCACCTCGGCGCTCCAGGCCTGTATGCCGCCCTTGAGGCTCATCAGTCCGCTGAAGCTGTAACGCGATTCAAGGGCCTGGATCACCGCGGCCGACCGATTGCCGCTCTTGCAATGCAGGATCACGGGCACATCGCGCCGGATCTCGGTCAGCCGCTCGATGATCTCACCCATCGGGATCAGCGTGCCGCCGATGCTGCAAGCTTCGGCCTCATAGGGTTCGCGCACATCAATGAGCTGGTGCGGCGCCCCGCTCGCGCGCATCCGCTTCAGTTCCGAACAATCGATCTCTATCATGCCGTGCTTCTTCGCCAGCGCAAGGATAGTGTCCAACGGCCCTCCCGCTGGTTGCGCGCTAGCCCTTGCGTTTGAAATCGAGCTTGTGGAAATGGAAATCGGGGCTGTGCAATTCGATCCGGAAGCCGGTGACCTTGTGGTCGGCATCGAAGCTGAAGGTGATGTAGCCGGGCTCGAGGAAGGGGTCCTGGTGCTGCCATTGGAAGGTGTCGAAGTGCCAATGCGAGAGCCCGCCGGTGAAGAGCTCGGGCGCTGGCTTCAGTGATAACGAAAGCTTGCCGTCCTTGTCGGTGATCACCGCATCACCGTAGATCTTGTCGGTGTACGTGCCGGCATAGGCGGCGGCGGCCAGCGAGGGCTTGGTCTTCGGCGCGCGCGCTGAAAGGCGATCGGCTACGCGCTTGGCTTCACGCTCCTGGCGCTTGGCGAGGCGCGGCAGCATGTCGGCCACGGGATCAGCCTTGCCATCGCCCAGGTAGAGGTCGAGGATCTCGGCGGTGATGGCGAACACGCTGTACGACTCGCCGTTGCCGAGGCAGATCACGGCGAGGTCCTTGTCGGGCGCCACCGCATGGTTGAGGATGAAGCCCGGCATGCCGCCGCTGTGCGTGATCACCGTTTCGTTGTGATCGGTCTCGAGGAACCAGCCAAGCGCAGCGCCATCGCGGCGTCCGCCCATGGGCAGGTGCATGGCCGTGATGCGGTTGTAGCTGGCCGGACTGAGGAATGCCTTTCCATTCGCCTTGCCTTCATCGGCCCACATCGCATCCCACTTCGCAAGGTCATTCACCGTGCTGAGCACCCCGCAGGCGCCATCGGCTCCGCGCAGCGCTTGGTAGGGCATGCTCTTCTGCGGCGATTTCGGATCCTGTCCCTTGCGCACATGGGGCAAGGCCACATCGCTCATGCCGGCCAGGTCGGCGGTCTCCACGCGACTGCGCTCCATGCCCAGCGGCTTGAAGATGCGCGTGGTGATGAACTGGTCCCAGCTCATGGCGCTCACCTGCTCCACCACGCGCGCCGCTGCGATGTACATGAGGTTGCTGTAACCGAACTGCGTGCGGAAGGGATAGGTGAAGGGCTCACTCGAATGACGGGCGAGGATCTCATCGGGCGTGTAGGCCGTGCCGTACCAGAGCAGGTCGCCATCGAAGGTGCCCCAGCCGGCACGGTGGCAGAGCAGGTCGGCGATGGTCATCTGCTCCGTGATGAAGGGGTCAGGCGTCTTGAAGGCGGGCAGGTGCTTGCGCACGGGATCATCGAAGCTCAGCTTGCCTTCGTCGGCGAGCAGTCCGATGGCGCACGCGGTGAAGGCCTTGCTGATGCTGGCGCAGTAGAACACGCTGTTCGGTGTGACGGGCTCTGGCTTGTCGATGTCGAGCTTGCCGTAGCCCTGGGCGAACACCAGTTGCCCATCCTTCACGATGCCGACGGCGAGGCCGGGCTGATCGAAGCTGATGAGGGCATCGGCGATGTAGGCATCGAGGGCCTTGAGGTCAGGTTGCTGGGCATGCAGCAGCAGCGGCAGCACGAGGAAGGAGAGAAGGGCGTGGCGGATCATGGGGCAAGTGTAGCCATCGCGCTTCAGCCCAGCACAGCCGGACGTGCTGCCCGGTTCGCTCTGCTCTATTGCGGTCAGGGCAGGATGAAGCGGCGCACCTCTTGGCGGGTGGGCGTGCTGAGGCGCACCAGGAGCAAATGCCCGTGCAGCGCACTGAGGCCAACGTGCCAAGACGCGCGTGGTGAAGCGGCCGTGCTTTCTGCGATGAGCGCGCCGCTGGCCGAGAGCAGCTGGAAGGTGATTGGTTCCGATGCGAGGTTGGGGTCGAAGGCGAGCAGGCCCTGCCCATCTGGCGAAGGCATCACGATGAAGGATGGGCTTGCCGCACTGTTCTCCAGCACGGATATATCGATGTCGCAAGCCAGCGGGTCGATCAGGTTGGCTGTGCCTGGTGTGCTGCACATGCGCTGGAAGTCGGCATCGTTATCGCCGGTGTCCGTACCATCGGGGAGGCGCCCGATGCTGATGCCGTTCGTGAGGTTGCTGTCCTCCTGTGAGGTGCCGGTGCCTTCGGTATAACCCGGCACGCTGCCGCCGTAGCTGAGCGCATCGAGCACCATCGGCTCGGGCTGGGTGATCACCAAGGCGATGGCATCCGGCGATCCGTTCTGTATCAGGTTCGTGGCGGGTGTCACCACCGCATCGCAATTCGGCGTGCCAGCATTGGCGCAGATCACGAAGAACTCGCCCGCCGGAAGCGCAGGCCAGCTCACATTCTCCAGCGTGGCATATACCGCGCTGCCGCCCGCATTGCCGTTCACCAGCACCACTTGCAGGTATTGCATGGGGAATGCGGATGATCCCGTATTGAGGATCTCGATGTACTCGGCATTGTCGGTGCCCGGCTGGTCATAATCCACTTCGTTGATCACCACTTGGGCGCTTGCCGTGCCGACCATCAGTGGCATCAGGATCGGGGCGAGTTGTTTGATCATGATCGTATTCTAATTCGAAGCGTGGCGGCTGGTCTTCTTCGCTGGTGCCTTCACCGTTTTCTTCATCGGCTTCTTGGCGCTCTTGCTGGGCAAGGTGGCGATGTGTGCGAGGCTGAGCTTCACCCAGCGGCCTAGCGACCGCTTGTCGCCAACGGCATCGGCGTCCACGAACACGAAGCCCTTCATGTTCTTATGTCCGAAGGTCATGGGCTTGGCGCCCGGCCATTGGAGCACCTCATCGTGCCGCTCCGGGTTGAATCGCGCCATGAAATCGCCCTTGTTGGTGATGCCCACGCTCATGTGTCCCTTCACCATGAAGGCCACGCCGCCGAACATCTTCTTGTGCTCGGGCCTGGCGCCTTCGGAAACCAGGGCATCGTGGATCTGCTGCTCGAAGAGGGGATCGTGGGGCATGGTTGGTCTAGAGGATGTATAGTCCAAAGGTGCATCAGGGAGTCATTTTTCCAAATGGATGGTGAGGGGGGCGCACCGCAGCAAAGCGTTCAAGGCCGGTGGCGTTGGCCGTTTGGAGGTCATGCGCGCCGTGTCCTACAAGTTCTTCGGCACGGTGAAGTTCCTGTACCTCGCCGACCTAGGATCAATACCCCGCCAACCTCTCCACCGCTTCCTTTAATCTCCCCTTCGGTAGGAAACCGTTCTCTAGAGGGATTGCGAAAGGCACGGGCGTATCCCATGATGCCACGCGCACGATCGGTGCATCCAGATGCTCGAATGCATGCTCCGCGATGATGGCCGCCAATTCGCCGCCGAAGCCGGCGGTCAGCGTGTCCTCATGCAGCAGCAGCGCCTTGCCGGTCTTCTTCACGCTGGTGAGGATCGTCTCCGCATCGAGCGGAACCAGCGTGCGCAGATCGATGATCTCCAGCTTCACTCCGTTCGCTGTGATCATCTCATCCGCAAGCTCTGTTGCCCAATGCACCCCCATGCCGTAGGTGATGATCGTGAGCGCTGAGCCCTCGCGCACCAAGCGCGCCTTACCGAAGGGAATGCTGTAGGGCTGCTCGGGCACCACACCGCTGATGCTGCGGTACATGGCCTTGTGCTCGAAGAACATCACGGGGTTCGGGTCGTCGAATGCGGTCATGAGCAGGCCCTTCGCGTCGTAGGGGTTGCTCGGGTACACCACTTTCAGACCCGGTGTCTTCACGAACCACATCTCGTTGCTCTGGCTGTGGAAGGGCCCTGCGCCCACGCCCGCTCCTGTCGGCATGCGAACCACCACATCGGCGTTCTGCCCCCAGCGGTAGTGGATCTTCGCGAAGTTGTTGCAGATCTGCGTGATGCCCTCGCTGACGAAATCGGCGAACTGCATCTCCATCATGGCCTTCATGCCCTTGATGCTGAGGCCCAGCGATGCTCCGAGGATGGCGCTCTCGCAAAGGGGCGTGTTGCGCACACGGTCCTTGCCGAAGCGCTCCACGAATCCTTCGGTGATCTTGAACGCGCCGCCGTATTCCGCGATGTCCTGGCCCATGAGCACCAGGTTGGAATGCCTTTGCATGCTCTGCGCGAGCCCCTCGCTTATCGCGTCGATCATCCTTATCTCACGAGCCTCGAGCTTCGAGCCTTGAGTTTCTAGCTCGTGGTTCGTGGCTAGCGGCTCGAGGCCCTTGGCCATTGGAGCATAAACGTCACCAACCTCAACGGCTTCTATGGGGATGGGCTCCGGTTCCTCGAATGCGTGCTTCAGATCGGCCTCGATGCCATCCTTCAGTCGCGTGCGGATCTCGTCGCGCTTTGCGATGGACAAGATGCCCTGCTTCAGAAGCCAGGCTTCGTAGTTCATCACGGGGTCCTTCTTGCCCCAAACCTCGAAGAGCTCCTTCGGGACGTACTTGGTGCCGCTCGCCTCTTCGTGGCCACGCATCCGGAAGGTCATGCACTCCACCAGGATCGGACGCGGGTTCTCGCGCACGCTGTCGGCCAGCTTCACGAGGTTGTCGTACACCTCCAGGATGTTGTTGCCGGCGATCTGCACGCCTTCGATGCCATAACCGATGGCCTTGTCCACAAAGCTCTTCATGCGGAACTGCTCGCTGCTGGGCGTGCTGAGTCCGTAGCCGTTGTTCTCGATGATGAAGAGCACCGGCAGGTCCCACACCGCCGCCACGTTCACGCTCTCGTGGAAGTCGCCCTCGCTGGTGGCGCCATCGCCGGTGAAGACGATGGTGCAGCGGTTCTCCTTCTTCAGCTTGTGCGCCAGCGCGATGCCATCGGCGATGCCCATCTGCGGGCCGAGGTGGCTGATCATGCCAACGACCTTGTGCTCCTGGCTACCGAAGTGGAAGCTGCGCTCGCGGCCCTTGCTGTAGCCAGTGGCCTTGCCCTGCCATTGCGCGAAGAGCTTCGCGAAGGGCATGCCGCGGGTGGTGAAGACACCGAGGTTGCGGTGCATGGGCAGGATGTACTCATCCTCTTGCAGCACCATGGCCGCGCCCACGCTGATGGCCTCCTGCCCGATGCCGCTGAACCATTTGCTGATCTTGCCTTGCCGCAGCAGGCTGAGCATCTTCTCCTCGATGATGCGCGGGAAGACGAGCTTCTCGTAGGTGCCGATCAGGAATGCGTCGGTGCAGTTGCCGCGCTCGAAATGGAGCTGGCGGTCCTCGGTGGTGCGTGGTGACATGCGCTCGGGTGCGGCCGTGCCAATGGCGGGCGGGGGCGAAGGTATTTTCAGGTTGAGGGTTGATGCGGTTGCGGGATGCAGGTTGCCAACAGCGCTGCTCGGCTCCTGGTGCGCATGGCGCCGGTACATTCGGCGGCCATGCGCTACGCCGTGACCTGGGTTCCGCGAATACTGCTGGCCCTGCTGCTGGCAGTGGCAGCGTGGCACCTGGTTCTCCGGCTACGGCTCATCCCGGATGCGCGCGTTGACCTCGGCGGAGCGGAGATCAACGTGATCTATGGCATGCAGAAGGTCCTCATGGGTCGGCCGCTGTACGAGGACCCTGAACAGCCGCCCTTCGATGTGATCCAGTACACGCCGCTGCATTACGGCCTCCTCGCCGGCTTGGCGCGCGTATTCTCCGTGGATCATCGCGAGACGCACGGATTATTCATCCTGAGCCGTTCGGTGGCGCTGGCCCTGAATCTGCTCACCTGCCTTTCGGTCTTCGCGCTCTGCCGCACGGTGGGTTGCCGGACTTGGCCATCCATTGCCGTCTCGGCGCTCGTGTTCACGGTGTTCACGGAGCATTTCTACGGTCGTGGTGATGCGCTCTATGCCTTGCTCTTCGTCGGCGCGCTCCTGGCCTACGCCCGGTGGCAGCAGCGCGATGGGCGAGGGTCGCTGCTGATGCTCGCCGCCATGCTCGCGGTGCTCAGCGTGGCTGCCAAGCAGAGCGGCATGCTCGTGATCGGCATCATTGGCCTCGACCTTCTCCTGCAAGGCGCGTGGCGAATCGCAGGCCGGTTCGCGTTCCAGGTGGCCGTGCCCATGGCGATCGGCGCGATGCTGATCGCCTTGAGCGCATCGGGTCCTTTCTTCCTGAAGAACACCGTGCAGGGATTGGCCAACGGGATCTCCCCGGCGATGTACCGCGAGCTCTTCGATCCACCCACCTACAAGTACTATGTGCTGTTCCATGTGGCCATCGTGCTCCTCATCCTCCGGGCCATCCGCAGAAACGATCGCACCGACCTTTTCCTGGCCACGGCCGCAGGTGCTTCGTTGGCTTTCGGGCTCATCACCGGACTGAAGAGCGGCAGCAATCTCAATTACCTATTCGAGTCCAATGCGCTGGCGGCCATCGGGGTGGCGCGCTGGATCGGCGGTGCAAGCGGCGTGGCCGGCCCTTTCGCTATGCTGTTCGCACTCGGTTTCGGTACGTACCGCACGCGCTTGCTCGATCACCGTTCAGGCACAGCCGATGAACGTAAGGCGCATGCTGCTGCGCTCCTTGCTGACCGTGCCGTGCATGGCGAGCTGGTCGGCCGCTTGGGGCTGATGCCGCAAGAGCACGTGCTGGTGACCTACCGCGGGCATCTGGAGCTGTTGCTGAATGGCCAGGGCCTGCTGGCGCAGAAGGATGTCATTGCATGGAGCGTCGGTGAGGTGTTCGATCGCTCAGCCTTCTTCCGGATGATGGATGAAGGCGCGGTGCGCTTCGTGATCAGTGACGCGCCAATGGATACGCTCCGCTTCCTGGGACGCGAATGGGCTCCGTTGCAACCGGTCCTGGAGGAGGAAGGCCGCCACGTGCTGGCCCTTCCAAGCCGGGGCCTGTGACCATCTTTGGCGCGCACGCACCGATGAAGCCCCTTCTTGTCATCTTCAGCCGGATCGGTGCGCTCATGGTCATCTACACGTTGCTGCGGCTGGCCTTCGCGCTGCGCAATGCCGATAGCTTCCCGGAGGTGCCCTTCAGCGCCTACCTCGGCGGCCTTCGGTTCGACCTCAGCGCATTGGCCTGGCTCAACCTGCCCTGGGTGGTGCTCTGCATGATCAGCGCGGCGGAGCAAGGGCCCTTCGCGCGCGCGAAGCGTATTGCCTTCATGGCCGTGAATGCGGTCGGGCTCTTCTTCGCGTGCGTTGACATCGAGTACTACCGATTCACCTTGAAACGGAGCACTGCGGACCTGTTCAGCATCATGGCCGGCGGCGGCGATACCCTTCGGTTGATCCCCGGGTTCGCGAAGGACTTCTGGTACATCGTGCTGATCTTCCTAGCGTGTCTTTGGCTGGCCTGGTGGGCTTATCGGAAGGCGGCCGGCCTGCTTCGCGAGCGCGATCCGCGTTGGCTGCCCGCTGTGGCGTGGCGGCTCTGCGCAATCGCCTTCTTCGTGCTCGGCTCGCGCGGCGGCGTGCAGCTCATCCCCATCGGAGTGGTCACGGCTGCGGAGTACGCGCCTCCGCCGTACACGCTCGTGGCGCTCAACACGCCATTCACCTTGCTCACCAGCCTAGGCAAGCCTGTGCTGCAAGCCCGCACCTACATGCCGCAGCATGAAGCCGATTCGCTATGGCCCGTTGAGCATGTGCCGGATGCGAAGAGGCAAGGCGCACGAGCGCTCGACTCCACCATTGTGGCTAAGCCGAACGTGGTGGTGATCGTCCTCGAGAGTTTTTCCGCGGCATTCAGCCAGAGGCTCAACGGCGGCGCGGATTGCATGCCCTTCCTCGATTCGCTAATGGGGCAGGGGCTGAGCTTCTCGCGCGCGTATGCCAATGGAAGGCGAAGCATCGATGGCATCCCGGCCGTTACCGCGTCCATCCCCGAATGGATGGACGAGGCCTTCATCACCTCCCCTTACGCCCAGGCGCCATTCACCGCCTTGGGCGGCCTGCTGCGCGCCGAGGGCTATGCCACGAGCTTCTACCACGGAGGCCGAAACGGCACCATGGGCTTCGATACCTATGCGAGCGCTGCCGGCTACTCGCGCTATTCGGGCATGGATCAATATCCGCGGACCGATGACTACGACGGCACTTGGGGAATCTGGGATCGGCCCTACCTGCAGTGGTTCGTGCAGGAGCTGGCAAACGAAGAGCAGCCCTTCCACAGCGTGCTCTTCACCCTGAGCTCGCACCATCCTTACAGCCTGCCGCCCGGAGAGGAGAAGCGCTTCGGCGATGCCAGCCACGGCATCGAGCCCACCTTGCGTTACGCTGACGATGCCTTGCGGCGGTTCTTCGCTTCGGCCCGCGCCCAGCCCTGGTTCGAGAATACCCTGTTCGTGATCACTGCGGACCATACCGCCGACCTGGATCGCAGCGGGCAGCATTATTCCGAGGCCACGGATTACTGGGTGCCGCTGGTCTTCTATTGGCCCAAGTCCATCGCGCCGCTTCAATCAGGGCATGTGGTGCAGCACATCGATATCATGCCAACCATACTCGACATCGTCGGCTATGGGAAACCGCATTTCAGCCTTGGTGCCAGCGTGTCTGATGGCGAAGGACGCGGCATGGCCGTGGTGCGTTCCTTGGGCTTCTGGTTCGCATTCCTGGACGAAGGGAATTTCTGCTTCGAGGGTGAGCGGCTCTCGCCGGCATCCGTGCGCGACCCGCTGATCATCCGCGAGGATGGGCCTGAGGCGCGCCGGTTGAAGGCGGCCATCCAGCAGTTCACCACGCGCATGGCGTCCAATCGGCTGGTCACATCGCCATCTCTCGAATGAAGGCGGCCATCATCTTCAATCCGAAGTCAGGCAAGCGGAAAGCGCGCGCGATCATCGAGATTGCCGCGCGGATCGGGCGCGAGACCGGTGCGGCGCTCGAACTGTTCGAGGTGCAAGGCCCCGGACACGGCACCGAACTGGCGCGGCGCGCGCTGGAAATGGGCGCGGATCGCGTGATCAGCGTGGGCGGCGATGGCACCAACAACGCCATTGGGCAAGCGCTGGTGGGCACCGACGCGCCGCTGGGCATCGTGGCCATGGGCAGCGGCAACGGTTATGCCCGCAGCATCGGCCTGCCCCTTGAACCGGAGGCAGCGCTCCGGCACGCGGTCATGGCTGCGCCGAAGCGCATGGACGTGTGCTACCTCAACGACCGGCTCTTCTTAGGCAATGCCGGCATCGGTTTCGATGCCCGGGTGGCCTATCGATTCGATCGCAGCGCAAGTCGCGGCATGTTCGGCTATGCGCGGATCGTGGCGCAGGAGATCCTCGGCGCCAAGCCCATGCGCGTGGCGATCAAGGTGCACGGCGCAAGCTCCGAGCATCAGGTGCTCATGCTGGTATTCTGTAATACCCGCGAGTTCGGGAACGGCGCCGACATCAGCCCTGGCAGCCGGCCCGATGACGGTCTGGCCGAGTTGCGGATCGTGCGCAAGCCGCCATTGCCGCAGTTGCTCAAGGCGCTCTTCGATGTGTACATGCACCGCGCTGACCGCAACCCGAACCTGCTCGGCCTGACCTGCACCGAAGCGGACGTGCGGCAAGAGGGCCTATGGGCGCATCTCGACGGGGAGCCCGTGGAATTGGGCCATGAGCTGCATTTCAGGCTTGCGGCGAATCGGCTCTGGGTGGTGGCCTGATGCCCTTAAGCAACGCTTGGCCTTCAAAGGCTGTCAATATTGCGACCCTACCCATTGTCACGCGCACGCCGCTCCTCCCTTCATTTACAACCCAAACCAGCACCATGAACCTGATTCGGCTCTCCATCATCACCGCTGCCCTTGTGCCCCAACTGGTGCGCGCGCAGGCCAACTGTGGGACGGCAACAACAATCGGTCTGGGCACGCATGTGTCCCCGGCCCTCGCCGGTACGCCCGCAGCCACGCAATGCATTGGCGGGCAGTCGGGCAGCGCCGCGCACTGGTACCAGTTCACGGCTCCTTCAGCCATGTCCATCACCGTGAGCAGCTACGTGGAAGGGAACCCCACTGTGGATACCCGGCTGAATGTGTTCGTTGGCAGCTGCGGTTCGCTCGTGTGCATCGGCGGCGATGATGACACCGGCCCCGGCTACACCTCGATCTACTCCTTCAATGCCACGGCCGGCACCAGCTACATGTTCGTTTGGGATAGCTATTGGACCGCGAACGGATTCACGTTCACGGTGCTGGAGACGGTGATTCCGCCGCCTCCCGGGAACATGGTGCTCTTCACCAGCGTCACTGTGCCTGGGGTCGGAGGCGTGCAGGGCGGAGTCGATATGAACGATGATGGCCAGGATGATCTGGTGATGCCCGGATCAGCGAGCTTCAACGTGGCTTATCAAGGCGTTGGCGGGGCGTACAACGTGGTGAACTTCCCCACCACCAACGCGGACAACACGGCCTCCTGGAGCTTCGCCGTGGGTGATTGGGACAGCAACGGCTTCCGCGACCTGCTCTACGGCGGTGGCAGCGGTGCCACCTTCATGACAGCCAATGCCAACGGCACCGCCTATACGGAGTTCAGCCCGCCCCAGTACATCTTCTGCCAGCGCACCAATTTCGTGGACCTGAACAACGATGGGCACCTTGATGCCTTCGTTTGCCACGATGTGGATGCCAACGTGTCCTTCCTGAACAATGGAGCGGGATCGCTGACCCACACGCAGGGCCCCTACGGCACCACTTGCGGCAATTACGGAAGCATCTTCACCGATATCAACAACGACTGCAGCGTGGACCTCTTCGTGGCCAAGTGCGGCTGCGACCCGCAGGACCTGCTCATGCTGAACAACGGCATCGGCGGTTTCACCAACATGGCCCCTGGCTTGGGCTTGGCCGATGGCCACCAGAGCTGGAGCAGCGCTTGGGGCGACTATGACAACGACGGCGACATGGACGTGCTGATCGGCGCGAGCAGCGGCGTGGTGCATAAGCTGATGCGCAACAACGGCGACGGGACCTTTGAGGCCGCCACCGCGGGCAGCGGCATGGACGCGTTCACGGGCCAGAGCATCGAGTGGACCGCCCACGACTTCAACAACGACGGCTGGATCGACATCATGGGCGGCGGCGCCATCCATTACAACAACGGCGATTGGACCTTCAGCCACGACGTGACCGCGCCCGGCAATCATTGCATCGGCGATTTCAACAACGATGGCTTCCTCGACATCGGCCGTAGCAGCGGCTACCACCGCAATGAGGGCAACGACAACAACTGGATCCGGATCAACCCGAAGGGCACCATCAGCAATCGGGACGGCATCGGGGCGCGCGTCACCATCACCAGTTCGCTTGGCACCCAGATACGGGATATCCGGGCGGGCGATGGCTTCCGGTACATGAGCTTCATCGGCGCGCACTTCGGCTTGGGCCAGGATGAAGAGGTGCTGGAGGTCAGGATCCGCTGGTCGGACTGCGAGGAAGAGGTCATCGAGGCGCCTGCGATCAACACAGTGCATGAAGTGGTCCAGGGCACCTTCACCTCGGCTGAAGAAGCCGCCGTCGTACCATTCGGGCTCTACCCGAATCCGGCACAGGACCGCATCAGCCTCACAGGCGTTGCGCCCAATGCTCAGATTGAAGTGCTCGATGCCACCGGCAAGCTGGTGCTGAACAGGCGCTTGCAGTCGGGTACCCTGATGATCGGTGACCTTGAAGCGGGCGCCTATGTGGCCCGGATCATCGAACAGGGCCGGTTGCGCACGGCGCGCTTCGTCCTGCAATAGCGCAGGGCAGACAGGTTTCTTGTTCTGCAAGTCAGGGAGGCGAAATGCCTCCCTGACTTGTTCATAACCTGAGCAGCTGTGATTGACCGCGCTGGAACCCTTGCGGGCATTGGCTTCCTTGTGCACCGCCCAATCCGATCAACACGGCATCGTTGGTGATCCGTTAGCGCCTCTCCGTTGCTGCGCATGGCCCCATCGGATCTTGGCGGCATGACAGCGGCGGTGTTCGAGGCGCGCTATAACCGGATCCTGCGTTCGCGCGAGCAGGGCTATGAGGAACTCTCCGATTTCCTCGGTCGCCGATATGACTTGGGGCCGCTGGTGCGCCTGGGGCTGTTGCGGCGGCGGGAGGTGAACAGCGAGTTCCAGCGCTACCACGGCTATGTGCCCACACCGGCCGGTGATGAGTTCCTGCTCTACATCGCCGAGAAGGAGCTGATCCTGGTGAAGCCGGGGCTAACGGGCGCTCTTTTCACTGCCTTGAAGAAGGATCCGGCGCCCAAGTCGGTATTCAAGCCCACCTATGCCGAGCCCACCAAGCCGCAGTTCGATCAATGGCGCGCACAGCGCGATCACGCTGGTCGCGACCCCTGGCGGGCACAGCGTGCCGAGCATTGGAATGAAGCTTTGCTACATGGCTTCATGGATTTCAAGGCCTTCAGCGCGCGCACGAGCATAGGGGAGGGCGTGCTGCTCCGGCTCGAGTTGGCCAAGCCGCGCAATGAACGGCCGCATGAGCATGCGCTTGCCATAGAGCTGACCAAGGAGGGCCAGCGCTACCTCGAAGCGCGCAACCCGTGGGAGCTGCTATTGGTGAAGCCCGGCATGGAGCTCCCGTTGCTGCAGCGATGTGACCCCGAGCGCGCCGCCTACTGGTGCGAGCTGCCCTAGCCGATCCTTACTGCTTCTTCAGCTTCCCGCTCTTCCAGGCCTGGATGAACTGCGCCCAGGCAATAGGATTGAACAGGTTGATGGCAGGTGTGCCGCCGCTGTAATAGAGCCGCGTCTGATCCAGCGCCATCTGGTAGTTGAAGCTCTGCGCCCCGTCGGGCCCGAGGTTCTCCATGCGCTGCATCATCTCGGCCGGTGATAGGTTGCGCATGGTGAGCTGGTAGTCGTCGGCCGGGAGGTTCAGATTCAGGAAGGCATCGGCGAATTGCTCCTTCGACGGCCAGGGTACCACCACTTGTTCCTTCAGCCAAACCGTATCACGGCTCATCACGTGGATCATCGAATACCGATTCTCCGGAAGGCCCAACGGAATCATGTAGCTCGAGCGCATGAAGCCCAGCGCGCTGAACAGCACCGTATCGCCCTCCTGCGCCACGAAGCTGAAATAGCCATACACATCACTCATGGTACCGTGGTAGGTGTCCTTGACTAGAATATTCGTGAAGGGCACCGGTTGGAGGCTGTCCGTGACCACCACGCCGCTGAACTGCACCAGCTTGGGTTTCTCCGCTTGGCCATGGCCATTCAGGGCACAAATCAGCAATAGGAGGAGAGGCAGGAATCGCATGGGCGCCAAAGGTAGGCGGGAGGGCAGGGGGGAATACTGATCCCACGCATGTTCTCCGCTCGGTAGCTTAGCCCGCACAACCGGCCTCCATGCGTTCGACCCTACTCCTGGTTTCCCTGCTGCCAGCACCAGCCTTTGCCCAGATCATCATCGGCTTGCCCGATATGCCCAGCGCTGGCGATACGGTGCGCTATGTGACCTCGTCAGCAGCCGGGTTCGACCCCGCCGAGACCGAGGCCGGCTTCATATGGGACTTCAGCATGCTCGAAATCGGGCCTGAGGGTGCGGACACCTGCGTGACCGTTGCCAGCACCCCCTTCGCCTACCAGTTCTTCTTCAATAACCCGGTGCTGTACCCGCAGCATCGCGCGGATTATGCAGTGCGCGGCCAGAGCTTCGATTTCCAGGTGCTGACAGTGAGCGATGTACGCGACTATTTCAAGAAGGACACAGCCGGCTTCCGCAACGTGGGCTTCGGCGCAAACGTGAACGGAGTTCCTACCAGCACACGACGCATACCTGTGGATTGGGTCCATCGGTTCCCCTTGGAGTACGGTGACATGGACACCAGTTTCAGTGAGTTCGAACTCACCGTTCCCACACTGTTCAGCTTCACCCAGCGGCAATGGCGCTACAACGAGGCGGATGGATGGGGCACCCTGTACCTGCCCGCTGACACCTTCGAAGTGCTGCGCGTGAAGAGCACCTTGCAGCGCACGGACAGTGCCTATGTGGAGCAATTCGGACAAGGCTTCACCTTCCCGGAGCCGGAGACCATCGAGTACAAGTGGATCGCGCTGGGCATGGACCTGCCCGTGCTGCAGATCACCGCAGTGGCTGGGCAGGTCGCAACCGCACGCTTCCACTATTCGCCGACCGATATCGTCAATGGCATCACGGATCGCAGCCGCGCGGAGCTGCTCGTGTTCCCGAATCCGGCCAAGGGATCCGTGCAGGTAATGGTCCCCGAAGGCACATGGCAGCGGATTGAATTGCGCGATATGGGCGGGCGTTTGGTGCGTGCTCAGGGCGCTTTGGGCCCGGGCGCGGCAGAGTTGGTTCTGCGCGGGCTGGATTCTGGGGCGTATTCGGTGGCCTTATGCGGTCCATCCGGCCGGAGCACCGCACGGCTGCTGATCCACTGATCCGCTCTGCGGTTCCAATTGTCCGGCGGGATTGCCGTTGGTCATTGGCCAGCCCGGACTGCGGCCAAGCTGCCATCATGCGCAGGTACATTCGCCGCGCAAACGAGCAATAACCATGAGGAAGTACCTTGGATTGATCATTGTCGGCGGCCTGATCGGCATCGTCCTGATATGGGCCATCAGCGCCAGCAACGGAATGAAGCGCGCGAACATCGCCATCACCAAGCAGTGGGGGCAGGTTGAAGTGGCGTACCAAGCCCGTGCGGACAAGACGAAGAACCTGCTGGAAATCGTGAAAGGGGCCGCCGATTACGAGAGCCAGACCTTGAAGGACGTGGTAGCTGCCCGCCAACGGGCCATTGAATTGAAGGTGGACGCCAATGACCTTACCCCGGAGAAGATCAAGGCCTTTGAGCAGGCGCAGCGCGATCTGGGCGGTGCCATCGGACGTTTGCTGGTTGAGAACTACCCAACCTTGAAGGCAGTGGAGAGCTTCAGGGATTTCCAAGCGCAGTATGAGGGCATGGAGAACCGCATCGCCACAGAAAGGGGGCGCTTCAACGAAGCCGTGGCCGATTACAACACCCGGATCGCCATGTTCCCGGGGAGCATCATCGCCAATTGGATGGGCTTCACGCCGAAGGAGGGCTTCTCGGCCCAGGAAGGCACGGAGAACGCCCCGGACATCTCCTTCCAGTGAGCGCCAACACCGCCGAGGAATTCCTCACCGCCGGTGAGCGGGAACTGGTGGCTGCGGCAATCATCGAAGCGGAGCGGCGAACCAGCGGAGAGATCAGGGTTCACCTCGAGGACCACATCGAAGAGGATGTTCTGGATCATGCGGCCTTTGTATTCGAGGAACTGGGCATGCAACGCACCAAGGACCGCAATGGCGTGCTCATCTACGTGAGCGTGGCCGATCACAAAGCAGCCGTGATCGGCGACAAGGGCATCAACGACCATGTGCCGGAGCGCTTCTGGCACGACGTGCTCGGCGTGTTGCGGCTTCACTTCGCGGCCGGCCGCCATGCCGAGGGGCTTTGCGAGGCGGTCATGCTCGTCGGAGAGAAGCTGCGCGACTTGCATCCGCTGCAGCGCGATGACCGGAATGAGTTGAGCAACGAAGTGAGCTTCCGCCGATGAAAGCGCTGCTGCTCGCACTGGGCGTGGTGGCTCCGGTCGCGCTGAGCGCAGCCAATTTCCCCTGCGATGCGCAGGCGCCAACAGCCGGTGAGCAGGACCGCTTGCTCTGGGCCTATGCGCCCATCCTGAGCTCGGAGGAGCAGGAGCGCATCAACGGGCGACTAACGGCCTTTGCCCGTGAGACGAGCAATCAAGTGCTGGTACTCATCGTGGATACTCTTTGTGGCGAGGAGCCAGCCGCACTGGCCACGGGCATAGGGCATCGCTGGGGCATCGGGCATAACGGATTCGATAACGGCATTGTCTTCCTGATCAAGCCCACCGGCAGCGCAGGCACACGCAAGGTCTTCATCGCAACCGGTTACGGGCTTGAGGGTGCCATCCCCGATGCCACTTGCCGGCGGATCATCGAGCAGGAGGTGCTGCCGCATTTCAAGCAAGGCGAATTCGCGGCGGGCATCGAAGCGGCGCTTGATGTGATCTTCCCCTTGGCCAAAGGCGAATACGATCATGCGCACTACGGCCGCAGCAGAATCCCTTGGGGTGCATTCGTCGTGATGCTCGTGATCGTGCTGATCATGGTACTGGCCTGGCGCGGGCGGGTGAACCGGTACGCGCGCACGAACCGGATTGATTTCTGGACCGCGATGTGGCTCTTGAGCCAGATGAACCGCTCGGGCGGGGGGCATCGCGGCGGCGGGTTCTCGGGCGGGAGCGGTTTCGGCGGATTCGGTGGCGGCGGATTCGGCGGTGGCGGGGCAGGCGGCAGTTGGTGACCCCGAGCAATGGCGGCTCGCTCCCTTTACATTAGACGCCGGATGAAGCATCATGTGAAGCCCGGCCCGCGCACCCTCGTTCTGGTTTCAATGCTGGCCATAGCGTGCGGCATTCCGCCCCGGGCGGACGCGCAAAGCGTGCAGCTCCTGCTGATCCGGGGCGATTCACTCCTCGATGCTGACAAGCCCCAGAGGGCACTGGCCATCTTCGATGAGGCGGTGAAGCGCGAGGCCACCCCGGCCACGCTGATCGCTCGATCACGCGCCTATTACAAACTCGATCGCATGGAGCGCTTCGTGCAGGACATCGACCGCGCGCTCCGCTTGGACAGCACGAATGGCGAGGCGCATTTCCAGCGCGGGATCTATTCCCTGCAGGCCAACGACAGCGACCGGGCCGAATTCCACGGGGCCCGTGCAATCCAATATGCGCGCAACGACCGCAGCAAGGCCAAGGCCCTCAACGTGCGCGGCGAGGCTCGCGCCGAACGGAAGCACTACGCCGAAGCCGCCGCCGATCTTGCGCAGGCCTGGGCCTTGGGGCTCGAGGACATTGCCGCCTTGCGGACCCTCGCAGGGCTGTACGACGGCGAGGGGCAGCACGCAGAAGCCTTGCGGGTGCTGGAACGGTTATGCGAACTGGATCCCGGCGATATGGGCAATTGGGCCAATCGCGCGAACGAGCTGAACATGCTTGGCCGTTACGAGGAGGCGATCACCATGGCTGATCGTGCGCTCTCCTCCGACAAGGACGAACCCTACTCGCTGGGTCATAAGGCCTACGCCTACACCAAGCTCGGGCGCGATGATGAGGCTTGGGCCGCACTCGAGCGGAGCCTGCGCAATTACCCGAGCAATCCCTTTACGCTGCGCACGCGGGCCGTCCTGAGGCTTCGTAAAGGCGAGCGCGCCAAGGCGTGCGACGATCTGAGCCTGGCCAAAGCGATGGCGGAAATCCCAGAGGTGGACCAGATGATCCTGGAGCACTGCGCTGGGGCGGAGGAAAAGCGCTAACGCTCGATCACGAGCCGATCACGCGCTTGGCGTCCGATGCCATCGCGCACGATCAGCAGGTACGCTCCGGGCGCCAATCCCCAATCGGCTTCGAGCGTCCCGGATCCCATCCAAGACTGCTGGGCCACTATGCGGCCGGACTGATCGAGCACTTGGACATAGGCGGGCACGAAGCCGGTGGCGCGCAGCACAACAGGGCCAGCGCTGGGGTTCGGCGAGGCCATCACGCCGCGCTCCAGTTCTTCGATGCCCGTATCATCCACGAAGTACAACTCAAACAGATCGAGGCCGGCTTCCACCACATGACCCGGGCTTTCATCCGCGGTTGAAGCGATGAAACGCATGGTCGCGGTGGGTGGGAGGAAGTCGTCGATCCGGAAGTCGCGGGGCAACCAAGAGCCGTTCCCCGTGCTGCTTTCGGTCACCGTCTCAAGCGTCACGGTGCTTGCACCGTTGTCAAGCCTTAAGGTCAACTCATCATTCGGGCTACCACTGCCCCCGCCATTGACGAACCACCGGCGATACCGCACGTGGGCAATGCCTGCACCGACGGCATCGAACAGCGGAGAGGTCAGCGATGTGCTGCCGCCATCCACATCGTTGTCCCCGGCGCCGCCGCCGCTGAGGCCGGTCACGTATGCGTTCGCGCCGCAGTCGCCGGGCACGTCAGCGCCAGGATTGCTCGGATCATTGCCCAGGGTCGTTGCCACCGGAGCGCCCCGTTCCCATTGGCCGGAGCTGGCATCACCCATCAACGTCCAGCCCAGATCGAGCGCGAAATCATCGGCATAGCCCGGTTCGAGCTGCACTTGGAAGCTGCTGCTGCCCGGGTTCATGGCCACAGGCGCTGGGCACCCGGTATGCCACCCCCATCGACCTGCGGTGATGGAATAGTCGTCGGCGAAGACCCCTTGTAGGGTGCAATTGCCATCAGGGCCGGTGGCGCCGCTGTACGCATAAGTACCGCTCGTGATCTGAACGGTGGCTCCTTCAACGGGAAGGCCGCTACCCAATGTGGAAACGTTGACCGTGACATCGAACGGCACCAAGGGCTCGAGCTCAATGGGCTGCACGGTCACCTGCCCGTTCACCAGCGTCACCCCGTTGATCGTGGTCGGGAGATAGCCCGGAGCGGTGGCGGTCACCGAATAGGTCCCGGCGGTGTGGTAGCCGGTGGCGTACTGGCCGTCGACCCCGGTGATATCCTCGGAGGAGGTCCCCGTGATCTGCACCGTTGCGTTGGCCACCGGTGCCGAGGTCAGCGAGTTGGTCACCGGGCCTTCCAGCCAACAGGCTTGCACGTAGGTGGGCGCCAGCACGAACAGGCCCAATTGCATGTCGGAGATGATCAGATTGCCCGATGGGAAGTAGGGGTAAACGCCCCACGCCCCGTTGAAGCCATCGCCGGTGAGCGGAGAAGTGTCGTAGTTCCCCACTTCCACCATGTTGTGCGGGTCGCTCACATCGTAGATGGTGACACCGAAGGTGTAATAGGAGGTGACGGCGTAGCCATTGAGCCAATAGGTGTTGTGCGGGATGGCGCCGGACCCGTTGTCGCTTCGCAGCCGGTCCACTTCGGTGATGTCCGTGGGGTCACTCACATCGTAGGCGCCCACGTAGGCATTGGTGCGCTCATCGGTGGTGAATAGGTAATCACCGCTCGAATCGAGCCAGGTGTTGTGGGTGAAATCGCTCGGGGTGCTCTTGGTGCCCAGCAGCACGGGAGCCGCAGGGTCGGACACATCCACGATGGAGAAGAACCCGTCATAGATGTGCGCTGCGTAGAGCGTGTCGCCGCGCGCGAAGCTGTCGTGGCAGTACCAGTTGTCGAATTGGCCCACCTGCACCGGGTTCATCGGGTCTTGGGTGAGGTCGTACATGATCACGCCGCCGTTGCCGGTGTTGGCCCCATGGATGTACAAGCGGCCGTTCTCGTCGATGAAGAGCGAATGCGAGGTGCTCCAGGTGGGCGCGTCCCACACGATGGCCGGGAGGTCGGTGCTCTGTGGAAGCGGGCTGAGGTCAACGATGACCAATTCACCGTCTTCGGCTTCGGTGGTCACGTAGGCGTGATCCCCCCACACCTTGATCTCGCGCCAGATGCTGGGCGGGCCGGGAAAGAAGAAGACCTCCTGCGGGTCGGTAGGGTCGGCCAGGCTCACCACGCTGAGGCCGCCTGGGTTCTGTGCATTGGTGCCGCAAACGCCCATGAGCGCGTACTCGTTGCCGAACTCGTCCGTGTAGCCCCAGAGGTTGCTGAGGTTGCTGTTGCGGAGCGTCTGGTAGTTGAGTTGGCCTACGAAATCGATGTTCAACTGGGCTTGGGTGCCAAGTCCGGTGAGCATCGCAACGGCGAAAAGAGTGGTTCTCATGGGGATCGGATCGCGCCAAAGTATGCGCTAAAGCCTTGCGCGTTGAAGACCATCGGCTCAGGATCCGTGGGTTGCGATGAAGCCTGATGCCCCAGCGACGAGCCGTACGGGTATCTTGGCCCGCACATTCGCCATGGCTGATATCCTCTGCACCACCGACCTCACGCCGGCTTCAGATGCGGCGTTGCACCACGCTTGCGCCATGGGAAATCGTTTGGGGGCTCGCGTGAGCGTGCTGCACGTGGTCGGGAAAGGCCAACGCGATCCGGAAGCGAAGTCGAAGGTGGAGCAAGCGATCCGCGAAACTCTCGACCAAGCCGGCGTCGGCGAGCCCAGGATCCTGCTCCCCGATGGCGATTTCATGGAGGAGATCGCCGCAGAGAGCCGCCGCGGCCATCAGCTGCTGGTGATGGGCACCCACGGGCCCAAGGGCTTGCGCCAATCGATCTTCGGTGCGGATATCCTGAAGCTTGTCAGGCGATCGGCCGTGCCATGCTATGTGGTGCAGGCGGAGGCCCCACTCGATAAGGAGCTCACCCGGATCGTGATGCCGGTAGCCAGCCATCAGGATATCGAGCGCTTGATCGACATCGTGTGCGTCCTCGCCAAGGCTTGGGCCGCTGAGGTCGATGTGTTCCAGCTCGTAAGGCCAGGAGAGCAGCCCAGTGATGAGCTGCTGAGGAACAAGCTGCACATGCTTGAGCGCCTCGAGTCTGACGGGATTCGCCACGCTGAGGTCAACGAGCCATCCACCTCGTTCAGCGTGGGCTTCGCCAAGGCAACCATTGAGTACGCCCAGCGCGTCGGCGCCGGCGCGATCGCCGTCATGGCCATGGCCAGCGACGAGTTCCGCTATATCGCGGATCCAGAGAAGGAGCGGATCCTCGCGAATGAGGCCCGGATCCCGGTGATCTGCGCCTGACTGGGTGGCCGATAGGCCAAGGCCGGTATATTCGTGGTCCAGAGCCAATCGGCACCCTTAGCCACCCCAGATGCGCGCCACCTTTCTAATGCCTTTGGGCCTATTCCCCGGCTTATCCACAGCCCAATTCGCCGCGCCTGAGATCGTGGTCCCAAATGGAGGCTTCGAGGCATTCCGGGCCATCGATGCCAACCACGACGGGAGCCTGGACCTGGTGCGGGTTGAATCCGGGCTCGGCTTCGTGATGTACCCGAATGCTGATGGCCTCGGCGCATTTGGAGCCGCTGCCGTGCTCTTGTCGGAAGCTGGAAGCGTTTCAACGTGGGCCATGGGCGACCTTACCGGTGATGGCTCGCCGGACCTGGCCTTCAGTTCAAATGGTTCGCTCTCATGTTCCATTAACAATGGCTCCGGGGGATTCTCGCCTCCGGTCGCGCTTTGGGACCACGCATCGCAGGGGCTTGATGCATTGCGCATTGAGCTGGCTGAGCTCACGGGCGATGGATTGAATGATATCGTGGTAGCGGCCGCACCCGGAATCGAGGAGAAGCAACTGTTCTTGGCAACGAACACCGGAGGCGCTTTCGGCGTGCTCAACCCCATCGGACCCCTGGTTACCGGTGCGCTGCCTGCCTTTGTGGCGAGCGGTGATATGGATCTGGAAGGCGGAAATGATCTTGTGGTGCAGGATGGGAGCAATGCAGTGATCGTGCTGCGCAACGTGGACGGTGACGGAACGGCCTGGCTAGCGGACACGCTTATGCTCTTCGATGCGCCCGACTGGTTCATGGAAGCGCGCCTGATCGACTTGGATGGCGATGGTGACCTCGATATCGTGGAAACGGGCTTCACGAACATCTTGTTCTGGCGGGAGAATCCGCTGGAAGAAGGCGGAACATGGGGAGCTTGGCCACTGCACGAGTTGGAGCCTTGGACCACTGCAGGCCCGGCGGCATTCGGCAACTTGGGTTGCGGGTCCGGCGCCGGTTATGTGTGTGTGCCCAACAACCCGGGTGCTCAGCCGCGCTATGCCCATTGGGTCGCTAACGTCGGGGCGATCAGCCATCGCCAGGAATTGCCCGAAATGCCACGCGGAGCGGATTTGATCCTGGCCGATTTCAATGCAGACGGCCAGGACGATCTGGTGATGCGCTTCGACGAAGATTGGCTGCTGCTCCTCAACACTGTTCAGCCAGCTGCTGCCCCCGCCCTGCTGCCCGCCTTGGAGCCCTTGTGCAAATTCGGGAATGAGGTGCCTTTGCCAGAAGCACAACCTCCTAGCGGACAATGGTTTGGCCCAGGAGTGTTCCAGAATGAGTTGTTGCGGCAGATGCTGGTCGGCTCCGGCACTTTCACCCTCGCATACACCGGTTACGATCCGGGTGGGTGCGCTGTGGGCGATCTGGCCTTGATCATGGTTGTGGAAGAACCCACCGTGAGCCCCTCCCTCGGCGATGCATATTGCCGCAATGAGCCGCCGATCCAACTCACCTCAGCGCCCGCAGGCGTCACTTGGTTCGGCGCCGGACCAGATGGGGTCTTCGATCCCGCCATCTTTCCTGGTGGCATCGTTGGGGCCATGTTCACGGATCATACCGGCGAGAGCTGCATGTTCGAGTCCTTCCCGATTCAGATGCAGATCCCGGTTCCGGTGAGCATTGATCCGGTCGGGCCATTCTGCGTGAACAGCGGACCGCAGTTGATCACGGGCAGCACGGTCAACCCGTTCCCTTACTGGTCCGGCGATATCGCTTCATGGAACTCATCCGGGGCCACCTTCCTGCCGGCCCAAGGCGCGGGCACTTATGCTGTGGTGATGATTGCTGACCCGATCGTTCCCACGCAATGCTCTGGCTTCGATACGCTGTACATAGTGGTGAACGACCAGTTCCCGGATATTGAGATTGAGGAGCTTCCGATACTCTGTGCTACCAGCGATCCACTCGATTTGGTGCCACTGGTGTTGCCCGAGGGGGGAATCTGGGCTGGCCCTGGCATTGTGGGGTCGAGCTTTGATCCGGGTTCGGTGGCGGCTGGCGCCTACTTGATCACCTATACCGCGAGTATGGCCGGGTGCCTCGGATCGGAAGTAGCGGCCATCAAGGTGTTCGATGCGGCGGAGGTGGTCCCGGGCAATAACCTGGAACTATGCCCCACGGATGACCCGGTGCTCTTCACCGGCTTTCCCGAAGGAGGGGAATGGGGGGCGCCGATCGCCAGTGATGGCGCATTCGACCCGATGACGGCGGGGGTCGGCACACACTACGTGAGCTATCTCTGGACCGGAGCCGATGGCTGCCAGCTGATGGCACTGGAGCAGTCCATTACCGTACTGCCCGCCACCACGGTGGAGATTGAATCGACCGGCATCCTGTGCGACAACCTCACGGAGGTGCTGGTCATTGGTAGCCCAGCTGGCACATGGACCGGCGCGGCCCAGGGCGAAGGCGATTTCGTGGCGGTGAACCCCGCGGCTTTGGGTCCGGGCAGCTGGCCGATCACCCTCACTGCTACCGCTGCTGGACAATGCACCGGCAGCAGCACGGTCGAATTAATCGTTGAGGTCTGCACCGGGTTGTATGGGCAAACGGATCTGCTGGCCGAAGCCTGGCCGAACCCGCATCCGGGTCAGTTGCACCTACAGGTCGGCGCACAGGCGCTCCGCAGCCTGCATCTGCTGGATGCTGCCGGGCGCATCGTCGAGAGCTGGGGCCCTCAGCCCGCCGGCACGCTTTTGCTGGTTGAGCAGCGATCCGCTCCCGCTGGCATCTATTCCCTTCAGCTGGAGGCCGAATCCGGGGTGGTTCAGCGCCTGCGGATTGTGAGGCTCTGAGCCTCAGGGCGAAGCCCTATTTCGCCCATCTGATTTGGCCGGATCGCCCAGCCACTTACTTTCGGAACCGACTTGTAAACAACCTGCCATGATCGCCACCCAGATCCGCCAGAAAGACGCCAGCTTCTACTTCGTCTCATACCCCGCCGAGGATATCCTTCGTCGCGTCCGCTTCATCAGCCGATTCTATGCCGAAGGGGAAAAGAGCATCGCACCGGAGGAAGCCAAGAAAGGCGACGACATCGCCGGGTTCATCCAGAAGATCGAGCGCAGCGACGCCGCCTTCCAGCGCACCATGTCGCATGGCAAGATCAAGGCGATCCGGAACTTCTACGAAACAGCCGTGGCCCAGCCGCCGATCCCCGGCACGGTGCTGCTATTCAGCAGCGACATCCTCGATTTCTCGCCCATCGGCAACACCAAGAACATCGGCGACCTGAAGGAGCCAAAGGACAAGTACCTGATCATCGATGGCCAGCACCGACTGGCCGCGCTCGAGTTCTACATGCGCTCGCATCCTCAGGAGGCCAAGACCATCCATGTGCCCTGCATCATCTTCGATGGCGAGAGCGAGGATTTCGCCGCCGAGATGTTCGTGATCATCAACAGCACTCCCACGCGCATCAACAAGAGCCACCTGATCGACTTGTATGAGCGCGTGAGCTGGGAACGGCCCGACAAGCGCATGGCCGCCAAGGTGATCGAGCGCCTATACAGCGAGGATAGCAGCCCTCTCCAGTACCGCATCAATCGCTTGGGCAACCGCAGCAAGCAGGAGAAGTGGATCATGCAGGCGGAGCTCTTCAACGAGGTGCACCGCTGGGTGGCGCGCGGATTCGAGAAAGGGGAGAAGGTGAACGATGCCAACGTGATGAAGCGCTACCGGATCCTGCAGGAGTTCTTCAAGGCCGCCAAAGCCGCCTTCGGCGATACCTGGGGCGATCCCCGCTACCACGTCACCAAGCCGGTCACGCTCAAAGCGCTCATCCGTGTTTGCGCCGACCTCAATGCGCGCGATCGTGGTGATGAGGATACCCGCCTGCAGCGCTGGACCCAGCGCCTCACCAATGCGTGGAGCGACGAGAAGCGCGAATTCCGCGACGACGGCTTCTATGAGCGATTCGCCGCCAAAGGGCAGGTGGAGCGCGTGGGCAAAGTGCACAAGTACCTTAGCGGGAAGCTTGGACTATAATCCGGCACAGCCCGAATGAAAAGGGCCGGCTCGCACGAGCCGGCCCTCTCATTGCCTGGATCATCGAGCTACGACCAGTGCATGGTGCTGCACCTGGCCATCGGTCTGCAGACGCAGGGTGTACCTGCCCTCAGCCAGACCCGCAACCGACAGGGTCACTTGGGCATTCGGTTGGATGCTTCGATAGATCCTGGCCTCTCGACCGGCCGCATCGAGCAGCACCGCCTGGGCAGCTCCAATTGAGGAATGCATGACCGTGATGCGGTCACCGAAACTCGGATTCGGGCTCAGAGAGATCGAAAAGGCCGATGGTTGGCTCGCGCCGAGCGTCCAATCCACGTCATATCGCACCAGGGCAATATCGTTGTCCGTTGCAGCCGTGAACCCGGACGTGAAGCCGGCAAGCAGGAGCTTTCCATCTGGTTGTATGTCCAGGGCGTTGGCATCGTCGAAGTCCACATCGATGGAAGTGACCGTGGCGCCGTTCGTGCCGAAAGACATGACCGGATCCCCCAAGCTCGTATAGCGTGCCACGATGAAATCACGCGGAGCAGCGAAGCCGCCCTCCCCGGTAGTGCCGCACACCACCAGGTCGCCATTGCCGTAGCGCTTGATGTCATACCCGTAATTCACAGGATTCACGCTGAGCGTGACGATCCCATCGCCGCTGAAGAACGGGTGGAGCACGCCATCTGAACGGATCGCGGACAAGAGGAGGTCGATGCCTGTGGCCGACTCAGACCAGCCGGTGATGTAGATGAGCGTTTCATCGGCGGTGATCCCCCACGCGGCGTGGTCCCCAGTGCCCACAGGAGGCATCACCATGCCATTCAACCCGAAAGCATTCTCCGGGACCCCGAGATCGTCCACCATGAAGAGCATGGCCTTCATCTCGAAATTCACATTGGCATGCCCAGCGCCCACTGCGTTCCCATTGTCGAGTATGGTGAGGCAGGTGAGCAGGTCCTCGCCTTCATGATTGTCGTTCACGGCAAGGCCACTATCGCCAAAGCTGGCGTCGGGCGTGCCATCAGCCATCACGCGCATGATGAAGGCGTCGCGGTCGAAGCCTGAATCGATGAGGCTTCCGGCCAGTACCACGCGGTCCCCGGCGATCACGGCGATTCCGCGGGCCTCGGCTTCCGAATCGCTGATGGCGTAGGTCATCACACCGTTGTTCCCGAAAGAAGCGTCAGGCTGGCCCGCGGCGTCCGTGCGCACCAATGGGACCACGGCCTGCGCGAATGTGGGATAAGCCAGCCCGGTGACGTAGATGCTGCCCTGGCTGTCGCGCGCCATGGCGTAACCATAGGCCTCTTCGCCGATGGTGAAGAAGGTGTAGCCGTTGTCCGTGCCGAAAGCCTGGTCAAGCGAGCCATCCTCCAGCAGGTGGGCGATGAAGATCGAATTGCGGTCCCCGACACGGGCCACGCCGCATATCAGCGAAGTATTGTCATCCAGCGCGATCACATCATTGGCTACATCGTGAAGGCTGCCTGGCTGGAGCGTGGCGATGCCGGCATTGCCGAAGGAGGGATCAAGGGTGCCCGACTGGGCGATTGCACCGCCGCAGAGGAAAGCGGCTGACAGGAGCGACACGTAACGAGGGGTCATGGTTGCAGGGGTTCGGAAGCGGATGGCGAAGATGCGTACCAACCGCCTCTATCCGTCACCTGGTTCAGTTGGCGAGCAACGAATCGAGCAGGGGGGCGACCTCGGATCCTGCGATGATCCGCGTGGGGCCATGCAGGAATCCATCGGCTTTCATGCGCGCGGCTTGGGCCAGCAACGGGTCGTAGAAGCCATTCACGTTCAGTATCCCCACGGCCTTGGCGTGGATGCCCAATTGCCGCCACGTGAGCAGTTCGAAGAGTTCGTCCATGGTGCCGAATCCGCCGGGCAGTGCCACCACGGCTTGGCTGAGCTCGTGCATGCGCATTTTCCGCTCGTGCATATCGCGCACGATGATCAGGTCCGTGAGACCGGTGTGCGCGAGCTCCTTCTTCACCATGAAGCCAGGTATCACGCCGATCACTTCGCCACCCGCTTCGAGCGCAGCATCGGCAACGGCCCCCATGAGGCCCACATGCCCGCCGCCGTAAACCACGCCCATGCCACGCAGGGCGATGGCCCGGCCCATTTCCTTGGCCGCTTGGATGATGAAAGGGTCGCGGCCAGCACTGGCCCCGCAGAACACGGCGATGCGCATGATCATTTCGACTACGAGAGCCGCGTGCAAGGTAGGCTCGACCCCTTGGCCTAACTTGGCCAGACAATCCTTACTGGCGATGCGGCCCTCGATCTCCTACGCCTCAATCCTTGCAGCGCTATTGGCGCTGTCGATGCCTTATCGCGCTGAAGCGCAAACCATCGTCAACGGTAGCATCCAGCACGGCGGCATTCAAAGGGATTACATCCTTTATGTTCCTGCGATCTACAGCCCGGGCACACCGGTGCCCCTGGTCTTCAACCTGCATGGCTATACCAGCAACAACCTGCAGCAGCTCTACTACGGCGACTTCCGCCTGATCGCTGACACCGCTGATTTCATCCTGGCGCTGCCCAATGGCACACTCGATGGCCAGGGGAACCGCTTCTGGAACGCCTTCGGGCTAGCCGCGCCCGATGACCTCGGCTTCATCACCGCCCTCATCGATAGCATCAGCTCGGGGTACAGCATCGACGCTGACCGGATCTATAGCACCGGCATGAGCAATGGCGGCTTCATGAGCTACGAGCTGGCCTGCTTCCGCAGCGAGCGCTTCGCGGCCATCGCCTCCGTGACCGGCACCATGAATGTGGTCAGTTTGGCCACATGCGACCCTGCGCACCCCATGCCCGTGATGCAGATCCACGGCACGGCCGATCCTACGGTGATCTACAACGGCAGCGCGGGCGTCTCCGCGATCGAGCCTCTGGTGGCGAGCTGGGTGCAGTTCAACAACTGCAATCCCACGCCGAGTTTCACCGCTGTGCAGAACGTGAGCACCACGGACGGCTGCACCGCCGAGCATTACGCGTACACCGGCGGCGATGCTGGCAGCTCGGTGGAGTTCTACAAGGTCCTTGACGGCGGACACACTTGGCCCGGCGCGGCCTTCACCATCGGGGTCACCAATCAGGACTTCAGCGCGAGCAAGGAGATCTGGCGATTCTTCCGACAGTATGATCTGGGGATGCTCACCGGTGTTCCTGATCCTGCATCAGATGCACCTTCTTTCAGCATCGGCCCGAATCCGAGCGAGGGCAGCTTCCAACTGCGGTTCGTGGATGCGCAGCTGAGGATGATCACTGTGATGGATGCAATGGGGAGGTTGATTTCCGAAGAGCGCACCGCCGATCCCGTGCTCGAGTTCCAAATGGATGGAAGCGGGGTTTATTCCGTTTCTGTGCTCGAGAACGGAACGATCCGGACGGGACGTGTGCTGGTATTGTAGCTCCTGCTACATCGCTGCCACCCTTTCAGCCTTATACGCCCCGGCCTCCAGCTTCTTCTTCACCTCTTTGAAGCTGTCAATCGTGCGCTGCACATCTTCAAGCGTATGCGCGGCGGTGGGGATCAGGCGCAGCAGGATGGTGTCCTTCGGTACAACCGGGTAAACCACGATGCTGCAGAAAATGCCGTGGTTCTCGCGCAGGTCGAGCACCACATTGGTGGCCTCCGGGATGCTGCCATGCATCAGCACGGGCGTCACGCAGCTGTTGGTCACGCCGATGTCGAGCCCGGCCTCCTTCAGCCCGCTCTGCAGCGCTTTGGTGATCTGCCAGAGCTTCTGGCTCAGTTCAGGGCGGGTGCGGATCATCTCCAAGCGCTTGAGCGCGCCGATCACCACGGGCATGGGCAGGCTCTTGGCGAAGGTCTGGCTGCGCATGTTGTAGCGCAGGTACATGACCACATCCTCCGGCCCGCTCACGAAGGCCCCGATGGTGGCCATGGCCTTGGCGAAGGTGCCGAAGTACACATCCACCTGGTCCTGCACGCCTTGGGCGTCCGCGGTGCCACGGCCATCACGGCCCACCATGCCGAAGCCATGGGCATCATCGACGAACAAGCGGAAGTTGTACTTCGCCTTGCGCTCCGCGATCTCCTTCAGCTTGCCTTGGTCGCCGGCCATGCCGAAGACGCCTTCGGTCATCACCATGATGCCGCCTCCGGTCTGGGCCACCACTTTGCGGGCGTTCTCGAGCTGCTTGTCCAGGCTGGCCATGTCGTTGTGCTGGAACACGAAGCGCTTGCCCATGTGCAGGCGCGCGCCGTCGATCATGCAGGCGTGGCATTCACTGTCGTAAACGAGCACATCGTGCCGGGAGAGCAGCGCTTCAATGGCGCTCATGCAGCCTTGGTAGCCGTAGTTCAGGAGGAAGGTGTCCTCCTTGCCCATGAATTCGCTCAGCTCATCCTCCAGTTGCTCGTGGTACTTGGTCTGACCGCTCATCATGCGGGCGCCCATAGGGTAGGCCATGCCCCAATCCTTGGCAGCTTGGGCATCCACTTCGCGGATCTCCGGATGGTTGGCCAGCCCGAGGTAATTGTTGAGGCTCCAGACCAGTACGCGCTTTCCGCGAAAGGTCATGTGGGGGCCGAGCTCGCCCTCGAGCTTCGGGAAGCTGAAATAGCCGTGGCTGTCCTTGGCGTGGCGGCCGATATGGCCCAGGTCCTTGCGGAGCTTGTCGAAGATGTCGTTCATGGGGTGCGCTGGAAAAGCTGGCCAAATGTAGCGGGGGCCTTTCAGGGCCAAGGGATGTTGATCAGGAGCTTTCAACCGGCTGGCGGTGAAGGCGGTGCGGCTATATTCGCGCCCCGCCCGAATGACCTGGACCCAAGGCCACCGAATCGCTCCAAGGCCAATGCTCTTCGGCGCCAGCCTGTTGGGCGGTGCGCTCTGGGTGGTGGTCGGCTTATTCGGTGGGGGCGCATTGGCGGGCTGCAGCGAATTCAATCGTGCCCTGAAAGCCCCCGGCGATTCCGCCGGCTTGGCTATGAAGCAGCGTGTGGCCCAGAAATTCTACGATAAGAAGTCGTATGACCGTGCCATCCCCTTGCTCGAGGAGATGATCCTTCTCAAGCGCGGCACGGCCGAGTTCGAGGAGGTGTCCTACCTGCACGCCACAGCGCATTACAGGATGAAGGATTATACGATGGCCTCGTATTTCCTCGAGAACTACGTGCGCACCTTCCCGACAGGGCGCCACGCCGAGGAATGCGCATTCCTCGATGCCTTGTGCTATTACCATAACAGCCCCAATTACGAGCTCGACCAGGTGGATACCCGGACCGCGATCGACCGTTTCCAGCTGTTCCTCGTGCGGTTCCCCAATACCGGCCTTCGCGACAGCACGAATAACATGATCGACCTGCTCCGATCGAAGCTGGAAGTGAAGGCCTATCACGCCGGGGAGCAGTACTTCCATATGCGCCAATACCAGGCCGCCAGCATGGCCTTCAAGGAATTCATGCGGCAATACCCCAACAGCGATTACCGGGAGGACGCCATGCTGCGCATCCTTCGAGCCGACCACGCACTGGCACTCAACAGCGTGGAGGCCAAGCGCGCAGAGCGCATCCGGGAGGCATTGAGCTCATACCGTAATTTCGCCGACGCCTATCCGGCCGGCGTGGAGCGCGATCAAGCCGAACGGCTGCGCAAGGAACTGGAGAGCGAACTCGAAAAGACCACGAAGAACACCCCCGTACCATGAGCAACAAACCCACCACAGCCGCCAAGACCACCGTCACGCGGGACGTCGCCAAGCTCGATGCCGAGACCGGCAATGTCTATGAGGCCGTGGCCATCCTCGGCCGGCGCGCAGACCAGATCAGCGTGCGAATCAAAGAGGAATTGAGCACCAAGCTCGAAGAGTTCGCCATGAGTGGAGAGAACATCGAAGAGGTGTATGAGAACCGCGAGCAGATCGAGGTGAGCAAGCACTACGAGCGCATGCCCAAGCCCGGCGCCATGGCCATCCAGGAGCTCCAGGAGGGCAAGCTCTATTGGAGGCGCGGAGGCGAAGAGGCTCCGGCTGCGGACCCCGCCCCGAAGGCGTGAACGGCCTTTGATCCTCCGCTTCCGTGGAGATCCTCTTGAACCGCAAGGTGCTGCTCGGTGTCACGGGTGGCATCTCGGCGTATAAATCAGCGTCGTTGGTCAGGCTGCTGGTGAAGGCCGGTTGCGAAGTGCAGGTGGTGATGACCCCATCGGCCCATGATTTCGTGACACCGCTCACGCTCTCGACCCTGAGCAAGCGTCCCGTGCTCACCGATTTCTTCGTTCGCGATGGCAGCGGCGCCTGGAATGATCATGTGCAGCTCGCGCGCTGGGCCGATGTGATGGTGATCGCGCCGGCCACGGCGAACACCATGGGCAAGATGGCCCGCGGGTTGTGCGACAACCTCCTGCTGGCCTGCTGGATGAGCACGCCGCAAAGCACCCCGGTCTTCGCCGCGCCCGCCATGGATCTGGAGATGTGGAAGGATCCCGCCACCCTGGGCAACCTCGCCTTGCTGCAGGAGCGTGGTGTGCGCATGATCGGCCCGGAAAGCGGTGAGCTGGCGAGCGGCCTCACCGGTGAAGGGCGCATGACCGAGCCCGAAGCGATCATCGGGGCCCTGCACGAATCGCTTATCGGCACGAGCCGATTGATGGGCAAGCGCATCCTGGTGACAGCAGGGGGCACTCAGGAGGCCATTGATCCCGTGCGCTACATCGGAAACCGCAGCAGCGGCAAGATGGGATTCGCCCTGGCCGAAGAGGCAGCCTTGCGCGGCGCAGAGGTGGAACTCGTCTGCGGCGCCGTACGGTCTGAGCCGAAAAGGCACGGCATCCGCCGCACCGATGTGACCAGCGCGGCGGAGATGGCCCTGGCCTGCAAGCAGCGAGCACCGCATACCGATGCCGTGATCATGTGCGCCGCGGTAGCCGATTACCGCCCGGCATCCGCTGCCGATCAAAAGTTGAAGAAGAAGGAGGCAACGCTCCGCATTGAACTGGAGCCCACCGAGGACATCCTCGCCTGGATGGGCGCACACAAAGCCGATGGCCAGCGGCTCGTAGGCTTCGCGCTCGAGACCGACAATGAATTGGCGAACGCCAAGGACAAGCTGGTGCGGAAGAATCTCGATCTGCTCGTGCTCAACAGCCTGCGCGATCCCGGCGCTGGCTTCGGATCCGATACCAACAAGGTCACGCTGCTGGCGCCGGGCAAGGATCCGCAGGTCCTGCCGTTGATGAGCAAGCACCACGCGGCCCGCGCTATCTTGGACCGCCTCGAAGAACTTCTCTGACCCATGCTTCGCCACGTCTGCCTCCTGCTCTTGCTCCTGCCGCCTGCGCTTCGCGCCCAGGAATTCAACTGCCAGGTGAGCGTGATCGCCCCGCAGATCGCCCAAGCGCAAACCGGCGTCATCCGGAGCATGGAGCTCGCCATCAAGGAGTTCTTCAATACAAGGCGCTTCACCAATTACAACTACGCGCCGGCGGAGCGCGTGGACCTCAACCTGCTGCTCACCATCAGCAACCAACCGGCGCCCGACCGCTTCGAGGGCACATTGCAGGTGATTTATGCACGGCCCGTCTTCGGTACCGACTACAACAGCCCGATCCTCGACCTCGTGGATGAACAGGTGAAGTTCAACTTCCTTGAGAACACCCAGATCGAATTCTCGCCCGATCGCTACATCAACAACCTCAGCTCCTTGCTCGGCTTCTATGCCTACTTCATCCTCGGCCTCGATGGAGACACGTTCTCCCCGCTCGGCGGCGCTGAGTTCTACACGCAGGCCCAGCAGGTGGTGAACAATGCGCAGAACAGCGGTGAGGATGGATGGCGCGCATTCGAGGCGCAGCGAAATCGGTATTGGCTGCTCGATAACCAGCTGCAGGCCGTGTTCCGCCCCCTGCGCGAACTGCTCTACGACTACCACCGCCAGGGCATGGACACCATGACGGAGGACGCCGCGGCCGCCCGCAGGAAGATCGCCGCTAGCATCGAGAAGCTCAAGACCGTGCACCAAGCCAAGCCCGCCAGCTACAACCTGCAGGTGATCTTCAACGCCAAATACAACGAGCTCGTGGAGCTCTTCAAGCCCGCCGACCCCAGCGAGAAGACCAAGCTCTTCAATACCCTGCAGATCATCGATCCCGGGCACATCGGGCAGTACCAGAACATGATGCGGGGGTAGCGGCGAACCAATATGGCCTTTGCGACCAGCATCTTCGCCCCATGCTCACCCGCATCGCCATCACCAATTACCTGCTGATCGACTCCCTGGAGCTCGAATGGCAGCAGGGCCTCACGGCAATAACCGGCGAGACGGGCAGCGGCAAAAGCATCCTGATCGGGGCACTGGAGCTGACCTTGGGCGCTCGAGCTGATGCCGGGCTCATGCGTGATTCAGCCAAGCGCTGCGTGATTGAGTTGGAAGTGGATCTCAGCGGTCTTGGCTTGGAACCCTGGTTCGCATCGAATGAGCTTCCCTTCGAGGAACGCGCATTGCTGCGCCGTCAACTGGATCCGGGCGGCCGCTCCCGCGCCTTCGTGAATGACACGCCCGTTCGCCTCGAGCAATTGCGTGAATTGGGCGAGCGCCTCATCCATATCCACAGCCAGCACCACACCTTGCTGCTGAACGATGCGCGCTTCCAACTCGGTTTGGTTGATCAATTGGCCGGTCAAGAAGGAGCCGTGAAGGAGCTTGGCGTCCTGTTCGCCGATTCGCGCGAAGCGCAACGCGCGTTGGATCAGGCTCGCGCCGAGCAGCAGGGCGCACTGGCCGAGGCCGACTTCGTGCGCTTCCAACTGGAAGAACTGGAGCAGGCCGCCATCACCGAGGGTGAGCAAGCGCGCGTCGAGGAGAAGCTGCGCTTGGCGGAGCATGCCGGCGAGCGCGCCGAAGCCTATCGCTCCATCGAGGAAGGCGCATCGGGGGATCAGGGCGCAGCCGTGCTGTTGCAGCGATTGCGCGCCCTGGTCTCAAAGGCGGCCCGCATCGATCCGGAACTTGCCGGTCTGTTGCAACGCATCGAAGGAGCGGCCATCGAGTTGAAGGATATCGGTTCAGAGGCAGCACGGCTGGCCGCTTCGGTGGAGGTCGATCCGGCACGTGCCGAGCAGCTCCGTGATCGCATCGACCTGCTCATCCGCCTCCAGCAGAAGCACCGCGTGCCCGATGAGGCTGGCCTGCTCACGATCCTCGCGGAGCTCCGGCACCGTGTTGCCTCCGTCGAGGACCTCAGCGAGCGTTGCTCAGCGCTTGAGAAGGAAACGAAGCGGCACGCTGATGCTTACACGAAGATGGCCAAGGCAATATCGTTGGCCCGCACCAAGGCGATCAAGCCCCTATCGAACAAGGTCGAGGCGCTGCTGCATCAACTCGGCATGCCGCACGCCGTGTTCCAATTCGATCACCGCACCGGCGATCCGGGACCCTATGGCATCGATCAGGTGCGCGCGCTCTTCACCGCCAACAAGGACCGCGCGCCGGCGCCCTTGGACAAAGTGGCCAGCGGCGGTGAGCTGAGCCGCGTGATGCTCGCCATGATCTCGCTCGCTGCCGGTTCGCGTGATCTGCCCGTGGTGGTCTTCGATGAGATCGATACCGGCGTGAGCGGCGAAGTGGCCGACCGCGTCGGTGCGCTGCTGTCGGCGATGGGGAAGGAGCGCCAGGTGATCGCCATCACGCATCTGCCGCAGATCGCGAGCAAGGCCGCGCATCACCTGCAAGTGACCAAGAATGCCGATGGCGATCGGGTGAGGACCTCGATTGCACCGCTGGTGCACGAAGAGCGCATCGGTGCCATCGCGCGCATGCTCAGCGGGCGCAAGGTCACGGAGCAAGCGCTGGAGAACGCGCGCGTGCTGCTGGCGCAGGCCTAAGGCAGCTGCTGCACGCGGGTGTTCGTGGGGACGCTGCCTCCGATGTTCACCAGGATGGGGTCGCGGTCGTTGGGGTCGCCGGTGTAGCGCACCACGCCATCCATGTTCACATCCTCGTTGAAGTAGCCGTTCACGGTGTTGGTGGGCACCGTGCCGCCGATTCGTACCAGGATAGGGTCGCGGTCGTTCGGATTTCCGGTGTATGCCAGTTGGCTGCTGAAATCGGTGTTCCCGGACCACATCGCCAGAACGCCGCCGAGGTCCTTTCGCGCATCGGTGCCATAGGTGGCGGTGGCAGCGGCGGTGAAATTCACCGTGGCGGGTGCAGCGCTGAGCGTCACGGACGAGGCGGTCATGATGCCCAAGTGGTTGCGATGGCGGATGGCCACATGGTAATTCCCGGGTGGCGCGTTCATCACCACGGCACCGGTGCCATTCACCTCCACCACATCGCCGTCGCGTTGCAGCAGAGCCGCACGACTGGTGATGGTGGTGGCCGGATTCGAAGTGCTGCGCAGCTCCACGATCACCCAGTCAACGATGGCATTGCCGCCTGTGATGCTCAATACAGGAGCAGTGGTCGTCTCACCACCGCCGCCGTTCGTGAAGCTATAGCCCATGCTCGTGAAGGGCTGCGCCAATGGGATGAGGCCCGCGCTGCGCAGCCCATCGTTCATCAGGCCGCTTGGGTCGTAAGGGCCTTCCAGAAGGACGCGAGGCGACACGCTCACATTCTGCGGCGTGAAGGAGAACTTGAAGATTCGCGTGCTCCAGCTGGTACTGGTGTTGAACTTGGCCGTTCCCCAGAAGCTCTGGTCGGCGGGGTCCACATCGAGCGAGTTGTAATCGCCATAGCGGTTGCTGGCGTTACGGCTTGTGCCAGCCACGATGCTCGTCTCGGCGAAGGTCATCTGCCCCAACGGATCGCTCGCATAGCGGCCGGTATAGCGGATGCTCGGGTACACCGAGGAGCTGGAAACATTGTATGCCAGGCCGATATCGCCATTGGCATTGATCGCGATGCTCGACATCCATCGGTTGGCGGCATCGGGCGAGTAGGTGCCCTGCTGATGGATGCTCCACGGATTCGCCAGCGCGGTACGGCGCAATTCGTACCAGCGCACTCCCGCGCGGTCGGTGCCGGTCACGTCGGTCACATGGCTGCAGGCGATGGCCTCGTGCGTCCCGAAATTGCGATAGATCGCCCTGTTCATGATCACCTCGCGCAAGGGGTCGAGCCGTGTGGTGGTGCCCGGCTGCGGGATGCAACTGAACGATTGATAACCGCAGAGCTCGGTATCGAAGGACTGGGTGGCGAGCAATACCGGTCCGGAGAGGACCGAGTTCGCGGGCGTGGTGAAATCGACCGTCAGCGACCACAGTTCGAGCCGATCATTGGGGATCGAGGCCCCCCAGCCGTCATCGGCCATGCGCATGAACATACCGGGGGCACCAACCGGTGGCGCGGGGCCGCCATCGTGCGTGATTGGCGTGGTGGCCTGGAAGCCAATAGTCGGCACATCGGGCACCGTGAAGCGCTGCGCGGTGGCGCTGAGGCCCTGCAGCATCCGCGTGCGATCGAGCGCATAGGTGGCGGACTGCGACTCATTGGTGGTGATCAGGTACATGGAGTTCCACACGCCGTACTTCGGATAGTCGGGGAAGCTGGGCGCCGTGAAGCTGTACGCATACCAGGTGCCTGTGGGGTCCGGCGAGGAGGAAACGGCCACGATCATGCGATTCCCGCTGCTGCTGAACTCGCTCATGAGCCAGCGGTCGGCGATCGCATCATAGAGCACGATGGGGTCGCCCAGCCCGCCGTAGCTGCTGATGCCGCCGATGGCATTCACGAAGTTGTCCAAGTAGACCTGTGCGCCGAGGGCCGTGCCGTTCTTGTCGTAGATGCGGAAGTACGCGCCGCTGCCGCCATTGATCATCTGGATCACGTGGTTCGGGCCCACATCGAGGCAGGGGTCGGCGGGGTTCAAGCTCGTGTAGCCCTGGCCATTGACGGTGATGTCGAGCGCACGGTCCTTGTCCCGATCGCCGAACTCACGTTGCCAAGCGGGATCTTCGCCTAACGGGAGCGCATTCGGATTCACCTTCTGGTGCAGGCGCGATGCCTTCAGGCCTGGTGGCCTTCCGGTGCTGATGAGCAATCCCATCTCGTCGCGCACCGGCTCATTGGGAAAGACGCGCGCGGCATCCCAATCGCGGTAGGCAACGGTCTCCCCGAAGAAGACCATGTCCTGAACCTCGGCATTGCGGTATTCCTTGAATTCCTGCGCGTGGAGGCTGCTGATGAACGAGGCCAACAGGGTGGTGAAGAGGAGGGCGGTCCTTGTCATGCTGATCGGATTGGTTTCGGCGTGCGAAAATCGTTCAATTGACCCGATACAGGCAATGCAATTCGACCGGCGGCGCTTGGTCACCCAAGCGGCTGCGTCATGATCGGCTGCCGATCGCGCTAAGGGAGCTGTTGAGCCCGGGTGCTCGTGGGCACTGATCCACCGATGTTCACCAGGATGGGGTCGCGATCATTGAGCGTGCCGGTATAGCTCACGATCCCATCCAGATTCACATCCTCCGGGTAGTAGCCGCTCACGGTGCTGGTGGGCACGCTTCCGCCGATGCGCACCAGGATCGGGTCGCGGTCGTTGGGGTTGCCCGTGTAGGCCAGCATGTTATCCGCGTTGCAGTTGCCGGCCCAAAGCACCTGCGCCGATCCCACGGCCTTGCGTGCCTCAATGCCGAAAGTGGTGGTGCCTGATGCGGTGAAATCGACCACCGTGGCCGTGCCGCTGAGCGCGCGCGTGGTGGCCGTCATGGCGCCGAGGTGGTTGCGATGCAGAACGGCCACGTGGTAGCTGCCGGCAGGGGCCGTGAACGCGACGGCGCTCGATCCGTCCATGTCCACCACATCGCCATCGCGCTGCACCAATGCGCAACGCGTTGCGATCACCGGGTATCCAGCGGTCGCATTCCGCAGCTGCACGAACACCCAATCGACGATGGCGTTGTTGCCGGTGGTGTTCAGCACGTTCGCATTGATCGCCTCGCCACCGCTGCCCACGTGCGTGAAGCCGAGCGCGGTGTAGGGTTCGGTGCCGGGGATCAGCGCAGCCGTCCGCAGGGCATCGCTCATGATCGGACCGGTGCCGTAAGGTCCTTCGAGGAAGAGCTTCGGGGCCACCAGGATCGCTTGCGTGACGCAGAAGGGGTGGGTGGTGGAGGACCCGGTGAAATTGGCATTGCTCACCAGGATGTTGTTCTGAGAATCGCGCAGCGTGAAGCTGCCCGCCCCATAGGCGCAGCAGATGCCATCGCCCCAGCTATCATATACCACCAGTTCGTGGCAGCCGTTGGGCACGCACACCGTGATTGGCGGCAGCGGGTACACGCCATTCGAGGCTTGCGTGGTGTAAGGCCCGCCGCTGGCCAAGATGTTCGATCCGTTGCGGATCACCCATGTGGTCTCGGATCCGTAGCGGTCCAGGTTCAGTTGCAGCGTGAGCGTGTTCGGGCCGTGGGTGATGTCGCTTGTGCCGGTGTTGTTCGCCAGGTTCTGGTCGGTGCCGCCGTTGGGCGCGCTCACCGTGGCTGTGAAGGTGAGGTAGCCGTTGGGCAGGCTCACCGCGCCAATGGCCAAGTTGGTGCTGGCGCCGCTCACGAGGCTGCCTGTCCATGGGATGCTGCCCGAGGCCCCGCCGCTGATGGACCATGCCAGCTGGAAGCTGGTGAGCGTGGTGAGGCCGCCATTGCGCACGGTTACGGTGGGGCTGATGCTGCCAGAGCAATTGTTGCCGCTCGCGCCATTGATCGCGGTAACCTGCGCATCGAGGGCGAGCGTGGCGGCGTTCGGGTCCCAGCCGTCGAGCGTGTTGCCGCAGCTTCCCAGGTAGGTCGAGAGCGAAGTCCAACTCGTGGAGAACTTGCCGAAGTAGTCGTTCACATTGTTGCTGCAATTCGCATCGCCGCCGTAGAGCTGGCCGATGATGCGCTTATCCTGGTTCCACAATCCGCTGCCGCTGCTGCCGGGCTCTGTGGTGCCATCCTCCCAGTTCAGGATCCGCCAGGTTGTGGCCCCGCCGTAAGTGGCGGTCGTGGCGGCATTCACGTCGAAGCTGATCTTCTTGATGTCGCCGCTGGGGTGGTGGATGCAGGTGCTGCTGGTGGGTGCCGTGCCGCTCCGGTCCCAGCCGCTGTAGTAAACGCCATAGCTCGCGGGGGGCGCGCTGCTCAGCTGCAGCAGGGCCACGTCACTGCCTGAACTGTTCACCAGGTGCGTGGCGCCGCTCACGGTCTGGTTGGTTGGCCCGTTGAGGTTCTGGCCGCAAACGGAGCTCTGCCAATTGAAGCGGAAGACCCAGGTGCTCACATTGGTGACCGGATTCGGCAGGCAGTGCCGTGCGGTGAGGAAATAGGGGGTTCCGTTCTGTGCGCAGTTGTTCAGCAGGGTGCCGGTGCAGATGCCGCTGCCGCTCACCACGATCATGGCCACGCTGCGGATCTGATCATCCCAGGGGTCGCCTTCGGGGCACACCACATTGTTGTTGCAGCTGCCGCTGTCGCCCAGGCCGCGCGCGTAGCCGAACACATCGCGGTAGCCGTGCGTGACCTGCCCGATGCGCAAGCGGCCGATGGGGCCCTTCGCCGGGACCTGGTACTCCACTACGATCCAATCGCCGCGCATCGGCTGCACGCCCAGCACGCCGCCCACGCTGTTCTCATGCGTGAAGGCACCGATGTGCTCCCCGCGGCCATTGATCACGAACACGCGCGCACCCAAGGGCAGGTGGTAATCGTGGAATTCGAAATTGATGCTCAGCGCGCCCGGGCATTCGATCTCCATGCGCCACACGCGTGTGCCATCCTCGAGCAAGCCCCAGGTGCCGCTGTTCCCAAGGTCGAAATCGACCGCGTGGTTGAAGCCGAAACGGTAGGGGATGCCCTTGTCCTGATCGTTCACGGCGTCCTGTGCGGCGAGCTCAGCAAGGTTCGGCGCAGGCAAGGTGGTGCCTTCTATCGGTGGGAGCTCGTTGCTGCGCGCGATGGTCAGCGGTGTTCCGCCATGCCCGATCTGAGCGGGCGCGTTCAGGACGGCGAGGATCACGAATGGAAGCGCCGCGATTCTGAGCCTGTTCATGGTTGAAGGAATGAAGTTGTTCTAGGGCGATCAAGGTAGCTGCTCCTGCCGCACGGCCGTGGGCACGACCCCACCGATGTTCATCAGGATCGGGTCGCGGTCGTTCGCCGCCCCGGTGTACTTCACCACTCCGCTCAGGTTCACATCCTCCACGTAGTAGCCATTCGCGATGGCGGTGGGCACATTGCCACCGATGCGCACCAGGATCGGGTCGCGGTCGTTGTCCTCGCCCACGTACTTGATCGGGTTGCTGCTGATCACGTTGCCAGCCCAGAGCTTCAGGGTGCCGTCCTCGCTCTTCCGCGCCTCGGTGCCGTAAGCGGCGGTCTCGGCCGCACGGAAATCGACCGTGATAGGCGCGGTGCCGATGGGGAGTGGGGCTGCGGTCATGGCCCCAAGGTGATTGCGGTGGCGCACGGCCACGTGGTAGTTCCCCGGCGGCACCTGCAGCAGCACGGGCGATGCCCCATCCATGCCCACCACATCGCCGTCGCGCTGCAGCAAGGCTGTGCGCGTGCCAACCACTTGGGCCGGCATGCTCGCGGATCGCAATTCCACCACGACATAGTCCACAATGGCGTTGGGGCCGCTCACGCTGAGCACGCCCGTGGCGATCTGCTCGCCACCGCCGCCGTTCACATGCGCATAACCCAGGGCTGTATATGGCTCCAGCGCCGGCAAGTATCCGCCTGCGCGCAGGTCATCCCGCATCAGGTTCGGCGTAACCGTGGCATCAAAGGGGCCTTCGAGCCAGAGCTGCGGACGCAGCGCCACGGTATTGGGCACGGCCAGGCATCCGCCGCTCACGCCGGCGAGCATGTTATTGCCGTCGGGGTTGACGATGTCCTCGATGGAGCTGATGCAGATCTCCGCGCCGGTCAAGGACACGTAGGTGATCCGGGCCAACGGCACGAAGCCGCTGTTCTTGATCAACGAGCTGTCCTGGTAGCAGATGCCGATCACCTTGTTACCGCCGAGCGTGGTGTTCATGCTGATGTCGCCTGAGAGATTCGGCGCCAGGTTGGCGGCGCTCTGGATCGTGAGTCCGCTGAGGGTGAACTCATAGCCCATCACGCGCGCATCGGGATTGCGGATCATCACATCCACGGTCTTGGCCACGGGATTGAAGTTCGCCAGCGCCAGTTCAGCCACCTCGCTGGTGGTGAATCCCCGCGGGAAGTCGAACCACGGGTGGTAGTGGAGCACATGGCCGGTGGCATCGTGCGTGGCCTGCGAGGTGTAGGCGTAAACCATCAATGCCGCGTCGGTCACGGTCACCTCGCCATCATCGTTCAGGTCATTGCAGCTCGAGGGCGTAATGTCATTCCCGAGGATCGCGGAGACGTACTCCATCGCGTCGGCCTGGTTCTGCTGGCCCTCGCCGGTGAGATCGCCGCGCTTCGTCGGTCCGTTGCACACCCCGTTGCAATCGAGGCGCGCATCGCCATACGCCTGGCCCAGGCAATCGGTCCAGATCGGGCACGTGGGCACCAGGGAGAAGCTGGGCACGTTCTGCGCGTTGCGCGTGATGCTGATGCAGGCCTGCGCGTAGTTGTTCGTGTAGTCGGTCTCGTGCCGGCCCAGCGCATCGGGCGCGTGCTGCCAATTGGTGCGCACCACAAGCGTGTAGGTGCCTTCGGGCACATCCGTGATGTCGATCCAGTTGCAGGTGGTGCCAGTGCCGTATTCATCAAAGCACTGTTTGCTGATGCCCATGTTGCTGCAGCCGAACTGGCCGGTGCCGCCCGGATAGCAGCCCACATCGATCACGCAGAAGCCGTTCTTGAAGCCCACGGGGATGAGGTTGTTCTGTTGATCGAAAAGGAGGTAATCGGCGTAGCCTTCGTAGTGTGCATGCCCGTGGCAGTTGTTGAAGCTGAACATCTGCGGCTGAGAACTGGGGCTGCCGATGTAGTAGTCGGTGCCGCCGAGGTTGTCGATGCGGGTGGCGAAGCGCAGCACGTAGCGCGTTCCGGTGGCGCGCACGCAGCCTTCCACCACGGCGCAGTTGCTGGTGGTGGTGTACGTGTTCAGGACCAGGGTGCTCTGCAAGCGGGCCTGGTTCAGCTGCAGGTCCGGCCCGTTCGGGCAATTCACGTTCGGGTAGTACATGCAGCAATCGTTGCAGGGCACCGTTGCCAGCGGGTCGTAATTGCAGGCAATGGGGAGCATGCAGCCCACGGCGGGTCCCAAGTAGATGATGCTCACGCTCACCGCATTGCCGCAGGCCGAGGTGGCGGCATTGTGGCCTACGCGCAGCCGGTGCAGGGTGCCCCCGGGCATGTTGGCGCTGATCACGGCCTGCATGCCGCAGCCGCCATCGTTGTCATCGGCGAAGGTGGCCCCCTCCACGCCGTCGCTCAGCACGATGCTTCCGCAGGCCATATCGTACACCCACAACCGTGTGTCGCAGGTGTTGGCGCCGCAGGTGGTGATCTGGTACTGCCCGCTCTGCGGTGGGGTGAAGCTGTACCACTGCTCCAGGAAATCAGTGGTCACCGTTGCGAGCGTCTGCGGATAACTGCCCGTGAGCGTGGCGAGCGTGATGGGGATGGCCGTGCTGCACGCGAAGCCCGGCGGGCAGTTGAACGTGGTCTCCTCGAAACTGCCGAATTGCCCGCCCTGTTTCACGAGCGCGCCATCGAGCCATACGAAGTACTGTCCGTAGCCGTAGGTGTTGTGCCAGATGCCGTCGTTCGCCGAATCGTTGATCCGGAACACGAGGCAGGTGCCCTGTGGCACGCACACGCTGCTGCTGGTGGTGCCGTTGGCCAGCGTTGCTCCTGTGCTCGCGTTCTTCAGCGTCCAGCTGGTCTCGCCAGGGTAGCTGTCGTGGAAGATGTCGATGCGCACCCGGCTCTGGCCGGCCGGGCAGCCGTAGTCGCATGTCCCATTATTCACATTCACGCTCGCGCTATAATTCGCAGCGGTGGCCTCATTGCAGCCGAAGACAGGTGTTAGGTTGCCCACGAACACATCGTCGATGGCAATGTCGCTCAGCTGCCCGCTGCCCGTGACGGCGCGGAAGCGGATCTTCAGATTGGTCTGCCCGGCATAGGGAGCGAGGCTCAACCAGCCTTGCTTCCAATAGATGCCCTTGTCGCCGCTCTGGCTCCAAAGGCTCGTGCTCACCGATCCATTGGCATTCACATCCACGTGCAGGCTGCCCATCTGGCTTCCCCGCATGTGGTACCAGAAGGTGAGGTAGGGGCTGCTGAGCCCGCTGATGTTGAAGCACGGCGATTCGAGGGTCGCCGTCTTGCTCGGCGTGTTGCCGGCGCCGGCGCTCTCCACGTACATGTATTTCGCATTGCCCGTGGTATTGTTCAGCGTGTGATCGGTCCAAGGGCCAGTGCCGAGGATGGTGCTGCCGTTGGTGCCGTTATTGTCCACGTTCCACTCTAGGTCGTCACCGCTCAGGTTGGTCCAATTGGTGGGCAGCGTTCCGGGCGTGCCCACGGTACCGCTGGTGAACGGCTGGTTGTGTGGGAAGCTGGTGATGCACTGTGCCGAAGAAAGGGCCGGGGCGCATGCCAGTACGATCGGGAGTAAGGGCTTCAGGTTCATGGTGCTGCGTTCTGATCGTGCAAAGTAGGGTGCTGAGGAATGACCCGCAATGGCGATCGACGGATTCGCGCGGGGATGCGCTCCTATCTTCGCCGCATACCCAGAATCCCAATGGCCATCGGACTCCTCAACGGCAAGCGCGGCATCATCAGCGGCGCACTCAATGACATGAGCATCGCGTGGAAAGTGGCCGAGCTGGCCCACGCCGAGGGCGCCCGATTCGTGCTCACCAACGCGCCCGTGGCCATGCGCATGGGAGAGATCAACAAGCTGGCCGAAGCCACTGGGAGCGCGGTGATCGGAGCCGATGCCACCAACGACGCCGATCTCGAGAAGCTCTTCGCCGGAGCCACCGCAGAACTGGGTGGCCCGGTGGATTTCGTGCTGCACAGCATCGGCATGAGCCCCAACGTGCGCAAGGGCCGCAAGTACGACGACCTGAACTACGAATGGTACAAGCAGACCCTCGATGTGAGCGCCATGAGCTTCCACCGCATGCTCCAGGCGGCGCACAAGGCCGATGCCATTGCCCAAGGAGGATCAGTGGTCGCCTTGAGCTACATCGCCGCGCAGCGCGTGTTCCCCGACTACGGTGATATGGCCGATGCCAAGGCCCTGCTGGAGAGCATCGGAAGGGGCTGGGGCTACCGCTTGGGCAAGGCGAAAGGAATCCGGGTGAACACGGTGAGCCAGAGTCCTACCATGACCACCGCCGGTACGGGCATCAAGGGCTTCGATGGGTTTTTCGGCTTCGCACAGGAGATGAGCCCATTGGGCAATGCACCTGCTGAGGATTGCGCCCGATTCTGCCTCGCGCTCTTCAGCGATTACACCCGCTTCATCACCATGCAGAACCTCTTCCACGACGGCGGCTTCAGCAGCACGGGGGTCACCCCCGATGTCATGGCCAAGTTCGTGAAGGAGGGGTAATTCAGCCGCGCGAGCCGCTTCATGCAGCGGTTTCACGTTCCGCCTTACCCGGCTTTGCCTGAGCGACCCGTCGATTCCACCTATTGCGGCATCGATTCACCGGGCTTGTAGCTGGTCTTCGCGATGGCATTCTCCGTTGGCGGCAGGCTCTTCAGGTACCGGTAGAGCGCTTTGAGGTCCACGGTATCCATGCGGCTGTACGCGCCCCATGGCATGGGCGAGCCCGGGAGTAAGCGCCCGTTCTTGAAGCGGTTCACGAAGGTGCTCTCGTCCCAATCAGCCATAACGCCTGTGGCGGCATCCGGCGTCAGGTTTGGGCTCAGGTAGGACCAGCCTTCACTGAACGCATCCGGCTCGAAGTACATGCCGCCTGCGAACGGTGTCCCGATGAAGGCGCCCGTCTTCATGTCTCGCTCGGTGTGGCAGCCCACGCAATTGGCCACGTAGTTGGCGAGGTAATGGCCGTAAGCCGCTGTGCTGTCCTGCTCGACACGCGCTGGCGGCGGTTCCTTGGGGCCTTCAGGCTTGATCAGGCCCATGGCCAGGATCGCCTTGCCCATGAAGGTGAATTCCTGCGGTACGATCGCATTCTCCACCGGCACTTGACTGCGCAAGAACGAGAGCACGGCCACCAGGTCCTCATCACTCAGCCCTTGGAACGGCATGAAGGGCATCATGCCGCGCCCGTCATGGCCCACCATGTGGCGCATCGCGCGCGCCAGTTCCGCATCGGTGCGCTGTCCGATGCCGGTGGCGTGCGGCGTGAGGTTCGGCGCGCGGAATGTTCCCGGCGGGATGCTGAGTTCCCATCCGCCGCTCAGCGGGTCGGTGGCACCGCCCTCAACGGCAATGATGCGGTCCATGGGCATGTGGCAGGTGGCGCAGTGCGCAGGCCCGTAGGCCAGGTAGCGCCCGCGCGCGATCAAGGCGGAGTCGGTGCTGGCCTTGAGATCCGGGTATGGCGTATCGGAGTAGCTCTTGTTCCAGCTCAGCTGAACGAAGACCACGAAGGCCAACACGATGACTGCGAGTACGGCAAGGGTGCGCTTGATCAGTTTCATGATGGGAAGGGTTTGGGAGCATGAAACTAGTAGGATCCAGTGAATTGGCAAGCGGGTTCGCCAGATGGCCTTACCCACAAGGCATCCGGACGTGGACCATGATCCTGCTTGAGGCGCGGATGCATCGCGCGGCGACATCCGGGAATCCGCCGCCTTCAGCTGCGCCTGCGTTTCCCTCGTAGCCCATGCCAATCGTCCATGCCGTCTATGTGATCGAGCTTTCGCAGATGGCGTTCACCGGGCATCGCCGGTTCCGCGAGGCCAAACCGCAGCATAACGGGGCGCTTGAATCCTGGTTCGTGGGATAGACCAGCAAGGACCTGAAGGTTCGATTCGCGCAGCACAAGAGCGGCGCCCGGAGCGCGAAGGGCCATAAGCTCAGCAGCGATATCGTGCGGAAGTACGGTAGGTACCTCCGGCCCAGCTTGTACCAGCACATCGGTCCATTGAGCCGCGCAGAGGCACTGGAAGTGGAGAAGGGACTGGCGCTGGAGCTGCGGAGGAAAGGGGTATGCGGTGTGGTGGGGATGAGTGAATGAAGGTCGGCCGATTCAGTTCCGGGAATTCTGCGATCAGTACTCACGCTTAACCCGCACCTTGCGCCATGCATCCGCGCATCGCGGTCATTGGAGGAGGCGCTGCGGGCTTCATGGCGGCCATCAGCGTGAAAACGCACCGCCCTGAGACCGATGTGCTTCTGCTGGAGAAGAGCGGCAAGCGGCTGGCCAAGGTGCGCATCAGCGGGGGCGGGCGCTGCAACTTGACGCACGCCTGCCCCGAGCCGCGCAAGCTGGCGCGCCATTATCCGCGCGGCGAGGCCTTCCTCCGCAAGGTGTTCACCGCGTGGGGACAGCCGGAGGCCATTCATTGGTTCGAGCAGCAAGGCGTGAAGCTGAAGACCGAAGCCGATGGCCGCATGTTCCCGACCTCCGACGATTCGCGCACCGTGATCGAAGCGTTGAGCGGTGCAGCCGATGCGCTCGGCGTATGCGTCCGTATGAATTGCGGTGTGTCGCGTCTCGAACGAATAGGTGATGCCTGGTTGCTCGATACGTCGCAGGGCCAAGTCCAGGTTGATCGCGTCGTGGTGGCCTCGGGCGGTTCGCCGAAAGCAGAAGGGCTGGAGTGGCTGCGCGCGCTGGGGCACGAGGTAGTTGCTCCTGTGCCATCGCTCTTCACCTTCAACCTGTCCGATAAGGGCATCCGCGAGCTGATGGGCGTGGTGGCGCCGAACGCCCGTCTGCGCATCGAGGGCACCGCACTGGAGAGCACCGGCCCGCTGCTCGTGACGCACTGGGGCTTCAGCGGCCCGGCTGTGCTGCGCCTCAGCGCATTCGGCGCGCGCATCTTGCACGAGCGCGACTATGCCTACACCGTGCGCGTGAATTGGGACAGCAAGCTGAAGGAGGACGCAGCACGTACGCTTTTATTGGGCGAAGCGGCCACGCACCCCAGGCGGCAGCTCGCAAACGCAGCAGGTTTCGGCTTGCCTGCCCGGCTGTGGGCCTTCCTGGTGCAGCGTTCGGGTCTCCCGCTCGACAAGCCGCTGGGCGAACTGGGGACGCGGCAACAATCGCGGCTGTTCGATGTGCTCACCAACGACCGTTACGCCGCTCAGGGTAAGACGACCTTCAAGGAGGAGTTTGTCACCGCCGGTGGCATTTCTCTCGCGCAGGTGGACCCGCTCACGCTGCGAAGCACCCTGCAACCGCACCTGCACTTTGCCGGCGAGGTGCTGGACATCGACGGCATCACCGGCGGCTTCAACTTCCAGGCGGCGTGGAGCACGGGCTGGCTGGCGGGGCGTGCGGCGGCCCAGGGCGCTTGAGTTCGCAAGCACACTTGCCCCCGTGGTCAAGGAGAAGGGCCCCGCCTCACGGAACCCTTCAGGATTTCGGGGCGGCAATGCCCTACTTCCGGTCCTTCAGGGCGACGTAATCGCGCTTGGTGGCACCGGTATAGATCTGGCGCGGGCGGCCGATGGGCTCCTTGTTCTGCACCATCTCCATCCATTGCGCGATCCAGCCGGGCAGGCGTCCGAGCGCGAACATCACGGTGAACATGCGGGTGGGGATCCCGATGGCGCGGTAGATGATGCCGCTGTAGAAATCGACATTCGGGTAGAGCTTGCGGCTGATGAAGTAATCGTCCTTCAGCGCAATCTCCTCCAATTGCTTGGCGATCTCGAGCACGGGGTCATTCACGCCCATCTTCTTCAGCACCTCATCGCAGCTCTTCTTGATGATCTTGGCGCGCGGGTCGAAGTTCTTGTACACGCGGTGCCCGAAGCCGAAGAGGCGGAAAGGGTCATTCTTGTCCTTGGCCTTGTCCACCCACTTCTGGATGTCGCCGCCATCGTTGCGGATGGTCTCGAGCATCTCGATCACTTCCTGGTTGGCGCCGCCGTGCAATGGTCCCCAGAGTGCCGCGATGCCCGCGCTCACGGCACTGTAGAGGTTGGCCTGGCTGCTGCCCACGATGCGCACCGTGCTGGTGCTGCAGTTCTGCTCATGGTCAGCATGCAGGATCAGCAGCGTGTTCAGCGCGTTGGCCACCACGGGATCCACCTTGTAATCCTCGGTGGGCAGGGCGAACATCATGTGCAGGAAGTTCTCCACGTAGCCCAATTTGTTGTTGGGGTACATGTAGGGGTGGCCAAGGTTGTTCTTGTAGCTGATGGCCGCCAGCGTCGGCATCTTGGCGATGAGCCGGTAAATGGTGCGCATCACCTGCGGCTGCGGCCGGTGCGGGTCCTGGCTGCGCGGGTAGAATGTGCTCAGCGAGTTCACCATCGCCGAGAGGATGCCCATGGGGTGGGCATTGCTCGGGAAGAACTCGAAGAAGTGCTTCATGTCCTCGTGCACCAGCGAGTGGTAGCGGATGTTTCCCTCGAACTCATCGAGCTGCTTCTTGTTCGGAAGCTCACCGAAGAGCAACAGGTAGCTCACCTCGACGAAGCTCGCTTTCTCGGCCAGTTGCTCGATGGGGTAGCCGCGGTAGCTCAGGATGCCCTCCTCGCCATCGAGGAAGGTGATGGCGCTGGTGGTGGCGCCGGTGTTCTTATAGCCGAAGTCGAGCGTGATGTAGCCGGTCTCGTCGCGCAGTTTGCTGATATCGATGGCCTTCTCGCCTTCGCTGCCGGTGAATACAGGGAACTCGTAGGTCTTGCCGTTGAGGATGATCTGCGCCTTCTCGCTCATCGCCGCTAAGTGAAAGGGGTGGGTGTTTATTGAATGGCCGCTAATGTAGCCTCCGGACATGCACCCTTCGCAGGTGGTTCGCATGAAACGCGGAAGCCCCGCATCGGCGGGACTTCCAAGAGTGAGGCCGTGGCCCTCAGGGCGCCGCCCACTTGGCCTTGAAGCCGCTCAGGAAGGCCTGGTACTCCTGGGCCTTGTAGTGGCCTTCGCCGAAGTAGTGCAGGATGGGCTCGATCTGCGGCGGGTCCATCAGCCCCTGCACCGGCGCCAGCACATTGAGGTCGCTGTCCAGGTAAACGATCGTGGGGTAGGCGATGCGGCCCTGCACATTGGCGATGGCCATGGTGAGCTGGTGGGTGCCGTTGCGTCCCTGCCTCATGGCCGGGTTGTAGTCCGGGTTCTCGAACTTCTGCCCTTTGAAGGTCACCGGGTCGCCGCTCTCGGCATTGAACTTCACCGGATAGAAGTGCTTGTTCACGTAATCGGCCACGCGGGCATCGCTGAAGGTGCGGGCATCGAGCATGCGGCAGGGGCCGCACCAGCTGGTGTACACATCCACGAACAGCGGCTTGGGGCTCTTCTTGGCGGCGGCTTGGGCCTGCTCCATGCTCATCCATTGGATGCCGCCTGCTGGCGCGGGCTTCGGGTCCTGAGCGATGAGGCTGGTGGCCAACAGGCCCGTGAGGGCGAGGGTGATGATGCGGGTTTGCATGCGGTTGAGTTGCGGGTTGCGCAGATCAATGACCGTGCCGGGTCAACCGCGGCCGTGCATCATGCGCTTCAGGATCGGGCTCAAGGCCAGCAGCAGAAGGCCCGCGATCAAGGAGAGCATCACGAACATCATCACGAAATCGTAGAGGTTGGTGATCGTGAATCCCGCAAAGCTCGGGTACACCTCGGCGATCTTCATTTCCTTCAGCACGGCCAGTTGCTCCGGGGTGGCCACCACGGTCTTCTCCAGGATCCCCTTGAGGTCGATGCCTGCAGCCTCGGCCTCGATGTACTTGGGACCGGTGGGCGGCAACAACGAACCCAGTGTGCCGGTGAGCGCATAGCCCGCCGCGCTGCTCACGAACCACACGCCCATGAGCATGCTGGCGAAGCGCTTCGGCGAGAGCTTGCTCACCAACGAGAGGCCGATGGGCGATAGGCAGAGCTCGCCCCAAGTGTGGAAGAGGTACATGATCACCAAGGTCCAGATGCTGATCTTGGCGGTGTTCGAGAGGCCATCGACGGCCTGCGCGAGGATGAAGTATCCCACGGCCATGAGCAATAGGCCGATGGCCTGCTTCACCGGGGCGATGGGATCGCGCTTGCCCAGTTGCACCCACAGCCAGCTGAAGGGGAATGCGAAGAGGATGATGAAGATGGCGTTGAAGTTCTGCACCTGGCTCGGCGGCATGTTCCAGCCGAACAGGTTGGTGTCCGTCTGCTGATCGGCGATGAAGGTGAGCGAACTGCCCGCCTGCTCGAAGCAGGCCCAGAAGAAGATCACGAAGAAGCACACCACATACAGCACAAGGATGCGGTCGCGCTCGATCCGCGTGATGGTCTTGTCTGCGATGATCAAGTAAGCCAGGGCCAGGCCAGCGGCATAGATGAACGGATAGAGCCACACCTTGATGGGGTTCTGCACTTCGGCAGTCGGGTCGAGATTCAGGTAGTGGAATAGGAAGGTGAGGCCCACGGTCATCAGCACGGTGATGAGGATGGAGGCCGTGCTGAAATGCGCCTTCTCGCTCTCAGCGCCTTCGGCCAAGGGCGCATTGCTGAAGATGGGCTTGTTGCCGATGGGCGCGCCTTCCGGCGTAACGATGTATTTGTTCTTCAGGGCATAGAAGATGGCCGTGGCCAGCAGCATGGCCACGCCAGCTGCCATGAAGCCCCACTTGAACGCGCTCAGGTCACGGACCCCATCCACCTTGATGTCGCCCACGGTGCTGCAGATGAAATTGCCCAGGAAGGCCCCGATGTTGATGCCCATGTAGAAGATGGTGAAGGCGGCATCGAGCCGGTTGTCGTTGCTCGGGTACAGGGAGCCCACCATCGAGGAGATGTTCGGCTTGAAGAAGCCGTTGCCGAAGATGATCGTGAGCAGCGCCACCCAGAGCATGGTGCGCGCCAGCTCCAGGTTATCCGAGTACAGCGAGGCGCTGAAGAAGAGCAGCATCTGCCCGATGGCCATGAGCAGCCCGCCCAGCATGATGCAGTTGCGGTTGCCCAGGAAGCGGTCGCTGATGTAGCCGCCGAGCATGGGGGTGAGGTAGCAGAGCCCGAGGAAGCCGCCGTAGATGATGGCCGATTCCTTCGAGCCGTAGGCCAGCGCCTCGGCGATGAAGAGAGAGAGGATGGCGCGCATCCCGTAGAAGTTGAAGCGCTCCCACATCTCGGTGGTGAAGAGCACGTACAGTCCTTTCGGGTGCTTCTTGGGCACCTCGGCGGCAGCAGTCGCGTTCATGCTGAAGGTTTGGGGTTTATGCCCGGCTGCCCAAGGGAGCTGCCGGATGGCGGGCCAATATAGCCGGATGGCCGATGCACGCATGGCGGGCCAGCTTGCGGGAGCGCTGAACGGGACGCGCCATGACAGGCAGATGTGAGCGGCAAGGCTCTCCGCCGACCTGGATCACGGCGTCTTGATGCGAAGGCACTGGGCTGCCGATCCGGACTCGGGGTGCCAGGGCGCTATGGAGCTGGAGTTGCGCATCAGCTCCTGTGACTGCATTGGAGCTCGCGCGATCCTCCTACCTTGCCTCCATGCGCTGCATCATGCTTTCGATCCTGCTCTCTTGGAGCGCTGCGTCGCTTGGGCAAACGCACGCCACAATGCTGCCCGCCAGTCCGGATTACACCGCGCTCGTGAATGATCATCTGGCCGGACAGGGCGTCACCGTTCTCAGCGCCGGCTTTCAGTTCCTTCCATACGCCATCGGCACCTTCACCGATACCATGGCAAGCATCGGCATGAGCGGCGGATTAGTGCTGGCCACCGGGCTGGTGCATGTGATCGAAGCGCCCAATCTCTCGCAAAGCACCACCATGGCCGGCCTCGTGAGTGGACAATCCGATGCCGACCTGCTGCAGTTGCTGGTTCCACCGGCCCCGCAATGGGATGCTGCCATCCTCACCATCGATCTCATCCCCGCGGGCGATTCGCTTCAGCTGCGCTTCGTGTTCGGCAGCGAGGAGTACGATGAGTACGTGTGCTCCATCAAGAACGATGTCATGGGCATCTTCCTCTCCGGCCCCGGCATCGATGGCTCATTCACCAACGACGGCATCAACATGGCCACCCTGCCCGCCACCGGATTACCCGTGTGCGTGAACACGGTGAACCTTGGCGTGCCCGGCAGCGAGGGCAGCGGGCTTTGCTGGGCCTATCCGAACTGGCAGATGGACACGGTGCATTACGTGGACAATTTCTTCGGCCCCAACTGCGGGCTCGATGGCTATACCGAAGTGCTCACCGCGAAGGCGGCCGTGCAGCTGGGCGCGGTCTATCAACTCAAGATCGCCATCGCCGACGCGCACGATGGGGTGTATGACTCTGCTGTGTTCCTCGAAGCGGGCAGCCTCACGTCGGAGTTGAGCACCGGCATGGATGCAGCAGCGCCCGTCACCGCAGGCGTGTGGTACGCGGACGCAACAGGTGAAGTGGTGCTGCGCGGTCCTTCATTGAATGGTGGCCGTGTTGAAGTGCAGGCCTTCGATGCGGCGGGGCGTTGCGTGGCGCGGGCGAATGCAAGCCCCGATGGCGTGGCGTGGCGCGCTCCGATGGCATTGGCTGCGGGCTGTTATGCCATCCGCGCGGTGCAGAAAGGAGCCGTGGTGAGCGGGAGGGTGGTGGTGGAGTAGGGCTGGGGAGGGCGAACGGCCACGAGCGTCGTGGATCGTGCGAACGGATACTTTCACCGTGCGCGAAAAGCATCAGCCTAAACCCTCCACCTTATGCGTAACCCCAAGTTCCTTCAACTCCTCCTGGCATTCCTGCTCGCATTCTCATTCGAGCAGACGCGCGCCCAATGCAATCCAGGTCCCATCGGCTGGCTCTCGAAGCTGCTGCGGGTCAGGCATACGATCGAGCAACCCACAGCGATCACGTACACCACCAAACCCTCGCTGGTATATGAGATCCCCTTCTTCATGGTGGTGTATTGCGCCTTCGTGGAGGCGGACGGCAAGCCCTACCTGTATTTGTGGGTGCAGCAGAACCGGATGAAGGAGCCGCGGGACATGAAGACAGGTGATGCCCTGGTCATTCACCTGGCCAACGGCGCCACCTTGGGCGCAGCGTGCCTCTCGGATTTCCCTGGCCTCAAGGACCAGTCGATTGCTTTCTATCCGTTGGAGGCTGAGGCCCTCGCCACGCTATCCACGGTGGTAGTCGATTCCATCCACGTGAGCTCTCACCCGCGGGATCCGCGAGTGCAATCGCAGTTCATGCTTCGCTTCGGCGACCGCAACAAACGGCGGATCCAGGAATGGGCGGCCTGCTTGAGCAATCAGGTTGCGCGATCGAGGATGGCCCGGTAGGTGAACGGCCTGGAAGGGCCGAAACGCGCATCGTGCGCGCAGAAAAGGGGATCAGGCCGCCACCCATGCTCGTTGCGGCCGACTCACTCAATGCACCACCAGGCGCTTCTTGCCATCCGGCGCGAGTAGTTTCAACTGGATAGTGGCACTTACCGCTTCGCTATCCTCCTGCTTCAGTTTGGCCTTGAGGTATTTCCAATAGTTGCGTTCTTCTTGTAGTCGTCCTGGTCGGTCAGCACGGCCACGATGTCCAGCACCGAGAACCACCACATGGCCTGCTCTTCTTCCCACACGGCGCCCAACTCGCGATCGTCGAAGAAGCGGATGGGGATTCGGCTCATGGGTTTAGTGGCAGGAGTTTGCTCGAACCGTGCTAACCACCGCGCAGGATGTGCGCTGCCAGTCGTTCGCGGATCAGTCTCAAGGTTTCCGATTCGACCGAACCGATGCGACCCTCGATCCACCCGGTGGGCAGCACATGTGCATGCCCGATCCGGATGACCCCGGGGAAACCGAGACGCGCTGTGGCGAACGAAGGATGCGCTTGATCGATGACGATTTCAAGGTCTGGTACGGCAAGGCCGATGCTGCCGCTGATCCCGACCACGAGGAAGTCACCGAAAGGTGGGAATGACGCGACCAGCACAGCTGGACGAGGCTTGTTCAAGCCATCGCTTTGCGGCAGCGCCACACGAACAACATCCCCGGCTCTCACTTGCCGTATTCCGGATTGGGCTCGAGCAAGGTGATGCCGCTGATGTCCGGCTCACTGTCACTGTAGGCCCGCGAAAGCCCCATGGCGCCGATGCGCTGCCAGAATTCGCGGTCGGCATCATGCGCCTCATCTTGGATGCGTGCAGCGATGGCTTGGCGCTCCTCGTTGGTGAGTGGCTCCGCTTTGGTCGTGCCTTGTAGCAGCTTCTTGAAGCCCCAGAGCGCCTTCAAGAGGCCCTGGTCCTCCAGTTTGCTGATCCACGCAATGAGCTCGTGCCTGATGCTATCCCCATGCATGATGAATCAAAGATAGGCGTGGGTCTATACCTCCACCTTGCTCTTCTTCGTCTTCCCGTTCTTCTCCTTCTCCCCAACTGGTTTCCTCAACACGATCTTCCCGTCGAACACATCGATCACCTGCTCCACGCCGGGCTCCAGGGTGCCCGCGATGATCTGGCGGCTCATTTCGTTCAGAAGCTCTTTCTGGATCAAGCGCTTCACCGGACGCGCACCGAATTGCGGGTCGAAGCCGGCTGAGCCGATGTGCTCGATCAGCTCTTCGCTCGGGATGAGCTGGTAGCCTTTCTCTTCGAGCTTGGCGAGCAACTGGTGCAGCTGAAGCTTCACGATCTCGCGCACGTCGCCCTGGCTGAGCGGGCGGAACATGATCAGCTCGTCCACGCGGTTGAAGAATGTGGGCAGCGTGGTTTTGCGAAAGAGGTGCATCGCTGCTGTGGAGGAGCGGGTGGCCGGGATGACCATTCGTTGTTCATGGATCCATTGAGCATTCAAAAGGAAAGCCTCCGGGATGGAGGCTTTCCTTTTGAACCGGTCAAGTGTTCCAGCGCTCAGCGTCGGCGTGCGATATCCCGCTCGGACTCCATGATGAGGCTCCGGTATTCCGCCCAGATGGCCTTCATCTCGTCCTCGTTGCCAAAGTGCTCGATCGCGGCTTTGCGCCATTTGATGTTGTTCGGGCTTGTGTCCCAGTCCATATCCGCGATGCCGCCTTCCATGCGCCACACGACCATCATGTCCCACTCGCCGGTGGCCATGAGCACTTGGAGTTCGGGTGCAGGTGTGCCGGCTTTTGCAGTCACCTTTTGGAATTCATCGATGATCTCCATGGCACGTCCCATCTTGCCGGAATGGAACTTGACCATGACCACACTACGCCATTGCGGGTCATCCAGCTTCTTGGGTTCCGCGGTCTCCTGTGCCAGTAGCGGAGTGGTCAGGAAGAGTGTGAGCAGTACACCAAAGGCCCAACGGGTCTGGAACTTGTTCATGATAACGGGAGTTTGGGTGGTAAGATAACAGGAACGCACCATGCATCGTTTGATCACGGATGCCTAGTGTATCACAATGGTATAAAAAATACACGGTCCGGGTCACGCGAGGATCGATCGAATAACGTGATCCATGCAAAGCAGTGATGGCGTTGCGAGGAAGGGTCACCGTGCTCTGTGCAAAGCAGGCTGCGGCGGTTGATGCGATAGGGGACACGCCCCACTCACTTACACTTCCGCTTTCGACCTCTTCGCCTTCCCATTGCTCTCCTTCTCATCAATCGGCTTCCTTAATACGATCTTCCCGTCGAACACATCCATCACCATCGGTTTTCCCGTTTCCAGCGTGCCGGCGATGATCTGCTTGCTGAGCTCGTTCAGCAGTTCCTTCTGGATCATGCGCTTGATCGGGCGCGCGCCGAACTGCGGGTCGAAGCCCTGGGTGCTGATGTGGGCGATGAGCTCCTCGCTGGGGATGAGGTGGATGTCCTTTTCCTCCAGCTTCTGAAGGAGCATGTGCAGTTGCAACTTCACGATCTCCCTCACATCCCCCTGGCTCAGCGGGCGGAACATGATCAGCTCATCGACGCGGTTGAGGAACTCGGGGCGCACGGTCTTGCGCAGCAGGTCCATCACTTCTCGTTGGGTCTTCTCGATCACCTCTTCAAGGTTCTTACGCTCGAGGCCCTCGAAGTTCTCCTGAATGATGTGCGAGCCGATGTTGCTCGTCATGATCACGATGGTGTTCTTGAAGTTCACCACCCGGCCCTTGTTGTCGGTGAGGCGGCCATCGTCGAGCACCTGCAGCAGGATGTTCCACACGTCGGGGTGGGCCTTCTCGATCTCGTCCAGCAGCACCACGCTGTAGGGCTTGCGGCGCACGGCCTCGGTGAGTTGGCCGCCCTCGTCGTAGCCCACGTAGCCGGGGGGCGCACCTACGAGCCGTGAAACGCTGTGGCGCTCCTGGTACTCGCTCATGTCGATGCGCGTCATGGCGTGCTCGTCGTTGAAGAGGATCTCGCTGAGCGCTTTCGCCAGTTCGGTCTTACCGACACCCGTGGTGCCGAGGAAGATGAAGGAACCGATAGGGCGTTTCTCATCGCCCATGCCGGCACGGTTGCGGCGCACGGCATCGGCCACGGCGCGCACGGCTTCGTTTTGACCGATCACGCGCTTGTGTAGTTCGTCCTCCAATTTCAGGAGCTTGGTACGTTCGGCTTCGAGCATGCGCGTGACGGGTACTCCGGTCCAGCGGCTCACCACGGCGGCGATCTCTTCCACGTCCACTTCCTCCTTGATCAATTTGCTGTCGGCCTGCATCAGGAGTAATTCGTCCTTGGCGGCGAGTAGTTCCTTCTCGGTCTCCTGGATGCGGCCATAGCGGATCTCCGCCACCTTGCCGAAGTCGCCCTCGCGCTCGTACTGCGCGGCCTGGTGCTTCAGGTCCTCGATCTGGTCCTTGGCGCTGTTGATGCGCTCCACCAACGCGCGCTCGCTTTCCCAGCGGGCTTTGAATCCATCGCGCTGGCCGCTGAGTTCCGCGAGTTCCTTGTTCAGCTCGGCGAGCTTGGCCTCGTCGTTCTCGCGCTTGATGGCCTCGCGTTCGATCTCCAACTGCATGATGCGGCGGTCGATCTCATCGAGCTCCTCGGGCTTGGAGTTGATCTCCATGCGCAGCTTGCTGGCGGCCTCGTCGATCAGGTCGATGGCCTTGTCCGGCAGGAAACGATCGGCGATGTAGCGCGTGCTCAGTTCCACGGCGGCGATGATCGCGGCGTCCTTGATCAGCACCTTGTGGTGGCTTTCGTACTTCTCCTTCAGGCCTCGCAGGATGGAGATGGCGTCCTCGCGGTTGGGTTCGTCCACCATCACTTTTTGGAAGCGGCGTTCCAGGGCCTTGTCCTTCTCGAAATACTTCTGGTATTCGTTGAGCGTGGTGGCGCCGATGCTGCGCAGTTCGCCACGTGCGAGGGCGGGCTTCAGGATGTTCGCGGCGTCCATGGCGCCCTCGCCACCGCCCGCACCAACAAGCGTGTGTATCTCGTCGATGAAGAGGATGATGCTGCCCTCGGCGCTGATCACCTCTTTCACCACGGCTTTCAAACGCTCCTCGAACTCGCCTTTGTACTTGGCGCCCGCGATGAGCGCGGAGATGTCCAGGCTGTACACCTGCTTGCCTTTGAGGTCCTCGGGGATGTCGCCGCTGACGATGCGCTGCGCGATGCCCTCGGCGATGGCGGTCTTGCCCACGCCGGGCTCACCGATCAGGATCGGGTTGTTCTTGGTGCGGCGGCTGAGAATCTGCAGCACGCGACGAATCTCCTCGTCGCGGCCGATGACCGGATCGAGCTTGTTGTCCTTGGCGAGCTGGTTGAGGTTCTTGGCGTACTTGTTCAACGCGTTGTAGGTCTCCTCCTGGCTCTGGCTGGTCACCTTGCTGCCCTTGCGCAGGTCCTTGATGGCCGCGATCAGGTCCTTCTTCGTGACGCCATTGTCCTTGAGCAGTTGGCTCACGGTATCGCCGCTGTCGAGGATGCCGATGAGCATGTGCTCCACGCTGGCGAACTCATCGCCGAACTCTTTCAGCGCGGCGAGGGCCTTGGTGAGCGCATCGCTGCTGTAGCGTGACAGCGAGATCTGTCCGCCGCTCACTTTCGGATAGCCCTGAACGATGCGGTCGAGCGCCTGCGTCATGGCGCCCACGTTCACGTTGAGCTTCTTCAGCAGGAAAGGCGACACGTCGGGGTCCACCTCCAGGATGCCCTTGAGCAGGTGGCCGTTCTCGAGCATCTGCTGGCCGTATCCGGTGGCGATGGTCTGCGCCTGTTGGATGGCCTGCTGGGAGCGGATGGTGAATTTGTTGAGGTCCATGGTTGAGGTCTTGTTTTCGTAGTTGGTCACCGCGAGCACGTCCTCCGGAGGAGGGCGATGCGAAGCGGTCTTGCGTTCCTGTTGGAGACTCTCCGCCTATCAATGCTTGCACCGCCGCACGATAACGGCGCTTCTGGCAGGTGAAGTTCGTGCGTTGCGCCAGAACGTCCAGGAGTTCAGGAGTTGACTGAAGGAATGACCGATGGACTATCCTTGCCCGCATGAATGCCGCCGGCCCTTGGATGCCGCCCTTCGAGGTGCCCGATGATCCGAAGCGCCGCTGCTTGCTCCAGGTGCGGCACTTCAAGACCTCGGAGCTGCGGCTCTTCCTGGCGAAGTATGCGCGCAGCCATTGGGTATTCCCCGATCGCAGCTGGTTGAGCAATGAATGGGAAGTGCTGCGCTGGGCCTATGTGAATGAGTGAGGCGGCCGATTGCCGATAGCCTCGCTCAGAGCAGGCAGCAATTAGCGTCCTTCGGGTATCTTCACCCTGCGGATGCCGATGTCCAAGTCACTGACCCTCCTTGTGCTGACCAAGCTGGTGCTCGCTGCATTGAGCGTTGTTGGCCAGGACCATTGGGCGCGCCGCGTGGGAGCCTGGAGCAACGATGCCTTCAGCGATGTTGCGGTCGACCTTGATGGCAATCTGTATGTGGCAGGCGAGTTCGGCGGCAACATCAACCTGGCAGGCGCCACGCTCATCAGCAACGGGAGCCTCGATGCCGTGGTGGCGAAGTACAGCGCCGATGGATCCTTGCTCTGGGCGCAGAGCTTCGGAGGCGCTGGCCTCGACCGTGCGATCAAGCTGGAGCTCACCGCCGATGGCCACCTCGCCGTGGTAGGGCAGTTCATGGGAGCGGTGGATTTCGGCGGATCGGGCCTGGTCTCGCAGAACGGCACGCAGGATTGCTTCGTGCTGAAGCTCGCACAGAGCGATGGCGCAGTGATCTGGGCGCGCGGCGGTGGAAGTCCCGATGGCGTGGACCAGCCGAATGGCGTGAGCGTAGGCCCCGATGGCAGCATTGCGATGGCCGGCGAGTTCCGTGGCGCGGCGTTATTCGATCAAGGCAGCCTCACCAGCGCCACGGACCCGGACACCGGACTGCCGAGCGTGGACATCTTCCTGGCCTACTATGCGGGGGATGGCACGCCGCTCTGGATCGTGCATGGCGCCGCCGAGTTCGCGGACCGCGGCATGGACGTGGAGCACGATGCGGACGGCAACGTGTACCTCACCGGCCAGTTCACCGATACGCTGACGCTGGCGGGCAACGTGCATGAGAACGCCATGTTCAGCGCGGTCTTCCTCGCGCGATTCAGCCCGTCGGGTGAGGAGGAATGGTTCCGTGCATTCGGTGGCGGCACCTACAACCAGGTGTTCGAGATGCAGTTGGTGGCCGACAGTTACCTGATGCTCGTGGGCGACGTGCAAGGCACGGTGATCTTCCTCGATTCGCAGCCCGACCTTTTCACGCCGGTTGAGCCGCGCAGCTCCTTTCTCCTGAAGGTGGGCCTCGATGGCGAGTTCATCGCGCAGACCACCTGGGGCAGCCAGTATGCCCTGAACACGCGGGCGCTCTCCGTGCAGGATGAGGATGTGGCCGTGTTCGGCCGCTTCACGTGCCAGCTCACCGGCTTCATCAGCCCGTACGGTGAGAGCAGCTTCCTTTCCTCCGGCATCTGGGACCTGTACATCGCGCGCTTCCAGACCAGCGACCTCGACTTCAAGCAGGCCCAGCAGTTCGCAGGCATCGGGGAGAAGGTGCCCGGCGGCATCGTTCACGCTGGCGATGGGGAGCCGGTCTTCGCGGGGTCCTTCGAGCATGTGCTGAGCCTCCCCTCGGATGGCCTTTTCTCCATCTGGCCCATCGCAGGCGGCGAATCGGCCGGGGCGCCACCGGGCTATTGCACCGATGCCAATTATCCGAATTACAGTTTCCTGCGCGGCTCAGCGCTCAAGGACGGCTTCATCGCGCGCGCCTACCTCGATGGACGCGAGCCGCACGATCCGTATGAGCGCAGCGGCACCGATTGCGACCGCAGCTTCAGGCTGCCCGTGATCCGCAGGGGTGAGCAGGGCGAGTTGGGCCCGGATTCGATCCATGCATGCGTTCAGGCGACGCTCAAGGCGCACACCTTCACCGCCTTCGATCCCGATACCTCGGTGAGGCACAACGCGCCGGATTACCGCTTCCTCTGGAGCACGGGCGCCACCACGCACGAGATCGTCACCTCGGTCAGCGGCTGGTACTGGGTCGATGTGAGCATCGGGCTGCAGTGCTACACCTGGCGCGATTCGGTGCATATCAGCGTGGAGCCCAATCCGCCCAAGCCCTTGATCAGCGACGATGTGGTGGTGAACGCCGAAGCCTTCGACGCGATGCCCATCGAAGTGTGCGAGCCGCAGCAGCCCTGGCTCTGGGCCACCGGGCTGGAGCCGGGCAATACGGTGCAATGGATCCTGCAGGGCGGCGTGCTCTCCGATTCCGATTCGGCGCAGGCCGTGGCCAGCGGGCTCTATGTGGTGATCGCCACTTCGCCCAACGGCTGCCAACGATTCGCTTCGGTGAGCGTAGTGATCAATCCCGTGGGGCCCTTGCCGCCCTTCGATATCGATCTGATCTCCAATTACCCGCAGGACATCGACCAGAACGATACGATCAGCATGTGCCCCGGAGTGTCCCTGCTGCTGCTGGTGGAGGCGCAACTCACGCTGAACGGACAACCGTCGGGCCTCACCTACGGCGTGAAGCCGTTCTATCGGTGCACCCAGCCCGGGGCTTGGACGCCGACCGTGAACGATCTGCTGGGCTTCAACTGCAACTACACGGTGCAGGGCGAAGGATGGTACGTGAACGAATTCGGGTTCATGCTCACCAACGCGCCCTGCGGAGAGGATACCCTGTTCGTGACCGGCATCGATAGCGTGTATGTGATCCCGTACGAGAGCACCGAGCCGGTGATCGATGTCTCGCCCGGCGCCCTCATCTGCCCGGGCGATACCCTCGCGATCACGGGAAGCTGCGCGAATTGCACCACCACCGCATGGACCGGGCTCGGAATCGTGGCCCTCAGCGGCGATACCGCCTGGGTGGTGATGGCTGGCGATTACTACTACACGGGCAGCACCATCTCCCCGCAAGGGTGCATCGGCTTCGGCCAGACCAGCGTGGCCGTGTCCTGGAATCCGCTCCCGCCGCTCTTCGTGGATCCGCTCGACGGCATCATCTGCCCCGATGATTCGGCGCTCATCTGGACCGATGCGCCCGGCAGCGATTGGCAATGGTTCGGCCCGCTGGGTCCGCTCAGCCAGTACAACGACAGCATCCACACCTCGCAGCAGGGCTTCTATTACCTGGAGATGACCGATACGCTCGGCTGCCGCGTCACCAGCAACCCGATCCTGGTCACCGATTACGCAACACCCTTCCTGAACGTGATCCCGGACAATGTGATCTGCGAGCCCGGCGAGACCAGCACCCTTCAAGTGGTCACCACCAGTGAGTCCACCCTGCAGTGGTGGGCGCCTTTCGCGGGCAGCACCGCCACCCAACAGACCGTGACGCAGCCCGGTATCTACACCTGCGAGGTGAACGCATGCGGGATCACCACGGTGCTCAGCGTCGAGATCTACGGCAACACGGCAAGCGCGGACCTGGTGGTGCCCGGCCCCTTCACCCTCTGTCCCGGCGATGAGGTCGCCTTGATGGCCACCGGCGGCAACGCCATTTACTACTGGGAGCCCGGGCTCATCTTCAGCCAGTCCATCACGGTGGATACCGCCGGCACCTTCCTGCTGGTGGTGGCCGATCCCAACGGCTGCCGCGATTCATTGTACACCACGGTCGAGGTGCTGCCGGAATTCGATGCGCTCGCACTGGTTGACACGGCTTTCTGCGCCGGTGATCCCATGATCGCCGCAGTGAGCGGTGTCCCGCAGATCACGTGGTACGCCGACGCGGCACAGACGCAAGTGATCGGCGCGGGCAACACGCTCAACCTGGGTACCGCGCAACAGGGCATGACCGTGTGGGTGGAGCAGATCGTGGGGCAATGCGGAAGCGGATTGATTCAAGTGAACCTGATCGTGAGCGAGCCACCGGATGTCCCGGTGATCATCGGACCGTTCAGCGGCTGCGTGGGCGACAGCGTCAGCATCGCTCCGGTGAATCCGGGAGCCATGCTCTATTCGTGGACCACTCCGACGGGCACTGTGGCCGGGAATCCGCTCGTGATCGATCCGGTCACCTTCGCTGCGGATGGCGAGTACACCGTGTGGGCGGTCAATCCCGGCTGTGCGCCAACGAGCGCTTCTTTCGTGTTCACCGTGAATGCGGCGGGCACGCTCTTCATCGGCGACGACACCTTGATCTGCCCGGGCGGCACCGCCTCCTTCACCGTTCCTGCGGGCTTTGCGTCACCAAGCTGGTCCGATGGATCCTCCCAAACGACCTTCAACACCGGTTCCCCTGGCGAGGTGATCCTGATCGCCTCCGACGCCACCGGCTGCTTTGCCAGCGATACCGCGCTCGTCTCGGTCTTCGCATTCACCGATCCGCTCACCGTGACCGGCGCCACCATCTGCCTGGGGCAGGATGCGTTGCTCCTCGCCAACGGTTCGGGAACGATCTCCTGGTTCGCTGATGGATCGTTGATGCAGCTGGTGCATGCCGGGAATTCCTGGTCGATCGCGCAGCCAGCGGACAGCGCCATCTTCTATGTGCAGCAGGTCGAAGGTGATTGCAGCGGGGCCATCGTGCCTGTAGCGCTGAATGTGGTGCCCGTTCCGAACGATGCGGTGCTGAATGCGCCCGACCCGGTCTGCCTGGGCGCGCCGTTCGGGCTGTGGCTCACGGGCACGGGCGATCCCTCGGGCATTTGGCTTACGCCTTTGGGCGACTACACCGGTCCCGCCTACGAGGTGGCATCTGCTACTGGGGCAAGCGCTGGGATGTACACCGTGGTGCCCTTCCTGGGCGCCTGCGCTGGTGACACGCTTTCGATCACCATCGAGGTGCTCGCTCCACAACCGCCATCACTAGCCGATACCACGCTGTGCGAAGGCGGCAGCATCGTGCTGGGCATCCCATCGGCATATAGCACGGTGATCTGGAGCGATGGAACCGAGGGGAATAGCATCACGGTGTTCACCGCGGGCACCTGGTCGCTGAGCGCCTTCGATGCGCAAGGATGCGCGGTCACAGCTGCGGCGGTGATCGACCTCGTGCATTGCGATCCAATGATCCCCAATGTGATCACCCCCAACGGCGACGGCTGGAACGATGGCTTCAGGTTGCCCTCGGGCGGCTATGTGAGCGCACAGCTGCGCGTGTGGAACCGTTGGGGGCAGTTGGTCTGGGAGGGCGATGCCACCAGCGGCGCCTTCCGCGGCGAGCACCGCAATGGAGAGCCCCTGAGCGAAGGCACCTACTATTACGAGTTGCTGCTCACGCGCGCCAACGGTGCGGTGAAGCCCTACACCGGCCACCTGACCCTTCAACGCTAGCACTTCTACTTTCGGCGCCGATGCACGCCGAATTCGCGCCCATCGCCGCAAGCGACCGCACGGCCTTCGAGGCCCTGTTCCGCCTGCACTACCGCGCGCTCTGCGCATTCGCCAGCGGCTACCTGAAGGATGCTGACAAGGCCGAGGACCTCGTGCAGGACCTCTTCTTCCGCCTCTGGCTCGACCGCGAGAAGGTGCAGGTGACCACCAGCGTGAAGGCCTACCTCTATGCATCGGTGCGCAACCGCTGCCTCAATGCCATGAAGTCCGGCGCCAAGCTGCGCGCGTTGAACGAAGACGTGGACGATCGCTTGGAGGAGTTGGAGCGCACCGAGGATGAGCACACTGAGCGGATCGCGCGCGTGCAGGCCGCGATCGAATCGTTGCCGGAAGAGCGGAGGAAGGTCTTCAAGCTGAGCCGCTACGAAGGCCTGAAGTACCACGAGATCGCCGCGCGGATGGGCATCTCCGTGAAGACCGTGGAGAACCAGATGGGCAGCGCGCTGAAGACCCTGCGCAGCGAACTGAAGGACCTGGTGCCTCTGCTGCCCTGGCTGTTCTTGCTGAGCGATGGGGGCGGATAGGGGTATTCGTAGGCACGGTTGTCACACTACGGGAACGTGGATCAGAACAGCATCGATAGCAACCTGTTGGCGCGGTACGTGGCCGGTGAGGCCAATGCGCTTCAGCGGGCTCAAGTGGAGGCTTGGGTGCGAATGGACGCGGGGAACGCGCAGGAGCTCGATCGCTGGCAGCGCATCTGGTCGTACAGCGTGGCGGGCTTTGAGGCTCAGGCTGCGGAAGAGCGGGCATGGGCGCAGGGCGCTGAGGCCGAGCGTCGTGCCTGGGCTATTGGAGCGGAGGCCGAAGCTCAGGCCCGGCTCATGGAAGACCTCGCCTGGGCCAAGGTGCAGGGCCACATCGCTGAAGCTGAAGGACAAGGGCGCGTGATTCCATTGAACAGGGTCCGCTGGCAGCGCTGGGCAGCGGCAGCAGCGATCGTGGGCGGTGTCCTCCTCGCCGCGCGCTGGTTCATTCAGCCGAGGGCCGATCATTATGCATCCGCCGGCGAGGTACTGGAAGCGAGGCTGAAGGATAGCAGCTCCGTGACCCTTTCGCCCGCTTCCTCCATCGAGGCGCGCATGGGCCGGACGCGTGCCATCAACCTGGAAGGCGAGGCTTACTTCGATGTGCGGCGCGATGAAGCCCGCCCCTTCGTGATTGCCGCCGGTGATGTGCAGGTCACGGTGCTGGGCACGGCGTTCACCGTGTCGGCGTACGATACGGCGGACATCGTGGAGGTGCGCGTGCGCAGCGGCCGCGTGCATGTGGAAGCGGGCATGGACACGCTCACGCTCAGCGCCGGCCAGCACGCGCGGTACCGGAAGTCGCGGCACGTGCTCGAGCGCGCCCCGGCGCCGCCCGCAGAGGTCTGGGGCTGGCGCATCATCCACTTCGATCGCGCCCCGCTCGATGAGGTCGCCCGTCAATTGGAGCGCATCTACAAGGTGGACGTCGTCTTCACCAATCCCCGTCTCGCGCGCTGCACGCTCACCGCCGAGTTCGACGATGAGCCCATCGAGGCCATCCTCGGCGTGATCGCCGACACCTTCAGCCTAACGCTCACCCGCAACGGTAACAGCTATGCACTTGATGGAGAAGGGTGCTGAGCGCTTCGCGCTGATCGTGTGCCTTTCGCTCGGAGCGTGGGCCGCCAACGCCCAAGGCATCCTCGAGCGCCGCATCACCGTGCATGCCGAGAACGCGCGATTGGGCAATGTGCTCACGCTGATCGCGAAGGATGGCGCTTTCCGCATGAGCTACAACGCCGCTGCCGTTCCGGCTGATAGCGCGGTGAGCCTGCACGCAGCTGATTGGACCGTGCAACGCGCCCTGCGCACCGTTCTGCCGAAGGGCCTGCCGTGGAAGGAGAGCGGCAATCACCTCATCATCACCGCAGCGCCCGGCCGAAAGCAGCGCTTCGAGATCGAGGGCGCGATCAGCGATGGAACGAACGGCGTTCCTGTTCCCGGTGCAACGGTATTCGAGCTGCGCAAGAGCAACGCGGTGGCCACCGACGCGAAGGGCGCTTTCCGCATCGCGCTCAGCGGCGAGTTGGAGCGCACGCCCTTGCTCATCGCCCGCAGCGGATACCAGGATACCGTGGTCTTCGTGGAACGCGGAGAGGCGATGCGCATCGCGCTTCGACCGATCCCGCCCATCGAGCGCATCGATCCCATCTGCGCGTGGGACCGTTGCGGCGTGGAGGACCTCGGCACGGCACGGCTGCTCGTGCCCGCTTCGCGCATGCAGTTAGCGGAGAACCTCGGCTACGCGGAGCGAAGGGCGATCCAGCTCTCGCTGGTGCCGGGCGTGAGCACCAATGGTCCGATTGCCGGGGCGGTGGTGAATGAAGTCTCCGTGAACATCCTTGCGGGCTACGCGCGCGGGCTCGACGGCCTGGAGATCGGTGGCGGGGCCAACGTGCTCAGCCACGACATGAAAGGCGCGCAGGTTGCGGGCATCGGCAATCTCGTGGGCGGCACGGTGCGCGGTCTGCAGTTGGCGGGCGGCGTGAACCACAGCATGCGCGCCATGAAGGGCATGCAGGTGGCGGGCATCAGCAACACGGTCTGGGATACGCTGATCGGCGTGCAGGTGGCCGGCGGGGTGAACGTGGTGAAGCGCGGCATGGCGGGCACCCAGGTGAGCGGTGCGGCCAACGTGGCCATCGGCGATCTCGATGGCGTCCAGGTGAGCGGTGGATTGAATGCCGCTACGGGCGTGGTGAACAAGGCGCAAGTGAGCGGTGCGATCAACTACGCCAAAGCCGTGAAAGGCGGCCAAGTGAGCGGCGGCGTGAACGTCTCTTTGGGCGAGGTGGGCGGAGGGCAGGTCGGTTTCGGTGCCAACTACGCGGGAAGCGTCACGGGCGGCCAGGTGACATTCGGGGCCAATGTGGCGCCGGGCGCGGTGAGCGGTGGGCAGGTGGGCTTCGGCTTGAATTACGCAGGCCATGTCACCGGTGGTCAATTCAGCTTCGGCGCCAACGTGGTGCCCGGTTCGGTGTCGAAGGGGCAGGTGGGCTTCGGATTGAATTACGCTGGAAATGCGGAAGGCGGTCAGTTCTCCTTCGGACTGAACGTGGTGCCCGGCACGGTCCGAGGCGGCCAGGTGGGCGCGCTCAATTTCGGCCGACGAGTATTCGGAGGGCAGGTGGGATTCATCAACCTCAGCGATTCGCTCAGCGGCGGAGCGGTGGGCCTGTTCTCGTTTTCCCTGAAAGGCTATCACCGCATCGATGCAGTCAGCGGTGACGTGATCCCGCTGAGCGTGCAATTCCGCACCGGCACCCGGGTCTTCCACAACATCCTGGGCTATTCACCCCCGGTTGACAGCACCGAGCGTTGGGGCTTCCTCTATGGCTTCGGATTCGAGCCACGCTTCGGGAAGCACCTTTTCGCCAACATCGACCTCACGGCGGAGCAGATCGTGGAGCAGCGCGAATGGGTGGACGCCGTGAACATCCTCGGGCGTTTCAGCATCGCGCCCGGCGTGCTCATCAAGGACCGCATCGCCATCAGCGCCGGACCGTTAGCGAACCTCTTCGTGAGCGATTGGCGCGACGCCTTCACCGGGCTGTATAGGAGCGCGATTCCGCCGTCGGAGTTGTCCTACTCCCACCAGGAGGATGAGTTGCGCTTGAGCGGTTGGCTGGGGTGGAAGGCGAGCGTGGGGGTGCGGTTCTGAGGTGGAACCGGGATCACCGCCGCATTTTTTGATGGATCCGGATAGGGGTATCGAAGGCGTTCCCTGTCACAGGGGAAACAACAGCAGATTCCCCATGCATTCCGCCAGCCTTCGTGCAGCATTCGTCATGATGCTCATTGCCCTTGCCGGCCATCTCATGGCGCAGGTGCAGACCCAATCCGTGCGCGGCACCATCGTCGATGCCGACACCCGCCAGCCCTTGATCGGCGCCACCGTGATCCTGATCGGCAGCGACCCGCTGATCGGCGCCACCACCGACCTCGATGGCCGCTTCATGCTTGAGAAGGTCCCCGCAGGGCGCATCGCCCTTCAGGTGCGCATGCTCGGCTACGAGGAGCAGACACTCGCCAACCTCTTGGTGAACTCAGCCAAGGAACTGGTGCTCGATGTGCGCCTGCAGGAGTCGCTCGTGAAGCTTGAGGAGGTGGAGGTCAGTGGGAAGAAGGGCCACGGCGAAGTGCGCAACGACATGGCCGTGATGAGCGCGCGCAAGATCAGCGTGGAAGAGACCTCGCGCATCGCCGGAGGCATCAACGATCCTGCGCGCATGGTCACCGTTTTCCCCGGCGTATCGGGCGACCCCACGGGCAACAACACCATCATCGTGCGCGGCAACTCGCCCAAGGGCGTGCTCTGGCGCCTCGAAGGCATGGAGATCCCCAACCCCAACCACTTCGCCGACGATGGCACCACGGGCGGCCCCATCAACGTGCTCAACAGCGATGTGGTGGACAACAGCGATTTCTACACCGGCGCTTTCGCAGCCGAGTACGGCAACGTCACCAGCGCGGTCTTCGACATGAAGTTGCGCGACGGCAATGACCGCAAGCGGGAGTACACATTGAAGGCCGGCGTGCTCGGCACCGACCTCACCGCCGAAGGACCGGTTCCCGGTGTGCAGGGCGGCAGTTATCTGGCGAACTACCGTTACAGCACGCTATCGCTGCTCGATCAAGCCGGCATCGTCGATTACCAGGGTGTCCCGAAGTACACCGATGCCGCCTTCAAGCTCAAGCTCCCCACGGCCAAGGCCGGCACCTTCTCGCTCTTCGGCATCGGGGGGCGCAGCAGCATCGACCAGAAGGAGGAGAGCGAATTGGGCGATACGCTCTTCGCAACGGCCCAGTATGGGTCGCGCATGGGCGTCGCCGGCATCACGCATACGCTGCTGCTGGGAAGCAACAACTTCCTGTACACCACCGCCAGCCTCAGCGGCAACGGCAGCGGCGTGGACTACTTCGAATCGCCAGCGCCCGGCGAATCGCCGCTGGTGATGCGGCATGAGACCGACTTCGCCCGGACGACCTTGCGCGCTTCGACCACGCTCAATACGCGCATCAATGCCAGCCACAAGCTGCGCACCGGGGTCATCTTCTCGCTCGACCGCTTCCGGATGTACGCCAATACCTTCGATCGCGCCGATAGCGTGATGAAAGTGAACCTGGACCAGCGGGGCGAGGCGACGACCGTGCAGGCCTTCACCAGCTGGAAGTGGCGCTGGAACGAGCAGTGGAGCCTCACCAGCGGAGTCCACTTCCTGCATTATGCGCTCAATGGAGCCAGCAGCGTGGAACCGCGCGCCGCGCTCCGTTACCAGCGCACGCCTGCCCGTGCCTTCACCTTTGGCGCAGGCCTGCACAGCAAGACAGAGAGCCTGATGAACCATCTGGTGCGCACCACTGATGCCGAAGGCCGCACCGTGCAGCGCAACCGGGGCCTGGGCCTCAGCCGCGCGGCGCATGTGGTGCTCGGCTATGAGCAGCTCATCACGGAGGATGTGCAGTTCAAAGCCGAAGCTTACCATCAGTACCTCTATAGCCAACCCGTGGAGGATGCGGCAGGCAGCGCGTTCTGGCTCGGCAATACGCAGGAGTGGTACACCGACAAGCCGTTGGTGAGCAAGGGCATCGGCTATAATGCGGGCGTGGAGATCAGCATCGAGAAGTTCTTCACGCGCGGCTGGCATGCCTTGGCCACGCTCTCGGTATTCGAGTCGCGCTACCGCGCGGCTGATGGCACCTGGTACAACGCGCGCTTCGGCTTGGGCGCGGTGGCCAATGCGCTCGCAGGCAAGGAATGGAAGGTGGGCAAGGCCGATAAGGATAAGGTGCTCACCACCGGAGCACGCTACAGCGTGCAGGGTGGGCAATGGCAAACACCGCTTGATGCTGAAGCGAGCATCGCCGCTGGCTATGAGTTGGAGAGCACGGCGCTCATGAGCTTCAAGGGCGATCCCATCCACAAGCTCGATCTGGTGCTGGCATACCGCGTGGGCCGCGCCAAGGTGAGCCACGAGTTCAAGGCCGATGTGCAGAACGTGCTCAACGCGCAGACCGTGGTGTACTCCTACTACAACAGCAGCATCAAGCGGATTGAAGGCGCCTCGCAATTGGCCATCCTGCCCGTGATGGGGTACACGCTGCGGTTCTGAGTCGGAGAGGCACAAGGGGCTGGGGCGGCGTGGCTGTTGCGGGCTCGACTACCTTGCCCCTCCGGTAACGGATCAAGCCATGACCATCGAGCCCCAGGAGCATCACGCCAGCATCGCCACCTTGATCGTGGCCGCCCCCCAGTTGCTGGAGATCCACTACCACGAAGGCATCGTCTTCGACCTGAAGAGTGTGGCGGAAGTGCAGATGCTGCGGCGCAAGGTCATGGGCACGCGCGCTTATGCGACCCTCACGGTCATCCCGGAGGATGTCGATTACCGGATGGAGGCGATGCATGTGGATCAGGGCAAAGCGGACCGCACGGAGAGCCAGGTCCTGGCCAGCGCCGTGGTCGCGAAGGCCAGCATGATCGAGATGATGACGAAGCTCTATTTCTCCTACTTCCCGCAATTGCAGCGGATACTCGTGACCGATGATGAGGCCGAGGCGCGCACCTGGCTCGCAGCGCAATTGAAGGAGATCGCGCTCACGGGGAGCTGATCGCGCTGACCGCTGCGCTGATCGGGCCAGCATGCGGGTTGCACCAAGGGGCGCTCACAGCTCGAACCGCTCGCGAAGCTTCGGCAGCTTCACGTCAGCGAAGCCGCGTTGCCTGAATTCCCCGGCCAAGGCCGTGCGCGGCCCTTCCTCGCCATGCACCAGGAAGAGGGTGCGCACGCGAGCGGGGTCCTGGCATTCGAGATAATGGAGCAATTCCTTGCGGTCGCCGTGCGCGCTGTAGAATTCCATGCGCAGCACCTCGGCATTCACCGGCACATGCTCACCGAAGATCCGCACCTCGCGCGCGCCATTGAGCAGTTCGTGACCGAGTGTTCCCGGTGCGCAGAAGCCCACCGCCAGCACGGCGTTGTCCGCATTCGGCAGGGCATGGAGCAAGTGGTGGCGCACGCGGCCGGCCTCCATCATGCCGCTGGCGCTGATGATGATGCAGGGCTCCTTCGATCCGTTCAGGCGCTTGCTCTGCTCCGATTCCCTTACGAACGATACTCCGGGAAAGGAGAAGAGGTCGGGGTCGCGATGCAATTCCTCGCGCACTTCGGGCCGGAAGAGCGCAGCATGCCGGCGGACGATATCAGTGGCGCTGATGGCCAAGGGGCTGTCCACGAAGACCGGGACGCGCGGCAAGCGGCCGGCGTTGCTGAGCGCGTTCAGGGTGTACAGGATCTCCTGGGTCTTGCCGATGCTGAACGCCGGGATGATCAATCGCCCGCGACGCTTCACGCAGACCTCAGTGACGTGCCGCAGCAGTTCATCCTCGGCTTCGGCGATGTCGGCATGGTCGCGGTCGCCGTAGGTGCTCTCGCAGATGATCGCATCGGCCTGCGGGAAAGGTGCAGGCGCAGGCAGTAAGCGGTCCACGTATCGGCCCACATCGCCGGTGAAGGAGAGGCGCAGGCTGCGCTCGCCATCGTCGATGGATAGGTGCACGGCCGCGCTTCCCAGGATATGCCCGGCATCGGAATAGGTGAGCTCGATGCCGGGCAAGACCTCGATGCGCTCCTGATAGGCCGCCGTTTGGAAGAGCGCCATGGCGGGCTGCACATCGTCCACGGTGTACAGCGGTCCTTCGGTGGGAGCGGCCTTGCCGCGCTTCTCCGCGCGTCGCACCGCATCCGTGAAGTCGTATTCCTGGATCCGCGCGCTGTCCTCGAGCATGATGGCGCAGAGGTCGCGGGTGGCCGGCGTGCTCCAGATGGTGCCTTTGAAGCCCTCGGCCACCAATCGGGGCAGCAGGCCGCTGTGATCGATGTGCGCATGGCTCAGCACCACGGCATCAATCGATTCTGGATCGAAGCCGAAGCGCCGGTTGCGGTCCTTCCCATTGCTGTTCGCGAGGGCCTCGCCCTGGAACATGCCGCAATCGAGCAGCACGCGGGCGGTGCTGCCATCGGTGCGTGTGAGTTCAAGCAGGTGCTTGCTTCCGGTAACGGTTCCGGCGGCGCCGTGAAAGGTGATTGCGATGGGCATGCGCCGCAAAGGTCGGGCGGGGCGCTCGAGATCGGTTCGTCGTTCTCAGAGCACCCGTCGCATCAGCCGCAGCTTGTGCGTGTAGCGCGCCTCCTCGGCGTTGTAGATGCCCTGTTGATCGAGCTTATCGATGCGCACCCGACCGCTGCTGTGGATGATGCGAAGGTCGTCGTCCTCATTGCGGGTGAGGACGATCCCCACGTGCGTGATGCGTCCCTCAGCGTTGTCGAAGAAAGCCAGGTCGCCGGGCTCGCACAGGTCAAGCAGCTCCACCATGTCGCCCTCCTCGGCCTGCTGGCCCGCATCGCGCGGCAGGTAGATCCCCATGAGGATGAAGATCATCTGGACGAGCCCGCTGCAATCGACGCCCCATGGCGTGCGGCCGCCCCAGAGGTAGGGCGCCCCGAGGAAGGGATGCATGTAGAGCTCGAGCAGCTCGGCGCGCTCCAGATCGGGCTTGTGGTTGGTGACGGCCTGAACCGGCACGCGATGCTTGCCCCAGAGGATCGTGCCCTCCTCGTAGAACGGCAGCACGGCGCCATAGGTGAGGGGCACTTGCCGCTCGCCGAGATCAACGATGGTGCTCTGATCGATCACGCGCAGGTCGGGATCGAAGTTGGGCGTGGGGCAGGGGGCGAGCTGCTTCTGGTCCACCCAGCCTTCATACCCGTCGTGGTCGAATCGCAAACGGCTCCAGTTGCCTTCGGTGTCCACCACTTGCGCGGTCTCGCCGAAGAGCCATTGGGTGACCATCTCGGCGCGATCGCTCGGCTCGGCGCGCACGGGGACGATGGAGAGGGGGCAGATGACGGCGTTCACGATGGGTCGGAAGGTTGAAGGTTGAGTGCCTTCGCGGAGGCGCTGGGTTAGGGAGTCGCAGGGTTCTCGTGGCCGAAGGTAGGCTCCGATTCAACTGCGCGTTCTCTTCCACGTGCTGTATGCCGCAGTGATGGGCGGCCTGCTGCGATCCACTTCGCGCAGCGGCTCGCAGGGCTTGAGCGTCGCGTGCAATTGCGCAGGAAGTGATTGGTAAAGACGCGTGCCTTCGGACTTCCAAGCAAGCATTTCATCGCTTACCGCTTTCACCGCCTTGGCCGGATTGCCCACGATCACCTGCCGGGCCTCCCAGATGCTCCCTTCGGGCAGGAAGGCCAGAGCGCCTACGATGCAGCCCTCGCCGAGCTGCACATCGTCCATGATCACCGCATTCATGCCCACCAGGCAGTTGGGTCCGATGGTGGCGCCGTGGATGATGGCGCCGTGCCCGATGTGCGCGCCGGGGTGCAGCACCACCTTCACCCCGGGGAACATATGGATGGTGCAATTCTCCTGCACGTTGCAGCCGTCCTTCACCACGATCTCGCCCCAATCTCCGCGAAGCGCCGCGCCGGGACCGATGTACACGTCCGCCCCGATGACCACGTTGCCCGTAACCGCTGCTTGCGGATGCACGAAGGCCGTGGGGTGCACAACCGGCCGATAACCATTGAATTCGTAAAGCATGTTCCCGTTTCGCCGCAAAGGTGCATTCCTGATTCTTCATAACGTTCAAGGTCAGTTTCCGGCATGGTAACATTCAATTAACAGGTCGAACGCTGCTTCGCGCCGCGATGTACCGGAGACTACCACGATGCTTGGCGGCAGCCATGCTGCTCGCTGTGCCTGCCTTGCTGTTCGCTCAGAACGAGCGAGACGAGGCTCCTTTGATCGATGTGCGCAATGGCCTTTCATTCTCCAAGGATTCGGTATTCGCCCTGAACTTGCGCTTCCGCATGCAGAGCCGTGCGGGAATCACTACCGCAGGCGGTGACGACTTGAGCGTGGATGCCGTGGATCTGCGCATCCGCAGGCTCCGGCTCCGGCTCGACGGCCACGTGCTCGCGCGTAAGCTCCGGTACTATGTGCAACTCAATTTCAGCCGCGCGGACTTGGACCTGGAGGGGGATGTGATCGCTCAGCCCCTGCGCGACGCCTTGGTTTACTACTACTTCAACCCGAACTTGTATGTGGGCTTCGGGCAGGGCAAGCTGCCTGGCAATCGCCAACGGGTGATCAGCTCCGGCAATCAGCAGTTCCCCGACCGTTCCATCGCCAATGCAGCTTTCACCTTGGACCGTGATGTGGGCATGTTCGCATACTGGACCATCCCCCTCGGTGAGCAGCTCGTTCAACTGAAAGGCGCGCTGACCAGCGGCGAGGGAAGGGGCGCGCTGGTGGGCAACAATGGCATCTGCTACACCAGCCGTTTGGAGTGGTTGCCGTTCGGGGCATTCGCGAACAGCGGCGACTTCAGCGAGGGCGATCTGGAGATGGAATCGCGCCCGAGGCTCTCGGTGGCAGCGGGTTATTCGTACAACGATGGCGCTATGCGAACGGGCGGCCAATTGGGGACGGAGCTCTTCGCGCCAACGGATATAGGCACCTTCATCGCCGATGCGGTCCTCAAGTATCAAGGTTGGGCGCTGTCTGCCGAAGCTTTCCAGCGCGACAGCGACAGGCCAATAACCACCAGTGAAGCGGGCGCGGTGCGCTTCGTGACCGCTGGACAAGGGCTGAATGTGCAATTGAGCAAGCATTTCCGCAGCCACTGGGAAATCGCATCGCGCTACACCATTGTCCGGCCTACCGGCGAAGTGACCTTACTGCGCGCTCGCACCGAGGAGTCCCTGCTCGGGATCAATCGCTACCTCAACGGCCATCGTATCAAGCTGCAGTGGTACGCAGGCTACCGCTGGATTGATGGCATGGCCGCCTTCGATCACAATGGGAACAGTTGGACCACCTTGTTCCAAGTTGAGTTCGGGATCTGACGATCCATGATCATGTTAACCTAGGGTTACCAATCCGCAAGAGCAGCTTCGCGCTAAGCTCCCCGGATACATTTGCCCACCCCAATCAAAGCCCCATGGCGCTCGACCAACTCCTGAGCATCTTCAAGCCACGAGACCGCGTGTTCTTCTACCATTTCGAGGCCAGTGCCGCGAACGTGCTCAAGATGAGCGAGGACCTGATGGCCATCATGCAAACCGAGCCGGGCTCACAGCGCACCGCCTTGCTGGAGCGGCTCGAGATCGCCGAGCGCGCCAACGACGACCTCACGCACACCATCTTCACCGACCTGGCGCGCAACTTCATCACGCCGATCGACCGGGAAGACATCCACAGCCTGGCCACCAGCCTCGACGACGTGGCCGACTTCATCCTGGCCAGCGCCAAGAACCTCGAGCTCTTCGGCATCGGCAAGCCCGACCAGACCTGTTCCGAGCTGGCCCGACTGGTGAACGAGGGTGCTCACATCGTGCAGCTGGCCGTGCAGAACCTCCGGCGCATGCATAAGAGCAATGCCCACATGGAATTCGTGGTGCAGATCAACAGCATGGAGAATCAGGCCGATGAGGTCTATGACCGGGCCATCCAGAAGCTCTTCGCCAATGAGAAGGATCCCATCGCGCTGATCAAGCTGCGCGACCTGTACAGCACCTTGGAATTGGCCACGGACAAGTGCGAGGACGTGGGCAATGTGCTCGAGTCCATCATGCTCAAGTACGCCTGAGCCCATGACGCTGCTCATCGTGATCATCGCGTTAGCGCTGATCTTCGACTACATCAACGGCTTCCACGACGCGGCGAACTCCATCGCCACGATCGTCAGCACCAAGGTGCTCACGCCCGTGCAGGCCGTGATCTGGGCCGCGGCCTTCAACTTCATCGCCTTCTTCATCTTCAGCGACCATCACGTCGCGAACACGGTGGCCAAGACGGTGCACGAGGAATTCATCACCCTGCGCGTGGTGCTCGCGGGCCTCATCGCCGCCATCGCCTGGAACCTGCTCACCTGGTGGTACGGCATCCCCAGCAGCAGTTCGCACACCCTCATCGGCGGATTCGCAGGGGCCGCTTTGGCCGGCGCTGGCTTCGACCTGGGCAGCGTGAACCTCTCCAAGATCGGACTGGTGGCCGCGTTCATCCTCCTGGCCCCGGTGGTCGGTATGATCATCAGCATCTTCATCACGCTGGTCACCCTCGTGAGCAAGCTCTGGCTGCGCCTGCTCATCATCGCCCTGGCCACGGCCATCACCAGCATCTTCATCCTGAAGAACAATGATCTGCGCATCGGCCTGGCGCTGTTCTCGCTCGTGTTCATGCTCACCTATGCCGTTGACCTGAGCAAGGCACCCAGCGCGCTGCGCACGTCCAACCTCTACAAACGGCTGCAACTGCTGAGTTCCGCTGCGTTCAGCATCGGCCACGGCGGCAACGATGCGCAGAAGGTGATGGGCATCATCATGGTGGCCATGGTGGCCAGCGGACAGGCAGAGGGCCTCGATCACATGCCGGCCTGGATCCCGCTCGCCTGCTATTCCGCCATCGGCCTGGGCACGCTCAGCGGCGGCTGGAAGATCGTGAAGACCATGGGCACGCGCATCACCAAGGTGAGCCCGCTCGAAGGCGTGTGCGCCGAGAGCGCCGGTGCCATGACGCTCTACATGACCGAGCAGATGGGCATCCCCGTGAGCACCACGCACACCATCACCGGCAGCATCATCGGCGTGGGCACCACCAAGCGCGTGAGCGCCGTGCGCTGGGGCGTGACCGTGCGCCTGCTCTGGGCCTGGATCCTCACCATCCCGGTGAGCGCTGTGCTCGCGGCCCTGGCCTGGTGGGTGTGCGGCCTCTTCGGCATGGAGTAGCGCTGCCAGCGCTCTTCTACCTTCGTCCGCATGGCGATCATCCTTTCCGACGCGGGCCATCACGCGCACCTGCTGCCCCTCACCTTCACGCGTCCGGTGGCGCAGCTGCGCCCCGGCATCCTGCGCATCAGCGAGGGCTGGCAATTGCGCAGCGAGCTGCCCATCGGCTATCGCACGGAGAGCTACCTGCAGGCGGGCTTCCCCTTGCTCGCCGGTGAAGGCCCGCGCTATGAAGTGGACGGCACCTTGTTCCCCACGGATGATCTGGTGGAAGCCGTGCTGGATCTGAAGCCGGGCGAAGCGCTGGTCAAGGACGGTCGCGCCCTGGCCTTCGGCATCGCCGGGAGTGAAGCGCCGGATGCCGCCGCTTGGTCGAACCCGCCGGCCTATGAGCAGCAAGTCCCATTCGCGGGTGAGGTGATCTCCTTCACGCGGCCCTGGCATCTCTTCCAGCAGTGCGGCCAAGCCATCGCGCACGACTTCCAACTGCTCACCGAAGGAAGGCGATCACAGCCGCTGAGCGCCTTGAATACGGTGCTCGGTGACCCCTCGCTCATCTTCCTGGAAGAAGGCGCCGTGTGCGAGGCGAGCATCCTCAATACCAAGGGAGGCCCCATCTACATCGGTCGCGGCGCGGAAGTGATGGAGGGCTGCTTGCTACGCGGACCCATCGCGCTGGGCAATCACGCCCAACTGAAGATGGGCGCGAAGGTCTATGGCCCATCAGCCTTCGGGCCCGAATGCCGCGTGGGCGGCGAGGTGAACAACAGCGTCATGTTCGGCTTCAGCAACAAGGGCCACGATGGCTTCCTCGGCAATAGCGTGCTGGGCGAATGGTGCAACCTGGGCGCCGACACCAACAACAGCAACCTGAAGAACACCTATGGCGAGGTGAAGGTGTACAGCCACGCCGAAGGCCAGGAGGTGGGCACGGGCCTGCAGTTCTGCGGGCTCTTCATGGGCGATCACAGCAAGAGCGGCATCAACACCATGTTCAATACGGGCACGGCGGTGGGCGTATCGGCCAACGTATTCGGCGGCGGCTTTCCGCCCAAGCGCATCCCCTCGTTCGCATGGGGCGGGGCCGATGGCCTCGATACCTACGACATCGAGCGGGCCATCGATGCCGCCAAACGCGTGCTGGCGCGTCGCGATCAAGTGCTCACCGCGCCAGCCGAAGCCATCCTGCGGCATGTGTTCGCGCTGGAGCAGGGCGGGGGCTGATCGCTGATCGGCTGCCCTTGGGCATCGGATGCGCAGCCCCACGGGGAATAGGAAAGGTGCTTCTACATTCGCCGCATGGCACTACTTACCGGAAAAACCGCCCTCATCACCGGCGGTTCGCGCGGCATCGGCCGCGGCATCGTGGAACGCTTCCTGGAAGAAGGCGCCGACGTGGCCTTCACCTACGTGAGCAGCCCCGACAAAGCCAACGCCGTGGCCGAGGAGCTGAAGGCGAAGAGCGGCCGCCTGGTGCTCGCCATCCAGAGCGATGCCGCCGACTTCAACAGCGCCCAGGCCGCCGTGGACCAGGTGGTGGCCGCCTGGGGCAGGCTCGATGTGCTGGTGAACAACGCGGGCATCACCAAGGACCAATTGCTCATGCGCATGAGCGAGGCCGATTGGGACGCGGTGATCGCCACCAACCTCAAGAGCGTCTTCAACATGACCAAGGCCGTGATGCGCACCATGCTGAAGCAGCGCAGCGGCAGCATCATCAACATGAGCAGCGTGGTGGGGGTGAAGGGCAACGCCGGACAGGCCAACTACGCCGCCAGCAAGGCCGGCATCATCGGCTTCACCAAGAGCGTGGCCCTGGAGCTCGGCAGCCGCAGCATCCGCAGCAACGCCATCGCCCCCGGCTTCATCGAAACGGAGATGACCGGCGCCCTCGACCCCAAGGTGGTGGAGCAATGGCGCGAAGGAATCCCCCTGAAGCGCGGCGGCACCCCCACCGATGTGGCCAACGCCTGCGTCTTCCTCGGCAGCGACCTCAGCAGCTACATCACCGGACAGACATTGCATGTGTGCGGGGGGATGACGACGTAGGGGGGAGGACGACGCGCGGAGTGCGCAGCGCTCAACGACTTGCCTCTGTGCAGTGCCGCAGGTTGCTTGGTGGATGGCACGACCTACCCGCCTTCAAGCGCAATGATGCGGCGGAGCTCATGGCTCAGCGTCGGGATCTCGTTCTGGAGCACGCCCCACACGATGTCATAGTCGATCCCGAAGTAGTGGTGGATCAGCACATCGCGCATGCCGGCCATGTCAGACCAGACCACTTGCGGATACTTAGCCCGCAATTCATGTGGCAGCTTCTTTACGGCCTCGCCGATCACCTCCAAGCTGCGCACAATGGCGCGGCTGTTCGTAGGGTCGTCCAATAATTCAGTCCAGCCCTTGCCTTCTTTCAAGGCCATCAGCTAAACGCACTCGTGCGCGATGTGCCGCAGGAAATCAAGCAGCGAGGGCGACATATTGCACTTCTTGCAGGATGTGCTTGCCGATGAAGGCATTCAGCGAAGCGGGCGTGACCAGCTCCACCTTGCGGCCCAACTGGGACTCTAAGAAGCGCGATAGGCCCACCAGGTTCTTCAAGGTCTTGCGCTCAGGTGCGAACTCCACGAAGAGGTCCACATCGCTGTGCGGGGTGGCGGCATCACGCGCAAATGAGCCGAATACGCCGAGTCGCGCAACACCATAGCCTTGTATCTGCGTAGCGTTGGCCTGCAAGGCCTGGAGCAACTCAGCGCGGTTGTGCACGGTGGGCATGTGGCGAAGGTAGGGGGCGAGTGTTTGGTTGGTAGTGTCTCAGTTCGAGCCAATCGCAGGGTTGATGCAGACCAGCTAGCGGCAAGGGTAGAGCGGTTCAGAAACCACGTGCGGTAGGTGTTCACGGCCAGCGCGCCTGCCTGCGGTAGGCAGGGCCGCGCCCGGCTCGGACAGCCTGTGCCGAGGGCATTGTGCGAGCCGGGACTGCGGCTTTGGCCGTGGTCGCTCCCGAGCCGCAGGCGAAGGGATGGCTCCACCTTTCCATCAAGGGAAAGGTGGAAATGAGACTCGGCATTGAGCCTTCGCAAACTGAGACACTACCGGCCGCCCTTCCGCTTCCCATCTTCGCGCCCCATGCACCTCACCACGGCCCATTCCCTCTGGCTCGCGCCCTTGTGCGTGCTGCTGGGCGCGGCCTTGGCGTGGTGCCTGTACCGCAGGCAGCAAGGGAAGGAGGGCTTCCCGCCGCGCGTGAACTGGTTGCTGGCCGTGCTGCGCGCGGTGGCCGTGGCCATCATCGCCTTCTTCCTGCTGGAGCCCATGCTGCGCATCCTGGTGCGCGAGGTGCGCAAGCCGGTGGTGGCCCTGCTGCACGACGGCTCGCGATCGCTGCTGCTCGCCGGCGATACGGCCGCGCTGCGCGGATCCTATGCGGAGCGCCTCAAGCGCCTGGAGTCCGAACTGGGCGAGCGCTTCACCGTGCGCGCCTTCACCTACGGCGATCAGGTCACCGAGGGCCTCGACCTGGAGCAGCGCGGCACGGCCTCCGACCTGAGCCAGGCGCTGCGCGAGCTTTACGACCGCTTCAGCGGACCCGACCTCGCCGCCGTGATCCTCGATGGCGATGGCATCGTGAACCGAGGCCGCGACCCGCGCTACGATGCCGAGCGCTTGCAGGTGCCGGTCTTCACCATAGCCTTGGGCGATACCACCGTGCGGCCCGATCTGGCCGTGCGGTCCGTGGAGCACAACCGCATCTGCTTCCTGGGCAATGAGTTCCCCGTGCGCGTGCGCCTCACGGCGCAGCACCTGAAGGGCGCAGGCTCCCGCGTGCTGATCAAGCGCGGCGGCGAGGTGCTGGCCAGCCAGTCCCTGGCCATCACAACCGACCCTTTCGTGACCGAGGTCGCCTTCAGCGTGAAGGCCGACAAGCCCGGCACGCAGCGCTATACCGTGGAGGCCGAAGCCGTCGATGGGGAGAGCGGCCGCGCGAACAACGAGCAGGACTTCTTCATCGAAGTGCTCGATGCGCGGCAGAAGCTGCTGATCCTGGCCGCCGCGCCGCACCCCGACCTCGCCGCCCTGCGCGCCGCCCTCAGCGGTGTGGAAGGCCATGAGGTGGAGCTGGCCTACGCCGACGGATTCAACGGCGCCGCTGCGGCGTACGACCTGATCGTGCTGCACCAGCTGCCCGGCAACAAGGCCGATGCGGGCGCTTTCATCGCCAGCGCGCAGGCGAAAGGGATCCCCCTGCTGCACGTGATCGGCATGGGCACGCGGATGGACGCGCTCAATGCCCTGCGCGGCGGCGTGCGCGTGAGCGATCCGCGACCTTCGATCACCGACGCGCAAGCCGCCGTGGCCCGCGACTTCGGCCTCTTCATCCTTGAGGCCGACCTGGTGCAGGCGCTGGAGCGCTTCCCGCCCTTGCAGGTGCCCTTCGCCCAGTATGCCTTGAGCCGTTCCGCATCGGCCCTGGCCTGGCAGCGCGTGGGCGCTGTGCGCACCGAAGCGCCGCTGATCGCGGTGGAGCAGCAGGAGGGCACCCGCAGCGCCGCCATCTGCGGCGAGGGCCTGTGGCGCTGGCGCATGGCCGATTACCAGCTCAACGGCTCCCACGAGCGCTTCGACCGCCTGATCCGCAAGCTGGCCCAATTCCTCGCCCTCAAGGCCGATAAGAAGCGCTTCCGCGTGGATCACGCACCGGTGGTGCCGGCCAATGAGCAGGTGCTCTTGAATGCCGAGGTGTACAATGCGGCGTTCGAGGCGGTGCCCGATGCCGAGGTCACCATCGTCCTCAAGGATGAAGAGGGGCGCGAGTATCCGGTGGCGTTCAATGCCGGCGCGAACGGTTACCGGGCGAATGCCGGTCTGCTGCCCGCCGGCCGCTATACCTGGCAGGCCGAAGCGGAGCACCAAGGGGAGCGCATGCGGGCGCAAGGCGAAGTGCATGTGAGCGCGGTGACCCTGGAGCAGGTGAGCACCGTGGCGGATCATGGGCTGCTGGCCGACATCGCCGCGCGCACCGGAGGGCAGCAGGTGGGTCCTTCCCAGCTGGATGCGATCGTTGCGGCGCTGGGCACCGAGCAGCGTTACGCCGCCCGCTCCTACGCGCAGCCGCGCTTCAGCGACCTGATCGAGCTGCGCTGGATCTTCTTCGCGGTGCTGGCGCTGCTGGCCAGCGAATGGGCGCTGCGCCGCCGAAGCGGAGCGTATTGACATGGAAGCGCCGCATCCCGGGCCACGATCGCGCGCCGTGCGGTGGATGAGGCGCTTGCTGGTGCTGGCCGTCGCGGCAGCGGTGCTCTGGTTCGCACGGGTGCCTGTGATGCTCGCGCTCGGCCACTGGCTGATCGAGGAGGACCCGCTGGCCCCCGCCGATGCGATCGTGGTGCTCGGCGGCGCACCGGTGGAGCGCGCACCGCTTGGCGCGCGCTTGCTGCGCGAAGGATGGGCCCCGCGCCTGGTCTTTACTGGGGAAATCCCCGACGAACGGCTGCGCGTGTACGGCATCGAGCGCACCGATGCGGCCCTGGGTCGCGATGCCGCCAGGCTCGACAGCACGGGGCTCAACCGGGTGACCTTGATCGAGGAGGGCACCAGCACCGCGGAAGAAGCCCAGGCGGTGCGCCGCTTCTGCGCGGAGAACAGCCTGAGCCGGGTGATCGTGGTCACCACGGAATTCCACACCCGCCGGGCGGGCCGGGTCTTCCGCAAGGCCTTGGAGCCGGGCGTGGAGGTGATCATGCGCGCCGCCCCTGGCCGCGATTACGACCCGGATAAATGGTGGGAGAGCGAGGCGGGCCTGATCATGGTGAACAATGAGTGCATGAAGACCCTCTACTACGCGCTTCGGAAGCCGTGAGCCCGCAAGTGCGGCGGGCCGCAGCATCTGCGCCCGCGAGGCATTCCTGGTCCAATCCTTCAGCTTACATTCGCGGCCCCGTTTCCCCCGCCCTCCGTGGCGGGCCCGGGGAACGTCCGGCAAGGGGAGCACCGGGCGCCGCATCAGGAACCCTCTCGGGCAGCCCCCCCACGGCCCGGGATACAAGTTGAAGCAGAACGCATGTCAACTGTCGAGAACAACAAGGTCACCTTCGCTGAGCCGCCCGCCGATTTCGATTGGGCCGGCGTGGAGGATGACAAGAAGGCCATGGGCGCCGAGGCGCACCAGGCCATGGAGAACGCCTACGAGAAGACCCTGAGCAGCATCTCCGAGAAGGAAGTGCTCATGGGCACCGTGGTGGGCATGAACAAGAAGGAGGTGGTGATCAACATCGGCTACAAGTCCGAGGGCGTGGTCCCCATCAGCGAATTCCGCTACAAGCCCGACCTCGCCATCGGCGACCAGGTGGAGGTGTACATCGAGAAGCAGGAGGACAAGGGCGGCCAGATGGTGGTGAGCCACAAGACCGCGCGCGTGCACAACGCCTGGGGCAAGGTGAACCACGCGATGGAGACCAGCGAGGTGATCACCGGCTTCGTGAAGTGCCGCACCAAGGGCGGCCTCATCGTCGATGTCTTCGGCATCGAGGCCTTCTTGCCAGGCTCGCAGATCGATGTGAAGCCGATCCGCGACTACGATCAGTTCGTGGGCAAGAACATGGAGTTCAAGGTGGTGAAGATCAACCAGGAGTTCAAGAACGTGGTGGTCTCCCACAAGGCGCTGATCGAGGCCGAGCTCGAGGCGCAGAAGAAGCAGATCATCGGCGGCCTGGAGAAGGGCCAGGTGCTCGAGGGCACGGTGAAGAACATCACCACCTACGGCGTGTTCGTGGACCTGGGCGGCGTGGACGGCCTGATCCACATCACCGATCTGGCGTACGGCCGCGTGAACCACCCCGAGGAAGTGGTGAAGCTCGACGAGAAGATCAACGTGGTGATCCTCGACTTCGACGACGAGAAGCGCCGCATCGCCCTCGGCCTCAAGCAGCTGCTGCCGCACCCTTGGGATGCGCTCAGCCCGGACATGAACGCCGGCGACAAGGTGAAGGGCAAGGTGATGGTGATCACCGATTACGGCGCCTTCGTGGAGGTGAGCCCCGGCGTGGAGGGCCTGCTGCACGTGAGCGAGATGAGCTGGAGCCAGCACCTGCGCAGCCCGAAGGATTTCCTCAAGGAAGGGCAGGAGATCGATTGCGTGGTGCTCAACATCGACCGCGAGGAGCGCAAGATGAGCCTCGGCATGAAGCAGCTGAGCACCGATCCCTGGGCCGATATCGAGTTCCGCTACCCTGTGCGCTCCAAGCACACCGCCAAGGTGCGCAACTTCACGCACTTCGGCATCTTCGCCGAGCTCGAGGAAGGCGTCGATGGCCTGATCCACATCAGCGACCTGAGCTGGACCAAGCGCATCAAGCACCCCAGCGAGTTCTGCAACGTGGGCGATGAAGTGGAGGTGATGGTGCTCGAGGTGGATAAGGACAACCGCCGCCTCAGCCTCGGCCACAAGCAGGTGGAAGAGAACCCGTGGGAGGTGTTCGCCACCGTGTTCACCCCGGGCAGCGTCCATGAAGGCACCATCACCGGCCGTGCCGGTCAGAACTTCGTGGTGAGCCTGCCCTATGGCGTGGAAGGCACCGTGACCGCCAAGCACCTGAAGAAGGCCGATGGCTCGAAGGCCGAGCTGGAGGAGAAACTGCCCTTCATGGTGCTCGAGTTCAATGCCGACGCGCGCCGCATCGGCCTGAGCCATACCCGCACCTTCGAAGAGGGCGAAGAGCCCTTGGAGACCGTGGCCAAAGGCAAGCGCACCCGCAAGGAAGGCGACAGCGCAGCCACCAGTGCCAGCGTGAAGAGCGTGAACGAGAAAGTGGAGAAGAGCACCCTCGGCGACCTCGGCGTGCTGAGCGACCTGAAGAGCTCGATGGAGAGCAAGGAACGCTCGAAGGACGAAGACAAGGGCGCTGAATAAGCCAGCGACCGAAGCACCCAAGTACGATCAGGGCCCCGGAGAATTCCGGGGCCCTGCCGTTTCAGCGGGAGCTGGAGGCCGCGCTGCCCGGCGGCTCGCGCCGCAGCAGCAGGAAATCCACGATGCCGCGCAGATAGCCCGCGCCATAGGCCACGTGCAGCGTGATGAAGGCCAGGAGCACGCCCGGCGCATCGCTCAGGCGATCGGCTGCGCGCAGCGCGCTGATCAGCGCCGCAACGAGGTACAGCGCCGATCCGCCCGCATAAGCGAAGGCCAGCGAAGGATGGAGCAGCGACGCGGCCGCGCCCGTGACCAGGAAGAGCACGAATGCCGCCGGGACCACTTGGCGGAAGGTGGTCACCGTGCCGTGCAAGCGGCCCACGAACGCCTTCCAATAGCCGTACTGCCAGTATTGCCTGAAGAGCTTGCGCATGCCGGCGCGCACGTAGTACCGGCTCCGGATGGCCGGGTCGAGGATGATGGTCCAGCCGGCGCGGACGAGCCGGAAATTGAGCTCGTCGTCCTGGTTGCGGGCCAAGCGCTCATCCACGAAGCCGATGGCTGCGAGCGCCTCGCGCCGGTACGCGCCGAAGGCTACGGTATCCACCTCGCCGGCCCGGCGGCCCGTGCGGAAGTGCGCGCCGCCCACGCCGAACGGATGCCCCATGGCCGCGCCGATCCGCCTGCTGGTGGCATCGGTGTACACGTTTGCGATGATGCCGCCGACGCAACCGGCCCGGGCATGCGCGCGCAAGGCGGCGATGTTCGCTTGCAGGAAATCCGCTTCCGCTTCGGCGTGGGCGCCCAGCAGCAGGCCCACGTCGTAGCCTGCGGGCTTCAATCCCAGGTTCATGGCGTGCGGCGTGGTGCGCGCCGGATTGTCCACGAGCTTGATCCACGGATGCTCCGCAGCGAGCGCCTCGATCTCCGTGCGCGTACCATCCTCGCTCAGTCCATCGCATACCCAGGCCTCGAACTTCAGGCCGCTGCGATCCGCCGCGATCAATGATCGCAGGCATCGGCCGATGTAGCCCGCTTCATTGCGGCAGGGGATCACCACACGCACCTGCGGTGCGTCAGGCAGCGGAGCCGCTGCATCCGGTTGGCGCCTGCCGGTCATGTGCGCTTCGCTTCAATGGCTGCCTGGATCACCGCGAGCTGCTTGGCCACGCAGTCCTTCCAATCATAGCGGGCCTGCACCAACAGCCGTCCGGCTTCGCCCATGGCCTTGCGCATGCCCGCATCACGCGCGAGCTGGAGCATGGCCTCGGCGGCGGCCTCCGGGTCTTCCTTGGGCACGATCAATCCGGTGCGGCCCTCATCCACCACTTCAGGCAACCCGCCCACGCGGCTCACCACCACAGGCAATCCGCAGGCGCTGGCCTCGATCACCGCGACGCCGAAGCTCTCGCTGTCGGTGCGGCTCAGGGCGATGCAGGCATCGAGCCGGCGCAGCTCTTCAGGCACTTGGGCGTGCGGCACCGCCCCGACGAATTCGGTCCGATCCGCGATCCTCAAGGCGCGGGCGAGCGCCTCGAGCCCATTGCGGTCGGGACCATCGCCCACGATGCGGAGCCGCGCCTGCGCGAGCGCGGGATCGCGGGCGGCCACCGCGAAGGCGCGCAGCAGCGTATCGATGCCATACTTCGGAGCCAGCGTCTTCACGGTGCCGAAGACGAGTGCGCCACCGCCTTTCGGCGCTGGGGAGAAGCGATCCAGGTCCACGCCGAACGGAACCACCGCGATCCGCGCCAGCTCCGGGCAGATGCGCCGGGTGCGCCCGGCCATCACCTCGCTCGTGCTCACCACGGCATCGGCGCGCAGCAGGTTGCGGCGCAGGAGCCAGCGGTGCAGCGGGCTGGTATCCGGGAATTCATGCACATCGCTGCCCCAGACATTCAGGATCAATGGAACACCCTTCAATCGCGGCGCCAGCGTCCCATAGCCCGAGGCGTAATGGGCGTTGATCGCATCGGGCCTGATGGAAAGGGCGATGCCGCGGGCCGCTGAACGGTTCAGCAGGTAGCCCAAGCCCTTGCGATGCGGCAGCAAATGCATGCGCACATCATTCCGGTAGGGCTCGCGCGGTGCGTGCTGCGTGATCACGTGAACCTCATGCCCGCGCTCCGCGAAGGCATCGGCCCACCGGCGCGTATGCACCGAGTTGGCAGCGGCCACCAGGAGCAGCTTCATGGGTCGATGGGCTTGTGCAGGGCCACGGAGCGCAGGTGGGCGAGCGTGGCCGACGCGGCTTCCGGCGACCCATCCGGGGCGTCCACCACCAAGGCTTCGCTGCCCCGCCACCAGAGGCCATCGCGCACCGTGCCGTTGCGGCAGATCAACCCTGCGGCGAAGAAGGCGGCGAACTGCGAGAAGAGCCTGCCGAGCCAGGGCCGCGCCACGCCCGGCACCCCTGCGCGGTGCACATCATCGCCCACGAAGGTGACCACCACGGGGGAGAGGCTGCTGAGCACCGTGAACAGCCCGGCGGCCGAGCCATAGAGCGAGAGCACCACATCGGCGCGCTCGGTGATGATCAAGCGCTTGAGGCGCTGCCGGGCCAGCCAGAGCCGCCACAGCGACGTGCGGCTCTCCAGATGCATCACGCTCACGCGCGCGCCCATGGTGCCCAGGCGGTCCGCCTCGCCACGTGCATCGGCGTACACGGAGCCGCCTTCGGCCTCGGGCACCACCACCACCACTCGCAGCACGCCATCGGCCTGTGCGGCAAGGCGCCTCAATTCATCCTGCACGTAGCGGACATCGCTCCACGTGGCCAGGCCCAGGTAGCAGAGCGCCGCCAGCAGCACTACCGGCATGGTGTACCACGGCGTAGGCACCAGGAGGTGAACGAGGCCCCCGAGCAGCAGGATCGCGAATGACTTGCTCAGGTTGATGCCGTTGCGCGGCGTGCGGAAATAGGCATCGAGCAGGCTGCGCATGCCATTGAAGTACGCGAAGGGCAATGCGCCGATGAAGACCAGCCGCGCCATGGGCACGTACGCTTCGCCGGTGGGGCCGAGGTAGATCAGCAGCAGGGGAGAGGCGAGCAGCTCGAAGCCGGCCGTGAGCGCCACGGAGGCGAGCAGCACCAGCCGCGACATGCGGGCCACGCGGGCGGAGAGGTCGTCATATTCTCCTCGCGCGAGCTTGGCCGCAGCGGCCGGCAGCAGCAGCAGGGCCACCGGCGAGAAGGCCGCCGCAGCGATGTTCAGCAGCGTGGCGCCGAATCCCACTTCGCCGCTGAGATCGAGCCCGTGGGTGCGCAGCGCGATGTAGCCCGGCACCGTGAGCAGCGCGCCCAGGGCCACATCGCCGGGCACGCGCGGCAGGCCATAGCGAAGGATCTCGCCTCGCTCGCGGCGCACGGGGCCATCGTCCTGGATCAGGTCTGGCGCCATGGCCACCAAGGGCGGCAGCAGCCAGCTGACGGCTGTGGCCCAGAGCGCGCTGGGCATGTCGGTGAAGAGCACCAAGGCGAGGCAGGGGCCGATGGCCAGCACGATGAGCTGCAGGGCATTGGCCGCCACGATCCGCCCCCTGCCGCGCAGATAGCCGTAGGCTACGCCATGCGCCGCCATGCCGAAGGTCATGGCGCCGATGGGCGGAACCAGCGCAGCGCTCCCGCTGTCGCCGAAGAGCATCCAGGCCAGCGGCTCGGCGAGCACGATGCTCAGCACGCTCACCAGCACGCCCAGCGGCGCCACCACGGAGAATGCGCCGCGCAGGTAGCGTCGGGCGGCATCGGGCGCGGCATCCATGGCCACGAAGCGGGTGAGGCCCACCATGGCTCCCATGAGCACCACCGGGAAAAGGAAGGCCACGGTGCGACGCGCGATCACGTACAGGTCGAGATCGACCTTGCTCTGTTCCGCCGCCAAGCGGAAGGACAGCACCATGCCCAGCAGGGCAAGCCCCTCGGTGCCGAAGGTGAGCAGGGTATCGCGCCCCAAACGGAAACCGGGGGTGCGTGCGTTTCCGGACATGGCGGGCGAAAATACCGGACGCCGCCCGGCCCGCAGGCCCGCCGCTCATCAGAAGCGCGGCCAGCGTGTACCCAAGCCCCGTCTATCTTCGACGGCGAACAACATGGCAGACCTGAATCTCTCCCCGTACCACTGGTGGGCCGCAGCCGCCATCGTGCTGCTGATCGCCGAGATCTTCGTGCCCGGCTTCTGGCTCTTCTGCGTGAGCATGGGCTGCTTCGCGGCCAGCGGCGCGGCTTTCCTGGGCGCTGGCATCTCCGTGCAGCTCATCGCCTGCGCGGCGGTCTCCCTAACGGCTTTCTTCACGCTCCGCCCCTTGCTCATGAAGCGCATGTGGAAGGACAATGGCGTGCGCACCAACGTGGATGCGCTCGTGGGCCAGCGCGGGCGCGTCACCCAGGATTTCGAGGCCGGCCTCCGCCTGGGCCGCGTGTCCGTGGGCGGCGACGATTGGCGCGCCGAGTGCGTGAGCGATCATGCCCTCCGCGTGGGCGATGTGGTGGAGGTGGTGCGCGTGGACAGCAACACCGTGATCGTGAAGCCCGTGGCGCCATGACGCTTGGAGGTTGAGATCGCTTGAGACCTGAACCCCTCAACCCCTCAACCCCTCAACCCCCAACCCCCAACCCCCAACCCTCAACCCCTCAACCCCTCAACCCTCCGATCATCATGACCGACTACATCATCCCCGCGCTGTTAGTGGCCTTCGCCTTCGTGATCATCGCCAAGGGCGTGCGCATCATCCAGCAGAGCGAAGCCATGGTGATCGAGCGCTTCGGGAAGTACCGCACCACGCTCACCGCCGGCTTCAACATCATCATCCCGGTCTTCGACAAGCCGCGCGAGATCGTGTACCGCTTCACGCGCGACCTGCCCGATGGCAACAAGTACGTGCAGTTCCAGCGCAAGGAGCGGATCGACCTGCGCGAGACGGTCTATGACTTCCCGCGCCAGAACGTGATCACCAAGGACAACGTGATGACCGAGATCAACGCGCTGCTCTACTTCCAGATCATGGATCCGGTGAAGGCCATGTACGAGATCGAGAACCTGCCCCTGGCCATCGAGAAGCTCACGCAGACCACGCTCCGCAACGTGATCGGCGAGCTCGACCTCGACGAGACCCTCACCAGCCGCGACACGATCAACGCCAAGCTGCGCGCCATCCTCGACGAGGCCAGCAACAAGTGGGGCGTGAAGGTGAACCGCGTGGAGCTGCAGGACATCAACCCGCCGCGCGACATCCGCGAGGCCATGGAGAAGCAGATGCGCGCTGAGCGCGACCGCCGCGCGCAGATCATCGACGCCGAGGGCAGCAAGCGCGCCGCGATCCTGCAGGCCGAGGGCGTGCAGCAGGCGCAGATCACCGAAGCCGAGGGCCAGAAGCAGAGCCAGATCCTGGAGGCCGAAGGCGACGCCCAGGCCCGCATCCGCCGCGCGCAGGGCGAGGCCGAGGCCATCAAGCTCGTGACCCAGGCCATCAGCGGCGCCAAGGCCGACCCCGCCAACTACCTCATCGCCATGAAGTACCTGGAGACCCTCACCAGCATGACCAGCGGCCAGAACAACAAGGTGATCTACATGCCCTACGAGGCCACCGGCGTGCTCAGCAGCGTGGGCGGCATCAAGGAGATGCTGGACATGAACAAGAAGGGCTGATCACTAATAGGGTAATGATGCGCCAGGGGTATGAGCCCGGCGGGTCAATGCCTCCCGGGGTAATCTCCACCTCGAAAGGTCCTTGCACGATTACCGCTCCGCACGAACACCTCCGCAGTGGCCTGCGGTCTGCGGCTGACCTGCGGCCGCCGAGGCTCGACTTCTTTTCTCGACAGGCGTCCGCCCCGCTAACGCGGATCTGTAGCGCTGCCGCGGATCTTGGATCCGTGGCCACGCTTAACGCAGGGGCAGCGCGATCAGTTGGGGCCCATACGGTCGCATGGATGCGATTTGCACGTTGGCCGCGCCATTCCTCTTCAGCCCGCACTCCTGAACCTTGCCCGACAGACTGCGTTACTTTTCACCACCAAGCCGTCATGATGCGCCGCACATTCCCCGCATTGATCGCCATCGCCGCTGCCCTGGCCGTCTTGCACGCGTGCAAGCACGAGGCCGATGCATCGCCCACCGACCTCGAATTGCTGGCGCGCGCCAGCGGCATGGAAGCCGATGTGTGGTACAAGTTCAGTGATGCACTGCTGCCGCGCACGAGCGGGTCGGGGCATGCGGAGGCTTTCCTGCGAACGCGCTTCAACGACATCGCCGCTGCGCATCTCGACACCATGGGCAAAGTGATGGAGGGCACCATGTTCGCTGAGGGTTCGCTGGTGGTGAAGGAGCTTTGGCCCGAGGCTTCGGGCCTTGGCACCTATGCGGTGATGCTGAAGCGCAGCGGCGACCCGGCCGCCGATGAGAACGGCTGGGTCTGGGGCTACATCCGCAGCAATGGCCAGGTTCGCGAATCGGTGATCAACCGCGGTGCGGTGTGCAAAGGCTGCCACGGCGGAGCGGGCAACATCAATGGCACCTTGATGAACGCTGCGTACCCGTAGGACGATGGTCGGGTACCTGCCCCTGGCCCCTCGGCCTCCGCAGGGCGACCACGAGCGCGGCCCCTGCGGCCATGGAGCCTCGACTTCCTTTTCTCGACAGGGTCCGGCACAGACTGTGAAGGCGGGCCAGAGCGTTCGCCACGGCAAGGACCAGCAAGTCCGTTACTTCCTGGTTGGGGTGGTGCAGCACGGCGGCGGTGAGGGGCGTCCGTCGAAGTGCGATCGAAGTTGAATGGGGTGGTGGAAGCGATAGGTGCGGGTCTCCTATCTTGCCCATCCTAACCAGGAATCCATGCGCCACCCGGTACTCACCTGCCTGTTTGCATTCGCACTTACCGCACCGGCCCAGACCGTGCTCTTCAGCGAGGACTTCGATGGAAGCCCCGCCTTTGCCATCAACACCGCCGATCAAGGGGGCGCGACCGCCTCGCCAGACAACACCTGGCTGATCAATAACGTGTACGCCGGGGGCAGCGGCAGCGTGATCTGCTTCGGCTTCCCGTTGCCGTTCAGCGTGGGCAACACGCCCAGCCAGCCCGCGGGCATTTCCAATGCGAACGGCAATTACCTGCACATCACCAGCGTGGCTGCGCAGAACAGCGGCATCCTCAGCTGCTGCTTCCTGGCCGCCGATGGCCTTTGCGCCAACGCTGCCAGCCATTTCGCGCGCATGACCACCGATGTGGCCACCGGCGCGGCCGATATCACCCTCAGCTTCTGGTGGCTGTGCGCGGGCGGCAGCAATAACTACGGCGAGGTTTACTACAGCACCAACAGCGGGGCGAGTTGGAACCTGATCAGCACCCCGATCAGCCAGTACCGCAACCAATCGAACTGGGTGCAGCAGAGCATCACGCTGCCCGACTTCAGCAACCAGGCCACCTTGCGCTTCGGCTTCCGCTTCTTCAATGGCACCACCACCGCTGCGCAGGATCCCGCATTCGCCGTTGACGATGTGGTGATCACCTCGGCCATTGATGTTCCGCCCTCGATCGTCACCAGCGCCATCGCCGGTAGCAGCTTCTGCCAGGGCGCGCAAGTGAATGTGCCGTACACGATCACCGGGAGCTTCACCGGCGGCAACGTGTTCACCGCGCAGCTCAGCGATGCCAGTGGGAGCTTCGCTTCGCCCACCGACATTGGATCGGTGACCAGCACATCCGCGGGCAGCATCGCCTGCACCATCCCCATCGCCACGCCGCCCGGCAGCGGCTACCGCATCCGCGTGGTGAGCAGCGCGCCTGCACTGACAGGCACCGATAATGGCGTGAGCCTCACGATCAGTGCGGCGCCGTACGCCGGCCCCGATGGCAGCGTGACGCTCTGCAAGAATTCAGGCACCTACAACCTGCTCGATTACATGACCGGTGCGTCGGCCTGCGGGGCATGGACAGGCCCCAATGCGCTGCCATTCAGCGGCCAGCTCGACACCTACACGGATCCAGGCGGCGTGTACACCTACAACACCAATTGCCCCGGCGGCTGTCCACAGGATCAAGCCACGCTCACCGTTACGCTCCTGAACCCGGCGAATGCTGGGCTTGATGTGAGCACGGCCCTTTGCACCGGCGGCAGCAACCCGCCCTTGGTGAGCTATGTGAACGGCGGTGATGCCACGGGCATCTTCTTCTACAATGGCCAGCCCACCACCAACGCGCTGCTCACCGCGCCAGGCAGCTACAATGTGCTGTACGTGGTGTTCGGCACTTCGCCCTGCATCAACGACACGGCCGAGTTCCTCTTCACCGTGAATGCGGCGCCTGATGCCGGAAGCAGCACCACGGTGACCATATGCCTGAATGATCCTCCCGTGTCTCTGATCACCTTGCTCGGAGGCACGCCTGATCCTGGCGGTGTTTGGACGAACCCGGTGGGCACGCCGGTGAGCGGGACCTTTACCCCGGGCACGAGCCAGCCCGGGCTTTACACCTACGCCGTGGCTGGCCTTGCGCCGTGCGCCGATGCGCAAGCCTTCGTGGCTGTGGTGGTGGATCCCTGCTCCGGCATCAGCGAAGCGGCCTCTGCCGAGCCCCTGAGCTATAGGGGGCAGCAGGGTACGGAGCACGTGGTTGACCTGGGCGCGAGGACGGCCAAGGGACTTGAGGTGTTCGATGCACTGGGGGCCATGCGCTGGAGCGTGACTGGTCCGCTCCACGGCGTGCAGCGATTCGACATGGGCCAACGGCCTGCAGGCATCTACTTCCTGCGACTGGCGGGCGATCCCGATGGCCAAGTGCTGCGCTTCCTACACAGCGACTGGTAGCCTGTGCAGAAGATGTGCATAACCCGAGGCTCCGAAAATTGGCCGTCCTTGGGCCCTGTCCTACGTTCGTCTCACCGAAGTTCTTTACGCCCCCCGACGCAAGAAGGGACCGCTCGGATTGAATGCAGCACGACGCCGGAAGCGCGCAAGCGCGGCCACACCTGGTAAGAGGTCATGCGAACGTGCAGCACGAGTGCATGCCAGACGTGCAACGAGATCCACGGCAAGAGGATGAGCCGCGGAAAGGCGGTGAGGCCTATCGGGCAAAGGCATCGGGCATGCAATAGGCCACGGCCGAGTTGCATGGGAGCGGGGATCGCTGAAAGGCGGGCCCCGCTCCGCTTTTTCGGTGGGTCCGTTGCGCTGATCGTGCGGCTGCTGTTCCCAAGGATTCAACCCGAAGGTGAAGATGGGCGCGGCCTGCTTGGGCCTGGCTTGGAACGGACGAAGCCCCGGAGAGGGGCTTCGCCGATGAATGGTTGAACCGATCAGCCGATCGTGATCTCGCGGGCCTTGGGCCTCACGGCTTCGGCCTTCGGGATGCGCACCACCAGCATGCCGTTCACATGCTCGGCACGGATGCCTTCGGCGTTCACCGTTTCGGGCAGTCGGAAGCTGCGCGCGAACGAGCTGTGCATGAACTCGCGGCGGGTGAAGCGCTCGTTCTCCTTCAGGTCTTCGGACTTCTTCTCCGCGCTCACGGTGAGGGTGCTGTCCTCGACATTCAGCTTCAGGTCCTCCTTGGCGTAGCCGGGAGCCATCAGGTGAAGCTCGAATTCATTGTCGCGTTCCACGATGTTCACGGCGGGCACATTGCGGCGCGCATCATCCTGTCCGAGCGTCTGGCCGATGTCGCGGCCGAAGAACTCGTTCACGAGCTCACTGAAAGGGCTGGTGAGCACAGCCTGCGGACGGTACTTCGCGATCGTCATGGCGTGTTGGGTTTTTTGTGGTTTGCAGTGCATCATGCGCCCCGCCGGTCAACCCGGATGCCGCCGCGGCGATTGCGACGAAGTGGCGCTCGCCGGTGCTTGCTGTGCGACAGGATTTCCGGATCGCATCGCCCCGCCGTGACGGAATTGCAGCGGCGTGATGCTTACTGCTGCACGAAACGGAAGGTGATGATGCCGCGGTGCGGATCAGGCGCCGATGAGCTAGGGCTGAATGGGGTCTCCTTGGCCGATCGCAAGGCGAGCTCCAGCATGCACTCATCGGTGGTGTTGGTGCCGGCCTTGTCGAGTTCGGCCTTGCGAACGCGCCCATTCCGGTCCACTTCCACGCGCACTACCACGCGGCCTTGCTCCTTGCAGAGGTATCCGGGCTTGGCATCGCCGCGGACCCTGTCGCGCAGGTCGTGCTCCACCAGCGCGGCCCCTTCCACTTTCACGGGCTCCGCAGGTTTGCTGAGATAGCGTTCGTGGTCCCACTTGCTGGGATCCAGCTCCGGGATATCCACGTCCTCTTCGCCGCGCGCCTTGCGCTCTTCCTCCAAGCGTTCGAATTCGGCCTGCTCAAGCGCGCGCAGGTCGTTCTCCACGCGTTCGGCCAGTTTCGCCTGGCTGAAGGAAGGCTTCACCTCGGCGGTGATGTTGCTGGTGAGGGCCGTGACCTTCTCCGGCACGCCATCGTCCTCGTCCTGGATGCGTTGCTGGATCTCCTCGGCTTCCAGGTCGCTGATCATCTCGATGCGCATGTCGCTGATCTGGTCCTCCCGCGGCACCGATGGCATGTAGATGAAGGTGCAGATGAACAGGAACAGCGTGTGCAAGGCGAGCGCGCCGATCACGCCGGCCTTGTGCTCTTCGAACCAATCGAGGAATGCGGTGAGCATGGTGCGTTCACTGCTTCGACCAAGGTACAGCGGCCGCATCGCTTGCATGGGCGCGTATCCGCCACGCCGCCGGCCATCGGTTGTTCCACCGCGTGCGCGCGCCGTGCAACCAGCCGAGCCCGAGCCCATGGATCGTGGCAAGCGCATCGCCTTCGGCAGCCGTATCAGGCAACGCCTCGCCACGCAGGTAACGCAAGGCTGCGTCATCGGTGAGCGGCACTTCTTTGAGCGCGCTGCGATCGAGCGCCTGCGACAGGGCCATGGCCGGGTGCGGCCTCCAGCCCGCGCCCTTGGGTTCAGCACTAGGGAGGCCCGGGGCCACGATGCGCAATGGGCCGCGGAGTCGTTCCGCGGTCCGATGCCATCGCGCTGGCATCGCATGCATGGTTCCTCGCTGGTCCATCGCCGTGAACTCCAGCTCCTCCTTCAGCCAAGGCAAACGCAATGGCTCTGCGGTCCGTATGGTCGGCGTACGATCGGGCAGCGATCCGGGCTTGCGCAGCACGGTGATGAAGAATCCTTCGCCTCGCACGCGGTGCGGATAGCAGCGGTAGCCAAGGGCGCCGTGCAAGGTGCTGCGCTCAACGCCCCAAGCGGGCTGCAAGGGCAGTTCGATGCGCTCTGCTCCGAGGGCGATGAGCGCGGCCGCTTGGACCTCATTCTCCATGGCCTCCCAGGTGCAGGTGCTGTACACGAGCACGCCGCCGGGGCTCAGGGCGTGCCAGGCGGCTTGCACGAGCACCTGCTGTGTGGCGGCGCAATGCTGCACCAGGTCGGGGCTCCATTGAGCGCGCGCGAAGTGATCCTTCCGGAACAGCCCCTCGCCCGAGCAGGGCGCATCGAGCAGGATCAGGTCGAATGCGGCTGCCAGCGGCATGAGGTCCTCAGCCCTCGCCCCTGCGATCATCACGTTGGGCGCGCCATGCTTCCAACAGTTCTCGGCCAGCACCGCGCGGCGATCCGGATGGACCTCGTTGGCCACCAACAGGCTCCCCGGCGTGAGCAACGAAAGCAGATGGGTGCTCTTGCCACCCGGTGCGGCGCAGAGGTCAAGGGCGAGCACATCGCGATCGATGAGGCCCGATGCGCGCACGGCCTGCTCGAGCAGCATGCTCGAAGCCTCTTGCACGTAGTACGCACCGGCATGCAGCAACGGGTCGAAGGTGAATGCCGGGCGCTGCGCCAGATAGCGGCCGTTCGGGCACCATGGGATCGGATCGGCGGCGATCCTGAATGGCTTGCCCGGATTCAGGCGGATGCTGGTCGGCGCGGGTGCATGCAGCGCTTGCAGCAGGGCCGCCTGCTCGTCGGTGTGGCTGAGGGGCAGCTGCTCGGCGAAACCGGCAGGGATAGGCTCAATAGCCCCGGACCCCGTTCGCCGTTTCCGCTGCGAATGCGATGAAGGCGGGCCGATTCGCTTCCGCCGGTTCATGGGATCACTGCGCCGTTGCAGGCTGCCGCATGATGGTCTCTGAGCGATCGGGCCCCAGCGAGACGATGGAGATGGGCACGCCAACGGCCTCTTCGATGGTCGCGATGTAGCGGTCGAGCGCATCGGGCAGTCGGCCTTGGGCATCCGAAGCACCCCAGCCCGCCATCTCGGTGTACACCGGTTCGATGCCCGTGCTCACATCGTAGGGCATGCGGTCAGTGAGCTGCCCATCCACGCGGTAATGCGTGCAGATGCGCAGCTTGTCCATGCCGTTGAGCACATCGGCCTTCATCATGGCCAATTCGGTGATGCCGTTGATCATCACGGCGTAGCGCAACGCGGGCAGGTCGAGCCAGCCGCAGCGGCGCGGCCGCCCGGTGGTGCTGCCGAATTCGTGGCCGGCTTTGCGGATGGCTTCGCCGGTCTCGTCTTCCAGTTCGGTGGGGAAGGGGCCGCTGCCCACCCGTGTGCAATACGCCTTGAAGATGCCGGTGATGCGGTCGATCCGGTTGGGTGCGATGCCCAGCCCAGTGCACGCGCCGGCGCAGATGGTGCTGCTGCTGGTGACGTACGGATAGGTGCCGAAGTCGATGTCGAGCAGGGTGCCCTGTGCGCCTTCTGCGAGCACGCGCTTGCCGGCGCGAAGGGCTTGATCGAGGTAGTGCTCGCAATCGACGGTGGTGAATTCGCGCAGCTGCTGCACGGCGTCCATCCATTCGGCCTCGGCTCCCGGGCTGGCGCCGCTTTGGTCATAGAGCGAGAGCAGGCGCTCGTGCTTGCGGCGCAGCACGGCCACGCGCTCTGCGAGATCGGGCTGGAACAGGTCTCCGACGCGCAGGCCGTTGCGACCGGTCTTGTCCATGTACGTTGGGCCGATTCCCTTGAGCGTGCTGCCGATCTTGAGTTTGCCCTTATCGGCCTCGCTGGCGGCATCGAGTGCGCGGTGCGTGGGAAGGATCAGGTGGGCGCGCCGCGATAGCAGGAGTGATGCGCGGATGTCCACGCCCGCGGCTTCGAGCTCGCGCACCTCCTTGAGGAAGATCACCGGATCGACCACCACGCCATTGCCCACCAGGTTCATGGTGCCTTCGCGGAACACGCCGCTGGGGATCGTGTGCAGCACGTGCTTGTGGCCTTCGAACAGCAGCGTATGCCCGGCGTTGGGTCCGCCTTGGAAGCGCGCGATCACCTCATAGCGCGGCGCGATCACGTCAACGACCTTGCCTTTGCCCTCATCGCCCCATTGGGCGCCGAGCAGCACATCCATGCGTGCGGCGCCCACTAGCCCTTGATTTTGGCGATGGCCTCTTCGACCTGGTCGGTGATGGTGAAGACGGTGTCGAGCTTGGTGACCAGGAAGAGCTGGCGCACGCCGTGGCTCACACGGGCGATGAACGTGTCGCCGCTCTTGTTGCGCGTGGCAGTGAGCACGCTGATGAGGATGTTCAGGCCGGTGCTGTTCATGTACTGGAGCTCGCCCATGTCGAGCACCACGGATGATGCCCCCTTGTCCAGTTCGGCGTTCAGGGCCTCCATGAGGCGGTCGGCCTGCTGCTGATCCATGAGGCGGCCCTTCATGTGGAAGACGGGGATTCCTTGCTGCTCGGTGATCTCAAGGCCGAAGGGCAGGCGGTCGGTGACGGTCATTTGTTGCTGGATTTGGCTTGGCAGGCGGCGCAAAGGCCGTGGATGTGCAGGGCGTGGCGGTTCGGCTTGAAGCCGGTGGCGTCGGCGACGGTGTTCTTGATCTGCTGGATCCTGGGGTCGCAGAATTCGGACACCTTGCCGCAGGCCTCGCAGATCAAATGGTCGTGCTGGCGGTAGGCGTGCGCTTTCTCGAAGCTGCTGCGCTCCGTGCTGAAGCGATGCCGGCGCACGAGCTCGCAATCGATCAGCAGGTCCATGGTGTTGTACAGGGTGGCGCGGCTCACCCGGTACTTCTTGATCTTCATGCGGCCGTAGAGGCGCTCGATGTCGAAGTGCCCGTCCTGGGCGTACACTTCGCTGAGTATGGCGAAGCGCTCCGGGGTCTTGCGATGCCCGTTGCGCTCGAGGTACTCGGTGAAGATGCGCTGGGCGCTGGCCTGCTGCTCAACCGGGTTCATGCGGCGGTTGCTGTGGAGTCGCGCAAATGTAGGCGCGGAGGAGGCGCGCCGCTATTGCTCCACGCGCTCCACGCTGCGCACGCCGCGCACGCGCTTGAGCTTCTCGATCAGGGCCCTGAGGTGGTCGGTGTCGTGCACATAGGCCATCACCTTGCCCTCGAAGATGCCATCGTGGCTCTCGAAGCTGATGGCGCGCATATTCACGTTGTGCTCGTGGCTGATGATGGTGGTGATCTTGTTCACCAGGCCCACATCGTCGATGCCGCTGAACCTGATGCCCGCCAGGAATTCGATGTTCTCCTTGCCCTTCCAGCGGGCCTTGACGATCCGGTAGGCGAAGTTGCTCATGAGCTGCACGGCGTTCGGGCAGTTCACCCGGTGGATCTTGATGCCCTCGCCCACGGTGATGAAGCCGAAGACATCGTCGCCAGCGATGGGGTTGCAGCATTTGCTGAGCTTGTAGTCGATCTTCTGCAGGTCGTCGCCGATGAGCAGCGCGCCAGGGACGGCCCCCCGGATCTCGGCGACCACCTCTTCGAGGCTGCGCTCATCGGCCTTGCGCTCCACTTTGGGGAGATGCAGCCTGCCGGCGCGCACCTCAACGCCTTCGATCTTCTCCGGTGCGTGCTTGCCGCGCGCAACGTGATAGTACAGGTCCATGGCGCTGCGGGCGCCGAAGTGCTCGATCAGGGCGTTGATGCTGGCGGCATCGGCCTTGGCGCCCCACTTGCGGATCAGGCGCTGCACCTGCTCGCGGCCCACCACGGCGAGCTTCTTCTTCAGGTCGCGCAGGCTCTGCTTGATCTTGTGGCGGGCCTTGGCGGTCTTCACGTAGCCGAGCCAATCCTCCTTGGGCTGCTGCTTGCGGCTGGTGATGATCTCGATCTGGTCGCCGCCTTTGAGCGGGTGGCTCAAGGGCACCAGCTTGTGGTTCACCTTGGCGCCGATGCACTGCCTGCCGACCTGGGTATGGATGTCGAAGGCGAAATCGAGCGCGGTCGAGCCGGCCGGCAGGTTGCGCATCTCGCCCTTCGGCGTGAACACCACGATCTCATCGCTGAAGAGGTTCAGCTTGAAGTCATTCACGAAATCGATGGCGTCCGTGGTGGGGTCGTCCAGCACCTCGCGGATCCGGTTGAGCCAGGCGTCCAGGGAACTGGCGTGCTCCTGGTCGTCCTTGTAGCGGTAATGCGCGGCCAGGCCCATCTCGGCGATCTCGTCCATGCGGCGGCTGCGGATCTGCACTTCCACCCAGCGGCCGCCTGGGCTCATCACGGTGGTGTGCAGGCTCTCGTAGCCGTTGGCCTTGGGCAGGCTGATCCAATCTCGGAGGCGATCCGGGTTGGGCTGGTAGTAGTCCGTGACGATGCTGTACACCTTCCAGCAATCGGCCTTCTCCAATTCCTGCTTGGTGTCGATGATGATGCGGATGGCGAAGACATCATAGACCTCCTCGAAGCTCACGTTCTTCTTCAGCATCTTGTTGTAGATGCTGTGGACGCTCTTGGGCCGGCCCTTGATCTCATAGCTGAACTGCTCCCGGTCGAGGGCGCGCTTGATGGGCACCACGAAGCTGTTGATGAATCGTCGCCGCACGGCCTCGCCCTTCTTCAGCCTGGTGCTGATGTCCGCGTACACCTCGGGCTCCTTGAATTTGAGCGAGAGGTCCTCGAGCTCGCTCTTGATGGAATAGAGGCCGAGGCGATGGGAGAGGGGCGCGTAGAGATAGAGGGTCTCGCTGGCGATCTTGAGCTGCTTGTCGCGCGGCTGGTGGTCCAGGGTGCGCATGTTGTGCAGCCGGTCCGCGAGCTTCACCAGGATCACGCGCACGTCCTGCGCCAGGGTGAGCAGCACCTTGCGGAAGTTCTCGGCCTGTATGCTGTCGGTGGCGAACTGCAGGCCGCTGATCTTGGTGAGCCCGTCGATGATGGTGGCCACCGTGGGGCCGAAGAGGTCCTTCACGTCATCGAGCGTGAGGTCGGTGTCCTCCACGGTGTCATGCAGCAGCGCCGCCACCACGCTGGTGGTGCCCAGGCCGATCTCCTCCGCGCAGATGCGCGCCACGGCGATGGGGTGGTAGATGTAGGGCTCGCCGCTCTTCCGCCGCTGGTCCTTGTGGGCCTCCACGGCTATGTTGAAGGCCTTGCGGATCAGGCGCGTGTCCTCAGCCGTGCGCTCGCCCTTGATCGCGCGCAGCAGGGTGCGGTAGCGGCGCAGGATCTCCGCGCGCTCGGCTTCGATGTCGATGGCGGGCTTGGAGGCGTCTGACGTGGCGGCTTCAGCGCTGCTCATGGCCTCGAAGTTAGGGCGCCTCGAAGGGCAGTGCCGGAAGCACTTTCGTGCGCACCTCGCCGAAGCCGATCCGCAGTCCGTCCTTCTCGCAGTAACCGCGCATGATCACGGTGTCACCGTCCTCGATGAATCTCCGCTCGCTGCCGTCAGCCAGCTTCACGGGCTTGGTGCCTTTCCACGCGAGTTCCAGCATGCTGCCAAAGCTGTCGGGCGTATCGCCGCTGATGGTCCCGCTAGCCATCAGGTCGCCGGCGCGCACGTTGCAGCCGTTCACGGTGTGGTGGGCCAGCTGCTGCGCCATGTTCCAGTACAGGTGCTTGAAGTTGCTGCGGCAGACCACGGTCTCGCTTCCGCCTTCGGGACGAATGGCCACCTCGAGCTTGATGTCGTAGTGCTTCAGGCCATCGTACTGCAAGTAGGGCAGCACCACCGGATCCTGCGCCACGCCTGCCACCCGGAACGGCTCTAGCGCATCCAAGGTGACCACCCACGGTGAGATGCTCGATGCGAAGTTCTTTCCCAGGAAGGGGCCGAGCGGCACATACTCCCAAGCCTGGATATCACGGGCGCTCCAATCGTTGAAGAGCGCCAGTCCGAAGATGTGGTCATCGGCTTCCGCGGTGCTGATCCGCTGGCCGAGGTCCTTGCCTTCGTAGGTGAAGAAGCCCACTTCCAACTCGAAGTCGAGTTGGCGGGTGGGGCCGAAGACCGGCGCGGCATCGGGCGATGGCCTGAACGGGCCGCAAGGACGGTGGATGTCGACGCCGCTGGGGATGATGCTGCTGGCGCGCCCGTGGTAGCCTACCGGCAGATGCAGCCAATTCGGGAGCAGGGCATTGGCTGGATCGCGGAACATGCAGCCCACATTGTAGGCATGCTGACGACTGCTGTAGAAATCGGTGTAGTCGCCGATGGCGAAGGGCATCTGCATATCGACCTTGTCCGCACCGATGAGCGCGGCCTCTCGGACGTGCGTGTCGTCCCGCAGCTCGGGGTTGTCGTGCCGCATCAGTTCGGAAAGCCGACCGCGCAGATAGTGCGCGAGATCGGGCCCGAGCAAGAGCAATTCATTCAACGGCTTGTACAGGAGCATCTCGGAATCCAAATCCTCATGTGCCAGTAAGCCCGCTCCATGCAGCACGCTCAAGTCGATGCAAGTGTCGCCGACGCGTGAGAGCGTGACCAAATCACCTCCGCCCGCTCGTTCGCCGATGCCGAAGGGGATGTTCTGGATGGGGAAGTCGCTACCGGCCGGCACGGGGATCCAGGAGCGCAGCGCGGGGTCGTTCGGATTCTTGGACATGGCGCAAAGGTGCGTTGCGGCGCCGCATCGCATCTTCACCCCACGGATGAACCGATCCTCGAAGCGCATTGTCGTGGGCATCGTGGGCCTGCACGCGTTCATGCTGGCCTGCTACACCTTCCCGGAGCAGCTTGTGCCCGAGCGCCTGCGCGTCGTCGGCCAGCTCTATGCCAGGCCGCTCTTCCACCAGCAATGGCGGCTCTTCGCACCGGATCCGCCGCTGTGTGATTGCCGCATCGAATACAGCGTGGGCGGCTCGTGGTTCAACATCGATCGAGGGCCCGACCATTACCTCCAGCGACGCGCGGCGCAGTCGATCGCGCGCCACGTGCAGGCTGAAGCGTTCGAAGGCCGAGGATCACTCGCGCCGCAGTTGATGCGCGCCATGAGGACAATGGTGCTCCATGGCTACGAGTGGCGCGCTGGCTACGCGGTCCCCACGCATCAATTCCGGCTGGTCGAGCATTGCGTCACGGATGTTGAAAGGCCGTGGCTTCGCGAAGAGCGGATAACCGAACTCTTGGTTCCATGAACGTGGCCGAGGCGCATGTTCGTAAGTCCCGCTTCGCTATCATGGCATGGGTGCTGCTTTTCGCACTCTTCAGCTGGACCGGGTTTGATTCAAGTAACGTACTGGCCATTTCACCGCCATGGCTTCCTCCGGGACCATTGAAGCACATCACGCATGTGCTGCCGCAGCTCCCCGACTCGTGGCAAGCAACCCTTCTCCTGTTGCTCCCATGGGTGATCGTTGTTCTCTCCGGCGTCGAGCTGTGGCGTTCCACGAAGTGGTGGCGCGTGGCGCTGATCTGGTTGCTCTACGTGAATGTGATGAATACGGGCTGGCTCTCCTCCAGCGGCGGCCAGCAGCTCATGGCCAACGTGCTCTTCTGGTGCGCCTTCCTCGCCGCTCGCGATGAGCGCTTGAAGGCCATCGGCTTCTGGGCGATCAGGCTCCAATTGCTGCTGGCTTACGCGGCCACCGGCCTGCACAAGCTCACCGGAGCGCATTGGCTCGATGGCACTGCGCTTGGCATTGCGGCAACCGATCCGGCATACGGTCCTGCTTGGATCGCTTCGTTCCCGACAATTGCAGCAATAGCCACCTATGCGGTGCTCTTGTTCCAGCTCACCTTCCCGATCGCGGTCTGGTTCCGCGCCACGCGCCTGCCGTGGATGGCTTTCGGAGTCCTGTTTCACCTTGCCACGGCCATCTGGATGGACATCCCTGAGATGGGCCTTGCCTTCATCGCATGCTATGCCATCTGGCTCGATGAGGATCAGCTTGCGCGATTACCCGTGCTGCGAAGGCTGAATGGCCCGGCATGACCCGGTGGTGCGTTCCTGTTGCCGGCGCGCATTCCGCACCGCGAATGGGGATCCGGTAGCGGCTAGCAGCGGTTCGCTTGTCCACGCGACCAAGGTCCTCAAGCTCCGGCAAGGTCCCGCGTCCTTCCTTGCGGTAGCGGCGAATCCATGCGGTACGCATCGATGCCGAAGCGATCGAGGATCCCTTGCAATCGGGCGGCCTGCGCCGCATCGATCCGCTGCATCCATTTGGCAGCTTGGGCTGATGGTTCGCTGAGCCGGTCGCGGGCGAAATCCGTCGCGCTCGATCGGTCGCGCTGCGCGTTTTCGATCCACGGCGCCACGGGCGCGCGCCATGCTGCGGCGATGCGTTCGAGGCTGGAGGCCGGATCAAGAAGGAGGTCTTCGTAATGCACCACGATCCAATCAAGTCCATGCCTCGGATGCCGCAGGGTGCTCAGGTTGTTCACGCACCACATGGCGAGCGTGCGCTCCAGTCCGGTTTGCAGGCTGTTGAGGTAAGGTTCGTGCTCCACATAGCGCTCCGTGAAGATCTGATCCGGGATCCGGATCGAGGGAGCGCTGTGCGAGGGGTCAGGAAAGGCCTTCAGATGCGAGAGCACCGTGGGCACTGGGTGGCGCAGCAGTAGGATCGGCTTCCGCTCAAAGGCGATGGTGGCCGTCATCCATGGCAGCAGCAGGTTGGCGCGCACGAATTTGGTGAGGATCCGTTCTGCGCGCTGCGCCTGCTCCTTGCTGCAATAGCGCAGCGTCCATTCCGTGGAGCGCTGAGCCGTGAGCAGCTCACGCATCACGCGCAGGCGCTCCGGGTCTCGGTCGTGCTCTGGTATGAATGGCCGCTTGCCCCAGTGCATGGCCTCAGGCACCGCACCGTGCAGGTGGTGCAATGGCTCCCAGTTGATGGCAGTGCCCGGCCAGGCGCTGAGCACTTCCATGAGCCAGGTGGTGCCCCCACGCGGATCGCCGGTGATCACCAGCGCCTCTTCCGCACGTAACGGTTTGCGCCCGAGCAGATCGGCCTTTTCCCGGAAGAGGCGTTTCGAGGCGTCGCGCCCGAGCCGTGCGCGCCATGCCTTCCGCAGCCACCCGATCATGCCTCAGCTCTCCACGGCCCAGCCGTAGAGCGGCTTCAGGCGCATCATGCCGCCCACATAGAACTTCACGCGGTCCAACTCGCCTGCGTCACCATTGCTGCGCAGGGTGGTGTCGATCATCTCCACGATCTTCTTGCAGTCGAGCTCGTTCAAGCCGCGCGTGGTGATGGCGGCGGTGCCGATGCGGATGCCGCTGGTCACGAATGGGCTCTTGTCATCGAAGGGCACCATGTTCTTGTTCACGGTGATGTGGGACAGGCCCAGCAGCCGCTCGGCTTCCTTGCCCGTGAGGCCCTTGTTGCGCAGGTCGATCAGCATGCAGTGGTTGTCCGTGCCGCCGCTCACGATGTCGTAGCCCTTCTCCGTGAATGCCTGGGCCATGGCGGCCGCGTTGGCGATCACCTGCTTGCCGTACACGGTGAAATCCGGGAAGAGCGCCTCGCCGAATGCCACGGCCTTGGCCGCGATCACATGCTCCAGAGGACCGCCCTGCGTGCCCGGGAAAACGGCGCCATCGAGCACGGCACTCATCATGCGCGCCTCGCCCTTCGGCGTGGTGAGTCCCCACGGGTTCTCGAAGTCGCGGCCCATCATGATCAGGCCGCCGCGCGGGCCGCGCAGGGTCTTGTGCGTCGTGGTGGTCACCACATGGCAATGCGGCAGCGGGTCGTTCAGGAGCTTGGCGGCGATCAATCCGGCGGGGTGGCTCACATCGGCCAGCAGGATCGCGCCCACTTCATCCGCGATGGCCCTGAAGGCGGCGTAGTCCCAATCGCGGCTGTACGCGCTCGCCCCGCAGATGATCAGCTTGGGGCGTTCGCGCAGCGCTGTCTCGCGCACGCTGCTCATGTCCACGCGTCCTGTTGCCTTGTCCACGCCATAGAAGGTGGGCCGGTAGAGCTTGCCGCTGAAGTTCACCGGGCTGCCGTGGGTGAGGTGGCCGCCGTGGCTCAGGTCGAATCCGAGGATGGTATCTCCGGGCTTCAGGCAGGCGAGCATCACGGCGGCATTGGCCTGCGCACCGCTGTGCGGCTGCACATTGGCCCAAACGGCACCGAAGAGCTGCTTCGCCCGCGCGATCGCGAGGTTCTCGATCTCATCGACCACTTCGCAGCCGCCGTAATAGCGTTTTCCGGGCAGGCCCTCGGCGTACTTGTTGGTGAGCACGCTGCCCTGGGCCTCGAGCACTTGGTCGCTCACGTAGTTCTCGCTGGCGATCAGCTCAAGTCCTACGGTCTGGCGCCACTTCTCCTTGTCGATCAGGTCGAATATGATTTGGTCGCGTTCCATGGGTGCTGTGTGTTGCGTTCAGGTGGCGTCGAAGGCGCGCAGGTAGTCGGGGAAGATCTGGTAGAAGAAGCGCTCGCGATGGCGCACTTCGTTGGCCATTTCGGGCGTGAAGTAATGCGCTTGCGAGCGTCTGGTGGGGTTCACGCGCTCCTTTTCGTCCATGAAGCGCAGGCTGGCCCGGGTATAGCCGTGGCCCAGGAGATAGCGGCGCAGCCCGTGATTGAGGCGTTCGGTGCGCAGGAATGTGATCCGAGGGAAGTGCTGGCGCCACTCGCGGCGCAGATCCATGCCATCGTGCAGGGCAAGCGCGGTGCGCAAGGGGTCGTGCGCGAACATGCGGATGAACTGCAGGGTGGTGGGCCCTATGCGCGTTCGCATGCCGCTCGGAGCAGCGGCCGCATAGCCCAGGCCCATGTGCAGGTCGAAGTATTCCGCGAAGCTCAGGTCTGGGAAACCCGGGAAGGCGTGGCGCAAGCGGCGCTCATCAACGCGCGGGCTCTTGGCCCAGGCCCTGAACTCGTACAAGGAGACGATCCGCGCCATCGGCTCCCGCACCACGGCCACGATGGCCTTGTTTCGATGCGCTTCGGGGATCTGGCAGTACGCGCCATGGGCCACTTCCTTCGCCTGCGCCGCCTGTTCGGCATTGAAGAGGTTGGGCTTCATTAGCAAGTCCTTCAGCATGCGTGGCGGCGCTCCCAGCCGCCAGCCGATCCGTTGGCGCAGCGAAGGGGGATGATGGAAGTGAGCCTGCTTCACCACCTGCCGCGCGAAGCTGCTCCCGGTCTTGGGTAAGTTCAGCATCACGAAGCGCTCGGTGATGATCATGCGCCGCTGCGGCTATCGCTTCGCATCTGCGCGCGGAGCGATCTGCCCATCAATGCTGCACCACGAAGCCGATCGATCGTCGCCCGTTGCCATCGCTCACCGTCAATTGATAGGCGCCCGCCTGCAGTTGACCGGTCTGGATCGCGGCGCTGCTGCCGTTGGTCGCGATGGTCTCATCGACCACCCGGCCTGAAGCATCGGTGACCGTGAGGCGGAAGGATCCGCCCGGAAGACCCAGCACGCGGAGCTCTTGATCAGCCGGCACCGGTCCGAGGGTGACTGCGCCCAATGCATGCTCGCCGATGCCCACGTACGTGTTCACCAGCACGCAGGAGGTGTCGTTGGCGGTCACGAGATCGCTCGGCAATGTGGTCCATGCGCAGAGGGCACCGGTCTCGTCGGCCGTGGGCGAGTAAGAGGTGCTGAAGGTGAAGAGTTGTTGCGCGCCGGGGTTGATGGCTGGGCCACTGTACGCCTGCGTGATCACATTCCCGTTGCCGAAGCGGTAGTGCACATCGAGGGCGGTTACCACCTGGTTGCCGTAATTGCGGATCCACGGGCGTATGGCGATGGGTGAGCCGATGGCCTGCCCGTCGGCGAGATTGAAGAAGCCGTTGCAGCCGGCATCGAAGACCGGCACCTGCGCCAATCGGAGCCCGATGAAGAAGTCCTGGATGGTGCGGTCGCGGTATTCCGCCCACACGCCATCGATCACCTCGTAGCTGTTGAGCGAGAAGGGCGGAGTGATGTCAACGGCGATGTTGATGTCGGCGCCGAGCATGTACCATTGGACATATACACCGCCGCTGGTGATGGTGATCGGAGCGGAGAGCGGGATCACCTGATCGCCGGCTACGGCCTGCGCCGCAGGGATGTTCACGGAATCGAGCAAGGTGCCCGGCAGGCCTCCGGCGCCGTCGTCGTCATACACCTTCATGGTGTATCCGGCCAGCCCGATGTTGCTCACGATGCGCACCGTGGTGTGCGTGGCATAGGCCGGGTAGTAGGGCGGCTTGATGTACATGCCCACGCCGCCATTGCCGCCGTTCCAGCTCAGGCCCACACCGTTGTCAGTGGTGCCGTGGTAGCGCAGGTCGTGTGTGGCCGTCGTGGTATCCACCACCACGATCTCCTGGGTCTGGGCGTTGTTCAAGGTCACCAATTCGCCGGTTAGCCCGCTCACCGTGGTGTTGAAGCGGTAGGTTCCAGCCGGGTTGGGGGTCCACGCAGGTGCGAAGTTCACGGTGGTGTCGAGGCCCGGGATGATGTTGCCGATCGCCTGGGCAGCGGTGATCACCGAGGCACCGCCCGCATTCAGCAGCGTTCCGGAGAAGTTGAAGGGGCCGGTATCGGTGTTGCCCACGTTGAGGGCGTTGGCCACCATGGAATAGCTCGATCCATTGCGCGAGCGGAAAATGCCGTTGGATCCCGGCTGGCCGTTCCAGCCCACGGTGGCATCGAGGATCTGCAAGGTGCTCATTGGGGGCATGTAATAGCGGATGGCGATGCCGGTGACCGGGTACACATTGCTGCTGTGCTGCAGGCCGATGCTGCCGGCCACGCTCTCAATGCCGAGCTTCAGGTCGTTGTTCTGCGTGAGGCCCGTTTGCGTGAGGTATTGCACCGTGATGCTGCTGTCGAGCTTGTTCAGGATGATCTGGAAGGTGTTGCTCCCGGTGTAGGTGGGCGCAGTGGGCGACCAGAACGGCACATCGATCCAGGAGATGATGGTGGTGTCCCCGGTGTCCAGCACGTAGCAACGGCCGGGATTGCCGGTGCCCAGGAAGTTGAGGTCGCTGGCCATGCCCGCCACGTAATCGTTCACCCCGCCGCTGGTGGGGATCATGGGGAAGGGCGACGCGATGTTGCCGCCGTTGAAAGCGATGTAGCCGTTGCTGCCGATCCAGATGTTCTTGCGGGCGTACCAGTAGAAGGGCATGTCGGTGGCCATCACGAATGGGCCCACCACGTTGTCGTCGCCAAGGCCCATGATCATCTGCCCGGTGGTGGTGATGTCGATCCAGCTGAAGACCGGGCCGTCGGGCTCATTGCTGTCCTTCCAGATGTAGCCGTAGGCATCGGGGCCGCCTTGCGCTGCGAAGAGCGGAGCGCACAGGAGAGCCGAGAAGAGGAGCGTGGAAAGATGCTTCATGTCAGAGGGGTTTGGTGATGGCTCCGCCAAGGTAGTCGGACTAACCATACGCCCCACCGGTCAATTTGCCAGCGCGCTGCCGCCCCAGAACCAGCAGCGCTCAGGTCGGTCGAGCGGGGAGGGCAGGGGCACGCGCATCACCCAGCGCGCTTCGAACCGATCGCCGTCGCTGGATTCGAGCCGCCTCATCGCCTCCAGCAAACCGAGCATCAGGCTGAGCAGCAGTGTGCGCAGCAAGGCCTTCATGCGCTCAGGTTCTTCGCTTTCTCCCAATAGGCATCCATCTCCGCGAGGCTCATCTCGCCCATCTGCTTGCCGTCCTTGCGGCTTTCACGCTCCAGGTATTGGAAGCGCTTGATGAACTTGCGGTTGGTGCGCTCCAGCGCCTCATCGGGGTCAACGCCGAGGAAGCGCGCGTAGTTCACCACGCTGAAGAGCACGTCGCCGATCTCGTCCGCTTGTCTGGCGCTGCCTGCATCCACTTCGGCCTTCAGCTCGCGCAGCTCTTCGTGAACCTTCTCCCACACCTGCTCCTTGCGTTCCCAATCGAAGCCCACGCCGCGCGCCTTGTCCTGTATGCGAATGGCCTTCACCAAGCTGGGCAAGCCTTTGGGCACGCCTTCGAGCACGCTGGGTTGTGCGTCCAATTGGCCACCGGGAGGGTGGGCGGTGCCGGAGGATGTGTTGGCGTGGGCCTTCTCTTGCAGCTTGATGCGCTCCCAATTCGCCTTCACCTCCTCCTCGTCCTTCACCTTCACATCGCCGTAGATGTGCGGATGCCGGCGAATGAGTTTCTCGCAGATTCCGTTGAGCACGTCGGTGATGTCGAAGGCTTCCTTCTCCTTACCGATGCGCGCATAGAAGGCGATGTGCAGGATCAGGTCGCCCAGTTCCTTCTTCACGCCGTCGAGGTCGCCTTCGAGGATGGCATCGCCCAGCTCGTAGGTCTCTTCGATAGTGAGCGGGCGCAGCGTCTCCAGCGTCTGCTTCTTGTCCCATGGGCATTGCTCGCGCAATTCGTCCATGATCTTCAACAGGCGGAGAAAGGCTTCGGCACGTGGGTCCATGGGGCGAAGGTCGCTCGGCCGATGCTTCACATCCCTTTATCCTTGTTGAAGGCCGCCGTGCCGCCGCGCGGAATCGAGAGGCTCTGGAAGCCTTCGCCCTTGAAGAGCTTGCCCAGCAGCACGATCTGCCCCACGTGGTAGGGTACATGGGCCAGCTGACGCGTGATGGCTTGCGCCACGGTATGCGGTTCTGTTCTGATGTGCACGATGCCATCCAGTTGGTCGGCGGTGAGCGGATCGATGGCGGCGAAGAGCTGGTCCCAGCCCTGGTTCCAAAGGCGCAGCAATTCCTCGCGCGTGGCGATGCCGGGCTCGAACTCTCCCTCGCGGTTGCGCCATGGCTTCTCGCCGTCGGAGGTGAGGAAATCGGTCCATCGGCTCATCATGTTGCCGTGCAGGTGCTGAACGATCACGGCGATGGAATTGCTGCCGGGCGCCGGCTCGCGGAAGAGGTCAGCGTCAGGCAATTGGTTGAAGGTCCTCTCGCCCAAGGTGCGATAGTAGGCGAACTCCATGCGGGCGCTGTCGAGGAAGCGGAGGACGGGCATGCCGCGAAGATCGGCACCGGTTACCTTGCCGACATGCGGTACCTCTTGCTGGTCCTTTCCGGGATGATCACGGCCTTCACGATCGCCCAGCCCGATGTGCTGGTCTATGGCCTTGTGAAGGACATCAGGACCGGTGAACGGCCCACCGGCATCTCCGTTGAGGCCATCGACCTCAAGTGGGGCCGCTGGAAGTTGGCCGCAACAAGTGATAGTTCCAAGTATGAGTTGGACCTCGGCCGCAACGGCGAGTGGCTCGTGACCTTTTCAGTGCCCGGCTACGTGAGCAAGCGGATCAAGCTCATGCTGTTCGGACCAACCCCTGAGGAATGGGTCGGTGGCTTCGGGATGAACGTGGACATGACCATGATCCAGCCTCAGGAAGGCGTGGACTATTCCCTTCTTGAAGAGCCCTTCGGCATATGCCGGTACAACAGCGAGACGGGCATGTTCGAGTGGGACCTGGCCTACACGGAGAAAATGCGTGAGCGGCAGGCCGCCATGCTGGAAGCGCGATAAGTCCGCTGACCAAGCTATCGTTCGATCACGCGGAACTCCACACGCCGGTTGATGGCGCGGTTGGATTCGCCATCGTTCGGCACCAAGGGCTTGCTCTCTCCGTAGCCCTTCCAGGAAAGTCGCTCCTGCTCCACTTTCTTCTTCAAGAGGTAGTCCACAACAGCCTTGCTGCGGGCATCGCTCAGCTTGAGGTTGTACTCGTCACTGCCCTGATCATCGGTGTGGCCTTCGATCTCCACGCGCAGGTACGGGAAGTCGGTCATCAGGTCCACGAGCTTCTCCAATTCCTTCTCGTAGCCGGGCAGCAGTTCAGCCTTGTCGAACTCGAATTGCACGTTGTCCAGGCGCACGCGCGTGCCCACGGCCGGCTCCACCTGGTGGATGTTCACGGTGGTGCTGCTCACATGGTCGGGCACCACGGGGCGAGGCGGGGGAGGCAGGCTTTCCTTTGGCTTCGGGGTCAAGGCTGTTCCGGGTGGTGCCACGCGCACGCTCACATCGTCGATGAAGTAATAAGCGCCGCGCTCGCCTTGCGGCTGGCGCTCGTGCTGGGTGGCATCGTCGCCATAGAAGTTCCCGATAATCACGAAGCGCTCAGTGCCGGTGGCATCGAACACCCCGCGCACCTTGTGCCAACCGCCCTTGATGAGCTTCTCTTCATTCACCGTGGGGGTGATGTGGAGCGGCAGCCGGTCGCGCGTGCTGATGGGCGCATCGGTGAAGAGCAGGCCCACGTTGTTGCTGGCATCGTTGCTCTTCACGGCGCGCAAGGCCCAGACCTCGGCGATGTAGCGCACGCCGGCTTGCAGCGGTTCCTTCAGTTCGGCCTGGACGTATTCGTGCCAGTAGGTGGGCGTGTTGCCCTTGCCGTAGGTCTTGATGCCCACCATGCCGTGGCCGCTGTGGGTGCTCTGCTTGCCGCCGCTATGCTGCCTGGGGTGCGCCCAGCATTCGGGATCGAGGGTGGTGCTGAAATGGTCGGGCGTGGTCTGTGTGGGTGAGCTCCAAGCCGTGATGTTGGCGGCGAACTTCTCGGGATCGGTGGTCCACACGCACGAGGTCTTGATCACCTCCTCGAAGCCGGGGTTGGGCACCAGATTGGGCATGGTGTCGTTGAGCATCGCACGCTGGAAGACGTTCTGCGCGGAAGCCGCGCCCAGCAAGGCGCAGCAGGGCAATAAGGAGATGATTCGGACCATGCGGCGAAGCTACCCGGGCGGAAAGGGCGGCATGGGCGCATGCAGGCCCACGAAATGAACGGGCGGATGTGGAGTGGGGCCGATCGCCGCTCTCGTCGATCATGCGCCGCTCGTGTATCGCGCCGGTGCTCTTCGGGTGGGCCCGGTACTTTCGGCGCTGACCCGCATTCCACCCGCGATGATCGATCTCAAAGGCATCCGCAAGGCCTACCGCATGGGCGCCAACATCCTGCCCGTGCTCAAGGGCATCGACCTGCGGGTTGATGGCGGCGAATTGGTGAGCATCATGGGCGCCAGCGGCAGCGGCAAGAGCACCTTGCTCAACATCATCGGCATCCTCGACGGCTACGACCAAGGCGAGTACCTGCTCGATGGCATGCTCATCAAAGGGCAGAGCGAGACGGAGAATGCCCTGCTGCGCAGCAAGTACATCGGCTTCGTGTTCCAGAGCTTCAACCTGATCGGCTTCAAGAACGCCATGGAGAACGTGGCGCTGCCGCTTTACTACCAGGGCGTGGCGCGCCGCAAGCGCAATGATCTGGCGCTATCCATGCTCGAGAAGGTGGGCCTGAAGGATTGGGCCAAGCACATGCCCAACGAGATGAGCGGCGGGCAGAAGCAGCGGGTGGCCATCGCGCGGGCGCTGATCAGCAGCCCCAAGATCATCCTCGCCGACGAGCCGACCGGCGCATTGGACAGCACCACCAGCCATGAAGTGATGGAACTGCTCACCAGCGTGAACAAGGAATTGGGCCTCACCGTGGTGATCGTGACGCACGAGCGCGAGGTGGCCGCTGCCACTCAGCGCGTGATCTATCTACGTGATGGCCTGATCGAGAACGCCCACATGGACCCTGCAAGCCTGCTGGCCGATGTTCGATAGGATTCACGGCAGGGGCGAAACGGCGCGGGGAATGCACTGTGGAGTGTCGTCGTTCTTGCTTTCGCGATTCGATTTCACTGCGCCACTGCACCTCTGCGGCCCAAACTCCTTCACCGATGTTCGATAGGGAGAAATGGGGCGAGGTCTTCGAGAGCATCGGCAAGAACAAGCTGAGGGCGGCGCTCACGGGCATCAGCGTGTTCACGGGCATCTTCATGCTCATCATCCTGCTGGGCCTCGGCAAGGGGCTGCGCAATGGCTTCGAGTACGGCTTCCGGAATCAGAACGTGAATACCATACATGTTCGCGGCGGCACGACCCTGAGGGCGTGGAAGGGCCTGCCCCCGAACCGTCGGGTGACCCTGGAGAATTCGGACATGGCCGCCTTGCGGCTGGGCGTCCGCGAACTGGAGCACAGCAGCGGGGAGTACTGGCTGTGGCGCGGCGAGAGCGTGCTGAACAACGGTGAGCGCTATGGCAACTACACCATCCAGGGGATTGAGCCCGCGTACTTCCATGTGGAATCACAGATCATTGAAGCCGGCCGGTACATCAATGAGCCGGACCAGATCGAAGGGCGCAAGGTGATCGTGATCGCCAACGATGCGCGCGAGAAGCTCTTCGGCGCGGAAGACCCGCTGCACCAATGGATCCAGGTGAACGGCATCCCTTTCGAGGTGGTGGGCGTGTACCGCTTCGAGCAGACACAGGGGCAGAACCAGCGTAGCAAGGTCTTCATCCCCCTGAGCACCGCGCAGCGCGTCTTCGGGGCCTACACCACCATCGATGAGTTCCACTTCACGCTTGGCAAGGCCACGCTCGACGAGAGCAAGCGCGCCGTGAGCCGCGTGAAGAGCATCCTTGCCGCACGGCACAACTTCGACCCTTCTGATGAGCGCGCGATATGGGTGGAGAACTCATTGGAGAACTACACCATGTTCAGCGGCGTCTTCATGGCCATCAGCACCTTCGTGTGGGTCATGGGCATCGGCACCATCATCGCGGGCATCATGGGCGTGAGCAACATCATGCTGATCGTGGTACAGGAGCGCACCCGCGAGATCGGTGTGCGCAAGGCCTTGGGCGCAACGCCACGATCCGTGATGGGCCAAGTGATGATGGAAGCGCTGATCGTGACCAGTGCAGCGGGCTACGGCGGCTTGCTGCTCGGACTGGGTTCCTTGGAGGCGATCGCGCGGCTGTTGCCCGGCGGCCCCATGTTTCGCCGGCCTGAAGTGGACATCAGCATCGCGATCCAGGCGCTCATCCTGCTCATCATCACCGGTACGCTTGCAGGCCTCATGCCCGCGCGCCGTGCCGCTCGGATCCGTCCCATCGAAGCGCTCCGCGATGAATGATGAGCAACCCTCACCCCCTGTCACCCCACAACCCTCAACCTGCAGTGCACCATGTTCGACCGTGAGCGATGGGGTGAGATCTGGCAGACGCTGAGCCGTAACAAGCTCCGCAGCTTCCTCACGGCCTTCGGCGTGGGCTGGGGCATCTTCATGCTCATCCTCATGCTGGGCGCGGGCAATGGCTTGAGCAACGGTGTTGCGGGCGCCTTTGAAGGCTGGGCCAGCAACGCGTGCTATGTGTGGGCCCAGACCACCTCGCTGCCCTACAAGGGCCTTCCGCGCGGGCGCTCTTTCGATTTCGACAACGACGACATCGCGCTGATCAACCAGCGGGTGAAGGGCATCGAGGCGTTGGCCCCACGGCTGCAGCTCGGTGGCTGGCGCGGAGGCAACAATGTGGTGCGCGGCAACAAGACCGCAGCGCTGACTGTGAATGGCGATCTGCCCTCGATCATGCGGATTCAGGGCACCTACGTGGAGGAGGGCCGCTTCCTGCACGAGCGCGATGTGCTGGAGAAGCGCAAAGTGTGCGTGATCGGCAGGCGCGCCGTGCAATTGCTCTATGAGCCGGATGAGAAGGTGCTCGGCTCGTGGATCCGGATCAATGGCGTGTACTTCCAGGTTGTTGGCGTCCACATGCCCAAGGCCAGCGCGGAGATGGGGAACGACCAGACGGCCGTGATCTACGTGCCATTCTCCACTTTCCAAACGGCGTTCAACGCGCTCAATCAAGTGCATTGGTTCGCGATCACAGCCCGGCCCGGCACACCGGCCTCCCAAGTGCAGGCCGACGTGAAGAAGCTGCTGGCCGTGAAGCACCGCGTGCATCCGGACGATGACATGGCCTTCGGCAGCTTCAACGTGGAGGAGATGTTCGACATGACCAACGACCTGCTCACGGCCATCACAGCGCTTGCCTGGTTCGTGGGCATCTGCACGCTCATCGCAGGGGTGGTGGGCGTGAGCAACATCATGCTGGTGGTGATCCGTGAGCGCACTAATGAGATCGGTGTTCGCCGCAGCATCGGCGCCACGCCGGGGCGCATCACCGCGCAGATCGTCCTTGAGGCCCTCACCCTCACCCTCATCGCCGGCTATAGCGGACTGCTCCTCGGCATGCTCCTGCTCGAAGCCGTGAGCAGTGCCGGCCTGGAAGGCGCCTTCTTCGCCAAGCCCGAGATCGACCTCGTTACCGCGCTGGTGGCCCTCGCTGTGCTCGTGATCAGCGGTGTGCTTGCCGGACTTTTCCCCGCGCGCCGCGCGCTCGCCATTCGCGTGGTCGATGCGCTAAGGGCGGATAAGTGACCAATTCTCAACGCGCTTTGGCATCAACCCTCAACACACAACCTGCTCTCCTGCATGAAACGCTTCCTCCGCTACCTGCTCATCGCTGCCATCGTCCTTGTCGTGCTCTGGTCCTTTGCCTTCTTGTACAGCAAGGGCGCCAAGAAGCCCGATGAGTTCGCCATTGAGAAGCCCAAGAAGGCCAATGTGATCAAGAAGACCGTGGCCAACGGCAAGATCGTGCCGCGCAAGGAGATCCTGATCAAGCCCGTGGTCAGCGGCATCATCCGCGAACTGTACGTGGAGGCCGGCCAGCAGGTGAAGAAGGACCAGCCCCTGGCCAAGATCCAGATCGTGCCCGACATGCTCAGCCTGAGCAACGCTGAGAACCGCGTGCGCACGGCGGAGATCAATGGGCAGAACGCCCAGATGGACTTCGACCGCAACAAGCCGCTGCTGGATAAAGGGGTGATCAGCGCTGCCGAGATGCAGCGCTTCGATATCGCCCTGCGCAGCGCCAAGCAGGACCTTGAAGCAGCCAAAGAGGCGCTGCAAGTGGTGCGCGACGGCATCAGCCGAAGCAGCGCGGGCAACACCATCGTGCGCAGCACCATCGAGGGCATGGTGCTCGACGTGCCTGTGAAGGAGGGCAACAGCGTGATCGAGCGCAATAACTTCAATGAAGGCACCACCATCGCCGCGATCGCTGACATGAGTGACCTGATCTTCCAAGGCAAAGTGGATGAGAGCGAGGTGGGCAAGGTGCGTCTGGCCATGCCCGTGGTGCTCACCGTGGGCGCTATCGAGAACGCCACCTGGGATGCGGAGCTGGAGTACATCGCGCCGAAAGGCGTGGAGGAGAACGGCGCCATCCAATTCGAGATCCGCGCAGCGGTGAAGCTCGCACAGGGCCAGACCCTGCGCAGCGGCTACAGCGCCAATGCCGACATCGAACTCGAGCGCCGCGACAGCGTGCTCACTGTGCCCGAGAGCGTGGTTGAATTCAACGCGAAGGGCGATAGCGCCTTCGTGCAGGTGAAGAACGGGGAGGAATGGAAGCGCACGTGGATCAAATCCGGACTGAGCGACGGCATCAACCTCGAAGTGCTCGACGGCGTAACCAAGGACACCGAACTGAAGGGAGCGAAGAAAGACGAAGAGGTTAGCGTGTCGGTGGCGGTGGATTAGGGCACCAACGCCGCGACGGCCTCCTTCATCGTTCCAACCTTGAACCGGTAGCCCAGCTCCTGCGCGCGGGTCGGAAGCACCCATCGGCTCTTGAGCACCAGCTCGGTCTCCGTGCCCATGAAGCGCGCGCCAAGCTCAAGCATCCAGCGCGGCGACGGCAGCGCGATCCATGGCTTGATGCGTTCCCGGAGAATCCGCATCACTTCAGTCTGACGCAAAGGGCTGGGCGCTGAGAGGTTGATTATCCCTTGCGCCCTCGGCTCTTCGATGAGCCATACGAAGAAGCTCGCCACGTCAGTTTCATGCACCCAGCTCATCATCTGCTGGCCGTTGCCGTGCCGTCCGCCCAAGCCCCATCGCGCCAATTGCGCATAGCGCGGGAATGCGCCGCCCCGGTTGCTGAACACAATCGCGCAGCGCACCGCCACTTGGCGAGCACCTTCGCGCTTGTGCCGGAAGAATTCGTTCTCCCACGCTTTCACCACCTGCGGGCTGAAGTCGTTGCCCAATTCACCATCAATCTCGTCCATGGGCCGGTCCTCGGCGTGGCGATAGACCGTTGCACTGCTGAGGTTGATCCACACGGGTGGTGGTGATGCGATCGATAGCATGGCCTCGCCCAGCGCATGCGTCGATTCCAAGCGGCTGTTAAGGATGGCCGCCCGGTTCTCCGGCGTGTAGCGGCAATCCACGCTTCGGCCGGCGAGGTTGATGAGCGCATCGGCGCCATCCAGCTCGCTCCACCAAGCGCCTCGTGAGCGGCCGTCCCATTGCACCATACGAGCATTGGGGTGCTGCTTGATGCCGGGACGGCGAGTGAGAACTGCCACCTCATCACCGCGCTCCGTGAAGTGCTGTTGCAGGATCTTTCCGATGGTTCCGGTGCCGCCGGCAAGGATGATCTTCATGGCTGGTCATGCCGGGCTCGGCCCGATATCGCGTTAATGTGTGGGTTGGGTCACCAGGGGCATGGGATTCAAGCTCCCGCCATTCTGCCGCGCTTTCCGCCTTCCGCGGAAGAAGAGGAAGAGATTCAGGAAAAGCATCACGCCGAGGTAGATTGCGAAGCCGCCCACTTTCCCTGCCAGCGCCTCCACCACTTCCTGGTTGGTGTCGAAGGGGTCATTGTCCCAGCGCGGGCCAATCTGCATGATGCGCAGCGCGAAGCCGATATTGAGCAGGTAGAAGCCGACCTCGAACAGCTTGTTCGTGGCGTCGGCAATGTCTGTTTTGCCCTTGAAGATGTCGAGCATGAACACACGGCCGTTGCGGAAGAGCGTGCGCGCCACATAGAGCGTGAGCAGCAGCACGATGGGCAGGTAGATGAGGTAGGTGAGGACGATCTTGCTGGTCATGGCAATTGGTGTTTGTCAGGGTGCTTCAGTTTGCCCCCTTACGGGGTTGTTGTGCGTTGCTTGATCCGGCTCCAGATCAGGAGCACGGCGATGTTCTGGTAATGGAGTCCGGCGAGCGCGAAGAGGATGACGGCGATGTGCCGGCTCAACGTGCCCAGCATCTCCTGCACCGTAGTGATGGGCTCCCATTGCGCTAGGACCAGCGCGATGTAGCCGAGGTTCACCGCGTAGCAGCCCACAAGCAGGATGTTGTTCGTAGCATCCACGAAGGCCGCATCGTTATCGAAGATCCTGAGCATCCAGATTCGCCCATGGCGATGGCAGAGCTGTGCCACTGCCACTGCGATGGCGAGCATCGCAGGGAAGAAGAGGGCGTAGGATGCCAGGTTGAGGTTCATCGGATCATGCCTTGCGCGCGGTGATCATCAGATAACGGAACAGGTCGCGTTGCGTGCCTAGCACGATGCCCAACAGGCAGCTGCGCAGGTGGGCGCGTTCCAATTCGTCCAGTCGAGCGCCGGTAGCGAGACGATCGAGCCAGCAGCGGATCATGAGCATGGGACCGTGTACCGCGCTCAGGGCCACGTTCCAGCCCATGTCGCGCACGCGGATGTCCACGAAGCCCGCTTGCTCCATCGCTGCGATGAATGCTCCCCGCTGCGGGAAGCAGGGGAGGGCCCAGCCGCGCTCCACCGTTCGCACCATGCGTCTCCGCCATCCGGTCGCGGGCTTCAGCATGAAGCCATCCACGAGCGCGATGCGCCCGCCGGGCTTCAGGATGCGCGCCGCCTCATGGATCACATCACGCTTGTCCAGATCTGCACCGTAGCACAGGCTCTCCAGGGCATACACGCCGTCGGTGCTGTCATCCGCGAGTCCGGTATCCCGGAAATCGCGCTGATGAAGCGCCACGCTCAATCCTTCGGCATCGGCCTGTGCCTGCCCGATCCGCACTTGTTCCTCCACCACGGTGTAGGCGTCCACATCCACGCTGTAGGTGCGGGCCGCCAGCCTCGCCGCGCTGCCGTATCCGCATCCCAGGTCGGCCAAGCGGTCCGCCACCCGCGGTTCCAGCCTGCGCACCACCTGAATCACCATTTCCTCCAGCATGGCCTTGCGATCGAGGAAGCTCATGCGCGGTTGCCAGAACCCGAAGTGCAAGTGGCCCTCTGCGCTCCAGCGCTGGTAAAGGGCAGCGCTGGCATGGAAGTGCGCGGTCACCTTGGGGTCCACGGCACGGATGCCGGAGCGTGGCGCGGTGCGATGGAGCGCGGTCATGTCCTTGCGGTTTGAAGTTACAGGAAGTATTGAAACATTGCGGGTAAAAAAAGGGCGATCACTTGAGCAGGGTGGTTGCGGCCTTCACGAACCATTGGACATCGCGGCGCGTGCTATGGTCGAGCAACGTGTCCAGGCGGGTGGTCAGGTCGTGCAGGTCGTGCGTGGTCTTGCGGAAGGCCTTGGCCTCTGCGGTTGCTCCCGGGACGTCCTCCAATTCGTCGAGCAATCGGATCAGCGGCTCCAACTCGCGCTTCTTGCGTTCGCGGGTGATGTGGGTGGCCACTTTCCACACGTCCTTCTCGGCCTCGAAGAACTCCCGCCGTTCGCCGCTCTTGAGTACACGTCGCACCAGGCTCCAGTCGATGAGCGCCCGGAGGTTCATGTTGGCATTGCCACGGCTGATGTTGAGCTGCTCCATCAACTCCTCGGTGCTCAGCGGTTCGTGGCTGATCAGCAGCAGGGCATGCACCTGCGCCATGCTCCGGTTGATGCCCCAAGCGCTTCCGAAGGCGCCCCATGCCTCAATGAACTTCTCTCGCGCTTCCTGAAGGTCCATGACGTTGCGGTTTGAACGGCGCAAACATATATGGCGTGTACGAAACTTTCAAATACTACTGAAAAATAAAATCATGTGCCGCGCCTCCGCGCTCGGACCGGCCCTTCCAGCAAGCCTCTTCCGCTCACACGGCCGGACCGCCCACGATCCGAGCATCGCCGGTCAGCGGACCGTCGCCATCCCGCTTCAACAGTTTCATGTCATGGCCATCGAAGGCCGCGTAGGTGAAGTGCCTGATCCAATCGCCCAGGTTGATGTAGCGCGATCCGGGTGCGATCTCCAGGTCAATGGGCAGGTGGCGATGTCCGAAGACCATGTAGTCGAATCGGTCCTTCGTGAGCAGCTCGCGGCAGTATTGCACGAGCCACTCGTTTTCCTCACCAAGCCACTTGCGGTCGTTGGCGTAGCTCTTCTTCCGGCTGCGGCCGCTCCAGAAATCGCCCAACCAGAGCGAGAAATTCGGGTGCAGCCGCGCGAAGAGCCATTGGCATGCGGGGTTCCGGAAAACGCGCTTGATGAACTTGTAGCCGTGGTCACCCGGACCCAGGCCATCGCCGTGGCCGATGTAGAAGCGCTTGCCTCCGATATCGCGCGCGATGGGCTCGCGGTGCACGATCGCACCCGTTTCCCTTGGCACGTAATCGAAGATCCACATGTCGTGGTTGCCGATGAAGAGGTGCACGGGAATGCCCCGATCGGTGAGCTCGGCCATTCTGCCCAGGAGCCGTGCATGCCCGCGTGGCACAGCGCGCTTCCACTCGAACCAGAAGTCGAACAGGTCGCCGAGCAAGTGGATCTCCGTGGCATCCTTGGCGGCTTCATCGAGGAAGGCGCAGATGCGCTTCTCCCGGGCCAAGCTGCTCGCCGCATCAGGCACGCCGAGGTGGAAGTCGCTGAGGAAGTAGATCCGCTGGCCTGTGCTCACGGGCGCGAAGGTCGCTGTCACGGATTGATCGCCCGCACGATCCGCGTGGGATCGAGCTTTTCCAGTGCGAACACGAAACGGATCCGATCGCCGAAGGTGCGTCCGGCGAATTCCTCTTCCTCGAGGATCCGGTCGGAGACGTAGATCGGCATCCACACCTCGAGGATGTCCTTCAACAAGGTGAGGCCGATGCCCGCTTCCGCATAGGTGGCGGTCTCCAGCGAGCGTGTGCCGTCGGCGTTCACTTGGGTGTAGGGCGCCCAGCCGATGCTTCCGAAGAGCGCGAGCGGCAGCTTGAAGGGCATGTCGAGCTCGGCATTCACGCTGGCGATCCAGCTATCGCTCCCGCCGCCCCGGAAGGGCGTCTTGAAGGCTCCTTGCTGCTTGTTGAATTGCCGGCCGAAGAAGCCGGTGTGGTAGCGGCCGCGATCGAAGTAGGCGTGATCATAGAGCAGATCCTCCGGGCCCCAGCTCAGGTTCAAGGCTTCCAGGCCGAACACGTTCTCGCCGCCCGTGAGGAAACTTCCACCGAAGGCCCGCAGCCGGAGCTGCTTGCCGCGTGCGTCGTAAGCGAAGGCTTGCTTCACTTCGATCGCGCCGCGCAGCCAGTCCTCACCGGCGGTGAGCGCCGTGCGGATGCTCGACGGGCGCAGTTTGCGCTCGTCCGCAGCGGTGTGCGTGAGTTCCAGGTAATCGTCGAAGGTGCGATAGCGGTAAACGACATCATCGCTGCCGATGAGCTCGCTCGTGGTGTAGATGCGCGCGCCACGCAGGTTGACGCTGTGCGCCCATGGCTTTGCGAGGGGGCGTTTCACATCGATTCGCACGCTCGGTGAGTACTTCTCGTACCAAGCTTGCGCCTTGTGATCTTGGAAGAGACCCGATGAGCGCACGCCGAATCCGAGGTGGATGTTCCGGAACCACGAGCTGCGGATGCGGTCGAAGTGGTGCTCGATGCGCGCGGTGCCGGACACCCGGTCGTTCAGGAAGGAGTAAAGCGGCGCCATCACCCATTCGGTGCGCTGGTTGGGGAAGGTGGTGTTGCGCAAGGAGATCCCCGCCTGCCAGCCATCGTGCTGGTTCCAGTTGGGCAATAGGCTCCAGTAGAGGCTCGGGCGATCGTTGCGCTCTAAGCCGAAGAGGTGCTCGAAGCTCGGCGCCGCACAGCGCTTGAAGAGCCCATGGCCGCGCACGGTGTTGTTGCGGCGATCGATGTCGAGCGTGCGGTTGCCTGCATCGATGCGCACGCGATCCACGTTGGGCCACGGCAAACCAGCATATTCGGTGCGCCCTTGGTGGCCGAAGCCGTGATTCCAGGCCCACACGGTGCCGAGGCTGTCTTTCTCGAGATAGCCGGTGATGGCGAATGGCACCTTCGACGGGCCTTTCGCGCGATGTCCAAGGTGCCAGCGCTCTGTCGCACCCACCCATGTGCGCTTATCCAGCGAGGCCGCTTTCACACGATACTTCTCATCGGTCATGAGCAGGCCCTCGAACACCCAGTTCAGGTCTTGTCCGCTCTCCCGCTCGAACACGGCCTTCATGTCCTTCGGCCCCGGATGCTTGAACTTCCACTCCTCGAAGTAGGCGCGCAGGCACTTATCCATCATCTCTTCGCCGAGGTAGGCCATCATGTGATCCATCACCAGCGCGGTCTTCATGTACACGCCGGTTCCGTAGTTCATGCTGGTGAAGTCGTCGCTGCTGAGCGAGAGCGGCTGGTCCAGATTGCGGCGCGCGTTCAATCGATAGGCGAGCTCGTTCTGCGAACGGTGCGGATCGCTCAGGTGCGCCGCTGCTTTCTTCAAGCCCGGTATGCCGATGCTGAATCCGCTGGCTGGATAGCGCTGCCGCATGTAGCGCAGTTCGAGGAAGCTGTTCATGCCCTCGTCCATCCACGCATGGTCGCGCTCGTTGCTGCCCAGGATGCCGTAGAACCAATTGTGCCCCACTTCGTGCGCGATCACGTTGTCGAGGCTCTGCTTGTCGGGCATGTTGCCGATCACGGTGATCATGGGGTACTCCATGCCGCCGCCCGCGCTGATGGTGCCATCGATGGCCGTGCAGGCATCGTAGGGATAATCGCCCACGTGCTCGCTGTAGAACCGAACGCTCTCATCCACGTAACTCACCGCATCGCTCCAGAGCAACGCGTTCTTCGGGGTGAACAAGGCCCATGTGGTTACGTCGCGACCGCTGCGCGGAAGCGTAACTCGGCTCTTGCGCACGATGAAGCGCTTGTCGGCGAACCATGCGAAGTCATGCACGCGGTCCTGCGTGAAGCGGATGCTCTTGCTCTCTGCTGCGGAAGGCGGAATGGTGTTCAGCTTCACCCGCTGCTTATCGAGGAAGAACTTCTGTGTTTCCTCATAAGGCGCGGCCGCCAGGGAATCCATCCAAGCGCGCTCTCGAGCATCCTGCAGCAGGCCTGTTGCGCCCACCACGTAGTTCTCGGGAAGGGTGATGCTCACATCGAAGCTGCCGAATTCGCTGTAGAATTCGCCTTGCGTGAGGTAGGGCATGGCATGCCAGCCGGTGGCGTCGTACACCGCCGGCTTCGGGTACCATTGGGTGATGTAATAGGCCTGATCCGAATGCCCCAGCCGCGAGAATTTCCCGTCGGGGATCTTGACGCGGAAGGGCGTGCTGATGGTGACCCTTCCACCGGGCTGCACCGGCGCGGGCAGCTTCAGCCAGGCGATGTCGATGTGGCGCGCATGATAGCCCCATGGTGCCTTCACGCCATTGACCATGAAATCGAGGCTGTCGATGGTTCCGCGCTCGGCATCCTTGGCGAAGTGGAGGGAGAGGTCGCCCGTGCGATTCATCTGCTCGCAGAGAGCCGTTCCCCGAGTCGTATAAGCGTTTGGCCAGAGATGGATCCAGAGCGTATCGAGTGCCTGCGGGCTGTTGTTGGAGTACACGAACGATTCCTGCCCATGGAGGATGTGCCGCTCGTCGTCGAGGCGGACGCCGATGGTGTAGTCCACCTGCTGCTGGAAGTACTGGGCCTTGAGGGCGCACGGCAACAGGAGGAGCGGGAGGACCAGTGCTTTCATGCCACGATGTTAGCGTCCTGTCCCGAATCGCCGGGGTGCTCCACCGGAATCGAGGTTGACCGTTGGCTGGCCAGGAACCGCCAAACGCTGTTAATGCCCGTATGGCGCGGCAACCCGGCCATTGCACGTGGCGTCTTGCCACTGTAAACGCCTCTTACCATGGCATCCTTGATCAAACGAACCCCGCCCATGCTGCTGGTGGCTGGCATCTATTTGGTGCTGCTGGCCTTCGCACTGGTGGCCGTGAGCATCCGCATGTGACCGGCTTCAAGCTCCGCTGGTGAGCTGGCTGAGCAGCGCCTCATTGGGGACCCATCCGTGACTATCGGCGCTGAATTCGGCTCTCAGTCGCACCGCGAAGTACATCTGCACCTCGCCCTTCCCCTTCACCTTGATTGGCCCGCGCGGCACGGCCTCGATGGCGTGCATCACCTGCGCATACACCGCTCCGCTGATGTTGATGCGGCCGGCATCGCTATTGGCCTCCATGCGACTGGCCAGGTTCACGGCATCGCCCCAGATGTCGTAAGCGAATTTGCGGGTGCCCACCACGCCCGCCACCACCGGTCCGCTGTGCAGGCCGATGCGGATGGGCCATTCCTGCAAACCCCTCGAGCGGCGGTCGGCATTGCTGCGCTCCACGGCTTCGAGCATGGCGAAGGCCATGAGCACGGCCTGCAGCGCATGTACGGGCGATGGCGCCGGCAATCCTGAGGCGCACATGTACGCATCACCGATGGTCTTGATCTTCTCCACGCCGAAGCGGCCGCAGAGCGCATCGAATTGCCCGAAGTAGTGCTGCAGCTCGGACACCAGCGTATCGCTGTCCATGCGGCTGCTGAAGCTGGTGAACCCTTTGAAATCGCTGAAGAGCACGGTGCAGTGCTCGTGCCTGCGGGCTTCGGCGCGGCCCTTCGATTTGAGTTCCTCGGCGGTTGATACGGGAAGGATGTTGCGCAGGAGCTCATCGCTGCGTTCCTTCTCCGCCTCTAGTTCCTGCGTGCGGACCTGCACGGTGCGCTCGAGCCGTTCACGGTCGCGGCGCAGCTTGCGCGTGCGCAGCCGTGTGAAGCCGATGAAGCCGAGCAGCAGCGCACCAGTCGCACCTGCGCGGAAAGGGAGCCTTTGCCAGAAAGGCGGCGTGATGCTGAAGCTGAATTCGACGGGTGGGTCGCTCCATGCCGCTCCCGCGCTGCGCGCCCGCACGCGGAAGGCATATTCGCCGGGCGGGAGACCGCTGTAGGTGACATGGTCCGCGGCGGTCACTGGCGACCAGTCCTGATCGAGGCCGTCGAGGACATACTCATAGCGCACCTTTTCCGGATAGGCCAGGGAGATGCCGCTGAAATGGAAGGTGAAGTGGTTCTTGGTGTGCGGGAGGCGCAAATCACGCGGCAGGCTGCGGGCATCGTAGCCGTCGCACCACGGCGACCAATCGACCTGCTCGAAGAAGAGGCGCACGGCGGTGATGTGCACGACCGGTGCGCGCGATTCGGCCGCTGCCAGCCTTGGGTCATGGCGCGTGGCGCCGCGCACGGTGCCGAACCAGAGTGCGCTATCGGCATCGAGCAGGCAGGCGTTGCGGAAGCATTCGATGCCGATGAAGCCTTCGCTCGCTCCATGATGCACGATTCGGAGCACGCGCTCCTGCATCTCGTCCAGCTCGATCAGGTCAACTCCTTGGCGTGTTCCCACCCAGATGTTCTGCACGGCATCGAGGAGCACCTGCTCTACCGAGCTGCCCGAGAGGCCGTGTTCCACGCCGATGCTGTCCGTGCGCTGGCCGGAGAGCCGGTACAGCCCCTGCGCCTCGGTGCCGATCCACAGGTTCCCGAAGCGATCGCGCGCTAAGGCCGTCATGGCGGTTTGCGGCAGCAGACGATTGGGCCGTAGGCGCCAAGGCAGCGTTCGCGTGGGCAATACGTACAGGCCGCGCGCGGTGGCGGCCCATAGGGTATCGCCGCTGGTGGCGACTGCGGCCACAGGTTCGTCGCAGCCATCGACACGAAGGAAACGGCCATCGCCCAGGTCCGCGAACAGCCCTCGTTCAGTTCCCACCCAGCAACGGGCTTCCTCATCGAGCCTGATGCATTGGATCCGCCGCGCGTCGAGGCCGCTGTGGAGCGGTGCGATGCGCTGGCCATCGAATCGGAATAGTCCGTGAGAGGCGGTGCCGATCAGAAGGTAGCCGCTGGCATCCTCGCCCAGGGCCAGCACAAAGGGATCGGTGAGCCCTTCATCCACGCCGAAATGGGACAGGCCGGTTCCTGACCAGCGCGAGATTCCTCCGCCTGCGGTACCGAGCCACAACTGGCCCTCCGGGGTCCGGTGCATGGCGCTCACGGTGCGCGAACCCAGCCCATCACGGTCCGTGAAGTGCAGGAAGGCATCGCTGGTATGCTTCGTGATGCCGCCGAAGCCGGTGCCCGCCCAAACGGCGCCGCTCCGGTCATGCAGCAGGCATCGCACCAGATCGTGGCCGAGTCCATTGCCCTCCCGGATCCAACGCAGGTTCGGATGCCCGCTCTGCCTGGAGAGGTGAACGAGGCCGCTGCTGGTGCCGAACCAGAGATTGCCGTCGCCGGTGCGGAGCACTGCGATCAGGTCCGGATCGGGGAGTGCCAACGGCTGCAGGCCGAAGAATCGGCGTTCGAGCGGTAGGCGCTGCAAGTCCATGTCGAGTTCCGCGAATCCATTGGCCGTGCCCACGAGCAGGCCGAGCGCGTCGGCATGCAGGGCCTGCACGCGCGGATGCGGCAACTGCAACCTATCGTGCGTCTCCCACCGTTCGCCTCGCCGCACATAGAGACCGCTGTCAGTGCCAGCGATCAAGCGCTCCTGGTGGTCGACCACGATGGCGTGCACGTGCTCGCTGCCGAGTCCGTTCAATCGGCCTTGGTACCGCGATCCCGCGTTGCCGATGACGAGGACCCCTCGTCCTGCCGTAGCGCACCATGCGCTTCCACCATGCAAGGCGATGGCCTTGATCGACGGGCCTGTGGAAGCATGGACCAGTTCCACGGCACCGCTGCGCCAACGTGCCACGGTACCGTTGCCGAAGCCGAGCCAGACCACGCCGCTGCTGTCCGTCGCCAAGGCGGTTACCGCATCGTGAGGCAGTCCTTGCTTCCGGCCGATGGCGTCGAAGCGAAGACCATCCGTGCGCGCGGCCCCCTGCGCCGTGCCGATCCACAAGTAGCCATCGGCATCCTCGGCCATGGCGAAGACGGCGCTGCTGGGAAGGCCTTCCTCCACGGTGTACGTGCGAAGTCCGTACTGCTGCGCGTTGGCCCCGACCTTCGTGAGCAGGCCTAGGATGGCACAGGCAAGCACGCGGCGCATGGCGCGGAAGATAGGCCGGTGTTTCCGGCTACGGCTAGTCAGCGGAAATGGCTGACAGGTCAGGTGTCATTGCCGTATGCGTTGATCGGCCCGGATCGGCATGGGCCCTAGCTTCGCTCGCATGAAACTCTCCGATCTGCTCGGCAAGTCGAGGACCTCCTGGGCGCACCGATGGCTGGCCAACTTCCTCTTGCCTTGGCTGATCCCATTCAACCGACCGCACGGATTCCGCGTGGTGCCTTTAAAGGATGGCGGCATGAGCGTGGAGCTTCCGTACTGGCGCATCAACCGGAACCACATCAAAGGCATGCATGCGTGCGCGCTGGCCACGGCTGCCGAGATGTGCAGCGGACTAGCGGTTATTGAGCGCCTTGACCCCCAGGAGTACCGCATGATCCTGCGCGAGCTGCGCATTCAGTACCGTTACCAGGCCAAGCAACGCGTAGTCGCGTCGGCACCGGACCTGTCGGGTGCCATTGAGGAACAGGTGATCACACCCTTGCGATTGGCCGAGTCCGTGGACTACACCAGCACGGTTGAATTGCACGACATCGGCGGCAACCATATTGCCACCGGAACGGCCACCTGGCAGGTAAAGCCCTGGAGCAAGGTGCGCACGAAGCGCTAGCGCCGCAGAAGGCGTTTAACCACGCTCGCCAGCACCATGGCCAGCACCGCTCCGCTGAAGGCCAGTCCCATGTCCTTCTGCGCGTCCCAGACATCGCCTTGGGTGCCCAGGTAAGCCACGCCCTGCGCAGGGAAGAAGATGTCGGCCACGGCCCATTCGAGCAGCTCGTAGGCCGCGCTGAAGCTCATGGTGATCTCCACCGGCAGCACCAAGCACACCCAGTTCGGCCATTGGAAGTGGTTCATGAAATAGTCGCGCATGGGGTAGGCGAGGAGGAAACCGAAGCTGAAGTGAACGATGCGGTCGTAGTGGTTGCGTTCCCAGAGCAGCGCATCCTTGAGCCAATGGCCCAAAGGGTTCTCGGCGTAGGTATACATGGCGCCGTAGATGTGCAGGATGATGTACACGAACATGAGGCTGTAGCTGGCATCACTGAACTTGAAGCGCTTGTGCGTGAGGGCCATTCCGCCGATGAAGAGGATGGTGAGCGCGTTCTCCGTGATCCAGTTGGCGCGGTCGGTGGTGCCGATGAAGGTCCAGGCCCACACGAGCAGGAAGATGACGAGAAAGGCCTTGAGCAGCGGGTGGTCGCGGAAAGCTTTGCGGACAGGGGAGGAGGCCGTCGTGAAAGTCATGTGGATCGGATCAATGCTCAATCCTCCAGCTTTTCCTTGTCACTGGCCGGAGGTGGCTTCGGATTATTGAAGCGGAAGTACGCCGTGAGCATGTATACCTGGTTCTGCGGGCGCACAACGGGATCCAGTAGTCCAGTGCTCGATTGCCCCCGCGCATCGAATCCCCAGCGTTGCCCTTCCATGCCGAATCCCAAGGTGATGCTGAACTGCGATCGGCGCTCGTTATCCGCAAGTGCGACTGGTTCATCGAAGGTGAGCTGGCCGTTCAAGAAGCGCTGCTCGCGGCCGCGCACGAACCAGCCGAGGCCGGGCCCAGCGAGGATGAACAGGCCATTGGGCTTGCGGTCGGTGGAGATCTTCAGCACCAGCGGCACCTCGATGTAGCGCAGGGTGAAAACGGTGCTGAGGCCTGATGCTGGTACACGGACCAAGGCACCCTTGGTCATCCAAAGCAACTCCGGCATCAGGGCTACCTGCGGGTGCAAGGGCGCCTCGAAGTACCAGCCGAACAAGGGGCCGGGCAGCATGTCGGCCTTGCTCCCGCCGAAAACGCCTGGTCCTCGGGTGGCGAGGCCGATGCCGATGCGCGGCCCATGCTGCGCCGAAGCCATGCAAGCCACGAAGGCGCAGAGAACGGTGATGAGGAAGCGCATGCGCCGAAGATCGCAATTGGCCGCGATCACGCGCGTGCTGTGATCAGGCGCTCCAGGTCGGCGGCGCTGCGGTCCCAATCGAATCGCTCGCGCACGAAGGCGCAGCCATTGGCGGCGATGCGGTCGCGCTCCTGCGCATCATCGAGCAGGCGCAGCACAAGCTCCGCGTAATCCTCCGGTGATTCGCCGATGAGGACCGCATCGCCGGGAGGCGCCCCCACCGCGTTGTTGGCCAACGCGCTGGTGATGCACGGCACGCGCATGGCCATGGCCTCGAGCAGCTTGTTCTGCAAACCGGTGCCGATCTGCATGGGCGCGATGAAGATCCGTGAGGCGGCGTAAGAGTTGCGGATGTCCTTCACCCAGCCGGTAACGGTGACCAACGGGTCCCGACGGGCCAATTCGCGCACGCTGGCGCTGGGGTCAACGCCGCTGATCAGCAGGGTGGCCTTCGGCCGGGAGCGCCGCACCAAGGGCAGCACCTTGTTCACCAGGTACAGCACGCTGTCGATGTTGGGCGGGTAGTTCATGTTGCCGGTGAACAGCAGGTCATAGCGAGGCTCCTCGGCTTGGGGCGCGAAGTGCTCCATGTCCACCCCATTGGGCACAACAGCCATGCGGTCGCGCAAAGGGTGATAGATATAGTCGCGGTCCTGGGTGCTGATGATCACCTGGTGGTCGAACTGGTCGAACATGAGATTCTCGTACCGGATCAGGCGCTTGGTCTCCAGGCGGAAGATGGGCTTGAGGAACCAGGGCGCCGTCTCCGTGCGGCGCTCCATGCCCTTGCTCAGCGTATCCATGTAATCGAGGGTCTTCGGCAGCGCGTACCGGCGCCGCACGTACTCGGTGGTGCGCACCAGTTGGCAGATCACATGCTCCGGGCCGATGCGATCGATGGCCGCATCGATCCGGCGTTGCGCGTGCGCGTGGTAGAAGTACACTACCTGCACCGGCAGCCGCGCGAAGAGCGCGGTGATGAGCTTGAGCACGATGCGCCAGCGCGGGATGCGCACCACTTCGATGCTGGCGCAGAAACGGGCCAGGTGCGCCACATGCTCGGGCTCGGCAGGCGTATCGCTCAGGCACACCAGGTGGAGCTCGTGCCTCCTGGCTAGGCGCGCGATGAGGTGGTATGCGCGGAGCTTGTCTCCTTTCTCCAACGGATAGGGCACGCGCGAGAGGAGCACCAGCAGCCTCATGCCTTAAGCAGGCGCTTGTAGAATGCGGTGAGGTCCTGCACGATGGGCCTATCGGCATAGGAACGCTCGATCAGCTTGCGGGCCGCCCGGCCCAGCGATGCGGCCCGTGAGGCATCGGCCGCAAGGGCGATCATATGGTCCGCGAAGGCTTGGGCGCTTGTGGCGAGCAGGATTTCCTTGCCATCGGTGCAGCCGATCCCTTCAGCGCCGATTGGCGTGCTCACCACGGCCTTGCCCATGGCCATTCCTTCGATGATCTTCACGCGCATGCCGCCAGCGCTGAACAGCGGCACCACCATCACCTGATGCTTCCGCATGTAGCTCACTGCGTTCTTCACGCGGCCTTTCACCGTAACACCCGCCAGTTCGGCGCTCATCAGGTCGGCGGGCATCCGGTTGCCGGCCAGGTGCAGTTGCGCCTTGGGCTGCTTGCGGATCACTTTGGGCCATACGCTCCCGATCAGCCAGCGGATGCCTTCCTCGTTGGGCAGCCAATCCATGCTGCCCAGGTGGAAGAAGGCGGGTTGGCGCTCAGGGTCGATGGGATCGGCGGGGTATTCTGCGGGATCCACGGCGAAAGGCACGGTGACCACGGGCGTGCGGGTGCCATGCGCGCGGAAGTGCTCCGCATCGCTGGGGCTGATGGCCGCCACACCGTCCACGCGGTCGAGCACGGCCATCTCATACTCTTCGAGCTGCTTGGCCAGGTAGCGCCGATACGGCCGCTTGATGATGTTGCGCTCGCCGCTGGCGATGCGCGACTGGATCATGTGCTCCAGGTTGTGGCTGCGCAGCACGATGCGGGCGTTGCAGTAGCGCCTGATAGTGGGGATGTACGGGGTCATGAACAGGCTTTCGAGCTGCACGATGTCGAACTTCTGCTCCGAGAGCAGCCGGATGAGCCGGATGTCCATGTCCGGCGAGAAGAAGCGGCTGATGTTGTAGTTGTCGGCCGTGATCAGGTCCGTGAAGGCATCCACGAGGTTGATCGCGGTATCCACGTACACCCCTTCCATGGCGGTGGCCGCCATCAGGTCGACCGGCACGGATCCGGGATCGAGCGGCTGCTTGGCCGTGCTGATGCACAGCACCTTCACCGCATGCCCGGCAGCGAGCAGGCCGCGCGTGATGTTGTGCATGGCCTTGCTGCCGCCATCGATCGGCGGCCAAGGCGGTTTATTGCAGAGCTGCAGGATCTGCATCCTTCGTGCTTCGTCGCCAGTGCGAACGGAGTTTCTCCCAGCCGCGATGATACGCATCGCGGTCGAGGAGGGGACTGTCCGAAGAGGCCTTCCAGGTGATGAACAAACCGATGGGGAGCAGCACGATCAGGCCCATCCAGATGCCCGGCCAGCCCTGCATCTCACCGGCGATCACCAGCTTCTCGGTGGCGAAGCTCACGATGTGGAACACGAGGAAGAAGAGGATGGCCAGCACCACGGGCAGGCCCATGCCGCCCCGGCGGATGATGGCCCCCAGCGGTGCTCCGATGAGGAAGAAGACCAGGCACGCGGCTGCGAGCATGGGCTTGCGGTGCCATTCGGCGCTGAACCGGGCGAGCTGGCTGGTGCGGCCCTCCATCTCCTTAGCGCAGCGGTCGGCATAGCTGGCATTGGCGCGTGCCATGTTCATGGCCATCTCGAAGGTCTCGCCGCGCGCTTGCACCGGGATCGAATCGAGCCAGGCCCCGGTGCCGCCGGTCTTGACGGGTGCCGTGGCTCGTGGCAAGGCGGGGGTGCTGCGCAAGGCGAAGAGGCTGTTGCGCAGGTGCGCGGCCTGCTCATCGCGGCGCTCGTTCACGGCCAGCCTCAGGCTGTCCATGCCGATGGCCAGCTGCCCCATGGTGAGCATCTTGTAATGGTCACGGTACAGGTCCTCATCCGTGCGCTGCATGCCAAGGCCGCTGAGGTCCATGGTGATCACGTCCTTGACGAAGGTGCCGCGCATCATGGGCCATCGCGCCCGGCGGTCCGGCGGTGCGCCGCCCTCATCGTAGAAGTGGCCATCCTCGAGGGTGAGCACCAGGAAATTGCCATCGGCGCTGCGCTCCATGAGGCCGCGCGCGGCGCGGATCACGGTGCCGTTGCCGCGCCGCGAGCCGCGATGATCGTAGATGAGCACATCGGTCAGGCGGCCGCTGTCCACGTCCTTCTCCATCACGCGTATGGAGAATCCGTCGATGCCGTTGTAGAAGATGCCCGGGGTGATGCTCAGCGCGGGCTTCTTCTCGCGCATGTCATAGAGCAGGCTGTGGAATTTGAGGTTGGCCAGCGGCAGCACGTTGTTGCTGAAGAACAGCGAGGATCCTGCGAGCACCACGGTGAAGGCGATCAGCGGCAGCAGGATCCGGCCAAGGCCCAGTCCGGCCGAGCGCATGGGCACCAGCTCGCTGTTCTCGCCCAGGCCGCCCATGGTCATCAATGAAGCCAGCAGGATCGCCAACGGCAGGGCCAGCGGAACGAAGCTTGATCCAGCGTAGAGCAGCAGCTCCAGCACAACGCTCATCGGCAGGCCCTTGCCCATGAGCTCATCCACATACTTCCACAGGAATTGCATCACCAGGATGAAGACAACCACCAGGAAGGTGATGGCCAGCGGGCCTACGAAGACCCGGATGATCATGCGGTGCAGTTTCTTCATGCCTTGCGGCCGGAGTGCGGTCGCAAAGGTGCGGCGATCAGGGTCCTAAGCGCCTAGTACGCGCGTGAGGTTGGCGATCTGTGAGGCCCAGAGCCCGCGCACATTCTCCACCTCGTCGGGCCAGGCGTGGTCGGTGACGATCAGCGCCACCTCATTGGTCATGTCGTCGATGCGGATGCGGAATTCGAAATAGGCCGCCGGGTCGTCGTTGTCGTCGATTCGTCGGAACCTGATCACTTCCGGGGCCTTGCGGCCGATCATGGTCGTGGCTTCCTCATCGGTGCCCCACTTGAAGGTGTACTGGTCGCCGCGCACATCCACATCGTCGCAGTACCATTCGCTGAAGCCGCTGGGTGAGCTGATCAGCTCGTACAGCACGTTCGGGTTGCTGTGCATCTCGAATTCCATGGTCACGCGCTCCTTCAAGGGTTTCATCTCCTCAGGGCGTTGCGCGGGCTTAGCCACAGGCTTTGGAACTGGTGCCGCCTTCGGCGCCGCGGTCTTCGCGGCAACTGCTGCTGCAGGTTTGGCTGTAGCGGATCTTACTACTGGCTTGGGAGCGGTGGCGGTTTTCCGGACGGGCGCCGTTGGCTTCTTGGCTGCAGGCTTGGGTGCTTTCGCCTTATCGGCGGCCACCACGGCCTTCTTCTGGAGCGGCTTCACCGGCATCGGCTTCTTGGTTACCGCCTTCTTGTTCGCAGCCTTGCCTGTAGGCCGGGGCTTTGAAGATCTCGTCGAAATGGTCCCTGCTGCGCGATTCGCGGCTGCTTTCGGATTGCCCTTCACGGCTTTGCCGGAGCGCGCTGCGGCTTTCTTCTTCACCGGCGCCGATCGCTTGCTCACTGGCTTCTTGTCGCGTGGTGCAGCGGATTTCTTCTTCTTGGCCATTCGGGTAGGGCGTTGATAGGGTGGCGGCTAAAGATAGAGGGGGCATTTTCCTGTGCAAGTGAGGCGTGTTCACCGATCCTATATTTGCCGCCCCTTGAACAAAAGGGCCTGGCGCGGTAGCTCAGCTGGTTAGAGCGCATGATTCATAATCCTGAGGTCGGGAGTTCAAGTCTCCCCCGCGCTACACAACCTCGGAAGCAAGCCCCTCTACTAGAGGGGTTTGTTGCGTTCAACGGATTTCCGTTTTACAAAATTGCTCCAAGTTCGATCCCTAAGGGCACCTATAGCCCCCACTTTCTAGTAACGGGTCGGGGTGCCCAAGAAGGGTACTACCGCGTTGCGGAGGAATTATCATGGGTGGAACGGAGCGCGTTCAAGTGCGAGGGGTTGCATGACCAGTCCATGGACACGTCCGCCAGACGCTCCTATCGCCGTTTTTGCGCACTTTCCTGCTGTGGCTGAGGGGGAAAGGCTTAGAGGCTTATTCCGCACAGGTAGACAATGACCCGCATCGCTCCGAAGACGATCGCCAAGACAGAAACTGTGCGCTGGACAGCTAGAAGCCCAGCCTTGCCATTGAGGAACCTTTCATGGGCAGCGGCATAACGGGCATTCCATGATTCGTCCATTGCAGCAGTGGGACCTTCCTCCTTGGGCATTGCGAGCAGTTCACGTTCGCCCCGCCGTTCATTGTTCTTGTAGATGAGCCACGCGGCGGACAGCGTGATCGACCATAGACCAAGGTCGATCGTGTTGAGAGACCTTAGGAAGCCAACACCCCCGCCGCAGGTAAACGCGTTGTAGGCAATGGCGATCACGAAAGGGCCAAGGATCAGGGTCAACCCAACCCAACCTGGCCAGTGCCCATCTTTCCGTTTGGTGGTCATCTATGAAGAAGAACTGGAACTGCGGATCATGGCGGCTAGAAGACGCGGGATCAAGTCCAATGGATGATGTGACCTTTCGACTGTGCCATGTCCAAAGCATCGCGCACCATGTGTTCAAGGTAGATATCGGGAGAAGTCAGGATCATGTTCAACACGTCAATTGGTTGTTCGCTGTTGCCTTGACCATCTACAGTGCATCGAAGTTCGATGGGCATTTTGGGATCAGATATCGTTGATGCTGATACTTCTCCATCCAGATCCACTTGGACATAGACAGGTCCGCGATTTCGATCGGTCAGAAACGAGAAATAAGCCGCATTGACGCGGGAAACAAAGAGAAGGCGGTGGACTGCGATAGTGGCCATAGCTGCTGTAATCGATACGAAGCTACCCACCGTCCGTCTGACATCCTCAGGGCCCGTACCCTTATGGTTGCGGTCTCAAGAGATCTTGGTACGAGCGCTCAAATTTGCTATCCATTCATGGTGCGCCACGAGACCGTCGCAGAACTCACGCTCTTCGGCCCCTTCAATTCCGAAGCGATACTCCGCACAATGCGTTCGGAGAAAGCCGTCATAGTGGAATCGCACGAGTACGTAGATATGGCGTAAGACTGTAGCGTGAGGTTCTCTTCCAATTGCGAACGCGAGAATCGTCCGTTCCTCGGAAACATGTACAGTGGTAAGGCACGCCATCATGGCCAGAGTGGTGGGCTTGTTGTGGAATTTGGAGAGCATCACTTTGATCGCTGTACGCAGGTCTCCGATCGCCCCTTTTTGCGTTCCGATGATCAGCATTGGCCCAACCCAGCAGCGTTCATTCACACATCGATTGCTAGCATCATCAACTTCATTCCCCCATGGTCATCGTGGCGCACATGAGCGCTCCATGGTAAATAGCCTTGGCTCCTACCGATCCAAGGTGTGGGTTTGATCCAGATCCGAAAATCTGGGGCAAAAAATTTGTGACGGATAGGGGCTTCTCGAATAGGCCCCTAGATCTAGGGGCTTATTTTCGATACGCCAATTCAGCCCTCTGAACAAACCCCCTGAATAGGGCCTTGTTCAGGGCCCTTCTCGTGCCAATGCTAATGAGCTAAGCTATCTGTCCATTGAACATGGTGTTGCGTAGTCACCTGTGGCAATCGGGTTGGCCGATTGTGCTTGACTAATTGCGGGGGAGCAAAGACCAAGCAGCGCAACAACTATCGAAGTGGGGAGTGGATTGGGCATCTTCGAGATTAGTAGCTCAGTACAACGCCCACACCGAAGTCCATGTCGCTGTCAAAGTGAGTGGAGAGCGCCCAAGTAGGGTTCAGGATGTATCGGGCACGGGCCATGAACTCACCATCGCTGTTGGCCATGACGTCTAGTCGAGCGCGTGCGGAGAGTGGAATATCCTCGCGCATTAACTGGGCCCGCACGCGACCATCCGTATCGATGCGGGTATCCAACACGAACAGCATGGGCAGAGTGTATTGGAAACCAGCGCAGATGGCGCTACGGCTGTCTTTCGTATTGCCTTGACCGAAAAGATTCTCTTCTCCGTCGTTCATGTGCGCCATACGTTGACGCCAATCGAAGCCGATGTAAGGGAACAACCATTGCATGCGGCCGAGGTAGCGACCGAAGTGCGTTTCCACTTCTTGCCCATGATGATCGGTGTACCCCAGCCTCCATTCAGCCTGCAACTTCCAGCGCTTGCTCTGGAGCATAGCCTCGCCGTCGCTGCCATTGGTGGCGAAGTCGTTCATGAACATGAAGTGCCAGCGCTTGTCATCGCGTGCGAAGCGCTTCCACGAGATCCCGCTCGCATAGGAACTGTCATTGGCGGCGGATGCTTCATAGCTGAACACGCGGCCCATTCCGCTCATCATGTGGTACAGGATGTGGCAGTGGAAGAACCAGTCGCCCTCCTCGGTGCCCGCGAACTCGATGGTGTCGGTTTCCATGGGCATGATGTCCAGCACGTTCTTCAGTGGTGCGTGATCGCCTTGACCGTTCAGCACGCGGAAGAAATGGCCGTGCAGGTGCATGGGGTGGCGCATCATGCTGTTGTTGAAGAGGACCACTCGCACGTTCTCGCCCTTGCGGATCATGATCTTGTCCGCCTCGGTAACGGTCCTATTGTCGATTGTCCAGAGGTAGCGGTTCATATTGCCCGTCAACTCGAAGCGCAATTCCTTCAAGGGACCAGGAGGAAGGGTCGTGCTGGTAGGGGAGCGCATCATCCCGTAGTTCAGCGTGACTATCGGGCTGGTGGTGGCGGCATGTCCGTGCCCAATGCCTTCCATACCCTGCATATCCTCGTGCTTCTTTGCTGGCACACTACCCGTGATCTCGGGATACATCACCGTGTTCATGTCCATGCGTTGCAAGGCCATGTTCATGCCCATGTCCTCCATGTCGCCGTTCATGCGCATCATGCCGTTCATCATCTTCATGCCCTCGAAGTACTTTAACGGGCCCAGCGGTAATGCAAGCTGTTTGATCCCCTTGCCAAGCCAGAGGGAGGTGCTGCGCGTGCGATCCTCGGACGTGGCCAGCAGTTCATAGGAGGTGCTGTGGGCGGGAATTGTGACGATGATGTCGTAGGTCTCCGCTACACCCATAATGAAGCGGTCTACTTCTACGGGCTCGACGTCCATGCCGTCACTGGCTACCACAGCCATCTTGCCACCCGCGTAAGTGATCCAGAAATAGCTGCTGGCACCGCCGTTGATCAACCGAACGCGCACGCGATCGCCCGCCTTGAACTGGGGTGCTTCATCCTCGGGCTTGCCGTTGGCTAGGAAGGTGTCGTAGTACACATCGCTCACATCCATGGCGCGCATGCGCTTCCATTCATTGGTGAGCTTGGTGCCCACATAACCTTCTTTGATCGCGTCCCAATAGCTCTGCGTGGTGCCAGGGCGGAGGCGGTTCTTCTGAATGCCAAACCAGTCGTTGGCGTTGTGCAGGCGGCGATGGACCTCATTTGGATCCATGTCCGTCCATTCGCTTAGGATCACGGTGTGCTCGGGTAGGGGTTCTTCATCGCGCTTGTGGATGATGAGCGCGCCGTGCATGCCGTTCTGCTCCTGAAGGTTCGTGTGCGAATGGTACCAGTACGTACCGCTTTGCACGAGCGGGAATTTGTACACCTGCGTGTCGCCCGCTTTGATCGGTGGGGTGGTCAGGTAGGGCACGCCATCGTAGCGGTTCGGTAGGATGATACCGTGCCAATGCAGGGAAGTTTCCTCTTTGGCCATGGCGTTGTGGACGATGATGAGCGCCGTATCGCCCTCGGTGAACTCCAATGTGGGCATGGGTGACTTGCCGTTCACCGCATATCCCTTGCGCGGCTTGCCCGTGAAGTTGTAGGTGGTGTCGGTGATAGTCAGTTCGTAGCGCGTGACCTTGGGCGTGAAGGGCGCCGCGAAGACCGAAGCGCCTAAGGGAACGTGCGCCCTGTCGGCGTCTTGTGCGGTCAGGCTTCCATGCAACACGATGGAGAACAAGGGGATGAACAGGCGGATCCCCTTCATCCGTTCGCAAGGTTGCGCTTCAGCAAGCGTGCGTTCAGCGCCACGATCACCGTGCTCAGGCTCATCAGGGCAGCGCCAAAGGCGGGACCGATCATGATGCCTTGTGCATGAAGCACTCCTGCTGCCAAGGGAATGGCCACAACGTTGTAGCCAGCGGCCCACCAAAGATTCTGCACCATTTTGCGATAGGTGGCGCGGCCGAAGAGCAGGAGTTGGAGGATGTCATTCGGATCGCTGCGTACGAGAATGATATCGGCCGTGGCGGCAGCGACGTCCGTTCCCGAACCAACGGCGATGCCCACATCGGCTTGGGCAAGTGCTGGCGCATCGTTCACACCGTCACCCGCCATGGCTACGTAGCCGCCCCCGTCTTGCAATCGCTTGATGATCTCCACCTTTTCGTGCGGGAGCACTTGGGAATAGTGCCCGTCCAGACCCAGCTCGTGGCTCACGTGGGCGGCCACGCGGTCGTTGTCGCCTGTGGCCATGTAGGTCTTGATGCCCAATGCGCGGAATCGTTCGATGGCCTGGAAGGAAGTGGCCCTGATCGGGTCGGCCAAGGCGATTGCTCCTGCTAAGCGGTCGTCAACCACCACGAAGACCACGGTTTCCGTGGCATCGGTGAACGTGCGATCAGGGATCGTCATGCCCAGCGCTCCCGTTTGCTTCGGGCTTGCGATCACCACCTTGTGGCCCTCCACGGTCCCTTGAACGCCATGGCCAGGATCCGCTTTGAAGTCAGTGGCCTGCTGGATCGACAGGCCATCGTCCTTCAGCTTCCGCAGTATCCCGCTGGCGATGGGATGTTCGGAATGTTGCTCTACCGCGCCCGCATACCGCAGCAAAGAGGCTTGGTCGAAGGTGTCATCCAGCACCACGACACGCGTTACGCCGAACTCACCTGTTGTCAGCGTACCCGTTTTGTCGAACACCATTGCGGAGACTTTCCGCGCGTTCTCGAAGGCGGTGCGATCGCGGATGAGTAGTCCGTTGCGTGCGGCTAGCATGGTGGAGTAAGCCACCACCAGCGGTACCGCCAATCCCAATGCGTGTGGGCAGGAGATCACCATCACCGTGACCATGCGCTCCAAGGCGAAGGGCAGGCCAGCGTCCATTAGCAACCATGCGATCATTGTGAGCACACCCGCACCCAAAGCCACATACGTGAGCCAGCGCGCGGCGCGATCGGCGAGGTGCTGCGTATTGGACTTCGCTTTCTGCGCCTCGCGGACAAGCTCGGCCACCTGATGCAGGTAGCTCGCTTCTCCCGTGTGTTCCACCCGCACGGTCAAAGAACCATTCCCGTTGACGGAACCACCGATGACCCGATCATTGACGCTCCTGAGAACGGGCAAGGATTCACCCGTGAGCATGCTCTCGTTCACATGACTTTCGCCGCTCACCACCACGCTATCGGCGGGTATCTTCTCGCCAGGCTTGATCAGGATCACATCGTTGACCTTCAATGTGACCAGCTTGACGTCCATCACATGGTCTCCATGCACCAAATGGGCTTCATCGGGCATGAGCCGCACCAGCAGATCTAGCGCGTTCGAGGTGGCCATCACCGAACGCATTTCGATGATATGGCCAAGTAACATGATGTCGATAAGGGTGGCCAATTCCCAATAGAACAGCATGCCAGCCAGACCAAAGACCACGGCTGTACTATACAGATATGCTGAAGTGATCGCGACAGCGATCAATGTCATCATGCCAGGTGCGCCCTTTCGCAGTTCACCGAGCGAACCTTGCAGGAAAGGCGAGCCACCGTAAACGAACACGGCTGTGGACAGCGCCAGTTGGATCCATGTGTCGCCTTGGAACCCCCAATGCACCCCTATGATCTCCTGCACCATGGGCGAGAGGACCACGATGGGGGCGGTGAGCAACAATGAGATCCAGAGCCGTCGCCGATAGTCGGCGATCATGGCTGGACCGTGGACGGAGTGATCACCACCGTGCTCGCCATGCGCTTGATGCGCGGGGGAAGCGGCCATCGCTGTGGATGGCATCGTATGGGACTGATGGTGTTCCACGACGTTGGCCTCTAGCCAATTGGTTTTTATTCTATCGTCTCTTGCAAGCTCCCGCAGCCCAGCATCATGCTGCCATAGAAGGGGTTCTTGATCTCCTTGTCCTTGCTCAACCAATCGGAGCCCCCGTTGTACATGGGGCAATGGTCGAGGTAGATCGCAACTTCCTTCGGCGCGGCCTTGGCCAGTTGCACCATGGCGGGAGTTAGCTTGGCGAAGAGGTCACGCTGCTTGCCCAGATCGCTTGTCTCGGAAAGCGGATGCAGGTGGGGCATGGCTGCGGACATCACCTGCGGCCAAACCATCCGCACGTTCTCAGGAATCGACTTGTCGTCCACCGAGTGCATCGCGCCATCCAGTTCCTCCGCATGTTCCTTAGCGGCTGCCGCATCGGAGGCCACAAGCGCATCCTTCAGTTTGAAGTAGGCATCGAACACAGCCTGCAATGAAGCCGCTGTAGCCTTGGGGTGCTGCGTCGCTGAGTGATCATGTCCACTGGGCCCCATGTCCTTTTCTTCTGCGTGCGCCGCATGCTCGACGGGGGCGGTGGCCGTTGCGTGCTTGTCCGTCTCGGCAGGGTGCTTCATGGTGCGTTCGTATTGGCAGCAGCCAGGTAGTTGCGCGTAGGCCGCATCGGGGGCGAGATAGTTGGGCGTATCGTACCCAGCTTGGGCAATTCGCTTCAGGATCGCATCCAAGTTGGTCCGCGTGCTGTCATAGGCGATCGTGGCCTGCTTGGTATCAGGGTCCCAGTTCACCTGGGCTTCGCCATTCACATTGCCCGCTTTCTCGATCCGTTCTTCGCACATTCCGCAATCGCCATCGATGCGCAGGGAAACGGTGCGTGTGTTCTTCATCTGGGCCGCGCAACTTGAAAGAAGGGCGAAGCTCACAGAGGCAAGCAATAGGTTCAGGGCTTTCATGTTCATGGTCTTTGTGGTCGGTTCGGAGATCAATGCCCGTGCCGCTTGTCACTTGGGGTGGGCGGTTTCACATCTTTTCCCGTTCGCTCGTACTGGCAGCACTCAGGCAGTTCGCTGTATGCGCTGTCTGGCGCAATGAATGATTGGTTGTCATATCCCGCAGCCGCGATGCGCATGAGCACGGCGTTCAATGAAGTGCGCGTGCTGTCATAGGTGATCGTCGCATGCCGAGTTTCCTTGTCCCAATCTGCTTCGGACAACCCTTCCACAAGGGCGGCCTGTTCGATCGTTTCCTCGCACATACTGCAATTGCCGTTGATGAGCACCTCGGCTTCTTGTGCGTTCTGGATGGTCGAGCAGGAACCAAGCAAACCGATGAGGGGTAGGATGAGCAAAGTCGTGCGCGTCGCCATGGGTCGTTCGTTTCAGGTTGAATGTGTCCCCAAAACCGTCATCGCGGCGCTCATGGCCACCATGAGGAGGTCTTCCACCAGCGTCACTTTGCTCAGTGGCAACTTGAAGATGGTCCCCAAGCACGCGCATTGGAAGGGGGAGTTCCTCATCACTTGTTGCACCACACCGATACTGCTGACACCCATCACAACGAGTGTAACGGCATTGGTGATCGGAGAGAGGGGAGCCACCACGTAAGAGATACCAAGCCCCAGTTCGATGAAAGGATAGATGAGGCCGTATGCGGGTATGCGCTTGGCGATCACATCGTATGTGGCATAGCCCTCCGCGAAACCGCGAACGTCAAGCATTTTGAAGAACGAGAACGTGAGGAAGAAGGCTGCCATGAAGGCGCCCATCCAGTGCATCGGGTCAAAGCCACCTCGTGCGACCTGCACCAGTGTGGCCGCTCCTGCGATGTAGGCGAATAGCAGGTAAATAGGCTTGAATGAGGTCGCCTCTACTTGTTGTGGATCACTGGCAATGACCCTTGGGATCGAGTGCCCGTTCTCGCTAAGACTGAAGTTACCCGCGTTCGCTACGGTCTTGGCCAGCACAGAAGTGTTCACATGTGCTGACATGGTGACGATCGCCAACGGTGGGTTCTGGGTCACGTCGGCATTAGTGATACCAGGGATGCTCTGAAGCGCGGTTCTCACTTTGGCTACGCAATTGCCACAGGTGAGCCCTTGGATGGAATAGGTGTGGATCATGGTCGCTTTGTTTGGTACAAAGCTCCAGTCACGACCACCGCGACTTGTTATAGGATGATGGATAAGAGTTACACCTTCCATCAGTGCTCCGTGTTCACCTTGTCGATCGCCTTACGCCGTTCAGCCCCGATGCGCTTGAAATGCGAAGGGCTGTGCCCAACGAACTGGGCGAACTGATTGCTCAGGTGCTGTACGCTGCTATAGCCCAGCCGATCCGCGATCTCTGTCAGGTTCAATTCGTCGTATACAAGCAGTTCCTTCGCCCGCTCCAACCGCAATAGGTTATGGTAGCGCTCGATGCTCGTTCCTTCCACTTGCGAGAAGAGCTTGCTAAGTCCTGAGTACTCCATGCCCATGTCGCGGGCCAGCCATGCGGAGAGTTTCTCCTTGCTGCGTTGCATGGCATGCTCCTTTACATGTTGTTGTAGCAGGAGTTTGACGCGTTCCACCTTCTGCACGCGCCTGTCATCTATCAGCTCGAAACCGATCTCTGCTAGGCGGGTGGCAAGTCTTTCGCGTTGAGCACCAGTCAAGGGGTTGGTCAAGTTCACCTCACCAAGGTTCACGTGCGTGTACCCGATATCCACTTCGTCCAACAAGCGACGCACGGCCGTCCGACATCGGTCGCAGACCATGTTCCGTATATGCAGCCCGTGTTCGGGTTCCTTCATGGATCACCGCTTTACGAAGCAACCTACCTCGCGTGACATGTCGGCGGTGGTAAGTTCCAAGGTGTACAAACCAGCAGGTAGAGCGCTCACGTCCAGCGTGGCACCGTTGATTCCCCGATTGAGCAGTACTAGACGGCCATGGACGTCCGTCACCTTCGCCGTGAAGTAAGAGCCCTTCAGGTTCAGCGTGGTAGATGCAGGGTTCGGGCCTAGAGTGATCCTTCGGGTTCCGTTCTCGGTAATGCTGTTCGCATCCATCAGCGCCTGATCGATGGCATCGGTGATGATGCCGTTGAGCCCGACGGCATAGCCTAGATGCACATAGTAGACCCCATGTGAATTTCCCCCACCGAGCACCACGATCGTGGGCATGCCCATGCCACCATAGTAGGTAGTCTGATCGCTCATGCCCGCGAATACGGGATGAGTGACACCGCCCGTCACAGCCCAATCCGTGATCTCCATGCAAGTGATGTCATCGCTGAACCCGATGCTATAGAACTTCACCCGCGCAGGATCGGTGGTGTTCGGTATCACGTTCTCCGCTATCTCCACCGTGGCGGGTGCGCAATCGGGGCATTGCATCATGACGAGATCGAGGACCACCACATTCCCAGCGTCCAACTCACTGAAGAGGTGATGCGAGGCGCCGCCGCAATCGTCAGCGATGAAGTCGAGTGCGGTTGTCTGTGCGTTCGTTTCCGCGATCACCCAAAGACACGCGGTCACAAGCAGATTCCTGGAGTTCATCTTGTTGGCATCAACTCGGTGAAATGGTGTGTAGCTCGGGTTGTGGTCTATTGTTTCACGAAGTGACCGACTGCACGCGACTTGTCCGCGGCCGTGAACGCTATGATGTAATGGCCTGTAGGAAGCGAATTCACATCCACCACGCCCCCTGACAATGGAGCGTTCCGCATCACGATGCTTCCTTCAGCATCGGTCACATCAGCGGTGATGTAGCGAAGGGGGATATTAATCTCGGTACTGGCGGGGTTGGGCCAAAGAAGGATTAGCTCACTACGACGGGTGACGGGTAGCAAGCCCACACTTGTGCCGATCACCGCTTTCCGATAGCGCACCTGACCAAGACCTGCTTCGCTCCAAACGATGTGGAACGCTCCATTGGAATACGCGATATCAGGTGTCTTCTGAGCACCAGCTAGGTCTATGTTCACCGTGTCTGGCTCGCTAAGACCTAGAACTCCTGTTGTGCTCCAACTGAACAGGATCTCGCTCTGTCCGCTCATGGTCTGCTGCCACACCACCCCGAGCGTGTCTCCGCTGCCAGCAATACGAGGAAAGTTCTGTTGCAAGCTCATCGGCTGGCCCGCGTGCAGTCTGTACTGCTCGCCCAGTGTCAGATCTGTTGCCAATGCGCTTCCCAGATAGACCTTGGTTCCGTTGTTGGCTCCTGACATCCACACGAAGCGAACGCTGTCGCCGTCGAGATAGCCATCGGGTCCACTGGAAGGACAGGCGGCCAGTACCCATCCTGTGGTATCGACTACGGATCCAAAGGGAAAGCTCGCTCCGTCATCGGTGGAAGACGCGCCACATATCACGCGCACATCGGATCCTGCATTGCGGTAGAGCGCCACAACATGATCGGGATCGGCTATGATTTGGTTCGGACAGCAATCGCAGACATTGCCAGGTAAGAACGGAGTGCTGACCTGCACAGGTGTCATGAACGCGCCTCCCATCATGCGCGTTACGACCTGTCTTGCCCCAGCAAAACCACCATCGAACTGCATGTATTGGACCACTGGCGCATCGGAATCGGAGACATCGATGGAAGGGAAGCGCGAGACCAGTCCATCCAAAGGCTCCACGCGCATTGTATCCCCCCATGTGAAGCCACCGTCATCAGAACGGCGGACGTAAATGGGCATGCTCTCCTCAGGAGCGGCTTTCATCACCACCCACACGCTATTCCCCGCGGAGGCGATGCTGCTTCCCATCCAATCGGCAATGGCGGGCATGAATCCCGTGCTCAACTGGACGGGAGCATTGAACGCCGCTCCATTACCTACGGCAACATGGTTTGCCATCGGCGAATTATCGCCCCAGAGCACAACGGGATCATTATTCGCGTTCAGTGCAATACGCGGCCGAAGTGCGCCGTGGTCCAAAGCGTTGCAATCGATCGCTTGCTCCCAGAAGAGCACAGGTTCTTGGGCCAATGACGCGTGGCCGAATACCACAGAGCCAAAGACCACTGCGGCACTCTGCCTTAACACGGAAATGAGTTGGCTGTGCTTCATCACTGTTTCATAAAACGGCCTACGGCGTGCGACTTGTCCGCTGCGATGAGTTCCAAGGTGTACTGCCCAGAGGCAAGTGTGCTCACGTCCAGAGAGGTGCCGTTCGGGATGTTATTCAGCACGACACGGCCATGCATGTCGATCACTTTGGCCGAGGTGTAACTTCCATTCAAGTTCAGCACGCTGCCAACTGGATTCGGGCCAAGGGTGATGGAACGAGCACTGTTCTCTTCAACACCGTTCGCATCCAGCAAGGCGGTGTTGATAGCCGATATGATCGTCGGGTTGTCGCTGGCACTATGGCCCAGCTCATTGTAGTACACGCCGTGGGTGGCTCCGCCGCCGAGCACGATCACGGTGGGCATGCCCATGCCACCGTAGTAGGTGGTCTGTGCGCTCATGCCCCCGAATACGGGATGGGTGAAGCCGTTGGTCGTTGCCCACGAGGTGATCTGCGCACAAGTGACGGAGTTCGAGAACCCAATTGAGTAGAACTTCACCATGGCGGGGTTCGATGTGTTCGGGATCACATCATCGACGATGGCATGCGTTGCGGGAATGCACGAAGGGCAGCCCATCATCACCAGGTCGATCACCACGCAATAGCCTGCGTCGAGGTCACTGAACAGGGTGTGCGAGGCTCCCGCGCAGTCGTTCGCGGTGAAATCCAATGCGGTCGTTTGGGCACGCATGCCCGTTGCGGCAAGCAGTGCGATCGAGAGGTACAGGTGTTTCATGTTCGGCGAGGTTTGAGTGTTTGGATGTTTGTTTCTGTTCAATGCGTAATGATCACTGGACGCACCAGCCGTTGGCCTGTCTTTTCAGTGATCGAGAGTAGGTAGGAGCCTGAGGCGAGGCCTCCAACATGAGTGAAGGAGGCGCCATTCTGGGCGGTGATCGTTTCGTAGTGGACCACACGGCCCATGGGGTCGATCAGGCGAACCTCGGCGTTGCCTTTGATGGTTGGCATAAGCAGGTTCAACTCGCCCGTGCTCGGGTTCGGCCAGACCATCAGCGCATCAGTCATGTTATGCTCATCAACCGCATTGGGATCGACCACGACGAATTGCCCCATCATGCCTTCGTCCTCATGCATCAACATGTGACAGTGGTACATGTAGGGCATGTCGGGATCGGCGAAGTCCTCGAAGCGCATGATCACTCGGGCGCTGCCCATGGGCGGCACGTACACCACATCCTTCCAACCCGTTTCCCAGGGATCAGGTGCCAAGCCATTACGATCGAGGATGTTGAACTGCACGTCGTGGATATGCACGGGATGCCCCGACATGGTGCTGTTGGTGAACTCCCAGATCTCGGTGTTGCCCAATGGGATTGTGACATTGATCACATCCATGTCCATCATGACACCGTTGATCGTAAACGGTCCTTCGATCATGCCCATGGACCCCATGACCTCGGGCGCTAGAACGAAGGAGCGGGTTTCATCCGCGTCGGCTTCATTCAGCGGATCCATTGGAATGAGCGAAGAGGGGATCGACGTGATGGGATCAGGGGTGGGCGATCCAACGGTGAACGATACAAGTGGGAAGTCTGCGCCATTGAGGGCGTTCTCTTGATAGCCGTCGAGGAAGGCCGAACCGTCGCCAACCTGCGGAGAGCCCACGATGCCGTTCGGTAACTCGCTCGCGTAGCTCATCAATTGAAAGGAATTGCCTTCCATGCCATTGAGGTCCATCAGTAGTTCAAGTCGTTCGCCAGGCATCAGGCGAGCGCGCGTCAAGGAGACAGGCGAGGCAAGTAGGCCGCCGTCCGTGCCGATCACGTGGAAGTTCATCCCGTTGTCGAAGCCCAGTAGGAAGGTGCGTTCAGAACTACCGTTCAAGCAGCGGAGGCGCACGATCTGTGCGGGCAGTTCCTTCCATGCGTTGCGCACGCCGTTGGCGATCACCACACTGTCCAAACCCGTATGCAACATGATCTCCCCCGCGACTATGGGCTTCGTCTGAAGGATCAAGGGGATGTCATCCACGCCATAGGTGCGGGGCAAAGCCAGTGCAGCTTCCTGCGGGTCACGCACGATGATCATTCCTGCAAGTCCCTTGCTTACTTGATAGTCTGTCAGCCCGATGCCGTGCGGATGGTACCAGAATGTGCTGGCTCGGTTCATCACCGTGAACGTTGGGCTCCACGTGCTCGAAGGCATGATCATGGAGTGCGGGCCTCCATCGTTCGCCGCGCTCACATGCAAGCCATGCCAATGCGTCGTGGTGAGGTCGGGCATGGTGTTCGTAACGTTCAGTGTCATGGGTTGCCCTTGTTGTAGGATGAGCGTTGGCCCCAACAGGTCGCCGTTGTAGCCGTAGGTGGGTATCACCTCGCCAGGATGGAACTCCCAGGTTCCCTCCTGTATGGTGAGGTCAATGGTCGATCCACTCAACGTATCGGGTATCGGGAGCGCGTTCTGTGCGAACGTGGAGAAGGTGGAAAGCACGATCCCGAAGACCAGCGTTGCACGACATGCTGACGCACTAGACCCCTGCAACGGGTGCAAGCGGATCCGCGGATAGCGCAGATCGAATTTGCTCAGCACCTTGTTCATGCTCATGACCCAAGGCGATGCATTGCGGCTTTCTACGTTGGGCCGTTGATTCGCCCCGTCCTGTTCTATTGGCATTGTTGGTCCTTCAAATTCGATCGGTTGAAATGCACGCGCTCCGATGCGCTGTGCATCAGAGCTATCCGAACGAAAGAGGACTATAGGCGGAGAATGCCGAGTTCCACCAAGCCATCAAGGATGGATCCTCGGAGCGGCGGTTTGTGAGCGAACCAAGAAAGGGGTTCAACGGGTCGGGTCGGGGCAACGTATGCCACATAACCGATGCTCACCCATGTGGCAATGTCTGGAACATGCGTGGCGGCTGTACGTTGCTGCACATCCAGTACCGCTTGCACCTTGCTGAAGGTGCAGCAGAGATTGCCCACGGTGGGTACCTCGCTCGTAGCTTCCTCGTGCATGCAGCAACTCTTCGCGGTACCCCAATGGGCTGTAGTGCGGCCCGTGTCGGCGCAGTGCATCTGCCAGAGGGCAGGAATGCACTGGGCCGTAAGCAGCAGCAAGGCTACAGGCAGGGCGAAAAGGCGGAGCGCACGCATGACGGACACAATGTTACGCGCTGTGCCCCCCCTGCCGACCGTCAGCAAGCGTGTTTTCTTGGATTGCTGGGCTTATGGCAGCAGGAGCCTGCACAAACATCAGCTTGGTTCCATACTGGGCGTACAACATGTCGGAACGGGCGTGGTAAGTTGCACCGTGCGCTTACTTACCGCCATTTCTCGATTTGCTCGCCCCAAGACCGTTCTCTGGTTCACGGTTTCCACGGTCATGGGCTTCAGCGCTCTTTTGCTATCAGCTCCTCCGCCCGCCAGGTTCTTCTTCGTGCTGCTTCCCATTATCCTGTTGAACGTCGGATCGATCATCACCAACGACATCGCTGACTTCTCCGTCGATAGACATAGCCCAGATCCTGCAAAGACGAGCCGACCATTGGTTTCTGGCCTCGTGAACATCAACGAGGCCATCGTGATCGCATCCCTCTCATTCGGTATGGCACTGATCATGTCGGCCTTCATCAGCAGATGGACGTTTCTTTTTTCTGTGGCCATCACCATCCTTGCCGTTGTCTACTCCCTACCGCCATTCAAGCTCTCTTCGAGCCGTTTAGGAAGCCTGCTCTTCTGGCCATTCATGTGTGTGGTTTGCTACGCTTTCTGGATCTGTCTGGTAGATGAGGCGGCCCCTACTTCTCCCGAAGGCAACCTGTTGTGGCGGAAACCCGAGGGCTGGATGTTCCTTGGTGCGGTCGTCACGTTCATGGGCGTTGGCGAAATAATCTCCAAAGACCTGCGCGACCTGGATTGTGATAGACTGGGAGGCAGGCGCACTTTCGTTGAATCGTTGAAGCTTGAGCATTCTACACGTCTTATGGCGCTCTCCTGTTGGTTGGGCGCGGGCCTTTGGGTAGGCACGCTCTACATGACGGGCAGAACTGCCACCGTACCATCCGTCCTACTACTCATAGTTAGCGTTGACTGGTGTATCAAGCTGACCCGCTCGTCCCAGACCCTTCGTCAGGCCTATGATCGCCAGTTGGCTATGGCCATTCACGAGCAATGGACGCGTGTTTACGCGGTCATGCAGTTCCTTACCGCAGCTACCTTTATTGTCTAGAACCGATCACATGAAAGCACGGATACACATCTTCATTGCGCGAGGGTTGCTTGCGTTGGCGGTCTTGTTCCTGCTTCTCTCATGGGGAATGAGGAGCGGAGGTACGCTCATGGGAATGGACCAAGGGCATTTATTCCATGACGCAGGAATGTTCGCGTTGCTCAGTATCGCCGTCTTCGCTGACGCGTATTTCCATTTGAGACGACAGTAGCTCGGTTTCGGTCGTCGTCTGCTGATCAACTGGATGCGTTCGGCGAGAGTCTCACGAGCACGGGTCCAGACCAACATCGCTCATCCATGCATTGTCCACCGATCTCGCGTCACGCAGGTTCTCAGTACAGTTCGGGAAAGAGAACCTGTGCAAGTCGCATCACCCTTGGGCTTTGCTCGGGTTTCAGAAAGTAGTAGCGGTCGATTTTCCGTTGGATACCTCCGTTCTTATCCTCGGAGAATTGGATCTTGTCCTGGCCATACACGATCATAGCCTTGAGATAGAGGTCTCCGATGTCCTTGTGGTACTCCAGAACGTTGTGCGTTAGCTCTCGCAGATTGCCGAAGTCATAGTAGACGCAAGCACCGATCTTCAAGGAAAGAAGGGCAAGGAGCGGCTCAGCGCTTGACTTGACTGCTCCAATGCGCGGTGGGTCTGGCCAACGGTTAAGGAGCCAGCCATATCCCCACTTCCTTAGGGCTTCCTTTTGCTCAACACTCGACCTTTCAATGTTCTCTGTTTTAATGGTCTCAAGGAGTTTTTCGTCCGCCTCTGTCGAGTCATAGCCCTTTCGGAACAGGCATGTGCTGTAGCGGTGAAATTCAGTCCATGGCAGCCGAAGAAGATAGTGGAGTAGGGGCTCGTCATTCACACGAAGCTCGGCGGTGTTGATCCAGATGTGATCGATGTTGAAGAGGTACTCAATCACGAATGGCTTGTGGCGTTTGGTCAACAGACTTGATACCCAGCCAACATTTCTGTCCCACAAGCCCAGCTTATCATTCAGGCTCGCGACCATCTCGGAGTTCATGTTGAGGATAGGATCATGATCATAGCCAGGTGGAGGAAAGAAGCCATGCTGATAGCCGTCCTTTATGAATTGGACCGCATGTTCCACGGAACTCTGGAATTGCCTTTGGCGACTTTCATGTTCTTCTATCTCAAACGCCTCCTGTCGAGCCTGCTCCTCTTGCGCCCGTCGCTCCTCATCTGCCTTCAGCGCAGCCTCCATCCGCTCGGCCAGTTCGCCTTCAAGCCGCTTCTTTTCGGCGCCTGAATCATGGAAGAATACCTCGACAGGGTTCGTGTGATAGGTCAATTCCGCCAGCGTTGCTGTCTCACAATGCCATGAATGGGATAGTTCCAAGTCTTCCAGATGGAACCTCTGATAGAAGCACTTCAAAACAAGTTCGCCCTGCCGCTTTGATGCGGCCATGGCTTCATTGTCAAGAACAAAAAGGTTGAAATTCCGATTGTAGTAGACGTCCTTCTGGAAGAACAAGTGCTGCTCTTCATCACTACCGAAATGAGCGAAGACCCAGATGAGGTGGATGCCGCGTTCGGCATAGAAGATGGTCCGTGCGACGATGACGCTTAGGAAGTCCTTGCTGATCTGTAGCTCGAAGGCGATCTTTCTGTCTGGGAATGCGGCCAACACATCGGGTTTCCGCCAGTCCCTTGAAACCGCCCTGTCCTTGTAAACCTTGTCCACATGGACGGATAGCACATCTGGTTGCTTGGATAGAGTATGGCCAATGAAGTTCTTCAGTTCAAAGTGCTTGTCGCCCTCCTTCTGGCCATTGTACTGTATGCGGTAGATCTGTTCCTTGGACAGATGGTGTTTTGTCTTGATTGAGCACTGCGGTGAATCACGCAGGTGCTGGAAGTACCAATGGGTACCAGTGTGACTTACGCGAGCGCGGACAGTGACGGGCGTTTTGCATTCGGTGCAGACGTAGTGAGGTGCGTGTCGCTGAATGCCCTCCTCTACATCCTTGCGGAGTTGGAAAATCTCCGCTTCTCTCTTGTGTTGGTCAGCGAAGACGACATTGGCATCCAAGACCTTGCCTGCGGATCGCTCCAGCACGAATTGAATGTGTCGTGGTGCGTGATCGCGGGGCATGGTGGCGCTGTCGTGCTTGCTGAAAGTATGCCACGAAATTGATTTTGACGCGAATTGGCCTTAGTCGAGACAGTGCTAACGGTTCGATCTGGGTGAAGTCGCGCATGACCTTGACCTTTTCAGATTTGCGAATCGCTGTAAGCGCATCCCTGTGCTGTTGTCGAAGCTACTTTCGAACAGTCAAACATGAGCACCAAAAGAAAAGCAATGGAGTGGTGGCATTATCTCTTGGCCAACGCGGGAGTAACAGGCGCGATCGGATTTCTCTTTAAGGTCTGGATCGAGCATGGTCGCGATCGGAAGTTGGAAGAGTTCAAGGCAGTATTGGAACGCGACACCTCGGCAGTTAGGCAACTGCAAGAGCAGCGTGCGCAAGCCATTCGTGCCGTGTACTATGACATGACCAAGTATATGATGCGTTTCCCTGAGGTGGCCTCTCGCTTGAGAGGCATTCGCGCAGTTGAGGAGCGGGAGCGTCTCATCATGAAGTTGCAGCGGATGATGACCAATCTCCATTGCACAATTCTGGCCAACACGCTCTACTTCACCGATAAGGAAGCTGCGACCATCAATGGTCTCCTCACTTCGACTAAGGAATACGAGGCCCGATGCTTTGCGCTTCCCGAAGCTGGCGATCCTGATTTAGAGAAAGAACTAAAGAAGGACATGGATGAATTTGTCCGAAGCAGGTGGCTGGTCGCGTTGAACGCCATGGCCGATGAGTTCCAACGGATACTGGGGGTATCGGCATTGAGCACTTCGAATGGTTTCGTGAAGTGAATCGCTGTCGGTCCAATTGATTGAACACACTATGACGCAACGAACGGAAGATGACCTAAAGGCAGAATGGAAGGCCGTGCTGGGCCAAGAGAAGGGGGCATACTATCACCACTTCTGGCACCAGTTGCATCACTTGCACATGGTCTGGCGTGAGCTACGCACAATGCTTGACCAGAAGCAGGAGGCATTGGGTGTGGTGAATGCAACCATTCCACATTTCTGGTCTGTAGCGGCCAATAGCATGTGGAAGGAAGTGATCGTGGGGGTGTGCGGTTATTCTGATTCCGTGCCGAATGATCGTACGCGCAAGCCCGATAGCGTGAGCTTCCCCTTTTGGCTGGAAGACCACACGTCAAACCTGACCGATGACCAGAAGAAGGAACTAGCTACGGTAGTGAGCAAGTACAAGAGCGGTTTAGCCCCTTTGCGTCATGCACGCGACAAGTATCTCGGTCACTGGAACGCCGAGGAATGGTTCACAAAGAATCCGCCACAGATAAGGCCTGAGTTCGTGGAGCGAACCTTGAATGACATTACGGCTGTGCTCAACTTGATTGAAACTCAGAACGGGCTTAGTCCATGGACATATGGTGGTGGACCCTCACCAATGGGAGGAGCCGAAAATCTAATGACCTGTCTTCGCGAAGTGATAAGTGCCTGGGACGAGAAGGTCCGCCTACAAGCCGAGAATCGTGCGCAGTACCGTGCCGAACGGGAGAGGCGACAGGCGGAAGCCGCTGAGTAGCGGATATCTTCACCTTCGAGCTACTGCCATGATCTCCAGAAAGCAACTTAGACGCATCGCTGACGAGGTATACATGCTGCCCTATTATGACGGGGCGAAGAAGCGATTCAAGGAATACCTAGGCACCGTGGGTAAACACATCAGCGAGCAGCGGTATCCGAATGAAGCTGAGTACCAGAGGGAGCTTGATCGAATGAACGAATTGGTCAAGGAGATCGGCACTTTCTTTCTCGATGACGAAGCTGAGGAGCGCCATCATAGCAAGGTTCAACGTGGCATTCGCCATTTCATCCATCGGCTGCTCAGCCACCATCCAAGGATCTTTGTGGTGCATGGGCGGAATGTGGATGTGCGCAATGCCATCACTTCCATGCTCGGTAAGCTGAAGATGGACTATGAAGTGCTTGAAGACCGAACAAGCTCAGGTGCTACCGTTATCGAGAAGTTCCTGAACTGCGCGGAGGAGTGTGACTTCGCAATCGTTCTAATGACCGCTGATGATGAAGGAGGTATCCGAGGAGCGAACCAGATGGTGCTCAGGGCTCGTCAGAATGTCATCCTCGAACTCGGCTATTTCATAAGCAGAGTTGGTCGAAAGAAGATCATCATAATGCAGGAGGATGGAGTTCACATCGAGTGGCCCTCGGACCTGAATGGCATAGTGCGCATCCCATACGACCGTGGAGGAGGTTGGAAGCGTAGCGTGCTAAAGGAATTGGAGGCTGCCGATGTATACCTCCACCCGACCTATGCTCGGGCCGTGTAAGCACTTAGTTGAATTTGGGAGCTTCCACAGCGCCCGTCACAACGTAACGTCCCAAGGCTTAGAGTGTGCAACTCCTAGAGGATTCCTTTGGTGTTGGAACTGCAATCTTTTTCTGATAGACTTGACAGCACAGGATCGACGGATTTTATGGCAACCACCCCAAAAAAGCGAGTATCAGGTCATGGACGGCGTTTTCTACGGGATGCGTTTATCCATGATCAAAGTGTGCTACGCGCTGAGCTAGAACGCGCACGATTCAGCATCACGCACCCCACGCGCAAGGGGGAAGTTTCCGAGAAGCATGTTATTGATACCCTGCGACGCTACCTACCCCAGAGGTATTGCGTTGAATCCGCTATCATTATCGACAGTGCGGGGAGAACCAGTGATGCAATCGATGTGGTGATTTTCGATCGCCATTTTACGCCGACGTTGCTTGACCAAAAGAGTTTTGCCTATGTGCCTGCGGAAGCGGTCTATGCGGTCTTCGAGGTCAAGCAGGACCTCAATGGCCCAATGCTCGCATACGCATCTGAAAAGGCCGCTTCCGTCCGAAGAATGAAGCGAACTTCAGTTGGGTACATGAATGGAGATGTCCCGATGAAGCCCAAACCCCAGATCGACATCATCGCTGGTATTGTTGCCCTAGAGGCGACACTTACCCTGCAAACGGCGAAGGGGTTGGCAAAGGCATTGCTCCCCCTCGCGGGTGACGGCATCTTGAATTGCGGTCTGGCGGTGAAAGGTTGCTCCTTCGACACCTTTACTGCTGGGACCATCACGATAAGTAACCAAGAGACGGCCTTGATGCATTTCCTTTTCAGACTGCTAGGACGCCTTCAGATCGTAGGCAGTGTTCCAGCGGTCAATTGGGCTGAGTATGCCAAGGTGCTCACTGTGCGCAAATCATAACACTGCCTCCCATGTTCGACTACGATAAGCAGATTAGGGCATACCAGAATGAGAAAGTCCGCATCTCGGACAACGCCCGTAGGGACTTGCTTGACAAGCGAAAGGCAAACCGAGATCGCTTGATCGCGAACCTTGGGGGCACGTATACCCTCGGGGAGAACCATTTCATTCCGCAAGGGTCGGTTACTATCTGGACCGCTATTCAAGCCGCTGATATGAACTACGACATTGATGATGGCGTCTGGTTCCATGCGTCTGAACTTATCGTCAAGGAGGGGAGCGGCGAACGAGAGCTTGTGCCGATCGAGCTACAACGAATTGTTTGCCATGCCTTGCAGGATGCCCGATTCAAGAAGCAGCCAGAGGTTCATCACAATTGCGTTCGTGTGTTCTACAATGAAGGGCACCATGTTGACGTCCCTTGCTTCCGCTGGACGAACGATGGAACGACCTCTGGGAAGCTTGAACTGGCGGCGACAGGAAATAAATGGAGATTGTCCGATCCTACTCAAATCAACAACTGGTTCAACGGTAGGGTTGAAGCACTGAACCTGCTGCGCTCGGACGCTGGTAAACAACTTCGACGTCTTGTTCGCTTGTTGAAGCGCTTTGCGACAAGTCGCGGGGATGCGTGGGACATGCCCAGTGGTTTGAAGCTGATGATGCTGGCCGAAGAGTGTCTCAACCATTCCTTCGAGCGAGATGATGAAGCGTTCCACATCTTGCTCAAGAACCTGCGCGTTCGACTTTCGACTTCGTTGGTGGTGCTCAATCGAGCACAACAGATGCCGCAGGATCCTTTGACCAAAGGACTTGACGATGGCAACATGCAGCAGCTCAGACTCCATGTTGGTGAGGCGCTTGATCACTTGGCCATCACTGACAATCCCCAGTGCAACAAGAAATCTGCGAGAGAGGCTTGGGATTGGGTGTTCCAGTCTGATGCGTTCTTCGACGATTTTGACAGCGGTGACGATTCAGGTTCCATCGCTTCCTCTGCACCGAATAAGCCCTTTGAGAAAGCTACGGCTACGAGGTGGGCGTAGTGACTAGTCCTTCACGGGCCAAACATGAACATGCATCGGCAAGGGTTGCTGATTGGATATCCGATGCCCATATTGATGCACGCGCACTAAGACTTCCTTCGTACTCCCGTGCGTGGGAACTTGAGCTTGAGGTAGGTGCTACTCGTGTTGCGGTTTATCTGTGCCTGCCAGAAGACTTTCCCGTTCAAGATCCTGTCGTTCTCGTTAAGAATGCTGAGGAGTTCTGGGGGAAGGTGCCTCACGTCGAGCATAGCGGCAAGCTCTGTCTCAGTTCGACCAACACCGTTCACGGTGTAGAGCATGCCGTTCCATTGGTAGAAAGTGCTCTTTCCGATGCCCGTGGTCTTCTTGCCAACGCCTCTCCGCGCGACTTTGCTGAGGAGTTCAACAGCTACTGGCCTTCTTCCGATCCTAAGCCTCCCGATGCGGTGATGCTTTGCCGCAATGGGCTGCCAGAAGACCCGTGGTGCCGTAAGAACAATCGAGAGATCGTTCTGGGAGATGACAAGGACAGTGTGGATAGTTGGTGCAACAACACGGGGCGCACTTTTGACGAGGCTACACAGACCTATCGGATCGACATCGACAAAGAGATGTTGCCCGTGGATTTCCCCCGCGACCTCAAGGGCTTGCACGCTTTGCTCCTTGACAAGGACCCAGCGTTATCCACGAAGCTGAGGCGAAACGTTAGGAGAAGCAAGGAATACCTCGTCCTTCCTCTTCGGGTTGTTGTTGCAGGAGAGATGAAGGACGCGGTGATAGGTGTACAGGGCGCGGCTGATTCTCTTCCGAGGAAGGGTGGGTTCAGAACAACGCAAACAGTTCCTTGGACCCTGATTGAACAACGCTCGCCGCAAATCCAACGGATTTTGCTGCGTCCTGTAACCCCACAAGCAGTGATCACTAGATCGGGCGATGGCTTTGACTTGTCCGATAAGAAGGTCGTGCTTGTTGGCTGCGGCTCGCTTGGAGGATACTTGGCTCAGATGCTGGCTAGAGCAAGCGTGGGACAACTGACGCTTGTTGATGACGATGCACTTGGCTGGCAGAATACTGGACGACATGTTCTTGGCGCCGCCCATATCGGCAAAAACAAAGCGGTGGCTCTGAAGGCAACACTTGGTGTAGAGAACCCGCAAGTGAAGCTGGTGGCAATACCCAAAAAAGTGGAGTTAGTTCTGAGGGATCGACCTGAGGTACTGAAAGACGCGGACATTGTTATTTCGGCGACGGGTGATTGGCCAGTGGAGTATGCCTTGAACTACTGGCGTACATACACCAGTGGTGCACCTCCATTGCTGTTTACTTGGCTCGAACCCCATGCTGTTGCTGGCCACTCGTTCCATGTCGCTCCCGCACAGGGGGGGTGCCTGAATTGCTATTTCTCCGCAAGCGGACATTTTTCCCAAGCGGTTGTCGATCCGAGCGGCGTTGAGCCCCACAAGGAGGCTAGTTGCGCTGGCTTCTATCAGCCCTACGGTGCAACTGACATGCTTCCTACGGTCGCACTGGCAGCGGCACATGCTGTGGACGTGTTGCTTGGTAGAGAACGGACTTCGACGCTTCGCACCTGGACAGGTGCTCAATCGCGTTTTGAACTGCATGCCTTGTCACCAACTGAGGAGTGGGTGGAACGCTTGGCCGTTGCATCTTTCGGCTGTGTTCATGAACGCACGATGCCTCCGATTGAAACGTGCGGGCTATGTTTCTAGGTAAGAAAGCCCTCAAGAACGCGCCATTGCAGGACTTCGCTCTGCCGAACCGTACGGTCCTCCGTTTCACGCCAGAAGTTGTAGGAGTGCTCTCGAAATTTGGCCAAGCAAAGGCGAACTCGAAGGAGGCAGGCGGAATGTTGTTCGCAAGGTTCGCAGATGGTCTTATTAGCGTTGATTATGTGACTACACCTTCACCCTTCGACTTTAGATCCCGCTTTGCCTTCCGTCCATCCCTTGCTCACCAACGGGACGTGATCATGAAACAGTTCAGCAAAGGACTCCACTTTATTGGTGAGTGGCATACTCATCCACAGGAACAACCTCATCCATCGCAACAGGACATACTTACCGCAAGAGCATGCTTGGTCGAATCCGAGCACGAATTGAACGCCTTTGTTGTTGTAGTCCTCGGCTCCAATGCCGCGATCGCAAATGCTTGGGTCGGAATTGTGCGTGAAGAGGATGTTCAACGCCTTCAGGCAATTGCCCGAACGAAGTGAACGTGTCGGATCGCCAATCAGTTATAGCATGTGCGCTATAGGGGCTCGGACAAGCAACTCATGACAAGCCAAAAGCTGACTGGTCATAAAGCTCTCATCGAATGTGCCATCCTCTCCTTGTGCCATGAATGGTTCATCCAGAACAGCGTAGCGCGAAGACTTTCCACCGATTCGAGCCCACTTCGGATAAAGTATGCGCTTACCCATGGAACTGGCGGCTGCCTGAAGTGAGTTGAAGGTTCCTTTCATGAAGGCGGGGCCCACAAAGTCATTCTTAGGGGCTGCAATACGAAACGTCAATGCTGGCGGCCTTGAGCGGTAGGCATCGACTTGTAAGTATGTGCACCAATCCTCTGGTTCCCCCACCCAGCCGATCCAGAAGCCAATGAAATTGCCCAAGTGGACGTATCCGTAGCCAGCGCTCAGGGTCGCGAGAACAGGTTGTCGCGCCATGTGATCAAAGCAACCGTACCACTGGTCATCCTTCCACTCGCGCACAGGGAGCGAGCGGAATCGCTCATGCGCCAGATGTGCCTCAGTGCGCATCTCGCACCAGGAGTGGAATACTTCGCTTTGAACGCCTGATTTGTCAAGCGATGAAATAAAGTCCACGATGTCGGTCAGATACAACCGCAAGTGCCCATCGCTCTTTCTAGGCTCTAACGAGGACTTAAAATAAACAGGCAGGACGCGCGATGGGTCCTCGATGTATTCCTTCTCCTTCAATGAACGGAGGTAGCCGTTGATCTGCTCCGAATGATCGCTGGTGTAGGTCTTGTCTTCAATGAGCAGATGATGCACTTCACCATCTGGTGTGGTGAGCTTCACCAACACGTCAATGTGCAGGTACTGAAGCCTGACCTCGGCCTTGTTGTAATTGGGTAATGACCATCCTTTCTTCGCATACAACCACGCGATGAAAGCCCTCCCAACCGCATGCATTCCACTTGGGTGGTAGGTATGGGCTTCGTCAGCCCATTCGCAAAGCCACGCCAAGAACGCATCTTGGCTCAGTTCGCTTGTTGCATGACGGAAGATGTTCGGCTCGCTCTTCATCGTGTATCCTCAACGGTTTCATGCTCCGTCAGCGCCAACCCAGCGTGCCTCCGCACAACCACCACGTTCTACCGAAGTCCATGTCACGTAGAACTTGCGCGGCTTGTGCTGATCGACCGCCGCCCTTGGCGCATACAGTAACGATGCGTTCGCGTCGTGACCAGTCATGAGCGTGTTGCAAAAGGCGCTCAATGGGGATGTTCATTGCTTGGGGTAGGTGGCCATTGGCATACTCCTCGGGCGAACGAACGTCCACGATACGTACGTCAGGTCTACCAAGCCAGCGTTTCAGGTCGAGCGGTTCCAAGCAACGCCGCTCCGCAGGCATCCGCAACCAGACGATTACGCCAGAGAGCACCGTGACACCACCGATGGACAGTATCGAGGCCGACAACCCGAAGCGATCGGCGATGAGGCCCGTAAGGAGCGCACCGATCGCATAGCCCAGATCACGCCAGAGACGGAAGATGCCGAGGCTTTCGGCGCGTTGTGTCGGATGTGTATGCGCGGCAATGGTGGCGAGGAAGGTGGGGTACACCAATGCGGTGCCAAGCCCCAGCGCAGCGCTCAGCATGATGTACGCGCTCTGCGTTCCGATGTATGGCAGCAGGAGAATGGCTGTTCCTTGCAGCACCATACCCACCACGAGCATGAACTTGCGATCGACGTGATCGGCGAGCTTGCCAGTGGCCAACTGGCCCAGACCCCAAACGGCAGGATAGACCGCAGCTATCGCACCGATGCCTTGGGCATCATACCCTTTGTTGTCAAGCAACACAGGCAGCAGCCCCCAAAGCATGCCGTCGTTCAGGTTGTTCACCAAGCCCGCTTGTGTCACAGTGCCCAGCACACGATGTCGCAAGCTCGTGTCCATGAAGGGCCGTTCCAATAATGGCACAACGCTCTTGGCCGATTCGACGCTCACATGCTGCGTTGTGTCCTTCACCCACATCACCGAAAGGAGCAGCCCGATCACCGCTACGCCAATTCCAACCTCAAAGGGCAATGGCCGTGGTCCATAGTTCGCGGCCAGCAGCCCTGTGAGGAAGGCCATGGCTGCCACGGCGAGGTAGCCCGCGAATTCGTTCAAGCCCATGGCCAAGCCACGGTCCTTCTCGCCCACGAGGTCCATCTTCATGACCACGGTACTGCTCCACGCGAACCCTTGGTGGATACCTAGCAGGATGTTCGCCGCAACGACCCAATGCCATGTTTGCGCATAGATGAGCATGAGGGGCACAGGCAACGCGAGCAGCCATCCCGTTACGAGTAAGCGCTTACGTCCGAAACGGCGGGCCAGTCGTCCCGTGAAGTAGTTCGCGGCTGCCTTGGAAACGCCGAAGGCCATGATGAACGAAAGTGCCGCTGCATATGACGCAATGCCGAACTCCTGTTCTGCGAGAATGGGAAGCACGGTGCGTTCCAACCCGACCATGGCACCGACGAACGCGTTCACGACGACAAGCAGGCTGAACTGTCGCCAGTTCGCACGGAGGCCCAGCACAGGAGGGTTCATCGTTGTTCAGTGTTTTGTCGGCCCGAGCAATAGCACGCGCTCCTGCTTCACGGGTGGGGACCAGTGCAGGTCGAAGCGCTCGGCGTACTTCTCCAAGGGTTCCAACCGCACGGCGGCGCGGCGTTCGTTCACATGCTCCTCATCCTCGATGGGCTGGATGTAGGGTTTGTTGTCCTTCCACCCGATCTGTGAGCCGTAGATCTGGAGTTGGCCGTGATTCACCCTGACACGGTCTTCCAACAGCGCCAGTTCCCATGAGTTTGCTTTGCCTTCCCGCACTGCATCGCGCATGAGCGGAAGGTACTGCGCTTGTATCTCAGGCTTCGCGTCCGCATGCTGGATCACCAAGAACAGTGCTTGGTTGGCCTTCTGGCCGATCACATCCGCGCCCAGCCAGCCCGCGCTGTCGATGATAGCGGTAACGCGAATGAGGTTCAATGAATCGTGAAGGATCATGTGAGCGACCACGCTGTCCTTTTGCGCTCCGAGGAAGCCGCCTACGTTATGGCGGTCGTTCTGGTCGAGGTCATGGATGCGTTCCAATTGGATGCGTAGCCCCTCCGCACCACTTTGGGCGTTGGCCGATGCGCTGGCGATGAGGGTGGTGATGAGGAGTAGGGGGCGCATATTGTTCAAAGGAACGAACGGCAGCATTGATTGTGATGTTCGCTATTTGTCAGTTCCTTAAGCGAGTTGTCCACCGCATCAACTGCAAACTGGTCATGATGACGAGCAGCGTAACTCCTACGTCCGCAGCAATGGCCAAAACAAGATTACTCTTGCCGAAGAAGGCCAGTGCGAGGAAGATGGCCTTTACGATAATCGCCATCCCCGTATTGAAACGGATGCGCTTCAAGGTAGCGCGGGAGAGTTGGATGAGGTAGGGGATGAGTCGAAGGTCATCGTTCATGAGCGCCACGCCAGCCGTTTCAATGGCGGTGTCGCTGCCCAATGCACCCATGGCAATGCCGACGGTCGCGGTGGCCAATGCAGGCGCGTCGTTCACCCCGTCGCCTACGTGTGCAGCTGGTCCAGTCGTTCGTTGCAGGTCTGCAATGCGTGTAGCCTTGTCCTCGGGTAGCAGTCCACCGAAAACCTTGGTGATGCCCACCTGTGCTGCGACGTGCTCGGCGGCTTGTTGGTTGTCGCCAGTGAGCATGACAGGCTCCACGCCAATCGCTTTCATGGACGCGATCGCCGCTGCGCTGTCTGGTTTGATCTTGTCGGCGATGCCAATCACACCCGCTACCTGATCTGTGAAACTGACCACAACGGCGGTCTTGCCTTGCGCTTGCAATTCCTCCACAGCTTTCACCGCTTCGGGTTGCGCCTTGCGGTTCTCGGTGATGAATTCCAGCTTGCCGATGAGGATATCGTCGTGATCGCACACCATGCACTCGGCTTGCAGGCCCTTGCCCATGGTGCTTTGAAAATCTCTCACTCTGTGAGGCTCGAATCCTTCCGCTTTGGCTCGGTCCACGATAGCCTGTGCCAGTGGATGCTCGCTGAAGGCTTCCGCGCCCGCAGCACATGCGAGAAGCTCCTCCATGGTGGTGTCCCCGAAAGTGATCACATCCTCGGCGATCGGTTGGCCGAAGGTGATTGTGCGCGTCTTGTCGAGGCCCACCACCTTCAATGCAGCCAGCGATTCAAGGTATTTGCCGCCCTTGATCACCACACCTCGGCCACCAGCATTGCCAATGGCACTGTAGATCGCCACGGGCGTGCTGATCACCAATGCGCATGGGCAGGCGATCACCAGCACGGTGATGGCCTGTTTCAACCATACATCGAAAGGCAGCCCCATGACGAGCACGGGCACCACTACCAAGCCTAGTGCAATGATTAATACGCATGGTGTGTAGATACGCGCGAAACGCTCGATGAACTGTTGGGTGACGCTGCGGTTCGTCTGGGCTTGGAAAGTGAGTTGAACGATACGTGAAAGCGTAGTATCGCTGTTCGTGCGCGTGGTGCGGATCTCCAATACCCCCTGCTTGTTCAAAGTGCCACCGAACACCTTGTCATCGGCACGTTTGTCCTTCGGCAATGGCTCGCCTGTTATGGTCGATTCGTCCACGCTGCTGTGACCATCCACCACGACGCCATCCAACGGGATCATCTCGCCCGACTTCACCAAGAGCACGCTGCCCAGAGGTACTTGATCAATGGGAACGGGCTGGGATGTTCCTTTCACAAGCACCGTCTTTGGCATGCTGCTCACGAGCTTGTCCAGCGCACTTTTGCTCTGCTCGATGCCGATGTCTTCGAGCTTTTCGCCGAGCACGTAGAGCGTGATCACCACGGCCGCTTCGGGATACTCGCCGAGGTAGAAGGCCCCGATCACAGCGATCACCATGAGCAGGTTGATGCTGCTGAACCGCAGCGCGATCATTGCTTTCAGTCCTTTCCAGAGCACCTGCCAGCCTACGGCCAATACGAATGCGCCGAACAGGATGGGTGCCCATGGCATCGGCAGGTCGATGCCCATGAGTGATAGCACTTCGAGGGTGATCACCACCGCGACGGCCGCTAGTAGCAACAGGAACTTCTTGTCCTTCATCATATCAGGTGCGGTTCAATGGTGGTGCTCGCCACTTCCCTTGGTCAATTCACTGAGGAGGTAGTAGGCCCCTGAGACCACCACTTTGGCATCGGTAGCAAGCTGCTCGAAGGGCGTTACAGCGGTATATCCCTGATCACTTACACCAATGCGCACTTGCACTTGCTTGAAAGCGTTTTCCTCATGCTGCACGAAGATGAAGTGGTCGTCGCCGTTGCTCACGATGGCATCGTTCGGCACAGCCAGCGCACTGTCACTTTTCACCTGAATACGCGCGTCAATGAACATGCCTGGCAACAAATGATCGTCGATGTCCTTCATGCGTGCATGAGCGACCACGGCCTGCTGTCCTTCCTCGAAGGATCGGTTCACCCCGTATATCTCCGCTTCATGCGATGAATGTGCGTCGTTGGCGATGGTGAAGCTCACCTTCTGGCCTTCGCGTACCTGTGCCAAGTCTTGCTCGAATACGGTGAGGTCGATGTGTAATGCACGGTTGTCGGTAATATCGAAGAGCGGTTTGTTCGGCTCGGCATACTGGCCAGTGGTGATGGCGATGGTATGCAAACTGCCAGGTATCGGAGCCCGTACCGCGAATGAACTGCGGATGGCACCTGCCGTGAAGCCCTCTGGATCTACACCAAAGAGTTTCAGTTTCTCGGCCATGGCCATTTGACGTGCCTCTGCACTGAGCAGGTCGCTCTGGGCCTGTTGCAAGGTGCGCTCGGCGTTGATGTTATCCGTTCGTAGATCGCGTTGACGGTTGAAGTCGGCCCGCTTCACCACCAACTGGGCGGCGCTCTCCAGATAGTCCTGTTGCAGTTGGAGGAATTCCGTACTGGCTAGTTCTGCGAGCACTTGTCCTTTCTGCACTGTCTGTCCTTCGGTGACGAGGATGCGCGTGATGGTCCCGCCCATGAGGGTACCCACTTGGGCTTGGTCCTGCGGTGGCAGCATGAGGCGACCGTTCACCTTCAGCGTGCCGCTCAATGTCTTGCGCTCCAATCCTGCGGTTTCCAGCCCGATGGCCTCGATCTGTGTAGGCGTCAATTCGACCTCGGCTCCTTCATGCTCTTCGTCATGATGTTGGCCTTCTTCTCCCACTTCTGGCGTGTTCCCCGAATCGCCACACGCGGACAGGAACAGGATGAGCAATGCCACGAGGGGAAGCCGTGACATGATGCGATGGATGAACATGTTGTTCATGATGGTTCGTTTGAAGGGCTTAGCGCCCCGTGAGGTAGTTGAGTTGAAGAATGGAAGAGTTCAAGGCGAGCAGTGCATCGCTTTGGCCTACGTAGAGGCGATATGCTTGGTCAACGGTCTGCACGTACTCGAAGTAGCCGATAGCTCCGCTCTGGTAGAGTTTGGTGGCGTTGTTCAGGAGCGCATCGGCCAGCGCGGCCCCCTGATCTCGGTAGTAACTGGCTTCGCGTTTCCGTTGCATGTATTCCTGCATTTCGGAAGCGACCTGTGCCGTGATGCTGCGATCGGCTGCATCGCGTTGATCGGCGGCAATACGTGTGTCGATCTCCACCGCACGGGTCGTGTTGCCCCGTCCCGTTTTGAAGAGCGGGAACGAGGCACCGACCATCCAACCCCAGAAAGGCGTGACCAGATCGAGACTTTGATTGAACGCCCCGAAGCGCAGGGCGGGTGCCCATGAGTTGCGCTGCAATTTCAGTTCAGCTTCGCTGAGCTTGACCTCTTCGTTGAGGGCGCTCAATTCGGGATTTGCACTGATGAGCGCCGTATCCAAAATGGGTTCAGGAAGTGCAATGAGTGCGCCCACGCTTGGGTCCGTCGCTGCACCGATCCATGCTTGCAACAGTGCCTTTGCCGCGTATACGTTCGCATCTGCCCGTGATCGATCGAGCTTCACCTGTTGCCAGCGAGCTTGTGCGCTCAATCCCTCAACGGGCGGACTTTCGCCCACTTGCACATTGCGTTCTGCATACCGTGAGAGGTCGCTGTAAATGCTGTCCAACTTGGCATAGGTGGCCGCTTGTTGCTCGGCCGCTTGCAGCCCTACGTAGGCCAACGAAACCTCTCTGCGGACCTGAGCCTCGGTAAGCGCGGCGCGACTTTGGGCAAGTGCGATCCGCTGGCGAAGGGTGGCCGATCGCTGAGCGATCACATTGGGCGATGCGATGCCCGTGCTCACTTGCAGGTTATAGTCGTCCACGCTGGTGTTGATCTGACCACGCTGATATTGCACATCCAGCGGTTCCAGCATGAAGGCATTGCCCTTCAATGCCTGCTCGCGTTCCACCACGCCATACGCAGCATTAACGAGAGGATGTTCCTGCAAGGCCAGCGATACGGCTTGCTCCAAGGTGAGTGAAGGCGTCTGGGCCTTCGCTTCACCGCCAACGGAGATCAATGCGAGAAAGGCAACAACGGCACCTAATTGGGGAGGACGGATCTTCTTCTTCCGCCCTGAGCCGTAGCGTTTGTAGAGCACGGGTAGCACGAAGAGCGTAAGCAGCGTGCATGTTATGAGCCCGCCGATGACCACGGTGGCCAATGGTCGCTGTACTTCACTGCCAATAGACGTATTGAACGCCATGGGCAGGAACCCGAGGGATGCCACTGCTGCCGTAGCCAGCACGGGACGCAAGCGCTCCTTCACGCCTCGAAGTATGCGGTGCGTGATGTCCGTATCGCCTTCCTCTTCTTCGCGGTTGAAATAGCTGATCAGGACAATGCCATTGAGCACCGCCACACCGAATAATGCGATGAAGCCAATGCCAGCGCTGATGCTGAAGGACATACCGCGGATCCAGAGTGCCAGCACACCTCCAACGGCCGCTAAGGGTACAGCACTGAAGATGATGAGCGCCTCCCTGATGGATCCAAAAGCGAGGAACAGCAGAAGCAGGATCAACAGAAGTGCCACAGGCAGGGCCACCCCAAGACGGGCCTTCGCTTCCTGCAAGTTTTTGAATGTGCCGCCGTATTCGATGTAATAGCCGCTGGGCAAGTCCAGCTTGTCGTTCAGGGTTTGGGATATGTCCATTGCCACACTCTGGATATCACGCCCGCGAACGTTCGCTTCCACCACGATCCTGCGTTCGCCGTTATCGCGACTCACCTGTGCGGGTGCGCTCAGGAACTCCACTTTGGCCACATCGCTGATCGGTACCTGTGATCCGTTCGGCAAAGGGATTCGGATGTCCTTCACCTTGTCAGCATCCGCGTCACGGTAGTTGGCCAAGCGCACAACGAGGTCGAACCTGCGCTCTCCTTCATACACAATGCCCGCTTTGCCACCCGCTAGCGCGGTGTTCAGGATGCGGTTCAGTTCTTCCACGGTCACACCGTATTGGGCGAGACGTGTACGATCGGGCCGTACCACCAATTGGGGCATGCCCGTGATCTGTTCCACCTTCACGTCCTGTGCGCCATCCACGGTACTCACAAGCGCCGCTACTTCATTTCCCTTCTTGAATAGCAGGTCGAGGTCGTCCCCGTAGATCTTGATTGCGAGGTCGCTCTTCACGCCAGCGATGAGTTCATTGAAACGCATCTGGATGGGTTGCTCGAAGCTGAGGTTGACCCCAGGTATCGCGCTCATCTTCTCTTCCATCTTCTCTGCGAGATCCTCTTTGTTGTGCGCAGTAGTCCATTCATCATGATCCTTCAATACCACTATCAGGTCGGCGCTTTCAATAGGCATGGGATCGGTCGGAATTTCACTTGATCCAACTTTGCTGACCACCTCGACCACTTCTGGGAATTCCTTGACGAGGATGCTCTCCAACTGCTGGCCTACGCGCATGGTGTGCTGAAGGCTGCTCCCTTGGCGGATGGTATAGTTGATGGCGAAGTCACCTTCGTCCAGTTCGGGGATGAACTCACCACCAAGAGAGTTGAAGACCATGAACGCACCAACGAGCAGAGCGATAGAGGCGGCAATGACCACGCCAGTGCGCTTCAGGGCTTGCTTCAGCAGAGGTTCGACCATGCGGTGCAACCGAGAGACCAGTCGATCGCTGAATGTCTCATGAGCTTTTACCTTCCTATCGAGGAAGAGCGAACTCATGAGTGGTACGTATGTGAGACTGAGCAGGAGTGCGCCGATGATCGCGAAGCTCACCGTGAGCGCCATGGGCTTGAACATCTTCCCTTCAATGCCCGTGAGCGCGAAAATGGGCACGTATACTATGAGAATGATCACCTGACCGAAGACAGCGCTGCGCATGATACGCGAACTTGTTCCGATCACCTCCTTGTCCATTTCGTTGCGCGATAGTGTCTTGTTGGCATAGCTCGCATGCAGAAGGAAGAGCGTGCTTTCAACTACGATCACTGCTCCGTCCACGATCAGGCCGAAGTCCAAAGCGCCCATGCTCATGAGGTTGGCGCTAACCCCGAATAGGCTCATGAGGCTGATGGCGAAGAGCATGGACAACGGGATCACCGATGCCACGATCAATCCCGCTCTAATTTGGCCTAGCATCAGGACTAGGATCCCGATCACGATCGCGGCTCCGATCAACAGGTTCTCCTCGACAGTCCCGATGGTACGTGAGATAAGTCTGGATCGATCAACGAAGACGTCCACGCGCACGCCTTCGGGCAGGCTTTGCTGGATCTGCTCTATGCGCTCCTTCACTCTACCGATCACTTCCATGGCGTTCTCGCCCTTGGTCATGAGCACGACGCCGCCAACGGTTTCACCCTCGCCATTGCGTGTGAGCACACCAAATCGCGGGGCATAACCGAACTGGACCTTTGCCACGTCGCGAATACGGACGGGCACACCACGGCTGCTACGTATGCTGAGGTCGGCGATCTGGTCCAACGAGGTCAACAGACCTTCGGATCGGATGTAGTAAAGGCCTGCGCCTTTCTCGATATAACTGCCACCCGTATTGGCATTGTTCGCTGATAGAGCATCGTACACATCCAGCAACGTGAGGTCCATGCTGGCCAAACGCACTGGATCAACGGCTATCTCGTACTGTTTCAGTTTGCCACCGAAGCTGCTCACGTCCACCACACCCTGTACGCCCAGCAATTGTCGCCGAACGATCCAGTCTTGGATGGTGCGCAACTCCATGATGTCATATTGATCCCGATGAGTGCTGTCGATGGCAAGCGTGTACTGGAAGATCTCGCCAAGACCCGTAGTAGGAGGGAGCATACTCGGCCTGCCGTATTCTAGAGGGATGTCCTCCTCTGCCAGTTTTAGCCGTTCGGCAACCCATTGACGGGTGAGAGGAACAGGCATGTCGTCCTCGAAAACGATCGTAATCACGGACAGCCCGCTTCGACTGATGCTTCGGAGTTCGACCAATCCTTGCAGGTTCTTGAATTGAAGTTCCAGTGGATAGGTGATGAACTTCTCCACCTCCTGCGTGGCGAGATTCGGTGCGGTGGTGATCACCTGCACTTGGTTGTTCGTCACGTCGGGTAATGCGTCGATGGGTAGGTGGGCGGCGCTGTAGACGCCCCAACCGACCATCGCGAGCAGGAGAAGCCCCGTGATCAGCTTGTTGGTCACGGAGAAGTGAATGATGCGATCAAGCATGCGGAATGCGTGAATGGGAATGAGAACCTGAGAGAAAAGGACAACGCGCGGAACGCACGTCTGCATGGCCACAATAGGCCACGCGAAAGGGCCGAGGCCCTTAACTCAAGCTTGGGGAGGTTGCCACACGGGAATGCGCGGCATTGAAAGCACGAATGCAGTGCCGTCATTATAGGCCAGTGAGCCTACTGGTGGCACGCGAGGCGAATGATCGATCACGACCAAAGTGACGCCTGCGCAACATGTGCATGTGCAGAACGGGCTGCACAAGTCCATGTGCTCATGCTGGTCCCCCTCGGTTTGAACTGCGCACGTCTCGTGGTTTGCTACCTGAGCGTCAGTGCAAGGTTGAACGCTGAGGGCGAATACATAGAGGGCAAGGATGATGCAGAACCAGCGCATGGGTGGCAAAGCTATGCAACGTCAGTTCAGCAGGAAACGTTCGTTATTCCTTCGTAGATGGCGCTCGAAAAGACTGCTGATCCAGAAGTAGTGCGCGGTCACGGCGTGCAACCGTTGAGCATCCACCACTCCTTCAATGGCCACCTCATATGTGGCCAAGGGAGTGCGCAACTGACCATTATGCTGAGAAAGGTGCGCGAATAGGTCGATCAGGACCGCCTCGCCGAACATGGCTCCTTCGGCGGTGACAAGGATGCACTTGTCCCTTCTATTGTGAGCAAAGAGGTAGTTGTAGGTCAGTGCTGACATCCTGAGTGCGACCTCGGCTGGATAGTAGCGCGTCAATAGCATGCGAATGCCGCGTCGCAGGTCTTGGATATGCCCGCCACGCTTCGATGCGAAGACTAGTGACACATTTGAAGGCCGAGGTCGGAAGGGGTCATGTAGGTCCATGCAAAGGGTCGGGAGGGAATTGGAAGCCCCCCCATATATGGGCGAATCGCAGCCTCACCACAAGCGATGGACACCAGCAGCATGCTCTGGTTCTTTTTGAAGGGGCGCACCCGCCGTCTGCCCCTTATGGGCAACGGGCGGGGCACCCCCTCCTGTTTGATATTCTTCCTTCATCAGGTAGCATCTGGCGTTCACATCCTTGCCGAGGTAGAAGCACAGGCCCTCTGCACCCCAGACAGGAGTGATCTTGACATTCAATCCCTTTTCTCGCAGTTCGTCCGCAATACGCTCGACCTCCTTCTTCTCTTTCGCCATGAGCCAATGCACATGCGCCCGATCTATCACTGCGCTACCTCTTTGTTGCATTCTTTCTACTACGATCACGCCGTCGTGTGGGATGGTGGCTGCCATTTTCACAACATCCTGGCATAGCTGTTCTGCACCTTCATCGGTACATGGATTCGCTGTTATCATGTAGCCTCCGTTCACGAGGAGGCCACCTAGATCTCTTACTGTACTGCGGTCAATCTGTTTCATGCTACTTGCTTTTGGGTTAGTTGGACATACGAAGACTTCTGGAGGCTTGGCCTCATCAACTTTGTGGGGAGTGTCCCACTACGACAACGGCGATCTCGAACAGGGTGGAAGTGCAAATGCGTGGGCGACTTCGCAGGGAAATCGAGGGCATTCCAACCCTTGCAATAGGGCGGCAGGGCGGCATGCGCTGGTACGATCGGAATCACTCAGGCGGTCGCTTCGGAGGCGATTCCGTAGTTCTCTCGCTCTTTGACTTTTCGCGCTCCCGTTCTTTCCTTCTGCGGTACATCGCCACGGCTGTACGCACAGTTCCCGATGGCAGCATCAGGAATTCATCCAACGCGGCCTTGCTGAAGCGGTAATGCTCACCCTTCAGGGCATCGGGATTTACAGGCTTGACGAGGCGGGCACCAACGTAGTCGCGAAATGTCCGTTCGCTCACCGCTATGTAGCTCCACGCCTCACAGCTAGAGTGGAGCTTACCGTACTTCGGTGTTGGTGTTTCGACCTTTTTATGGAGGTCTGCGACTTGTTGGCGAAGTGCGGATATTTCCTGCACTTCCATGGCGTCGCGTGCCATGTCAAGAGCAAGGGCATGTATGCGCTTTGCTCGTGTGGGGGGTAACTTGCTTAAAGCAGTTGATAGCTCATCTATGTCCCATGCTGACATCCATTAGGCCCGATCACTTGTATGTGCCCTTGTCCTAGAAGCGCCAACTAGGTTCCCCTCTTCTTCGGCGCTCAACGCAAAACTAAGTGCATGAAGTTGGTCGTGCCAACTCGATTATTCCACAGGACATGTCGAAATGTTGAGAAAAACCCAAGGTCTAAGTACCGATCGTTCACGCTTTTCTATGTACGCGCGGGAACAACATGTCACGCCCTTCTGCGCTCTGGTTCACGAAAGCGCACGTTGATTAAGTCGATGCCAGGAAACACTTCATCCGCCATGGCCATCGCTTGGATGACCAGCAGTTCCGCCTTCTTTTCCAAGGGGCGATTCAAATACGCGCGATCAGCGGACTTGTCGGGTAGTTTATGACCCATCATCTGGCACACAAGGTCGCGGGCAATACCCATGTCCTCCTCAGCCCATTGCTTGGTCGTGCGCCTGAAATCATGACTGGATAAAACCGAGTGTAGAGGCAGGGAGTTTTGTTCTTTTTTGCTCTTTTTCCCACGGACCTTTACCTCGATTTGGTCGTACAGCCTGTTGAAACCCATGGCCAGAGCAACCTCCTTGATGTGGCGGTTGTGCGTCTGGTCGTCGGGAGGCATTACAGGCCGCACGCCTTTCAGAACGTCCAGCGCTGGGGTGAACAACGGGATGACCATCTCGTTCATCGGGGGCTTTGTGCGGACCATTCGGATGGCTGTAAAATCGAAGGTCTTGCCTTTGAACCATTGAATGTCTTTTGTGAGCACCTGCCGCAAGTCCGTTATGTCCACCCCCGTGAAACCCTGAAGAACCATCAACTGGCGGCAGTTCTCCAAGTGTGGCTTGTCCAGCTTCGTCAGGACTAGATGGGAAAGCTCTTCAGCGGTCAAGTAGGGCTTGACCGTGTGCTCCCGACTGGCCGATACGAACGAAGTTGTGTCTATGGACTTGATCCGTTTGTTTTCGATGGCATGGTTCAGAGTCGTCTTTATCTGCTGCTGGTACTTCTCCAACGTGTTGACCGAGTACCGAGATGGCTGTTCGTCCACGGCCCATTTCCACGCGTCGGTACTTTTCATGTCCTTGGGGTCGGCGTAGGGGAGATATTCAGTGGATCGGGCTATGAGGTTGCTAAAATCGGTCCAGTCCAAAGGGGTGAAATTTCCGAGCATGACCTCTCCTTCGCCCTTGATCCAGCCGAACAGCGGGTGGGTCTTATCCTTGGCCATGGATCGGATGACTGGCAACATGTCCAAGAGCGCTGCGGTGGTTGAGTACTTCTGTCTCGTCCGAATGTTGTTGCAGAAGTTTGGATCAGCGATGATCTCACGGATGTAGTCCGCCAGTGGGATGGGGGTGATCTGCTCAGTATCGACCTTCAGGCGGGCGAGTATCTGGTCGGGGTGTGGCTTTCCCCCCAGTTCCTTGCTGAGGGCCTTGAATGTATTCCAGACCTCCGCCCTCAGTTCAGCAACACCTTCCGTAATCTGGACCAGTTGGTCCTTCTTTTTCTTCATGAAGGAGCCGCTGAATGCCTGCTCCGTCATGTCCCACTCGCTTGCATCCACGGCATGTCCCGTTGTCACCCTTAGGGTGAGGTATTGGGGGGACCTTCCAACCTCCATTGCACGAAAGCCATAGTTGAATGCTAGCAGGAGGTGGATCCGCCCCTGAACGTATCGCCCAACCAACCTGATGGAGGCGGGGCCGTAGGTCTTCTTGTATGTCTTGCCCATGGTATATGGTGTTAGTTTCACCGCAACGTTCCGATGAGCCCGATGCTGGCCCCAAATCCAACATTGCTCCAAAATCCGCTCAAAGACCCTCTTCCCGAACCCTTCTGAAGTGCCCGTCCAACTTTGCATTCCCCCAGCACTGGCGAGGCGTTGGTACCCATGCAGACCACTGCATCGCCATGCAAACCGTCGCGTCCCCCGCGCTACAAGGCCATCCCCGAAAGGCGGATGGCCTTTTGCTTTTCTTCGCAGGCATGCGCGCGCTCCTCTACGTGCTGTTGCTCTCTTCATGCGGGGTTGGCTTCAGGCCCTCCGATGAGGCCTCGATCCGATCACTGATGGCTGAACAGGAAGCGGCCTGGGACCGTGGTGACATCCCCGGCTTCATGACGGCCTATTCCGATAGCATCTGCTTCCACAGCCCCAGGGGCAATACCTGCGGCAAGCAGCAGGTCATGGAGAACTACATGCGCTCTTACCCCACGCCGGAGCACATGGGCGATCTGCAATTCGGAATCCACGAGGTGGTGCCCGCTGGCGCGGACCATGCCTGGCTTTCGGGTACTTGGGCGCTGCACCGCCAGGCAGATACCTTGAAAGGGGCCTTCGCGCTGCTCTGGGCGAGGCAGCCGGAGGGCTGGAGGATCATCAGGGACCACACGTATTGACCCATGCTCGACGAGACCGGCGCCCCCATCACCCTACTGCTGTTAGGTGCCAGTATCGTATTGTCCTTGCTTGCCTTCGGGAACCAGAAGCTCTTCAGCGACCTGCTCTTCGAACCCTTCGTGATCAAGGCTCGCGGGCAATGGCACCGCTTCATCACGCACGCCTTCATCCACGCGAATTGGCCGCACCTGTTGGTGAACATGTTCGTGCTCTTTGGCTTCGGGCAGCATGTGGAGCAAGCGCTCTGGTTCTACGCCCCGGCCGCGCCGGCGCTCGCCTTCGCCACGCTCTACCTTGGTGGGATCCTATTCTCTTCGCTTCCCGCATACAGGCGCCACATCCATGATCCGAACTACCGCGCTGTGGGGGCTAGCGGTGCTGTCTCAGCAGTGCTGTTCGCGTACATCTTGATGACGCCCACCAACGCCATCCGCTTCCTGTTCATTCCGGCGCCCATACCGGCTTGGGTCTTCGGTGGTCTCTACTTGGCTTACAGCTGGTACATGGACAAGCGCGGCCAGGACAACGTGGCGCACGATGCCCACTTCTACGGCGCCGTGTTCGGCCTGGTGTTCATGATCGTTCTCGACCCGGGCATCGTGGCCGAGTTCATCACGCAGATCCTCGGCGAATGAGCTTGCGCCCCGGACTCTTCCTGGACCGCGATGGCGTGATCAACCGCGAGCGCGGGGAGCATACCTGGCGCATGGCCGATTTCGAACTGCTGCCTGGCGTGGCCGAGGCCGTGCGCTCCGCTGCAAATGCTGGTTATGCCGTGGTGGTAATCACGAACCAGAGCGGGATCGGGCTGGGATTGTATGGGCACGCCGATGTGACTGCCCTACATGAGCGACTGGAATCCGGATTGGCCGCTTCAAGCGCGCGAATCGACTTGGTCCTTTACTGCCCGCACCACCCCTCGAAGGGCAAGTGCCTTTGTCGCAAGCCCGGGGGCCTGCTTCTGGAGCGGGCGATGGCCCGCCTTGGCATCGATCCGGCGCGTTCGGTAATGATCGGAGACCGCGAGCGCGATGTCCAGGCAGCCGGATCTGCAGGCGTACGGGGCGTGCTGGTGCCTGCCAATGGCGATCTGAGCATGACCGTGAAGCGCGAACTTCGCCCCGCATGACCGAATGGGTGGACCATAACGGCGACCTGCACCCGGCCGATGAACCCGTGCTCCGGCTGGACAATCGCGCATTCCACTTCGGTGATGGCCTCTTCGAGAGCATCCGCGTGGTGGGGGGCATGCCTTGTTTCCTCGATGCGCATTGGGCGCGCATGAGCACCGGCGCTGACCTCCTGAGGATCACCTTGCCGCAAGGCCTCGACCGGCAGCGCTTCGGTGAGGCGGTGCAGGCCATCATCCAGAAATCGGGCATCGCAAGCGGGCGCATGCGCTTCACGCTATACCGCAGCGGCAGCGGGTATTACCGCCCGCAAACCGACCAAGGCGCCTACACCATCGAACTCAAGCCGATCGAAGAGCCGCATCACGTGCTCAACCCGAACGGACTGCTGGTTGACATCTGGCCCGAGATGCGCAAGCCGGTGAACGAGCTCTCGCGGCACAAGACGCTCAATTGCCAGTACTACATCATGGCTGCGCTATGGAGCCGGGCGCGCGGCCTCGATGATTGCCTGCTGCAGAACGATCGCGGCAACATCATCGAGAGCAGCGCGGGCAACCTCTTCATCGTGAGCAATGGCGTGCTATACACGCCATCGCTCACAGACGGCTGCTTGGGCGGTGTGATGCGCGCGCAGGTGATCAACCTCGCCATCGCCAATGGCATCAAGGTGTATGAGTGCTCCCTGAACCCGCAGAACCTGCTGGCGGCCGACGAGCTGTTCTTCACCAACGCGATCCAGGGCATCCGCTGGGTAGGCGGATACCGAACCAAGCGCTACACGCACAAGATGGCGGGTGCCCTCACGGACCTGCTGGTGCAAGCCACGGCTAATTGAGCGAAGGATCCTCCGGGAAATTGGCCAGCGGCGCGAAGGCACGGCCCATGCCGCGCAGGGTGTTGCCCCAGAGCGCTTCCACGCGCCGGTCCATCACGCGACGGCGATCGGCCGGGGCGATCAGCCAGGAGCGGTCGCCGAGCTCTTTCTTGAGCTGATCGGGCCCCCAGCCGCTATAGCCCACGAAGAAGCGTACATGCTTGCTGAGCTTGGGGTCCGTGGCCAGCAAGGAGCGCAATTGCTCATAGTCGCCGCCCATGTGCACCCCGTCCACCACTTCGGCGCTGCCCTCAATGGCCTTGCCCAGCGTGTGCAAGTAGTAGAGCTCCCCGCTCTGCACGGGCCCACCGATGCCCACGTGTGCATTCACGGGCGGGAAATTCTCCATGAGGTCGTTGATGGTGATGTCCATGCGACGGTTCAGCACGAAGCCGAAGGAGCCCTCCTCATTGTGGTCGCAGAGCAGCACCACCGTGCGCCGGAAGTAGGGGTCCGGGAGGTATGGCTCGCTCACGAGAAGCCGGCCGCGCGAAGGAAGCAGGCGATTCTCCGGGTCGAAGTCGAGCAAATGGCCCATGCGGTGCGGAAGATAGCTGGGATGCGTGTCCGGCACCAAGGGCGAGCGAGCACCGGTCACCGCAGGTTGTTTGCAGGTATTTGATGGCCTTTGGAACTGGACACTGATCCATGGCCGACATTCGCGCAATGAGGTGCCTGCTCTTCGCACTGTTGCTGCCTTCCCTCGCGGAGGCGCAGCTCATCACGCCAGAACTGCTCTCCGTGCTGCCCGTGCAGCTGAATGAGACCAGCGGCTTGGTGGTGATCGATGGCGCGGTGTGGACGGTGCTTGATAGCGGCAATCCGCCAGCGGTGCTGCAGGTTGATCCTTTGAACGGCACCGTCACGCGCACCGTGCAGCTCATCGGCGCGAGCAATATCGATTACGAGGACATCACGGCTGATGGCAATTGGGTCTATGTCGGTGACTTCGGCAATAACTCGGGCTCGCGCACGGATCTGAGGATCTATCGCATCCCTCGATCGGCGCTGGAGGATGAAGGTGTGACCGCTGCGCAAGTGGATACGATCCGGTTCAGCTTTGGCGATCAGACCGACTTCACCCCAGCCTTCAACAATACCAACTTCGATTGCGAGGCCTTCATCGCCGATGATGACAGCCTATTCCTATTCACCAAGCGATGGATTGACGAGAACACGCGGCTCTATGCGCTGCCAGCTGCGCCCGGAACGCATGTGGCCAGCGTTCACGGCGATCACGACACCGATGGGCTGATCACGGCCGCTTCATGGGATGGCGCTGGTCGTCTTGTGCTGCTCGGGCATGAGGATGATCCAGGCCAGCCTTTCATTATCCACTTCAATGCGGTGCAGGGCCACGATTTCTTCGGACAGCCCGGCATTCGACGCGAAGTGGACCTCTTTGACCACCAGACCGAGGGCATCGCTTGGCTCACGCCCGATGATTGGATCCTGAGCAACGAACTGGCGAACGGCTTCCCGGCGGCGCTCTGGAGCATTGATGTCATGTCAACGAGGATCGCTTCACCATCGGGCGACCGGATACGGGCCTATCCCATTCCTGCGAGCGATCGCATCAGCTTTATCGGCCCACACGGAACCATGCGCGTGGAACTGCATGATGCGTCCGGGCGAATCGTCCTCGGCTCCCAAGAGATCATTGATGGGCAGGTGGACGTGTGCGATTTGGCTGCTGGGCGCTACGTGGCGCGCATCGCTTGCCTTGGCAGCGAGTTTCGTTTGCCCGTGGTGATCGCGCGCTGAGCTATTCTGACCGAACGGGAGCATCGAGCAGCACTACATCCAGCTTGCGGTGGGTGTAGGAGCGTTGCAACGAGGCCCGTTTCTCATCGGCTTCGTCCTTGGTGCCGAAGAGCAGCACGTCGAGGTTGTCATCGGCGATGTCCTTCAACTCAGCGTACTGCTCACGGAACTGCGCTGCGAGCTTCATTTTGCTCATGGCTTCGCTGGTCTCGATCACCGGAGTGATGCAGACCGGGCTGCCGCTGCGCCAATTGCCGATGGCTAGGCTGTAGATGGTGTTCTGGGCCAAGGCGGAAAGGCCACAGAGCAGGAGTGCGAAGGAGAGGAGGTTTCTCATGGCGTTCTCGTTGCGCAAAGATTGTTCTATCGCACCTCAATCTCATCCAGGAACATCCATGCCGGGTTGCCTGCTCCAGGGAAGCCCTCGGGGATATTGCCAGCGTGCTTCACCACGAAGCGCACGTAGCGCGCCTTGCCGCTCTTCTCGATGCCCAAGCTGTTGCGGCCCATGCCTGCGCTCACCTCAGCGGAACCGAATGCGGTGTACGTCTTCCCATCGCTGCTCACAAGGAACTCCCCCGCCTTGGGCAGATGGATCCAGCTATGCGTCTCGTTGAGCGCTCCGATGGCGATGCGGCTGATGTCCTGCAAGCTGCCCAGATCCACCGTTATGGTGACGCCTTCGCGCCAGCCCAGCCATTCGGTGCTCACACGCTTCTCCTGCGCGGTGATGCCATCCACCAAGGTGAAAGCGCCGCCTTCGTTGTAGCGCTCGTTGGGCGGGACGCTCAAGATGATGGGGCGGGCGGTGGCGAGGTTGAACGTGTATGTCCGTTTGGTGACGTCTCCAACAGCTTGGCCACCTCTGAAGACCGATGTGAGAAGTACTCTGCTCGAACTAAACTCGAAGGGTTGGGAATATCTGAGCTTCTTGTTCAGGGGCAACGCATCCGGATGGACCATTCCAGAGAGGGCGTCGGAGGGGTAGGGAAGGAGCATGTACTGAATGGAATCAGCCAGTGGACTGCTTAGTTCAATTTGGATTGCCCCGGATCGACTCGAATTCTTCGCCCTGACCGACACATAATACACGCTATTGGAGAAACGGACTCCTAAAGCATCGAGCCTCAGGAACTCCTTCTCCAATCGCTGGATGAAATCCGCCTCATCCCGCTTCGCCTTCGGCGTCCACAGCACTTCCGCCAATGCGAGAATGCGCGGCACGGCCATGTACTCCACATGCTCGGGTGTGAGGATGTACTCCGTCCACACGTTGCCCTGCGCGCCGAGGATGTATTTGTGCTCATCGGGCTTCAGTTCTGTGGGGATGGGCTCGTAGCTGTACACCTTCTGCAAGGTGGTGTAGCCGCCGATGGCCAACGGTTCGTTCGCGGGGTTGCCTTGGTAGTGATCGAAATAGCAATGGCTGCCGGGGCTCATGACCACATTGTGCTTCTGCTTCGCTGCTGCCACACCGCCTTCCGTTCCGCGCCAACTCATCACGGCCGCGTTCGGCGCCAGCCCGCCTTCCAGGATCTCATCCCAGCCGATGATCTTCCGGCCCTTGCTGTTCACGAACTTCTCGATGCGCTGGATGAAGTAGCTCTGCAGTTCGTGCTCGTCCTTCAAGCCGTGCGTTCTCATCCGCGACTGGCATTTTGCGCAGGTCTTCCAACGCTCTTTCGGGCATTCATCACCACCGATATGGATCAGCTCGCTGGGGAAGAGGTCCATCACTTCGGTGAGCACATCTTCCAGCACGGTGAACACGCTGTCGTTGCCCGCGCAGAACATATCGTCGAAGACGCCCCAGCCCTTCTGCACTTCGTAAGGTCCGCCCGTGCAGCCCAGTTGCGGGTAACTCGCCAGCGCGGCCAAGGCATGCCCCGGCATCTCGATCTCCGGCACCACGGTGATGTGCCGCGCTGCCGCGTAGGCCACCACATCGCGGATCTGCTCCTGCGTGTAGAAGCCACCGTAGGGAATGCTGTCGTATTCGCGCCGACTGTACGGTCCCACCTGGGATCCGCTGCGCCAAGCGCCCACTTCGGTGAGCTTCGGGTACTTCTTGATCTCGATCCGCCAGCCTTGGTCCTCCGTGAGGTGCCAGTGGAAACGATTCATCTTGTAGCGTGCCAGCAGGTCGATGTACTTCTTGGTGAATTCCACGCTCCAGAAGTGGCGGCAGGCATCGAGGTGCATGCCCCGCCATGGGAAGCGCGGCCAATCGGTGATGATGAGGCAAGGGAGGTTGCCGGTTCCGCGGCCCTGCTCCAGCAATTGGATCAGCGTCCGGCTTGCCCGGAAGAGGCCTTCCTCCGACGTTGCTATGACCGAGATTCCATCCGGTGCGACGTGTATGCTGTGCCATTCATCCGGCAGAATGGTATCCGGTTGGATGCGATTGAATTGGATCCGGAGCGGCAGAACGCAATCCTTGGTCTTCGGTAGCTGCAGCGGAGCCAGTTCCGCTTGAAGCAGATCGAATAATCCCTTGGAGGTAGATTCGCTCACCTCAACCTGCCACGGGCAGCCCAAATCCAGCGTGCCGGGCTCCATCCGCAATTCCACGGGTTTCGGAATGAGGTTCGGCTCGGTCGGAGCTTGTGCCAAGGCGCTGGACGCCAATAGGAATAGCAAGGCTGGGGTGATGCGCATCGGGCTAAAGGTCGTGCCGGCGCGTGCTTCGGGGGACCTCCTTGGCACAAGGCCGGAGCCTTGATGTGCTCTTCGCCCGGAAAAGCCCATATTTGCGCCCCCAATTCCGGGGACCTAAACACAAACCGCGACATGCCAACTCGCATCCGCCTTCAGAGAAAAGGCAAGAAAGGCCGGCCCTACTACCATTTGGTGGTGGCCGATTCCCGCGCTCCGCGCGACGGGAAGTACATCGAACGGATCGGTGCCTATGATCCCAACCAGAATCCCGCATTCATCGAGATCAATCGCGATAAGGCGCTTGACTGGCTGGAGAAGGGCGCGCAACCCAGCGATACCTGCCGTGCGATCCTGAGCTATACGGGAATCGTTTACCGCAACCATCTCAATGGCGGGGTGAAGAAGGGCGCGTTCACGCAAGAAGAGGCCGACCGCCGTTTCGATGCGTGGATGAATGAGAAGAACGCCAAGATCGAGAGCAAGCGCACCAAGCTCGCCGATGGCGCCGACAAGGCCGCCAAGGACCGCGTGGCCGCAGAACTGAAGAAGGCCGAGGAGATGGCCGCGAAGCTCAGCGCCAAGCTGGCTGCTTCCGCCGCTGCTGAGGTTGCCGCTCCTGCTGCCGAGGAAGCTCCCGCCGAAACGGCTGCTGACGCGCCCGCCGAGGCCGCTGCAGAAGGCGATGCCCCTGCCGCCGAGTAATCAAGCACGCTATTTATCAGAAGCCTCCCGATCCGTCGGGGGGCTTCTTTATTTCCTCCCCTTCGGTTTCGAAGGCTCCGGCCCTTTGCCCACCTGGAAATGGCCGGTCTCGAATCGCCGCAGCAGCTCAGCGATCCGCTTGGCACGTGTGGGCTCGGTCTTGGCGCTGCCCACCCAGTAGCACATGCTGCGCTTCATGCCGGGCGTGAGCTTGTCCCAAGCCGCCTTCATCTCCGGGATGAAATCGAGTGTTTCCGCCAGTTCAGCCGGGATGCTGATGCGGTCAGGCTCGGGGTCCAGCCACAATTCCATTTTCACCGGTTCGCCAGGCCGTTTGATCCCGGCTTGCCGGCGCAGGTCTCCGCCGAGCACAATGATGTGGTAGCCGCTCTTCGTGGGCATCAGGGCGCGGTCCGCGGCCACACCATTGACCAGGCAGTTTACACGTACCTCGCCGCGCTTGCCGAAAAGCTCCTTCACATCGTGCGGGAACTCCACGTAGCTCCACGCGAACCGGCCCGTCATGCGCTCCAGCGGGGCCGTGAACTGGAAGACCGGAGGACTCTTCTTCGCTGTCATGGTGGCTGGTGCAAGTGTAGCTTTTGGTATAGCGCTGCGCGGTGCAGGGAATAGGGTTCTCGCGGGCCGCTGTTCGGCGCACCGACGGCCTGACCGACAGGTTCGCGTTGACAAGGCTTCGGCCCCGGCACGGGATCGGGTAGGCCGCGCGCGATCTTCGCGCACTCCTAAGACGGCTAAATCCAGGAACCATGAAAAAGTGGGTCAAGCGCATACTCCTCACGCTCGGGACAATATTCATCCTGCTGCTCGCAGCGGCGGTGCTCATCCCCATCCTGTTCAAGGATAAGATTGAAGCAGCCGTAAAGGCGGAGGTGAACAAGAGCCTCAATGCCACGGTGAATTGGGGCGCATGGGACATCACCATCCTCAGGAGCTTCCCGAACCTCACGGTGGAAATAGCCGATGTGAGCGTGCTGAACGCCGCACCATTCGAAGGCGTGGAATTGGCCCGCATCGCTGGCCTTATCGCCACGGTGGACGTCAAGAGCCTCTTCGGTGACAAGATCGAAGTGAAGCGCATCCAGCTGGTGAAGCCGAACATCCATGTGAAGGTGCTCGAGGACGGCCGCGCGAACTGGGACATCGCCAAGCCGGACACAGCGCAGGCAGCTGAAGTGGAGCCGGCGGACACCGCGAGCGCATTCCACCTTGGGCTCTCGGAATTCTCGATCACGGACGGTCGATTGATCTACGACGACGCATCCCTCACTTTCTCGATGGACCTCTTCGGCCTCGACCTCACTGGCAGCGGTGACATGACCGAAAGCCTGTACACCCTCAAGACCGTGCTGCACGCCGATACGGCTAACGTCTCGTTCGACGGCGTGAAGTACCTGCGCCATGTGAAGGCGGATATCACGGCTGACCTCGACATGGACATGCCCAACATGAAGTTCACCTTCCGCGAGAACGAGGCCACCATCAATCAACTCGTGCTGGGCTTCGATGGCTGGCTGGCCATGCCCGGCGACCCCATCGACATGGACATCACCTGGAACGCCAAGAAGACCGACTTCGGCACCCTGCTCTCTTTGGTTCCCGCAGAGTTCGCCACGGATCTGAGCGGCGTGCAGATGAGCGGAAAGGCCGGGTTCAGCGGGCATGTGAAGGGCAGCATGAGCGACGAGAGCATGCCGGGCTTTGGCGTGGCGATGGACGTTGATCAAGGGCGCTTCAAGTACCCGGACCTTCCGGCGGCCGTGGAGGACATCTACATTGACCTGAAGGTGAACAGCCCCGGCGGAAAGGACCTCGACGGCATGGTGGTGGACCTGAAGCGGTTCGCGATGAAGATGGCCGGCAATCCGGTGGAAGCGCGCATGCACCTCACGCATCCCATCAGCGACCCGAATGTGGATGCGGAGCTGAAGGCCGACCTCGATCTCGCCAGCGTGAAGAAAGTGGTGCCCATGGAAGGCGACGAGCTGCAGGGCAAGCTCGCAGCCGATGTGCGCATGAAAGGCGCCATGAGCGATGTGGAGGCGCAGCGATACGAGGAGTTCCAGGCCGATGGGCGCGTGACGCTCGCGGGCATGAACTACGCCTCGGACTCACTGCCGTACGCCGTCGGCATCAAGGCGCTGCAGTTCGATTTCAGCCCGCGCTTCCTGGCGCTCACCAGCTTCACCGGAAGCCTGGGAAGCAGCAACCTGCAGGCGAACGGCCGCATGGACAATTACATCCAATGGTGGCTGCGCGACAGCACCCTCATGGGCAGCTTCGACCTCGTGGCGGACAAATTCGACCTGAATGAACTCATGGGTCCGAGTGATTCGCCCGAAGCCGAAAGCGCACCGGCCGACAGCACGCCGATGAGCGTGATCGAAGTGCCCGGCAACATCGACTTCCGGATGGGGCTCAAGGCCGGTGAGGTGATCTACGACCAGATGAAGCTCACCAATGTCCGCGGCGGCATGCATGTGCACGACCAGCGCGTGGACCTGAAGGATGTATTCTTCAACCTGTTCAATGGGTCAGTGGTCATGTCCGGCGGCTATGAGGCGCGCGATGTGCAGAAGCCCAGCATCGATTTCCGGTACGATATCAAGGACCTCGACATCCAGCAGACCGTGGCCTATGTGGACCTCGTTCAGAAAGTGGCCCCGATCGCCAAGACCTGCAAGGGCAGCTTCAGCACCAGGCTCGACATGAAGGGCCGATTGAACGAGCGCATGGAAGCCGACCTCAATTCGCTCACCGGCGACGGCACCCTGGTGACGCGCAATGTGCAGGTGGATGGATTCCAGCCCTTGGTTGACCTCGCGAAGGCGCTCAAGGTGAAGGAGATCGAGAACACGAAGCTCCAGGATGTCAGCTTCAGCTACGAATTCAGGGACGGCCGCATGGAGGTGAAGCCATTCAAGGTGAAGATCGATCGCATCCAGAGCGAAGTGAAGGGGAGCACGGGCTTCGCGCAGCAGGACATCGACTACGACATGAAGGCGAGGGTCCCCACGGACATCTTCGGGTCGAATGCGGCGACCGCGGTGGGCGGGCTGCTCGGCAAGGCCAATGCGGCCATCGGGTCGAACCTGCAGGTGCCGAAGGAACTCGATGCCACGATCAAGTTCACGGGCACGGTGACCAAGCCCATCGTGAAGCCGGTCTTCGCGGGTGGAACCACCAGCGTAAAGGATGCCGTGGTCACTGAGGTGAAGGAGGAGATCAACACCCAGATCAACAAGGCCAAGGAAGAGGCGATCGCCCGCGCGAAGGAGGAGCGTGACAAGCTCATCGCCAAGGCGCAGGCCGAGGCCGATAAGCTCAAGGCCGATGCGCGGCGCGAAGCAGCGGCAGCCAAGGCACAGGCCTACAAAGCCGCCGACGATGAGCTGGCCAAGGTGTCCAATCCGCTCGCCAAGGCTGCCGCTAGGCTCGTGGCCGACAAGGCCAAGCAGGAGGCCGACAAGGTTGAGCAGCGCGCCATCGCGGAAGCTGATAAGCGCGCCGACGCGATCGTGGAGGCAGCACGGAAGCAGGGCGATGAACTGGTGAGGAAGGCGGAGGCCACGGATACGACAGTGAAATGAGGATTGAAGGTTGGAGCTTGCCGACGTTGAGGGCTGCTGGTTGCACGTTGGCGATGGCCTTTTGCATGGGTGCCGCCATGGCCCAGGAAGAGGATCCCTGCGCCATGCCCACCGACAAGAAGATCCTGAAGCTGCTCGACGACGCCGCCAAGGCCAAGGACCCGAAGGAGCGGCACGCCAAGCTCAAGAGCACCTTGGAGATCGATGCGGAGTGCGTTGAGTGCAAGTACCGGCTGGGCCTCTCCGCCTCGCGGATCGCGCGTGAGGCCGGAAGGGGATACGCTCCGGCGATCGCCTACCTCGAGGCCGTGCAGGCCCTATGCCCCAACTACCATAGCGAGGTGGCCTATACGCTCGGCATGATGCGCTACGCCGAAGGCGATCATGCCGGTGCCGCGCGAGACCTGGAGGCCTTCCGCAAGTTCCCAACGGATGATCCATCGCGCGTGAGCAAGGACTTCGACAAGCAATATGCGGAGGTGGAGGCGCTGATGCCTGAGCTGCAGTTCTACGCCGACTTCTACCGCAACGCCGGCAGGCTCGATCCGGTGCCCGTGCCCAACGTGAGCACGCCCAACGACGAGTACCTGCCCATGCTCTCGCCCGATAATGAGATGCTCTTCTTCACGCGCAAGCGGCAGGTGAAGGCCAAGGGCGATATCATGGCGCGTGAGGTCGAGGAGCTCATGGAGGCGCGCCGCAAGTCGATCACCGATGAATTCAACACCGGCCGCGTGCTGCCGGATCCCTTCAACAGCGGCGACAGCTACGGCGGTGTCACCATCAGCCTCAACAACAAGGAGATGTTCGTCACGGTGTGCGGGCCGAAGGATAGCCGGGGCTACAGCAATTGCGACATCCATCGCTCGCACTTCAACAGCAAGTTCAATCTGGACGCCGGCGGGCAGGAGTGGGAGTGGGAAGGGCTGGACGAGATCGGCGATGCCGTGAACGGCCCTGGCAGTTGGGAGAGCCAGCCCAGCCTCAGCGGCGATGGGCGCACCTTGTATTTCGCCACGGCGCGCGAGGGCAGCATGGGCATCGACATCTACTGCTCAACCCGCGAAGGCAAGGGGAAATGGTCGCCTGCGCAGCCCGTGCCCGGCATCAATACCGAAGGCGATGAGAAGGCCCCATTCATGCACGCCGACAGCCGCACGTTGTACTTCGCCGCCAAGCCTGCGGCCAACGGCCAAGGCCACAAAGGCATCGGTGGCTACGACATCTTCTTCAGCAAGCTCAACGACGATGGCACATGGACCAGGCCGCGCAACATCGGTCATCCGGTCAATACCGATCAGGATGAGCACGGCCTCATCGTGAGCGCCGATGGCCGCACCGCCTTCTTCGCCAGCGCACGGTACAAAGGCGTGGGCGGGCTCGATATCATGAGCTTCCCGCTGCCCAGCGATGTGCGCCCGGACGAAGTGCTCATCGTGAAAGGCGAGGTGAAGGACGAGAAGGGGCAGGCCGTTCGCGGAGCCACCGTGGAGGTCAAGTACATGGATAGCCGCAAGACCGAGGTGATCAAAGCCGACAGCGTCGATGGCCGGTACGCCACGGTGCTTCGCCTTAAGGCCGGCAGCGATGTGGTGGTCACGGTGAAGAAGGAAGGGCATGTCTTCGATTCGCGCAGCTTCGCCATCGAGGACACTGCGCGCAAAGGCGTCGCCCAGGTTGATATGAGCGTGCAGCGGATCGCAGTGAACCGGAGCTACCGGGTGAATGACATCAACTTCGCCACCAACAGCGCGGAGATCACCAAGAGCAGCGAGTTCATCCTCGATGAGCTGATCACCTTCCTCAAGGAGAACCCCAGCATCAGGATCCGCATCGAAGGCCATACGGACAACGTGGGCCAGCTCGCCGACAACATGGCCTTGAGCAACGACCGCGCATTCACGGTGATGGGCTATTTGCAGGAGAAGGGCATCGCAGCGGCGCGCTTGAGCTTCAAGGGACTCGGGCCTACCAAGCCGGTGGCCACCAATGATACCCCTGAAGGCCGCGCGCGCAACCGCCGCACCGAGTTCGTGATCGTGGCGCGCTGAATCAGCGCTAGATTCGCCTCAAGTTCCGATCTTCATGCGAGCAGCAATGCTGACGACCGCCTTGGGCATGGCGGTTGCGGCCTACGCCCAGGTGAGCCATGGCGGGCAGCCGGCCGAATGGCTGTACCCGAACCTTGACCGCGGAATGCTGGCCACCGTTGACTTCGGTGCGTTGGAACCTGAGGAGGCCGCCCCGGTTGAGGGCGAATTCCGCTATGGGGTGCAGCGCTTCAAGCGGATCAATGTGCTCGATTCCCTGGGCCGTTGGGATGTGCTCCCTGGCGGTGGCCTCGTCTGCCGGCTGGCGCTGCGCTCGCCCGGCGCCGTCATGCTCAGCGTGCAATTCGAGGGATGGGAGCTCAACGAAGGTGACCTGGTCTTCCTCTATGATGCAGCCAGGACGCGCTTCATCGGCGGCTTTGATGCCAGCAACCGCCAATCCGATGGAAGCATGTCCACGGCGGTGCTGCCCGGTGATGAGGTGGTGATCGAGTACCGTGCGCGCAGCCGCCATCACCGGCCGTCGCAATTGCACGTGGCAAGCATCACCCACGGCACGGTGGACCTGTTCGGTTTCACCGCAGAGTCCGGCGCTGATGAGGATCGTGACATCAATCCTGGCTTCCAGAGCTCGCCGTGCCAGATCAACGTGATCTGCCCCGAGGCCGCCAACTGGCAGGATGAGAAACGCTCGGTGGCGCTCTTCCTGCGCGCCGATGGCGGCGGCTGCTCCGGCAACCTGATGAACAACACGCAATCGCCGCGCAAGCCCTACTTCCAGCTGGCCCTCCACTGCTATCAGCCGACAACGCCGAGCTGGGTCTTCTACTTCAATTACGAATCGCCGGCCTGTGTGGGCAGCGTGGGGCCCAGCGACCAGACCTTGACCGGATGCACCGTGCGCGCGGCTGATTATTACCGGGATATGATGCTCGTGGAGCTCAGCTCGGATCCGCCGTCCAGCTACAATGTGTACTACGCGGGCTGGGACCGCAGCGGGGCCACGCCCCAGTCCACCGTGGTGATCCAGCATCCCATGTATGATGTGAAGAAGATCGCCTTCAACAACGACCCCAGCACCAGCTACACCGACGCCATCGGCGTGCAGGCCTGGCGCGGCTATTGGGACCAAGGGCTCGTTCAGGCCATCTCCAGCGGTTCACCGCTCTTCGACCAGAACCGCCGTTTCATTGGCCACATGTACGATGGTGCGCAAGTGTGCTCCACCGCCACCTCCGTGCCCACTGATTGCGCCAAGTTCGGTCCCATGTGGGATGGCCCTTCGCCCGCTGAGCGCATGCGTGATTGGCTGAACCCTGCCAACAACCTGACCGTGATGGATGGAGCTTATGCGGTGGCGCCGACCGTGCAGGTACGCCCGCGGGTCTACCTCGAAGGCCCGTACGACACCGGGACCTCCCAGATGAACGCCACCCTGCGCGCCAATGGCCTGGTGCCGCTCACGGAGCCCTACACTTCAGCCGGATACAGCCATGTAGGCGGCGGAGGTGGAGAGACCACCACCAGCACCGTGCTGAATGTGACCGGCAACAATGCCGTGGTCGATTGGGTGGTGGTGGAACTCCGTTCCGCGCTGAACAATGCGCAGGTGCTGGCTACGCGCAGCGCATTGCTGCAGGCCGATGGCGATATCGTCTCGGCGACCGATGGGAGCTCGGCGGTAGCGTTGAACGTGCCGTCGGGCAGCTATTTCGTGGCGATCCGCCACCGGAACCACCTGGGCGTGATGACCGCTTCGGCCGTAGCCTTGACCTCCGCCGCAGCAACGATCGACATGAGCAATGGCTCCATCAGCCTCTTCGGCGGAGCCGAGGCCACCAAGCCTGTCGGAGGCCGCAACGTGATGTATGCCGGTGATGCGCTGCACGATGGCGTGCTCAAGTACACAGGTACCGGCAACGACCGTGATCCGATCCTCATCCGTATTGGGGGCACGGTGCCCACGGCCACGGCCAACGGCTATTTCCCGGAAGATGTGAACCTCGATGGCGTGGTGCGCTACACCGGTACGGGCAACGACCGCGATGCCATCCTGGTGAACATCGGCGGCACGGTGCCCACGGCACTGCGCGCCGCCCAGCTCCCTTGATGCCGGTGGTCAGCGCTTGATCAGTCCCGTGCGCGCCATGCGCAGGTTCAGCATCTCCACCGCTACGCTGAAGGCCATGGCGAAGTAGATGTAATTCTTGTTGATGTGCTCGCCCATGCCTTCAATGAGCAGCGCCACACCGATCATCACCAGGAAGGCCAGCGCCAGCACCTTCACGGTTGCGTGCTTCTCCACGAAGGAACTGATCGCACCGGCGGCGAGCATCATCACCACCACAGCGATGATCACGGCCAGCACCATGATGATGATCTCGTTGCTCATGCCCACAGCCGTGATCACTGAATCGATGGAGAAGACCATGTCGATGAGGATGATCTGGCCGATCACGGAGGCGAGGCCCTTCGCCTTCTTCACGGCGCCTTCTAGGTGCCCTGCGCCGGTGACCTTCTCATGGATCTCCGCGGTGGCCTTGTAGATCAGGAAGAGGCCGCCGAGCAGCAGCACAATATCCCTTCCGCTGAATGCATGATCCAGCACCGTGAAGAAGGGCTTGTCCAGGCCCATCACCCAGCTCAAGGAGAGCAGCAACACGATGCGGGTGACCATGGCCAAGGCCAGGCCCAGTTGCCTGGCCTTGCGCTGATCCTGCTTGCCGGAAAGGCTGTTGCTGATGATGGAGATGAAGATGATGTTGTCGATGCCCAGCACGATCTCCAGTGCCGTGAGGGTGAGCAGGGCGACGAGGCCATGCCCGGTCAGGAGCACGGCGGGGTCGAGGTGGCTGAGTTCGAGCATGGCCGCGAATTAATGCGCGGTGCGGTCACTGATGCGCGCGATCACGATCACCTCATTCCGGTTGACCGGGTTGAGCCAATGAACGATGCGGTCGATCAGGCCGGGCTCCGCACGGCCAAGGACTTCAACCGGACCGTAGCTCGACTCGAAACGCGCGATGCGTTCTTCGAGCTTGTCCTCGCCGATGAAGAGCACATGATGATCACGGCCGTCCACATGGTCCTTGGCCAAATGCTCGCGCAGGTCGAGCTCCGCGCGGCTCGGGCCGAAGAGGAAGATGCCCATGTCCCATTGGCCCAGGTAGAAGCGCGGCGGCATGGCGGGCTCCTCGTCGCTGTCCTGCACGATCAGTCCGCCCAACGGCCGATGCTCGCGCAGCATCAGCATGGCCTCGATCCGGCTGCGTTTGCTGTAGGTGGTGCTGATCAGGGGCAGCAGCAGCAGGTTCAGCGCCCAGACGAACACGAGGGCGCCGCGCCACAGGCTTTCGCGGCGTTTCCACCAGGCCGATGCGGATCGCCATTGCTCCCATGAGGCATGGCCCAGCACGAAGAAGAGCGGCACGATCGGCAGCAGGAAGCGTTCCTGCTTGTTCGGGAAGTAGGAGTGGATGGCGATGAAGAGCAGCACGGGCAGCGAGAGCACCAAGGGCTTCGCTCGGCGGAAGAATCCGAAGATCACGGCGAGGCTCAGCGGCGGGATCAGCAGGCCGGCGAGCAGCAGGAGGTAATTGTACCACGGCAGCACGCCGTAGGTGGTGGTGTTGCTCAGGTTGTAGCGCACGTACTCCGTGATCTCGGCCCAGGGCCTTCCCCAGAGGATCGAATCGATCGCGCCCTGGATCAGCAGGATCGGCAGCAGCACGCCGGCCCCATAGGCGAGCATCGAATTCCACCGGCGCATGAGCATGAACGCGATGCCCGGGCCCGCCGCGAAGAAGATGGTCTGGAACCGCACATTCATGGCCACGCCGATCCATAGTCCGGCGATGAGCGCCGGTCGCCATGCCCGATCCGCGTCGGCATCGAGCAGCCGCAGGCTCCCCACCATCAGCAAAGGGATGCACGCCACTTCCACCAGATTGCGCACGCTGAGGAAGGGCATGAAGCAGAACAGCGCGAGGAAGAGGCCGGCCTGCCAAGCTGTGGCCGGACCCGCCAGCCGCATCGCTATCCGGTAGCCGGCCCGGACCGCGATCAGGCTCCATGCAGCGTGAAGCAGCCGCACCACGAGCATCCAGGAGCGCGGATCCCCGATGCCGATGGCATCCAGCGCGCTGAATAGGATGTAGTGCAGGCCCACATAGAAGAAGCTGTGCCCGCTAGGTGAGGCATCGGCACCTTGATTCCAGGGCAGCCAATCGTTGTAGTCGAAGCCGGCCACCCAGCTCGCCGCGGCCTCGATCACCAGGAAATGATCGTCGTGCGCCATATAGCCGGGGCTGAAGAGCGCCGCAATCAGCCGTGGCAGCAGCGCGATGGCGGTGAGCCAGCGCACCGCATGGGCGGGAGGCCCTTCCCAGATTCGTCTCACGGCGCCCAAGATGGCCGCGAAGATCGCATCGGCCAGCCACGCGCGCGTGCGATCTTCGCGCCCGGCATTCTCATGCGCATCGGCATTGTCTGTTATCCCACTTTCGGCGGAAGCGGCGTAGTGGCCACCGAGCTGGGCATGGCCCTGGCGGAGAAAGGCCACGTCATCCACTTCATCACCTATGATCGGCCCGTGCGGCTGCGCGATCACCCCAACGTGTTCTACCACGAGGTTCGCGTAAGCGATTATCCGCTCTTCGATTACCAGCCTTACGAGCTGGTGCTCACCAGCAAGCTAGTTGATGTGGCCAAGTACGAGGGCCTCGACCTCATGCATGTGCACTACGCCATCCCGCACGCCAGCGCAGCCTGGATGGCTCAGCGCATCCTTGATGCGCAAGGCATGCATGTGCCCTTCATAACCACCCTGCACGGCACCGATATCACCATCGTGGGTCGCGACCCCAGCTTCGAGCCGGTGATCACCTTCAGCATGGAGCGCAGCAATGCGGTCACGGCGGTGAGCGAGAGCCTACGCCGCGATACCTTCTCGCACTTCCCGCTCAAGCGCGAGGTGCAGGTGATCCCCAACTTCGTGTGCCTCGATCAGTACCGGCACGAGCCCGACGCCGCCCTGCGCGCCCGATATGCGCCCAAGGATGAGCGCCTGCTGGTGCACGTCTCCAACTTCCGGCCGGTGAAGCGCGTGGACGATGTGGTGGCCATGTTCAAACTGCTCCGCCAAAGGGTACCTGCCAGGCTGCTGTTGATCGGCGATGGGCCCGAGCGCCAGCGCATCGAGACGCAATGCCGCCAGGACGGGAGCTGCGATAGCATTCACTTCCTCGGCAAGATGACGCGTCCGGAAGAGGTGGTGGCCAGTTGCGACCTCTTCGTGCTGCCCAGTGAGACCGAGAGCTTCGGTCTCGCGGCGCTTGAGGCGATGGCTTGCGGCGTGCCCGTGGTCTGCAGCGATTCAGGTGGCCTGCCCGAGGTGGTCTCGCACGGGGAGAGCGGCTTGCTCTGCCCGGTGGGCGATGCGCGCGCCATGGCCGATGCAGCGGCCGCCATCCTCAGCGATCCGGCCACGCACGCAGCATACCGCGGAGGGGCGCTGCGCGGTGCAGCGCGCTTCGACCTGAAGGAAGTGCTGCCGCGTTATGAAGCCCTCTATGGCCAGGTGCTGGCGCAAGTGAGCGCGTGATGGAGTTCATCAGCGATCGCGTGAGCGTGGAGCAGGCCGATGGCCGATGGAGCGCGGTGATCAGCGCCAGGCCCAGCGCTGGCAAGCGATTCATGCTGCTGGCCTGGGCAACGGCATGGCTCGTTTGCGGGGCCCTGATCCTCTATGAGCGGAGCAAGTTGCCTGTGGGCGAACCCTTGCGCCAATACCTGCTCGCCTTGCTCGCCTTCTGGGCCTACTTCATGCTGCAAACAGGCCGGGCCACGCTCTGGCGATTCAAGGGCTATGAGATCTGGCGCGTGAAGGATGGCAGGCTCACCATCAAGGACAGCCTCTTCGGGTTCGGGAGGGCGCACGCCTATTTCGCGGAGAACATCACGGGCGTCGGGATGCTCAACATCGACCGCCGCTCATGGAAATGGCAGTGGAGCGATAGCGTCTGGATGATCGGAGGAGAACGGCTCGGGTTCGAGCATCTCGGGAAGAAGGTCGCCTTCGGCAAAGGCCTGACCGAAGAGGAGGCGAAGCGCCTGGTGCCCTTGCTGAAGCAAGCGCTGAGGAAGTCCCGCGACCCGCAGGGTTGATTCAGCCCTCGACGCGGAAGGCGTTGCCGCTCAGGCGCAGGGTGGGTTGGCCGTCGATCGCACTGGCCAGCGTCATGCGCCGCGCGGCCGGTGAGGCCAGCACCTCGTCGATGGAACGAACAGCCCCGCAGGGCACGCCGGCCGAAAGCAAACGGCCGAGCAGCGCGTCACGCATGTGGGAGGCGAAGACGGGCTCGAGCAGATCGGCGAGAGCCGTGCGATTCTGCACGCGCAAGGAACTAGAGCTGAATCGCGCATCGGTCGCCAGCGCTGGGGCGCCGATCACGGCGCAGAGCGCCATGAACTGCGCATCGCTGCCCACGGCCAGGATGATGCGGCCTTCATCCGCGCAGCGGAGCACTTCGCCGTACGGAGCGATATTGGGGTGCAGGGTGCCCAAGGGCCTGGCCACGGCGCCAGCCATCATGAAATTGCTCGCCTGATTGATGAGCCCGGCCAAGGCGGCCTCTTCGAGGGAGACATCCACGAATGCCCCTTTTCCGCTGCGCTCACGGCGCAGCAGCGCGATCAGGAGCCCCTCCTTGAGCTGATGCGCGGCCAGCAAATCGATGAGCGCGATGGGCATTTTCGCGAACTGGCCAGGTCCGCTGCCGGTCATGCTGATGTAACCGCACTCCGCCTGCAGCACCACATCGTATGCGGGGCGGTCCGGCTGTTCTGCAAAGCCCTTGATGTGGCCATGTATCAGGCGCGGATTCAAGGCGAGCAAGCGCTCGCGATCGAGGCCGAGCTTCACCGCGTCGTCGGCCATATGGTTGGTGATCAGGATATCCGCAACGCGCACAAGCGCATCGAACCGATCGCGGTCCGAGGCATCCTTCAGATCAAGGCGCATGTGCTCCTTGCCCCAATTCACGCTGCTGAAATAGGCGCTCAAGGGATTTCCGGCGGGCTCCACCGGCAGTTTCCAAGCGCGTGTGGCATCACCGTGAGGCGGCTCCACCTTCACCACGCGAGCGCCCAGCTCCGCGAAGAAAAATCCCACGGAAGGGCCTGCGAGCACAGTGGCCGCCTCGAGCACCAGAAGGTCCTTCAGCTGTCCTGCCATCGATTCGGGGCTTTGAGGATCAAGGTGGCACTTCAGAATTCTCGATGGCAGCTACGGGCTCGGCCGACCAAAGATGGGACGTGCATTCCGACCACGGCTGCCCGGTGATGTCTGGCGACACCTTCTTGGTGCCATGGCCCTCTCTCGCGGGCCGCTCACGACGAGCCCTTTCATCGTACTGCCCTTGATCCGCTTGGCACTGCCTGAATCAGCCTGCTCATTGCGGCGGCCATGCGCGATCCGTGGGAACATGAAAAAGCCCCGCCGCTGCGCGGCGAGGCTTTGATCATCAAGTGCCCAGGACTGGACTCGAACCAGCACACCCTTTCGGGCGCTACCACCTCAAAGTAGTGCGTCTACCAATTTCGCCACCTGGGCAGTCTCGAAAGAACATGAGGCTCATGAGCGTTGCTCTCCGCTCATTCACCCGAAATCCAGTGACTCGGCTGGGGCTCGAACCCAGGACCCCAACATTAAAAGTGTTGTGCTCTACCAACTGAGCTACCGAGTCCTCCGGCGCGCTTCCCCCGAAGGGTCCCTGCGCCAAGGGGCGGCAAATGTAGAGATCTCGGCCGCTGCTCCAAACGGGCTCATTTATCCTTCTTCTCGATCACCGGATGCCGCTCGAACGGCGCGCTCCGGTCGAAGAGGTAGCGGTAGGTGGCCAGCGTGCGGTAATTCACCGCATCGAGGTTCTGGCACACCTTGATCATGCGCGGGTTGAAGTCGCCGATCCAGGTGAGCACCGTGTCCCGGTAGAGCTTTTTCTCCACGATGGTCTTCTCGGCGAACACGATCAGCGCGCCTTCGAGACCCTTGCCCTGCCAGGGCTTGGCCACGCCGAATACGATGCCCGTCATGGTCTTCACCGTGCCGCGCCATTTGTGCCAGAGGAACTTCAGCTTGCCCAGCCAATTGAGGTTGCCGTTCACGTGCCGGAAGATCTCGTTCAGCTCTGGAAGGCTGATGTACATGGCCACGGGACGGTCCTTGTGCCGGATGAACATGAGCAGCCTCGGGTCCATCACCGGTTTCATGGCCTTCACGATCTTCAGGGCGGTTGCGTGTTCCATGGCCTTGTGGTTGTCGTGATCGACCCAGGCGTCGTTGTACACCGTGCAGAAATCCTCGGCGATCTGCTGCACGCTTCGCCCGGTGCACTCGTGGATGCGGAAATCCGGGTCATTCATCAGCTGGTTGTACTTCCGGTGGAAGATCGGTTGCGCGCCGACCTCCACCGAGCGCTTGAAGAAGAGCTGTTTGAAGTACTCCTGGAAGCCGTATGCCTCGAACAGGTCCTTGTAGTACTGCGGATTATAGTTGGTGAGGTAGATCGGCGGATCGGTGAAGTTCTCGGTGAGCAGGCCCCAGAACTGGTTGCGGTCGCCGAGGTTGATCGGGCCGTCCATGGCCTGCATGCCGAGGCTCTGGAGCCATTCCCTGGAGGCGTCGAGCAGCGTGCTGGCAGCAGGCTCATCGTTGATGCACTCGAAGAAGCCGATGCCGCCTGTGGGCTGCTTCTCGGTATAGGCCGTGCGCGGATTGATGAAAGCCGCGATGCGGCCGATGGCCCCGCTCTGGTCATCATAAAGCACCCAGCGCTTCGCGGTGGCGCGCTCTCCATTGTCCTTGTCGGGCTGGAAGACCTTGTTGCGCTCCGGGTCGAAGACCTTTTCGATGTCCTGCCTCAGGTGCGGGATCCAGTTCGGGTCGTGCTTGTAGATATGCCAGGGCAGGCGCATCCAGTCGCGCAGGGTCTTCGGGTCGTTCGCTTCAATGAGCTTCATGGGCGGCGAAGTTCTTTCTTTCGTGGCCGCGACGGCTGGTCCACCTCCCACGCCGCGCCTTTGAGCATGAACGGCCATGTGCAGCTGATCGGCATGATGTGCAGCGGCAAGAGCACCGTTGGTCGATTGCTGGCCGTGAGGCTCGGCCTGCCTTTCGTCGATCTCGATCGCGCGATCGAATCACGGATCGGCCCGCTGCTGCCATTCGTGCAGCGCGAAGGGGAGCAGGCCTTCCGCGACTTGGAATCATCGGTTCTGGAAGGGCTGCTGCTTGGTGAGGATGCCGTGATCGCCATGGGCGGCGGAACGTCCACTGTTGCAGCGAACATGCAACGCATGCTCAGCGCCGGTACGGTGGTCTGGCTCGATGCGCCCTTGGCAGCGCTGATGCCGCGGATCGAGCGCGCCGGGGGCGACCGGCCCTTGCTCTTCGGGCTGAAAGGCGATGCCCTTCGTGCCCGTGTCGCCAGCCTGATGCAGGAGCGCGCACCGGACTACGCGCGCGGTCATTTGCGCGTGGATGCGGGAAGGACGCCCGAGGAGGTGGCCGGGAGCATCGTTGCCGCGCTTGCTGATCAGCGCAGGTGAACCCCGTCCTGCTTGCCGAATTCCACGCTGATGTGCTCCTGCAAGGTGGTGCTCAAGGTGAGCCCGACGATATCGGCGCGTATCGGGAAGAGCCGGTGCCGCCGGTCAACGAGCACCACGGTGGTCAATCGCTTGGGCGCGGCCTGCACCAGGTAGCCTGCCGCGTGAATGAGCGTGCGGCCGCTCATGAGCACATCATCCACCAGCACCACCACGCGGTTCTTCAATTCCTTGGGCTCGATGCTGAGCCGCACAGGGCGCTCGATGGGTCTTTCCTTATCCAGCGTGAGCTCCGCCAGCACCACGTTCTGTTCAGTGATCTCCTTGAGCAACGCTGCCAAACGCTGCGAGAGGATTATGCCTCTCGGGGCGATGCCCACCAGCACGATGCTCTTCTCGGGATGATGCTCTTCGTGCAACTGATGGGCGATTCGCCTCAGTTTGCGTTGCACCTGCTCATGGGTGAGCACCAGTGTGCGATTGCTCATGGGGCCAAGGTAAAGGGGGCGCGGCGCTGGGGGCCTGCCGAGCGCCTTGGCCGCGCGCCGACCCGGTGATCCAGGATGCTTTCAGGCAGCGGGCAGCTTCCGTTTCGCGGTCGGCCGCACGGATAGCCGGCTGAGGTGGATCTGGCTGCCGACGTACTTGATCACGCGGTCGAGCAGGTCAGTGGCCTCCGGCGTCAGGGATCGGAAACGGATGCAGGCCTGTCCGCAATCGTGCTGCATCATCTCATGCTTGAAGGGGGCCAGGAGATCAGCGGCGATCACATGCAGCACATCCCCGTTCTTCTGGCTGGCGATCGCGAAGGCGGGCTTGCCTTGTATCCGATAAGTGGGCATGCGGTGGGAGAAGTCCTCCACGGCATCGGGCCAAAGGTGCCGGATGTGGCTGCGGAGCGCACCCAGTTGCTCACGGCGATCGGCGGGCAGTGCCTCGAAATATTCCTGCACTTCGGTCGGTGCGCTTTTCACGGGCATGTGGATGTGCGGGTGAAGGTCGGCAAAGGATCCGGAATGCGGTCACGGGCCTCAGTCCATCCTCACCACCGAGTCAGCGCGCAGCTCACGGCCATCTGACAGGATGATCCTATCGGCGCCATCGCGCGCAACGAGATCAGCGATGATGCCCTCCGTGGATCGGCCATCGCTCAGCAGCAGGCGAACAGGTTTCCGCTGTACGGCGGCTTCCTCGAAGCGATCGAGCAAGGCGCATCCCACCGGCGATGGCTTCACCGCTTTCAGCCAGAGCTCCCGGCCGGCGCGTGGAGCAATCGAGTTGCGACAGGCCTCCATGCTAACGCCGGGGAACCAGCGCCTGAACAGCGGCAAGTAATCGTCGCGGAACCCGCCGAAGGGGGGCTTGTCCGCGTTGAGCGCATCGTTGAAGAGCACGCCTGCCAGCTTCCCGCCCGGCGCGAGCAGGCAGTGCATGTGCGCCACGTAGCGCTCACGCAGGGCCGGGTCGATGGCGCAGAAGAAGGTCTGCTCCAGGATCAGGTCGTACTTGCCGGCATGCGTGAAGAAGTCCCCGACGATGAAGCATTCACGCGGGAAACCGGGGCATCGTGCGAGCAAGTCGTTCAGCGGCGCTTCGGTGAGGTCGATGATGAACACGTTCCGGAAGCCGAGCCGATGCGCATATTCAGCTTCCCATGCGCGGCCGCCGCCGGGAATGAGGACCCGGGTCGACCTGTCGGTGAGCTGGTCCAGGTATTCCTTCAAAGGGGTCGAGGGCGCACCGAGGTCCCAGGCAGTGTCGCCTGCAGCGTAGCGCTGGTTCCAGAAGTCGTGGTCGAGTTTCATGAAGGACCAGGATTCAGCTGCGAAGGCTCATCGCCTCACCAGCCGCACCACGTTCTCCACGTGGTAGGTGTGCGGGAACATGTCCACAGGCTGCACGAAATCGATGCGGTAGTGGTGGTTGAGGATCGCCAGGTCGCGCGCTTGCGTGGCCGGGTTGCAGCTCACGTAAACGATGCGCTGCGGGTCAAGCTCTAGCAAATGGCGCGTCACGGGCTCGTCCATGCCGGCGCGCGGTGGATCCGTGACCACCACATCGGGCTTGCCGTGCAACCGGATGAACTCGGCGTTCAGCGTCTTCTTCATGTCGCCGGCCGTGAAGCTCACATTGGTGATGCCGTTGAGCTCGGCGTTCATGCGGGCATCCGCCACGCTTTCCGGAACCAGTTCGGCCCCCGTGATTTGGCGTGCTGCGCCAGCCAGGTACAAGGTGATGCTGCCAGCCCCGCAATAGAGGTCATAGACGTTCTCCGTGCCGGTCAATCCGGCGAGCTCGCGCACCAGCTTGTACATGGCGATGGTCTGCTGCGGATTGGTCTGGAAGAAGGTCTTTGGGCCGATGCGGAACCGCAGGGGCTTCCCGCCCGGGCCATCGGGCAGCTCCTCCACGATGTGATCGCGGCCGTGCCAGCGCTGGATGTCGAGGTCGTAGATGGTGTCGTTCCGTTTCGGATTGATGGTGTAGAGCACGGATGCGAGCTGAGGGAAGCGCTCCGTGAGCGCGGAGAGCAGCCGTTCGCGCGGCTGCGGATCCTCGTGCCCGAGGGAGAGCAGCACCATGCACTCGCCCGTGGTGGCGGTGCGTATGAGCAGGTTGCGCAGGAAGCCCTGATGAGCGCGTACATCGTAGTGCGAGAGGCCATGCTCGCGCGCATGCTGGCGCACGAAGCCACGGATGGCATCGCTGGGCGCGGGCTGCAGGTGGCATGCACCGATGTCGAGCACGCGGTCGAAGCGCTGCGGGATGTGGAAGCCGAGCGCATTGCGATCGGTGAGCTGGCCGGTTGATCCGATTTCCTCCTTGGTGAGCCACCGGTTGTTGCTGAAGGTGAACTCGAGCTTGTTCCGGTAGTGCGTAAGCCGCGCGGATGGCATGATGGGCGTGATCGCCGGCATTTGCAATCCGCCGATGCGCTCCAGGTTATCGACCACCTGCTGCTGCTTGTATTCCAGTTGCTTCGGATAGGAGAGGTCCTGCCACTTGCAGCCTCCGCAGGTGCCGAAGTGCGCGCAGAAAGGGCTCACCCGATCTGGCGACGGCGCCACGATACGCTGCGCGACGGCCTCCGCGTAATTCTTCTTCTTCAGCGTCACGCGCAGGTCCGCCACATCGCCGGGCACAGCGCCGTTCACGAAGACCACGAGGCCATCGACCTTCGCCAGCGCCTTCCCGTTGGCGCCTGCGCCGGTGATCGGCACGGCCTCCCATACGATGGTCTCCTTCGGTTTGCGGTTCCGCATGGCTTCCGTTGATGGCGCGCAAAGATGGATCACCGCCATTGGGCCGCGCTTCGCGATTGGGGCAGCCCTTCCAGCAGGCTATTTTCGCCGCCCATGATCCTGCCCATCCGCGCTTACGGCGATCCAGTCCTGAAGAAGGTCGCCCGGGATATCGAGCCGGGGCACCCCGGGCTTGAACAGCTCATCGCCGACATGTTCGAGACCATGTACGCCGCCAATGGCGTGGGCCTCGCTGCGCCGCAGGTCGGGCAGGGCATCCGCCTCTTCATCGTCGATGCCTCGCCCTTCGCCACCGATGAGGATGGCAAGCCAACGGAGGATGCGCACTTGAAGGACTTCAAGAAGGTCTTCATCAATCCGTACATCGTTGAGGAGGAAGGGGAGGAGTGGCCCTTTGAGGAGGGTTGCCTGAGCATCCCCGGGATCCGTGAGAACGTGCAGCGCCAGCCGCGCATCGTGCTGCAGTACCAGGATGAGCGGTTCCAGGAGCACGAGGAATCGTTCGATGGCTTCGCCGCGCGGGTGATCCAGCACGAGCACGACCACCTCGATGGCATCCTCTTCATCGATCACCTGCCCGCGCTGCGCAGGCGATTGCTACAAGGCAAATTGCGCGACCTCTCCCGTGGCAAGGCCGATGTGAGCTACAAACTCCGATTCACCCCAGCGAAATGAACTGCCTCAATCGCCATCTTCTCTTGATGCTGCCCATCGCGCTGCTGAGCGCATGCGGCAACAGCGACACCACCGCCGACGCCAAGATGATCGAGGCCCGCGAGCGGATCCGGGCCAAGGAGGATTCGCTCTTCGAGCACCGCGCATTCGATCAGCGCACGGCCCTGGCCATGGTTGATGTGTACAAGGCATATGCAGCCGCCTACCCGTTGGACAGCATGGCGCCCGAGTACCTCTTCCGCGCGGCAGGCATGCACAAGAGCAACCATCAGCCCGATCAGGCGATGATGCTGTACGACCGCATCGCGCACAATTACCAGAGCTGGAGGCGCCGGGTGGATGTGCTCTACATGAAGGCGCTGACGCTCGATGATGACCTGGACCAGGACGGTGAGGCCAAACGGATCTACGAGCAGGTGATCAATGAGTATCCCGATCATCCTTTCGCGCGCGATGCGCGGGCCATGATCGAGAACCTTGGCCTCACCAATGAGGAGCTCATCGCCAAGTTCAAGGCCATGAATGATACGGCCAAGGGCGATGAAGAAGCCGGCCGATGATTCAGGCTCCTACCAATGCTGAATAACCTGGGGCGAGCATCAAGCGGCCCTGGCTCACTATGCCGAGCGGCCTTCCGGTGAAACGCGTCCCGATGAACGGCGTGTTCCTGCTGCGGCTCACCAGATCCGATTCGCTGAATTTCCATTCCACGCCCGGGTGGAACAAGGTCATGCACGCCGGGCCGGCATCGGCGATGTGAGCCGTCGGGAGGCCCAGCACCGCACGCGGTCCGGTCGTGAAGCGCTCGATGAGCCGGCGCAGCGGCACGCTTCCCTTCAGTGCCGTGTTCGCCGCTGCGAAGGCCGTTTCGAGGCCGACCGCGCCGAAGGCGGCCCTGCCCAGCTCAACGCGCTTATGCTCGGGATCCTCCGGCCGATGATCGCTCACGATCGCGTCGATGGTGCCGTCCTTCAGCCCGAGCCGGAGCGCTTGAATGTGCGACTCGTCGCGCAGCGGCGGCATTACCTTGAAGCTGCTGTCATAGCCGCTCAAGCAACGGTCATCGAGCAGCAGATGATGCGCGGCCACCGAAGCGGTCACCTGGGACTTCCGTGCCTTGGCTTGCCGCACGAGTTCCACCGCCTGCGCCGTGCTGATGGTCGCAGCATGCAGCCGCCCTCCGGCGTACTCCGCTAATGCAATGTCACGTGCCAACTGAATGGCTTCGGCTTCGGCCGGGATCGCGCGCAGGCCCAAGCTGGTGCTCATCAGTCCTTCGTGCATCAACCCGTTCGCAAGAAGGCCCCGATCCTGCGCGAATGTCATGATCGGCGGTGGGTCACCGGGCAAGCCAGCGCTGTAGCGCAGGGCCAAGGCCATCAGCCTGCTGTTCATGATCGGGTGCTGATCATCGCTGAAGGCCACGGCACCGGCTGCCCGCATATCGGCCATTTCGGCCAGCTGCTTCCCTTCACAGGCCTGGGTGATGGCGCCCAAGGGCATCAGGCGCACAGGGTGTCCTTCGGCCTTGCGGAGCAGGTATCCGATGCCCGCGCGCCCATCAATCGCCGGTTGCGTCGAGGGCAGCACGCAGGCATGCGTGAAACCGCCTGCAGCCGCCGCGTCGAGCCCATTGGCGATCCCGCATTTCCATTCCTCGCCGGGATCGCGGAAATGCACGCGCAGGTCAATCCATCCGGGGCTCACGTGCAAACCTTCGACCCTGATCTCCCGGGCACCGCCTTTCTGCAGGCGCTGGCCGGTGCGGGCGATGAGGCCGTCGCGGACCAGGATATCCAGCTCTTCTCCATTGTGCGGGCCTCCAGGGTCCACCACGAGCGCGCGCCTGATGATCAAATCGCTCATCGTTTCGCCCTGAGCAGGATGGTTTCAGCGGTGAGCATCAGCAAAGCGATGGCGATGAACCAGAGCCAAAGCTTGCGGGCTTGGCCAAGCTCGGCCAAACGTAGCGAAAGATCATCGGCCTCGTCGAGTACGGAGAAGGTCCGGAGTCTGTGCTGCGCAATGGCCGAACGAAGCTCCTCGACCGAATAGGAGCCGGGGGCGCTCTCCGTGCGCGCGCGGTTCATGGCGAAGGCCTCGAGGGTATCGCCTTCGGCAGCCACCAGAGCGTAATGCCCGGTCGGCAATGCGCTATCGTGCAGGATGAGCGCAGTTCCCGCCATCGAGCGGCGCAGTTCCGGGATGGACTCCACGCCGTTCGGTCCCATGAGTCGAGGTGGCTTCTCACCGGTCAAGGCCAACCCGTTCACGGATAGGCTGACCTCCTCGCCGATAACGGCATAGGGTGGGGGTGATGGCCTTGATAGCTCAGCCATGCGCAACAAGGTGGTGGCGAACAGCGCATGGCGCATGAGACTGCCGCTCCGTTCGCTCAAGGGCGCCGCGAACAGGTACACCGCGCCGAGGCCAGCAGGGATCCGCGTGAGGTAGGGCAGGCCATCGGTGGTGCGCAGCAGCACATCACTGCCGGCCGGTGGGCGCAGGGCCCATCGCTCGTGCTCCGTCGGTAGATCAACGTTGCGCGGCATGCTGAGGAACATGTCGCGGAAGAAGGGGTTGTCAAGGTCGATACGCTCAACTCGGGCCAGCCCCGTGTCGAGCCGGGAAGCGGTTGCACCGAAGGCGGCCAGCAGCGGCGCATATCCGCTGGGATCCCCGTCGCTGGGCGGGAACACGGCCACGCTGCCGCCGCTGCGGGCGAAACCCTCGAGTGCTTGCGCGGTGCCGCTTGCGATGCTGGGCAGCGCTATCAGCAAGGCCAGGTCGAGGCCCTCGAGGCCGGCCAGGTCGAATGCCCGATGATCGGACACGGTGACCGCATGCGCGCTATCGGTACCTAACGCCGCCGCAACCGCGCGATCCGCCTGGGCATCCCCACCGGAAAGGAGTGCGATCCGGATTCGGTCGATGGTGCGATAAGCGAGGTACAGCCGGTCATCGAAGGTCACGGGCTGGTCGGCGATCGCAACTTCGGCCCGATGCAGGCCGGCTGCGTCGTTCCGGAAGCGCAGCACGGTGTCCACGGAGGCGCCGGCGGCGGCATCGAGCGCCAGGAGGCCGCGTTGCTCGCCATCGATGTCCAATCTCATCGCCACATTGCTGCGTTCCGCAGCGCCGTGATTGGTGATCCTCACATGCAGTTCCTCCTGTTGGCCGTATCGCCTGATCGGTGTGCCGAACCACGCGGAGTCAAGGCTGACATTCGCGGCTTCGATCGAAGGAGTCGGGATGATCACCGTGTGCGCAGTGCTATCATCTCGCCAATTCTCCGGGTCGGTGATGGAGCGCTGCAGGTCGGTGAAGGCAAAGGCGCGCTTATCGGTGGCATTCGATGTCGCGAGTGCTTCACGTTGCCTGGCGATAACCTTGGAGAGCGGCCGCGACCATGGGCCTGCATCGGCTTGTGCAGCGGCTAATAGCGCTTCATCCCGGCTGATGAGATTCTGTTGGCGGGCCTCGAAGCGGCCAGTGAGCACTTGGAACCGATCGGTGGCGCCATGGCTCATCACCAGGTCCTGGGCGGCCTTACGCGCTTGATCCAGCAGCCGGCCATTGGCGTTCTGCCCGTCCATGCTGAAGCTGTCATCGATGTACATCGAGACAGCCCTGTCTCCGGCCACGGCCCCGCTGCCGGGGATGTGCGGTTGCGCGAATGCGATCACAAGGGCGGCCAGGGCGATGCACCGGGCCAGCAGGACCAGCCAATGCTGCACTTTGCGCCGTGCCCGGGTCTGCTTTGTGACTTCTGCCAGCAACCGCACATCCGGGAAGTCGATCCGCTTGAATCGGCGAAGCTGGAAAAGATGGATGAGGACCGGGATGAGCAAGGCGAGCAGCGCCCACAGGAATCCCGGATGAACGAACGACATGGGCGGCGAATGTACCGCGCCACTTCCGCGATCAGTGCTTGCGTGGTGCCCTTCGGCTGGCGCCGCTCAGCGCTTCACCCGGGTCATGCGCGGATCCGGCTACGGTCATCCGGAACTCAACCCGGCGGTTGCGGGCACGGCCCTCCTCGGACTTATTGCTCATGATCGGCTGGTTCTTTCCATGCCCAACCGGGACCAAGCGCGCCGGTGCAACGCCCGCATCAACCAAGAAGTCCATCACGGACAACGCCCTGCTCTGCGAGAGTTCGAGGTTGTAACGGTGCCCGCCGATGTCATCGGTATGCGCTTCGATCACCAAGTGCAGCTCCGGGTGCTGGCGCATCAGGCCGAGAATCTGTTCCAGCACCTCAAGCGACTCATCCTCGATGGCCGCGCTCTTGTAGGCGAAGTGGATCGCATTGGTGCGCAGCTTCCGATGATTGAGTTCCTCGAGTTTGGCGAGATCGAGCAAGCTCAGGTCGATGAGCTTCTCCTCCCGCAGCGCGAATACCTCCGCATCAAGGAACTGGAGCTCCTTCACCTTCTTGAACACCTGATAGAGATCCTCGGCGCTCTTGGTCTCGCCGACGGAGTAGGTGTATAGGCCGGCCACCGGGTCGAAGCGCTCCACCACACGATAGAACTTCTTGATCTGCGTGAAGCGGGCATCATCCAGGTCGATCCGCTCCTTGCTGCTGAATAATTGCACGCTGAACACGGCATCGGTGAGCGACTCGCCGCTCAGGCTGACATCATCGAAGGGCAGCTCCTGGTACTCGAAGGTGTGGGTCTTGCCGAAGGCGTCCTGGTACTCGGCCACAACGGCAAGGTCCTCGTGGTCCTTGAAACGGTCGAGGACCACCACGCTGCGGCTGTTGCAGCGATTGTTGATCGTGCCATCCGCCTCCGGCTCCCCGATGACATCCAGCCGGATCTGGTAGGTGCCCGGTTGCTTGAATGCATGGATCACGCGGAGGCCCTCCGCGTATGAGCCATCGCCAAGGTCCCAATGGTACTCTGCGGGCCGGATGCCCGGCAGGTAGCTCAGCGCGCCGTTCAACTCCACGCGCCGGCCCGTGCGGACCGTGTCCTGCACAGCGGCCCAGGCTTGCTGCATATCCGCGACCTCCAGAGCCTGCTCGCCCAATTCATGGAACACAGTGCCGGTCTTCCTGTCAACCAGGATCGAACGGACCACGTATCGCCCAGGCTTGCTGTAGCAGTGCTGCGCTAGATAGCCTTTGATGCGGGTGCCGTCGCCCATGTCCCAGAAATGGTCAACGGGGATGGATGAGGTGGCGGCGTGAGGGCGTTTGCGCAGGGTGTAGCAATAGTTGTTGCGCTTCTGCTCGGAGCAATCGCGGAATTTCGGGACCGTGCGTTTCACGTGGTAGATCGCATCCGCGCCACTGCGGTCGGAACTGATCATTGCCTGGTATGCATCTGGCAGCAGATGGTAGCCGTGCTCGTTGCGTTCGCTATTGACCGGCGTCGGCATGGACTGAGGCGCGTCCCAGCCCGCACCCTTGGGCTGTGCGGCGTAGATGTCCAGGCCGCCCAGGCCGCCGAGCCTGTTGCTGGAGAAATGAAGCGTTCCATCGGCTTGGAGCCTTGGATAGACCTCATCCATCTGCGTGTTCAGCTCAGGTCCGAGGTTCTGTGGTGCGCTCCAGCCTAGTGCGGTTCGTTCGCAACGATATAGATCCATGCCGCCATAGCCGCCCGGCCGGTCGCTGGCGAACACGAGGGTCCGGCCATCTGCGGAGAAGGCCGGGTGCATGTTGGACGACTTAGGCTCATTGAATGGGAAGGGCTCCGGCATCGTCCACGCCTCGTTCTCTAGATGCGAGAAGAACAGGCCCAGCTGGCCGTTCGCCGCGCGCATGTTCGAGAGCTTCTTCGGGAGCACCTGATTGCGGGTGAAGCAGATGGTTCGCCCGGCATCCGTGAAGCTGGCGGGGCCTTCATTCACCGGTGTGCTCAGATTCTGGCTGAAGAGCACGGGAGCGCCGGCCTTGCCCGATTCGAGCGGCACGTAGTACAGGTCGCTCAAGGGCTTGCCGGACTCGGCATCCACGAAGCCCACGAACGCCGCGTTGTCACGGACGCTGCACATCACGAAACCGCTATCGAGGATCACGGGTGCATAATCCTCACCTGCCGGGCTGATGGCCAGCGGGCTCACCTCGTAGATGAGCTGCCCGCTCAGCGGCAGGCCGGCGCTGAGGGCGAAGAGGAGTGGAAGAGCGCTCTTCATGGGTCAGAAGTACCGCGGGTCCCTTACCCGGATGCGGTAGCCGAATTCGTATTGCACCAAGAGCTCATGCGAGCCGTGGTGATGCGGGTTGATCCTGGAGAAGCCGGCGTCGTATGAATAGCCAATCCGCCATTGCGGTGTGGGCAGCACCTCCACCATGCCGATGATGGCATCGCCGGTGCGAACCGATGCGCCAAGCCACAATTTGTCCTTGTAGATGAGATTGCCGCTCACATCGCCCTGCAGGCCACTGGCAAGCCGGTAACGGAGAAGCGAAGTGGGCTTCAGCTTGAATTCATCGTTCAAGGTGAACACGTAGCCGCCGGTGACCATGGGCTCCAGGTCCACGCGCTCATCAGACAGCCGGTAGGTCCTGTTCAGCACGTCGTAGCGGTGCGCAAGGAGGAAGGGCACCGATGCGCCCACGTACCCTGTCTTGGTCTGATACAGGACACCGGCGCTGAAATTCGGTCGGGCCGCTCCTCTCGAATCGCCCGCGAAGCTCGGATCGTTGCCATCGACGATGGCCACTTGCGTCCATTGGGCGCGATAAAGGCTGAGGCCGGCTCCGATCCCGAAGGCGAGCTTGGCCTTCTTAGGCATCTTGATCCGGTAGGCATAGTTGGCCAGCAGGCCGGTCTCGTTGCTCACGCCGATGCGATCGTTGAAGACCATCAGCCCCAAGCCGACCTTGCTCCTGCGCACAGGTGCATGCACGGCGATGTTCTGGGTGATGGGCGCTCCATCGAAACCGACCCATTGCTGCCGGTGCGTGAGCGTGGCGCTAAGAACGTCGCGGCTTCCGGCATAAGCCGGATTGATGGCCAGGCCATTGAACAGGTATTGGCTCGTGAGTGGCGTGTGCTGGGACATGCAATCGACCGCGAGGGCCGCTGCCACGGAAGCAAGAAAGGGCAGTTGGAACCTCACCGTTTGATGATGACGGGGCCGTTGTACGTGCGTTGGCCACTTAGGTTAAGGACGTAGAAATAGGTGTCATCCGGCAGGGATTGGCCATTGCGCGAGCGGCCATCCCACTCGTTCGCATAGGCGTCGGCCTCAAAGACCAGTTTGCCCCAACGGTTGAAGACTTGCAATGCACTGTTCGGATAGGCTTCGATGCCCCGGATCTCCCATCGGTCATTCGAGCCGTCACCGTTCGGGCTGTAGCCTTCCGGGATGAAGAGGTCATCGACATGCAGCAGCACGGTGTCGCTGACTGACGCACATTGATTGATGCTGGCTGTGAGCACGATGAGGTTATCACCCAAGCCGAGCCCGGCGATGGCGGTTGAACTGTCATTGGGCTCCTCGATGCTGCCAGATCCGCTCAGCACCCACCAGCTGAGGTTGGCGCCTGCGGTAGCGCTGCCCAAGAGCCAAGTGTGATCAACTACGGCCAGGTACTGATCCTCGCCCGCATCAACGCTGAGGCCAGGCGCCGGATCAATGAAGCTGACAAGTGCGGTATCCGATGCGCTGCAAGCCCCGTTGGTCACGGTCCAGACCAAGGCATAGGTCCCGTATAGGGCTGCACCGATCTCAATGGCGGGCGTGTTCAGGCCAGTGTATGGGGTGATTCCCGCTGGAAGCGACCAGCTGCCGTTCGCGCTTACGGCCGACATCGAGGCGCGGAGCCCGCAAGCACTCACATCCGGCCCGGCATTGGCCACTGGCGGTTCGAGTACCATGATGGATTGGGCCGATTCCGAGGTGCATGAACCGATTGATACCGAATACGTGACCTGAACCGCGCCTGACAGGCCACTTGGATCGAATACGCCATTGCTCACGCCGGTGCCGAGCCATGATCCACCAGGCGTGCCGGTGACCAGTGCGTTGAGGTCGAGTGTGGCGCCGGTGCTGCAGAGTGCTGCTGGGAGTGACCAGCTCGCATCAGCGTCGGCAGCGATGGTGATGGATTGGCTCTCTGCTGCAGGGCAGTTGCCACCTATGGCATAGGAGATCTGATAGGTGCCCGGTGCACTGTTGCCGATATTGATGGTCCCGCTCGACGCGTCAATCACCAAACCGGACGGGAATGCAGTGAACCCTCCGCTTGGCTGTGCGACCCACGGGGTTGCGGAGGGGTCGCCATGGCAGTAGGAGCTTTGCGCGTAGGCGAAGGAGGCGTCGCCCGCTGCGTTGAAGGTGATGGACACCGTGTCGATACCGATGCAAGAGCCGACGGTCACGGTCCAATACAGGTCGTAGCTGCCTGGCTGAGCGGCCACGACAACCGTTTGCGCCGCCGATGAATCCAAGAACGTGACATTCGCAGGCCCTGTCCATATACCAAGGCCAGTCGCTTGCATGGTGGCGGTGAGCCCGCAGATTGTTTGATCGGGGCCAGCTTCGCTAACGCAATCGATCAGCTGTCCAGCGCAGGAGCAATCAGCTCCAAACACATCGTTGCCTGTGGTGGGATCGCCGTCATCGCAAGGCGTGCCGGGCAGCGCCGATCCGCCGGGGACGTTGGTGCAATCGATCAGCACACCGACGCAGTTGCAGTTGAGGTCGTAGGCATCGTTGCCGGTGGTGGGATCGCCGTCATCGCAGGGCGTTCCGGGCAGCGCTGCGCCTCCGGGGACGTTGGTGCAATCGATCAGCTGTCCAGCGCAGGAGCAATCCGCGCCATACACGTCGTTGCCGGTGGTGGGATCGCCGTCATCGCAGGGCGTTCCGGGAAGCGCTGCGCCTCCGGGGACGTTGGTGCAATCGATCAGCTGTCCTGCGCAAGAGCAATCCGCGCCATACACGTCGTTGCCGGTGGTGGGATCGCCGTCATCGCAGGGCGTTCCGGGAAGCGCTGCGCCTCCGGGGACGTTGGTGCAATCGATCAGCTGTCCTGCGCAGGTGCAATCCGCGCCGTACACGTCGTTGCCCGTGGTGGGATCGCCGTCATCGCAGGGCGTTCCGGGCAGTGCCGATCCGCCGGGGACGTTGGCGCAATCGATCAGCTGTCCAGCGCAGGAGCAATCCGCGCCGTACACATCGTTGCCGGTGGCGGGATCGCCGTCATCGCAGGGCGTTCCGGGAAGCGCTGCGCCTCCGGGGACGTTGGTGCAATCGATCAGCTGTCCAGCGCAGGAGCAATCAGCTCCAAACACATCGTTGCCTGTGGCGGGATCGCCGTCATCGCAAGGCGTGCCGGGCAGTGCCGATCCGCCGGGGACGTTGGTGCAATCGATCAGCACACCGACGCAGTTGCAGTTGAGGTCGTAGGCGTCGTTGCCCGTGGTGGGGTCGCCGTCGTCACAGGGTGTTCCAGGCAGTGCCGATCCGCCGGGGACGTTGGCGCAATCGATCAGCTGTCCAGTGCAGGAGCAATCAGCTCCAAACACATCGTTGCCTGTGGTGGGATCGCCGTCATCGCAAGGCGTGCCGGGCAGTGCCGATCCGCCGGGCACGTTCTCACAATCGAACAGCAGGCCGACGCAGTTGCAGTTGAGGTCGTAGGCATCGTTGCCCGTGGTGGGATCGCCGTCATCGCAGGGCGTTCCGGGCAGTGCCGATCCGCCGGGGACGTTGGCGCAATCGATCAGCTGTCCAGCGCAGGAGCAATCCGCGCCGTACACATCGTTGCCGGTGGCGGGATCGCCGTCATCGCAGGGCGTTCCGGGAAGCGCTGCGCCTCCGGGGACGTTGGTGCAATCGATCAGCTGTCCAGCGCAGGAGCAATCAGCTCCAAACACATCGTTGCCTGTGGCGGGATCGCCGTCATCGCAAGGCGTGCCGGGCAGTGCCGATCCGCCGGGGACGTTGGTGCAATCGATCAGCTGTCCTGCGCAAGAGCAATCCGCGCCGTACACATCGTTGCCGGTGGTGGGATCGCCGTCATCGCAAGGCGTGCCGGGCAGTGCCGATCCGCCGGGGACGTTGGTGCAATCGATCAGCTGTCCTGCGCAAGAGCAATCCGCGCCGTACACATCGTTGCCGGTGGTGGGATCGCTGTCATCGCAAGGCGTACCGGGCAGTGCCGATCCGCCGGGCACGTTCTCACAATCGAACAGCAGGCCGACGCAGTTGCAGTTGAGGTCGTAGGCATCGTTGCCCGTGGTGGGATCGCCGTCATCGCAGGGCGTTCCGGGAAGCGCTGCGCCTCCGGGGACGTTGGTGCAATCGATCAGCTGTCCTGCGCAAGAGCAATCCGCGCCATACACGTCGTTGCCGGTGGTGGGATCGCCGTCATCGCAGGGCGTTCCGGGCAGCGCCGAGCCGCCGGGGACGTTGGTGCAATCGATCAGCTGTCCAGCGCAGGAGCAATCCGCGCCGTACACATCGTTGCCGGTGGTGGGATCGCTGTCATCGCAGGGCGTTCCGGGCAGTGCCGATCCGCCGGGGACGTTGGTGCAATCGATCAGCTGTCCTGCGCAGGTGCAATCCGCGCCGTACACATCGTTGCCGGTGGCGGGATCGCCGTCATCGCAGGGCGTTCCGGGAAGCGCTGCGCCTCCGGGGACGTTGGTGCAATCGATCAGCTGTCCAGCGCAGGAGCAATCAGCTCCAAACACATCGTTGCCTGTGGTGGGATCGCCGTCATCGCAAGGCGTGCCGGGCAGTGCCGATCCGCCGGGGACGTTGGCGCAATCGATCAGCACACCGACGCAGTTGCAGTTGAGGTCGTAGGCATCGTTGCCCGTGGCGGGATCGCCGTCATCACAGGGCGTTCCGGGCAGCGCCGATCCGCCGGGGACGTTGGTGCAATCGATCAGCACACCGACGCAGTTGCAGTTGAGGTCGTAGGCATCGTTGCCGGTGGTGGGATCGCCGTCATCGCAGGGCGTTCCGGGCAGCGCTGCGCCTCCGGGGACGTTGGTGCAATCGATCAGCTGTCCAGCGCAGGAGCAATCAGCTCCAAACACATCGTTGCCTGTGGTGGGATCGCCGTCATCGCAAGGCGTGCCGGGCAGTGCCGATCCGCCGGGGACGTTGGCGCAATCGATCAGCACACCGACGCAGTTGCAGTTGAGGTCGTAGGCATCGTTGCCCGTGGCGGATCGCCGTCATCACAGGGCGTTCCGGGCAGCGCCGATCCGCCGGGGACGTTGGTGCAATCGATCCAGCACACCGACGCAGTTGCAGTTGAGGTCGTAGGCATCGTTGCCGGTGGTGGGATCGCCGTCATCGCAGGGCGTTCCGGGCAGCGCTGCGCCTCCGGGGACGTTGGTGCAATCGATCAGCTGTCCAGCGCAGGAGCAATCCGCGCCATACACGTCGTTGCCGGTGGTGGGATCGCCGTCATCGCAGGGCGTTCCGGGAAGCGCTGCGCCTCCGGGGACGTTGGTGCAATCGATCAGCTGTCCTGCGCAAGAGCAATCCGCGCCGTACACATCGTTGCCGGTGGCGGGATCGCCGTCATCGCAGGGCGTTCCGGGAAGCGCTGCGCCTCCGGGGACGTTGGTGCAATCGATCAGCTGTCCAGCGCAGGAGCAATCAGCTCCAAACACATCGTTGCCTGTGGCGGGATCGCCGTCATCGCAAGGCGTGCCGGGCAGTGCCGATCCGCCGGGGACGTTGGTGCAATCGATCAGCTGTCCTGCGCAAGAGCAATCCGCGCCGTACACATCGTTGCCGGTGGTGGGATCGCCGTCATCGCAAGGCGTGCCGGGCAGTGCCGATCCGCCGGGGACGTTGGTGCAATCGATCAGCTGTCCTGCGCAAGAGCAATCCGCGCCGTACACATCGTTGCCGGTGGTGGGATCGCTGTCATCGCAAGGCGTACCGGGCAGTGCCGATCCGCCGGGCACGTTCTCACAATCGAACAGCAGGCCGACGCAGTTGCAGTTGAGGTCGTAGGCATCGTTGCCCGTGGTGGGATCGCCGTCATCGCAGGGCGTTCCGGGAAGCGCCGAGCCGCCGGGCACGTTCTCACAATCGAACAGCAGGCCGACGCAGTTGCAGTTGAGGTCGTAGGCATCGTTGCCGGTGGTGGGATCGCCGTCATCGCAGGGCGTTCCGGGAAGCGCTGCGCCTCCGGGGACGTTGGTGCAATCGATCAGCTGTCCTGCGCAAGAGCAATCCGCGCCATACACGTCGTTGCCGGTGGTGGGATCGCCGTCATCGCAGGGCGTTCCGGGCAGCGCCGAGCCGCCGGGGACGTTGGTGCAATCGATCAGCACACCGACGCAGTTGCAGTTGAGGTCGTAGGCGTCGTTGCCGGTGGTGGGATCGCCGTCATCGCAGGGCGTTCCGGGAAGCGCCGAGCCGCCGGGCACGTTCTCACAATCGAACAGCAGGCCGACGCAGTTGCAGTTGAGGTCGTAGGCATCGTTGCCGGTGGTGGGATCGCCGTCATCGCAGGGCGTTCCGGGCAGCGCCGAGCCGCCGGGGACGTTGGTGCAATCGATCAGCTGTCCTGCGCAGGTGCAATCCGCGCCGTACACATCGTTGCCGGTGGTGGGATCGCTGTCATCGCAGGGCGTTCCGGGCAGTGCCGATCCGCCGGGGACGTTGGTGCAATCGATCAGCTGTCCTGCGCAGGTGCAATCCGCGCCATACACGTCGTTGCCTGTGGTGGGATCGCCGTCATCGCAAGGCGTGCCGGGCAGTGCCGATCCGCCGGGGACGTTGGTGCAATCGATCAGCTGTCCTGCGCAGGTGCAATCCGCGCCGTACACGTCGTTGCCCGTGGTGGGATCGCCGTCATCGCAGGGCGTTCCGGGCAGTGCCGATCCGCCGGGGACGTTGGCGCAATCGATCAGCTGTCCAGCGCAGGAGCAATCCGCGCCGTACACATCGTTGCCGGTGGCGGGATCGCCGTCATCGCAGGGCGTTCCGGGAAGCGCTGCGCCTCCGGGGACGTTGGTGCAATCGATCAGCTGTCCTGCGCAAGAGCAATCCGCGCCGTACACATCGTTGCCGGTGGTGGGATCGCCGTCATCGCAAGGCGTGCCGGGCAGTGCCGATCCGCCGGGGACGTTGGTGCAATCGATCAGCTGTCCTGCGCAAGAGCAATCCGCGCCGTACACATCGTTGCCGGTGGTGGGATCGCTGTCATCGCAAGGCGTACCGGGCAGTGCCGATCCGCCGGGCACGTTCTCACAATCGAACAGCAGGCCGACGCAGTTGCAGTTGAGGTCGTAGGCATCGTTGCCCGTGGTGGGATCGCCGTCATCGCAGGGCGTTCCGGGAAGCGCCGAGCCGCCGGGCACGTTCTCACAATCGAACAGCAGGCCGACGCAGTTGCAGTTGAGGTCGTAGGCATCGTTGCCGGTGGTGGGATCGCCGTCATCGCAGGGCGTTCCGGGAAGCGCTGCGCCTCCGGGGACGTTGGTGCAATCGATCAGCTGTCCTGCGCAAGAGCAATCCGCGCCATACACGTCGTTGCCGGTGGTGGGATCGCCGTCATCGCAGGGCGTTCCGGGCAGCGCCGAGCCGCCGGGGACGTTGGTGCAATCGATCAGCTGTCCAGCGCAGGAGCAATCCGCGCCGTACACATCGTTGCCGGTGGTGGGATCGCTGTCATCGCAGGGCGTTCCGGGCAGTGCCGATCCGCCGGGGACGTTGGTGCAATCGATCAGCTGTCCTGCGCAGGTGCAATCCGCGCCGTACACATCGTTGCCGGTGGCGGGATCGCCGTCATCGCAGGGCGTTCCGGGAAGCGCTGCGCCTCCGGGGACGTTGGTGCAATCGATCAGCTGTCCAGCGCAGGAGCAATCAGCTCCAAACACATCGTTGCCTGTGGTGGGATCGCCGTCATCGCAAGGCGTGCCGGGCAGTGCCGATCCGCCGGGGACGTTGGCGCAATCGATCAGCACACCGACGCAGTTGCAGTTGAGGTCGTAGGCATCGTTGCCCGTGGCGGATCGCCGTCATCACAGGGCGTTCCGGGCAGCGCCGATCCGCCGGGGACGTTGGTGCAATCGATCAGCACACCGACGCAGTTGCAGTTGAGGTCGTAGGCATCGTTGCCGGTGGTGGGATCGCCGTCATCGCAGGGCGTTCCGGGCAGCGCTGCGCCTCCGGGGACGTTGGTGCAATCGATCAGCTGTCCAGCGCAGGAGCAATCCGCGCCATACACGTCGTTGCCGGTGGTGGGATCGCCGTCATCGCAGGGCGTTCCGGGAAGCGCTGCGCCTCCGGGGACGTTGGTGCAATCGATCAGCTGTCCTGCGCAAGAGCAATCCGCGCCGTACACATCGTTGCCGGTGGCGGGATCGCCGTCATCGCAGGGCGTTCCGGGAAGCGCTGCGCCTCCGGGGACGTTGGCGCAATCGATCAGCACACCGACGCAGTTGCAGTTGAGGTCGTAGGCATCGTTGCCGGTGGTGGGATCGCCGTCATCGCAGGGCGTTCCGGGCAGCGCTGCGCCTCCGGGGACGTTGGTGCAATCGATCAGCACACCGACGCAGTTGCAGTTGAGGTCGTAGGCGTCGTTGCCCGTGGTGGGGTCGCCGTCATCGCAGGGCGTTCCGGGAAGCGCTGCGCCTCCGGGGACGTTGGTGCAATCGATCAGCTGTCCAGCGCAGGAGCAATCCGCGCCATACACATCGTTGCCGGTGGTGGGATCGCCGTCATCGCAGGGCGTTCCGGGAACGATAATGATGAGTTCCAGGGTCTCGGTGTGGCAGCCAACGATGTGGGAATAACTGCCGCTGGCAGTGTAGGCGATTCCATCGGCCGCCCAGGTGTAGCTGTTGCAGGCGGTAGCGACCGAGTGGTTGCTGGTGCTGGGCGTGATAGTGAGGTCGAGGGTCTCGGTGTGGCAGCCAAGAGTGTAGGCGTAGCTGCCGCTGGCAGTGTAGGTATTGCCATCCACAGCCCAGATGTAGCTGTCGCAGGCACTGACCGCCGTCGTATCAGACGTTTGCCCGGCTATCCGGATCGTGTGGTTATTCCATAGCCCATTTCCGAATGCATCCTCGATCCACATGGTCATGTTCACCAGCGTGTCCTGGTTGAACACCGTGCCCGGAGCGGGTGTCATCGTGTTGGTCCAGGCGCTGCAATCGCTCACGGTGATACTGTCCCGGAGGTCAGGGAAAACGAGTGAGCAACCCGGGCCGCTGAGCAGGAGCGGGTATTCGTCGTATAGCGGGCATGCTACTGTGGGTGCATCGTCATCTGTCACTTCTATCTCGAAGGAGCATGTGCTCTGCAGGCCGGCGGCGTCGGTGGCGGTGTACTCGATTGCGTGCGTGCCGATCGCGAACGTGCTTCCTGGCGCTTGGCCATCGGTCTGGACGATCGTTGCGCCTGGGCAGTTGTCGATCACAGTTGGCGGAGTCCACGTGGCCGTTGCACCGCATGTGTTGGCCACGGAGGTCATCGATATGTCCCCTGGGCAATTCGCGAATGCCGGAGGTGTGGCATCAACGATGCTCACGCTGAATGCGCAGTTGGCGCTCAGACCGCCCTGTGTGGCTGTCAGCGTGACCGTGACCGTACCGGTGCCTACGGATGCGCCCGGTGCCGGTGATTGCGAGACCACCACGCCGGTGTTCCCGCTGCAATTCCCTGCAACAGTCGCGCTGAGGGTGTAATCCGGCAAGGACACGGTGCAATTCGCGCCTGCATTGAGTTGCGCAACAAAGGCGGGGCAGGAGATGGAAGGGGCGTTCGAATCGACCACATTCACGCTCCACGCGCACGTATCCTGGTTGCCGCTGTCATCACGGTGGATTTCCATGATCTGATGAAGCCCTGGAGCGAACGCGTGGTTCAACTGTCCGGTCACCTCTTGCCAAAGCGTATTGCCCGACTCCAGGATGAAGGCGCGATAATCGCTCTCGGTGTCAGCATCGCAGTTGTCCGAGCTCTCGATCGTCGGGAAGGTGTACAGGTGCTCACAGCTGTTAGGGTCGGTATTCAGGACAATCGTTCCGGGCCCAGGACAGTTGTCGAACACCGGTGGATCGTTGTCGATGGTGACCACGGTCATCGGGCACTGGCCTACGTTCGCCCATGCATCGGTTGTGTAGATGTGGATGATGTCCCCTGTCTGGACCAGGCTGCCCACTGCGAGGTCCTGCAGCAAACTCAGCGAGCTGGTGCAGTTGTCCATGACGCTGGTCGCCATGCCGGTCACATTAGGCACTGCTGCCTTGCATGAGGCGCCTGCAGTGAGTTCAATCGTCGGCGGGCAGGTCACCAAGGGGGCCTCATAGTCGCCGCTGATCACCACGAAGCTGCATGCGCTCGTGTTGCCCGATGGATCGATTGCGGTATAGGTCACGGTTACGGTATCTGGAAGCCACAGTCCATCACCATGGGTCGAGGTCCACGCGACACTTGTGCAGTTATCGCTCAATGAATCGGGCGGATTCAGGCTGACATCCGCCCCGCACTGACCGGTAACGTACGTGCTCGAATAGCTGGCCGGGCACACGATCATCGGAGCTATCGTGTCCAGCACGGTGATTGACCAGTCGCAGATACTGAAGTTCCCGTTCGCGTCGAAGATCGTGTCGGTGAATTGGTGCGTCCCCAAGGAAGGTCGATCGCGCTTCCGCCACCAACACCCAGATCCACATCGACCAGTATCGCGGTGCCGTTCACGGAGATGGTCCCGCCAGCTGATCCCGCGATCAGGAATGGGCCACCGCTGATCGGTCCGAGGCAATTGTCAGTGCTCGCGATGTTCGGAACATTGTACGGCGCCGTGCAGGATGCCGCGGTCACAAAGAGCGTATCGTCCTGGGGGCAGACCACCGATGGCGGGATCAGGTCCTGCACGATGATGGTGGTTGTGCTGCTATAGGTGGTGCCGCATGCGCCCCCATCCAGCAGAACCCGGAATCGCATGGTGCCGGTGATTCCGCTCCAGGTAAGGGAGTCGGATGATTCAGTGAGCGGGATCCAGGTGACGCCATCCACGCTGCGCTCCCATCGGATCACCTGGCCGCTGGAGCCCGTGAGGGTGAGCACACCGGAAGCGCTGGGGCAATAGGTGCCGCCGCCACTGATGGTGCCGCCTTCAGGTGGGTCGTCCACAAGGATCGTGCGTGTATGCGTGTAATTGCAGGAACCAAGTATCACAGCGTAGGTGACGGGATACTGACCTGAGGCGGGTGGCGTGAATGTGCCTGCTGCGCTCACGTATGGCCCGCCGCTCCAGATGCCACCAGCCATGCTGGATCCCAGGAAGCGGACAGCGTCGAGCAGGAAGGCGGTATAGAGCCCGTTGCTGTGCCGTTGCACCTTGATGAAGCGTGCGTTCACCGGTACCGGGTAGCTCGTGGTGACGTAGGTTCCGCTGGTGGTGCTGTAGGTGGTTGAGTTGCTCCAGGTCACACCATCCAAGGATGAGGAAACGAGCATGCGCGCCTGCACGCCGGCGGTCTGGCTTCGCCACAAGAGGCTTACGGCCTCTCCAACCAGAACCGTATCGGCCAGATCAAGCACCGCCCAGCTACTCGTGGCGTTGAAGGATGCTCCGACTCCGTTTGGAGCGCCAACAGCTTGCTCGGGGGTTATGGCGTTGGAGCTGGCAACCACCGAATCGGCATAAGCCAGCAGGTAGATGTTCAGGTCGAATGGAGCATTGCTCGTGCAGAACGGACCTGGTTGCGCGAAGCGGGCCGGATTGTTCGAGACGTTGGCCCAATCGGGGTCAGTGAAGCTGGCCGTGAACAGGTCCGTGCCGCTTGATCCGGCGTACGTGTTGCTGCCCAGAGTGAGCGCGTCCTCGAATTGTCCGCCGACGATTTGGCCTCCATTGCCCGTAGCGGCGATCGCCATTGCGCTTTCATCATCAGGGCTCGCTTCGCGCTGGTACCACACGGCCGTGCCATCCCGGTTGAATCGAGCGAACAGGAGATCTTCATCGGAATTGCCCGGGATCACGGTGCCGCCATCACTGGTCAGTGTACCGGAGCTCATTCCGGCCACATTGATCTGCCCGTTCCGGCCAACCGAGACATCGTAACCTGTGGCGCCGTGGTCAATGCTGCTCGAGGCGGTCCGGATCCAATTGGTGATGCCGTTGGTTGGATGGAGCGATGCAAGGAACCAGTAATCGTGCGTGCCGGGATTCGTCGGCGTGATGCCGCCCGGGAATAGCGTTCCAGTGTGCGTTCGGCCGGTGATGTACACACCGGCGCAATCGACCGCCACGCCGTTGCACTCCGCTTCCGAGTCACCCGGATTGTTGATCAGCCTGGTCCAAGCATGACCACCCGCAAGGCTCACTGCTGTTGCGAAGAGTGCGTTGCTGTTCGTGGTGGCTACTGTAGTGCTCGTATTTCCAAGGCTGTTACGCCAGGAAATGGAATTGCCTTCCGTGCTCCCTGTCACGTACACGCTCGCGGCATCTGCGGCAATGCGTTCCGTGTGCAGGTCGTCATTCGCCAAGCCGGTTAATGACCAGATCAATGTTCCTGAAGCGTTGTATGCGTTCAGGTATGCATATCGCCGACCTGATGTGAGACCAACAGCGGAGAGCACCCCGCCGATGAGCGTGTTGTACGTGTAGGTGCCGTAGGCCACCAGGGTATTTCCGCTGATGGCTACCCCGGTGCCATACTCGACTTGAGGGCCGGTTATGGACTTTACCCACTGGACCGTCCCCGAAGGGTCATAGGCGATGATGAATGCATCGCGCGCGCCCACATTCGACAATCCAAGGCCGGCTATGGCGCTTTCGTAGAATCCGGTTGCTACAACCAATCCGGTTCCGCTAACCGCAACGCCCAACGCCCCATCTTCCTGCGTGCTGCCGATCGAGCGGCTCCAGAGCAGGTTGCCATTGGGGTCGAGCTTCGCGATGAAGGCATCGACTGACCCGCCCACTGAAGCAGGAAGGCCGTAGGGCGCTACAGTGGCGGAGGCAGACTGGTAGGCGCCGACCACATAAATGTTGCCCGTTGTCGTTTCCACTGCGATGTCCCGGACATACTCCGTGTTGCCGGCATCCATTGTCTTGGCCCAGTTCCAAACAGGGCCTTGCGCGAAGGCGTAGGACGGAACTGCAAGCAAGCCCGCGCAGATCCAGCGCACGAAATGCAAATGGGTTGACATCTGCCGGAGAGTAACGGCCATCGGTCGGTGGTTATCCAGCGCTGATGGGGTGTCCAAGCCCATTGGCACTGGGCGGTTTCAACGGGCATGGGGGCGCACGGTTTCAGCTGCCCTCGCCGTTACCTTGCCGCGCTCAGGGCATTCCGTGGCAGAATGGGATCCGATCAAGGGTTCGACGACCGGCAAGTGGCCCTGGCCAAAAGCTCTACAGAGGCTTTCGGGCCCTTGTATGAGCGATACTTCGGTGACGTCTTCCGCTTCATCCTCCGCCGAGCAGCAGATCGTGAACTCACGGCCGACCTCACCCAACAGGCATTCGTGAAAGCCATGCTATCCATCGATCGTTACGAATCGCGCGGACTTCCATTCCGGGCATGGCTTTATCGCATAGCGCTGAACGAACTGCGCATGCACTGGCGGAAGAGAAAGGAAGTCCTCATCGACATGAGCACGAAGCAGGTGAAGGGCATGGTGGCAGAGATGGAGCTTCTTTTGGATCCCTCGGACATGGAGCGCGTGGCCCAAGCGCTCTCCGGCCTCGAGGAGGCCCGCGCCCAGCTGATCCACTTGCGCTTCATGGATGGGCTCAGCTATCAAGAAGTCGGCGAGGTGCTCGGCATCGGGGAGGATGCGGCCAAGATGCGCACCCACCGGACGCTCAATGCGCTGCGATCCTACCTTGCACCGAAGGCATGAAGCACCGCTACCGCATAACACCCGAAGGTGCCGGACCTGAGCCCACGGATGCTGAATTGCTTCGGTACCGGGATCACGGTAAGCTGATCTACAGCTATCAGCGCGCTCGTGACGCCATTCACCGGAAACCGCTCTATCGCGATCCGAAAGCGTTCTTGATCCTGATCATCATCGCGCTGGTGGCCTGGCTGGTGAGCCGATCGGCCGATGACCGCACCGAGGAACCAGTGCCTGGCATGGAGCAACAGCCATGAAATACGAAGGGCCGATGCTTCCATAGCACCGGCCCTTCGCATGCCTGATCAAGCGCTAGCGCAGGAATCGCCGTGCTGTCGTTCCTGAATCGGTCTGCGCCCGAAGGATATAGATCCCGCTGGGCCAGGCGGCCATGTTGATCCGGTGGGTGGTGCCCCATTTGGCGCGCTGGCCCGCAACGGGCTGGCCAGCTGCATTGAGCACCGTGAGCAGCAACGCGCCCGTGCCGTTGGGTGAAGTGCTCACATGCAATTCATCGCCTACTACCTGCATGGCCGGTATCACCTCACTGAATGCAGGGCCGTTGCTGGCACTGAGATCATCCGTGCCGCCTGCCATTTGCTGGCCATTCAAGAGGATGCTGTAGGCTCCCTCACTCTGGCTGGTCCATGCATCATCAGCCACCGCAGCATCGGCGATGGAGCCGGTGATCGGCAGGCGCAGCACCAGGTGGTCCTCGTTCGCGATCCATCCGAGCTGCGCGCGCGCGAGGCTGCTCGCGCCTTCTCCGTGGAAGCGCTGATAGGTCTGTCCGTTCGCGGTCACCTCGCCGCCCACTTTCGTAATCGGCAAGGCTTCGGCAATCCCATAGTCCTGGATGATGGCCCCAAGGCTGCTGCCGTTCGCGGGCCAGCGCAGTGTGAAGTCGATCTCATTCACCCAGCCGAAGTAGTCCGATTCCGGTGTGAGAAGGACATCCATGAATCCATTGCCGCTGTTGATGGCTTTCGCCGAGACAGGCGCTACGGGGCTCGGGAACACGGTTCCCGTCCGATCGAGGCCATTGAGCGAAACGAAGTAGTCGCGGTTGTTCGCGCTCGTGAACTCGTCGTTGCCCAGGAATACCTCTACGCCGGGAGTCAGCACGTTCATCACGCAAACCGGATATTCCAGGCCGCCTTCCCACGCGCGATCGAAAGCGTGCATGGGCGAGAGCGCGACAGCGTTGTAGGTGCGGTACAAGTAGCCATTGCCGGGGTTCTCGATCGCGGTGGAGGATAGCGGCAGGTACTCGGATTGCGGCCAGGTGGGCTCGAATAACGAGAGTGCCGGCCCCAAGGACTCCTGCCACCGGAGGGTGAACACCACATTGCTGACCATGTGGTTGAATGGCCCATTCGGGCGCAACCTCACCTCGAGCTGATTATTCCCGTTGTCCGCTAGCGTGATATCGACAATAGGCTGTGCCATGCACGCCAGGCCCATCGAGCAGAAAGAGGCCAATAGTGCAGTCGCTTTCTTCATGGGCCGTTCGTACGGCCCTCCTCAAGAAGTGTTTCAGGGGGTGGCGTGCAGGTACGCGTTGGGGAGGACATTGGTAGGCACCAATCCGCCTATGGCCGAAAGGATCCGATCCCGGTCATTGTCACTGCCGGTGTACTTGATCGTCCCATCCATGTTCACATCTGCGTTCGAATATGTGCCTGCCACGACGTTGGTCGGGGTGGAGCCGCCGATGGCGAATAGGATGGGGTCGCGGTCGTTGTCCGGCCCGACGTAGCTGACTTGGTCGTTGAATGTGACGTCCCCGTTGAACAGTCCTTGGCCGAAGCCCACATTCACGCGAGCAGCGGTGCCACCGTTCACGGCAAGATCATTATCGGTGAAATCAACGAAAGCCCCATCCAGCGGGGCTCCAGCGGCCATCACCACGCCCCGGTGGTTGCGGTGCAGCACGGCAAGCCGGTAATTGCCCGGCGGCACCGGGAACCGCACCGTGCTGGATCCATCGAGGTCGATCACATGGCCGAAGCGCTTCACGAGCACGTAACGGGTGCTGATGCGCACAGATCCATCGTCGCCGTCACGCAGTTCTAGGATCACCCAATCAACCACATCGTCAAGGACGCTCGGAGCAGGCAAGAGGAGCGATGGGTCGACGCTCGAGCCTCCGGGGGAGGCAGTGCCCACAGCATCGTAGCCCAGAGCGGTATATGGTTCCGTCAACGGGATAAGGCCTTGGACGCGGAGGTCATCGGCCATCATGCCGCTGAACTCCGAGAAAGGGCCTTGCAGGAAGAGTCGGGCCGAAAGGCTGATTGATTCCCCCGCGCAATTGCAACCGGGGAAAGGTTGGATCACGTCGTTGCCGGTCAATTGGTCGCCATCGTCGCAGGCAGCGCCCGGGAAGACCAAGAAGTCCGTGTCGTCGCAATCGTTCGCAAGGGCTGCGAAACCGATAGGCGCGACGCAGCTTGAGACGGTGCCGGAAAGGCTGCCGAATCCGTCGCCGTCCGCATCCAGGTACCATGTAGCAGGTCCGGTAATCAGGGGGTCATTGTCGTCGCAGTCAGTATCGTTCGCCACAAAGCCGGGTGGAGCTGCGCAGGCCATGACCATAGCGGACGGGTCCCCGAAGCCATCATCATCGGAATCCGCGTACCAAGGCGAGGGGGCGCAGTAGCTGAATGCGGCAAATCGGGAACGGGAGCCGCCGGGGCTGACCGATGTGAAGGCCCCACCGAGGAAGACGCGGTCAGCATGCACGGCCACGGCATGCACGAAGGAGTTGGCATTGAACGAAGTGGTGAGCAAGGCGCCCGTATTCGGATCCAGCGCTGCGGCGTTCGCGTGCGCCACGCCTCCTATATGCGAGAAGAACCCGCCGATGAAGTCGATGCCGGCCACACGGGCTATGGAGCGCACCCCGCCGCCGGGCGCGGTGAGTTGCGCGTCCCACGATGTCAACGTTCCATCTGCGGCAGAGACCTCGCCAACGCCGATCCGGGAGGTGCCGTTCACCGTGGTGAACTGGCCCCCTAACAGGACTGCCGTAGGGGAAGCGTGCAGTGCCCCATGCACGTTGTTGGTGTTCGCAATCCAGGACGTGGCAAGGCCTGTGCTCACATCCAATTCGGCTACATTATTCCGGGAAGCGCCGCCTACAGCAGTGAAATTCCCGCCGACGATCAGGTTAGTGCCGCTAGAGACGATGGATCTGACGATCCCTGATGCGCTTGGAAAGGGATTGAATGAGGTAAGCTCCCCCGTGGCAGGATCGAATGTCGCCAACCTTGAGCGCGGCAGCGCGTCAACAGTGCTGAAGAGCCCGCCCACATACACGTGGCCTTGATGGATGTGAACCGCGAATCCAGCGTTGTTCAATTGCGGCGACCAAGGTCGCAGCACGCCGGTTCCCGCATCGATGGAGGCCAAATGGCCCCGGAGCTGGCCATCGATCTCCGAGAATCCGCCGGCGACGATGATCGAATCGCCAGCAACCACGATATCCTGCACGTTGTCATCAGCCATCGGTGCCCATGGAAGCAGCGCGCCGGTGGCCAGATCAGCCGCGGCCATGCGCCCCCTTGGGAGCCCATTCACTTGGGTGAAGCTCCCTGCGAAGTAGAGCACCCCCGCTGCTTCATCCACCTCGACGGCCAGCACCTCTCCATTCGGTTCGGGCCAACCAGTGAGCAGCGTGAAAACCTGTGCAGACGCGATCGGCGGGGTGAAGGCCAGGCAGCAGCAAGCGCTGCGCACGATATTCCAGGAAAGCATGGCAACGGGTTTGAAAGGGTGCTGGCAATGTACCGATCCACCTTGGAATTCCGGTCGCTCGCATCGCTCTACTTTCGCCCATCTACCGAAATCCACCGAAACCCATGCGCGCATATCATTCATCGGCCATTGCAGTTGCCCTGTTCCTCACCATGGCAGGCCCGTTCCACGCAAGGGCACATGAGGGCATGTGGCTCCCTACGCTCCTCAAGAGCATCGAGGGCGATCTGCAATCGGCAGGCCTCAAGCTAAGCGCGGAGGACATCTACAGCATCAACCGCAGCAGCGTCAAGGATGCCATTGTCCTCTTCGGTGGCGGCTGCACGGCCGAAGTGATAAGTGGGCAGGGGCTCATCCTTACCAATCACCATTGCGGTTTCGGGGCCATCACCGACCACAGCACCGTTGAGAATGATCGGCTGAAGAACGGATTCTGGGCCGCTTCCAAGGCCGATGAGCTGCGCAACCCCGGCCTAACCGCCACTTTCGTGGTGCGCATGGAGGATGTGACGGAGAAGATCGTGCCTCTGATCACGCCAGCCGTTGAGGGCAACGAGCAGGCCCGCCGCGACCTGGTTGCCCAGTTGAGCAAGACCATCATCGAGGAAGCCATAGCCGGCACGCATTACAAGGCGGTGGTCCGCCCCTTCAATTACGGGAACAGCTATTTCCTCATCGTCACCGAAACCTTCCGTGACGTGCGCTTGGTCGGTGCGCCGCCCTCGAGCATCGGGAAGTACGGAGGCGATACCGACAATTGGATGTGGCCGCGCCACAATGCCGACTTCAGCCTCTTCCGCATCTATTGCGGACCCGATGGCAGACCAGCCGACCCAAGCGATGCCAACATGCCCTTCGCTCCGCGCCATGTGCTGCCCATCAGCATCGATGGCGTGCAGGAAGGCGACTTCGCGATGATCTTCGGGTTCCCCGGACAAACACAACGGTACCTTACCAGCTACGCGGTGGAATACGTGCAGCAGGAGCAGGATCCCGCCCGCATCGCAATGCGCACGGCCAGCCTTGGTGTAATCGACGCCGCCATGGCCAGTAGCGACCGCCTGCGGCTGATGTACGCCGACAAGCAGGCAGGGATCAGCAACGCCTGGAAGAAATGGATCGGTCAGCGGCGTGGGCTGAAGGAGCTACGAACACTGGAAGTGAAGCGTGCCTACGAAGAAGCATACAACACCAAAGCGAAGGAAATGGGGAAGCCCGAGTACGCCCAAGCGCTCGTCACGCTCAAGGCTGCCTATGGCGATTATGTGCCCTTCGCGATGGCACGCGACCTATACGTGGAAATGGTCTACTACGGGCCCGAGTTGCTTCGCTTCGCGGATGCCTTCAAGGATTTGATCGAGCAACAAGAGGTGCTGCACAAGGATGGCAAGATCGGGGCTGAGGCGACAAAGCTGCTTCAAGCAGCTGAGGCGCACTTCGCTGCGCACGATTCGCAAGTGGACAAGCGCGTGATGAAAGCGCTGCTCCCCATTTATCGGCAGCACATGCCGGCGCACTTGCTGCCCGATGCGTTGCCCGCGAAGGACCTTTCGCACAAAAGCCAGTGGTATGCATGGGTCGATGACCTCTACGCCCGCAGCGCTTTCACGGACCTTGAACGCCTGAGGAAGGCGCTGCGCAAACCAAGCCCCGGCGCTTTGAAGAGACTCGCGAATGATCCTGGCTACAAACTGGCCCGCAGCTTCCAGAAGGCATTCTTGGACAAGGTGAGGCCGGCGCATGCCCAGCTCAGCGATAGGATCGAAGGTGCCATGCGCACCTACGTGAAGGGCATGATGGACCTGTACCCGGAGAAGACCTATTGGCCCGATGCCAACAGCACCATGCGCCTCAGCTACGGCAAAGTGGAAGGCAGCGCCCCGCGCGATGGTGTTGAATACATCCATTACAGCACGCTCGATGGTGTGGTGGAGAAGCACATTCCGGGTGATTCCGAATTCGACCTGCCGGAGCGGCTCATAGAACTGAATGCCGCTAAGGATTTCGGGCGCTACGGCGTGAATGGCACCATGCCCGTGTGCTTCACCAGCTCCTTGCATACCACGGGAGGCAACAGCGGCAGCCCGGTGCTGAACGGGCGCGGCGAGCTAATCGGCCTCAATTTCGACCGGAGCTGGGAGAGCACCATGAGCGATATCCAGTTCGACCCCGATAAGTGCCGCAACATCTGCGTTGATGCGCGCTACATCCTCTTCCTCGTCGACAAGTTCGCCGGTGCAGGGCACCTGCTCGAGGAGATGATGATCGTGAAGCGCGAGGCTCCACGCACCATCGAACTGCCCATACACCGATGAGCGCCTGGGTTGAACGAGAAGGCAAGCTCTGCCGCACCATCCGCTTCAACGACTTCAGTGAAGCTTTCGCGTTCATGGCCCGTGTGGCAATGGTGGCTGAGAAGTTGAATCACCATCCAGAATGGACCAACACCTGGAACACGGTTGATATCCGCTTGAGCACCCACGACACGGGAGGCAGCATCACGGAGAAGGACCTCAGACTGGCGGCCGCCATCGATGCCATCATCGGCGAGTCGCACTGAGCCCGCTTGAAAGTTGAAGCCCCGCCAGCGGCGGGGCTCCTGAATCAAATGCGAGGCTGGTTCATTGCCCGATTGAAATGGTCTGGGGCTGTTCGCCCACTGCATTCGGATCGCCCGTGCCGGGCTGCACGAAGGCCTTGATCCGCAGCTCGGTCTCCTTCGGCTCCGTGTTGGCCACCACCTTCACGGATTTCTGCTGCTGGTTCTCCTGCTTGCCAGGGCTGTATTCCACTTCGATCTCACCGGTGCCGCCAGGAGGGATGGGGGCCTTGGGATAGTTGGGCACCGTGCACCCGCAGCTGCCGGTGGCACTCTCGATGATCAGGGGCTCCTTGCCGCTGTTGGTGAAGTTGAACACGTACTTGTTCTTGCTGTCCTGCTTCACGCTGCCGAAATCGTGCTCGTACTTGCCGAAGGTCATCGTGGTCTTCGGCCGATTATCCACCACCGGTGCAGCGGTATTGGCCGCTGGGTCGAACGTTTCACCCGAAGGGGTGGCTGCGGCAGCCACTAAGGTGGAGCTGCTCGGTTCGGAGCTGCCTGAGTCGTCTTTGAGTTGGCCCCAAGCGATTACGCCGAGCGCGATGGCGATCACGCCCAGGAGTGCGATCTGGATCTTGTCTTTCATGGGAGTCGGGTTGCCTTTTTCGGTGATTGGGGGGCGAAAATAGGGGAAGGCCCGCCGAACCGGCGGGCCTTAACGATTCATTCAAGAAGTGGGTCAGCGTGACATGCCCAGGCGCTGGAAGCTGTTGTCGGAGAGTGCCTCCAAGGCCTTCTGGAAGCTGCGGTCAACCAGGTTCTCCGCATTGATCACCTGCCAATAGGCTGAGGTGTCCCAGAGATCGCGCGCCACCAGGGCCTTCAGCCGCAGGGCAATGAGCGCCCTGGAGCGGGCGAGGCCCTCACGGTCTTCGGCGATGCCATCCTTTCCTGCATAAGCGACCAAGGCCTCCATCATGACGTCGCCTACCTGATACGATTCCTTGAAGGCCTCGACACCGGCGTATCGCCGAAGCAGGTCCTCACGGTTGTCATCGACATAGGTGAGGGCGAAGGTGTTCAGCACGCCCTTGCGCACCAATTGGCCGAAATAGCCGCTGCTCTGGGTGGTATCGATCGGCACGAAGACGTCAGGCATGATGCCACCGCCTCCGAATACCACCCGCTTGTTCATGGTGTAGTATTTCACCGTGTCGCCATGCGCGGCATTTTCATCGCCGGTAAGCTCGCCATTGGCCAACCGCTGGCTCTTTTCCTTTCGGTAGGCCTCCACGCCCTCTTCGTAGGGCTTCTGGATGCAACGGCCGCTGGGCGTGTAATAACGGCTCACGGTGAGGCGCACCGCACTGCCATCGGGCAGCATCACAGGCCGCTGCACAAGCCCCTTCCCAAAGCTCCTTCGGCCGATCACCATGCCCCGGTCCCAATCCTGAACGGCCCCGCTCACAATCTCGCTGGCGCTGGCGCTTCCTTCATCCACCAGCACCACCAGCCGGCCTTTCTCGAACCGTCCCTCCTTGGTGGAGTAAGTGTCCTCGCGCGGCGAGGTGCGGCCTTGGGTGTATACGATCAGCTTCCGGTCGCCCAGGAATTCGTCGCTCATCTCGATCGCCGTGCGCAGATAGCCGCCGCCATTGCCTTGCAGGTCCAGGATCAGGTCCTGCATGCCCATGGCTTTCAGTTCATCGAGCTTCTCGCGGAACTCCTTCATGGTGGTTGCGCTGAATCGGCTCACCTTGATGTAGCCCACATGCGGCGCGGCCATGTACGAGGCCTCGACGCTGAAGATGGGGATCTTGTCCCGGATGATCGCGAATTCCAGCGGCGCCGTCTCATTCCTTCGGGCTATGTGCACCATGACCTTGGAGCCCTTCTTCCCGCGCAGCCGCTTCATCACATCGCTGTTCTTGAAACCCACGCCGGCCGCGTTCTCGCCATCAATGCTCAGGATGCGGTCGCCGGCGCGGATCCCCAGCCGCTCGCTCGGACCGCCCGGGATGGCATCCACTACCATGATCGTGTCCTTCACGATGTTGAATTGTATCCCGACGCCTTCGAAATTGCCCTTGAGCGGCTCATTCACCTCTTCAAGCTCCTCCTTGGGGATATAGATGGAATGCGGATCGAGCTCCTCCAGCATGCGCACAATAGCGGCATCAACCAGCTCCTTCCGATCCACATCATCCACATACATGCGGTCGATGTGATAGAGGAGCGACTCCAATTTGCCTATCGTGGCCGGGTCTTGTGAGCTGGGCGGGGTCTGGGACCGAACAAGACCGGTGCAAAAGACCACTGCGGCCAATGCGGCAGAGCGTGCGTAGTTCATCTGTGCTTCAGGGAATCGGACGACAATGTAACGGATGCGCGAAGGGCTCGGTTGCCTGCGTTCCCGGCAAGCATCGCACCGCGCGTGTCATTCGCGCGCGGAAACGGTCCGGAATCCGACCTCGATTTGCGCGCCATCATCATCCGTGAGCGTCAGTCTATGCTCACCATCCGGGATGCGGGCTGTGATCTGGTGCGGAGCGGTCGTGCTTGCCCGATAGCGGCCGTCGAGGTCCCAATGCACACGAGCATATGGCGTGCGGTGAGCGGCCCGCAGGACCAGCTGCCCCGATTCGCCGTCGAGCAAGGTGGGCAGGTACAAGGTGGCGCCGTGTTCGGGATAAATCATCTGCATGGGCAGGTCCAAAGCTGGGACCGTGCTTTCCAGAACAGGAGGCAACGGACGGTACGCTGGATGGTGCTGGATGAAATAATGCTCCATGGCCGGCGGAAGCGAGAACCAGGAAATCCCGCGCGAATCAGCGCTGGGAGCCACCCGATGTGTGCCATCGCGGTTGACGACGATGCGCACGTGGAAAGGGCAGGGAGCTGTTCGCCAGGCTTCGCGAAGGACCAATCGCTGCACCGTCGCAGGGCAATCCGGTCCGCTACGGTAGCCGCTCACCGGGCATACGGACATGGTATCGAGTGCGTCGAAAGGGGTTTCGAAGCCCGAAGCCCTGGGCAACGCGCCGAACACATCGAAGAGCATGGGGGCCGCAGCCAAAGTGCCAGTAAGCCCCGGCCTGCCTTCGCCGCTCGCGTTCCCGGACCACACACCCACGGCGAACCGGCTATTCACGCCGATGGCCCAGGCATCGCGATGCCCGAAGCTGGTGCCGGTCTTCCAAGCAATGCTGTGCTCATCGGCGAAGCGCTGCCAGCCGCTCTCCGATTCCGGTCGGTTCACCTGTTGCAGCGCATGCAGCGTGTGGTGGATGGCGCCAGGCCCGAGCGGTGGTGCTCCCGGTGGCTGTTCAGTGGCTTTGTCTGAATGGAACGAAGGTGCATGCACTGCGCCTAGGAGCGATTGCGGACCGCCGCTGTACCGCTGCACCACGCGGGCCAGGCTGGCATACGCACCTGTGAGTTCCCACAAGCTGCTTTCGCCGCCACCCACGATCAAGGATAGTCCGTAGTGTCCGGCAGAGCGATCGAGTCCGAGCATCCCCATGGCCACCAGCATTCGGCGGGTGCGCTCCACCCCGTGCTCGCGGAGCGCTCTCACCGCCGGCACATTCAGCGATCGGGCCAGCGCCGCTGATGCCGGAACTGCCCCGCTGAACCGGCCATCGTGGTTCCGCGGCGAGAACCCGTCGTAGCTCGTGGGCAAGTCGGCCACGAGCTGATCGGGCATGCGTTCACCGGATTGCAGCATGGCCGCATGCAGGAATGGCTTCAGCAAGCTGCCCGTGCTCCGTTGGGCGCGAATCATGTCCACCTCGGCTTGCCGCTCCGCATCGGGAAGGTTGCCTACGTACGCCAGCGCCTCGCCGCTCTCCACATCAATCACCAGCACGGCGGCATTGTGCACCTCGTTAGCGCGCAGCGCAGCACCGTACCGGCCGGCGATTTCCGTGATCCGCGTCTGCAGATCGGGATCAATGGTGCTCCGGATTCGCTGTCCGCCGAAGCCCGTGGCCTGCAACGAGCCGAGCAGATGGGGAGCCAGCCGCGGCATGGGCATGGGCGAATCGGGGAGGGGCTCTTCGCTGGCGAGCGACCATTCCAGGCTATCGATTGCATGCACGGCCAGCAGCCGGTCGAGCAATCGGTTGCGCTTGGCGAGCAGCGCGCTGCGGTTGCGCCCCGGATGGATGCGGGCAGGCGCGTTGGGCAGCACGGCCAGCGTGGCGCATTCGGCCCAGCTCAGCTGGTACGCTGCTTTCCCGTACCAGCGCCAGGCCGCGGCGTCGAGGCCCACGACATTGCCGCCGAACGGGGCATTGGCGGCATGCAGCAGCAGGATCTCCTCCTTGGTGAACCGGAGTTCGAGCCGCAGGGCAAGGCCCATCTCCAGCAGTTTGTTCCCGATCGACCGCTTCTTGCGGCTCAAAGCCATCCGCGCCACCTGCATGGTAATCGTGCTGCCGCCGCTTACGGTCCGGCCCGCTTCAATATTCTGTCGAGCCGCCCGAATGAGCGATGGCAATCGGATGCCCAAGTGCGTATGGAAACGGCGATCCTCGAACTCGAGCAAGCAGCGCTCGAAGCGCCAAGGGGTGCTATCGGGCGCTGGCATGCGCCATTGGCCATCACGGGCCACCGTAGCACCGAGCAGCCGCCCATCCTGCGCGAGAAGCACCGTGCTCAGCGGTGCATCGAAGAGCGGTGCCATCGGCCACCACTTCGCCCAAGCGAACAATGCCATGAATGCCATCAAGGGCCAACGGATGCGACAGGCCACCCGACCCACGCGACTGAGCGATCGATGGAGGATTGGCTTCCCCGTCACGGCGGCAAGTTGGAACGCTCGCGCCAACGGTCCGACTACTTTCGCCCGCTTCATCAACGGATCCATGCGCGCACTACTGCTCCTCAACGTCGGTCTTGCCTTCTTCTTGTCATCGGCGAAAGCCCAGGAAACCACAGGCGCCATTCCGCTGAGCGTGGCTTTGGGCCTCGATTCCGAGGCGGTTCCTTCCGCATATGCCCAACCATTCGACCCGGATGCCGCCGCCATGGCCGACGGGCAGCGGGAGGCCGAAGGCAAGGTGCCGCTCTACGGGCGGTTCGTGGCCTGTGAGGCGGCGCTCCCCTCGCATGGGCTATGGACGGAACTGCCCGGTGGCGACCGTATCTGGCGCTTGGAGGTGGTTTCGCCGGGGGCCTTATCCGTGGAACTGTTCTTCGAGGACGTGCATCTGCCGAACGGTGCACAGGTGCACGTGATCGGGCCCGATGGCGGCATGTGGTTCGGTGGATACACCGCGGCCCATGTGCGTGATGGGCTGCTGAGTACGGACCTTGTCGTAGGCGAGCGATGCGTGATCGAATACCATGAGCCTGCTGCGGTGCGTGGCGAAGGCTCCCTGATGCTGAGCCGATTGGCGCACGGCTACCGCTCGGTTTCCGTCCGTGGACCCGGATCGCGCTCCGGAGAATGCCAGGTGGATGTGGCCTGCTCCGAAGCGGATGCTTGGCAGGACCAGGTGCGTTCAGTGATGCGTATCCGCGTGGTGGATCCAGTCGGCGTGGGCTTCTGCACCGGGGTGCTCATGAACAACAGCGCTCAGGACTGCAAGCCTTACGTGCTCACGGCGAACCATTGCACCATGGACAGCAACACCGGCAATTTCTCCAGCTTTCAGTTCCGATGGAATTACCAGCAGAGCATTTGTGACGGCACCAGCACCACCATCAACGGTTTCAATGTGGTGGGCTGCACCCGCCGCGCCGATAGCAACGATAATGGAGGAGACAACGGCTCCGATTTCACGCTGGTGGAGCTCAACGCACCTGTTCCGGCCTCTGTGAATGCGTACTACGCCGGCTGGGATGCCGTCAACACCGCACCGGCCGGCGGGGTGTGCATACATCATCCCGATGGCGACTACAAGAAGATCAGCACCTTCACCTCCACGGCGGCGAGCACATCATGGGGCGGCCCCACCGGCACGCATTGGCGCGTGACCTGGGCGCCCACCCTGCATGGCCATGGGGTCACCGAAGGCGGCTCTTCGGGATCGCCACTCTTCAATTCGGCCAAGCGCGTGGTGGGCACGCTCACGGGCGGCTCCAGTTTCTGCGATTCGCCTACCGCGCCGGATTATTACGGCAAGATGAGCTACCACTTCGGCACGGGCAATCCGAATCCTACCGCCGAGGAACTCAAGTTCTGGCTCGCACCGGTCTTCAATGTGACCTCGCTCAACGGCAGCAGCAATCCCTGCGCGACCATCGGCATCCAAGAACGAATGCTGCCGAATCCTGAAGTATCGCCGAATCCTTCGAGCGATCAGTTCACCGTGCTGCTGCCCGAGGCCATCGCTGAAGCCGACGCATGGGAGGCGCGCGACCTCGCTGGCCGGACGATTTCGCTGGGGCGCGTGACCGGCAAGCGGTTCGTGGTGGATGCGAGCGACTGGAGCGAAGGCGTCTACTTGCTTATCGCGCGGTCGGGCGCTGAGCCCGTGGGTGCCGTACGGCTGGTGAAGCAATGAGCCTCAGCCCAGGACCTTCTTCAGCCGCTCGAGTTCCTGCTTGCTCTTGAAGCCGATCTCGATCGTGCCCCGCCCGGTTGCGTCCGCTTTCACCGTGACGCGGCTGCCGAGCTGCTCGGTCAGCTGTGCGCTCAGTTCCTTGTCGTAGCGGGGCCGCGCGGTCGGCGCCGGGCGCTTGATCCCGGGAACTGGCGCGAGGCCGCGCGCCAGGTCTTCCACCTGCCGAACGCTCAGCTGGCTCTCCACGATCTTGTGGAACAGCGCCACCTGGCGGCCGGGTTCGCTGATGGTGATGAGCGCCCGGGCATGCCCCATGCCGATGCTGCGGTTGCGAAGGCCCAGTTGCACTTCAGGCTGCAGCTTGAGGAGGCGCAGGTAGTTGCTCACGGTCGCGCGGTCCTTACCCACCTTCTCGCTCAGTTTCTCGTGCGTGAGGCTCACTTCATCGATCAGGCGCTGGAAGCTCACAGCCACCTCAATGGGGTCGAGCTCTTCGCGCTGGATGTTCTCCACGAGTGCCATTTCCAGCATGGCCTCGTCGTTGGCCACGCGCACGTACGCCGGCACTTCGGCGAGGCCTGCCAGCTGCGATGCCCGGAAGCGCCGCTCACCGCTGATGAGCTGGAAGCGCTCATACCCCACCTTTCGCACGGTCACGGGCTGGATCACGCCATGCTCACGGATGCTCTGAGCGAGCTCGGCCAGGGCCTCTTCGCTGAAGTGGGCGCGCGGCTGGAACGGATTGGGCTCGATCTGGGCCACCGGAAGCATGGTGGTGCCGCCCATGGGGCGTTGCGACGCGGAGTCCCGCGCAGTGATGTCGGCCGCAGGTTCATCGAGCAGCGCGCTCAAGCCCCGTCCCAGTCCTTTCTTCTTGATCATGCTCGGCTCGTTGTTCATTCGATGGCATCGGTCGCCATCACGCGTTCACTGTCCGGGATGAGCGTGAGGCTGTTCTTCTGAAGGATCTCGCGGGCAAGGTTGAGGTAATTGGTGGCGCCCTTGCTGCTGGCATCGTGCATGATGATGCTTTTGCCGTGGCTTGGCGCCTCACCCAAGGCCACGTTGCGATGGATCACCGTATCGAAGACCAGCTGCTGGAAATGGGTCTTCACCTCGTCCACCACTTGGTTCGCAAGGCGAAGGCGGCTGTCGTACATGGTGAGCAGCATGCCTTCGATGGTGAGCTCCGGGTTCAACCGCTGCTGCACGATCTTGATGGTGTTGAGCAGCTTCCCGAGCCCTTCCAGCGCAAAATACTCGCATTGCACCGGCACGATCACGCTATCCGAGCAGGTGAGGCTGTTCACCGTGACGAGACCCAGTGAGGGCGAGCAATCGATGATGATGAAATCGTAGTGGTCGCGCAGGGGCTCCAGCACCTTCTTCATTTGCTGCTCGCGCTCGGGCATGTCAATCATCTCGATCTCAGCGCCCACCAGGTCGATGTGGCCGGGCAGCAGGTCGAGGCCGGGGTTGTCGGTGCCCACGATCACTTGCTGCGCGGGTGTGCCGTTGATGATGCACTCATAGATGCTGGACTTCACCTGCCGAGGGTCGTGCCCCGTGCCGCTGGTGGCATTGGCTTGCGGATCGGCATCCACGAGAAGGGTGCGGCGCTCCAAGGCACCAAGGCTGGCTGCGAGGTTGATCGCGGTGGTGGTCTTGCCCACGCCGCCTTTCTGGTTCACGATGGAGATGATCTTGGCCATTGGGTTGGTGATTGGTTGGGGCGGCGGATTCGCCGCCCTTACAGTTGTATGGTCTCGCCGATCCCAGGCAGAAGCAGCGTGATCTTCGCTTGGGCGAAGGCCTCGATGGCCGCCTGGGTGTCGATGACGATGGGAGGGAAGGTGTTGTAGTGGATGCCGATAACGGTTTTCACGCCCATGAGCAGAGCTGCTTCAATGGCGTCAGCTATGCCCATGGTGAAGTGGTCGCCGATGGGCAAGCAGGCAAATCGCAGGTTGAAGGGCTTCAGCAATTGCATGTCCATGGTCAGGGCTGTGTCACCGGCGTGGTGAAACGATCCCTCGGCTCCAGTTACCACGAAACCGCCGGGATTTCCGCCGTAACTGCCATCGGGCAACTGGCTGCTGTGCAGGGCGGTTGTGTACTTCAGGCGGAAGGGACCCACCGAAGCCGAACCGCCGATGTTCAGGCCCACGGTTTTCGCGACCCCCTTCTTCTCGAACCAGGTCGCGATCTCATAATTGCTTACGAGCACGGCGCCTGTACGCTTGGCGATCGGCTCGGCATCCAGCAGATGGTCGCCATGGCCGTGGGTGATCAGGATTTCCGTGGCCGGTATCCGGTCCAGCACGATTCCTCCGGCCAAGGGATTGCCCGTGATGAACGGATCGAAGAGCACATCGTGTCCGCTCGCATTCACGCCGATACAGGAATGTCCGTAGTAAGTGAGCTTCATTCAGGTCGAGCGTGAGCCGTTGGGCCAACGTTTCGGGCGGCACAAAGAACAGGGCGCTTCAGCCTCTGCCGCTGTTGAAAAACCGCCGACTTTTGAACAGGCGTTGGTGCCGAGGATTCGCTAGAAGAGTTCCTTCACCTCAACGAAGTTGAAGTCCAGCCTGAAGAGGCTCTCATAGTCCTTCCCGGTCTCGGCCATTTCCTCATCGCCCGTTTCATAGTGCCAGTTCACGCGCACATGCTGGCCGCGCTCATTCACGGCATCGAGCTTCTGGAAGATATTGTACAGATGCTTGCTCGAGCTGGTGTCCAGGTAATCGAGCTTCATGTTCACCGTGGTCTCCTCCTGGGGTTGCTCCAGGTATTCCTCGATCCAGCGGTACACGCGCGAATAGAACTGCTCGGAGTTGCTCGGCAGCGATCGCCCGATGAACTCCATCACGCCATTGTCGAGGTCGAGGTCGATTTCCGGTGATCGCTCGGTCCGGTCGATGTGGAATCGCTTCGTTTGCATGGCGTTTGTGCTTCGAGCCAAAAATGGGCGCAACGGAGCGGCGCTCGTCCGTCCGGCAGGGCTTGGCATCAACACCTCAACGTGAAGAACGGCGAAGGCCGATGGGATCACCATCGGCCTTCATCCTCTTGGGTGCGTTCAGCGCCCGTTGTAAGCGGTGATGATCTCCCGATCGGTGGGCAGTACGATCTCCGAGTCGTTCGCGCGGCGAACCCAGTAGAGGTACTTGCCGCTGCCTTCGCAGGCATAAGCGCTCATGCTCTCTTCGGGCCCGAGCGCGCGCACGGGGAAGGTGCGCCAGGTTCCGTTCTTCTCCTGCACCGCCACCTTCACCTCGATCACATCGCGGCAGGTGTTCCTGAGGTCCAACTGGTATGTGCCGCTGAAGTCGCGCCTGTAGCCTTCAACGTAATGGAAGCAGTTCTCGCAGGGGGCGCCCCATCGGCTGCTGGTTTTCACCAGGCAATCGGCGTAACTCTGGTCCTGCCCGAAGGCGGATGCGGTGATGATGAGGGCTGCGGTTAGGGTAAGGGTGCGGGTCATTTGCAACGGTTATTTTCGAGGATGATGCGCGCTTCGGCATTGCCGGATCGCTTGCTCTCTTTCCAGTCCTTGCAAGCCCCTGGCTGGTCGCCCATGGCCTTGCGGCTCCAGCCACGGTTATTGTAGGCTTCGCCGTTCCGCCCATCCAGGGCGATTACGCGGTCGAAGTCGGCGATGGCCTCTGCATGCCGGTTCAGTTTGGCCAAGGCGCTGCCTCGGCTCAGGTAAGCCTGCGCGTGCTCGGGCTTCTCTTGGATCACGGCGGTGAAGTCGGCCACCGCCTCCTCATATTGCTTCAGGATGCTCTGGCAGAAGCCGCGGTGCAGGAATGCATTCACATGACCTGGCGAATGGTCCAGCGCATGCGTGTAGGCCACGATGGCCGTGGCGTGGTCTCCGGATCGGTAGGCCTTCTCACCGGCCTTGAAGAAGTCCGCTGCCGGATCGGGCTTGCCGTTGTCGGCGAGGTACTGCGCATGCAGCGAGGAGCTGATGAGCAGGGCGAGCACTGGTGCAATGGATCGCATGGGCTTCTGATAGGGTCAGTTCTTACGCGCGCCGTGCAGCGGGGTTTCCGTTGCGCCGGCCAGGTGATCAGCCAGCAAGGCGCGGAACGCTTCGATCGTGGCCGCCCCGCCGGGATCCTGCAAAGGCCTGGGCAGGTTGCAGCGGCCGGTGAGCCGCACGGTATTCAGCTTGAACAGCTCCTTGGAGAAGCAGCGCTCATGGCCGCCACGGCATTCGAGGATCACAGCATCCTCCTCAGCCGAGAAGTGGATCCGATCTGGATCGATGGAGGCCAGGGGCACGGCATCTTGCCTGAATCGGCCGCTGGCGTCATACAGGTCGATCACGAGTTGAAGGTGCTTGTCGCACTTGAGGATCACGCTGCCGCCAAAGAGAGCATTGAGGCTGTCGAGGCCGGCCGGTTGTGCGTGCGCCCGATGGTGCAGCAGCACCGAGCATAGGATGCAGGTGAGGAGCAGTCGTTGAACCATGCGGGTCGCTCCAACGTACACGGGCTCCTGAGGTTCACCCGCACCTCGGTCCGATCGCCCAACGCATGCTCCGCCACCTGCTCGCCGCACTCCTGCTGATCGTCTCGTCCTCGCTCCTCGCGCAAGGAAGATTCAAGGCGAACGGCCGCGTGAAGATTGAAGGGGGCGATATTTCCGGCGCCCGCGCCGTGGTGTACAAGAACGGCGTGAAGGAGCGAGCCATTTCGACGGGACTGAGCAAATTCGCACTCGAGCTCGACCTGAATGCGAGCTACATCGTGTCGTTCGAGAAAGACGGCTACGTGTCCAAGAAGATTTCCTTCGATACCCGTGTGCCGGCCGATGCCGTTGCGAACGGATTCACGCCTTTCGATTTCGCGGTCTCGCTCTTCAAGCAGTACGACGATATCAATATGGTGGTCTTCAATCAGCCGGTCGGCATGATCCGTTACGACGCATCTGCAGGTGATTTCGACTACGATACGGATTACACCAAGTCGATCCAGTCCCAGATGCAGGAGGCCGTAGCCCTCGTTGAGCAGAAGCAGAAGGATGAGGCGCAGAAAGCCGACTTGGAGGCGAAACGCAAGGCCGACGATGCAAAGGCCCAGGCTAGAGCTGAGGTGGAGGCGAAGAAACAGGCAGCTGCGCAGGAGGCAGCGGCCGCCAAAGCCACCGCTGAAGCTGAACGAAACGCTGCGGCAGCGGCCAAAGCCCAGGCCGAGGTTGACCGTAAGGCGGCCGCTGAAGCCGCCAAGGCTGAGAAAGCCCGCGAAGCCGCGAAGCCACCCGTGGCCAAGGCCGAACCGAAGCCCGCGACCCCCATTGAGCCAAGGATCGAGCGCCCCAGGCCGGTGCCACCGGCACCAGCCCCACAGCGCAATGCACTGGCGGCAGAGCCTGCCAAAAGCCAGGACGAGCGCCGCCGCATTGAACCTGTGCTGGAAGAGGAACCCTCACGCGTGGCACAGGCGCGCACCTATGAGCATCAGGAGAAAAGGCCCGATCACGTTGCGGATCAGGCCGACCTATTCCGCACCGAGGATCTCATCGTCGAAGCAGGCAAGGTGACCACGGTGGTCAAGCTCGAGGTGGGCGGCAAAGTGACCGAGTACCGGCGGGTCTATCACAAATGGGGCGGCGTATTCTACTTCAAGGATGGCGTGGCCTGCACCCAGCTCGTGTACGAATCCGAAGCGTTCCCGGCGCAGGAGCAGCTTGCAGGCGCCTCACCTCGGGGGAAGCTCGACTGATCGAGCCGCCGCGCTTCACTCCCTCAACGGGCCCACCGGACTCAATTCGCATCCTTCGGTCCGGCGCGTGTACGACACGCTCCCGATGCGCCAGCCGTCCGGTCCGAGCACCAAGGTGAACACGTCTATCCCGCAATGCGAGAAACGGCCATTGATATGGAAATCGTAGCGCATCGTTGCCACGGCAATGGGGCCGTCAACGCGCACCACCGGATCCCAGTAGCGCTCGACCAGCCGCTCCTTCCCGGCAACCAACCGCTTCAAGTATTCCTCGAAGCCCGTGACCACCACAGGTTCCGAACCATCGGCTGAGACGATCTGCAGCGTGCCCGCGTGAATCAAGGTTGCTGACATCGCCGCGCTGTCTTGGGCGGTCATCGATGCGAAGAAGCGATCAATCGTCCTAAGGACCGAGGATTCCGTTGGTGGGTCCGCTTGGGCGAACGAAGCCATGGGCGCCAAGGCCAGCCCAAGCAGCAGTTGCAGATGAAGGATCATGCGCCGAAAATACCGGAGCGCCATTCACATTGTAGTGTTGGAAAGCACGGGATCCTTGCGCCGAAGGGCCCAAAGCCCACCTTCTATGTTCGCCCTCCGCTCAAGCCGGTACCGGTCTTCCGGGTCGCTTACCACGACGGCGCAAGCGGGACTCTAAAACGATCATGACATGCGTACGCTGGGATTCCTTGCGCTGTGCCTCGTCTCCTTCCATGCTGAGGCGGCGCGCCTGCAACTCAAAGGCAATGTAACGGATGCATCCTCTCGGCGACCTTTGGCCAATGCGCTGGTGCGGGTGTACAAGAACGGTGTGAAGCAGCATGTGCTGCACACCGGTGCCAACGGCCGCTACGATGTGCTGCTGGACAACGGCGCGGATTACGTGATCCGGTTCTCAATGCCCGGGCGCGTGACCAAGTGCTTCGGGGTGCAGACCCATGGCCCGTCGTGGGCCGATGATCAGAGCGTGACACCGGTTGAGGTTGAAATGACGCTCTTCGAACAGGTCGATGGCTTTGACCTGAGCTTCTTCGATATGCCCATGGGCCTTGCTCGCTTTACCCCGATGACCGGATACCTGAGCTGGAACAAGCCCTACGAAGAGCGCATTCAACCTGAAGCCGCTCGGCTGCAGGCCGAGGCGATGCTGCGCCGCGACCAGGCATTGGCAAAGCATCCTTGATGCGTTTGACATGCAATTGCAACGCAACCGTTCTGAGGCAGCTTTTGCCTTAGGGGCTTTGTCATCCATGCATGAGACTCATGCGGTGGTCGGAAAGGAAACTGCCGTTCGGTATGGGACTAGACGAATGGCCATACTTGTTGGAGCGCTTGCGCGGCATGCCCGCGCGATCGGCACAGCTCCTGAAGGGTGTGCCGATCGAATGCCTGGTACTGCAACAGGATGGTCGATGGAGCGCGATCGGCCATTTGGCGCACATGCTATTCCTGGATCAGCGTTTCCACGGCAGGGTCGATGACTATGAACGTCGCGATCCGGCACTGTGCCGGATCAGCCTCGATGACCAGGATGAGGGCAATAGGCTGGCCGGATTCAGGCAGCCCGGCGATTTGCTCGAAGAGCTCCGTATCGTGCGGCTGAGCCTGGTCAAACGACTTGCTGACATGAATGAGGCCGCGCTTCGGCATCGCGCAACGCACCCATGCATGGGCGCAACCTTGAGCCCTGTGGACATGGCCGTTTGGATCGCTGAGCACGACGACCATCATTTGCTTTCAATCCGCATGTCGCTCGGCGAGCGCTTCAACGACTGGGCGCTAAAGGGCTGTTAACGGCAGTCAAGCCCCGACGTCGCCTTCTATCTTCGGCGCCATTCAATAAGCAGGTAATGCGCGCACTGGTACTCATCTGCCGGCTGATCGTCGGTTCGCTCTTCATCGTCAGCGGCCTCATCAAGGCGAATGATCCGTTGGGCTTCTCCTATAAGCTGCAGGAGTATTTCGCCGAGAGCGCGCTGAACCTTCCAGCGTTCGAGCCGTTCGCGCTGGTGCTCGGCATCCTGGCTTGCATCGCCGAGGTGGTCCTGGGCTTCGCGGTGCTATATGGCGGCAGGCTTCGGCTGGCGGCCATCGCGCTGGTGGTGCTCACGGTGTTCTTCGGATGGCTCACGCTGTACACGGCCACTTGCGATCCGCAAGGAACCTATTCGGTCGTGGTCAATGGCGCTGCCGAAGAGCGACCAGTGACCTGCGTGACCGATTGCGGCTGTTTCGGCGATGCCATGAAGGGCAGCGTGGGCCGGAGCCTCACACCTTGGGAGAGCTTCTACAAGGATGCGATCCTATTCGTGCTCATCATCCCAATCCTCATCCATGCGTTCCGCTCCAAGGGTGCTTCATGGAACACCAAGGCCGACGATATGATACTCTTGCCGGGAGGCTTGCTGTTCGTAGCGGTGTGGAGCTGGATCTTCACCTGGTGGGGGCCGGTTTGGTTCACCCTGCTCGGCTACCTCGGGTATGCGCTGATCAAGAGGGCCGTGCAAGGCATCAAGGCAGAGTGGCTCACGGCGGGTTGGGTCGCCTTGCTTACGCTCGTGTTCGCCTGGTGGTGCTATGCGCACCTTCCGGTGCGCGACTACCGGCCATATGCCGTTGGTAAGAGCATCACGGAGCAGCGCGTGAGCAAGCCCGCAGTGAACCAGATCTTCATGAGCTATAAGAATTTGACTACCGGCAAGGTGGAGGAGTTCGATACGGCCAAGCCTTACCCGTGGGACGACCCCAACTATGAGGAAGTGAAGGAGAGCATGCGCATCGTTGAACTGGAAGCCGGCGAGCCTTCGCCCGTTCAGGATTTCCGCCTCGTGGACCGTGATGGCTATGAGCTAACGGACGATGTGCTCAATGAGGCCTCGCCGGTGCTGCTGGTGGCAGCCTACAACCTCAAGAAGGCCGACCCCTCGAACCTGAAGGCCATCGCGCAACTGGCCGATGATGCCCAGCGCAAGGGCTGGTACGTGTACGGTGTCACCACCAACGGATGGACCGATGTGGATGAGTTCCGCCATGACCATCAGCTTGCCTTCGAATTCGTGCAATGCGACGAGAAGGTGATCAAGACCATGGTGAGGGCCAATCCGGGCGTGCTGCTGCTGCAACAGGGCACCGTGAAGGGCATCTGGCATGGGAACGATGCGCCTTCGCTGGGCGAGGCCGAAGCGATACTGGATTAGAAGTTCGGCTTCAGCATGTACTTGCTGTAGAACGCATTGATCGCGGCAACAGCCTCCTCGGGCTTATCCACCACGCTGAAGAGCTCCATGTCCTCCAGGTTGATGTAGGCATGCTTGCTTCCCATGGTCTGGGTGATCCAATCCATCAGCCCCTGCCAGTACTTCCTGCCGACGAGGATGATGGGGAAGCGCGCGATCTTCTGCGTCTGTATGAGCGTGAGGGCCTCGAAGAGCTCGTCGAGCGTGCCGAATCCGCCGGGCAGCACGATGAAGCCCTGCGAGTACTTGGTGAACATCACCTTGCGCACGAAGAAATAGTCGAAGTGGAGGCTCTTCTCCTTATCGATGTACGGGTTCGATGATTGCTCGAAGGGGAGCTCGATGTTGAGGCCCACGCTGGTGCCGCCGCCGCGCTGCGCGCCCTTGTTGGCGGCCTCCATGATGCCAGGGCCGCCGCCCGTGATCACACCGTAGCCGTTGCCCGTGAGCTGGAATGCGATCTCTTCCGCCAGCTTGTACTCGGGGGCCTCAGCCGTGGTGCGGGCGCTGCCGAAGATGCTCACGCACGGGCGGATTCGCTGCAAGGCCTCGAAGCCCTCGACGAACTCGCTCATGATCTTGAAGATCGCCCAGCTGTCGTTCGCCTTGATCTCGTTCCACCCTTTGCGCTTGAAGGCGCGCTGGATGCGGCGCTCGCTCTCCGCATTCGCGCTCGGTTCCTTTTTCAATCTGCTCATGGTGCTAAGGTCGCTGCGCGAGGCAAATGGGTGCGGCGCCGGACCGGCCGGTTATCAACCCCATGCAACGGACAAGCTCAGGCGGGCAATTCCGCCTTGAGGTAAGGCCAGGTATGTCCCCGCCCCATGAGCACCACTTCCTCGGGCGTTCCGCGCGCCACGATCATGCCGCCGCCGGCGCCGCCTTCCGGCCCCATGTCGATCACATGATCGGCCACCTTCATCACATCGAGGTTATGCTCGATCACGAGCACGGTGTTGCCTTGGTCCACCAGGCGCTGAAGCACGCTGATCAGCTGCTTCACATCATCGAAGTGCAGTCCCGTAGTGGGCTCGTCGAGGATGTAGAAGGTGTTGCCGGTGCCCTTCTTGGTGAGCTCGGTGGCCAGCTTGATCCGCTGCGCTTCGCCGCCGCTGAGCGTGGTGCTGCTCTGGCCCAGCTTCACGTAGCCCAGGCCCACATCGAGCAGGGTGCGCAGCTTCTGGTTGATCTGCGGGATGTCCGCGAAGTGGCCGGCAGCCTCCTCCACCGGCATGTCCAGCACATCGGCGATGCTCTTGCCCTTGAAGCGCACCTCGAGGGTCTCGCGGTCGTAGCGCTTGCCGCGGCAGGCCTCGCAGGGCACATGCACGGCGGGCAGGAAGTTCATCTCAATGGTGCGCACACCGGCGCCTTTGCAGGTCTCGCATCGGCCGCCGGCCGTATTGAAGCTGAACCGACCGCTCTTGTACCCGCGGATCTTGGCGCTGGGCAATTGCGCGTAAAGCTCACGGATGTGGTCGAAGAGGCCGGTGTAGGTGGCGGGGTTGCTGCGCGGGGTGCGGCCGATCGGGCTCTGGTCCACCTCGATCACCTTGTCGATGTGCTCGAGGCCCTTGATGCGGTGGTAGGGCAGGGGGTGGGCATCGCTGCGGTAGAAGTGCTTGCTCAGGATCGGGTACAGCGTGTCGCCGATGAGCGTGCTCTTGCCGCTGCCGCTCACGCCGGTCACGCAGATGAAGGTGCCCAGCGGGAAGTCCGCGTCGATTTCTTTCAGGTTGTTGCCTTTGGCCCCGAACAGGGTCAAGCGCTTGCCATTGCCATGGCGTCGAACGGCGGGCACTTCGATGCGCAGCTCATTGCGGAGGTAGCGTGCCGTCACGCTGTCGCCCTGCGCCAGGTGCTCCGGGTGCCCTTGAGCCACGATGCGCCCCCCGTGCTCGCCGGCGCCCGGCCCGATGTCGATCAGGTGGTCGGCGCTTAGCATCATCTCCTTGTCATGCTCTACCACCAGCACGCTGTTGCCGCCATCGCGCAGGTTGCGCAGGCTGCCGATCAGGCGCTGGTCATCGCGTTGATGCAAGCCGATGCTGGGCTCGTCGAGGATGTAGAGCACGCCGGTGAGCTGGCTGCCTATCTGCGTGGCTAGTCGGATCCGTTGCGCCTCTCCGCCGCTGAGCGAGCGCGCGCTGCGGTCGAGCGTGAGGTATTCCAGTCCCACATCGAGCAGGAAGCCGCTGCGCGCGGTGATCTCCTTCACCACTTCCTTGGCGATGATGGCCTTGTTTCCCTCGAGCCGGTCAACGAGGCCTTTCATGAAGCCGTGCAGCTCCGTGAAGGAGCACTGCGCCAGCTCGCTGATGTTCTTGCCATCGATGCGGAAGTGCAATGCGGTCCTCTTCAGACGCGCGCCCTGGCACTCGGGGCAGGTGACCATGTGCGTGAAGCCGGAGGCCCATTTCTGCGCGGTCTTCGGACCTTCTTCGGCCTGCTCCAGGATGAAGGGGATGATGCCCTCGAACTGCACGGTGCGGTCACTCAGTCCCACGCTGCTGCTTACGCGCAAAGGCTCGTCCATGCCGTTGAGGAGCGCGGCGAGCACCGCGTCGTCCATCTCCTCCACGGGCGTGTCAAGGTCATGGCCGAAGGAACTGAGCACCGCTTCGATCTGCTTGAATACCCAGGAGCCCTTGGCGCTGCCGACCGGCACGATGGCGCCTTTGCGGATGCTCTTCTTCCGGTCAGGCACGATCTTGTCCAGCGCCACCTCGGTCACCTGGCCCAGGCCGCTGCAGCGTGGGCACGCGCCGTACGGGCTGTTGAAGCTGAAGAGATTCGGCTCTGGCTCTTCGTAGGCGATTCCCGTGGTCGGGCACATGAGGTGCCTGCTCAGGAAGCGCGGCTGGTGCTGGCCCTTGGCTTCAACGACCATCAGGTTGCCCTTGCCGTGCTTCATGGCGATCCCGATGGTCTCAGCGAGCCGTTTTGCGCCCCCTTCATTCACCTTGATGCGGTCCACCACGAGTTCGATGTCGTGCACCTTGTAGCGGTCGAGCCGCGGGCGCGAGGTGAGGTCCAGGACCTCACCATCGGCGCGCGCGCGCAGGAACCCCTGGCGCAGCAGCTGCTCGAAGAGCTCGCGGTAATGGCCCTTGCGCCCGCGCACCAGCGGCGCGAGCACCAGCACCTCCTTGCCCGCATAGGCCTCGCTCACCAGGTTGATGATCTGCTGATCGGTGTAGCGCACCATGGCTTCACCGGTCTCGTAGCTGAAGGCATCGGCGATCCGCGCATAGAGCAGGCGCAGCAGGTCGTAGATCTCCGTCACGGTGCCCACGGTGCTGCGCGGGTTGCGGCTGATGGTCTTCTGCTCGATGGCAATCACCGGGCTCAGTCCGGTGATCAGGTCCACGTCAGGCCGTTCGATCCCGCCGAGGAACTGACGGGCATACGCGTTGAAGGTCTCGATGTACCGGCGCTGTCCTTCGGCGTGTATTGTGTCGAAGGCCAAAGAGCTCTTGCCGCTCCCGCTCAGGCCGGTGATCACCACCAGCTGGTCGCGCGGGATGCGCACATCGATGCCCTTGAGGTTGTGCACCCGGGCGCCGAGCACTTCGATGTGGTCATCGGCGTGGGCGCCGTTGCCGTTGGATTGGGGCGATGTTGCGTTCACGGAGCGGACCGTAGGTAACGGGGCCGCAAAGGTGGCGACTTACTCCGCCGCCGCGTCATGGAAGCCTTCGGCAGGCAGCAGGATGGCATAGGAGCGCCCCGCTTTGTTGGTGAGCCGGGCATCGCGGAGCCATGGGTTCAGGATCTTCACGGTCTTGTAATCCGTGCCGTGTTCCTGCGCAAAGGCGGCAATGTCCTCAATCGGCCCATTGACTTCCACGGACCGTGTGCGGTAGGGCGGATACAGGTCCTGGTTGCGCAAATGGAAGCCATAGCGCTCAGGGTCCCTGATGATCTCCTTCATGGCCAGTATGCGGAACACGTACCGGCTCGTCTCCTCGGGCAGCAGAAGGTCGAAGTAGTTCTCCTTCTTCTGGCGCCCGAGTTGCTTGTCCACGCCGCCGCTCCCCAGGTTGTATGCGGCGGCGGCTAAAGCCCAGTTGCCATGCTTCTCATACGATTTCTTCAAGTACCGGCATGCGGCTACGGTGCTCTTCTCCACATGGTAGCGCTCATCCACCTCTCCATTCACCTCGAGCCCGTGCGCTTGGGCGGTCTCCTTCATGAATTGCCAGTAACCGGTGGCGCCCATAGGTGAAACGGCATTGGTGAAATTGCTCTCCACCAGCGCCAGGAACTTCATGTCATCGGGAACGCCTTCGCGGCGCAGCACTTCCTCGATCAGCGGGAACCAGCGGTTGGCGCGTTTGTGGGCCAGCAGGGTGTTGCTCTGCCAATAGGTGTTCACGAGCAGCTCGCGATCGAGGCGCTCACGCACATCGATCCGATCCATGGGCACCGGCTCGCCGCAGAAGCTCACCTGCGCCGGCAGGGTGAGGCTGAATACCTGGTAGCCGTTGTTGAAGCGCTGCCGGTGGTCCAGGTCCGTGCCTTCGTTGCTCGCTGAAGACATGAGGACATTGCTGGCCAAGGATGCCGCTATCATCAGCAGCAATAGGCCCATGGCACGGGCGATCAGTGAGAGCGGGGTTTTCATGCGCCGGGCTTGGTGCGATGGGTGATCGTGAACAGGCTGCAGAAGACGAGCAGGCCGTATGAAACGAACAGCACCGTATGCAGGTTCTCCCACACGGCGATGAAACGGGCGATGGAGAATGCCAGGAATGCATTCACCAAGCTGAGCCCGATGAATACCAAGGCCACCTGCCCGTCGCTCAACCCCAGGTAGCTCAGGTGGTGCGTCGTATGGTCACGCCCACCCACGAACGGACTATGGCCGCGCATGATCCGGTTGATGGTGACCGTGGCGGTATCGGCGATGGGGAGCAGGAATACGATCAAGGGCATGAGCATCTGGCGCGCAGGCTCCCATGCGCCGGAAGGCGATGGAGCGTTCCAGAAGAAGCGGATGCCCACGAAGGCGATGAGCACGCCGATGAACTGGCTGCCCGTATCGCCCATGAACATGCGCGACGGATTCCAGTTGTAGAAGAGGAAGCCGGCCAGTGCGGCCATGGTTCCCACCAGGAGCACCATGTACACCGGATCCATGGTATCGGTGCCGATCATCACCACCACAGCGGCGGATAGGATGGCAATGCTGACCGAGGTGGCCACGGCATCCATGTTGTCGAGCATGTTGATGGAATTCATCATGCCCACGACCCAGAAGAGCGTCAGTGCGATGTTCGCCCAGCGCGCTTCGAAGAGGTCGATGCTGGTCCCGCTGGCCACGAGGATGGCTCCGCAGGCGATCTGCACGATGAACTTGAGCACCGGCCGGGTATTGTAGGCGTCATCGGCCAGGCCCATGAGGAAGCCGAGGGAGGTGGCGGCCAGCAGCCCCAGGAGCTCGGGCCGCAGCACGGTCACTTCGCCGGGGAAGAGCACCCCATGCAAGGTGAAGCAGGCCAGGAACAGGATGTAGAACCCGATGCCGCCGAACGCCGGCTTGTGGCTCGCGCTCCAGCGCTCGAGCATCTCATCCTTCTCGCGCATGCCCAGGGTCCGGGCGAAGCGCATGAAGAGCGAGTTGACCAGCAGGCTGAAGACCAACGCCGCGAAGAACAGGCCGGAGTAGATGAGGAAGAGCTGCGCGCCGCTGTAGGTCATGGCGCGGTCACTTGGCAAGATGCCAGGGCCCGTCGAAGGCGAAGCCCGCGCGGTCCTTCTCGCTCACGATAGGCGAAGCGATCCCCCAGTCGATCCCCAGCGCAGGATCATCCCATCGGATGGTGCGCTCCGAGCCGGGTTGGTAATACGCCGTGCACTTGTAGTTGAAGACGGTGGCATCCTCCAAGGCCGCGAAGCCATGGGCGAAGCCAGGAGGCACCCAGAGCATCGCAGGGTCATCGGACGCCAGGCGCACCTTCACGTGCCGCCCGTAGGTCGGGCTCTCCGGGCGGATGTCCACGCACACATCCATCGCCGCTCCGCGCGAGACCCGCACGAGCTTGCCCTGTGCATGCGGTTCAAGCTGGAAGTGCAGGCCGCGCAGCACGCCGGCGCTCGACACGCTCTCATTGTCCTGCACGAACCGCTGCTCCCCGATGGCCTCATCCATGGCCCGTTGGCTCCAGGTCTCCATGAACGATCCGCGCTCATCGGTGAAGCGCCGGGGGCGCAGCAGCACAAGGCCGGCGATGGGGTAGGTTTCCTTGTCGATCATGATCGCCCGAAGAGGTTGGCCAGGAAACCGGCCTTGCCGCGCTTGCTGGAGGGCCTTTCCTCGTAGTAGCCGCCCGCATACCCGCTGCCGTACCCATAGCCATAGCCGTAACCATAGCCGTAGCCGTAGTTGTAGCCGTAGCGGTTGCGGTCCACGTCAACGCCATTGAGCACGCAGCTCAGTCGCTTGATGCTGTTCTCGTTGATCAATCGGTCCACGTTCTGCACGAAGTGCTTCTTGCTGTAGTCGCTGCGGAAGATGTAGATGGGGTAATCGGCCAGTTGGATCATGGGGATGCCGTCGGTGACGAGCCCAACCGGCGGATTATCGAGCAGCACCACATCGTAGCGCTGCTTGAGCTCGGCGATCACCTCGAGCATGCGCGGACTGATGATGAGCTCCGAGGGGTTGGGCGGGATGGGCCCGGCAGTGATGTAATCGAGGCCCTCGAGGTTGCTCTTTCGGATGCAGTCATCAAGGCTGTCCTTCCCGATCAGAACGGTGCTCATCCCGCGCGCATTGTCCACGTCGAAGCCCAAGTGGATCTTGGGTTTGCGCATGTCCAGGTCGAGGATGATCACCCGCTTGCCGCTGTACGAGATGATGCCGGCCAGGTTCATCGCCACGAAGGTCTTGCCCTCGCCGGAGATGGTGCTGGTGATGGCCACCACCTTCGGCCCTGCCGTGTTGTCCACGAACTGCATGTTGGTGCGCACCGTCCGGAAGGCCTCCGCGATCAGGCTCTTGGGGTTCTTGTCGATCAGCAGCTCGGAGACCGGGATGTCATACTTGTATTTGGGCACCATGCCCAGGATGCCGATGCTGGCGTGGCTCAGCTTGGCCACGTCATTGAGCGTGGTGATGTTGTCGTGCAGGATATAGCGGATCAGCAGGATCACCAGGCAGAGTATGATGCCCGCCATGAGGTATGAGGCGATCACCACTTCCTTGTTCGGCGATACGGGTGAGGCGGAGAGCGCGGCGCTCTGCAGGATCCTGTTCTGCGGCACGAAGCCGGCTTTGCTGATGCGGTACTCCACCTCTTTCTCGAGCAGAAGCATGTAGTACTTCTGGTTGATGCTGAAGACGCGCTCCACGCGGCTGTACTCGATCTCCTTCTCGGGCAGCACCCTGAACTTCCCATCGAGTATGCCCAGTTGGCGGCTCAGGTCGGCGCGCTGCTGCTCGGCGCTCTCACGCAGCCTCCTCACGGTCTCCAGCAGAACGCGCTTCTGCACCCGGATGCGCTCTTCTGCGGCAGCCAGTCCGGGGTGGCGGCCGGTGGCATCCTCTTGGATCAGGTCGCGCTTCTCGATCAGCTGCTGGAGGTCACGCAGCGGCATGCTCAGGGTCGATTCGTACTTGGTGCCCAGCAGCAGCGGCAGCAGGTCCTGCGCGCTGATGTCGCTCCCATCGCCGCCGCTGGACTTCTCCATCGCCTTCAGCAGCTCCACGTCCAGGGTATGGCGCACCAGCTCGTCCTCGTACGTGTTCGATCGCTCCAGGAGCAGCGGGGCCAACGATCCCATGTCACTCACGCGGTTCTCGCTCTGCAGGCCCTGCATCACCAGCTCCGAGTCCCGCAGCTCCTTGTAAGCCGTGTCCTTCTGCGAGCGGATGAAGCTGATCACGCTGGCGGCGCTGCTGCTCTGGCGCTGCACATCGTAGTCGATGAAGGTCTCGGCGAGCGACTGGGCCAGGTCCCGGGCCACGTAAGGGTTGGGGTCGCGGCACGTGATGTCAACCACTTTGGTAGCGTAATCGAGCGAGGTGAGCCACACCTGGCCGGCGTACTTCTCCACCAGCCGGTCGGGGCTGTTGATCTTGAAGTAGAAGGTGGACTTCGCATCGGGATCGCTCAGGATCGGCGTGTCGCTCACATCGATGAACGCGGAGAAGTGCGGCATGGACACCAGGCCCCCGCGCGGGAAGGCATCGGTGAAGGTGCGCCCGCCGGCGGTGTAGGTGAGGGCCACTTCATCCGGCTTGGTGAAATCCAGGAACACGGGCTGGTCGAGAACGATGTTGTCGGCCACCACCAGGTCGCGCAGCTTGAAGAAGGAGTGCACGTAGTACTCCTCCGTGAGGATCTGCCCCTTGTTGAAGTAGCTAACGCGCAGCGGCAGCCGGTCGAGTGCCATGCCCAGGAAGAAGCGGCTGCGCATGAATTCGAGGTCCACGGCGAAGTTCTGCTCCTCCATGAAGCTGTTCATGAGCAGCACCTGCTTGGCCTGGTTGCTGCCGCCCAGCTGCAATTGCGACTTCGATTCATGGATGGGCACGGTATAGCGCAGGTACAAGGCCGCCGAGGCTCCGGCCATCATCAGCACGAGCACCACCCAAGGCATGCTCCGGCGCAGGATGTAGATGAAGAGGCCTAGGTCGAACTCGTTGCTGAAGTTCGTGATCCGCTGCCTGTAGCTCTCGAAGCTTACCGCACGGCTGGTGACCTCTTCTGCGACCATCAGCGCTGCGCTTATCGGGCGAATCCGCGCACCACGCCGATCACGAGCACGATGCTGGTGAGCAGGGTGATGATGGGGGTGAGGTCCTGCAGCGCTTCCCGCACCAGTTCGGGGTTGGGCTGCACGTAAACGATGTCATCGCCTTGCAGCACGATGTCCGCATACCGCAGGCCATCAATGTCCGATAGATCGAACTCATGCACCGCTCGGCCACCATCCTCCTTCAACCGGAAGAGCTTGACGCGCCGCGCATCGCCGCGCTTGGCCAAACCGCCAGCCATGGCCAGGGCTTCCATGAGCGTGGTGTTGTTGTTCTCCAGCGGGATCACCCGGGCATCGCCTCCGCCGCCGGGGAAGACCACCACCCGGCGGTTGACCACCAGCAACTGCACATAAGGCCTCTGGTAGTACACGGCATAGCGCTCTTCCATGTATGCCTCTGCCTCACGGAGCGTGTAGCCTGAGAGCTGCACGCGGCCGAGCAGCGGGAGCTTGCATTGCCCGTCGCTCTCGAGCACGTAGTTGAAGCTGATGCGGTTCAGGAAGGCCGCCTCGCGCGTGCCGCCCTCGCTCACCAGGTCGATCATCTTGAAGCCGTCGTTCGCGAAGAGCCGGAATTGGACCACATCGTTCGGCTGCAGCCGCACCCGGCGCGAGGCGTCGCCGGTATCACGGAACGCCTCGTACTGGTGATCCAGCGGCGTCTTGAACATGATGTCCCGGTTGATGGTGCAGCCCGTGGCCAGCACGGCCGCTGCCACGGCGCCCCCAAGGGCTCGGAGTGAAATGCGCATGTGCGGCCAAATGTAGCGATCGGCCATCGGTGCCTCTAGGCCAGGAGCTCGCGGTAGAGCCGCGCGGTGTCGTTCACCAAGCGGGTGAAGTGGTACCGCTCGCGCACGAAGTCCCAGCCGCCCTGCCCCATGCGGTGCCGAAGGCTCTCGCTCCGGGCCAGGCGCTCCAAGGCATCGGCAAGGCCGTCGGCATCGCCCGAGGGGCAGAGCAGCGCCGTTTTCCCGGCGCTCACGATGTTGCGGATGCCGCCCACATCGGTGCTCACCACAGGCCGGTTGCTCGCCTGCGCTTCGATCAGGCTCACCGGAGTGCCCTCGTTCAGGCTGGTGAGCATGGCGATGTCGAGCCCGGCGTTCACGATGTCCACCTCCTTGATCCAGCTCGTGAAGGTCACTTCGGCCGGCTTCACCATGGGCTTGCCGTTCACGCCGTGCCCGAAGGGATGCCCGTTGAAGTAGGGACCGTTGGCTTGGCTCAGGCCGCGCCGCGCGGTCTCCGCCTGCAGGCGCTCTCGCTCCTCGCCATCGCCCACGATGAAGGCGCGCAGTTTCAGGCCGGAGCGTTCCCGCACCCGCGCGACCACATCCAGGAAGAGGTCGTGGTTCTTGATCGGCACTAGGCGGCCCACGATGCCCACGGCGATTTCGTCCGCAGCCACCCCATACACGTGCCGGAAGAGCGACCGCTTGCGCTCCTGCTCCACCTGGAAGGGCATCAGGTCGAAGCCCAAGGGGATCACTTCCACTTTTGAGCCATCGCAGATGCGGTGCTCATCCACCAGTTCCTCGCGCTGCCGGTCGCTGATCGCGATGATCCGATGGGTCCGCTTCGCCAGGAAGCGCTCAATGCTCTTGTAGAGCGCGGTGCGCACAGGGCCGAAATAGCTGTGGAACACATGCCCGTGGAAGGTATGCACGATGCCTCTCACGCCGAGGTCAGCGGCGGCCATGCGGCCCACGGCACCAGCTTTGGCCGCATGCGTGTGCACGATATCGGGCTTGAAGTCCTTGATCACCTGCTTGATCCGGCGGTAGGCGCTACGGTCGCGCCAAGGCGCCACCTCGCGCTGGAGTTCCGGGAGGATCATGGGCTCCACGCCCAGGCTCCGGGTGATGTGATGGCTGGCGGCCTCGCTGAATTCCTGGCTGCCGCCCACCAGCAGGGTCTCGAACTCCGGTGCCATGTACCGCGTGAGGTAGGCCGCGTTGTGCGTGGGGCCACCCAGGTTGAAGCGGTTGAGGATCTGGAGTACGCGGGGCATTGCGGTCGGCGAAAGTAACCCGGCTGTCAGATGGAGGAGGCTTTGATCCGCCTCGTTTTCCACCACGCCATGAAGACGAGCAGGGCATGCACGGTTGCCTGTGCATCGCCGGGCGATGGGGATCGCAGGCGCTGCATGATCTCATGCACCGATTCCGCATCGAAGCCGGCTTCGCGCAGATCGCCGGAACTGAGCAGCTCGTGCTGCAAGGGCCGCAAGGGTCCCAGCAGCAAGGCGCGCATGGGCACTTCGAATCCTTGCTTGCGGCGCTTGATGATCGCGGTTGGCAACCGATCCGCGAACGCTTCGCGCAGGATCGCTTTGCCCAGGCCGCGCCGCAATTTCATTTCCGCCGGCAGCGCGAGCGCAAACTCCGCCACGCGGTGATCGAGGAAGGGCGTCCGCACCTCGAGGCCGTGGGCCATGCTGGTGAGATCCACCTTGTTCAGCATGTCGTTGGGCAGCACGGTCAGCATATCGGCGAGGAGGAAGCCGTTCATGCCTTCGAGCTGACTCACGCCACGCGCCAGGTGATCCGCGCGCGCGTCCAAGGGTATCGGGAAGACCGGTTGGGGCACAAGCCGGTCCGCATCGCGATCCGGATCCCGATCCGCCAGCCTCAGCCAGCGCTGCTCGGGGGATCCACCAGCATGGGTCGCGAAGCGGTGCAGCATCCGGAAGGCATCCGTGAGGCGGTTATTTCGAGACTTCGGCAACAATCGCCACAAGGGCCGTAGCGCGATCACGGCCTTGTCAATGACCGATGGATCCATGAGCCGCAATTGCGCCTGGTGCTTGCGGTAGCCGCCGAAGAGCTCATCGGCGCCGTCGCCGCTCAGGGCCACGGTGACCTGCTTGCGTGCCTCGCGGGCCAGGATGAAGGCGGGCAGCGCGCTGCTGTCGGCGAAGGGCTCGTCGATGCAGCCGAGGAAGTCCGTGTACGCCTCGGCCAGGTCATCGGTGGTGAGGCGGATGCTGGTGTGCTCAGTCCCGATGTGCCGCGCGGCTTCTTCGGCGAAGCGGGTCTCGTCGAAATATGGCGCATCAGCGTAGCCGATGCTGAAGGTGCGCAAACCCTTCCGATGGCCTGCGGCCAATGCGCATACGATGCTGCTATCGAGCCCGCCGCTGAGGAAGGCGCCAATGGGCACATCGCTGTTCAGGCGCTGCCGAACGGAATCGTCGAGCAGTTCTTGGAGCCGGCCTTTTGGATCGGAACTCGCTTCGGTTCGCTTAGCGGCCCTAACCGCATCGTACCAACGGCTCCGCTCAACGCCCTTCGCGCTCACACGGAGCAGTTCGCCAGGCTCCAGTTTCCGCAGCTCCTTCAGCGCGCTCCATGGCGCTGGGATGTAATGGTAGGTGAAGTACTGGTGCACGCTCTGCGGATCGACCTCGCCAGTCGCGCCCAAGGCCTCCAAGGCCCTCAACTCACTGGCGAAGAGCAAGCGGCCATCTTGCTCGCAGTACCAGAGCGGCTTCTCGCCGAAGCGGTCGCGCGCGAGCAGCAATTCATCCTTATCCGCATCGTGGATGGCCAATGCGAAGAAGCCGTTGATCTCATGCAGGATGCCCTCGCCCTTCAGCGTGAAGAGCCGAAGCACCACCTCCGTATCACTCTGACTGCGGAAGCGGTGTCCTGCAGCTTCTAGCTGAGCGCGCAGTTCCTGGTAGTTGAAGGCTTCACCGTTGAAGGCTATCGTGAAGCGCCTGCCATCATCGGTGAAGGGCTGGTGCGCCGCCGGGCTGGTGTCGATGACGCTCAGCCGGCGATGGCCCAGCACCGTGCGTCCGCTGCGATAGACGCCTTCATCATCGGGGCCGCGGTGCGCGAGGCAGCGCAAGGCCGTTTCGATGCGGTCAACGGAGGGCGGTCGGCTGGGATCGAACTGGTATGAACCGGCGATGCCGCACATGCTATTCCGCTGAACGCAAATGTCGGCGCATGGTGGCCGGTCCCACCATGGATCCACCTTTCGGGTCGGACATGTCCGACCCCTACAGGTGGATCACCTCGCCGTAGGCCGCCGCTGCCGCCTCCATGATGGCTTCGCTCATGGTGGGGTGGGGGTGAACGGTCTTGATGATCTCGTGGCCGGTGGTCTCCAGCTTGCGGATGCTCACGCACTCGGCGATCATCTCGGTCACGTTCATGCCGATCATGTGCGCGCCCAGCAGCTCGCCGTACTTGGCGTCGAAGATCAGCTTCACGAATCCGTCCTTGTTGCCGCCCGCGCTGGCCTTGCCGCTGGCGCTGAAGGGGAACTTGCCCACCTTGATCGACAGGCCCTTCTCCTTGCATTGCTTCTCGGTCATGCCCACGCTGGCCACCTCGGGGCTGCAATAGGTGCAGCCGGGGATGTTGCCATAATCGAGCGTGTGCGGGTTCTGCCCGGCGATCTTCTCCACGCAGATGATGCCCTCCGCGCTGGCCACGTGCGCCAGTGCTTGTCCGGGCGTGCAATCGCCGATGGCGTAGTAGCCGGGCATGTTGGTGGCGTAGTAGCCATCGACCTTGATCTTGCCCTTGTCGGTCACGATGCCCACCTCTTCGAGCCCGATGCCTTCGAGGTTGGCGGCGATGCCGACCGCGCTGAGCACGATGTCGCACTCGATCTTCTTCTCGCCAGCGGCGTTCTTCACGGTCACCACGCAGCCCTTGCCCTTGGTGTCAACGCTGGTCACTTCCGAAGAGACCATCACCTCGATGCCCTGCTTCTTGAAGCTCTTCTCGAGCTGCTTGCTCACGTCCTCATCCTCCACCGGGACGATGTTCGGCATGAACTCCACCAGCGTGACCTTGGTGCCGATGGCAGCATAGAAGTACGCGAACTCGCTGCCGATGGCGCCGCTGCCCACCACTACCATGCTCTTGGGCTGTTCAGGCAGCACCATGGCCTCGCGGTAGCCGATGATCTTCTTGCCGTCCTGCGGCAGGTTAGGCAGCGCACGGCTGCGCGCGCCGGTGGCGATGATGATGTGCTTGCCTTCCACCACGCTCTTCTTCCCGTCGGCGGCAGTGACTTCGATCTTGCGGCCTGGCATCAGCTTGCCGGTGCCCATCACCACATCGATCTTGTTCTTCTTCATCAGGAACTGCACGCCTTTGCTCATGCCATCGGCAACGCCTCGGCTGCGCGCCACCATGGCCTTCAGGTCAGGTTTGCCCTCGCCCACGGTGATGCCATAATCCTTGGCGTGGCTGATGTACTCGAACACCTGCGCGCTCTTCAGCAGCGCCTTGGTGGGGATGCAGCCCCAGTTGAGGCAGATGCCGCCGAGGCTCTCGCGTTCCACGATGGCGGTCTTCAGGCCGAGTTGGCTGGCACGGATGGCGGCAACGTAGCCGCCGGGGCCGCTGCCGAGGACGATCAGGTCGTAGCTCATGGTGATTGGAATGGCCCGTTTCGGGCGGGCGAATGTAGCCATGCCCACGTGTCCCGGCTGATGGCGCCAGTGGCTGCCCAAGTGGGCTGAAAGCGAAAGGGCCATCCTTGCGGATAGCCCTTTCAAGCGTGAAATTGAAGGCGACTCAGGCCATGGCTCCCTCCTTCGGATTCTCACCATACTCGTTCGCGCCGGGCTTGCTGTCCGTGACCAATAGCACGAGCAACCAGATGGCACCGATGATCGGGATGAGCGCGATCAGGATGAACCAGCCGCTCTTGCCCACATCGTGCAGGCGACGCACCGCCACGGCGAGACCGGGCAGGAAGGTGGCCAATGCATAAAGCGCGTAAATGGGGCCGTATCCCGTCATCGGGCTCGCAAGGCCGGCCACATTGTCCAGCACCATCGCTGCAACCGCGAAGATGATGTTGAAGAGCGTGAACATCCAGTACTCCTTCCGGCGCGCACGGCCTTTGAATCCGACGTAGTTCTTGAGTGCTTTCAGAAACCAGTTCATGTGTGATGGGGTTTGGTTGCAAGCAAGGATAACGGCTTTTGCGATCCGCTGGATCCAGATTCGCCCAATTGGCCCCAATCACTTGTTCGCCTTCTCCGTGCGCTCCCGATCAACGGGGAGTGCCAGCGGCTCCATGCTGAAGGGCCCTTTGGCGGTCTCGGTGAACGCGTCGTTCCAGGCCACGGTGAGGGTGGTGAACTGCATGTCGGCGATCTTGGCGGGGATCTCGGCCACCACGCTGAAGTCCTCGGTGCCGCCCGCTTCCAGGAGCACGGGCTTCGACTTGCTCTTCTCGTTGGCGAAGGCCTGGCCGCTGGGCAGCTTCACGCTGATCCGGCTGGGGTTAACGATGCCCATGGCGCTGCCGGTGTACTGCACGCTGAAGCGCGCCACGGTCTTGTCGGTCTCCTTCGAGAGGTCCTTCAGGTTGAGCTTGAACGGACCAGCGCTCATGGCATTGGTGCTGGCGGGCAGGCTGAACTCATCCATCGCGGTCACGCGGCCCATGCCCGGGGCCATCTGCAGGCCATCGGCGAAAACGAGCACCGGTGATTCGTGCTGGTAGGTACTGGCGCCATAGGCATCCAGCGTCTTGGCCTCGCTGTCGAAGGGGCGCACCACGAAGGGCTTCTCCTTGAAGCGCGCAACGGCGTCGCCCATCACATACCGGAAGCGGCTCGGATCGACGAACAGGTAGTCGCCGGTCTTGTTCGTCACCTTCATCCTGAACTTGCAGAGGGTGAGCTCCCCGATGGCGTCCATGACCTCCACGGTGATGCCGCCCGTGGTGCCGCTCGCATTGGAATAGAGGAAGCGGTGCTTGGCCTTATAGGCGGTTTGCGCCGATGCGGTGAGCCCGATGAGGAAGATGGCGAGCAGTGCGGTTGTTCTCATGGCATTTCTGGATTGGGCCGGCGCTCCGTGAAAATTGTGCCGGACATGCGGTCGATTCGTGGTTGCCGAAGTTCGGGGTTCAAACGGCCACGCTGTGCTCGCGCAGCGCTTCATTCAAGGAGGTCTTCTTGTCCGTGCTCTCCTTGCGCTGGCCAATGATGAGCGCGCAGGGCACGCCGTACGCGCCGGCCGCGAAGGTCTTCGGCACGGTGCCGGGGATCACCACGCTGCGCGGCGGCACCATGCCCTTCATCTCCACCGGCTCAGGACCCGTCACATCAATGATGCGCGTGCTGGCCGTGAGCACCACATTGGCGCCGAGCACCGCCTCGCTGCATACGCGCACGCCTTCCACCACGATGGCGCGCGAGCCGATGAAGCAGCCATCCTCGATGATCACTGGAGCTGCCTGCACCGGCTCCAGCACACCCCCGATGCCCACGCCGCCGCTCAGGTGCACGTGCCTGCCGATCTGCGCGCAGCTGCCCACGGTGGCCCAGGTATCCACCATGGTGCCTTCGCCCACATGGGCGCCGATGTTCACGTAGCTCGGCATCAGGATCACGCCCGGCGCCAGGTAGCTGCCGTGCCGCGCGATGGCATGCGGCACCACACGCACGCCGAGCTGCGCATAGCGCCGCTTCAGCGGGATCTTGTCGTGGAACTCCAGCGGCCCCACCTCATACGTGTGCATCTGCTTGATGGGGAAGTACATGATCACCGCCTTCTTCACCCAGTCGTTCACCTTCCAGCCGCCCATGCCATCGGGTTCCGCCACCCGCACTTCGCCGCGGTCGAGCTTCTCCACCACGGCCTCAATGTGATTCACCACCTCCGCATCGCGCAGCAGGTTGCGGTCCTCCCACGCTTTCTCGATGAGTTCGTGCATGGGTCAAAGATGCGAGTTGAGGGTTGCAGGTTGATGGGCGGTTGAGAGTTGGTCCCAACCTTCAAACTACAAACGGTCAGTCCGAGCGGAGCGAAGGACCAACCATCAACCGAAGAACCCCACCTTCGCCCCATGCCACGCGTCATCGCCATCGACTTCGGACTGAAACGGACCGGGCTGGCCGTCACCGATCCGCTGCGCATCATCGCCTCGGCACTGGAAACGGTGGAGAGCAAGGAGCTCATGGCCTTCTTGATCGAGTACTGCGCCCGTGAACCGGTGGACGGTTTCGTGATCGGCCTGCCCGTGAACCTCGATGGCAGCGATACCGATGTGACCCCGAATGTCCGACTGCTCGCCGATGCGCTGCGCAAGCGATTCCCCGCGCACTTCGTGGAACTGGCCGATGAGCGCTTCACCAGCAAGCTCGCGCAGCAGACCTTGCTCGCCAGCGGCAAAGGCCGCATGGCCCGGCGCGAGAAAGGGCAGATCGACCGCATCAGCGCGACGATCCTGTTGCAGGATTGGCTCGCCCGGCAATGAGTGGCAGGCGGATGGCGGCCGCCTCATCCTCATCCTATCGATCTTCTTCTCTGGAGGGTCTTCGCCGAAAGTTCCCCAGCCTCCGCATGGTCTCACCGCGCTAGGCCAGCAGGCGTGCAAGGCGGACCCTGCGGCACCGTCCTCTTCAATTGCAGGGATCACAATGGCGCTCATTCGCCGCTGAGGTAGCCGTGCTCCCGATTCGCCTGCGGCGGTGCTATGCGGATGTGACCCGCGATTCACGTTGTCCATGGTCATGCCATCGCTCCTCAGGCCACGCTGCCCGCTCGTCAAGCGTCCATCTTCCACCATGCGCGGCGCTACATTCGGCCGGGCATGAAGCAGGTGCGCAACGGACTCCTCACTTTCCTCGCAGCGATCGCAGCGGTCGCCTGTTCCGGTCAGGCACGCTTCATCGAGAACAAGGGGCAATGGCCCGATGCCGTGCGTTACCGGGCCGAGCTCGATGGCGTGGTGCTTTGGGCGCAGGACGATGCTGTGCTCTTCGCCCTCTTCGACGCGAAGGCCCTGCGCGATGCCCATGCCAATGTGAACGACCCTTTGCCTGAGACACTGCGCCACCACGCCGTGCGCATGCGCTTCGTGAGCGCCACCGCCGGAGCCAGGGCCGATGCAGCGCAGGAGCTCACAGGCCATCACAGCTATTTCCTGGGCAGCGATCAGAAGCGGTGGGCGGGCGGTGCGCGCGCTTTCGCGGAAGTGAGCCTGCGGGAAGTCGCGCCCGGTTGCGATGCCGTGTTCCGCGCAGGCCGCAGCGGCGCGAAGTACGATCTGGTGATCGCCCCGGGCGCCGATCCCGCGGCCATCCGCATCGCATTCGAGGGCGCCGACAAGGTGGAATTGCGCGGCGCAGCGCTGGTGGTGCATACCGCGCTCGGCAGGCTCACGGAGCGAATCCCGATCGCCTACCAGGAGATCAATGGCGAACGGCGGACGGTTCACTGCCGCTACACGCTGAATGATGGCGTCGTCGGCTTCAGGCCCGGCGATTTCGACAAGCTCCACCCGCTCATCATCGATCCCACCTTGCGCTTCGCCACCTACTCAGGGTCCTTCAGCAACAACTTCGGCTACACGGCCAGCTTCGATCAGCTCGGCTTCCTCTACGCCGGCAGCACGGCTTTCGGCAATCAGTTCCCCGTCACCACCGGCGCGTACCAGACGCAATGGGCCGGCGGCGCAGGCCAGCAGAACGGCGGCACCGACATCGCGATCACCAAGTACGACACCACGGGCACCTTCCTCGTGTGGAGCACCTACCTCGGCGGCAACGGCGATGAGATGCCGCACAGCCTGTATGTGGATGGCAATGATCAGCTCGTCGTACTTGGAACAACCGGCTCCACGGATTTCCCGACGCCTGCCACCACCTACGACAACAGTTTCGGCGGTGGCAGCGCGGTGACGCCCGCCGGACTGGGCATTTCCTATCCCAATGGCAGTGACATGGTGGTGGCGCGCCTCAGCCTCGATGGCAGCGCACTGATCGGCAGCACCTACCTCGGAGGTGCCGCGAACGATGGCCTCAATACCGCCACCGGATTGAAATTCAACTACGCCGATGAGGTCCGCGGCGAGGTGCTGCTCGATGCCCAGGGCCGCGTGTGGGTGGTGAGCTGCACACAGACGCCCAACATGCCAACGACCGTTGGTGCGGCACAGACTGCATTCGGCGGCGGAAGCCACGATGGCTATGTGGCGCGCTTCAATCCGCAGCTCACGCAATTGCAGTATGGCAGCTACCTCGGCGGCAGCGCGGCCGATGCGTGCTACAACGGCGACCTCGATGCGCAAGGCCGGTTGTACGTGTGCGGAGGATCGGTGAGCAGCGATCTTCCCGCGAGCAACGGTGCGGTGCAGGGTGCATTCAACGGCGGACCAGCAGATGCCTTCGCGGCTCGCTTCAGCGTGAATGGAAGCACCATAGAACGGCTCACGTACTGGGGAAGCAGCGGTTACGATCAGGCCTACTTCATCGAGTTGGATCAGTTCAGCAATGCCTTTCTCTTCGGGCAGACGAATGCGCCCAGCGGACAGTTGATCCAGAACGCGCCGTACAACATCCCCGGCGGCGGGCAGTTCATCACCAAGCTCGATCCCGAACTGAGCAACGTATTGCTGAGCTCGCGCGTGGGCGCAGGCGATGGCACACCGGACATCTCGCCCACGGCTTTCCTGGTGGATGTCTGCGACAAGATCTACACGAGCGGATGGGGCAGCAGCGCGGGCGGATTGGGCGGCGGCCTCACCACCTCAGGCCTGCCCGTTACGGCCGATGCGCACCAAGGCACCACGGCCGGTCACGACCTCTACCTCGCGGTATTCGACATCGACATGACCGCGCTCGACTACGCCACCTACTACGGCGGTGCGCAGAGCCCCGAGCATGTCGATGGGGGCACGAGTCGTTTCGATCGGCGCGGACGCGTTTACCAGAGCGTGTGCGCCGGCTGCCAGAACAACGACGATTTCCCCACCACGCCGGGGGCCTGGAGCGCCACCAACAACAGCAGCGGCTGCAACAACGGCGTGCTCAAGTTCGATTTCGATGCACCGCTCACCATCGCGGCCTTCCTCGCCCCCGATACGGTTTGCGCGCCCCTGAGCGTCGCCTTCACCAACCTGAGCAGCGGCGCCACGAGCTACCTATGGGATTTCGGCGACACCCAGACATCAACGGCGTTCAGCCCCACGCATAGCTACGCACAGCCCGGCACCTACACCGTGACCCTCACGGCCACCAGTCCAGTAACCTGCAACGGACAGGACATCGCGACGCGCACCGTGACCATCGCGCCAGCGGGTCCATTGCTGCAAGCCATGAACGACACGCTGATCTGCGGCCCGTTGAATTCCTTCGAGCTGATCGCCACCAGTTTCGGAACGGCCGCCACCTGGCATTGGAGCAGCAACGCGCAGTTCACCGACATCCTCAACAGCGCCTTCTCCGACAGCACGGGCACCGTATCGCCCGCCATGAGCGGCACCTATCATATCCGTGTGAGCAATGGCTCCACCTGCACCGCACGTGACAGCGTGCAGGTCACTATTTCACTGGGCGCCATCGCCGTGAGCGGTGAGCAAGGAGTCTGCGCGGGCGATACCGCCGTGCTCACGTTGACCGGCGCAGATCCCGGATCCAGCATTGTATGGTCGCCGGCAGAGGACGTCATCAGTGGGCAAGGCACCTCAACGGCCCGTGTAGCGCCTGTGGAAGCGACCACCTATGGCGTGAGCGTCAGCTCTCCACTTGGCTGTTCGTGGGCCGGCACCGTGACCGTGAATGTCTCGCCGCTATTCGGCAATGCGGTCACAGCCACCGCCGATCAAGTGCTGGTGCTGCCCGGCACCACAGTTCAGTTGCTCGCGACACCGAGCACGGGCGTTACCTATTCATGGCAGCCCGCCGGCGCAGTGAGCGATCCCGCCATCGCGAATCCCACGGCGGTCATTCAGCAGACCACCACCTTCACCGCCACCGTGAGCGACGGCATCTGCACGCGCTCCATACCGGTGACCGTCAGGGTGTATGAATTACGCTGCGAAGAGCCGGACATCTTCGTGCCGAACACCTTCACGCCCAACGGCGACGGCGCGAACGACGTGCTCTTCGTGCGCGGCCGACACATCGCGCGCATGGAATTCAAGGTCTTCGATCGCTGGGGCGAGAAGGTCTTCGAGAGCGTTGATCCTTCATCTGGCTGGAACGGTGAATACAACAGCAAGCTGGTGGATCCGGCGGTATTCGTGTACCACCTGAAGGTCTGGTGCATCGATGGCCAGGAGTATTTCACGAAAGGGAATGTGACAGTCGTGCGATGAAAAGCTGCGCCTCTTTGCTGCTCGTATTCGCCTTGGCATTCCGCTGCGAAGGCCAGGACATCCACTTCTCGCAGTTCTTCAACGTGCCCATGGGATTGAATCCCGGGGCGATCGGGCAGTTCGATGGCGACTACCGGGCGCACGGCGTCTTCCGACAGCAATGGCGATCGGTCACGGTACCCTACCGCACCTTCGGGCTCGGCGGTGATGCGCGCGACTTCAATGGCATCAAGGGCCTCGGCCTCGGCGCCTGGCTCTTCAACGACCGCGCGGGCGACAGCCACATGAACCAGTTCCACTTCAGCATCGGCGGCAGCTGGACCGAGACACTCGATGCGCGCGAGCGCCACTCGCTCACGGTCGGCGCGCAGCTCGGCCTAACCTCGCTCACCATCGACAACAGCGGCCTCAGCTTCGATGCGCAGTACAACGGCTTCACCTACGATCCGAGCCGCGACAATGGCGAGGACTTCCAGCGCTACGGACTGCTGCACGAGGACATCCATGCAGGCATCGTCTATCGCTTCGTGCGCTCACCGCGCAACTGGCTGCAAGCAGGCTTCGGTCTGTTTAACCTCACCCGGCCCGGCGTGGGCTTCCTCAACGAGCCCAGCATCCCGCTCGATCGCCGAGCGGACCTGCATGCACTCATTTCCTTCCGCGTGCATGACGACATCGATCTGCTGCCTGCGATACGGTTGATGGCGCAAGGCACCTTCCGTGAATTCGACCTGGGTGCCAATGCGCGCTACATCCTGCTGCAGCGCTATGGCTTGAAGCGCGCCATCCTCGCAGGCGTTCATCTGCGCGCACGCGATGCTGGCTTCATCTTCGCGGGCCTTGAGCGCGACGGTTGGACCTTCGGCATGAGCTACGACATCAACACCAGCGACCTGGTGCCCGCCAGCCGGAACCGCGGCGCTATCGAATTCACGGCGATCCGCATCTGGAAGAAACGTCCGCCGGTGCCGGTGCGATTCAAAGCTTGTCCCGAGCAATTGTGATGAACCACGGATGGACACCGATGAACACGGATAGGACTTTGGCAAGCACCGTGATGAAGCGATTCTTGGCGTGCATCGTCCTGCTCGTCGCAGCAATCCGGGCGGATGCGCAGAGCATTGAGCAATGGACCCAATGGGGCGATGCCGCCATGGCACGCGGCGAGCATTACGGTGCCACGCGCTTCTACGATGGGGCGCTGGCGATCGACGGCGGACGCATGGGCTTGCAATGGAAGCAGGCGGAGGCTTGCCGATTGAGCCATCAGTACGACCGTGCGGCCACGTTCTATGAGCGCGTGCAGAAGAAGGATCAGGGCCGCACCTACAAAGACGCGCTGCACTGGCTCGGCGAGATGCAGCTGAGCATAAGCGACTACGATGCCGCAGAACGCACCTGGAACAAGGTGCTGCAGAAGGAGAAGGACAAATCGACCGTGCTGGCCAAGCGCGCGGAGAATGCACTCATCGGCTGCGGGCTCTCGCGCACCTTGAGGCTGGACAGCTTGATCGCGTTGGAGCACCTGCCGCAGCCCGTGAACACCTACGACAGTGAGTTCGGGTCGCGAATCGGTCCTGATTCCACGCTGTACTTCGCCAGCCTGCGCGGCAAACTGAACAAGCAAGGCGAAGTGGAGGACACCGCCGCATACCGCACCGTGATCATGCGCCATGGCGCGAAAGGACCAGAACCCATGCCTGCACCGGTGAACGGCCCCGGCGAGAACGCGAACATCGCATGGAGCCTCGATGGGCAATGGGTCCTCTTCACGCGATGCGAAGGCATCTGCCGCATCCATCTCGCGCCGGTTGATCCGGCTGGGCGCATCGGAGAAGCCCGTCTATTGGAAGGTATCGGTGACGACGCGAGCAGCACGCAACCCATGATCGCCTGGTGGGACGGGCGCGAAATGCTGCTCTTCGCGACCGACAGGACCGGCGGTGCAGGCGGCTGGGACATTTGGATGGCCGAGTTTCACAACGGCAGCGTGCGCAACCTCTCAGCGCTCGATCGCTTCGTGAATTCTCCGGGCAACGAGCGCAGCCCTTGGTACGATGAGGCCTCCCGCATGCTCTGGTTCAGCAGTGATTTCCATCCCGGCCTTGGCGGCTACGACATCTTCCGCAGCACCTGGGGAGCCGATGTCTTCAGCCATCCGATCAACGCAGGGCCGCCGATCAACAGCCCGGCCAACGACCTCTATCCCGCCATCTATCCTGCACGCGGTGAATTCTGGCTCACCAGCAACCGCATAGGATCCTTCGCCAATAAGGGCGAGACCTGCTGCAACGACCTCTATCGTTTCCGCCTGCCCACCGACCGCGAACAAGCGGAGACGCCCTTCGCCGCACTGCAAGAGAATGACGTTCAGGAACCGAAAACACCAGCGGAGAGGCTCATCTCCTTCGCGCGCGCCTTCCCGGTGAAGCTCTACTTCCACAACGACGATCCGGAGCCGCGCTCCTGGGCCACCACCACTTCGCAGACCTACGATGATTGTTATGCACGCTACAAGGAGCTGACGGCCGAGTACGAGCGTGAGACGGCTGATGCCGCAGGCGTGCATCGCTTCTATTCGGAGGAAGTCGATGGCGGGTGGCGGGCGCTGGCCGAACTGGAAGGCATCATCTTCCCCGTGCTCGAAGAAGGACGCAGCATCACGCTCGAGGTGCGCGGCCACGCCAGCCCCTTGGCGCGAACCGACTACAACCGGAACCTGAGCATGCGCCGCATCGAGAGCCTGCGCAATCACTTGCGCGTGGTGGATGGCGGCCGATTCATCCCATACCTCGATGGCAACAAGGCCAATGGCGCGCGGCTTACAGTGAAAGAGCTACCCTTCGGCGAGGAGCGGTCGGCCACTGGCGTGAGCGATGACCTGCGCGATACGCAGCGAAGCGTCCACAGCGTGGCCGCCATGACCGAGCGCCGCATCGAAGTGGTGGGCATCGGCATGGAGACACGCACGACGACGAACATGGGCGTGCGAATCGCAAAGCACGTGGGCATGCTGCGGCAGGATGAAGTGCGCACGGTGCCCTACACGCTGGTGAACACCGGATCAACGCCCATGAAGCTCCTGCGCGCCGATGCCGATTGCGGATGCACGACCGCCGAGCTGCCCGATCGGACGCTCGCGCCCGGCGAGAGCGCGGTGGTGGAGGTCACCTTCAATGGCCGTGCGATCATCGGCCCCCTGCTGCGCCTCGTGTACGTAGAGACGGATGGCGACCCATTCCGTTTCGAGCTGGTGCTGGAAGGCGTGGTGGAGTGAGGCGGGAGCCATCTTGGCGGAGGCCTTGTTCAAAACTTCTTGCCAGGAAATTTGGCAAAGGCCCCGATGAAGTGCTTAATTGGGCGTCACAGAATCGACGGATTTCCCGTCAAGCGCGAAAGGCAACGCAAACACCAACACGATGGCTACCGAGATCAACAAAGAGAAACTGAAGGCCCTGCAACTCACCATGGACAAGCTGGAGAAGACCTTCGGCAAGGGCGCGGTGATGAAGCTCGGCGACGACGCGATCGAGCAAGTGGAAGTGATCCCGTCGGGCTCGCTTGGTCTTGATCTGGCGCTCGGCGTCGGTGGTTATCCGAAGGGGCGCGTGGTGGAGATCTATGGCCCGGAGAGCTCCGGCAAGACCACCCTGGCTATCCATGCCATTGCAGAAGCGCAGAAGAAAGGCGGCATCTGCGCGATCGTGGACGCAGAGCATGCCTTCGACCGGTTCTATGCCGAGAGCCTGGGCGTCGATACCGAGAACCTGCTGATCAGCCAGCCCGACAATGGCGAGCAGGCGCTGGAGATCGCCGACAACCTGATCCGCTCGGGCGCCATCGACCTGCTGGTGGTCGATAGCGTGGCCGCGCTCACACCGCGCGCTGAGATCGAGGGCGAGATGGGCGATAGCGCCGTGGGCATGCAGGCCCGCTTGATGAGCAAGGCTTTGCGCAAGCTCACGGGCACCATCAGCAAGACCGGTTGCTGCTGCATCTTCATCAACCAATTGCGCGAGAAGATCGGCGTGATGTTCGGCAACCCCGAGACCACCACCGGCGGGAATGCCCTGAAGTTCTACGCCAGCATCCGCCTCGACATCCGCCGCGTGACGCAGCTGAAGGAAGGCGAGAACGTGATCGGCAACCGCACGCGCGTGAAAGTGGTGAAGAACAAGGTGGCCCCGCCTTTCCGGAAGGCCGAGTTCGATATCATGTTCGGCAAGGGTGTGAGCAAGACCGGCGAGATCATCGATATGGCGGTGGAGTTGAACATCGTGAAGAAGAGCGGCAGCTGGTTCAGCTATGAGGACAACAAGCTGGGCCAGGGCCGGGATGCCGTGCGCCAATTGCTCGAGGACAACCCCGAGCTCAGCGCCGAACTGGAGCATCGCATCAAGGAAGCGGTGGCTAAGACCGAGCAGCCGGTCATGGCCTGATGGGTTGCCCCGCTACTTTTGAAGGCCCCGGATGGTGAAACCGGGGCCTTCGCTTTTCCATGAGAACCACATTCGTCACGGCCGCGCTCGTTCCAGCATTGGTGCTCCTGTCCTGTGGGCAGCAACCTGCCGGTGAAGGGGAGGCTGGACCACCGGAAGGCAGCTTGGCCTGGATTGAGCAGCGCATCATCGAAGAACCCAGCGACCCGGCTTCCTTCGCCCTGCGCGCGCGCTATTTCGAGAGCCTCGACAGCGTGCGGCTGGCCGAAGCCGATTGGAAACGTGCCATCGCGTTGGATAGCCTGACGGCTGAGTGGCGCATCGCGCTGGGCAGCCTCTACTTCTCGAAGCTGCGGGTGCTCGATGCGGAGAACACCCTCCGGCGCGCGGTGGCCGTTGAGCCGGGCAGCATCGAAGCACGGTCGAAGCTCAGCGAGGTCTTCCTGATGCAATCCCGCTTCACCGAGGCCATGGCCGAAGCGAATGCGGCGCTGCGGATCGATCCGCTGCAGGGCAGCACCTACAACCTGAAGGCCTGGATCCATCGCCTGGCGGGCGACACGAACCTGGCGATCAGCAGCTACCAGACAGCCATTGAGCGCGATCCCACGCTCTATGACAGCTACCTATCGCTGGGCGTGCTGCACGCCGCAAGGCACGATGACCTCGCACTGGCCTATTACGACAATGCGATCGCCTTGCGCCCCAGCAGCGTGGAGGCGCTCTATAACAAGGCGATGTATGCTCAGGAGCATGGCCGCGACAGCCTGGCTCTGGCGCTCTACGGGCTCATGAAGGGAATCGACCCAGACTACCCCGCGCCGTACTACAACACCGGTTATATCCTGCTTGAGCATCAACGGCGCATCACGGAGGCGCGGAACGAGTTCAGCAAGGCCATCGACAAGCTGCCCACCTACGTGCAAGCCTACTACAGCCGGGGCGTCACCTATGAGTTGGAAGGGGAACTCGACAGCGCTTACGCAGACTACAAGTTGGCCATTCGCTTGGACCCGCAGTACACTGACGCCGCATTGGGTTTGAATCGGCTGGCGGAGAAGGGCGTGAATGTCAAGCCCCGCTGAGCAGCGCCTGGCAATCAGGCTGCCGTGGGCCAAGCGCGCCAAATGGAGATGGCGCCCATGGCCACCACAAGCCCGAGCACGATCTTTCGGAAGCTCTCCTGCGGGATGCGCGCGAGCAATCGCTTGCCTATCCAGCTGCCGCCGAAACTCGCCACGGCCATGGCCGGCAGGTAGGCAAGCACCCCAGCGGACATGAAGCCCTGTGAGGCGTACACTACGCTACGGCTGAGGTCCACGCCCATGTCAATCCAAGCACTGGTGCTCACGAAGGCATTCTTGGAGAGGCCGAAAGCCGCCAGCGTGACCCCGCGCACGGCCCCTCCGGTACCGGCCAATCCAGCGATGGCGCCGCTCACTGCCCCGCCCCAAACAGCATTGCCCCTTGTGGCCTTCAGTTTCCATTGGCTGCGGATGAGCAGCAGTACGCCCATGCATACGAGCAGCGCACCAAGCAGCAAGGAGAGCATGCGTTCATCGAATCGCACTGTGAGCCGCGCGCCCACGATGACGCCGATGACGGCTGGGATGCCGAGCCAAAGGAGGAGCCAGCGTGAGACCCCTTCACGGAAAAGGATCATCTTGGCGCCGTTGCTGAACACATGGAAGAGGGCCGTGAGGCCCAAAGCCTGATCGAAGGGCAGGAAGAACCCCGCGAGCGGCATCACGAGCATGCTGGAACCGAAGCCGCCGATGGTGCCGAGCACTTCAGCCGCCAGCAGCAGCACGAAGAAGGCGATTGCTTCCGGAGCCACGCTCCGAACTTAACGGCTGGCCAATTGCTCCAGCTTCGACATGTTCTTGATCACGATCTCGCGCCCTTGCGTTGCGATCATGCCTTCATCCTTGAGGTCGGTGAGGCAGCGGATCAGTGATTCCGTTGCAGTGCCCACCACGCTGGCCAGGTCCTCACGGCTGATCTTCACGCCGAGTGCGCTGGTTTGCTTCTCCGCGTAGCGCGCATGGATGCGCAATAGGGCTTGGCCAACCCGCTGTCGCACGCTTGCATACGCGAGTTGCAGCAGGTGCTGTTCCTTCTCTTTCACGTCACGGGCCAGCATCTTGATGAAACGGATGCTCACATCGCGATCCTTGTACAACAAGGCGAGCAGGTCCTCGCGAGGCACCAGCGCAACCTCACAAGGCTCCATGGTCTCAGCAGCTTCCAGGGCGAAGCCTCCTTCGAGCAGGCCCATGTAGCCGATGAAATCGCCAGGGCCATGGAGGCCTGTGACGAATTCCTTTCCGTCGTTATTGATCTTGAAGGTGCGCACCTTGCCGGTGATGAGGTAGGGGACGTGGCGCAGCTCATCACCCTCGTGGAACAGCATCTCCTTGGCCGGCAGCTTGCGCGTCTTGCGGTCCTTGCTAAGCTCCTTCAAGGCTTCAAGTCCGCGCGCTTGGTCCAGGAACTTGTTCAAGCCGTCCACGCCACCGTCGAATCCTTTCCGGAAAAGCTCGGAGCGCTTCAGGCGACCTTCGATGGCGTTGAGCAATTCGCTTTCCTCGAAAGGCTTGGTGAGGTAGTCATCCGCACCCAGCTCCATGCCTTTGCGGATATCGACGCGCTCGGTCTTCGCGCTGAGGAAGATGAAGGGCAATTCAGCGGTTGCCGGGTCCTTGCCGAGCAGATGCAGTACGCTATAGCCATCGAGCTCGGGCATCATGATGTCGCATAGCACAAGGTCCGGCTTCTCCTTGCGCGCCATTTCGATTCCCCTTCGCCCGTTCTCCGCTTTCATCACCCGGTAATTCGCGAGCTCGAGGATCTCGGCGGTGTTGTCGCGCATATCGGCATCGTCTTCGATCAGGAGGATGGTTCGCATGGAAGGGGGGAATCGATGTTCAGTTGGAATTGGTCGGGGAATGCTCCGGCAGCTCCACGGTGAAGATGGTCTCGCCCGGCTTGCTGGTGAACGTGATGGTACCGCCGAGCAGTCCCAGGTAGCGCTTCACGATATTGAGCCCGAGGCCGGTGCCTTGGATGGTGGTCACGTTGCTGCCGCGGAAGAAGCGGTCGAAGAGGTGCTGCTGGTCCTCGGCAGGGATGCCCACGCCCTGATCGGTCACCGTGATGGTGAGACGGCCGTTCTCGATCGATGTGCGGAGGGTAACGGGCGTTCCAGCCGGGCTGTATTTCACCGCGTTGCTGACCAGATTGGTGACCACGTGACCGAGCATCTGCGCGTCCGTTGAGATCATGCGCTCCAGGCCATCGTGGTCGTAGTCGATGCGCTGTCCCGGCTTGGCCAGGCCCCGCAGTTCTTCGATCTGCTCAATGCACTGGTGCACAATATCGATCTCCGAGGTCTGCACCTGCACTACGCCCTGTTCGATGCGCTCGAGCGAGAGGAACTCGTTGAGCATGGCCGTGAGCTCCCGCACCTTCGAGCGGATGCGCTTGACGTGCTTGTCCACCTTCTCGTCCTCGCTGGCGTAGCGCGCGATCAGATCGATGCTGCCCATGATGGTGCTCAAGGGGGTGCGGAACTCGTGGCTCGCCATGCTCACGAAGCGGCCCTTCAGCGCATGCAGCTCACGCTCCTTCTCCAAAGCGCCCTTCAGCCCCTCTTGTGCAGCTTTCAGCTCACTGGTGCGCAGTTCCACTCGGTCCTCCAGCTCAACGTTGGTTCGCACCAGTTCATCTTCAGCCAGCCGTCGGAGGGTGATGTCCGAGACCAGTGCCATCACGTATCGCTTGCCATCCACCTCGAAGTGATTCAGGCTCACCTCCACCGGGAATACGCTTCCATCCTGCCGCATGCCTTTGAGTTCCATGCCCATGCCCATGCTGCGCTGCACCGGATTCTGATCGTATGCGGCCCGATGGACGGCATGCTTGGCGCGAAGGGAATCAGGCAGCAGTTCCTCGATGCCGCGACCTAACAGGTCGCTCTCCTGATACCCGAACATGCGCGCCAGGCTGGGGTTCTGCATCATGATGCGGCCGTCGGCATCCACCACCACGAGTCCCTCGGTGGCCGTCATGAAGAGCAGTTCACAGACCTTCGCCGTGTCCGATTCAGCGAACGTGCCACCAGAGCTTCGCAGCATGGTGGCAAGGTAGCCGTCGATCCCCTGGAATCTATTCATCGTGGCGGACCGGCGGGAGAGATACTGGCTGCTCCGGTACGCTCATCATACACCCGCCATTTGCTCATGGGCTTGGCGTACAGGTTCAGTGTCACGGCGCGGTCGGGGCCCGGGTTGATGAATCGATGGATGGAGCGGCCGTTGCTGAGCACATCGTCGGTGCCAGGCGCGAGGTGATGCTCGGTGAGCATTTTCAGGCCGCCTTCAGGAATGGTGGCGTAGCTCTCCTCCACCACCTCGCCCATCACCGGATGGATCCACGCGGTCTGGCTGTCGTAATCATGGATGCTGGTGCGCTGGCCCGGCTCGTAGCAGATCACGAGCAGCTCGAAATCATCGTTCCGGTGGATGCACGTTCTCGTGTAGTGCCGCGGGTTCCACCGGAAATACGGCTCCAGATCGCGTGTGGGCACTTCATAGCGCTGCAGGGTAGGGCCATAGGCATCCGGCTCGCGATGGCGTAGCAGCTCCTTCAGAAGCTCGTCGATGGATCGTATGGGAAATGGTGACATAGCCGCACGCGCCCAACAAGTCGGGCTCCTCGCATCGCGAAGCTACCGGGGGGGCGTAAGGCCGTTCCTGACAAGTGTCAGCCGGAAGCATGAAGCATGATAGCTTGGCGCCATGTTCAAAACGGAGGAGTTGGCCATGGCCGTGGAGCGGGAGGGCATCCGCCGCAAGCTCTCAGCCGGAGAGGTGCTCATGACCGTGGGCGATGCGATCACTCACATCCCCATCGTGGTGAGCGGCAGCCTGCGCATACTGGCGCAGAATGCGAAGGGCCAGGAGCGCTTCCTGTATCACATCATGCCCGGTGAGAGCTGCGCTATGAGCCTTAACTGCTGCAGCGGCATGCAGCCGAGCCCTGTGGTGGCCATCGTCGAGGAGGATGCCGAACTCATCATGATCCCGGCTCGGTGCATGGAGGAGTGGATGTCCTATCCTGAATGGCGCCGCTTCGTGGGCGACACCCAGAATCAGCGGTTCAATGAGCTTCTGGAGACCATCGAGGTGGTGGCCTTCACCAGGCTCGACGAGCAGCTCTGGACCTATCTGGTGAAGCGGGCCCAGGCCACCGGAGAGCATACGCTCAAGGTGACCCACCAAGAGGTGGCGCAGGAACTCAATTCCCCGCGCGAGGTGATCACCAGGCTCCTCCATCAGCTCGCACAACGCGGCAAGGTGACCTTGTCGCGCGGCGCGATCACCGTGGTGGATACCAAGGCCTGATCAAGCTTCCTCGCTTTTGCGCTTACTGCCGAAAGAGGTCGCCAGAAGGCCGCCCATGAGCGCACCGTACAAGGCGCTGTTCACCGGACTACTGGTGATGGCACAGCTCCCGGACGCGCAGCCCACCAGGCTATAGTACATGTAGCCCGCAGCAGCTCCCGCGATCGCAGCGCCCAGCGTGATCAACCAGGCACTCCTCATTTCGCCTTGCAGGTGCTGATCCCGAATGGCGCATACAATGGACAGAAGCGGATGAAGCTGGTGAGCAGGAAGACAGCAGCGAGCACGAGCATCACCAAGCCCAAGGTTCCGCCAACGGTGTCGGTGAAGTAGAGGATGGCCATCACGGCGGCGAGTATCACGCGCATCACGCGATCGGCAGTTCCCATGTTCGGTTTCATGTCAGTAGGTGTTGATTGGCCAAAGTTGCCTTCCCGCGCTGAAGCGGTGAGTGAGGATCATCACGCGATCAAGGATGGCATGTCGCAGCCTCGGCACCGATCAGGGGGCCGATGGGGCTCAGGTAGGGGATGCCGAGCTCCAATCCGCGCAGCACCAGCAGCAAGGCCACCATGCCAACCAGCACCGGCGATGCGCGCCGCAACGATTGACGCGCTCGTTGCCCGAGCATCGCGCTGCCCATGCGCAGGGCGAAGAGCATCGGCCATGTGCCCATGCCGAAGAGCAGCATGTACAGCGCGCCTTGGCCGACGGTGCCCATCACCGCCGATCCAATGGCCGCCGCATAGACCAGTCCGCAGGGGAGGAGGCCATTGAGCATGCCGGTGAGCACCAGTGCCTCCGGTGCGGTGCGCTTCAGGTTCCGCGCCAGCGAAGACCGCAGCCTGCTGATGAGCAGCGCCGCACGCGATGCGGGAAGCCAGCGTTCAAGCGCACCAGGCACCGCGATGCTTAAGAGCAGGATGATGCCGGCAATGATGGATGACGCCTGCTGCAGGCCCACGAGCCTCAATCCATGTCCGAAGAAGCCGAATGCAGCGCCGATGAGCGCATACGTGGCCACCCGACCACTGTTCAAGAGCACCGTGCTCGATAAGCGCGACCGCCAATCGGGCCTTGGGGAGGGCACCGCTAGGGCAATAGGGCCGCACATGCCCAAGCAATGCGCACTGCCGGCCACGCCAAGCAATAGAGCCGTGCCCAGCAATGGGTTCATTGCACGACCAGCTTCTCAGCGCTGTGATATGTGACGCCGTCGCACTGCCATTCCAACGACGCATCGTAACGGCCCGGCCAGAGGTCCAGTGGATCGGACACGAAAGCACCCGCTTCATTGGCCTTGAGGCTCAGCTTCCGGTCTGCGCGCGGATCGTTCGGCCTGAGCATTTGGAGCTCGCCCGTAATCGTTTTGCCGGCCAGCTCAGCAGGGAACTGGATGCGCAGGCGGCCCCTTTCCGGAATGAACTCCACGGGAGCGCTCAGAGCATGCGCCCGTCCTTGTGCATCGATGCGCTGCTGGAAGCGCAGCTCCTCGGCGTAGTACTCATCGGTCACCAGCGATTCAGTGCGGCGTGCGCTGGCGATCCCGAAAGCGGCCATCATCGCCGCGAAGGCGATCAGGCTGATGGCAAGTCCTTTTCCCCAGTTCATGTTCCAGGTGGTTTCATGGGTCCTAAAAAGGAGGTGGTCACTCTCTCCAGCAGCTCATCGCCGCTGAACACACCGACGACGACGCGGTTCTTCATCGCCGTCACGGCATCCTTCGGCAGGATCAGGAAGACCTCGCCGCTGGCGAGCTCACCGGGCTGCAGCACGATGGGCTTTCCCACGATCATCACCTCGCCGCCATCGACATTCAGCACCTCGAATCGCAAGGGCAATTCGCGCGGTGTCTTGTTGGCCACCTTCAGTGCGTACAGGTTGCTCACGCGTCCATCGGGGCGTTCCTGAAAGAGCATGCCCGGCGTGCGCAGGAAGGTAGTGCGTGTCTCGCTGCGCGTGGCGATGAGCGTGCCGAGCGCGCCCACGAGTATGAACAGCACCGCTGTGTATGCCTTCATCCGCAGGTTGAATGCGAGGGGCTTCTTCGCGGTGATCTCATCCTCGCTGGCATAGCGCACCAATCCCTTCGGCAGTCCAACGCTGTCCATGATGTGGTCGCACGCATCAATGCAGGCCGTGCAGTTCACGCATTCGAGCTGGGTGCCATTGCGGATGTCGATGCCAGTAGGGCATACATGCACGCAGGCCTTGCAATCGATGCAATCGCCCTTGCCCACGGCAGTGCGATCCTCGCCCTTGCGCCAGCCCGAGCGCTGCTCACCGCGCTTGTGGTCGTAGGCGATCACCACGCTCTTCCGGTCGAGCAGCACGCCCTGCAAGCGGCCGTATGGGCAGACGGTGGTACAGGCCTGCTCACGGAAGAAGGCGAAGTTCCCGTAGAAGGCACCGCTGAAGGCCAGCATGGCGATGAGCCCGGTGACATGCTCCGCTGGCGGCTCGGTGATGATGCGGATGAGCTCATCGCTGCCGATGAGGTAGGCCAGGAAGGTGTTGCCTATGATGAAACTGATGCTGAAGAAGGAGAGGTGCTTGAGCGTCTTCTTGCCCAGCTTATCAGCCGACATCGGCGCCTTGTTCAAGAGTTGCTGGTGCTTCCAGTCACCTTCGATCCAATACTCGATGCGGCGGAACACCTGCTCCATGAACACCGTTTGCGGACAGGCCCATCCGCAGAATAGGCGACCGAAGGCCACGGTGAATAGCGCAACGAAGACAATGAAGGCGAGTAACCCCACAACGAAGATCAGGAAGTCCTGAGGCCAGAAGGTCTGCCCGAAGAAGACGAAGCGCCGCTCGATCAAATTGATCATCAGCAGCGGCTCGCCACCGATGCGCAGGAAGGGACCAGCGAACAAGAGCGCCAGCAGGGAGTAGGCGAACCATTGCCTGCGTGTGGTCCACTTGCCGCTGGGCTTCTTCGGATAGACCCAAATGCGCCTGCCGCGCTTGTCCACCGTGCTGATGGAGTCGCGGAAGCTCTCGTCGCGCGAGGCTTCCGCGCGGGCATCGCGAGCGGCGTGTGCGGGTTGCTGGGCCATTCGGTTCGGTTATGAAGCCGCGTTCAGTGATGATCGTCAGCCGCGATGCTGAATGGACCGCAAAACTCCGGCTCTGTACGTTGAATGGGCTGACATCCATCAGTTCCGATGCGTGATATGGCTCACATAGAACTCGATGCGTTCGTGATGCTCTGGAATACGTCAAAAAGCACCGGGCGCCCTAATGGAGCGCCCGGCACCTGAGCATTTGATCTTCAGTTCTTCATGGCCACCTGCACGGTATCGATAATAGCGGTCGTGGAGTCTGCGGGAGCCGCGGCATCCTTCCACAATTCACCTTGTGGTGATTTCTGCGTGGGGCCGCCGGAGCCTTGCAGGCTAAGGATGTAGCTGGCGATGGCCTGTATCTCGTTGGGCTTCAATTGGCTCTTCCAGCTGATCATGCCTTTGGCCGGCACGCCGTACTTGATGGTCTTGAACACGTCCTTCACCCCGCCGCCATGCAGCCAATACTCGTCGGTGAGGTTGGGCCCCACGCTGGTCTCAGAGCCTGCGCCATCAGCGCCATGGCAAGCTGCGCAATACGTGGTGAAGGTCTCCTTGGCGGCAGTGAGCGCGCTTGCATCCGTTGTCACGGTCACGGTGTTCTCATCCACCGATGCGCCGGCTTTGGCCACGAAAGCGGCTACATCGGCCTTCGCCTGCTCCATCTCCGCGATGTACTCCTCTTTCGAGTCGTTCCAAGTTCCGGTCACGTGCATGTTCACCAAGTAGAGCACGCCCCAAGCGATAGTGCCATAGAAGAGCCACACCCACCAAGGCGGAAGCACGTTGTCCAATTCGCGGATGCCATCATACTCATGGTGCATGAGCAGGTCGCGCTCCTCCACTTCCTTAGCAGGCCGACGGGTAAGGGCATCCATGAGCTTCGCCACGATCGATGGGCGCTTCGAAGCGACCGTGCCGGGGCTGCCCTGCTCCTCGAATACACCGGTGATCGCGCGCATGGTGCCGCGAAGCAGATTGATCTGCACCATGAGCACGATGAATAGGAACACGTTGATAACCAGCAACAGGTAGAAGAGCTCCTGATGGCTCATGGTCGTGGTCGGCTCCACATAGGCCTGTGCCTGCGCGCCTCCCGCGAGGAGCAGGAAGGGAAGGAGCACGGCGGCTTTGCTGTGCCGCTCGGTGAGCTTGCGCATCCAGCCCGTGCTGCCCATCATGGTACGGAGGATCGAGCTCATGGCCAGGACCAGCACCACTTGCAATACGGCCAAGCCCATCAACACGTAGTTCACGGTGCCGCTCACCGGGATGAGCGGCTGATCGACGGCGGTGGATGCCGCATCCTGCGCAGCAGCGGTGATAGTAGCGGTTACCAGGGCGGCGGTTGCCAGCACCCGGTGAAGTCGGGCAGGTTCAGTGCGCATGGTTCGTGGTGGCATTAGAGGCATCATCAGCCAAAGGCAGTGAGCTCATGTGATCGACTTGGTCCCTTCGCATGGTGCGCACCCAGAAGAGCACGCCGATGAAAAGGGAGAAGAAGAGGATGAAGGCGAGCACCGGAAATAGGTCCACGTGATCGATGGAGGTCATGTGCCCTTTGATGAACTTGAGCATGGCTTCGGGTGCTACTGTTGGGCGGTTTCCTTGGCCTGGATGTCGGTGCCGAGGCGCTGCAGGTAGGCGATCAGCGCGATGATCTCCTTGTCTGCCGGCGCATCGATGCCATCCTTCTTCAGCCCGGCCACGATCTCGCCGCGCTGCTGCATCAGATGCGCATTGGCGCGATCGGCGAAGCCGGGGCCATAGGGCTCTTTGTCATAGGGCACGCCCATGGTGAGCATGGCCTCGATCTTCTTCTTGGTAGTGGTGGTGTCGAGGTCGTGCTCGTAGAGGTGGGTGTACGGCGGCATCAATGAGCCCGGGCTCATGCTGGTGGGGTCGTACATGTGGTAATAATGCCAGCTATGGCCATACTTGCCTCCTTGGCGCAACAGGTCCGGGCCGGTGCGCTTGCTGCCCCATTGGAAAGGGTGGTCGTACACGAATTCGCCCGCCTTGGCGTACTCACCGTAGCGCTCGGTCTCACTGCGGAAGGGGCGGATCATCTGGCTGTGGCAGGTGTAGCAGCCTTCGCGCACATAGATGTCGCGGCCTTGCAGCTCAAGCGGCGTGTAGGGCTTCACATGCGTGATGGTGGGGATGTTGCTCTTCACCAGGAAGGTGGGCACCATCTCGAAGAGGCCGCCGATGGCCACGAGCACCAGGCTGATCACCAGCATCTGGATTGGACGTCGCTCGATCCAGCGGTGCCAGTAGCCGCCATCCTCGGGAGCGACTTTCTCCAAAGCAGGTGCCTCGGCATCCTCGTTCGCGATGAGCTTCCCGCTCTTCACGGTCTTCACCACGTTGTACACCATGATGAAGGCGCCCGTGAGGTAGAGCAGGCCTCCCAGCGCGCGCAGCCAATACGCCGGCTTGATCTCCACCACGGTGTCGAGGAAGTTCTTGTACACCAGGTATCCGTCGGGAGTGAACTGCTTCCACATGCCGCTCTGCCAGAATCCGGCGAGGTACAAGGGGATGGCGTAGAACACGATGCCCAACGTGCCGAACCAGAAGTGCGTGTTGGCCAGCTTCACGCTGTAGAGCTTGGTGCCGAAGAGGCGCGGCACCATCCAGTACACGATGCCGAAAGTGAGCATGCCATTCCAGCCGATTCCGCCGATATGCACGTGGGCGATGATCCAATCAGTGAAGTGGGCCATGGCGTTCCAGCTCTTCAGGCTCAGCAGCGGACCTTCGAGCGTGGCCATGCCGTAGCAGGTCACGGCCACCACCATGAACTTGAGCACAGGGTCCTCGCGCACACGGTCCCATGCGCCGCGCAGGGTGAGCAGGCCGTTAAGCATCCCGCCCCAGCTCGGCGCGATGAGCATGATGCTGAACACCGTGCCCAGACTCTGCGCCCAATCGGGCAGGGCGCTGTAGATCAGATGGTGCGGGCCCGCCCAGATGTACAGGAAGATGAGCGCCCAGAAGTGGATGATCGAGAGCTTGTAGCTGTAAACCGGTCGGTTGGCGGCCTTCGGCATGAAGTAGTACATGAGGCCGAGGAAGGGAGTGGTGAGGAAGAAGGCCACCGCGTTGTGGCCGTACCACCATTGCACCAGCGCATCCTGCACGCCTGCGTACCAGCTGTAGCTCTTGGTGAGCGAGATGGGCAGCTCGATGCTGTTGGTGATGTGCAGCATGGCCACGGTGACCCACGTGGCGATGTAGAACCAGATGGCCACGTACAGGTGCCGCTCGCGCCGCTTAAGGATGGTGCCGAACATGTTGATGCCGAACACCACCCAGACCAGCGTGATCAGGATGTCGATGGGCCATTCGAGCTCCGCGTACTCCTTGCCGGTGGTCATGCCCAAGGGGAGGGTCACCGCGGCGAGCACGATGATGAGCTGCCATCCCCAGAAGTGGATCTTGCCCAGCGCATCGCTGAACATGCGCGCCTTCAGCAGCCGTTGCAGGCTGTAGTACACGCCGGCGAAAATGGCGTTGCCGACGAAGGCGAAGATCACGGCGTTGGTATGCAGCGGACGAATCCGGCCGAACTTGGTCCATTCCAGTTCGCCCAGCCAGGTGAAGGGCCGAACGATCCAGAAGTACCAAGCATCGGGCGGGGTGTTCTGCGCCACCATCTGCACAGCTGCGATCAGCCCCACGAGCATGCCCACTATGCCCCAAAGGATGGTGACGAATAGGAAGTTCTTGACTATGCGGTTGTCGTACTGGAAGCGCTCGGTCATCGCTCAGGGATTGGTGGAGGTGGGCCCGCTTCTGTGGCCGGAGCGGGCGGTTGGTCATTCAGCATGCGCACGGCAGGGGAGCGGTCATCATCGAACTGGCCGCTCTTCACAGCCTTCACGAAGGCCGCCAGGAAGAAGAGCGCCACCACAGTGCTCACGGCGATCAGGAGGAAGATGACGCTCATCAAGGATTGCCCTTTGCGCGGCGAAAGTGACCGTCACGCAAGTGTCGCATCCTGAGAGTGGTCATGAGCGATTCTGACTTCCGTCAGGTCTGGCCCATGATCAACCTCGTTGGCTCCGCTCATTCGCTTTTCAACCACCTGCGAACAAGTGGAGACGGATACCGCTGCGTTGGTGGCCCTGAAGCTTGATTAACCGCTGCGCTGCATCAGGAGTTCATGCAGCGAGCAACCTGCGGGGTATTAGCTACAGCCCGAAGCGGACCTATTCATGTTCCGCTGATATCCATCAGGTAATCACCCTGTTCGGCCCCGTTGCTTCGCGAGGCTCGGCGCAACCAAAGCGCCGCTTCCCATGCGGAACTTCATTTTGGCGATCGTTCTCGCCTTCGCATCATCGGCCAACGGACAATTGAACCCACTGGCTATTCCTCCGGCCTTGGAGCTCGACACATTCGATCTTGTGGCCGATGAGCATGTGCACCAATTCTACCCGGGCATCAATACGAGCACGTACGGCGCCAGCGCGGAATACCTCGGGCCCACTTTGATCCTGCACCGTGGCGATACCGCGCGGATAAGGGTCCATAACCAGCTCGCCGAGATGACCAGCATGCACTGGCATGGTATGCACGTGCCCGGCGAGATGGACGGCGGCCCTCAACGGATCATCGACCCCGGCGATTCGTTCATGGCGGAATTCCCGGTGAAGAACCCGGCGGCAACTTACTGGTACCATCCGCATCCGCACGAGCTCACCGCGGAGCAGGCCAACTTCGGCATCGCGGGCTTCATCATCGTAAGGGATGAGGATGAAGCGCAGCTCGCACTGCCGCGCACCTATGGGGTGGATGACTTCCCCGTGGTTATCCAGGACCGCAAGTTCCTCGCGAACGGTGACTTCGCATTCTATCCCTTCGGCGATTCGGTGCTGGTGAACGGCACGCCGAACCCGTTCCTCGAATTGCCCGCGCAGGTGGTTCGTCTGCGGCTGCTGAATGGCTCCAACGCGCGCATCTACGCGCTCGGCCTTGATAGCGGCCAGCACATGCACGTGATCGCTGGCGATGCCGGGCTGCTTCCAGCACCGGCTGCGACCGACCGCCTGTGGCTGAGCAACGGCGAACGCGCCGAAGTTCTCCTCAACCTCACCGGCATGCAAGGCGACAGCCTGCTGCTGATGAGCTATGGCAATGAGCTGCCCAACACGGTACCTGGATCGGGCAACATGCTCTGGGAGAGCAGCCTGCTGAATGGCGTTGCCTTCCAAGTACTGCGCATCCGCGTCACCGCGCCCACATCCAACCCCATCATTGAGATACCGTCCGCGCTCCTCACAGTGCCCATGCCCACCGAGGCAGAGAGCATCCGCACACGCACCAAGACGATTACCGGCATGGGCATGGTGGGCATGGGCATGTTCATGATTAACGGCCTCATGTTCGACCTCGACGTGGTGAACGATACCGTGCAGCTCGGTTCCGTCGAGGTCTGGAACATCGTGAACAACTCGAACATGGCGCATCCCATGCACATCCATGGCGTGTCGTTCGAGGTGCTCGCGCGCAACGGGCAGGCACCACCGGCAGGAGCGCGGGCCCAAGGACGTGGTGCTCGTGGACCGCTTCGAGACCGTGAAGCTGGTGATGCGCTTCGGCGAGGTGACCGACGGATGGCCCTTCATGTACCACTGTCACAACCTGTTGCACGAGGACAATATGATGATGCTGCAGTACATCGTTCAGGACCCGAGCATGGGCACTGTGGCGCACTCGGCCAAAGGGATGATGAAGTTGTTCCCTGTTCCCGCAACCACCCGGGTGACTTACGAAAGCCCGTTTCCCATCCACGCGATCAACGTGCATGACATGCAAGGTCGGCTGGTGCTCTCCTCGAATGTGCCACAGCGGATGCGCGGTGATCTCGACATCGCTTCGTTGCCAGCGGGGAGCTACCTGTCCAACTGGATCGGACGGGATACGAGCATGCAAGCAATGATCGTGAAAGATTGATAGCGCCCGACGAAGAATCGGGCGCAGTGCTTGACATGCGTCAGCTAAAACGGACAGTAAGATCTGTCATTTCGCGGCAAACTCGCGCTCTACACCATGCCGACATCAGACCTCACCCAACGGACCATTGGTTCCATCGTAGCCGACGACTACCGCACAGCAGCGGTCTTCAGCGCCCAAGGCATCGATTTCTGCTGCAAAGGCGGCCGCTCACTTGAAGAAGCCTGCCGGGCGAAAGGCCTGGACCAGAAGGTCCTTGAATCGGAGATTCGCCAAGCCATCAATCGTGACCATGGGAAAGGCGACGAAGTGAAGCATTGGCCGTTGGCCCGCTTGATCGAGCACATCGAGCGCGTGCACCACCGTTACGTCGAGAGTCGCATCGCCACGATCCTTCAGTTCCTCGACAAGCTGTGCAGGGTGCATGGCGAGCGCCACCCCGAGCTATTCGCCATACAGCGCGAATTCACCGAATGCGCTGGAGCCATGGCCGCCCACATGAAGAAGGAAGAACTCATACTCCTTCCCTTCATCAACCAACTAGAGAAGGCGCAGCTCCACGGAACCCAGCCACCTATGCCCGGCTTCGGTACAGTTGACAACCCCATCGCTATGATGGAGCAAGAGCACCACGCCGAAGGCGAGCGCTTCGGCCGCATCTCGGAGTTGAGCAACGGGTACCAGAACCCACCCGACGGCTGCGCGACCTATTCCGCCGCGATGGCGATGCTCATGGAATTCGAGGAGGACCTGCACCGGCACATCCACTTGGAGAACAACATCCTGTTCCCGAGGGCGCAGACCCTTGAGCGGGAAATGCGCACGGCCTGAGCGCAGGTAGCTCAATTGTTCATCGCGCCCTGCTCGATCCAATCGCGGATGGTAGCAAGCTCCTCGCTGCTGAGCGCCGTGCCATCCGGCGGCATGCCAAGGCCATAGACCTCTGTGAAGGTCACCTTGTTCCAGAGCACGCTGGCCTCCGGATCACCCGGTGCCACGCGCAGGGCTGGCGCGTGATTGCTGCTCTCAACCCCCACCAAGCTGGTGTAGGCCAGATCGGCGGAGAGGTCCATGCTCCCCATGGGCGGGTGGCAGGTCCAGCAGCGATCCGTGAGGATCGGCATCACCTCAGTGGCGAAGTACGCGGTATCGATGGGAGCTCCCGGAGTTGTGGGCTTGGGCACGTAGAGTGGCCCCTCGTCCTTGGCACAGCCCGCCAGAATCAGTGAAGCAACAGCAATGAGGGCGATGCGATTCGGGCGCATTCAGTTCTTCGGTCGTTTCGGTTTGACGAACAGCGTGCGCGCAATGTTGAATCCGAGGTGCAGGTAACCCTCGTCGTAACGCGAGGCGTACGTGGTGTACACGCGATGCTCGGTGATCTCTGCGCCGCTAGCGAGCACGATTTGGAAAACGTGCCCGAGAGTGGCCACTTCGTAAGCCAGCGCGACGGGATCACGGTGATCCTGCGGTTGTCGGCCTTCGATGATCGGGCTTGCCTCAAGCAGGATGGAACCCTTTGTGCTGACCTTGAATCGTGCGGAGCCGGTCACCGCAGCGGTGAGGTTCGATCCGCCTAACGGCACCAGGTTCCTGTAAATGGCCACCGGAGCAACTTGCATGGAAAGCCATCGCGAGAATCGGCGGGCAATGATGACCTGCGCGTTGTAGGAGAGCCTGTGCTCAAAGCGATATTCGAATGGGGTGACTCCATCCGCGAAGAAGTCGCGCTCGCTCACATCAGGGAAATCATCGCTCATGAGCGCGGCATTCGTGAGCACCGTCAATGACAGCGGCATCTCGCCTTCCACGGTCTGCTTGAGCACGCGCACCTTCGCGCCCAAGTCCCACACCTTGCCATTCTTCGAACGGCCAATCTCCAAGTGCGCGTCGTTGATCGGCGAGTACTGGAAGGCGAAGCGGATGTTGGCCGGCAGATCGAGCCCTGCGAATTGCTTCCATGCTTGCTCATCGGGTCCCACTGCTCCGAAGCGGTGCTGGATCATGAAGCCGAAGGAGCGCTTTCGCGGCACAACTTCCACGCTGTGCGCGTTCACCACCTGCGTGCCTGCGAAAGTTCCGGTGACGTACTCGCGCCCTGAATCATCCTGTGCGGCGCAGGCGATCGATCCGGAGAGTGCGGCGCTCAGAAAAAGCGATCGATGCATCGTTGCATTCATGACCGTGCGAGTGTTCGGATGTAATGCGCAAGCGCCCAGCGGTCCTCGCGGCTCAGCACCTGCTCGTATGAGGCCATCTCGCCGCGACCGTGAGTGATCTTCCAATAGAGCGCCCCGTTGCTCTGCCCCTGCACCACAGCGGAGCCCAAATCGGCGGGCCTCACCTTCAGCACCGCTGCATTTGGGCCATCGCCATGACCTTGCATGCCATGACAGGTCCAGCAGAGCGATTGGAAGACCTTGCCTCCAATCGCGGCAGCCTTCGCATTCGTCGCCATCGGATCCTTCAAATGATCGGCCTCAGGTGGCGCCTTCCACGGTTCCCCTGGCTGCGCCATCGCCAACGCGGTCAATGAGACGAGGACCAAGAGTGCGCGTTTCATGGCTGAGTAGCGTTTTCAGGCGCGTTCAACGCGGCCAGGGCCTGCCTCACCCGCGCGTCATCCGGAGCGATTCGGGCAGCTGCGACCAGTTGCTCTTCAGCCTTATAGGTCCGCCCGGCCCGCGCATGCACCATGCCCAACGTGTACCGCAACCGCGCATCGGTTGGATGCATCACGACCAGCCGTTCCAAGTGCGGCAGCGCCAGATCGGCCCGGCCCTGCTGGAGATGAAGGGCGCCGAGGTTATTGCGAAGCATGTCCTCAGGTCCACCATTCCGCATGGCTTCATCGAATGCTTGGATCGCATCTTTGATGCGCCCGGTGCGGTGCGCCAATGCGCCGGAGGCTATCAACAGCTCCGCATCGCCCGGCACCCGCGCAATCCCGCGGTCGTATGCGCTCCTTGCTCCATCCGTATCGCCTTGGCTCTCGCGGGCTGCACCCAAGGCCACCGCAGAGCGCGCGAGCATCGTACTGCTGCGCATGCCCGAGCAATCGGCGCCAAGGTCCAGATTCTCCGACCATAGGTGCATGGCCTTCACGAAATCGCCTTTGGAGTGCGCAAACTCACCAAGGCGGAAGCGTGCTTCGGCGTGGTCAGGGTTGTCGCTCAGGATGCCCTGCAGCAACTCTGCCGAGCGCTCCGCATCGCCCCGTTGCTGGTGCATCGAGGCCAGTTCGAACCGTCGATCCACGGGATTGATGATGCCGACGCGCAGCGCCGCCTCATAGTGGGCGATGGCGCTTTGCAATTCGAGCGGGCTGGCTGCATGGCTTGCCACGCGTGCGAAGAGCCTTTTCCCGAGAAGCGTGTGGTACTGCACCCATGAGCTGTGCGCGAAGAAGAGGCCGACGAGCGCAACTGCAATCGCCGCGAAGCGCCCAGCTGTCCGCAACTCACGGTCCATCTTCAAGGTGATGCCGCGGAATTGAACAGCGCCTCGGCGCAGCAGCCGCCATGCCAGCACGAAGAGCCAAGCTGTGCAGAGCGCCAGTGCCACGGCAAGCAGGAAGGGCACGGCGTCATAGAGGCCTCGGTACACAGGCATGGCTACCAGGAAGGCAATCGCCATGAACACGTCCTCGCCCAAAGTGTTGCTGAAGCGCCCGCCATAGGCCCCCATCGGATGCCCCTTACGGAAGAGCGGCGGCATGCGGAAGCCGAAGCGCACGGCTTGCTCCGGGCAAGCGGATACGCAGTCCAAGTCCTTCAGGCACCGCGGATTGGTGACCATGCCGTGCTGCGCGAGCTCGCGATGCACGAGGATATCCGAAGAGCACGCCTTCGTGCAGAGGCCACATTGGCTGCAGTCCTTCGTGAGCACGATGCGACCGGGAGCAAGCTGATCGGCAATCCCGAAGAGAGCGCCGTACGGGCATGCTTGGAAGCAGAAGCCGCGGCTGCCGAGGAGATAGACGATCACGAAGCCGCAAACGAAGAAGGTCAGCACGGCCACGCCCGGCGGCGGCAGGTTCCTCCACATATCGTCCGTGGTGAATGACGACCAACGCGAGCCGCCCGCCTCCGCCACATGCAACGCTTGCTGCTCCACACCGTGCCATGCCTGCAGAATCTGCGGCCAGATGAAGAGGTAGAACATCACGCCGATCGGGACCCAGATGAGGGTGCGCGAGCGGATGGGTTGGCGCTTGATGCGCAGCTTATCCAGGATCCAACCAGCGGCATCCTGAAGCGCGAGGATGTGACAGCCCCAGGAGCAGAAGAAACGACCGAACACGAGCGTGCCGACCATGACAACAGCCATCAGGATGAAGCCCGCTGTAACGATTCCCTGATGGACTGTGTAGAGCACCTCGTTGAATTCGAGGGGCGCCAACGTGCGACCATTGATCTTCCAATGCACGAAGTGCGCGATGAAGAGCAGATGCACCCCAACGAGCGTTACGACCCGCCAATTGGAATAGGATATCCTGCTAACGCCGGCCATTCCTGCCTTCTCAGTCGATAGCGATCCGGCGGGTGAAGACCCGGCCGGCGATGCGCAGCGAAAGCATGTACACCCCTGATGACAGGTGCGCCATGTCAAGCTCACGCACCACCTGGCCGGCGGGCGCCTGCAAGCGCTCCACATGGGCCCGACGGCCCATCATATCGAAGAGCTCGACCTCTATGGCAGAAGGATCGAGCAGGTGCAGCGTCAGGTTGAATTGCCCATTGCTCGGGTTCGGGAATACCTCGAAGCCGCGCAGCGCGAGCGGTTCATCAACGCCGGAGCACACCTCAACGGTGACCGTCACCGAGGTCATCGCGCTCTGGCAACTGCCGCCGCCGACCTCCACTTCCCAGTCATAGAAGTACGGATAGACCGTGGCGCCGCCCGAAGAACCGGTGATGCTTGCAACCGAGCCGATGGGGTATGGAAAGGAGACGCTGCCTGTGCTGCGCCACAGATCCGTGGTGCCGCTCACATTGATCAGGTAGTTATTGCCCGGCAGGATGTCCCAATCCAGGTCGATGCGCGATTCGCCAGCCGGCACCATGACCGATCGCGTGGCGCGCAGCACACCGACCACGTCGACAAGCTCCACCGTGCGATAACCCGCATTGCCAGCGTACACCTTCACCGAAGCTAGCGTGAATGAAGCGAGCGCGTTGAACCGGAGCGATTGCCCGCCTGCGTGGTAGCCGCCGCTTCCGCTGTTGTTCTGCTTGCCGCCATAGATCACTGTTCCCTGCGTGGTGACCTGGTCAGCAACTTGGTAGCTGGTGCTCGCATAGAGCGGCGGGGTAGTGTAGGTGGCACCGCTGCCCAAAGGATTCCCTAGCATGTCGAACCACAGCAATTCGTTACCGTTGGCGGTGAGCGTTGCCTGCTCGCCTTCGCACACCACGACAGCCTCAGCAGCAGGAGCAGTCGGTTGGGGCAAGGCGGTAACGGTGAAAGGCGCGGAGGCCGCGGTCCCGCAATAACCCGTCACGGATACTGAGTACGTTCCCGGGCCAACCACGATGCTGCTCGAGGTGGCGCCATTTGACCACTGGTAGGCCGTGCCCGGCGTTGCCCGGAGCTCCACTTGCTCCCCGGCGCAGACATAGGCCTGCTCGTCGCAGAAGATCTTGGCCACAGGACCTGACGAAGGCTGCTGGGTGAGCGTATAGGGAACGGCGGTCCAGTTGTTCGTTTCATCCGTCTCCACCACTACGTTCAGCGGATCCGCCTCCATCACGATCCAATACGCGCCGTTGCAGGTGCCCGTGGGGATATCGACCCACATGCCATCGAGGTACTCGCTGTACACATCGGTATAGCCGGAAGAGATGCCTTGCCGGACCATGCTGCAGCCGTAGGAGCCACCCAAGCCGAGGTTGGGGAAGTTCGGTCCGGTGAGCGTGGTTCCGGCGTTGTACACCGTGTTGTTGTCCTTGCAATGATGATTGGCCGCGCTGGCATTGCAGCTATGGTAATCCATGAGGCAGAAGCCGAGCTTGTAGCCTTGGCCCACGATCGGCCATTGGCGCGGGTCGCTCACGCCGGTCTCCTGCATGCGCAGGCTGAAGATGCCCCATTGGTCATAGTGCGTGTGCCCATGCGTCGGGTGGTAGGTCATTCCCTGTGGCATCACGTGCTCCGTTGAGGTCATCGCGTTGCCGTTCTTATGGAAAATGCGCTGCGTGGTGAGCTGCTTGGCTGTGCCGCCGTTGGGGCAGGCGAACTGCTGCGATGCCGAAGGGTCATAGACTACGAACGTATCGATGCCGCATACGAAGCGGCGGTAGCCGTTCAAGTCAACGCCGCGCACCTCCAGCGGGCCGTAGCCGATGTTCGGCGTGGAACTCGTGATGTAGATGCGCCCGGGCTCCTCATTCGGGCCGCTCAAGTAGTTGAGCGCCGCGTACCAAGAGGTGGTCATGTCCGGAAGCAGGTCGCAATTCGTCCCCTGCCCCAGCGGGCACTGGCACGAAGTGGCGTTCGTGGTGGTGCATTGGGCGCTTGTCGGGGCCGAACGGAAGAGGATCAGGACGAAGGGCAGGAGGTATAGGTGGCGCATGGTTCTGGTTCTTGGAGATTGGCAAAGTAGACTCCATTCAACCCTAATAATATGACGCATATCATATATGTCTGCCTCGCCCTTATCTGCAGGCATTCGGCATGCGAATCGACCGGGAATCAACCTGCATTGAGCGCAATGCGCAGACCGGTCGACGCGAGCATCGACGTCCCGGCTACTGCTTATCAACCATTATCCCCGCCAACCCAAACCAGCGGATGAGTTGCGATCGCTCTAGCTTCGGATCGCCTATGAACGACAGCGCTGCACGGTCACTTCCGCATCTCGATCAACTCATTGCTCGCCATTGCTCGCCCGAATGGCGTGAACTGCTGCGTGCGCAGAACACGGTCCTGACATTCGCCAAAGGCGAAGCCATATTCACCTCCGGGCAGAAGGCCGAGCGGATGTTCATGATCCATCGTGGGCGCGTGAAGGTGGTCGCCTCGTACATCAAGGGCAAGGAGCGCATCATCCGCATGGCCAGTGATGGCGAAGCGCTGGGTCACCGCGGCATCGGGCAGGAGCCCGTTTACACCGCCAGCGCTATAGCACTCGCTCCAACACGTGTGAATGCCATCCCGATGGCCTTGTTCCTGAGCACCCTGAAAGCCAATCCGCACTTCTGCTACCACTTCCTGCTCTACTTCGCCGCTGAGCTGCGATTGCTCGATCAGCATCTGCGCGACCTCATGAACATGGATGTGGCGCAGCGCGTGGCCAAGGTGATCCTGCTGTGCCGCGACACCTTCGGCATGGACGAGGCCGATGCTCGGAAGCTCGCGTTCACCCTTCCGCGCAGGGATATCGCGAGCATGGCGGACACCACCTACGAGAGTGTGATCCGCACGCTCGCCCACTTCGACCAGGAAGGCATCATCGAACTGGAGGGCAAAGGGATCCGGATACGGAACAAGGCCAAGCTCGAGAAGGCCATGTCGGGCTGACCTAGACGTTTCCGGCCAGCCGCGTGTACAGGCCCATCACCGCGGGGACCAGTTCCTTCGGATCGGCGAGGATGCAGTAATGATCGACACCGAACATGCGCGGCAAGTAATGCCGGGCCTGTTCCTCGATGGCGATGGCATAGCTGTTCACCTGCTGCTGGCGGAGCTCATGCAAGGCGTGCTTGATGTCCTGCACGCCATAATCACCCTCGTAGCGATCGAAATCGTTCGGCTTGCCATCGCTCAGGAGAACGACCCACCGGCGCCGCGACCCGCGCTTCTGCAGCAGGGCGCCGGCATGCCTGATCGCCGGTCCAATGCGCGTGAAGCCCTGTGGGCGCACCTGCCCGAGGTTCGCCTTGCCATGCTCCCAGCTGTCGCGGAAGTGCTTCAGGGTCACATAGGAGCAGAAATTCCGCGTCTTGGAGAAGAATCCGTCGACCTGGAACTCCACCTCGAACTCCGTGAACACCTCGCCCAGCACGATCACCGCCTGCTTCGCGATCTCAATCACCTTCTCACCCGCCACGTAGGCGTCGCCGCTCAGGCTCAGGTCGATCAGGAAGAGCAGGCTCAAGTACTTGCGTCGCTTGCGTTGCGAGATGTAGACGTTCTCCCTTGGCGTGGTGCGTGCCTTGATGTCGGTGAGCATATCCGTCACCTGATCGAGGTCGAATTCATTGCCACGCTCCGAACGACGCACCTGGCTGAACGCGTTCTGGAACGCGGCCATCTGCTTCTTCAATGCCATGATCTTGCGCTGCTCGCGCTGGACCACGCTCGCCGCATAGGCCTTGTTGCGTGAACGGAACAGCAGGGGAAACACCCGGCAATGGTCCTGCAGGTAGGCGCCCTTGCCGACATTCCACTCAGGGTAGGAATAATAGGTTCCGCCCTCCTCCAGGGCCTCGCACTCGGCCACCGAAAGCTGCCCGGCCATTTCCGCACGATAGATCGAATGCACCGTGTCGTCCACGCGCACGGTGTGCTTCAGGTCCAGTTCGTTCAGCGCCTGCAGGTCATCATCAAGGCTATCATCCCCGTCGAAATCACGCCAGATGTCGTCGAATTCCTCGGCGGTCTCGATCTTCTCGAAGTTGTGGGTGAGCATGTACTCCTCCTGCTTCTCCTTGTCCACCGCGATGCTCTGCACGTCCTCTACCGGCTTGGAAGCGATCTCGGTGGTGATCTCGGCGTGCGTGGCCGTTGGTGCCACGCCATCCGGGGCGGGCCGTGCCCCATCCAGGAAGGGTCCACGTTCCACCATCCATTTGCCGTAGAGCCAAGTGGTGTCTTCGAGACCCTCGCGCAACCGCTCATGCAATGCACCGAAGTGGACGAACTCCCGCTCCAGGGCGGCGAGCACCTGCGGCGCGGAATCGGCTGCGGCCTTCCGGGAACCTTCAAGATCGCCCGCGCTTCCGTTCCAGTTCAGGCCCAGCTCTCGTTGCTTGCTGAGGTAGAACACGCGGAACAGGTAGTAGTTGAAATTGAGCTCCACCGAACCGTAGCGATCGGCCCGCGCTGGCAGGTGGAACACCGAGCCCTGCCATCCCCCTTCGCGCACTGCGGCCTGCACCTCGATGGGCGCGTTACAGAGCGCTCGCGCCACGATCGTCAGCCGCGGAGCCAGTTCGGCGAGGTCAATACCGTGCTCATTGTAAGCGCGCCTCCCCTTTCGTTGACCCTGCCATGCCGCGAAGCGCTTGAAGAGCGTTTCGGTGATATCCATCGCCGATTAGATGCTCATGTACGCGATATCCTCCAAGGCCTGCTGGTCCGAGGCATCATCGGTGAGCGGCTCAAGCACGGCCACCTTCACAGAAAGACGGGGAGGTAGTCCACTGCCGATGAGCTTGGCGGCATCCACGAGCAAGCGCGTGCTCGCCGTTTCTGCGAGGCCCAGCTCGGTGAGGTTCCTGATCTTCTGGCCGATGGTGACGAGCTTGGTGGCGGTGGCGGCATCCACGCCGGTCTCCCGCACCAGAATGTCACGCTCCACCGGTGGCTTCGGGTACTGGAAGGCCATGGAAATGAAGCGTTGGCGCGTGGACGGCTTCAGCTCCTTGAAGCCCTTCTGGTAGCCCGGGTTGAAGGAGGCCACGAGCATGAAGTCATGATGCGCGACCAGTTCGGTGCCGAGCTTGTCGATGAACAGCGTACGGCGGTGATCCGTGAGGGAGTGTATCGCCACCAACACATCGGGCCGCGCCTCAGCCACCTCGTCGAGGTAGATGATGCCTCCCTTGCGGGCCGCCGTGGTGAGCGGGCCGTCGATCCACTCGGTACCATCGCCACGGATGATGTACCGACCGATGAGGTCGGTGGAGGAGGTCTCCTCATGGCAGGTCACGGTCATCAGTTCCTTGCCCAGCTTGTGGGCCATGTATTCCACGAACCGGGATTTGCCGCTTCCCGTCGGGCCTTTGAGCAGCACCGGCAGGCGTTGTGCGAACGCGTGTTCGAACACGGAGACCTCCTCTCCCGTGGCTTGGTAGTAGGGTTCCTTTTCGATGCGCATGGATGTGTGTTGTTCGACGCCGGTTCGTTCAGGCTGGACGAACAGCGAGGAACTCATCCTCCTCGGCTCGCATGGCCTCATCGGTCGGTTTGCCGTACTTGATGAAGTCCAGGATGTAGAGCACGATTCCGGTCGCGAAGAGCGAGGCTGCTCCGAGCATCACCATGAAATGCACGTTGAGCTCGTTCTGCGCGTCCATGAAATCCATGCCCACCTTCCGCTCGAGGTAGACCTGCGCAACACCGGCCGCGGCGAGCGCCGTGGTCATGCCGAGCATTCCGATGTTAGCGCACCAGAAGGCGATCATGCCCCGGGTGCCCTGATAGACCTTGCGGCCCGTCATCATCGGCATGGCGTAGCTGATCATGGCCAGCACCAGCATGCCATAGGCACCCCAGAAGGCCAGGTGACCATGCATCGCGGTGACCAGGGTGCCATGTGTCCACATGTTCACGGAAGGAAGGGTATGCGCTACCCCCAACAGGCCAGCGCCGGCGAAGGAGGTGATGGCACAACCGAGCGTCCAATACAACGCGATGCTGTTCGGGTGCTTTTTACCACCCTTGCGGTACATGGCGAAGGCGAACAGGGCCATGCCCAGGAACGCCAGCGGCTCCAAGGCGCTGAAGATGCCACCGATCATGAGCCAGTACTTGGGCGCGCCGATGTAGTAGTAGTGGTGCCCGGTACCGAGAATCCCCGAGATGAACGTGAGACCGATGATGACATAGAGCCATTTCTCGATGACCTCACGATCCACGCCGGTGAGCTTGATCAGCAGGTAGGCCAGGATGCCACCCATGATCAACTCCCACACGCCCTCCACCCACAGGTGAACCACCCACCAGCGGAAGAACGAGTCAATGGTCTGGTTGTCGAACCAGATCATGCCAGGCAGGTAGAGCAAGGCGGCGAACACCAACCCCATGGTCAGGACCATGGCCGTGGTGGTGCGTTGCTTGCCCTTCCAAAGCGTCATGATGATGATACCCAGAAAGGTGAGCACGTTCACGACGACCAGGTAATCCAAAGGCCTGGGGATCTCCAGGAACTTGCGGCCCTCCCACCAATTGAGGTGGAACCCGATCACCGCCACCACACCCACCACAGCCAGGCTGTAGAACTGAAGTTTCGCAAGCGGCACGGAGACCAGCTCGCGCTGTGCTTCCTCAGGGATGATGTAATACGCGGCCCCCATGAACCCTGCGAGAAGCCAGACGACAAGCAGGTTCGTGTGCGTGGCACGCGCAGCATTGAAGGGAATGAACTCATGGAACCACTCATCGAACCCGATGCGCGCGAAGCCCATGATGAATCCGTAAACGACTTGCAGCAGCAGCAGCAGCATGCACAACCCGAAGAACAGGTAGGCGACTTTCTGTGATTGGTATTTCATGGCGCTGGCTTATTTGTTCTGTTTGAGGTCCGGCTTGGGGGGGAATCCGTTCAGATCCACTTCACCCGCCCACTTGAAGAAGGCTACGACGGCTTCGGCATCGGCCAGATCCATCTTGTAGGCCACCATCTGGCGGCCCTTGGGGCCCCAAGGCACCGGTGATGTCATGATCGTCTTGATCAGCTCCGGTCCGCGGCGTTCATACACCCTGGTCAGTTCCGGTGCATAGTAGGCGCCCTCACCGAAAAGCGTGTGACAACCCATGCAATTGTTCGACTCCCAGATCTCTTTTCCACGTACCACCTCGGGTGTCAGGTTATGGCTGTTGGTCTGGTTGGGTACCTCTCGGGCCAGTGTGTGCCACGACAGCCCTAGGAAGACCCCGAACGAAGCGATGGTCCCTCCGAAGAAGAACACCTGTGCTTGTTTCTTGGATAGCATGTTGAGTGTGTTCGTGAACGTTCAGGTACATCGATCAGGCGTATGATCCGGATCGAGGCGAAACATATTCGGACATACATATCCTATATATGATAATAGTCATTCCGCTCGAATAATATGTTCAGCACCAGGGATATAGCGCTTACCGGGCTCTGTGGCAGTCGAAGAATGAAACGCTGCTCGGCAACACGCGTGGAGCGCGCCGGAGGAAACGGGGGAGGGTGCCTGGAACCTGACCCGGTCTGCAAGCACCGCTACGACCTCTCGAAATGCGCCGTGAAGTGCCGCAGGAACTTCGGCTCCTTGATGATGCGGTAGCCCTTGACCCCGGCACGCGCACGTATCACCTCTTCGAAAGTCTCAGCCACGTATTCCATGTGGCTTTGCGTATACACCCGGCGCGGGATAGCGAGACGTACCAACTCCATGGCGGATGGTATGAGGGAACCATGAGACGTGTACTTGCCGAACATCACCGAACCGATCTCAACGCTGCGGATGCCCCCTAGCCGGTACAACTCGCATACCAGAGCCTGGCCGGGATATTCGTGCGATGGGATGTGCGGATAGAGCTTCTTCGCGTCGATGTAAACAGCATGCCCGCCGATCGGTCGCATGAGCGGAACACCTAGCGCGTGCAGCTTCTCACCGAGGAAGGTGGTGCTGCGGATCCGGTAATCGAGGTAGTGCGGGTCGAACACCTCGTCCAAGCCGATGGCGATGGCCTCCATGTCCCGACCGGACAGGCCGCCATAGGTGGTGAAACCTTCGGTGATGATCAATAGGTTGGTGCACGCTGCGGCGAGCGCTTCGTCCTTCAGGGAAAGGAACCCGCCCATGTTCACCAGCGCATCTTTCTTGGCGCTCATCACAGCACCGTCGGCCAAGGCGAACATGCGCTGCGCGATCTGGCGATAGCTCAGGCCCTCCATGCCCACCTCGCGGTGCTTCACGAACCAGCTATTCTCGGCGATGCGGCAGCAGTCCAGCAGGAACAGCGCGCCATGGCGCTTGCAGATCGCGGCCACGCCCTCGGCATTGGCCATGCTCACGGGCTGTCCGCCCCCGCTGTTGTTGGTCACCGTCAGGATCACGGCGCCCACGTGGCCTTTGTGCTCCTTCAGCAAAGCGTCCAGCGCGGCCACGTCCATGTTGCCTTTGAAGGGATGCTGCAACGCAGGGTCCTTGCCCTCGGCGATGGGGATGTCGATTGCGGTGGCGCCGGTGAACTCGATGTTGGCCCGCGTGGTGTCGAAGTGCGTGTTGCTGATGAAGACCTTCCCCGCGCCGCCGAGATGACCGTAGATGATGCGCTCCGCTGCGCGACCCTGGTGCGTGGGCAGCACATGGTCCATGCCGGTGAGATCCTGCACGGCTTGTTCCATGCGCTCCCAAGAGCGCGAACCGGCGTATGCTTCGTCGCCTTCCATGACCCCGGCCCATTGGTGCGCGCTCATGGCGCTGGTGCCGCTGTCGGTCATCAAGTCGATGATCACATCGCGCGAGCGCAGCAGGAAGGGGTTGTAGTGCGCCGCTTTCAGTTGCTCCACGCGTTCCTCTTCGGTGCTGATGCCGATGGGCTCCACGCTCTTGATGCGGAAGGGCTCGATGATGGTGCGGTGCTTCATGCGGGCAGGGGTTCGAAACGCGCCTGGAAGAAGCGCAGGTACTTCGGCTCGTAGGTCATCTTCAATCCGGAGATGCGTTCGCGACGCTCGAAGACACGCGCTACGCTCTCGGCCACCACATCCATATGGGCTTGGGTGTACACGCGCCGTGGGATGGTGAGCCGCACCAGTTCCAGCTCCGGATAGCAGTGATCGCCAGTGATCTTGTCGCGACCGGCGCTCACGATGCCGCGCTCCATCGCGCGCACACCACTGTCGATGTAGAGTTCCGCGGCGAGCGCTTGCGCGGGGAAAGCGGTCTGCGGCAAGTGCGGGAGGAAGGCCTTGGCATCGAGGAAAACGCCGTGCGTGCCCACGGGCTTCACGATAGGGATGCCCATGTCGAGCAGCTTCTGCCCCAAGTAGAATACCTGACCTACCCGCGCGCGGATGTGATCGTCCTGCACGCTCTCTTCAATGCCGATGGCCATGGCCTCCATGTCGCGACCGGCGAGTCCGCCGTACGTGTGCAGCCCTTCGTAGATCACCACCAGGTTGCGCGCTTCCTCGAACACATCCCATTCGTTGGTCGCCATGAATCCGCCGATGTTCACCAGCGCGTCCTTCTTGGCGCTCATGGTGGCGCCATCGGTGAGGTCGCAGATCTCGCTCACGAGTTGCGCCACGCTCTTCTGTCCTTGCCCTTCCTCGAGTTGCTGGATCATGAAGGCGTTCTCGGCCACGCGCGTCATGTCGTGGATGATGCGGATGCCGTGCTTGCTGGTCAATTCACGCAGTTCCTTCAGGTTGGCAAGCGAGATCGGTTGCCCGCCGGCCATGTTCACCGTGGTGGCCATGGAGACATAGGGGATCTTCTTCGCGCCGTGCGCATCGATCACGCGCTGGAGCTTGCCAAGGTCCACGTTGCCCTTGAAGGGAAAAGTGCTCTGCGGGTCGTGGGCCTCGTCAACGATGATGTCAACGAAACTGCCGCCCGCCAGCTCCTGGTGGAGCTTGGTGGTGGTGAAGTACATGTTGCCGGGTACGATGTCGCCGGGCTTGATGAGGATCTGCGAGAGGATGTTCTCCGCGCCACGACCCTGGTGCGTGGGGATGAGGTACTTGTAGCCGTAGTACTTCTTCACAGAATCCTCCAGGTGGTAGTAGTTGCGGCTGCCTGCGTAGGCTTCATCACCGAGCATGAGCCCGGCCCATTGGCGGTCGCTCATGGCGCTGGTACCGCTGTCGGTGAGCAGGTCGATATAGACGAGCTCGGATCGCAGCAGGAAGGTGTTGTATCCAGCCTCTTCCATGGCCTTCACCCGCTGTTCGCGGGTGGACATGAAGAGGGGTTCGACCATCTTGATTTTGTAGGGCTCGGCCCAGGAGGTCTTTGCCATGTTCTTGTTGGACAGGAATGAATGAAGGAGCGGCGTTCAGCCCACTGCGGCGACCACGGGGAGCAGGAGCCCGCGCAGTTCCCTGGCCGCGCGATCCAGATCATCACGCAACTGCTCCACTTGGGCCGCAGCCCTGGCGCGCAGCACCGGGAGCAGTTCCTCGTAGTAGGCGATGCCCACTTCCATGTTGGCCTTGAAGGTGGCGAAGTAGCGCTGCTGCTTTGCGGTGACCGTGTCGCGCACCTGCTGCAGCTCGCGCTTCAGGTAATCCATGTAAAGTGACAACTCTTTCGCGAACATGTGCGGTCGTTCCACACCAGCGAGCAGGTCCACCCGACCGTAGATGTGGTCCACCATGGTCCGCAGTGATACGACTTGGGTGAAGTAGGCCGTGTTGGGACCGGGGCAGATAGCCACCGCTTCCAGCTTGTGCGCCGGATGAAGGCCTTCCTTGAGCAAGGCCGCAGCACCGAGACCTTCACAGAGGCAATCCTTTTCCATCACGGCCGCCTCTTCCCGTGCATAGGTTGCATCGTCGAGCCCCGCCGACTTGAGCTGCTTGATCTTCAGGTCCTGGTACTGGCGCGATGCCGTGCAGATGGGGCGCTCGGTGAACTCGGTGTTCGTGCTGAGGTAGTTCTTGTAGCACGGGCTGCCTGGTCGTTCCTTGGCCATGCGCGTCTTTCGTTGCTGCTCCGAACTGCTCGGTCTGAAGTTGTGGAAGGGGATGCCAAGCGGCGATGCCCAGCTCAGGTAGAAATCGCTCGGGCGTGCCTCCGTGAGTTGCTGCAAGGTGTTGGCGTCCACGTTCGTGACCTCCGGCACCAGCAAGAACGGGCTCCCCCAACCGGTGCCATCCATACCGTAATGCTCGCGAAGGAATCGGTCCTCAGCCGCCGTGCCGATCCCACCCTGCACAGTGAACCGCTGTTCGGGTATTTCTGGAAAAGCCGGAAGACCCGCTTGAGCGAGCGCAGCGCTGGCAAGATCGAACAACTCACCGGCGATCGCCGCGCGCTTGGCACGGAACTCCTCGAGGATGGGTCCCAGCAGGATGCCATCGGTGGCGAAGGCGTGTCCACCGCAATTGAGGCCCGATTCGATCCGGAACTCCGACACCCACACGCCCTTCTTCGCCAGGATCTTGCCCTGCACGAGCGCTGAACGCGCGTCGCTCACCTTCAGGATCACGCGCTTGCGTAGCCGGCCCTGTGCATCGGGCAGGAAGTCTGGGAACTCGGCGATGTACGCGTAGAGCCTTGGATTGTAACCGGCGCTCAGCACTACTGCTGAATCCAATGTGCTGTTGGCGAAGCCCCGGAACGCGGCCATGGCATCGCAGTATTCTGGTGGAAGGGCATTGCCTTCCGAGTCGTAATTCGCGGAATCGATCTTCGACATGATGTTCACGTCGATCGAACCCGGTCGCATGGCCTTGCGCAGCTCGTCCTCGATCGCCATCCTCTCCGCAGCCGGAGGAAGTGTCCGCATAAGCTGGAAGCGATCCTTCACGGGCGTTCCACCTGGAAGCAATTCAAAGTACTTCGTGCTGTCGGACGTGACCGTGAAGGGCTCCACCCGCACGCGCTCCATGTTGCGCTGCACCAAACGACCCAACATGTCCAAGTATGCTGTGATCCGCCGGGCGCGATGATCGTGCGAGGGCTTCGGGATGGGCACGTAGGCTTCACCGTTCAGCTTGCACTGATGCTCGCGCATGCGCTCCACCAACTCATCCTCGATGATGGAGACCACCGAGGAGATCCCGAAGTGGGCCACCTTCAATGGGGTGTCGATGGTGTACCCCAGACCCATGACCGGGATGTGGACCGTGTGCGGAGGGGCGGAAGGCTCGCGGCGAATGCTTGGCATCGGGTAAAGGTCAACGGGACGTCACGCACCAATCATGACGCCCATCATATTCCAGCGTTCTTCCATGGCTGCACATTTGTCCATGATGCGCTTGCTCCTTATCTCGGCGTTGGTATTCGTCTCCATCGCTGCATGCCGAACGCCAACCACCGAGCAGCCTGTTATGGCGAGGGGCACGAACGGTGATACCTCCTCCTCCCCAACCCGCCATGAATCAGTGAGGTGGCAGGCGAATGAAGCGACGATCCAAGGCGTCAGGGGAATGCAGGGACTAACGGCTGGCTACCCGGGCAACGGCTTGGCAGGGGGCCTGTTGCGCGATTCGCTGCAAGAGCGCATGGCGCTGATCTTCGAGCAATGCACTATGGAGGGCGAAGCGCATGAGGCGCTGCATGAATACCTCTTGCCCTTGATCGGGATTTTCAGAGAACTGCCGGATGATCCGAAGCGAAGCCAGCTGGACTCAATCACCGCCCATCTCTCGCGGTTCGATGAGCAGTTCCGGTGAGCCAGTTGATGATTTCGGTCGATTCAGCCCGTTCACTGATCTGATGCGTGCCGATGCTCACTGGCTGAGCGAGAGCGGCCTCGATGACGGCGCGAGAAACCGCGGCGAGGTCCCGTGCTTCGATCAACGGCAAAGACCACCGGCGTCTTTGCCACATGGCAGCAATGGCTCGTTCGCAGCGTGCAATCGTGCGGAGCGCGGCCTCGAGGCCTTCCAGGTCGCGGATGATACCCGCGTGCGCCGACATGGCGTGGCGGATGCTGGCGATTGCGCGCATGGCAGCTTCCGGGGCTCTTCGCGAGAGCTTTGATTGCGCGATGCAGCGTTTGCTTGCAACATGCTCACCATGGGTTTCGCGGAGCCAGGCATTGGCTGCGCGCCGGGGAATGACCAAGGCCTCGAGCAGTGAATTTGAGGCAAGCCGGTCGGCGCCATGCAAGCCGGAGCCAGCGCACTCGCCAATGGCGATGAGGCCGGGAAGCGAACTGCGGCCCTGGTCATCGGTGGCAATGCCCCCGCAGAGGTAGTGCGCAGCCGGTGACACCGGGATCAAGTCGCGACCGGGCGCGATGCCGTGTGCACGGCATTCGCGCTCGATGGCCGGGAACTCCGCCGCGAAGCGCGCAGGGCCGATCGACGAGGCATCGAGCCACACATGCTGCATCCCTGAGTGTTTCATTGTCATTTCGATTGCGCGGGCCACCACATGGCGCGGAGCCAGGTCCTTGGCCGGATGCACTCGATCCATCAAAGGCAAACCATTGCCGCCGATGAGCCGTGCTCCAGCGCCGCGCACCGCTTCGCTGATCAGCGGCACCTGGCCTGATCCGCCGGTATGGAGCGCGGTGGGATGGAATTGCACGAAGGCCATGTCGCGCAGCGGCAGGTCGGCGCGCACCGCCATCGCGACACCGTCACCCGTTGCCTCCGCCGGATTCGTTGTCCGCTCATACACCTGTCCGACGCCTCCAGTGGCCAACACAACCAAATCCGCTCGATGCTCCATGAGGTCGCCGCTGCTCAGGTCGATGGCCTGTACGCCAACACAGCGGCGGCTCTGCCCTTCGACCTCAATGATCAAGTCGACCGCGCGATGACCCTGCATGAGCTGTACGCCAGTCAACGCGCCGAGCCGTTCACGCAGCACCCTTACGATCTCCTCCCCAGTGCGATCGCGATGATGAAGCACCCGCGCCCTGCTGTGTCCGCCTTCGCGCGCCAGATGCAGCTTCCCATCCGCATCGTGATCGAAGCGCGCCCCCATGCGTTGGAGCCAATCGATCACAGCCGGGCCTTCGCGCACCACCCGCTCAACCACCTCGCGGTCATTGCGTCCGGCGCCCACCCGGATTGTGTCCTCCACGTGGATCTTGACCGTATCCCCATCGCCCATCACAACGGCCACGCCCCCCTGGGCCGCGTAAGAGCTGCTGCCAGCTACCGGGGCCTTGGTCAGGACACGAATGCGGAGCGGCCTTCCCTCTGCCGGCTCGATGAGTGCCACGGCGCAGGCCATGCCAGCGATGCCCCCGCCCACCACGATGACCTCCAGCGGCTTCATCCTAGAGCGAGCATTCGGCGCAAGGCGCGTTCTGCACCGATGCGCACAGGTTCTAGCAAAGTCACTTCCGGCCGCATGAGGAGCAAGGCATCGCGCACCTTCTCCAGCGTGTTGAGCTTCATGTATGGACACTCGCTGCATGCACAAGCATTATCTGCGGAGGCTGGCGCTGCTATTAACGTCTTGTGCGGCACGGCAGCGCGCATGTTGTGCAGGATGCCGGCCTCGGTAGCCACGATGAAGGTGGCGCCCGCATCGCGTTTCACGAAGTCGAGCAGCGAACTGGTGCTGCCCACATGATCGGCTTCGGCGAGGATGTGCTCCGGGCATTCGGGATGCGCGATGAGCTTCGCCGCTGGATGCATGCCCATCAGAAGTTTCAGCTTATCGGCGCTGATGGCCACATGCACCTCGCAGCTGCCGTCCCAAAGCAGCAACTGGCGGCCGGTCACGCGTTGCACATAGGCGCCAAGGTGCTTGTCGGGCGCGAAGAGGATCGGACGATCGGGCGGCAGGCTGTTCACCACGCGCACAGCGTTGCTGCTGGTGCAGATGATGTCGCTCATGGCCTTCACGGCAGCGCTGCAATTGATGTAGCTCACCACGAGATGGTCGCGGTGCTGGGCGAGGAAGTCCGCGAAGGCTTCAGTCGGCGCTCCGTCCGCCAAGGAGCATCCTGCGGCCACGTCGGGCACCAGCACCGTGCGCTCCGGGTTCAGGATCTTGGCAGTCTCCGCCATGAAGTGAACGCCGCAGAAGAGGATCACATCGGCATTGCTGCGGTCGGCCGCTTGCGCCAGCGCCAGGCTGTCGCCGATGTGATCGGCCACCGCCTGGATTTCTGGAATCTGGTAGTAGTGGGCCAGGATCACGGCGTTGCGCTCCTGCTTGAGCAGAAGGATCTCCTCCGATATCTCGTCGGTTGAGACCGCTCTCATGGTGGCGACAGCAGTCAAGATCATTTTGAATCAGTTGCCCCCCCGATTCCAAATGAACCTGAGTCCTCGGAGAATCTACCGGATGCTACTCTATCTGCTGAACCGACTTTCAGACAGCCATACAACAGAACCGCGGCTACCAGCCCCAGTCCCATGAGCACGCCGATCCCCGCCAATGCGAATACCGTGAGCGCTGGTAATGCCGGCAGCATGAGCTGCTGGTGCTCGGTAATGCCCAGCGCCGTGGCCCTCCAGCCCTTGGCAATGCCTGCGACGATGAGCGCCAACCAGAAGACCCCTAGGCTTCCCATCGCCAACAGACGCCCATGCTCCATCCACTGCATGCATCGTGCTCGTTCATCCATGCGTAGCATCCATGTAATGGACCCTAGGAGGAGCATCGTGTTTATACCGATAGTAGCACCCATGGCATGCGCTACGGTGATGTGCGTGCCGTGCGTGTAACGGTTGATCGCCGGGATGGACATGAGCAGGGCCAGGAAAAGGTTGAGGAAGACCCACAGCTCTGCGCCGAGCAGGAAGCGGTACGTGGTGAGGTGCTTGTGCCTGCGGTGCTCTTCGAGCTTGGACTTGAATCCGCGTATGATGTTGATGAGCAGGATCCACTCCGCCATGCTGATGCCATAGGCCAGGTGGCGGATCCAGCCCGCCGTGGGTGCGTTGTAAATGTGGTGCCCCCAGTTGAACATCAGATTCGAGAGGCCGAGGAACCAGAAAAGGAAGGCCTTTGGTCCGCGTGCGATGCCCTCATCCCCACTGATCCGCGTCATCAGGTATAGCGCCGATCCGTAAATCATCTGGTTCCAAGCACCCACCATGGCACCGTTCGATTTCCATTGCACGGAGATCTCGCGCATGTAATTGTCGCGGAACCACGGTATCTGCCAGAGGTTCTGCTCGATGAACGTGATCAGGAAGAACACGATGCCCGTGGTCCACATCCACACATGCAGTGGAGGATCCGGGGCGCGGCGCAGCCAGGCGCGGAAGTAGTCGGCCATGAGAACGAGCCAACCAATCAGCATCGGCACCGCGAGCAGGGGAGGGAATTCCCAGTATTCACGGCCGCCGAAGCGCTTTAGGGCATAGGCGAGGAAGACCGCGATGATGGTGCCCGTCCAGAGCCAGAGGAATATGCCATGTAGAAGCGAGGAGCGCCGATGGGCGAAGACATCATCCTTGTAGCGCAGCACACCGGCCGTTGCACCTGTGATGATCCAGAACAGCGCGGCTGACACATGCGCGGGCCGTAGCTGGGTGAAGGGCAGCGCATCCCCGACGGAAGGGTAGAGGTACGCCAGCGCGGCGAGCACGCCGAACAGAAGGGCGAGTAGAAGAAGGAAGAGTGCAAGCGCGATATGCCAACGTTGCGTGAGGCTCATCGTGCTGGAATGAGATAGGTGCCCGTCCAGTGCACTGCGCCATCGGGAACCTGGCTGCGGCCGGACTGGTTCACCCAGGCGAGGAAGGCTACTAAGGCGTCCAACTCGCCATCGCTCAGTTCGTGGGCGGGCATTCGACCGGTGCCATAGCGCACGAATGTGCGAATCCGGGCCTCGCCCTTTTCGCCATGCACATTCGTGAGGTCGGGGCCCATGTAGCCGCCAAGGCCATAGAGTTGATGGCAGCTCGTGCAATTCTGCAGTTGCCAAACCTCCATGCCCTGCCTCACCTGCGCATCGGCAAGAGGCGCTTCGCTCACGCCTTCATACACGAACCAGGTTCCCGCACCAAAGCAGGCCACTAGCGAGGCGAGCACGTACCGCATCCACATTTCATCCAAATAACGGACATGCTTATCCGGAATAGGGTGACAGGCGTCAGTTCACCCGCACTTGCTCTGCCCGCAGCTCTTGCACTTCAAGCAGCCTTCCTCATAATACAGGCCATCCGCATCGCCGCATTCGGTGCATTTGCGCCCTGCGGCTTGCGTGCCATCGGGGATGTAGCGCGAGAGCGCGCGTACCACGCCGTTCTTCCAGGTGTTCAGCGTGGCATCATACAAGTTCAGGTTCGCCACCACGTCCACCACCTGCGGAACAGGCATGCCTTGGCGCAGCATGCCGCTGATCAGGATAGCATAATTCCAGAACTCGGGGTTGAAGGTGCGGCTGAGCCCTTGCACCGTCACATGATAGTCGTCCCCATCGGCGTACTCGAGATCGTAGATGTTCTTGCCCCGCTTCTGGTCCTTGCGCTTCACCACCCAGCCTTTGGTGACCCACTTGGGCAGTTCGAATCCGCCGTTGGCCTTGCCGGTGAAAACCTCGTAGGGCTTGCCGTCCAAGAGGCCCACGACGGCCAACCAAGGCTCGGTCTCGTTATTGAATCGGAGCACATCGGCGTCGAGGCGTTCCGGCCGCGAGACCGGGGCATGCTGATCAACGGGTGCTTCCTTCTTCTCGGCCACCAGCACTCCACTGCGACTGCCATCGCGGTACACGGTGATTCCTTTTAAGCCTTGCTTCCATGCCTCCAGGTAGATGCCGCCGACCTCTTCGACCGTCGCGGTGGAGGGCAGGTTGATCGTGCTGCTGATGGAATGCGTGGTGTACTTCTGAACGACGGCCTGCAGGCGCACGCGCTTGTGCCAATCGATGTCGTTCGCGGTGGCGCCGGCGTACGGGCTTTCCGCAGTGTCCTTCTTTCCGGTCGCTTGCATCCAGTCCAGCAGGCGCGGGTGGTGTACAGTGAACTCCTCCCACTGGTCGCCGAGTTCGTCAATGAAGCTGACGTTGGCCTTCCTGTCACCAGGAACAACCTTTCGACGCCGTGTATAGCCCAGCATGTACACAGGTTCGATGCCGCTGCTGGTGCGGGTGAGCAGGCTGAGCGTACCGGTAGGCGCGACGGTGCTGAGGCTGATGTTCCGCCGGCCGTGCTTCATCATGCGCGCATGCACGTCCGGCAGTTCCGTCTCCAGCATCGCAGTGAAATCCGAGGTGCGCTCAATGGCTGGATCGAAGCCGATGAAGGCGCCGCGTTCGATGGCCATATCGATGCTGCTTTCGAACTCTGCGCGGCACTTGGTGCGCATGATCTCCTCGGTGGCGATCAATGCGGCCTCGCTGTCGTACTTCAAGCTGAGCCCTGCGAGTGCATCGGCGAGGCCCGTGAAGCCGAGGCCCGTTCGGCGGCCCTTGCGTCCGGTTTCCCGCAGCAGCTCCCAGGTCTCTCGCTCCACGCGCTTGATCGCATCGTGCTCTGAATCGCTATCCACTTTGGCCAGGATGCGGTCTGCCGCTTCGAGTTCGAGATCCACCAGGTCGTCCATGAGGCGCTGTGCCTCGTAAGTGACCAGGGCGAAGCGCTCGTGGTCAAAGCGCGCGGCTGGCGTGAAAGCATCGGTGATGAAGCTGTAGAGATTGATCGCGATGAGTCGGCAGCTGTCTCCGCCCTGCATGGCGATCTCACTGCATGGATTGGTGCTCTCGTTCCGGAATCCCGGGTACACGCTGCTGGTAGAGTACCGGTGCTGCCTGTCCCAGAAGATCACACCGGGTTCGGCCGTGCGGTGCGCGCATGCGATCAGCGTGTCCCAGAGCTCCCGAGCCTTCACCTGGCGCGTTACGGTCGGCTCCTTCGCATCGATTGGCCAGCGCAGGGTGAACGCCTCGTCGGCGTCAACCGCGCGCAGGAACTCATCGCTCACCCGCACGCTGATGTTGGCCCCGGTCACTTTGGCGAGATCCTGTTTGATCGTGATGAACTTCTCCACGTCGGGGTGGGCGATGTCCATGGTGAGCATGAGCGCGCCGCGCCGGCCTTTCTGTGCCACCTCGCGCGTGGTATTGCTGAAGCGCTCCATGAAGCTCACGACGCCAGTGCTGGTGCGTGCGGCGTTGCTCACGTGGGCGCCTTCGGGCCGCAGCGTGCTCAGGTCGAAGCCCACGCCGCAGCGCCGCTTGAAGAGCTGCGCAAGCTGTTGGTCGCTTTGGAAGATGCCACCGTAGCTGTCCAGTGGTGAGGGAATGACCACACAGTTGCTGAGCGAAGCCAGACGGTACGGATCGCCTAGCGAAGCCATCACGCTGCCTTGAGGCACCACATCGCGGAAGCCCTGGAAAAGCTGGAGGATGCGCTCCTCATCGAGCGCGGCGCGCTTACGGCCATGGGCCGAAAGCGCTGACCTCCGCTCTTCCGGCATCGTTTGATACGAGCGCTCGATGCGAGCGAACTCCCGGGCCATCCGGCGGTGCATGTCGGCCGGTGAGCGTTCCAGCAATCGGCCTTCCGGATCGCGCAATGCGTACTTGTTCACCCAGGTCGTAGCAGCGAGCTCATCACCGTGGAAATAGGCCATGGCAGCGACCAGCGCCTCCTCGCGCGTGCATTCGGGTGCTGTTCGCATATGAGTAGGAGAGGGGGTGAAGAGTTCGAGCTTTGAAGGTACCATGTGTGTCAGTTGATAGGCGGGTAAAACTCCTTTGGCTCAGATCCCGGTTTGATGACGCCCGTCAACTTGAACGCGGAGTTTTCCACCCGATTTTACACCATCGGTCGCCCCCTCAATCGGCGCGGCACCCGAATACTCATCTTGGCGGCATGAAGATCAAAGCGATCACGGCTCTCGCGTTCATGTCGTGTCCATTCGCCATCCAGGCCCAGGATGAACCCAAGGGCTATCTCGGACTCGGGTTCGGCGTGGCATCGCCGTTGGGCGAGTTCAGGAGCACTGAAGGGAAGTCTGCGGGCTACGCAAGCGATGGCGCTGCGTTCCAACTCGAGTTCGGCTACCTGTTGGGCAAGCACTTCGGAGTGGCGGCAATGGTCCGAGGCACAGGGAACGCTACGAGCGATAAAGCCCTCACTGCGGATTTCAACAATAGCCTTGGTGGATTGGACCTGAAGGTGGAGCCCGGGCTATGGGTCACAGGTAGTCTGCTCGTCGGAGGCATGGGCGCATTCCCGTTGAACGAGAAGTGGTCCTTCACTTCGCGATTGCTCGTGGGCTTCGCCAGCGTCTCCTCACCCACATTGAAGGTGAGCACCGGTGATGGTAATCTGCTGGTGAAACAGGAGGAAGGGCTGGCATCGGCCCCGACATACATGCTCGCGTTGGGCTTCAAGGTGGACCTCTCTGAGCGGTTCTGTCTACTCGTAGGGGTCGATTATCAGGGAATGGATGCGGACTTCAGCGGAGTGAAGATCGATGGGCCATCAGGGCGGAGCACGACGTCCTTCAAGCAGGCCATATCCATCGCTTCACTTGGCGTGACTGCTGGATATCGTCTCTGATCTCGGCCATCACAGCCTCCAGGCTCGGGCTACCCTGCCATCAACGTCGAAGGTCAGGTCCAGAGCCCCGAATTGCGCACAAGCGAGCTTGCGAACAGCACGGTGGGTGACAGGATACGCAGGGCCTGAAGGAGCAACACGGACTCCAACTGACGATTCAATTCGATCGCGAGGCTTGTGCTAACAACAAGGGCGCCCTTGCGGACGCCCCTGCTGACTTTCACCGTTCCCGTACCACGGGGATCGGCTAATTGCTCATTGCGGTGGAAGAAGCACCTTGTCGATCACCACCACCAGTCCATTCGAAGCGGGCGCTGTGCCCAGCACCTTCGCATCGTTGATCATCACGGTTCCATCTTCGCTCACGGTGAATTTTGTGTCCTTCACATTCGCCATGTTCAGTTTGCGGCCGTTGGCCATCTTGTCCGGTGCGAACACGCCCAAGGCCACATGGTATTCCAGGATATCCTGCAGAGCGGCCTTGCTCTCGGGCTTCATCAGGTCATCGAGCGTCCCGGCCGGCAGCGCATTGAATGCTGCATCAGTCGGTGCGAACACCGTGAATGGGCCCGCATTCACGAGCACGTCCTCGTATTTCACCTGAAGCACGGCCTTCACCAGGATCGTGTGGTCCGGTGACGCCACGGCAATCTGAACGACGTTCTTTTGGCTGAGGTCATCCTTCACTGCACTTTGTCCGGCGGCAGGTTCGTTTCCGGATGATGCGGGTTCAGTTGTTGCTGGCGTCTCAGCGCCGCCACAGGCGATTAAGCAAGGAAGCGTGAATGCCATCAGCAGTGCGCTCGTTGATGTGAAGGTCTTCATGGATGGTTGGTTCGTTTAGGCGCATCGAAAGAACAGGGACCTTAGCATCCGCAATATGACATCTGTCAGCTCATTGGTTGACAACGGTCCGGAGCGTGGTAAGGATCACAGGTCCTTCTGCCTGAATACCCGCATGGCCGACCAGCTCGGTACAATCACCCAGACCATCATGATCAGCCCTGCCACGGCCATGCCCATCTGAGTGCCGAAGAAGTTCTTGTAGATGGCGCCGCTGTAACCCATCATGGCGGCGAGGTCCACCTGCAGCATCACCATGATGCGCGCGAGGTCGATGGGATTGATACCGGCAAAAGGCACTACGAAGGGCTCTATGGGGTAGTCACTGAGCGTGAACATGCCCCACATCAGCAAAGCATCGTACACCAGAACGAGGAGGAACCAAATGGCCAGCGCCACGCCAACACCTCGAGCCTTCTCCCGTTGCTTCAGCGCGATCAAGGCGCCAAGGGAGATGAAGACCAGCACCAGGCCGGAGCCACTGAGCGATAGCACAAGAGCAGCGAGGGTAGGGGAGTGGACCAGCAGAGGCAAGCCGAGACCAATGGCTTGGGCAAGCAGCAGCGCGACTGCCAATGCCAGGACCTGTCCGCCGAGGATGGCGCCGCGACGCATGGGCTGCACGGCCAGCAGTTGCGTGAATTCCTGGATGTCGTAGAAATAGACTACGGTGAATACCAATGCGATCAACGGTACCAGCGCCATGACCACTTGCACCAGGCTGAGCAAGGCCTTCGTCGGGTCGCCTTCCAATGAGAATAGACCTTGTGCGACCAGCAGCATCAGCAACGCATATCCTAAGACGAAGCGGTTGCGCGCCAGATCGATGAGCGTGTATTTGAAGACTTTCAGCATTCGAAGTGCCCTCTGTTCGTTCAATATTGGCGGCTATCCACCTTGCGCGAATTCTCTAGCAACTGCAAGACATCATCAGGCATTGCATAGTGCTCTGGACTCCAACATCCTTGGCAAAGCCTCCGACAAGCGCTTCGTACCCGCGCGTTCCAGGATCTCTTGAACCGGCAAAATGAACCTCAAGCTGCCCTCCTCCAAGTAGGCCACCCGATCGGCAAGTGCTTCCACTTCCTCCATCAGGTGCGAGGTGATAAGCACTGTTCCTCCGGCATCACGAACGGCAGCAGCGCGTTCCAGTACCCGCTTGGACGATAGCGGATCGAGGCCCGCTGTCGGCTCGTCCATCACCAGGATGCTCGGACGCGAGCGCAAGGCGAGAACGGCGCTCACCTTCTGCTTGGTCCCTCCGCTCAAGCTCGAAAGGCGCTTATTCAACTGAGCGGTCAATCCAAGTCCTTCCACGAGTCTGTCGTCGGGTTCGTTGTTGCTCATCCCGCGGACGTCGGCTATCATCTCGAGCAATTGGCCGATGGTGAGCGTAGCTGGATACTGTGAGATCTGTGGCATGTAGCCGATGGACGTGCGGTAGGCCGGGTCGCTGCCGATGGCCTCACCGTTCACCGTGATGCGACCCTCAGTGGGCCTCACCAATCCCAGCAGGCACTTGATCAACGTGGACTTTCCGCTGGCATTGGGGCCGATGAGCATGACGACCTCTCCGGGATGGAATGCGCACTCTACGTTGCGCAAGGCCCAGAGCTTGCCGTAGCGCTTTCCGACTCCCTCGAAGGTGATTCGCGCGTCAGTCATGAGGCACGATTAGCCGCCTTGAAACGAGGACCGCCGCAATGGTGCAGATCAACAGGACCGCTCCGGTTGCGCCTTCGGAAGCAGGGTCTGCTGCAGGCTCCGCAGCATGTTCTTCAACTCGATCATCGATGGTGCCCAACAGCACTGGCCAGCGCATCATCGGCTTATCGTCCTTCATGCTCTCAGGCGTCAGCGAAGGGATCAGGCGCTCGGCACGGTCGAGCAACGAGACAAAGAGGCTGCGCGAGAAGACCATGGCGTAGGGCTGTTTCTCGACCAGCAGGGTGAAGAAACCCAGCGGTCGGTGCGGCACATCGCCAAAGCCATCACGGTCCAGATCGTAGCCCGAGTAGCGATCCCAGAAATTCCCGTTCATGGTATTAGGGACCAGCGATCCGTTGGTGCTCACGTCGAAGGTATTGCCTGCGAACGTGTTTCCCTGGAAGTCGCAGTCGATGGCATTGGCGAAGAGCCGAAGCGCCCATCCGTTCAGCCGGAACTCATTGTCGCGCACGCTGATCCGATTGCAGCCATCGATCATGATCCCCGTGGTATTGTCCATGAACGCATTGCCGATGATATCGCCATCGTTGATCTCCTTCAGCAGTAAGCCATAAGCGCTCGCGCCCCGGTTGGCCAGGAAGCGGTTGCGGCGCATGGTGATCACCTTGCTGAACATCACCGCCACGCCGGCACCGTTATCCTCGAATCGGTTGTCCTCATAAGCGTCACGGTGACTGAACATGAAGTGCAGGCCGTAGCGCAGATTGTGCAAGGATGTGTTGCCGGTGATGCGCGAGTCAGTGACGAACTCGAAGTAGATGCCGTCCCGGTGGTATTCGATCCGATTGTTGCGGATGGTGGCATTGCTGCATTTCCACAAGTGGATGCCATTGGCCATGAAGTCCTCCGCACCCCGCTCTCCCAGCACAGTATTGCCCTCGACCAACGCATCCTTGACACCGCTGAGGTATATGGCGAAGAAGCACCTGTCCAGAAAATTGTCCGCGATCACCACGCCACGGCACTCGTTCACCTTGATGCCCGACATGTCGTCCAGATTGCTTCGTCGTGAGCCACGGATGGTGAAGCCACGGACAGTCACATGGTCGGCGGTGATCAGCAGTGCATCATCCTCACCACCACCATCGATCAACGCATCAGTTCCGCCCAGCAGTACCAGCGAACGATCCACCCGGATGCTTCCTTCGCTCACAATGCCCTCCACCAGAACAGTATCGCCCACGGCCGCTCCGTTAATCACGATCTGCAGCGAAGCACCGGGTCTGCTGCGGTACCGCCATGTGCGGGCATCCACATGCGCCGCGTTCAGACAGGCCAGCAACAGGATCAGCAGTTCCCTCATCCTTTCGTTTTCACTCGGCTAGCTGTAGGCGCACTGAGGCCCAATCCATGGGCTCGACCTCTCCTCGTGCAGCGGCCTTTGCCCGCTCGGCAGCATTCGCAAAGGCCGCCACATCACCCCGCATCGGACTTCGGAACGCAGCGCCATGGAGATAGTGCGCAGTGGTGGCATCGATCAAGGTTCCGGGTTCTGCATGATCGCATACGAACCAGGCCTTTACCTGGTCCTCTGCAACGGAACCCTTCACCACGAAATGCACCATGCAGGAGACATCATCGAATACATACTGCCGGCCTTTCTCTGTCACCAATGCGGCACCGAATTGCCGGTCCACCACATTCATGCGGCAATGCGCGCATTCGGCCTTGCCGAAATCGATCGTGGGCGTCCGCTGGCCGCACGACCAGAGCGCGGGCATGAGCAGCAGGGCGAATAGGATGTTGCGGGCCTTCATCACTTGTGAGGATTGAAACGGATCTCCATGATATACACGCCGATCAGCAGCGCCATCACGCCGAAGAGCACCCAACCTCCGATATCGGGGGTGGACCAAGCATCGAAGTTCAGCAATTGCTTGTGGCCGATGAGCGGCGGCTGGTAGGTCATGTCCTCCACCTTGATAGCGGCTCGCGGATCGAGGTTGTGACCGTACTCGTAGCCCCAGCGGTACATGTCCCAAAGCGCCCACAGGCCGAAGAGCGAAAGCGTGACCAGGCCCATGAATAGGGCCCACCGCTTGCCCCAGAGCGCGGCCAGCACGCCAAGAGCAGCCAGCGCCATCAGCAATTTGGGGAGCACCGCGAACTCAGGGAACATATCATCGTGGATATGCCCCATCCCGATGTAGTGGTTAAGGCCGTTGATCTTCTCCACATCGCCTGCGAAGCGATCAGCGAAGATCTGCAGGTAGAGCCCCTCGGGATATTGAGGTGCCTGCAGGTCAATCCGCCAGATGGGGACGAAGAGCAGTACCAACAGGGCCAAGGCGGCCAGGGCGATCATAACGCGGGAGATGGGCTTCATGGTCAAAGGGTCAGTGAGATAGGGCCTTTCAGGGCCACGGCCCCGGCATTCACCGGGGCCGTGGTCACTGTCAGGCGATGTGAACCGGTCTACATTTCTGCGTCCACGGAAACCGTGAGAGCGGTCAAGGGCACATTGCTATTGGCAGGTGAAACGCGCACGTAGCCCTGCATCTCTTGATGCAGCGCGGAGCAGAAGTCCGTGCAGTACATCGGTGTCACTCCAACTCGTGTGGGCACCCATTTCAGGGTCTGTGTCTCGCCGGGCATCAAAAGGAGCTCAGCGTTGGCAGCCCCCTTTATGGCGAAGCCGTGCGGTACGTCCCAGTCCTGCTCGAGGTTGGTGATGTGGAAATACACTTCATCCCCAAGCTTTACACCCTCGATGTTGTCCGGTGCGAAGTGCGAGCGGATGGTGGTCATCCACACATGCACCTCCTTGCCACGACGCTCGATCTTGGTCTCCTTCTCGCCCTTGGCCGCGAAGGGGTGCTCGTTCTCCTCGATCTTGAAGAACTTCACTTCGCGCGGTTTCACCAATTCGGCAGGGATGGCTTGGGCATAGTGCGGCTCACCGGTGGTTGGGAAATCGAGAAGCAGCTCCATTTTATCCCCATCGATGCTGTAGAGCTGCGCGCTTTGCGTGAGCTCAGGGCCGGTGGGCAGGTAGCGGTCCTTGGTGATCTTGTTGTAGGCGATCACGTACTTGCCCCAAGGCTTCTTGCTGTCGCCTCCAGGCACGCACAGATGGCCGATGCTGTAATAAGTAGGCACGCGGTCCACCACCTCCAGCTTCTCCACGTTCCACTTCACGATCTCGCTGCTCACGAAGAAACTGGTGTAGGCGTTGCCGTTGGCATCGAACTCGGTATGCAAGGGCCCGAGACCGGGCTTCTTCACCTCGCCGTGGAGCACGCTCTCATACTTCAGCACAGGGATACCGGCGAAGTCGCCTTCTACGTCATTGGCCGCAATGGCCTTCTGCATCTTCTCGAAGCTGAACACCGGGATCAAAGCGGCCAACTTGCCGCTACCCACGATGTATTTTCCCGTGGGGTCCACATCACAGCCGTGCGGGCTCTTGGGACAGGGCATGAAATACAACAGGCCAGGGTGGTCCTTGGGATCAAGTTGCAGCACGTCCTCATACACGGTCGTTTCCGAACTATGGGTCCTCTCGTTCCACCAGTTGCTGTGGTGCTTGCCGGGCACGCGCTTGCCCTTGCCGTCCTTGGCGAGTTGTTCGGCCAGCTTCCAATTCACGGCCATGATGAAGTCCTTGTCTCGCTGGCTCGCGTTCACCTCCAACAGGCTGTACGCCTGCTCCGTGTTGTAGCAGCTGAAGAAGAACCAGCCCTCGCTGGGCCCCTTGCCGGCGTGGCTCAGGTCGAAGTTCACGCCGGGGGTCACGATCTGGAAGGCGATGCTCATCTTGCCCGTCTCCGGTTCCGGATGGATGAAGCTCACGTTGCCCTTGAAGTTCTCCTTGTAGGTCTTGATGGGCACATCGCGCGACGCATCATCGCCCATGGGCACGCTGAATCGGGTGCCGGCCACCACGTACTCGCTGTTGCCCGTAGTGAAGGGGGAGCTATGATTACCCGCACTGTTCGGGATTTCGATGATGCTCCCCGTGCGGAAGGTACCGAGATCGACCAAAGCGATTCTGGGCGTGTTGTTGCCGTTGATGAAGCACCACTTGCCATCGGGGATGCCATCGGTCTGCGACAACTCCGGGTGGTGACTGTCGTCCCACGGAATGAAGCCGTGGCTGGTGGTGAGCATGCCTTTGCTCTCCTCGCTATAGCCATAGCCGCTCTCGGGATCCACGCTGAACACAGGGACTTCGCGCAAGAGGCGCCCGCTGGGCAGCCCATAGACCGCGAGTTGGCCGCTGAATCCACCGCTCACGAGGTTGTAGAACTCATCGTGCGTTCCGGGCTTCACATAGACTTTCGAAGCGGCATCGCCGGTCACCACGCTCTTGGTGGTGCCCGATGGGCGGCAGCCGGGCAGGCTGTTCAACAGCACGAAGGCGCAGGCGATGACGCCTGATGCGGTGCCGGTTAGAAGAAGCGGTCGTTTCATGATTGATTGGTTGTGGTTTGTTGGTGGGCGGGTAGGAGGCTTCAGAGTGTCCGCATGAATTCAAGCACCTCGCGGCCCTGGTCCTTGCTCAGGCCTTGGTTGGGCATGCGTACGAGGCACTCTTCAAGTCCCTTTTGGGCTTCGGGATCGGTCTCGAGCATCACATCGATGTTGAGCATCATGTTCATGATCCATTCCGGCTTACGGCGCTCGGTCACGCCTTTCCAGCCGGGCCCCACCACACGATTCGGGCCAGTGCTGTGGCAGGCTTGGCACTTCACATCGTAGGTGGCTTTTCCTTTTTCCACCATGGCTTGGTCAATCTCGCCTAGGGTGATCTCGGCTGCGGTGATCAATCCGGCTGGGGCAGCTTCCTCAGAAGCAGCTGCAGCACCTGGAGGTCCGCTCGCGCCAGGAGGTGTCGATGCGGTGCCGTCACCGCAAGCAGTTATTGCAGCAAAGCCGGCAACAAGGGTCACTTTCGCGAGGGAGGTCTTCAGCAGTCTCATGGGTAGGCGCTCTTGTCTGTTGCGCGTGACAAAAATCATCGGACCAGCCAATCCGATATATGACGTTTGTCATCCGAACGGTTGATTCATTCCGTTCGCTGCGATTCCTGCCACATGCGCCACTGGTTCCGTATCGCCTTGATCAACCTGCTCCTTGCAGCCACGATCGGAGCATTGCTCCGGGCGATGTACATCTGGGAGATCCCGTTCGTTCGATTCCGCCCATTCCTGCACGCTCATTCGCACGTGGCCCTGCTCGGCTGGCTATTCATCGGCGTGGCGCTCTGCCTGCTGCACGATGGCGGTACCGGGGCACTGAATAAGCGCTTGCGTTGGCTGCTGATCGGGCTCCAAGTCACGGTCATCGTCATGCTTGTCTCCTTTCCCATACAGGGATACGGCGCGGTCTCCATAGCGGCCTCATCAGCGCATTTGCTCCTGGCCTACCCGTTGCTCTACATGCTCTGGCGCGTTTCGCGCAACTGGCCGGCGGAAGGCAGCGGGCGTTTGACGCGCTGGTCCCTGGCCTTCTTTGTAATAAGCACTTTGGGCACATGGGCCTTGCCGGTGATCATCGCCACCGGCAATCAGGGTAAGGAGATCTATTACTGGGCCGTGCAGTTCTTCCTGCATTTCCAGTTCAATGGCTGGTTCTGGTTCGCAGCCATGGCCATTGGAGCTCGGTGGGCTGAGCGCAATGGATTCCAACTTAGGATCGATCGCTTCACGTTCACGCTTTGGGTGCTCTCCGCTTTCCTGACCTACGCGCTGGCCATCGCTTGGAGCGAACCGCATCCCGTCGTGTTCGCCACGGTATCCGTTGCAGTGGCCATGCAAGCGTGGGCGGCCATCCGCACGCTACGCCTTCTCCAGCGCTTTCGGGACCAAGCCTATGCGCGCTTCACGCCATGGGCGCGCGTGCTTATCGGCATCGCACTGGTGAGCATGGCATTGAAGGTGCTGGTGCAGGCCACCGTAGCTGTTCCCGCCGTTGCCGTCATGTCGCTCACCGTGCGCCACTTGGTCATGGGTTTCGTCCACATGAACACATTAGGCACCATGACCACCTTGCTGCTCGCCTATGCCGTCACCTATGGATGGTGCGCACCATCGAATCGGGCAGCTCGCACGGGCATGGGCTTGCTCATGGCTGGGATCATCACCACAGAACTGTTGCTCTTTAGCCAGGGCACTTTCTTCTGGGCAAGTTGGGGCATGATTCCTGGCCATTATTGGCACCTCTTCATCGCCTCGGCCATGATGCCAACCGGCGTGGCCTTGCTGCTTCTGCAAAGGCGAGCGCTTAACATGACGAAGCACACTGAGTCTGATTGATCGCACCGATACATTCGCGCACCTCGATCATGTTCTCGAAAGCCTGTGAGTACGCCATCCGTGGAGCTTTGCACATCGCGCGTGCCACTGCTCGCGATGAACGAGCTACGTTGAAGGAAGTCGCCAAGGGCATCGGTGCGCCGGAGGCTTTCACAGGCAAGGTGCTGCAGCAGCTGGTGCATGGCGGCCTGATTGCCTCGATGCGCGGCCCCGGCGGCGGATTCACGCTCACCGGATCGCGCGCACGGAGCCTCACCTTGGAAGCGATCGTGCGATGCATGGATGGCGATGCGGTGTTCACGCGTTGCGCGCTCGGTCTTCCGCATTGCGGTGACAGAAAGCCATGCCCGGTCCATGACCAGTTCAGTGAAGTGCGCGCCGGGTTGCAGAAGATGCTCTCGACCACTACGGTTGGGGCACTCGTGGAGCGACTCGGTGCTGAAGCAAGCGCTTTCAACATCAAAGGATGAACGAAGTCGGGATCATGGAGCCCATCAAGGTCCCGGAAACGCTTGCGGAGATGCTCCGCCAGCACTGCAGCCCGGAGTGGCAGGCCTTGCTCGCAGAGAAGACGACCTGGCAATCCTACAACGCCGGTGAGTTGATCTTCCGCGAGGGCGACCCCGCTGAAACGCTCTTCATCGTCCGTCGTGGAAGGGCCAAGGTGTTCAGCACATTCGAGCCGGGCGCGTCCCGTATCCTGCGCTTCGCGCGCGATGGTCAGGTGCTCGGCCATAGGGGCATTGGCGATGATTTCACATACACGGTCTCAGCAACGGCCTTGGTGCAAACCGTGGTGGACCGGATCCCCATGCCGCTCTTCCTCAGCACGCTGAAGGCGAATGCGTCGCTCGGCTTCCACTTCATGCTCTTCTTCGCCGAGGAACTGAGGCGCTCGGAGGACCAGAGCAAGAGCCTGCTGAATCTTGGTGTAGAGCAGCGTGTGGCCAAGGCCATCCTCGCCGCGCAGCGTTGTTTCGGTTTCGATAAGGATGAGGGCGACTTGTTGGCATTCACGCCGTCGCGTCAGGACCTCGCGGATTATGCCGGAGCCAGTTACGAGGCCACGATCAGGGCCCTCAGTGCCCTGCAGCGCAGGAAGCTCTTGAAGGCCGCAGGGCCAGAGATGCGCATCGTTGACCTGAAAGGACTGCAGGCCCTGCTGAAAAGGCCTTAAGGTTTCACCAGTCCTTTTCTGGCCTGAGCTTGGCGCCGATTACCCGCACGACCTTTCGTCTGCTCGCGTGCCCGCTCACTAATTCCACTTGCCGCTTCGGAACGCCGAACTGTTCGGCCAGGTAGGAGAGGAGGGCCTCGTTCGCCTTGCCATCAACCGGTGGTGCAGCGAGCCGGATCTTGAGCGCATCGCCGTGCGTGCCCGCTACTTCGGTGCGTTTGGCACCGGGTTGCACGTGCAAGGTGAGCGTGAAAGAGCCTGACGACTCATTGATCCAGGAGGGCATGCACGCAAGATGGTGCTTACTGGCGTGCGTTGCGCGCGGCGATCATCGTGGCCACTGTCACGAAGCCCACCACGCTCACGCTGCTCAGCGGCATCAGGATGGCGGCGAAGAGCGGGGTCATGTGGCCAGCCACCGCGATGGACACGCCAGTGATGTTGTACAGCAGGGAGATGCACAGGCTGGCGAGCACGATGCGCCGGGCGCGTCGTGTCATCCGCAAGAAATGGGGGAGCTGTTGCAGGCTGTCGGCATCCATGATCGCATCGCTGGCAGGGGTGAGGGCCGCGGTGGTCTCCGTCACAGTGACACCCACATCGGCCTGAGCCAATGCTCCGGCATCGTTGAGGCCATCGCCCACCATGAGCACGCGGCGGCCATCGCGCTGCAGTCCTTTAACTGCTTCGCTCTTCTCGTCAGGTGCGCACCGCATGCGGATGCTTCCGATCGGGAACACCTCGGCGAGGTCGGGGTCCACCTGATGGTCGCCGGTGATGAGGCCCACACGCAGCGATGCCCCCAAGCGTCTCACCGCTTCCACGATGCCCGAGCGGGCCTGCTTCCGGATGGCGAAATGCCCGCGATGCACGCCACCGAAAGAGACGTGCACATGGGCCTCGCCAGCGGAACGCACCGCTGCTTCACCGCCCGTGAAGTCCGCCGAACCGATTCGGATCGGCAGGCCAGCCACTTCGCCCATGATGCCTTGGCCAATCTGTTCCATTACCTCTGTCATCGTGCGCGGAGCGAGATGATCCTGATCGGGCTTCAACGACTTCTTCAGTTTTCCTGCTAGGACCGCGCTCAGTGGGTGCGCACTGTTCCTGGCCAGCGCTGCGATGCGTTGTTCATCCTCACGGGAGAGCTTGATGCCATGCCAATCGACCTGGTGCGCCTCACGTTCGGTGAGCGTTCCGGTCTTGTCGAAGAGCACCGCATCCACGTGGGCCATGCGCTCAACCACTTCCGCATCCCGCAGGAACAGGCCGCGCTTACCGAGCAGCCGAATGGTATGTCCGTAAGCGAAGGGCATGCTCAATGCCAGCGCGCAAGGGCAGGCCACGATAAGCACAGCTGTGACCACTGGCCAGATCATGCGGGCATCCTTGCCCCACCAATAAAGGCCCGCGCCCAGCGCGATGAGCAGCACCGCCAGTGTGAAGCGCCGCGCCACTTGATCGATCAGGCGCGGCATGGCCGGGCGTTCTTGACCACCGCTCTGCTCGGCCCATAGGCGCTTCAACCGGCTATCGGCGAAGGAGCGCAGCACTTCCAATTCAATAGCAGCGCCGCGCTGTCGGCCACCGGCCTTGATGGTGTCGCCCGCTTGTTTGCGCACAGGCAGCGGTTCGCCGGTGATGAAGCTGTTGTCGATGTGTCCGGTGCCTTCGCGCAGCACGGCATCCACGGGCACCAGTTCTTGGTCCCTTACTACGATGCGGTCGCCGGGCGCGAGGTCGGCCACGCGTGCTGGCTCCTCAGCTTCACCGCGCTTTCGCAGAACCACGAGCGGCAGGAAGTCCTCCAAAGCGCGATCGAAGCGGAGTGCTCGGTAGGTGTGGGCTTGGTACCATTTGCCGATCAGCAGGAAGAAGAGCAGTCCGGCCAGCGAGTCGAAGTAGCCAGGGCCGGCGCCAGTGATCACGTCATGGAGGCTCCTGAACCATAACGCCATGATGCCCAAGGCGATGGGCTGATCGATATTCACCTGCTTGCTGAGCAGGCCTGCCCAAGCCGCCCGGAAGTAGTCGGTGCTTAGGAAAAGGACCACAGGCACCGAGAACAGTGCCGACAGCCATTGGAAGCCGATGCGCAGGTGGGCTTCGCCATCAGCACCCAGGTATTCCGGGAAGCTGAACAGCATGGTATTGCCGAAGATGAAGCCCGCCACGCCCAGCCGGATGTATAGCATGCGCGGCACCTGGTCGGCGCGGCCGGTGTCCTTACCGGCGGTGAGCTGCGGGCCATAGCCGATCCGCCGCAAGAGCTTCACCAGCTGGGGCAGTGGCAACTTCTCCTCGCGGAACGTGATGGTGAGTTCCTTGTCGGTGAAGCTCACGCGCGACCGGATGATGCTCGGCTCAATACGATGCAGGTTCTCCAGCAACCAGATGCAGCTGCTGCAGTGCATCTGCGGGATGCGGAACCGGGCTCGGGTGATGCCCGCCTCGCTGAACTCCACGAGCTTCTCGCGCACTTCGGGCAGGGCGAAGAGCTCCAAGCGCTGCTCGTCAGCACTGGATTCCTGTTTCACGCCCGGCTGTTTCTCAAGCGCGTAGTAGTCGCAGAGCCCAGCTTCACTCAGCATGTCGAAGACCACTTCGCAGCCATGGCAGCAGAAGTCCTTGCCGTCATGCACGCTGTGCTCGTCGGCGCAAGGATCGCCGCAGTGGTAACAGGTGACTTTGGTCAGCGTCTTGGCATCCACGGATGCAAAGAGCGCGCTTCGGGCAGACAGCGTGGTTGACGGAAATCAGCTGGTTTCGTCAGTTCTCAGCGACCTCGCTCCCATATGATGTCCTCCTTGGAGGTGGGCAAGCGCTCGGGCTCAATGGCTGCAAGCTTGCCGCCGCTGCGCGCATGGTGCGGTCGGAAACCCGCATCGCGCAGCAGATTGAAGATGCTCGCGTTCAATTCCGCACGGTCCGGTCGCACCTCGGTCTCCACGAGGATGGTGTCGATGGCCTTGTCGGAGATCATTCGGTGCGCACCGCGAAGGGCAGGCAGTTCAGAATCCTCGATGTCAAGCTTGAGGAAGTCGATATGATGAATGCCATGTTGGGCGCAAAAGGCATCGACGGTGGTCACCGGCACTTTCACAGCATTGCTATCGCCTGGCCTGCCCGCTTGTTCCAATACCGCATAGCCGCGCGTGATCACACGAGGTGTGTCATAGAAGGTGAGCGTGCCCACCTGGCCGGCCAGGGCCATGGGCGCCAAGTGCCAACCGGGAATGCCGCCAGGAGGATTGTGCCGGTTCAATCGCTCGAGGCATCGGGGCGAAGGTTCAAAGGACCAGACCTGGCCACCGGGCGAAACCATGCCCAGCACCTGTGCTGCGAAGTAGCCGATGTTGCAGCCGGGATCGAACACCACCATGCCGGGTTTGAGTCGCTTGGCCAAATAGGCGAGGACGTTCTCTTCATACAGGTCATACAGCATCATCCGGTGATACTGAACGCTTCGGTCAAGCTCAACACGGATGCCGTTGATGGAACGCACCGTGACCGGATCCGCAGCCCAGCCACCCAAGGTGTTGGCCAACCGATGACGTCCGCGGACAGGAAAGGTCCGCGCCACCCATCGGATTAACGCGCGCACAAGAGCCTTCATGGCAAGGGCGGCGAAAGTAGGCGCCCAGTTGATTCTCGGTTGTCCCATTGCAGGACCCCCACGGAACTCACTTGAACAGGCGGATTCATTGAAAAACAAAACTTTACATGTTTACATAATATAAATTATGGGTCAATGAATGTCAATTCGATTTGTGGCTCAACCCCGATGCCAGCGCCGGTCGGCATCGAATAATGGCCGGTTGAACTGAATGTGATTCCTCGCCAAGGATCATTGGCCAGAAGCCATGGTCCGTCCAAGTCCATCACTTGTGCCACCGATGCCAGATGAGCCATGGCCGTACAGCCCAACGAACTCTCGCTCATGCATCCCAGCATCACACGCAGATTGAGCTGAGCAGCCCGGCTGGCCAGTTCCAGTGCATGATCCAGTCCGCCGCATTTCATGAGTTTGATGTTCACGCCTTCGAAGTCTCCTGCGAGCCTTTCCAGGTCGTGGATTCCTTGGACGGATTCATCAGCGAAAACCTCGGCGCCGGATTTCTCAGTCAGTTCACGGTTCCAGGAGTCGTTTCTGGTGCTGAATGGCTGCTCCACGCCGATCAGCCGGTTCTTGGGAATCACCTCCAAGGCCTTGCAGGCATCTTCAACCGATTGGAAGCCTTGATTACCATCGACCAGGACGATTGCGTTGCAACTTTCTATCACAGCGCTTATTCGCTTGGGAGCCAGCTGGTCGCTGGCTTTCAATTTTAGTGCGTGCGTGCACGGTAACTCGCGCAATTGATCGAGGGCGTCCTCTACCGAGCAGATGCCTATGGTGAACAGAGCAACCGGAGTCTCACCACTCGCCACGCCCAGTTGTTCGGACAATGAGCAGTGATTCTTCTTCGCGATCAGATCCGCTAAGGCCATGTGCAAGCCGGCACGCGTGGGTGCGGAGTCGCGGACGGGTTCGAGTTCATCCAGTAGGGCTACTAATTCATGAGCTCGCCAAACTCCGATTCGCGCAATCGATGCGATGCGCGAACGGACGCTCGGCACGGTCTCTTTCAGATACGGTGGCAAGGTGATCTCACCATGACCAAAGCTGCCTTCATCCTCCACGCGAATGAACAAGGCATCGGTTCCATCGCGCAGCCCATGGGCCGTACCGAAGGGCCGCTTGAAGCGCAATCGGTACGGGCAAACAGTGATGCGAAGCGGCATGGCTTGGGATACTGGTGCAAAGAACGAAGCCCGGACCTCAGCCCGGGCTTCAATTCAGAAGGCTGCGCCTACTTGACCAGATAAATGATCCGTGTGAGCCATTTGGTGCTATCCGGCTCTGTCGAAGGGCCCGTCACATATTCCTCGATCGCGTTGGTGTGGTGTGTGAGGCCATTGGCCTTGATGTACTCGTCCATGGCCATGTGCGGGCCCATCATGCCGCCGTAGCCACCGTAGTGATCAATGGCCAATGCCTTGCTGGCAGGTGATTCGTAGAGGTCGGCACCATTGAATTTGGCCTTCGAGTCCATAGGAACCGGAAAGCCAGCGATCATATCAGCTGTCTGGTCAGCCTCGTTCCATTCGAAATAAACGCCGGTGGGATAGCCAGCCGGCTCAACCTTGGCCTTGGCCAGTGCTTCCATGCCTGATCCGAAACCGGCTTCAAAAGCCGCCTTCATATCAGCCCAAGCTACAACGCCGCGTTTGCCGACGAAGAGAGTGGTCGGCCAATCGATGGTCTGGATCTCGAATTTCGGCTTCGCCGCGAATGCCTTCTCCGCCTGTGCCTTCAGCATGCTCAGGCCTTTCTCGAAGTCCTTGCCCATCATGGCGTCCATATCCATGAAACGGCTCATGAGCCTACTGGTGAAATCGTGCTGGCCGACCATGGCCCATGTGACCTTGGTGCCTGTGCCTTCGGCAGAGAGTTCAATCAACGCATCGCTCTCGCTTTGCCAAGGCTCCTTGAACGTGAGATGCGTGCGCACCAACGAGTTCCGTGCGATGGAATCGATCCGTTGCTCACCCTTGCCCACCTGCTCATTTCCTTCCCATTTCGCCACGGCCCCCACTTGGCCATCGGTGCCCTCCATTGATTTCTTCATGCTAGGGTCCAACTCGTTCCAGGGGCTCCATTTGTCAATTGCGCCCAGCGAGGCCACATGCGGCCACACGTCATCCATCGGCGCGGCAATGGTCGTGGATCGTTCGACCCGGTACCCGTCATCGCCAAGGAAACCCATGGCGCTGATCATGGCACCTATGGCCAGAACGAGGATGAGGATGATCTTGAGTGCTTTCATGCGGTTCAGGGTTTGGACCCGAAAGATGCCAACCGTAATCTGAATGCCATCACTCGGCACGGATTTTTCCAACCTTGGCGCCAACCATCCGTCACCTTCCCGCCATGAAGACCATACAGACCCTCAGCAGCCTGCTGCTCATCGCCGTCGTTGCGTTCACCTCCTGCAAGGGTGGATCGAGTCCACAGGGCACCAAGGTGAAACAGCCCTTCAGCGGGAGCAAGTACGAGAGCAACGGCACTTGGTTCCGGGGCGTGGGCCAAGGCACCAGCGTGAAGACGAACATCGCCAAGGGCAAGGCCGACATCGAGGCCAAGAACCAAGTGGCCAGCCAGGTGGGCACCAACGTGCGGGCCGTCACCGACCAATACCTCGGGCAGACCGAGAATGCGCAGGCCGCCGATGTGGCTGATAAGTTCCAGAGCCTGATTCGTGAGGTGATGAACACCGAACTGGCGGACCTGCGGAAAGTTGGAGAAGAGACCTACTTCAATGAAGAGACCAAGGAGTTCACGGTGTATGTGGCTTACGAGGTGCGCAAGGCGGCCATGTTCCGTTTCATGAAGAAGCAAGCGCGCACCGACCGAAAGGTGAGCGAGCAGGAGCTGAAGGTGATGGACGAGATCCTCGATCAGGAGATCAGGCGCGCCGAGGCCGCCGGTGAGTGATCACAGCGCGACAAAGCGCCCGGCAACGGTGCCTTCGCGCAACCACGCTCTCCAAACCAAAGGACCGGCGCCCGACCATGCCGCACTGATGCGTACCGTCCCGCTCCCATCGGCGCTCGCAATGCGCACAGTTCGGCCAAGCGCATCGAAGACCTCGATCCGCTCAAGCCCCTCCCCTTCCCAATCGGCCGATCCGCTCGTTGGATCGTAGCGGTAACGCACCGCCACCTGCCCCCCGGGTACCTCCTCCAGCCCGACCGGTATCGCTTCCACGTCGATTCCGATCAGCAGGGGGTCATGGTCGCTGCTGCGGAATGCGTTGGCTTGGTAGAAGTCCGTGTTCGAGTCGCGGTAATCGAGGTTGGGCGGCTCATCGCTGTTGATGTGCCACACGGCTGCCCCGGTGATGGCATCGGCCATGGCTGGGATCGCGAAGGCGTGGTCCAACGATCCGCTGCGGTCCGCATACCGATAGGAATATGGCTCCGGCACACCCGCAATCATGTCGATGAGCCCGCTAGCGCGCATCCGGTCAATGGGATCCTCTTGATCGTAGGCGTTGAAATCGCCCAAGATGAGCTGTCCTGGGATCCATGTGGACGCGCGCACGCCATCCCAGTGGGTGATCAGCTCATTGACCTGCGAGCGGCGCCTGGCATTGTAGCAGCCTTGGCCATCGCCCTGATCGAGGTTCGATCCGCTGGCATTGTCGCAGATCTTGCTGCGCAAGTGGGTGCCGCTGAGCAGGAAGCGCTTGCCGCTGGCATTGGATGCGAAGCCCTGCGTGAGATGCGCCCGCTCGAAGGTGGAAGTGCTCAAGGAGAAGAGCTGCGTGATGGGCGTTAGCGTCGATGTCCTGTAGAAGAAGATTGTCCGCGTGAAGGCGCCTGGGGCATCCTGGTCGATCACGGCGTAACCGCCTCCCATCGCCGTATTCAGCGCAGCGAGCAGATCATTCGATGCGGCATCGCTGTTCTGCAGCTCGCACAGCACGTAGGCATCGGCCTCCAGGCCTTGGAGAGCAGCAACGAGCTTGGTGCGCTGACGCAGCAGCTCATTCGCCGTGCTCGCGCCATTTCCGCCCAGTGAGGTGAAATAGTTCTTCACGTTCAGTGCGGCTACGCGCAGGCTGCCGCCCACCTCAGGAACGCTGGGCCGCTGCGCATGCTGCAACGGCACTGCACCGGCAGGATGAATGCGGTAGGCCCCGAAGGCGTAGTGCAATACGCCCGTGAGGCCCGTAACCGTGCCGCCGCAGCGCAATGTGCCCTGCCCCCCGATCAAGGGCGGCGGGCTGGGATAAGTGCTCGTACGGCCATCATCAAGCAGGATGGTGCCGCGGAGCTGCAGTTCAACGAGCGCATTGATCGCCCCCACGTTGCTGCTGCCAGTGGTGTTGGTGCCCGAAGCGGGATTGTCGTTCGGGTCGGTGATGTCAGAAGGCGCGTGCAGCCGCGACGGAGCCAGCACGAGTTCACCGTACTGCGCCCATGTGTCGTTGCCGTTGACCACGAGTTGCTGCGGGAAGCGCAATAGCATGCCCTCGTAGCGCTCCCAATCCGCAGCCGAGGCGACCGGAAGGTTGATTTCTGATGGCGCCACCGTGCCGGAGCCGATGACCGAGATGCCTGTGACCTGCGAGATCTCCGTGAGCCCCTGGAACTCGAGCACGGTGCCGCTCACGCTCACCCGCTGGCCTGTGCTGATCCCGGAGGTGTTCGGGCTATACACGAACAAGCCATTGCTCGTGGCGGGGTCGCTATCACAGCCGGGATCCTCCAGGAAGAGGCCTTGCACGGTTCCGCTGCCGCTGTAGATGGCCGTAACGATCCCTGTGGTGGTGACAGCCTGCCCCTGCAGCGGACTGCTCTCCCCGCTCCCTTGTATGCTGCAAATGGGCGTTTGCGCCGCCAAGCCAATGGCAACACCCATGAGCCCCCCCGATGCCAATAGCCGCATGCCGCAAAGGACGGCAAGGCAGGCAGCATCCGTGACCATTCGCCATCAACAAGCGCCGCTCATAAAGAAAGGTACCTTGTTAGGCATAGTACCAAGTTTAACACGCATCTTTGCCCCGCACTCAACCAGAAACAGCAGACCCATGAATGTCGAGAACAGCAAAGCGCAGATGCGCCGGGGCGTGCTGGAGTATTGCATCCTGAGCGTGCTCGCGCAGGGCGAACTGTACCCGTCCGATATTATTCAGCAGCTCAAGGATGCCCGCCTGATCGTGGTCGAAGGCACCTTGTATCCGCTTCTTTCCCGCCTGAAGGACGGAGGCTTCCTCACCTATCGCTGGGAAGAGAGCCGTAGCGGTCCGCCGCGCAAGTACTACAAGCTCACCGCCAGCGGGGAACGCTTCCTCAGTGAACTCGACCAGACCTGGGAAGAGCTCGCGCAGGCCGTGAAGAAGACCACCCGCAAGAACCGATAGCCACTCACCACCATGAAAAAGACAGTCACAGCGAACGTCAGCGGCGCCGTCTTCCACATTGAGGAAGATGCCTACGACCAGGTGCAGCGCTACCTCAACGGCATCAGGGCCCAGCTCGAAGGCAATGCCGGCCGCGATGAGATCATGGCCGATGTGGAAGCCCGCATCGCCGAGCTCTTCAACGAGCGCCTCGGCGGGAAGCGGCAAGTGGTCACCATCGACGATGTGCAGCACGTGATGGGCGTGATGGGCAAGCCTGAGGATTATGGCGATGGGATTGGTGAAGCCAATGGCGACGCGGCCTCCGTCAAATCAGGCGGCCGCGGCTACAAGCGCTTTTTCCGCGATCCCGATGATAAATGGGTGGGCGGTGTCATTGGTGGCCTTGCGGCCTACATCGGCATGGACCCGATCTGGCTGCGCATCATCATGATCATCTTCATCCTGCTCGGGAAGGGAACACCGATCCTGCTGTACGTGCTCCTGTGGATCCTGGTGCCCAAGGCCGAGACGGCAGCGGATCGCTTGCGCATGGGTGGCGAGCCGGTCACTGTTGATAACCTGAAGCGCGCATTTGAGGAGGGCGGCAAGAAGGTGGCTTCCGATGTGAACGACATGGGACGCAAGTGGAGCCGTGAATCGAAAGGCCGGGCGGCTGAAGCGGCCAGCGTGATCACGAAGCTGATCGGTGCGGGCATCATTGTGTTCGCATTCAGCCTGCTCTTGGGATTGGTGAGCGGGCTGGTCGGCGGCGCATTCGGCCTCTGGCAGGCCACTTGGGGCAGCGATGACCTGGGACTGATCGACCTCGGCGCGCTCGTATTCGCCACGCGCGAGCATGCTACTTGGATGCTCATCGGGGCCTTGCTCATCTGCTTCATCCCCATCACGGCCATCCTCCTCGCCGGCTTTCATCTGCTCTTGGGCACACGCACCCCCGCCTGGCTATCCTGGTCGTTGGCCCTGCTCTGGATCGGCGCACTTGTCCCGGTGATCATCACCAGCCTTTCGCTGGCGCGAGAATTCCAGCGGAATGAGAAAGTCCGCGAGGCTGTTGAGCTGGTCATGCCCTCGGACGGCCTCCTGTACCTGGATGCTTTGCCCAGCGACTCAGATGCCAGTGACCCACGCTTCCTTATCGATGCCGATGACAACGACTTCACGTGCCAAGGCCTGCGCATCGAAGGTGACAGCATCACCTTGGATTGGGCTCGCATCGATGTCGAACAGAGCCCGGACAGCCTCTACCACTTGGTGATCGTGCGCGAGGCGAGCGGGCGCAATTCAAAGCAGGCCTCCGCAACGGCTGCAGGTATCCGCACCGGTTACCGGCAGGAAGGCGATGTGCTGCACGTCTCTCCGCTGCTGCGCTTCCACAAGGACGACAAGTTCCGCATTCAGCGGGCGCGCTTCACCCTGCTGGTGCCCGTGGGCAAGGGCGTATTCTTCCGGGCAGGCGCGAAGCGCGTGATCCATGACGTGGATAACGTGACGGATACCCGTGACGGCAGGATGGTCGGTAAAGGCTGGCGCATGACGCATAAGGGCCTTGAGGAAGGTCTCCCGGATCAAGCAACGTCACCTGGCGACCAGGCTCCGGCGGAACCGAGGAACGAGGAACCAGGCAGCAGGAACAATAGCGAAGCCGTGATCACCGCATCGAGCGCTCCGCTCCGGCTCCCATCGCTGCTCGGTTTGCTACGGCTGCCTTTGTGAAGCATCCGCGCGGTTGGCGAGGGGTTGCTTCGCCGCGCTGGGCGCCCTGCCACTCCGGTGGTGGGGCGCATTCGCTCCCGATCATTCGATCAGCAGAGCCTGCGTGCCTACCCGATCACGGGCCACGATGCGCAACAGGTAATTGCCGGGCGCGCAGTCCAGCGGTAACGAAAGCGCAGCACGATCGGATGATCGCACCACATGCTCCTCTCTGATCACACGCCCATCGGAGCCGATCAGCTGCACATGCGCTTCGCTGATGCCTTCTGCGAAATCGATGTTGGCTGCCTCCTGCGCTGGGTTCGGCCAGGCCCTGAAGAATCCCGAGGTGCCGGGCGTCTCCGGTACATTCACCAGCGTGAGGTCGCCATCCGTCACATTCACCGTCCAACTCGTGCCATTGCGCTTCTCGGTGACCATGGCGATCACGCGCAGGTTGGCGGCATTCCATTGCTCCGGCACCGTGAAGGTGTATTGATGGCTATAGGTGCTGCCCGCGGATGTGGTGGCCGGGACCACTCCCGCCGTCCCCGCGGCGCCACCGAGCACCTCGCGCACCACTTGTTGATGCACGTATGGGCTGCCTCCCGCGACCTGCACACCGCTGATGTTGTCCTCGAGGATGTACGCATTGACCACGAATGTCCCCGTTTGCACAGCCGCGAAGGTCGTGGCCACATCAACGGTCAGGTTCCGGGTCCACGCATTGAAGCCTGACGATACGCTCACGCTCGCCGGCGAAACGCCTTGCTTGCGAAGCTCGGCGCGAGTGCCCCATTGATCGTAGGCAGCATCATCGCCCAAGGTGCCGAACTCCTCCTGCTCCATGACGCCCGACGGGGAATAATTCGCGCTGAATTGCTGCCAGTAGGCCGTGCTGCTCGCGCTGCTGTACTCATCGCCGTTGTGGTGCTTGGCCACCACGATGAGCGGGTCGTCGTTGAGCGTGTTGGTGGCCTCATTGGGCAAGGGGCAGAATTGGCACCAGGTGCCGGTGTATTGCTCAATGAGCACGCTCTTCGTGGCCCAGGCGCTGAGCACATCCACAGTGAAGTACAGGGTATCGTTGCTGTGGTTCGTGTCACCGACGCCCACCACCCAGACCTTCAGGGTGCCGCCGCTGGCCGTAGCCGTGAAGCTCGTTGGGTGCGTGTAGGGCCAGTATTGGCCGGGCAGGATCCCCGTGGTGCTCTGCGTATTGCCCACCTGGATGGGGCCGTTGTTGAAGCGCCAATCGACGCGGAAGGTGATCAGGGGAACCGTGCTCGATGCATTCCGCACGCGCGCGGCAATCGGCCAGGGCTCATTCACCTTCCAGTAACGCGGTACGAAGGAGGTGTTCAGGTAGGCATCCTGGGCAAGGCTCAAGGCCGCGCTGAGCAGGTGGACGAGGATGAATAGCAAACGCATGGTTCGGGATTGCGCGCACAAAGTAACCTGCGGGTGCGCGCTGGTAACTTGCGCAGCGAAGCCCCTCGGCGCCCATCAGCCGTCCGCTGTTGAATTCCAAGCCCGATGAAGATCTCCGTGCGCCGGTTCGCCTTGATTCTCTGCACGAGCCTGCTCCTCAACGGGTCCATCTGCATTCCGGGCATTCGCGGCGGGCCGCCGCAGCTGGAAGGCATCACGCTTCCGCCCGGCTTCAGCATCACGGTCTTCGCCGATGGGGTGAAGAACGCCAGGGCCCTATGCTGGGGCGACCGCGGGACCCTCTTCGTCGGCAGCCGCAGCGCAGGCGTGGTGCATGCCTTGCGCGACACCAACCTCGATGGACGGGCCGATGAGCAGTACATCGTGGCCGAGGGATTGAATATGCCCGTAGGCGTGGCCTTCCGCGAGGGCGCCTTGTACGTGAGTGCAATCGATCGCATCCTGAGGCTCGACAGCATCGAAGACCGTTTGCTGGATCCACCGGCACCCATAGCGATCACCCAGACCTTCCCCAAGGACACCCACCACGGCTGGAAATTCATCGCCTTCGGACCGGACGGCAAGCTCTATGTGCCGGTGGGCGCGCCGTGCAACAATTGCCTGAAGGATGATAGCCTGTATGCCTCGATCACGCGAATCGACCCGGATGGCAGTGGCCGCGAGATCGTGGCGCATGGGGTGCGAAACACGGTGGGCTTCGACTGGCACCCCTCTACCGGTGAGCTCTGGTTCACCGACAACGGTCGTGATTGGCTCGGCGATGACTCCCCCGACTGCGAACTCAACCGACTCGGGACCGTGGGCGCGCATTTCGGATTCCCATTCTGCCACGCGGGTTCGGTGAGCGATCCCGAATTCGGCGACCGCCGTGCATGCGACGCCTTCATGCCGCCGGCCGCCAAGCTCGGCGCGCATGTGGCGCCCTTGGGCATGCGCTTCTACACCGGGTCGATGTTCCCGGAGAAGTACCGCAACGCCATCTTCATCGCGGAGCATGGCAGTTGGAACCGGAGCACGCCTGTGGGCTACCGCTTGGTCGCGGCATTCCCACAGCCGGATGGCAGCGCCACACATGAGGTATTCGCCGAAGGCTGGCTCAAGGGCTCGCGTGCTTGGGGCCGCCCGGTTGATGTGCTCGTGGCGCCGGATGGCGCGCTGCTCGTGAGCGACGATGGAGCAGACATGATCTACCGGATCGGCTACGCCCCACCGAAGTGAGGGAGTAGGCTGTGACCGATTGCGCAGGCTTGCGTCTTCATGCCCGACCGCCGTTGGAAGGGAGAGTCCAGCGGCCATGGTCCAGAAGGCGCTTCGGCGCCTTCTGTCATTTCCTCTCGGCACGGAATGGGCGCCGCCGGAGCCATTCCGCACGTGACCATGTGCTGCGATGGAGCAGGTGGTAAACGGCGAACGCCACCGAGGCACCGATCGCCGAGCCGGCGGATACGTCCTGCAGCCAATGCTGCGAGAGGTAGATCCGCGCGAAGCCGAGCAGCGCGGCGACCGCTACGAGCAACACAGCAGCCTTAGGTCGCGCGATGATCACGGCAAGCGCGAAGCACATGCTGAAGGCCGCCGTAGTGTGCCCGCTGGGGAAGCTGTTGTGGGCGTGCAGGTCGATCCCTTCGACCCAAGGCATGCCAGCGAGTTGGTCCCGGAACTGGCTCGGCCGGTCGAATCCGCTGAAAGGGCCGTGCTTCAGGGCCTGCGCCACCAGTGCGCTCAGGCCGCAACTCAACCCCATGAGCAGGAAGGAGCGCCAATTGCCGATGAAGAACAGAACCAGCGCGATGCCCGTGGGCACCAGCCCATCAGCCAGGTGCGTGAACAGAGCGAAGAAACGGTCGAGCGCCGGCGGATGCCAGGCGTTCATGGCCCTATGCAGTTCAAGCTTATCTACCGCAGTAGCGAATCCAGCACCTATCGCGAATAGCAATGACCATAGCGTCATGAACACCTGTACCGTTCGTTTCTCATCGGCCATGGCGGCGAAGCTAGATGGCGAGGGACAGTATGTTCGTGCCACCCTTCCTGCATGCAGAGGAATCCACAACGATCAATTCAGTTGGCTGCGCTCCTGATCGCTGCGATCAATGCGACCGGACAAGGCTTCGTGAACACCTATGGCGGCAGCGGGGCTGAAGATGCGCTGGGCGCGGCGGTGGGCAGCAATGGATTCATGGTGGCCACGCGCCGCTTCGTGAGCGATGGAATCGGCCACCAGTCCGCCATGCTCTCGATCAGCGCATCGGGCACCGAGCAGTCTTGGCTTCCCATCGGCATCGATGGGCGCAGTTTCACGCAAGCCGTTGCGGAGGGTCCGGGAGGCGCGGTCTTCGTTGCAGGCAGTTCCTTCGCCCCGGGCCGCAGCGATCACGATGGATTCGTGGTGAAGCTCGATGCGGACGGCGACGTGCTCTGGCAAACGAGGCCCAGCCTTCCTGGCGACGAGCAATTCTTCACGGTTCATGCGCTCCCGGATGGCGGCTGCATCGCTGCAGGCGTGCAGCAGTCAGGTGACGGGCACGACGCCTGGGTCACGCGTTTCAATGCATTCGGGCTCGTGCAGTGGAATCAAGCCATCGCTGACTTCTCCGATGTAGAGGCCCATGCGATCACCGTGCAAGGCGGCGATGTGATGCTCACCGGCCGTCAGCTCAATTTCGGCGGCACCAGCGATGCGTGGATCGCGCGGCTCGGTCTGGACGGCAACGTGATCTGGACCAGCTCCTGGGGCGGTGTGCGCAATGAGGTGGGTCGTGCCATTGCTGCTATCGGCCCGGGCGCGTTCGTCCTGGCGGGCAGCACCAATAGCGATGTTCCCCTGGATTTGAGTGAGGGCCGCTACAAGGAGCACCTTTACCTGGTGGCCTTCGACCTCAACGGCGATTCTCTCTTTACCCGTGCCGTGGGCGATACGCTTTTCGACCGTCGTGCCCACGGAATGGCAGTGGCACCCAATGGCGACCTGTTGATCTGCGGTGAACGGTCCAGCAGCCTTGGCATGAGCGATGCCTATGCGCTTCGGCTTTCATCCACGGGTGATCCTATCTGGGAGCGCAGCTGGGACCTAGGCAAAGAGGATCGCCTGCTGGACGTGCGCGCATTGCCCGATGGATTCATCAGTGCCGGTTGGTCAAGCACGGAGCTCTCGAGGCAGGCCCTGCTCCTCAGGCGCGATCCCAACGGCTTCTGATCAACAATCGATCGTTGGCCGGTGAGGGGCCGAATACCCTGATCGGGGTATGGTCCGCGGCTTTCCTGTGGAAGAGCTTTGAGCGCAGTAAACCAGCTAGCACCATGACCACCAGCAAGCGATTCGCCTTGCGCACCAAGGATCATAGCGATGAACGCGTGCTCGATGCCCGCGTCAAGGCCGTGCTCAATGCCCTGCATGCTGAACCGCGCGGCCGTGCGCTCGAAGCGTACTTGCGTGCCACGGGGCGCATGAAACGCTGAGCGATCAGGGCAACTGCTCGGTGCGCACCAATGTGGGCACGTTGCCCCCGATGTTCACCAGGATCGGGTCTCGATCGTTCCCGGCTCCGATGTAGCGCACCATGCCATCCATGGTCACGTCGGCCAAGTGATAGCCCATCACCGTGTTGTTGGGGTTGCTGCCGCCGATCAGCGTGAGGATCGGGTCGCGGTCGTTGAACTCACCTGTGTAGGCCAGGCGCGTATCACGGTACACGTTCCCGCACCACAGTCCAGATTTGCCATTGATGAATGCCGTGCGCGCGTCGGTGCCCCAAGCGGCCGTGCTGCCCAAGGTGAAATCCGCTCCGGCTACATGAGCGCCCAATGCCACGCTGCCCTGGCTCATCACGCCCAGGTGATTGCGGTGGCGCACAGCAATGAAGTAATCATCCGCAGGCACGTTGAAGATCAATCGGGCATAGCCATCGACGCCCACGATGTCGCCATCGCGCTCGAGCAGCGCGCTGCGCGTGGCCAGCACCTGCGAAGGATTGTTCTTGTTGCGCAGTTCCACGCGCACCCAATCCACCACAGCATTCTTGCCGGTTTGCGCCAAGCGTCCTACGGTGGTGGCCTCCCCCCCTCCGCCCACCTGCGGGAAGGCCAGGCCTTGGTAGGGCTCAGCGATCGGTACCAGGGCCAGGGCGCGCAGGTCGTCTCGCATCAGCCCGGTCGCTGCGTCGTACGGACCTTGCAGGTTCACGCGCAGCTTCACGCTGGGCTGACAGTTCTGCCACCTTACCAGCGCGCTTCCCGGAACGATGGTGCGGGTGCTGTTGCTCGGCGTCTGCCATCGCACAGCGAAGTGATCGCCGCCGCTGCCTTCCTTGTGCAGCAGTTCCACATAATAGTATCGCCCGGCCACCATCGCGATCGAGGTGCTGGTCTGGGTGGTGTACTTGGTGTACTCTGTCTCATTGGTCCACCCGGGCACATTGCAGATCGCCTGCATGTATTGGGGCTCGGCGTTCGGGCTCAGGTAAAGCGCACTGGCATCGTCGCTGGTGAGCGTGAAGGTGTAATTGCCGGTTTGCGGCGCCACGATCCAACCGCGTACGCGCGTGCCGTAGTTGTTAGTGAAGTTGGTTGGGCCCTGGAACTGCGTGATGTTTGAGCTTCCACTCGGGTTGTTCGGGTAATTCGGGGTGTTGATCAGATCGCCCACGCTGCTCCCGGAGATGCCCGACCAGAATTCGCGCAGCAGGCTGCCTGCTGGCCCGGGGCATTGCGGCGGCATGTGGTCGAGCACCGCGATCGTCTTGACCGCGGTGCCGGTCAATCCATCATTATCGGTCACGGTGAGCGTGACCAGATGATCGCCTGTGTCGGTGAAGCTCTTCGAGGGCGTGGGGCTGTTGCTGATGGTGCCGTCGCCAAAGTCCCAATGGAATGCGGTGATCTGTCCCGGGTCATAGCTCTGTGTGCCATCGAAAGTCACCGCTAATGGACCTTCTCCGAAGCTGGTATTGGCCAGGATGATCGCTGTTGGAGCGATCGCATAGCAGCGTGGGTGGATCTCGCGTTGGACGGTGGTGCTCAACCCGCCGTCATCTGTCACCGTGAGGCTAACCGAATAATAGAAGGTCTCGCCATCGCAGCCCACGCCGCTGATCACGGTGCTGCTGCTCACGTTATTGTCGAACGGCTCAGGGTGCGTGTGCGTATTGTGATGCAAGGTGGTGCGCCAAGCGTAGGTGAGCTGCGCAGGGCCATGCTCTGTGTCGGTGACGTCCGCTTGCAGCTGGAACGTGGTGTCAACCCCCAAGGGATAGAATGCCGGCACGGGTATGCTGGAGATGTCCACGGCGGGCGGAGTGTTGTTCACGCTCACCAGTAGCTGGGTGCTGGCGCTCTGACCGATGTTGTCCGATACGGTAAGGGTCACCGTGTATGAGGTGGGCACGCCCGGAGGGGCGCTGAACACCCTGGTTGGATCGGCCTGCGTGCTGGTGGGCCCGCCGTCACCGAAGTTCCAGAGGTAGGTGAGGGCGCCGTTCTCGGGATCGGAGCTGCCGTTGCCATCGAAGTTCACGGTGAGAGGTCCTGGACCGTACTGCACGCTCTGCGTAGCTACGGCAACCGGTGGCAGATTCACGGCCAGGGTGTAGCAGATGCGGCGCAGTTCGTTGGTGTTGTACTTCATGTACCATACACAGCCGTCGGGCCCGGCACCGATCCACACCACGGCTCCCAGGCCTGTTGCGAAATCGTGCACGCTTACCGGCTGGTTCTGCTCATTGAACATGAATCGCCGGATCCAACCGCTGGCATAATCGCCGTGGAACGTGCTGTTCTGGTAGCCCGCCGGCATGTTCTCCCCTGCCATCCACGGACCGCCCACCGCACAATTTCCGCCGAACTGCGGGCCGGATACGGGTGAGCCGGACGCACCCAGGTTGTAGGTCACCGCCGAATTTCCGCTGAAGCCACCGCATCGGCTCTGATTGCCGTGCAGCCAATCAACCACCGGACGCGAATGGAAGTGCTTCGGGATGGCGTTGGGGATCTGAACCGACAGGTCGCATGGGTTGGGATGCCCGTTGAGGTGGATCGGGGTATCCTGCTTGAGCAGATCCTGGAAGCGCAGGTACGGGATGGTGCAGCTCACGCCATCGTACAGCGGGTTGGGCACATCGAGGTTCGCGGTAAGCGCATTGGTATAGCCGTTATGCGGCGTCAATCCTTCGAACAAGGGCCAGCCGAAGTTCATTCCGCCCTCATAGCATACGTTGAGGTCCTCCCACGTGCTCCACTGCACATCGCCGATGTAGATCACGCCCGGGTTCCCATCGGCCGGGTTCGTGCTTCCGCTATTCGGCTTGATGGTAGCGCGGTACGGATTGCGCAATCCAAGGCCGAAGGTGCGCGATTGCGGTGAACCCGGCGCAGCGGGGTTGTACCACGGGTTGCTCGGTATTCCATCGCCAGTGGCCGGGTCAATGCGGATCAATTTGCCATTGAGGCTTCCCAGCATCTGCGAGCGCATGGCACCTACATTCTCGGCAGGGCGGATGATGCCGTCGGCGAGCGCCTGCGCCCAATATGTGTCGCTGCTGCTGCCCACGTCCACCACGTTGTAGCTGGCGCCGTCGCCCATGGTGGCAAGCAAGGTCCCATCAGAGCCGAACATGAGCGAACCGGTGCTGTGCGATTCATGCAGCAGCGGAACCCCGGTGAAGCGCGTTTCACCCACCAGCACATTCCGGCTCGAGTAGTTCACCGTATTGAAGCTGGGGCCGATGGCTGTCCATCGCGTGATGCGCATGATGGTGGCCGCATAGTACTCGTTCGTATTCGGGTTGTAGCTGCCCGTGCCGTGGTTCATCAAGTGGTGGCGGTCCACTGCATACATGCCATAGACATGGCCGTTGGTCAGGAAGTTCGGATCGAGCGCGAATCCCAGAAAACCGTGATCCCGCCAATCGCCTACCTCTTCGCTGATGTTCAGCAACGGGTTGGGCAGCCGCACGCCATTCTCCACGATCCACACCTGGCCGCGCTTCTCCCACACGTATAAGCGCCCGTTCGCATCCCATGTCGCGCCAACGGGAGAGACCCAGCCGCCCATCACAAGCGCATCGCTGAAGTTGGGCGGATAGGTCTGCGCCTTGAGCATGCCTGACCAGCCGAGCACAGTGATCAGCAGGCCGATGAAGGCGCAGCAACGGGGTCCGGAAAAGACATTCATGATGCGACAGGTTACCGAATGATGCCGACGAAACTACCCGTACGCCAGACCAAAGTCAAATTCAAAGGCGACTAAGGCAGTTGCTGCTGCCGGACGGCCGTGGGCACGCTTCCACCGATGTTCACCAGGATGGGGTCCCGGTCGTTATCAACGCCCGTGTACTTCACCACGCCGCTGAGGTTCACATCCTCCAGGCGGTATCCCGCCAGCGTGGCTGACGGGATGGTTCCGCCTACTGCCACCAAGATGGGGTCGCGGTCGTTGCCAGCGCCCACATAGCGCAACCAGCCGTCGCGATTAACATCCCCGGACCAAAGGGCCATCCGGCCATTGGCTAATGTGGCCAGGGCTTGGCTGCCCCACACAGGCGTGGTGCTCAGTGTGAGGTCGAGCACGGCTTCATTCGCATCGAGCCTCAATGGCGCAGCCGACATCGCCGCCAGATGGTTGCGATGTCGGATGGCCACGTAGTATTCCTCGTTCGCCACATTGAAGTTCAGGCGCACATAGCCATCAACGCCCGTCACATCGCCATCGCGCTCGATCAATGCTGCACGCGATGCCATGATCTGCGAGGGGTTGTTCCTGTTACGCAGCTCCACCACCACCCAATCAACGATCGCATTCGGGCCGGTGACTGATAGCTTGGGAGGCGAAATGGCCTCGGAACCGCCGCCGCCGGCGAAGGCATAGCCCAGCGCAGAGTAAGGTTGCGCCAGCGGGATGAGGCCGGCCGCTCGCAAGTCATCACGCATCAGGTTAGTAGCGGCGTGGTGCGCACCCTGCAGGTTGGCGCGCAATCGAAGGCCCGGCGGGCAATCGGCATACTGTACCAGGACGCTTCCCGGAACGATCATGCGCGCGCTGTTCGCCGGAGTCTGCCAGTACAGGGCGAAATGATCATTGCTCGAGCCTTCCTTATGCAGGAGCTCCACGTAGTAATAGGCGCCAGCGATGAGCTGCACGGGAGCGCTCACCTGCGTCACGTATTTGTCGTATTCCGCCGCGAGCGTATTGCCCGGCACCGAGCAGATCAGCTGCTTGTGCAGTGCTTCGGCATTCGGGCTCAAGTACACAGCACTAGCATCATCACTGGTGACCGTGAAAGTGTATTCTCCGGTCAGAGGTGCCACCAGGTAGCCGCGCACGCGCGTGCCATAGTTGTTGGCGATGTTCGTGGGGCCCTGGAAGCTGGCGATCACATTGCTGCTCGAAGGGTTGTCCGGGTAATTCGGATGGCCGGTGAGGTCGGGGATGCTGGTTCCTCCGATGCTGTTCCACTGCTGCCGGGTAAGACCACCAGCCGCGCCTGCGCATTGCGGCGCTATCAAGGTGAGCGCGCTGATGGTGCGCGTAACGATGCCGTTAAGGCCGTCGTTATCGGTTACCCGCAGCGTGACAACCCGATCACCTGGATCGGTGAAGGTTTTGGAGGGCGCGGGTGAATTGCTGGTGGTGCCATCGCCGAAATCCCATTCGTAGCTCACAATGGTGCCCGGGTCATAGGAACCGGTGCCGTCGAACTGAACCGCGAACGGGGCAAGGCCTGCAAGCGCAGAGGCTTGAATGATGGCCACGGGCGCTACGGCATGGCACCGTGGGTAGAGCTGCATGCTCGCCGTGCCGGACAGGCCATGCGCATCGGTCACGCGCAGGTCCACGCGATAGGCATACGTTTCACCATCGCAGCCCTCCCCTGAAGTCACCATGATTCCGCTCACGAACGAATTGATCGGGCCTGGGTGCTCGTGGTTGCCGTGCACCAAGGTGGTATGCCAGGCATACGCGAGCTGCGCGGGGCCGTGCTGAGCATCAGTCACGTTGGCGATCAATTGGAAGGTCGTATCGGTCCCGACCGGATAGAAGGCCCCATTGTTGAAACCAGTGATGGACACGTTGGGCGGCGTGTTGTTCACGCTCACGATCAACTGCTTCGATGCTTGCTGACCGATGTTATCGGTTACGGTGAGCGTTACGATGAACATGGCCGGTTGACCAATCGGCGCGGTGAAGGTCCGGTTGGGGTTCGGGAGGCTGGAGGTGCTGCCGCCATCACCGAAGTTCCATAGATACGTGAGCGGACCGCCTTCAGGGTCCGAGCTGCCATTGCCCACGAAGCTCACGGAGAGCGGGCCCGGCCCGTACTGAACGCTTTGAGTGGCCACGGCCACCGGCGGCAGGTTCACCGTGGTTGTGTTGCAGATCCGGCGAAGCTCAGCGCCGGTGCCGTACTTCAGATAGTACAGGCAGCCATCAGGCCCCTGCCCCATCCAACTGATCATGCCCAGGCCGCTGGCGAAATCGTGAACGCTCTGCACCTTGCCTTGCGCGTCGTAAACGAATCGGCGGATCCAGCCCAAGGCGTAGTCGGCATGGAAGGCGCTGTTCTGGTATTGCGCTGGGAAGCCGCTCCACGTGCGCCAAGGGCCGGCAACGGGCGCGTTGCCGCCAAAGCGCGGTCCGAGCACCGGAGATTGAGGGTCATCCAAGTCGAAGGTGGTGGCGTCATTCCCACTGAAGGCGCCGCATCGCGAGCGGTTGCCGTGCTGCCAATCGATGCTGGGTCGGCTGTGGAAGAATCTCGGGATGTAGTTCGGAATCTGTTGGCCCGCATCACACGGGTTCGGATGGCCGTTCACGTGAACGGGGGTATCCTCCTTCAGCAGATCCTTGAACCTGAAATAGCGCTGCGTGCAGCTCGCGCCATTGTACAGAGGGTTCTCGGCATCGAGGTTCTCCGTGTTCACATCTGGATAACCGGCTGGGGTGCTGAAGCCCTCGAAGAGCGGCCAGCCGAAATTCTGGCCCGCTTCGGTGCAAACGTTCATCTCCTCCCAAGTGTACCAACCCACATCGCCGATGAATAGCGTGCCCACATCGCCTACCGACGGATTGCTGCTTCCCGTGCCCGGCTTGTGCGTCATGCGGAACGGATTGCGAAGGCCCATTGCCCAAACCCGGGAACGCGGAGCACGGGGCTGCGCGGGATCGTAGAATGGGTTGCTTGGCACGCCGTCGCCGGTGTTGGGGTCCATGCGCAGCACCTTGCCGCTGAAGGAATTGATGAGCTGGGCGCGGAAGGCCCCTACGTTCTCGGCAGGTGTGATGATTCCATCGTTCAGCCCCTGTGCGTAGTAGCTCTCGGTGGCGCTGCCCACATCGGCGCTGGCGGCGCTGGCCGCCTCGCCGATCGTCGCGATCAATGTGCCATCAGGCGCAAAGAGCAGCGAGCCCACACCGTGCGTGTTGTACAGGATGGGCGCTCCAGTGGTGATGGACTCGCCCAATAGGATGGCACGGCTGTTCAGGTCGGTGCTCGTGAAGCTCGGGCCTATGGCCGTGTATCGCGTGATGCGGCCAATCGTGGCCGAACCGAAGTCATTCACGAATGGCCCGTAGTCCGGCGTGCCGTGGTACAACAGGTGATGCCGATCCACCACGTACATCACATAGAACCTTCCGTTGCTGAGGAAATTTGGATCAAGGGCGAAGCCGAGCATGCCATGGTCGGCCCAGTTGCCCACTTCCTGCGTGATGTCGAGCAGCGGCGTTGGTAGACGGGTGCCATTCTCCACGATCCATACCCGGCCTGCCTTCTCCCACACGTACATGCGCCCATTGGCGTCCCAGGTGGCACCCACCGGACTAAACCAGCCATCCATCACCAGCGACGAAACGAAGCCTGGAGCCAAGCTTTGGGCGTGCAACTCTGGCCGGCTGCATGCCATTGCCAAGCTTGCCGCTAGAATGAGCTTGAGACCGGATCGCATGAGGATGTCCGTGAAACGGGCCGCGAAAATGAGGGTTGCCGGGCTACAGCGCCATGCATTTTCTCAACCATCGAAGAGTTCCAATTGGCCAGTAGGCGGCCTGCGGAACAGGTCGGTCCGTAGCATGGGCCATGTTCTGCCGCTGAAAAGCCTGGTCCGCAGCACGTTGAAAAGCCGGTTGATATTCCTGGCATAGGCTCCCTCGCCCCGCATCCGTCGACCAACCTGGCTATCGCTCGACTGCCCGCCGTGCAGGTGCCGGGTCTGTGCCAGGACCTTGTCGGCACGGTCAGGGAAATGCGCCCGCAGCCATGCCTCGAACACGGGCTTCACCGACCCATTGGTGCGCAGCACCGTGTAACTGGCCGTCAACGCACCTGCATCGGCTGCGGCCCCGAGCACCGCCGGAACCTCGTGCTCAGTCAGTGCCGGGATGATTGGGGCGATCATGACCATGACTGGTATGCCGGCCTCGTGCAAGCGGGCCACGGCAAGCAGCCGGTTCTGAGCGGTGCTGGTGCGCGGCTCCATCTTGCGCCGCAGAGCCTCATTCAACGTGGTAATGCTGATGGCTACGGAGGCCAGGCCCAGCGAGGCCATTTCGGTGAGCACGTCCAGGTCGCGCAGCACCAGCGCGTTCTTGGTGATCACCGAAACGGGCTGACGGAATTCCAGCGCTACCTCGAGCAATTGCCGCGTCAGCCGTTCTTTTAGCTCGACGGGCTGGTAGGGATCAGTGGCGCCGCTGATGCTGATGGGCTGGACCTCCCAGCGCGGGCTCATCAACTGCTTGCGGAGTAAATCAGGCGCATTGCGCTTCACCAGGATCACCTGCTCGAAATCGAGACCGGCACTATAGCCCCAATACTCGTGCGTGGGCCGCGCGTAGCAGTACGAGCACCCGTGCTCGCAGCCTTGGTAGGGGTTCAGGCTGTAAACGAAGGGCAGGTCGGGACTGTTCACGCGGTTGATGATGCTGCGCGGCTCTTCGTTCAAGAAGCGCGTTGGCCGCGCATTGTCCAGCGGCTCATCGATCCCTTCCGGATGCACGATGCCATAGCTGCTGCGCAGGAAGCGGTTTGCCGGTTGATCGGACGCGCCGCGCCCCTTGACGGATTTCCCATCAATGCCCATGCGGACAAAGTACCGCTGACGATCCCCTGACAGGCAGCGGGTAGTTTCGCGGCCCAATTCCCTTTCAGATGCGCCTTGCCCTGATCGCCCTCATCACCGCGCTGGTTCAATGCTCCCGGGCGAGGTATATCGTGGCCCCTGATGATTCTGCGATGCTCACCGTTGGCTGGGACAGCACCTTGATCCACCCGGAAGAGCGGCACTTCAAGCGGTTGAAGCAACTCACTTTCGGGGGCGACAATGCCGAAGCCTACTGGAGCTTCGATGGCCGGCGCCTCGTATTCCAGAGCACGAATCCGGGCTGGGGCGAGAGCTGCGATCAGATCCACGTTTTCGACCCCTTCGCAGACGACTTGCGCATAGGCCGACCCACGCTCATCAGCGTGAAGGGCGGCCGCACCACGTGCAGCTACTTCATGCCGAATGGGAAGGAGGTGCTCTATGCCAGCACGCACGAGCATGGTGCCTCTTGTCCGGCCGTTCCCGAGCGCCGGGCCGATGGCAAGTATGTGTGGCCGATCTACCCGAGCTTCGATATCCATGTGGCCGACCTGAATGGCAACTTGCTGCGCAAACTCACGGAAACGCCGGGTTACGATGCCGAAGCCACGGTTTCGCCCAAGGGCGACCGGATCGTGTTCACCAGCATGCGTGATGGCGACCTCGATCTGTACACCATGAAACTCGATGGCAGTGATGTCCGACGCGTGACGAGCACGCTCGGCTATGACGGCGGCGCCTTCTTCAGCCCCGATGGCACCAAGCTGCTGTGGCGCGCATCCCGTTTGCGCACCCCGGAAGAAGAGTCGGATTACATCGCCTTGATGAAGGAGGGATTGGTGATGCCCACCAACATGGAGCTCTGGGTGGCCAACGCCGATGGCTCCGAAGCCCGGCAGATCACTTCGCTGGGCCAAGCGAATTGGGCGCCTTATTGGCATCCCGACGGCAAGCGGATCCTCTTCGCGAGCAACCACCGAAGCAAGCGCGGCTTCCCGTTCACGCTCTTCATCATCAACAGTGATGGATCCGGCCTCGAGCAGGTGAGCCATGGCGACACCTTCGATGCTTTCCCGGTGTTCAGCCCCGATGGCCGCTGGCTCGTGTTCAGCAGCAACCGGAACAATGGCGGCACACGTGAGACCAACCTCTTCCTGGCCGAGTGGGTTGATTGAGGATTTCTGGGGTCCAGAGGTTGAGGGTTGCATGTTCATTGTCGTAGAGTCCCACGGGCCGACGAAATGAACAGGCGACTACCGCAATCGAGGCATTTTTCGGCTCCGATGAGCATGGCCCGGCAGCGTGGGCGCATCTTCGCCGCGTGATGGCAGAGCAACAAGAGGCCAAGGCCGGTTGGGTGCAGCGGCTCGCATCCCGATGGAACGTATCACCGGCGCGCGTCGGCATCATCCTGTTGGTATTCGCCTGCACCGGCTTCACCGTCATGTTCCTGAAGAGGCCCGTCGTGGCGTGGGCCAGCGGCGATGCGGGCGATCCTCCCCTGCTCTTCTCCATCCTGTACTACCTGCTCATCCTGCCGGTGTACAACGCGCTGCTGCTCCTGTACGGTGCGCTCTTCGGCCAATTCAGCTTCTTCTGGGCCTTCGAGAAGCGCTTCTTCGCACGGTTGCTCGGGCGTCGTAAGCCCTAATCACGCGGGTTACCTGCGCGTCGGGCGAACGCTTGATGCGGCATTCCCAGAGCGTGAGCACGCGCCAGCCCTCCTTCCTCAAGGCAGCGGCCTTTTCGCCATCGCGCTCCCTATTCCGGGCGAGCTTCGGCCCCCAGTACCAGGTATTGCGCTTGGGCCTGGGTGGCTGGCAATGCGGGCAGCCGTGCCAGAAGCAGCCATGCACGAACACCGCCAGCTTGCGGTTCACGAAGGTGATGTCGGGACGACCGGGCGCCTTGGCGTAATGCAAGCGGTACCCGATGAGGCCCGCGGCCCGCAGGCATGCGCGCACGATCAGCTCCGGCTTGGTGTCCTTGGCCCTGATCCGGCTCATGGTCAGGCTCACTTGGGCGTTGGCTGGCTTGGGCCTTCGGCGCATGGCCCAAAGGTTCATGTTGAGGGGACTACTTTCGCGGCCCTTCAACGGCCATTTGTACGGTCGTGGAGCGAACCGACATGATCAAAGTGACCCTCCCGGACGGCAGCGTGCGGGAATACGCGCAAGGCGCAACGGCCATGGATGTGGCCAAGAGCATCAGTGAGGGACTCGCGCGCAATGTGCTCAGCGCGAAGGTGAACGGCGAGGTGCGCGATGCGAACCGCCCCCTTCCCGGCGATTGCACCCTCTCGCTGCTCACCTGGAGCGATCCCGAAGGCAAGAGCACCTTCTGGCACAGCAGCGCGCACCTGCTGGCCGAGGCGATTGAAGCGCTCTATCCAGGAACCAAATTCGGGATCGGACCACCCATTGAGAACGGCTTCTACTACGACATCGACCTTGGGGAGAAGACCATCGGCGATGGCGATTTCGCAGCCATTGAGGCTAAGATGAAAGAACTCGCCGCGAAGAAGAGCGCATTCGAGCGCAAAGAGGTGGGCAAGGCCGAGGCAATCGCCTATTTCACCGAGAAGGGCGATGAATACAAGCTCGAATTGATCGAAGGCCTGAACGATGGCGAGATCACCTTTTACACGCAAGGAAACTTCACCGACCTGTGCCGCGGGCCGCACATCCCCGACACCTCCTTCATCAAGGCCGTGAAGGTGATGAGCGTGGCAGGCGCCTATTGGCGCGGCGATGAGAAGCGCAAGCAGCTCACGCGCCTCTACGGGATCACCTTCCCCAAGCAGAAGGAGCTCGACGAGCATCTCGTGCTGCTCGAAGAGGCCAGGAAACGCGACCACCGCAAGCTGGGCAAGGAGATGGACCTCTTCACCTTCAGCGAGCGGGTTGGAGCCGGGCTTCCGCTATGGCTGCCCAAGGGCGCCGCGTTGCGCGAGCGTTTGATCAACTTCATGAAGGAGGCGCAGGAAAAGGCCGGCTACGTGCAAGTGGCCACCCCGCACATCGGCAGCAAGGCGCTGTACGAGACCAGCGGGCACTGGGAGAAATACGGCAAGGACAGCTTCCAGCCCATGAATACGCCGCAAGAGGGTGAGCTCTTCATGCTGAAGCCCATGAACTGCCCGCACCATTGCGAGATCTTCGCCAGCCGGCCGCGCAGCTACAAGGATCTGCCCTTGCGCTTCGCCGAGTTCGGCACGGTGTACCGCTACGAGCAGAGCGGTGAATTGCATGGCCTCGCCAGGGTGCGCGGCTTCACGCAGGACGATGCCCACCTATTCTGCCGCCCGGACCAGGTGAAAGAAGAGTTCCTGAAGGTGATTGACCTTGTGCTGCTGGTGCTCAGGGCCTTGGGTTTCGAGAAATTCGAAGCGCAAGTGAGCCTGCGCGACAAGGAGGATCGGAGCAAATACATCGGCAGCGACGAGAATTGGCAGAAGGCTGAACAAGCCATCATCGACGCGGCAGCGGAATGCGGCATGAAGACCGTGGTGGAGTTTGGCGAAGCTGCCTTCTATGGCCCGAAGCTCGACTTCATGGTGCGCGATGCGCTAGGTCGCCGCTGGCAACTGGGCACCATCCAAGTGGATTACAACCTCCCGGAGCGATTCCAATTGGAATATGTGGGCAGCGACAATGCCCGCCACCGACCTGTCATGATCCACAGGGCGCCCTTCGGCTCATTGGAGCGCTTCATCGCACTGATCATCGAGCATACCGGAGGTCGATTCCCGCTGTGGCTCACCCCGGAGCAGGCCATCCTCCTGCCCATCAGCGACAAATTCGTTGATGCCGCCAAGCAGGCGCAAGCCCAATTGGCCGCGCTGGGAATCCGGTGCGAGCTCGATGAGCGCAGCGAGAAGATCGGCCGGAAGATCCGGGATGCGGAACTGGCCAAGACGCCCTTCATGCTGATCCTGGGCGAGAAAGAGGTGGAAAGCGGAACCCTGAGCCTGCGGGAACATGGCGTGGGCGATGCCGGCTCCGTGACCGTTGAAGCCTTCGCCCAGGTGATCCGGGAGCGGATCGAGGTGCAGCTGGGACAGGCAACGGCGGCTTAACGTGCTGGAGGATAGGGAAAGATGCTGATATTCGCGCCCTCAAACTCCGGGGCAGGTGTTCCCGGAGGCCGAACCAAACCCCAATAAGTGGCAGGTCCTCCCTTCCGTCCTAGTGGTCCGCGCCCCGGTGGCAGCGGCCCGCGTCGCCCGTTCCGCGGCCGTGTCATCAAAGAAGACCCGCATCGGATCAACAATAAGATCTATGGCGTGAATGAGGTGCGCCTCGTGGGCGAGAACATCGAACAGGGCGTGTACCCCTTCAGCCAGGCGCTGCGCATGGCCGAGGACCTGGGCCTGGACCTGGTGGAGATCAGCCCCACGGCTGTGCCCATCGTGTGCCGCATCACCGACTACAAGAAGTTCCTGTACGACCTCAAGAAGAAGCAGAAGGAGATCAAGGCGAAGCAGACGGTGGCTGAGGTGAAGGAGATCCGCTTCGGGCCGAACACCGATGAGCACGACGTGAACTTCAAGCTGAAGCACGCGCGCAACTTCCTCGAAGAGGGCCACAAGGTGAAGGCCTTCGTGTTCTTCCGCGGTCGCAGCATCGTGTTCAAGGAGCGCGGGGAGATCCTGCTCCTGAAGTTCGCCCAGGACTTGGAGGACATCGGGTTGGTGGAGAGCATGCCCAAGCTCGAAGGCAAGCGCATGATAATGTACCTGATCCCGAAGAAGAAGAAATGACCCCGGGCGGTTGACCCCAAGGGCACACGAGCAACCAGCGAAAGATCAAAGCGATTCCGGTTCAAGCCCGGAATGACAAAGACCAAAGACGACAGCCCATGCCTAAGATGAAGACCAAGTCCGGTGCAAAGAAGCGATTCAAGCTCACCGGCACCGGCGAGATCAAGTTCAAGCACGCATTCAAGCGCCACATCCTCACCAAGAAGGAGACCAAGCGCAAGCGCGCCCTTACCAAGACCGGCGTGATCGCCGCGGTGGATAGGAAGAACGTTCTCGACCTCTTGAAGTAAGCAACCCCAACCGCTCCAGGGTAATAATCGGTAGCGTTAACCAGGACGTGCAGCACCAAAGACCGGTCATCGAGCCGACGCTCACGCCCGAAAACCCAAGTGGAACATGCCACGCAGTCAGAATAAAGTAGCCGCCAAGGCAAGGAGGAAGAAGGTCCTCAACATGGCGAAGGGCAACTTCGGTCGCCGAAAGAATGTGCTCACCGTCGCGAAGAACACGGTGGAGAAGGGCCTCGTGCACGCGTACGACGGCCGCAAGCTCAAGAAGCGTGAATTCCGCGGCCTGTGGATCCAGCGGATCAACGCCGCCGCGCGCATCAACGGCATCAGCTACAGCGTGCTGATGAACAAGCTGAAGCAGGCCAACATCGACCTCGACCGCAAGGCGCTCGCGGAGATCGCGTACAGCGATGCCGCTGGTTTCGCCGCGATCGTGGACAAGGTGAAGTAGGCTGTTCACTGAATATCAAGAAGGGCTGCCCACAAGGGCGGCCCTTCCGCTTTTCGGATCATCCTGGCGAGCATCTTTGGCGGAAGCCATGAGCAAGCGATCCTATCTGGCGCCCTTCGCTGCCGTCACCAGCCTCTTCTTCATGTGGGGCTTCATCACCGTGCTGGTCGATTCGCTGGTTCCGCGGCTGCGCGAAATCTTCGAGCTTACTTACTTCCAGGCAGGCCTGGTGCAGTTCGCCTTCTTCATCGCATACGGGCTGGTGAGCATTCCCGCGGGTTGGTTGCTCTCACGCATCGGGTACAAGCAAGGCATGCTCATCGGCCTTGCCGCCATGGGGGTGGGCTGCCTGCTCTTCTGGCCAGCGGCCGGGCTGAGGGTGTTCCCGCTCTTCCTCCTGGGCTACTTCATCCTCGCCGCCGGCATGACAGTGCTGCAAGTCGCAGCTAATCCATACGTGGCCGTGCTGGGCGAAGAGCGTGGCGCCAGCAGTCGCTTGAATCTCGCGCAGGCTTTCAACAGTGTAGGCACCACCATCGCTCCCATCATTGGGGCCCAGTTCATCCTCAGCGACAAGATCCTGAACGGCGATGCCATCAAGCTGCTTGGAACAGATGAACGCGAGGCCTACCTCGCTGCGGAGGCCAGCGCTGTGCAAGGGCCATTTATCGTGCTCGCGGGCGCGTTGCTACTGCTCGCGGTCATCGTTGCCGTGGCGCGCCTGCCGAAGATCCTGGACACAGAGCACGCCGGCAGCTACAGTGAGGCCCTCTCCCACCCACGATTGATGCTCGGCGCCTTCGGCATCTTCCTCTATGTGGGCGCTGAAGTCGCCATTGGCACATACCTCGTGAACTACTTCCTGAGCATGGACCTTGCCGAGGCTGTCCGTGCCAACGATTTCACCAACTGGATCGCGACCACCATGCAAGGCAAGCCGCTCGATACCGTGGATGCGAAAGGCGTGGTGGCCACTTTCGTCGCATTGTATTGGGGCGGCGCCATGGTAGGCCGATTCGTCGGATCAGCGCTCACGCTCATCCTACGCCCACCCGTGGTGCTCGCGGCCTTCGGTGCGGCGGCCATCAGCCTCATCGCGGTGAGCATGACCACCGATGGCTTCACCGCCATGTGGAGCATCCTCGCCGTGGGCCTATTCAACTCGGTGATGTTCCCCACCATTTTCACCGAGGCCATCGAAGGGATGGGCGATCTGAAGCCACAGGCCTCGGGCATCCTCTGCACCGCGATCGCAGGCGGCGCTTTCATCCCTCCATGGCTGGGCCTTTTGGCCGATGGACTCGGCTTCAAAACGGCCTTCGTGCTGTTGCTGCTCTGCTACGGCTACATCGTGGCTTACGGTTTCTATACCAAGCGTCGAACCGCATGATCCTCGGCATCGACATCGGCGGCACAACCAGCAAGCTCGGCCTAGTGCATGAGGGCAAAGTGATCGCGCGCGCGCGCATCAGCACAACTGGTCATGCAGATGATCATGCCTTCGCGGATGCGCTGGCAAGCGCTGCAAGCCAACTGGTAAAGCAGGATGGGCATCCGCCCATTCAATCCGTGGGCATCGGCGCCCCCAATGCCAACCAGCTCACGGGAATCATCGAAATGGCGCCCAACCTGCCTTGGAAGAACGATGTGCCACTGGCGCGCATGATGAGCGACCGGCTCGGCGTCCCGGCCACCTTGGGCAATGATGCGAATGCCGCAGCCCTCGGCGAATGGCGTTACGGTGCGGGTCGTGGGTTTGATGATCTGCTGGTGGTAACGCTCGGCACTGGCTTGGGCAGCGGCTTCATTGTGAATGGCCAACTCGTGCTGGGCAGCGCAGGCAATGCGGGCGAGCTCGGGCATGCGATCCTCCTGCCCGATGGTCGAGCCTGCACCTGCGGAAGGAAGGGCTGCCTGGAGGCCTATGTGAGCATCCGGGGCCTGCTGGCCACCTACACCGAAGAGGGCGGCACGGCGAATCTCACCGACGTGAAGACCATCGCGGACCTCGTGCATGCTGGTGATACCGCAGCCATCGCCTGCTTCCAGCGCACCGCGGAGTGGCTCAGCATCGGCTTGGCGAACGCGGTTTGCGCCACAGGCCCCAAGCGCATCGTGCTCTTCGGCGGCATCTCGCGGAACGGCGACCTGCTCATGGCACCGCTGCGCGAGCGCTTCCACGCTAACCTGCTCAACATCTATCAGGGTCGTGTGGACCTCACGGTATCGGCTTTGCCAGATGACGATGCGGCGCTGTTGGGGGCGGCGGCGCTGGGAACCCTTTGAATCAACGGAAATGGCCAATCCACATCATACCACTCTGTCGGGTCGACCCGGAAGTTCGATGCTGCCATTGCTAACGGCAATCTGCATTCTGATGCCTGGCGTTGGCCACGCTCAGGTGAACCCAGCCCGCGACCTCGTCAATCCCTTCATCGGCACCGGCGGCCATGGCCACACCTTCCCCGGAGCCTGCGTGCCGAACGGCCTGGTGCAGCTCAGCCCCGATACCCGCCCCGATGGCTACATGGACTGGGACGGCTGCGGAGGCTACCATTATTCGGATAGCCTCATCTACGGCTTCAGTCACACGCACCTGAGCGGCACCGGCGTGGCGGACCTGTGCGATGTGCTGTTGATGCCCATGACGGACAAGTACTCGACGAGCCCGGCGGCTTATCGGTCCTCATTCATAAAAGAAACCGAGCAGGCCAGCGCTGGCTATTACTCCGTTCAATTGGACCGAACGGGCACTGGCGTTGAACTGACGTCATCGCCGCGTGTGGGCGTTCATCGCTACCGGATCCCGGCCGGACCAGAGCAGTTCATGGTGGTTGATCTGCGCCATCGTGACAAGCTGCTTGGTGCGTCCATCATTCAAACGGCGCAGAGCGAGTTGGCAGGCAAGCGACGCAGCTCATCCTGGGCCCGCGATCAGCAGCTCTACTTCGTCGCCCGTTTCAGCCGGGAGGTACAGATCGTGCCCGAGGCATCAGATAGCGCGGTCGCTGTCGTCGGCATTCGGAACAGCGCCGAACCTCTCATCGTCAAAGTCGGCATCTCTGCCGTCAGCATCGAAGGGGCGCGTAGGAACCTTGAGGCCGAGGTGCCGCATTGGGATTTCGACCGCGTACGCAAGCAGGCCGAGGACGCTTGGAACGCCAGGCTGAACAGGATCCAGGTGCAAGGCGGATCGAATGGGCAGCAGCGCGCCTTCTACACCGCGCTGTACCACAGCTATGTGGCACCGTACATCTACAACGATGTGGATGGCCAGTACCGTGGAATGGATGGCCAAGTACACAAGGCCGACCACAATGTGTACACCGTCTTCAGCCTCTGGGACACTTTCCGCGCGCTGCACCCGCTGATGACCGTGCTGGAGCCGGAGATGACCGAGGATTGGATCAAGACCTTCCTGCTGCACTACCAGCAAGGCGGACGGCTGCCCGTGTGGGAGCTCTGGGGCAACGAGACCGATTGCATGATCGGCTACCATAGCGTGAGCGTGATGGCCGATGCGTATGCGAAGGGCATCCGTGGCTTCGACGCCAGGCTCGCGCTGGAAGCGATGGTGGCCAGCGCGGAGGCTGACCATTTCGGGCTGAAGTCCTATCGAGAGCGCGGCTACATCAGCAGCGAGGACGAACCGGAGAGCGTGAGCCGCACGCTGGAGTATGCCTACGACGATTGGTGCATCGCGCGCTTCGCGGAGATGATCAGCGAGGATGAAGTGGCGCAGCGCTTCCATGCCCGCAGCCGCAATTGGCAGAACCTCTTCGACCCCGAGACGCGCTTCTTCCGCGCACGGCGCAACGGCGGCTTCATGCAACCCTTCGATCCCTATGAGGTGAACTTCAACTTCACGGAGGCGAATGCTTGGCAATATGGCTTCTTCGTTCCTCACGACATGGATCGGCTCTTGTCCCTCACCGGTGGTCCGAGCGGTCTGGCAGGGAGGCTCGATGGGCTCTTCACCGCGAAGGCACAGACCACGGGCCGCGATCAAAGCGACATCACCGGACTCATCGGCCAATATGCGCACGGCAACGAGCCGAGCCACAGCTTCGCCTACCTCTACAACCTGAGCGACCGTCCGCTGAGCACAGACGTGTTCGCGAGGCGCATCATGCAGAACTTCTACACGGACGCGCCCGATGGCCTCATCGGCAACGAGGACTGCGGACAGATGAGCGCTTGGCTGGTGATGAGCGCGCTCGGCTTCTACCCCATCTGTCCCGGTGATCCCAGCTACACCATCGGCTGGCCGCTCTTCGATGAAGCCACCATTGACCTGGGCAATGGCAGCAAATGGCGCATGCGCACCGAGGTGATGGGCAACGACCGCTCGCATGTGGAGAGCTTCACGTGGAATGGCCAGCAGCCCGAGACGTATCGGGCCATCCCGCATGGCGAACTGATGAAGGGCGGTGAGTTGCACTTCTTCCTAGGCCCGCGCCCGGGGGGATCACCGGGACGTTTCATCCCCGAGTTCGAAGACGCATGGACACCAGCGCCTATCATTCAGGCAGCGCGGCAGGCATTCACCGACAGCCTGCTCATCTCCATCAACAGCAGCGATGATCGCGCACGGATCGAATTCAGCATCGATGGAACCGAGCAACACCCCTATCAAGCGCCGTTCTGGATCACCCGCAGCTGCTCGATTGGTGCCATGGCATTCGTGCAAGGAGCGCAAGGACGGAAGAACCGGATCGCCTCATTGCCGGTCACAGCGACTTACGTGAAGTATGAAGGTGGCCGTACCATCACCCTGGAGAGCAAGTACGCCAACGAGTACACGGCAGGTGGCCGCAACGCGCTGATCGATGGCGTGCGCGGCGGCAAGGATTTCCGCACCGGCGAATGGCAGGGCTACCGCGACCAAGACGTGGTGCTGTTGATCGACCTGGGCCGTGTGCAGAAGCTGAAGCGCGTGGGCCTCAGCGTGCTGCAGGACCAGAAGAGCTGGATCTGGCTGCCCAGCGAGGTCACCTTCAGTGTGAGCACGAATCAGCGGCAATGGAGCACCAGCACGATCAGCCACGACGTGGGCCGAAAAGCTGACGGAGGGATCACGCGCGAGCTATGGCGTGAACTAGGCGGAAGGAAAGCGCGCTACATCGCGATCACGGCGAAGAACGCCGGCGTGTGTCCTGATTGGCACCCGGGAAAGGGCGGCACCACCTGGATCTTCGCGGATGAGGTGCTGATCGAGGCGGAATAGGAAATGACCAATTACCAAACCCAAACGGTACCAATGCGCATCACCGTAACGACCCACGTGAACAAGCCCTTGGCCCTCGTCTGGAAGATCTGGACCGAACCAGCCCACATCATGCAATGGAACGCCGCCAGCGATGATTGGCATTGCCCTAAGGCGAGCAACGACCTGCGCGCCGGCGGTGGATTCAGCAGCACCATGGCCGCGCGCGATGGCAGCTTCAGCTTCGATTTCGAGGGCGTGTACGATGATGTCCAGTTGCACAAGCGCATCGCCTACACCATGACCGATGGCCGTACCTGCGAGATCCTCTTCCAGGAGAAGGATGGCGGCACGCTCGTCACCGAATCCTTCGATGCGGAAACGGAGAATCCCGTGGAGATGCAGCGAAGCGGCTGGCAAGCCATCCTTGACCGGTTCATGGGGCATGCGGAAGCGCAGGCTTGAACTGCTTACCTACAAGAGAAACTCATGAGCAGCAAAGTCGAGATTGTCGCCCATAGTGAACGTGCGATCCGGATCACGCGCAGCTTCAATGCTCCGCACGAAATGGTATTCGACGCGATGACCAGGTCCGAGATGATGATGAACTGGTTCCATGGCGCGACCGGTTGGACGCTCGTGGTCTGCGAGATCGACCTGCGGGTGGGCGGCTCCTACCGATGGGTGTGGCGCAATACGGATGGACAGGAGATGGGCATGGGCGGTGTGTACAAGGAGATTGTTCGCCCCAAGCGTTTGGTGACTTCGGAGAAATTCGATCAAGCGTGGTACCCTGGTGAAGCGGTGGGAACGATGGTGCTCACAGAAGAATTCGGAAGGACCTTGATGACCTTGACCGTTGAGTATGAGTCACCGACTGCACGCGATGGTGTGCTCGCCGCGGAATTGGGAGACGGGATGGAGGTCGGCTACCAGCGCCTCGATCGGTTCCTACTGCAAAGCTGATCTTTCATGTACCCTCGCTTCGACCGTGCCGTGAGCGCCTTGCTGGATGCGCGCGATCACCCCTTGCGCAAGGAGATGGATTTGCTGCGCAGCCTCATCCTGGGCGTCGATAGGTCGATCGAGGAGGGCGTGAAGTGGAACACGGCCAGCTTCCGGACCACGGATTGGTTCGCCACTTTGAACGGCCCGAAGCACGTGAAGGAGCCGATGCTGATCCTGCATGCTGGTGCCAAGGCAAGAGGCATCGTGCTGAAGGAGCGCATCCCCGATCCGGAAGGCCTGATCAGATGGCTTGGCAACGACCGCGCGCAGATCACCTTCAAGGATGCCCCGGATATCGAGGCGAAAGCGAAAGCGCTGCAAGCCATCGTGAGCGCTTGGATCAGACTCATTTGATCGGATGTCCTTTCGTCAACTGATCTTCACCCCATGATCACCTCACCCGAAGTCACCACCATCACGGAACAACTGGCCGCCACCATCCATTTGGTGATCCCCGGCCGCGACATGCCGAAGTACATGGACCCCGCGATCCAAGAGATCCTCCAAGTGCTCGCCGACCAAGGCATGCACCCTGCCGGGCCGATGTTCAGCTACCACCACCGGCGCCCGAGCGACACCTTCGATTTCGAGATCGGGTTCCCCGTAGCGAAGGCCGTGAACGAAGCGGGGCGCGTGAAGAATAGCGCCCTGCCCGCAGCGAAGGTGGTGCGTGCTGTGTACCAAGGTCCTTACGAACGGCTGGGTGACGCTTGGCGCGAGCTGCAAGACTGGGTGCGCCAGCGAAACTTGCCCGAGGACGGACGGTTCTTCGAGTGCTACCTGAACAACCCGGACGAGGTGAAGGACCCCAGGGCTTATCGCACCGAATTGAATTGGGTGGTCGACGAAGGGCGCTAACGATGGAGGAGCGGTCACCAGCACGTCCGGCGGACATCGATACCGTCAGGCGAGCCCGCCATGCCATATCGCGGCACCTGGAATCGCCCCGGCGCCACCGGCTGGATCATCGCTGCGATCCTGCGCCGGCATCAGTGAAGCTCAGTTGTTGATGATGATCACCGGTGCGTCCTGAATCTTCTTCTCGGAACGTGAAACGAACCGCAGCACCTGCTCTCCTTTCTTCTCCTTGATGGCGTACACCGTGGCCACCGGTCCTTTCGGGCCGGTTCCGGGCATGGCGATCTGCAGGTTCTTCCGTACGATGGGCGTTTTCGCTTCATCCACGAAGCGCACCTCCACCTTGGCATAGTCGAAGTTGATGTTCGGCGCGGTGACGCTGGCGGCGGGGCCGGCATTCACCTGCTGGCCATTCAGCAACAGCGTGAAGGCATGGCCATCCTCCGAGAAAATGGTCAGGTCATGCGCGATCTGCGCGGACAGGTCAGACGGGATTGCGCCCAGTGCGAGGGCAACGGATGCGATCAGGTATTTCATGGCGTTCGGTTCGGAAAATCGACGCTTGTGAGCCGCGAGGGCCGGGAATCCCCGGCCCTCGCTCGATCTGGGCGTTGCGCTTACTGCAGCTTCGCCAGTTTCTCCTTCATCGCGGCATACTTCACCTGGTCGTTGGTCTTGCCGTAGAGCTTGATGAGCTGCTGGACGGTCTGGAGGTCAGTGCCGTTGAGCTCGTGCGCCTTCTCGAAGTAGGGCACGGCTTGCAGGTAGGTGTCATCGGCCACCTTCTTGCACTTCATGTACTGCGCATCGTCCTTGATGGCACTGCACTTATCGTACTCGGCTGCCGCCCGGTTGTTATAGAGCACGCCGATGTTGAAGTGCGCATCGAATAGTGCGGGGTCGATCTCAATGGCCTTCTTGTAGGCTTCCTCGGCCCTGGCGTACCACTCGCCCATGGCCTTGAGGTCCTTGGCTTCCGCTGCAAGGCTGGCCTTCTTGTCGTACAGGCCTCCAAGCACGCTCCAGAGCACGGCGTTGCGCGCGTCCTTGTCGAGGGCGGCCTTCACGCTGGCCTCGGCCTCGTCGCTGCGATCGGCCGCGAGCAGGTATTGCATCTCATCGAGCATCAGGTCCTTATTGCCGGGAAAACGGGCCAGGCCCTCACGGGCGGTGCCGATGGCGCTGCTGAGGTCGTCGCCCTTGCGCTGCAGGCTGGCGATGTAGCGGTACACCTCTGGCTTGTTGTAGCCGGCGGCAATGGCTTCGCGGTAGCTGCTGATGGCGTTGGCGGCATCGCCGGCGCTCTCGTAGGCCAGGGCCCGGTTGAAGATGGCGTTGGTATCCGCCTGCCCGAAGCTCTTGGCGATCCTCTCACTCATGCGGTAGCGGGCAATGGCGATTTGATAATCCTTCTTGCCGAAGGCCTCATTGCCCGCGTTCAAAGAAGCGCCTTGCAGGGCGCCGAGCGCTTGAGCGTTCTCGACCTTGTAGCTGCCCTTGGCATCGAGCTCGTTGGCCTTGATGTAGCTCTCGGCAGATTTCTCGATGGCATCAGGGAACTTTCCTTTCAGGGCCTCGTCGGTTCCGAGGGCGATCAGGCGGTAGATCTCGCCGCGGTAGCGCCAGGTCTTCTCGTTGAGGCCGGTCTTGGCATCCTGCGTGGCCGGCTCGATATACTCCACGGCCTTCTCGTACTGGCCGTCCTTCATGTAGTTGAATGCATTCACCACGTTTGCGTTCTGGGCGGCGGCGCCGAGTGTGAGGGTCAGCGCTGCGGTGGCAAGGAGTGACTGTTTCATCGGTGGTTCGGTGAGGTCTATTGTTCGTTGGATTCTTCGCCGCTGGCAACATCGGTGCCATCGGGGCTGCTGCCATCGTTGGCCTGATCGGGCGCAGGGGCATCGGTGGCCGGTGCTTCGTCCTCGTGCAGGTCGCTGTCCACCTTGGCCACGGCCGCGATCTGGTCGTTGTTGCGCAGCTCGATCAGGCGCACGCCCTGTGTGGCACGGCCCACCACACGGGTCTCGCTCAGGTCCATGCGGATGGTGATGCCATTGCGGGTGATGATCATCAGGTGGTCGTCTTCCCGCACATCCTTGATGGCCACCAGGTTCCCGGTCTTCTCGGTGACCTGTATCGTCTTCACGCCCTTGCCGCCTCGCGATACCATGCGGTACTCGTACTCACCTTTCTCATCCAGGATGGCCGAGCGCTTGCCGTAGCCGTTCTCGCTCACCACCATGATCTGCCGCGTGGCCAGTTCACTGGCGTCGATGGCGATCATGCCGATGACCTCGTTCTCCTTGCTGCCGCCTGCGAGGTTCATGCCGCGCACGCCGCTGGCATTGCGGCCCATGGGGCGCACGTCCTCTTCCTGGAAATGCACTGCCCGGCCATCGCGGCTGGCCAGCAGGATGTGGCTCTTCCCGGTTGTGAGGCGCGCCTCGAGCAGTTCATCGCCTTCGCGGATGCCCACGGCGATGATGCCGTTCACGCGGGGGCGGCTGTAGGCCTCGAGCGTGGTCTTCTTGATGATGCCCTGCTTGGTGCAGAGCACGACGAAGTGGCTGTTCACGTATTCCTCGCTCGTGAGGTCCTTCACGTTGAGGTAGGCCACCACCTTGTCATCGCCCTCGATCTGCACGAGGTTCTGGATCGCCCGGCCCTTGCTCTGGCGATTGCCCTCGGGGATGTCGAACACGCGCATCCAATAGCAACGCCCCTTCTGCGTGAAGACCAGCAGGTAGTTGTGGTTGGTGGCCACGAAAAGGTGCTCCAGGAAATCCTCATCGCGTGTGGTGCTGCCCCGGCTGCCCACGCCTCCCCTGCTCTGCGTCCGGAATTCTGTGAGGCTCGTGCGCTTGATGTAGCCCAGGTGGCTGATGGTGACCACCACGGCTTCGTCCGCGATGAGGTCCTCCATGCGCACATCACCGCTGGCGTGCATGATCTCCGTGCGCCGCTTGTCACCGTATTTCTCCTTGATCTCGAGCGTCTCGCCCTTGATGATCTGCATCCGCAGGCCCTCATCGGCCAGTACCTCCTTGAGGTAGGCGATGGTCTTCATCAGTTCGGCGTGCTCCTCACGGATCTTGTCACGCTCCAGGCCGGTGAGGCGCTGCAGGCGCATATCGAGGATGGCGCGGGCCTGGATCTCGCTGAGGCCGAATTGCGCCATAAGGCCCTCGCGCGCCTCATCGGGTGTTTGGCTCGCACGGATCAGGGCGATCACGGCATCGAGGTGGTCAAGGGCGATGAGCAGGCCTTCGAGGATGTGGGCGCGCTCTTCGGCCTTGCGCAGATCGAATTTGGTGCGGCGGATCACCACATCCATGCGATGATCCACGAAGTGCTGGATCATGGCCTTGAGGCCCAGCAGCACGGGGCGCCCATGCACCAGGGCGATGTTGTTCACGCTGAAGCTGGTCTGCAGCTCGCTATGCTTATACAACTGGTTGAGCACCACGCTCGACATGGCGTCGCGCTTCACCTCGTACTCCAGGCGGATGCCGTTGCGGTCGCTGTAGTCGTTCACATCGCTGATGCCCTCAATGCGTTTCTCGGTCACCAGTTCGGCCACGCCCTTGTGAAGCTTCTCGGCCTTGTTCACCTGGTAGGGGATCTCGGTGCATACGATCGTCTCGCGACCGGTCTTCGGATCCTCTTCCACGAAGGTCTTGCCGCGCAGGATGATGCGGCCGCGCCCGGTCTCGTAAGCCTCGCGGATTCCCTGGGTGCCGTAGATCACGCCGCCGGTGGGGAAATCGGGGCCCTTGATGTGCTGCATCAGGCCGTCGGTATCGATGTCCTTGTTGTCGATGAAGGCCACGATGCCATCGCACACCTCGCTCAGATTGTGCGGGGCCATGTTGGTGGCCATTCCCACGGCGATGCCAGCCGCGCCGTTCACTAGCAGCTGCGGGATCTTGGTGGGCATCACGCTGGGCTCTTCGAGCGTGTCGTCGAAGTTGGGCCGCATGTCCACCGTCTCCTTATCCAGATCGGCGAGCACCTCTTCGGCGATCTTCCGCATGCGCGCCTCGGTGTACCGCATAGCGGCCGGGGGGTCGCCGTCTATGCTGCCGAAATTGCCCTGACCATCGACCAGCGGGTAGCGCAGGCTCCATTCCTGGGCCATGCGCACCATGGCATCGTACACGCTGCCATCGCCGTGAGGGTGGTACTTGCCGAGCACCTCGCCCACGATACGGGCGCTCTTCTTGTAGCCCCGGGTGCTGGTTACACCCAAGTCCTGCATGCCGTAGAGCACGCGGCGGTGAACGGGCTTCAATCCATCGCGCACATCGGGCAGGGCCCGGCTCACGATCACCGACATCGAATAATCGATGTAGGCGGTGCGCATCTCGTTCTCGATGTTGATCGGGATGATCCGTTCTCCTCCTGGCTGATCTGACATGGCGTGCGTTTCTCCGGTTTTCGCCCTCCCGTTTCAGTGCGGGCAGGGTATTTGAAAAGGCGCCCGAAAGTATCCCGATCACAGGATGCCCGGAGCCGCACTTTTCCACAACGCCACAAAGCGCTGTGAATAATTGCAATTGCCGGATCCGGGCCCTCCGTTGGCTGTAGGGATAGCTTGCCCGCGCCCTCGGCCCGGCTACCTTAGCAGACCGTCGGCAAAGACGCGCGATCCCCTCAACTTAGCGCCCTCAACCCATGGACGCCCGATTCACCCCCAGAGTCCGAGACATCATCGGCTACAGCCGCGAAGAAGCCCTTCGCCTCGGCCACAACTTCATCGGCATCGAGCATGTGCTGCTTGGGCTGCTGCGGCACAATGAGGGCAACGCCCTTCGGATCCTGCAGCGCTTGGAAGTGGATGCCGATGAGTTGCGCAAGGCCGTGGAGCGCGGCATGGAGCCGCCCAGCGCCACGCGCCCCAAGGACAAGGAAAGCATCAACCTGCTCAAGCAGGTGGAGAAGATGCTGAAGATCACCTACCTCGAGGCCAAGCTCTTCAAGAGCCAGAGCATCGACACCGAGCACCTGCTGCTCAGCATTCTCAAGGACGAGGACAACCTGGCCACCCGCACACTGCGCAAATTCAAGGTTGACTACGAGACCGTGAAGCACGAGCTCGATGTGATCCTGGCCGATGGCGGCGGCAGCGATTACACCAGCAAGAGCACCAAGCCCAGCCGTTCCACGCCGCGCGCCCAAGGCCCGCAGAGCGCCGACGACGATGATGAGGAGAGTGGCAGCTTCCAAGGAGGGGGCGGCCAGCGGAAGCAGGGCGACAGCAAGAGCAAGACCCCTGTGCTCGACAACTTCGGGCGCGACCTCACCAAACTGGCCGAAGACGGCAAGCTGGACCCCATCGTTGGGCGCGAGAAGGAGATTGAGCGCGTGAGCCAGATCCTGAGCCGCCGCAAGAAGAACAACCCTGTGCTGATCGGCGAACCCGGCGTTGGCAAGAGTGCCATCGCCGAGGGCCTCGCCCTGCGCATCATCCAGCGCAAAGTGAGCCGCGTGCTCTTCAATAAGCGCATTGTGGCGCTGGATATCGCCTCGCTGGTGGCCGGCACCAAGTACCGTGGCCAGTTCGAGGAGCGCATGAAGGCGGTGATGAACGAGCTGGAGAACAGCCCGGACGTGATCCTCTTCATCGACGAGATCCACACCATAGTAGGGGCGGGCGGCGCCAGCGGCTCGCTCGATGCGAGCAACATGTTCAAGCCCGCCCTCGCGCGCGGTGAGATCCAGTGCATCGGGGCCACCACCTTGGACGAGTACCGCCAATACATCGAGAAGGACGGGGCCTTGGAGCGCCGCTTCCAGAAGGTGCTGGTGGAACCCACCAACGTGGAGGAGACCATCCAGATCCTCAACAACATCAAGGAGAAATACGAGGACCACCACAACGTGAACTTCACACCGGAGGCCGTCGAGGCCTGCGTGAAGCTCACCGCGCGCTACATCACTGACCGCCACCTCCCGGACAAGGCCATCGACGCCTTGGACGAGAGCGGAAGCCGCGTTCACATCAGCAACATCGTGGTGCCCAAGAGCATCCTCGATGTGGAGCAGAAGATCGAGGACATCAAGGAGGAGAAGAACAAGGTGGTGCGCAGCCAGCGCTATGAAGAGGCAGCGAAGCTCCGCGACCGCGAGCGCCTGCTGCTCGAGGAACTCGAGAAGGCCAAGAAAGCCTGGGAGGAAGAGAGCAAGAGCAACCGCACCACCGTGACCGAGGAGAATGTGGCCGAGGTGGTGGCCATGATGAGCGGCATACCGGTGACCCGGATCGCCGAGAAGGAGAGCGGCAAGCTGCGCCGGATGAAGGAGGAAATGGTGGGCAAGGTGATCGGCCAGGAGGAGGCGGTGGCCAAGGTGGTGAAGGCCATCCAGCGCAACCGGGCCGGCCTCAAGGACCCCAATCGCCCCATCGGCTCCTTCATCTTCCTGGGCCCCACCGGCGTGGGCAAGACCCAACTCGCCAAGGAACTCGCGCGCTACCTCTTCGATACGGAGGACGCCCTTATCCGCATAGATATGAGCGAGTACATGGAGAAATTCTCCGTAAGCCGCTTGATCGGTGCGCCGCCGGGCTACGTGGGCTACGAGGAAGGCGGGCAGCTCACTGAAAAGGTGCGCCGCCGCCCCTACTCCATCATCCTGCTCGACGAGATCGAGAAGGCCCACCCCGACGTCTTCAACCTGCTGCTGCAGGCCCTCGACGACGGCAAGATGACCGACAGCCTCGGCCGCCACATCGACTTCAAGAACGCCATCATCATCATGACCTCGAACATCGGGGCGCGTGACCTCAGTGACTACGGCAAGGGCGTTGGTTTCGGCACCGCCGCCAAAACGGCGGGCCAGGATGAGAGCAACCGCGGCATCATCGAGAAGGCGCTCAAGAAGGCCTTCGCGCCCGAGTTCCTCAACCGGATCGATGACATCATCATGTTCAATTCGCTCAAGCGCGAGGACATCCACAAGATCATCGACATCGAGCTGGGCTACCTGTACAAGCGCATCAGCGAGCTGGGCTACGACGTGAAGCTCACCGACGAGGCTAAGGATTTCCTATCCGAGAAGGGCTACGATGAGAAGTTCGGCGCGCGCCCCCTCAAGCGTGCCATCCAGAAGTTCATCGAGGACCCCTTGGCCGAGGAGATCATCAACCAAGGCGTTGAGGAAGGCGACAAGATCTCCATCGGGCTCAACAAGGAGAAGAGCGATGTGGCCATTAAGGTCACCAAGGGCAAGAAGAAGATCACTAAGGGTGAGGGCGAGGAGGGCAAGGAGCTGCCGCCTGCGGAGTGATCCGCTATGGAATCGTTGATCTGATTGCGGGTCAACCTGAGCTGCAACGGGACCAATGGGATACATGGGTTTCGGGATGCGCAAGGAGGCTTACTCACGCTCGCCGAGAAGGCACATGGCCTATCTGAAGCCCTTCCTCAGCAAGGAGAAGAGCAAGGACCGAGCATCAACGTAGCGACATGGCCCATGGAAGCGCCGATTCCAGGAGCAGCCGCGTGCACTGCTTCCGCCACGAATCACGCAGTTCATCGCCGTGATCGTTGCATTGGCTGTGGCAGGCACGCTCGTGGCAATCTTGGTGAAATTTCTCATCCACATGCTGAATCCACAGCGCCCGGGTTGGTGAAACCGCTAGGCGGCCTATTTGCGGTCGGCTTGCAGCAACAAACGGCTTGGAGAGCCCGCACCTCAAACCCATTCGCGGCGCGGAAATTCGGTCACTTCATCACCGAAGTGCATAGTGCCTCTTCTCGATCACGAAGTTGCCCTTCCTCCTGCCGCGATCCGGGTCCTCGTTCTCGCGACCATCGAAGCTGCGCAGGAACCACGCCAGCCGTTCGCCAGGGCTGAGGGCGATGAACTCGCGCTGCCGGCGCGCATTGGCCTCTTCCTTGGTCTCTAAGCGGACGCTCTAGTCCAGTCCTTCTAAGCCACCTTCAACGCATTCTCCACCTTCTCCTTCAGCAGCGCGTGCTTCACCACCTCGATCATCTCGGTGACGTACGTGAAGCGCATTCCCTTGGTGTAGCGCGCATCAATATCCTCGATGTCCTTTCGGTTATCGGTGCTGAGGATGATCTCCTTGATGCCCGCGCGCTTGGCGGCCAGGATCTTCTCCTTGATGCCCCCTACGGGAAGCACGCGGCCGCGCAGGGTGATCTCGCCGGTCATGGCCGTGAACTTGCGCACCTTCTGCTGGGTGAAGGCACTGGCGATGCTGGTGAGCATGGTGATGCCGGCTGAGGGACCATCCTTCGGCGTGGCGCCTTCGGGCACGTGCACGTGAACGTTCCAGCGCTTGAACACATCGGGGTCGAGTCCGATGATGTCGCTATGGGACTTGATGTACTCGAGGGCGATCACGGCACTCTCCTTCATCACGTCGCCGAGGTTGCCGGTGAGGGTGAGCTTGCCTTCGCCCTTGGTGATGCTGGTCTCGATGAAGAGGATGTCGCCGCCGGTGGGCGTCCAGGCGAGGCCGGTGACCACGCCGGCCACATCATTGCCCTGGTACTTGTCGCGGGCGTGGCTGGGACCATAGATCTTCGGAAGATCCTCGATCGTGATGGTGAGGCTGTGCTTCTGCTTGAGGGCGATCTGCTTGGCGCGGTAGCGCACGAGCTTGGCAATGCGCTTCTCGAGGGTGCGCACCCCGCTTTCATCGGTGTATTGCTCGATGACGGCCTCCAGGAGCCCCGGGGCGAGCTTGAGCTGCTTGGGCTTGATGCCGTTCTCCTTGAACTGCTTGGGCAACAGGTGGCGCAAGGCGATCTCCACCTTCTCCTCTTCCGTGTAGCCGTTCACCTCAATGATCTCCATGCGGTCGCGCAGGGCCGGGTGGATGCTGCTGAGGCTGTTGGCCGTGGCCACGAACATCACGCGGCTCAGGTCGTACTCGATCTCCACGAAGTTGTCGTGGAAGGCGTTGTTCTGCTCAGGGTCGAGCACTTCGAGCAGCGCGCTGGCGGGATCTCCCTGATTGCTGCGGCCCACCTTGTCGATCTCGTCGAGCACGAAGAGCGGGTTGCTGGTGCCGGCCTTCTTCATGCTCTGGATCAGGCGGCCGGGCATGGCGCCGATGTAGGTCTTGCGGTGGCCGCGGATCTCGGCTTCATCGTGCAGGCCGCCGAGGCTCATGCGCACGTACTTGCGGCCGAGGGCTTCGGCCATGCTCTTGCCGAGGCTGGTCTTGCCCACGCCCGGCGGACCGTAGAGGCAGATGATGGGCGCCTTCATATCGCCCTTGAGCTTCAGCACCGCGAGGTGCTCGATGATGCGCTCCTTCACCTTGTCGAGCCCGAAGTGGTCGCGGTCGAGGATCTTCTGCGCGTGCTTCAGGTCGAATTTATCGATGCTGTACTCGCCCCAAGGCAATTCCAGCAGCAACTGCACATAGTTGTACTGCACGCTGAACTCCGCGCCGGCCGGGTTCATACGCTGAAGCTTGGTGAGTTCCTTCTCGAAGGTCTCCCCCACCTTCTTGCTCCACTTCTTCAAGGCCGCCTTGCCGCGCATGTCGAAGATCTCCTGCTCGATCGGGTTGCCGCCGAGCTCGTCCTGGATGGTCTTCATCTGCTGGTGCAGGAAATACTCGCGCTGCTGACGGTCCACCTCGGTGCGGACCTTGCTCTGGATCTCGTTCTTCATCTGCAGCATCTGCAGCTCCTTGGTGAGGTGCGCCAGCAGCAGCGAGGCCCGCTCACGGAGGTCGGCCACCTCGAGCATCTTCTGCTTCTCCGACACATCAGCGTTCATGTTGCTGCTGATGAAGTTCACCAGGAAGGAGGGCGAATCGATGTTCTTGATGGCGAACTGCGCCTCGGTGGGGATGTGCGGGCTCTGCTTTATGATTTCAAGTGAGAGGTCCTTCAGCGAGCTCACCAGCGCGGCGAAGCTCTTATCGTCCTTGGCGGGGCGCACTTCCTCGAACTCCTTCACGCGGGCGGTGAAGTAGGGATCCACCTTCACCATGTCGATCACCTCGAAGCGCTTCTTGCCCTGGATGATGGCCGTGGTGCTGCCATCGGGCATGCGCAGCATGCGGATTATCGTGGCGATGGTGCCCACGCTGTTCAGGTCCTCCACCCGTGGCTCTTCGATCTGGCTGTCCTTCTGGCTCACCACGCCCAGCGTGCGGTTGCCCCGGTACACATCCTGGATCAAGCGGATGCTGCGGTCACGGCCCACAGTGATCGGAATCACCACGCCCGGGAAGAGCACCGTGTTGCGCAAGGGAAGCAGGGGCAGCTCAGGCGGCGTGCTCTCCGCGTTCATCTGCTCCTCATCCTCGGCGGTGATCAAGGGGATGAGCTCGGTCTCGTTCTCGATGGCCTCGCTGCTGAACATGTCGGGGCCGCTATGGAGGATGTCGTTCATCGACGGATCGGGGTCAGATTGGCAGGAGCAAAAGTACCGCCTGCGCTCCCCGTCGGTCAGACGCGGTTTTCAACAGGCGTTGCCGCGCAGGCCAATCCATGTGCCGCCCTTCCATGACCTGCCAGATGGTCACGTGCGGGTATCCCAGGACGGATCGTGCACTAGGCCCCATTGCACGGTGATGCCTTCTCGATGAGCCTGGGCTACCATGGCGATACCGACTACAAGGCCATCGGCGATGTGTGGAACACGGGGGCTGAGCGGCCCTTCGCGTCCATCGGCGCGGACACCGCCTTGCAAGTCGAATGGAACCGTACCGAAATGCGCACGCGAAGAAGCCTTCCTCGATACGCGTTGCCCATTACCGCTTCGCGCTGAATTCCACGCGCACGGGGTCGCCTTCGTGCAGGCCCAGCAGCTTCGAGGCGCCGCCGCCGTTGCCATCGCTGCCCTTGTTCACGGCGATCTCCAAGTGCCCGCTGGCATTGAAGAAGGCCAGGCACACGCCATTGGAGACATCGGTGTAGGTGCCGTGTATCCGGGTGAGGTCGTTGGCGGTGCGCCCGAAGCGGATGCGGAAAGAGCGGCCGCTCACCATCTCCTCGAAGAGCGCGCGCTTGATGTTGGTCATCACGTTGCCGTAATGGTCAACGTAGGTGGCGCGGCCCACGATGGCGTTCTCCTGGATGGATGGCGCGAAGCCGATGAGCTCGCGCAGGGCTGTCATCTTGCGGCCGATGGTCTCTGCCACGCCGCCGCGCGCCAGGTGGCAGGCGGCCTTCACGAACACCGATCGCGTGGGGAAGGCGGCGTGGTGGTCGTCGAGTTTCATGGTGAGCTCGAAAGCCTCGTAGGGCTTGCCCTCGAAGACCAGCGGCAGGATCCCGTTGTCGGCCGTGATGAAGTGGTGCCCCTCGTGGCGCGCCACCACGTGCGCCGTGATCGCATCGGCCTCGGGGTTCACGCCGATGATGTGGATGCTCCCATCGGGGAAGGCCGAGTAAGCGTTGCGCACCACATGCGCCGCCATGGCGGTGTGGAAGGGCTTCACCTCGTGGGTGATGTCCACCACCGTGGCGCCCGGCTCCTGCTGCATGATCGCCGCCTTCACCACGGCCACATAGTGGTCCTTGGTGCCCATGTCGGTGGTGAGGGTGATGATCGCCATCGCGCGCGGTGGATAGCCTCTACCTTCGGGCGGTCAAAACTAGAGGGCGGTGAAACGCCATTCCGGGAAGTTCTCAACACACCGCCGCTGAACCTTGAGCGAGAAGCTGATCACCATCACGGGGGTTGATCCCGTGGATATCCTCGGCGCCAACGACGCCAACCTGCGGATCATCCGCGGCCTCTTCCCCAAGCTCAGCCTCGTGGCGCGCGGCGACACTGTGAAGGTGAGCGGCACCCCCGATGACATCGCGCTCTTCGAGGCCCGCTTCGCCGAGCTCCTGGGCCATGTGGCGCGCTACAATGAGCTGCCGCGCAAGGTTCTTGACGACATCATGGGCGGCGGCGAGGCCCCGCGCAACGGCGGCGACCCCGAGGATGACGTGCTCGTGTTCGGCAACGCCGGCCTACGCGTGAAAGCCCGCACGCCCAATCAGCAGCGCTTGGTGGAGGCCGTGCGCGAGAGCGACATGGTGTTCGCCATCGGTCCGGCCGGAACCGGTAAGACCTACACGGCGGTGGCCCTCGCCGTGAAGGCGCTGAAGGAGCGCAGCGTCCGCCGCATCATCCTCACACGACCTGCGGTGGAGGCCGGCGAGAACCTCGGCTTCCTGCCCGGTGACCTGCGGGAGAAGCTTGATCCCTACCTGCAGCCGCTCTACGATGCGCTCAAGGACATGATCCCCGCGGCGCGCCTGAGCGAGTACCTTGAAGAGGGCGTGATCCAAATCGCACCGCTGGCTTTCATGCGCGGCCGCACGCTCGACAATGCCTTCGTGATCCTGGATGAAGCGCAGAATGCCACGCTCCCGCAAGTGAAGATGTTCCTCACGCGCATGGGCCGCAACGCCAAGTTCGTGATCACTGGCGATGTGACCCAGGTGGACCTGCCCGACCGCCAGCCCAGCGGATTGATGCCCGCGGTTGACATGCTGCGGCAGGTGCCGGGCATCGCCATCATCGAGCTCGATGTGCGCGATGTGATCCGGCACGAGCTGGTGACGCGCGTGCTGGGCGCATTCGCGGAGCATGAGCGGAAAGGGGAAGCATGAGGGGTGAGAATGAAGAATGAAGAATGTAGAATGTAGAATGGGGGACTAGGAGAATAGAGAGGACGCTGGACGAAAAAGGATCTTGAAGAGCATGACGACGACCGATACCACGCTCATCCGCAGTGAACTGAGCCATCCGTTGATCCAGAAGGTCTATCGCGGCAAGGTGCGCGATGTGTACACCCTGAGCGACGGCCGCATCATCCTGGTGGCCAGCGACCGCATCAGCGCCTTCGATGTGGTGCTGCCGCGCGGCATCCCGCACAAGGGTCAGGTGCTCAGCCAGCTCAGTTGGCACATGCTGCAAGCCACGGCGGCCATCGCTCCGAACTGGGCCATCGCGCAGCCCGACCCGAACGTGGTGATCGGCCAGGCCTGCGAGACGGTGAAGGTGGAGATGGTGGTGCGCGGCTACCTCGCGGGCCATGCCTGGCGCACCTACAGCGAAGGCAAGCGCGTGCTCTGCGGTGCCTCGCTTCCGGAAGGCTTGAAGGAGAGTGATCGCCTGCCCGCGCCGATCATCACCCCGAGCACCAAGGCCGATGAGGGCCACGATGAGGACATCACCCCGGCGGAGATCCTCTCGCGCTGCCTGTGCACCAAGGAGGAATGGGACACGATGTGCCGATACGCGCTGGCCCTCTTCGCGGAAGGATCACGCATGGCGGAGGAGCGCGGCCTGCTGCTCGTTGACACCAAGTACGAATTCGGCCGAGCGCCCGATGGCCGCATCCTGCTCATCGATGAGGTGCATACGCCAGACAGCTCGCGCTACTTCTACGCCGATGGCTATGCTGATCGGCAGGCCAAGGACGAGCGCCAGAAGCAATTGAGCAAGGAGTTCGTTCGCGAATGGCTCATCGCCGGTGGCTTCATGGGCAAAGAGGGCCAACAGGTGCCCGCGATGGACGATGCCTTCGTGCAGAGCGTCACGGATCGTTACGTGGAATTGTACGAGCGCATCACCGGAAAGGCCTTCGTACCAGCGGACACCGGCGACCTCAACGCACGCATCCAGCAAGCGCTGAAGAAGCACCTTGGTTGATTGCAGCTGGCATCCGCACGCACCTTCCATCGTCTTCAACCGCCATCTTCGCCCCGATTCATTCGCATGCCCGTATCACTCGTCACCGGAGGCGCCGGCTTCATGGGCGCCCATGTCGTCAAGGAACTGCTCGCGCTGGGCCACACCGTTGTGGCGCTCGATGACCTCAGCGGCGGCTTCGCCGATCAGGTGGATCCACGCGCCACCTTCGTGCAAGGCAGCATCACCGACCATGAGCTGGTCGAGCGACTCTTCGCTGAGCACCGCTTCGATTATGTGTATCACCTGGCCGCTTATGCCGCAGAGGGGCTCAGCCACTTCATCCGGCGCTTCAACTACACCAACAACCTCATCGGCAGCATCAACCTGATCAATGCCAGCGTGCGGCATGGGGTGAAGTGCTTCGTGTTCACCAGCAGCATCGCGGTGTACGGGGCCTTGCCGCCGCCCATGCGCGAGGATATGGTGCCCAAGCCCGAGGACCCCTACGGAGTAGCGAAGTATGCCGTGGAGATGGACCTCTATGCCGCGCGCCACATGTTCGGTCTGGAGTACGTGGTGGTGCGCCCGCACAACGTCTATGGCGAGTATCAGAACCTCGGCGACCGCTACCGAAACGTGGTGGGCATCTTCATGAACCAGTTGATGCAGGGCCAGCCCATGACCGTTTTCGGCGATGGCGAGCAGAAGCGCGCCTTCACCTACATCGGCGATATCGCGCCGATCATCGCCACGGCGGCGCTCACGCCTTCGGCCTTCGGAGAGGTCTTCAACGTGGGCGCCGATACGCCCTACACCGTGAACGAACTGGCCACCCTCGTTCAAGAGGCCATGGGCATCCGCGGCGAAGTGCGCCACCTCGACGCGCGCAATGAAGTCGTCTTCGCCTTCAGTGACCACAGCAAGGTGGAGCGCATATTCGGCAAGCGCCGGGAAACCACGCTCGCCGAAGGGCTCGCGCGCATGGCTCCCTGGGCCAGATCCACAGGTGCCCGCGAGAGCAGCCGTTTCGGCAACATCGAGATCGAACAGGGCTTGCCGCCGAGCTGGAGGGTGAAATAGCCCCCGGCTATCTTCGGCCGCCCATCCGATGCCCTCGATCCTCTTCGTGGCGCCGCACCGCGCGGGCCGCAATCCCAGCCAGCGCTTCCGGTTCGAGCAGTACATGCCGCATCTGGAGGCCCAGGGCTTCCGCTGCGAGTTGAGCTATCTGGTGGGCCCCAGCGACGACGCCTACTTCTATGCACCGGGCCATTTTGCCAAGAAGCTGCGCTTCGTGGCCCAGTGCTTCCTGCACCGGCAACGCGACCTGGCCAGGCTCAAGGAATTCGACATCGTATTCATCCAGCGCGAGGCCTTGATGACCCGCAGCACCTGGTTCGAGCGCCAATGCCGGAAACGCGGCGCACGAATCGTATTCGATTTCGACGACAGCATCTGGCTCAGCAACGTGAGCGCCGCTAACCGCCGCTGGCGCTGGGTGAAGGATGCGGGCAAGACCAGCAAGCTCATCGCCCTGGCCGACCGCGTATTCGCCGGCAACGATTACCTGGCCGATTATGCTCGGCAATTCAGCGCCCACGTGCACGTGGTGCCCACCACCATCGACACCGATGAATACACACCGCGCACGAGCCGTGCTCCCGGTCCCGTGTGCATCGGCTGGAGCGGGAGCATCACCACCATCCAGCACTTCCAGTACGCCATTCCTGCGCTGAAAGCGATCCGCGAGCGCTTCGGCGATCAGGTCTGCTTCCGTGTGGTGGGCGACAGCGGTTTCCGCGTGCCGGAACTGGGCATCGTTGGGCTACCCTGGCGGAAGGACACGGAACTCGATGACCTGCGCGCCATGGACATCGGCATCATGCCCCTGCCCGACGATGAATGGGCTCGCGGGAAATGCGGCCTCAAGGGCCTGCAGTACATGGCGCTGGGAATCCCCACCCTCATGAGCCCCGTGGGCGTGAACACCGAGATCATCCAGCACGGCGTGAACGGATACCTGCCTCGGAACAACCAGGAATGGGTGGAAAGCCTCTCGCGCTTGATCTCCGATGCCGACCTTCGCCGCCGCATGGGGGACAAGTCCCGGCGCACCGTGGAGGAGCGCTACTCGACCAGGGCCTGGCGCGACCGCTACCTCAAGCACTTCAACGAAATCCTGCAACGCACATGAGTGAGATCACCACCGAATTGAAGCGCACCGCGCTCACCAGCATCCACGAAACGCTCGGCGCCAAGATGGTGCCCTTCGCCGGCTACCTCATGCCCGTTCAGTATAGTGGCGTCATCGATGAGCACAACACCGTGCGCAACAGCGTGGGCATGTTCGATGTGAGCCACATGGGCGAATTCATCGTGCGCGGTCCCGGCGCCTTGGACTTGATCCAAAAGGTGACCAGCAACGATGCCAGCAAGCTCACCGTGGGCAAGGTGCAGTACAGCTGCCTGCCGAACACGAGCGGCGGCATCGTGGACGACCTGCTGGTTTACCGCATGCAGCACCAGGACGATCACCATTACGTGCTGGTGGTGAATGCCAGCAACATCGAGAAGGACTGGAACTGGATCAACGGCCTCAACACCTTCGATGCGCAGCTGGAGAACATCAGTGAACGCATGAGCCTGTTGGCCGTGCAAGGGCCGAAGGCCGTGGACACGCTCAAGGGCTTTTTCACGGAGGACATCGCGAACATGCCGTATTACACGGCCATGTACGCCGAGATGAAAGGCGTTGGCCTGGTGCTGATCAGCACCACCGGCTATACCGGCGCGGGCGGTTATGAGGTGTACATGCCCAATCCGCTTGCGGAGAAGGCCTGGCATGCGATCATGGAAGCGGGCAAGCCATATGGCATCAAGCCCACCGGCCTGGCCGCACGCGACACCCTCCGCCTCGAAATGGGCTTCTGCCTGTACGGCAACGACATCGACGACAGCACCTCTCCCATCGAGGCCGGCCTGGGCTGGATCACCAAGTTCACCAAGGACTTCACGAACAGCGCTGCCATCAAGGGCCATAAGGAGAACGGCACCGCCCGCAAGCTGGTGGGCTTCGAGCTGCTCGACCGCGGAATCCCGCGCCATGGCATGGCGGTGGTTGATGCGGATGGTGGTGCGATCGGCACGGTGACAAGCGGCACCATGAGCCCTACGCTCAACAAGCCCATCGGCATGGCCTACGTGCCCGTGGCGCTGAGCGCGCCCGGCTCGGCCATCACCATTGATGCGCGCGGCAAGCGACTTCAGGCCCAAGTGGTGAAGCTGCCTTTCCTGCAGCAGGGATAGGCTCCTTCTCAGTAGAGCTTCGCCCGCCGGGTGAGGAACTCCAGGAGCAAAGGCCCGAAGCCGGCGTTGATGTCTGCTTCCACGAGCTCGATCCGGTACTGGCCGCATTTGAGCTTGAGCCGGTGCCAGCGGTCCGCGATGGCCGCGCGGTAGCCTACACGGATTTCGCTGGGGTGCGCTTTCACCTGCTCCCCGCTCTCCACATCCACGAAGGTGTATGGCCGGTCGGGCAGGTCCAGCTCCAGTTCGCGCTTGCGGTCAACCACATGGAAGAGGATGATATCGTGCTTGTTGAAGCGCAGGTGCTGCAAGGCATCAAAGACCTCGGCTTCACGGTCCTGGTCGTCGAGCATATCGCTGAGGATCACCACCAGGCTGCGGCGATGCGCGCGCTGGGCGATGTCGTGCAAGGCCTCGACCAATCCGGTGCGCTGGTTGCGGGCCGGCGCCTCGGCGGCGAGCAATCCTTCGAGCTGGGCCATGAGGTGGCGCAAGTGCGTGGCGTTGCTGCGCGCGCGCTCAGCCAGCATCACGTGCTCGCGGAAGAGCGTGAGGCCCGCGGCATCGCGCTGCTTGCGCAGCAATTGGATGAATGCGGCCGCGGCGTGCACGGCGAATCCAACCTTGTTGAGCTCCTTCGCTTCGCCCTTCTCGGGGAAGTACATGGATGAGGAGGCGTCGAGCACCAGTTCGCAGCGCAGGTTGGTCTCTTCCTCGTAACGCTTCACGAAGAGCTTGTCGGTGCGGGCGTAGAGCTTCCAATCGATGTGGCGCGTGCTCTCGCCCTGGTTGTAGGCGCGGTGCTCGGCGAATTCCACGCTGAAGCCGTGGAAGGGGCTCTTGTGCAAACCCGCCAGGAAACCCTCGACCACTTGGCGGGCCTTGAAATCGAGGGCGCTGAGGGCCTGTATCCGGTCTTGCTCGATGGGCATGGGTTGGCAAAGAACGGGAAAGCCCCGGCGGTTGCCGAGGCCTTCTCAGTTCCTTGGATTCGTCAGCCCAGTTGACCGATCAGCTTTTGCTGCAACTGGGGCTTGGGCACGGCGCCCACGCTGCGGTCAACCACCTCGCCGTTCTTGAAGAACAGGATCGTGGGGATGCTGCGGATCCCGTACTTCATGCTGATGCCGGGGTTGTGGTCCACGTTGAGCTTGCCCACCACGGCCTGGCCGTCATATTCCTTTCCGAGCTCTTCCACCACGGGGCCCACCATGCGGCAGGGGCCGCACCATTCCGCCCAAAAGTCAACCATCACGGGTTTGTCGCTCTTGAGGACGAGTTCTTCGAAGTTGTTGTCGGTGAATTCGAGTGCCATGTTGTTGTTTGGTAATTGGACTGGCCGATGATGGTCGGCCCGTACGCGGGTTGCTGGTCGTTCCTTGCGCCGGTTCCTTACTCCCGGACTGCGGCGCCAAAGGTACCCCCCTTGAGCGATCTCCTTGCCACGGGAGATTCCACGACAGGGTGTCAGTTCAACGCGTAGTTCAATTCAGCAATCCCATCCAGGCGCACAACCAGCTCCTCATTGATCGCCACCGCCAATCCCTTACTGGGCAGGTCCACGGCCAGTTTCTCGGCTTCGCTCACCAATTGCACCACCACCTTGCACTTGCCCGGGTTGGCCTTGATCAGCTGTCCAAGGTCGCGCACCAGTTCATCGTTGGCATGGTCTGCATCGAGCTTGATCGTGAGCTTGTTCATGTACTTCTCGCGCACATCGCTTAGCAATTCCATGCTGGTGATCTTGAACTCCATCTGGCCCTCGTCGCGGCCCCAGGTACGGGCCATGGCGCGGCCCCGCACGAAGAGCAATGCACCCTGTTGCAGGTACAGCTTGAAGCGCATATAGTCCTCACTGAAGAGCATGAAGTCATGGCTGCCATAATGGTCCTCCAGGCTGAAGCTTCCGAAGGGCTTCCCGCTCTTGGCGATCCGGTGCTCTGCTTTGGTGACGATGCCCGCGAAAGTGACATCGCGGCCTTCGAGCGCCTTGAGGTCCTGGAGCTGCGCCAGGTTATGGTGGCAGAGGTGCTTGATCTCCAGCCGGTGGTCGTCGAGCGGGTGGCCGCTGAGGTAGAAGCCGATCACCTCCTTCTCGAAGTGCAGTTTCTCCAGTGCGCTCCATCCATCGATCTGAGGCACGGCCGGTTCCGGGATCCCTGCGCCCTCAACCGTATCGCCGAACATGCTCACTTGCGAGCTATCCTCACTGTCCTTGTGCTGCTGACCGTACCGCGCCAGGGTCTCCATCCAGGTGGGCTTTCCTTCCCCCGCGCTGTGGAAGAAGGCTGCGCGCTGGACATTGAGCCCGTCGAAGGCGCCCGCGTAGGCCAGGCTTTCGAGCGCCTTGCGATTCGCGGCGCGCAGATCCACCCGGCGCACCAGGTCGAAGATGCTCTTGAACGGGCCGTTCGCCTCGCGCTCGCTCACGATGGCCGCCACCGCGCTCTCCCCCACCCCTTTCACGGCCCCCAATCCGAAGCGGACCTGGCCTTTCTTGTTCACGCTGAAGGCGAAGCTGCTCTCATTCACATCGGGGCCCAGCACCTTGATGCCCATGCGACGGCACTCTTCCATGAAGAAAGTGACCTTGTCGATGCTGCTCTGCGAATGCGTGAGCACCGCAGCCATGAACTCGCTCGGGTAGTTGGCCTTCAGCCAGGCCGTCTGGTAGGCCACGAACGCGTAGCAGGTGCTGTGCGATTTGTTGAAGGCGTACTGTGCGAAGGCTTCCCAATCCTTCCACACTTTCTCGCAGACCTTCTCATCGAGCCCTCTGGCTGCGGTTCCCGCGAGGAATTGCCCCTTCATTTTATCCAGCGTGGCGCGGTCCTTCTTGCCCATCGCCTTGCGCAGCACATCCGCATCGCCCTTGCTGAAGCCCGCGAGCTTCTGCGAGAGCAGCATCACCTGCTCCTGGTACACCGTGATGCCGTATGTCTCCTTCAGCAGGTCCTCCATCTCCGGGAGGTCGTACATGATCTTCTCTTGCCCGTGCTTGCGCTTGATGAAGCTGGGGATGTACTCCAGCGGGCCCGGCCGGTACAGCGCGTTCATGGCGATGAGGTCGCCGAACTGGTCGGCCTTCAGCTCGCGCAGGTACTTCTGCATGCCCGCGCTCTCGAACTGGAAGGTGCCGTTGGTCTCGGCGCGCTGGTAGAGGGCGTAGGTCTTCGGGTCGTCGAGGGGGATGCTGTCGATGTCGATCCGGATCCCGTGGTTCTGGTCGATCAGCCGCAGCGCGTCGCGGATGATGGTGAGCGTCTTAAGCCCGAGGAAGTCCATCTTGATCACGCCGGCGTCCTCCACCACCTTGCCGTCGTATTGCGTCACCAGCATGGGGGAGTCCTTCGTGGTGCACACGGGCAGGATCTCCTTCAGGTCCTGCGGGGCGATGATGATGCCGGCCGCGTGGATGCCGACGCCGCGCACGCTGCCTTCCACCTTCTCGGCTTCGCGCAGCACATCGGCGGTGAGTTCGCCGCTCTCCAGGATCTCGCGCAATTGCTTCACGCCTGCGAGTTCGTCGGCGCCCAGGTTCTCTTTCGCCTTCAGGCTATCCGCTCCTTCGAGCGGTGCGCGGAGCACGCGTCCCAACTCAATGCCCGGACGCTCGGGCACCAGCTTCGCGAGGCGATCGGCTTCGTTCAGCGGCAGGTCCATCACGCGCGCCACATCGCGGATGCTGCTCTTGGCCGCCATGCCGCCGTAGGTGATGATCTGCGCCACCTGGTTCTGCCCGTACTTCTGCACCACGTAATCGATCACCTTCTGCCGCCCTTCGTCGTCGAAGTCGGTGTCGATATCGGGCATGCTCTTGCGGTCCGGGTTCAGGAAACGCTCGAAGAGCAGGTCGTACTTGATCGGGTCGATGTTGGTGATGCCGATGCAATAGGCCACCGCACTGCCCGCCGCTGAACCACGCCCCGGGCCGATCAGCACGCCAATGTCGCGGCCGTGATTGATGAAGTCCTGCGTGATGAGGAAGTATCCGCTGAAGCCCATCGTCTTGATGGTGAACAGCTCGAAGTCGAGGCGCTCCTTGATCTTCGGATCCAATGAATCGATCCCGGCGGAATCATCCTTGATGTATCGGCGGATCGCACCCTGATAAGTGAGGTGCTTCAGGTATTCGTCCTGGTCCGCGAAGCCATCGGGGATCTGGAAGTTCGGAAGGAGGATGTCCTTCTTCAGTTTCAGCGGCTCGATCTTATCGACGATGAGGTTGGTGTTGTCCAGCGCCTCGGGCAGGTCGCTGAACACCTTCGCCATCTGCGTGGTGGTCTTGAAGAAGAACTCATCGTTCGGGAAGGCGAAGCGTTTGCCCTTCTGCGATCCTTCCTCGTCGCCGTCGTCGGCCTTGGGCGTGCTCTGCTTCTCGCCGGTGTTGATGCACAGCAGGATGTCGTGCGCGTTGGCGTCCTGCTGATCCACATAGTGGCTGTCGTTGCTGGCGATGATCGGCACCTTGTACTTGGCCGCCCACTTCACCAGTACCGCGTTCACCTGGTCCTGCTCGGGAATGCCGTGGCGCTGCAGCTCGATGTAGTAGTCCTCGCCGAATTGATCGAGCCACCACTTGAATTCCTCCTCACCAGCCGCTTCGCCCTTGCGGAGTATGGTACGCGGCACGCTCGCGCCCAAGCAGCAGGTCGTCGCGATCAGTCCTTCCTTGTACTTCTCGACGAGCTCCTTGTCGATGCGCGGGTACTTGCTGTAAAAGCCCTCCATATAGCCGAGTGAGCAGAGCTTGCTCAGGTTCTTGTAGCCCGTGGCGTTCTTCGCCAGCAGCAATTGGTGTACGCGCTGGTCCTTATCGTCCCGTGTGAATGTCTTGCGTGTGCGATCGGCCACCAGGTAGAACTCGCAGCCTACGATCGGCTTCACCTTCGGCGTGCCATCCTCATTCTTGTGCTTGCCTGCCTCCGCCACGAACTTGAATACGCCGAACATGTTGCCATGATCGGTGATCGCCAACGCGGGCTGACCATCGGCAGCGGCCTTCTTGTACAACGCAGGAATAGCGGCGGCGCCATCCAACAGCGAGAACTGGGTGTGGACGTGTAGGTGGGAGAACTTCATGACAGGAGCGCGAAACTATCGGAGGGAGGGGGAGATGAGAGGGGGCAGTTATTCACGATCGGACACCGTGCTCTCAATTTGTTTGGACACGAATGGACGCGGCGTCCATTGTTGTCCATTGAAACGCCCAGCTAAGCGCTGCCTTCGACCGCGCTCCATCAGCCGGGAACAATATGTGCCCGTACGCGAACCGCCGAGGCCGAAGCAACGCTCCGATCCGTTTGCGTCATTTGCATCAAACCCGGGCCACCCATGCGCGCGATCAATACGCTCTTGCTCTTCTTTTGCCTTACCAGCTTGCATGCGCAATGGACCTGGGTACCGCGCGCCAGCCTAGGTGCATCCAATCAGCCACGCTGGGGCACGTGCGAATTCGTGATCGGCGGCAAGGCCTATGTGGTGGGCGGCCGCGTGGGTACCAGCGATGTGAACGAGGTATGGGCCTACGACCCGCTGATCGATACTTGGGAGGCGAAGGCGCCCATTCCCGGCGAGCGCAGGCTTGCGGCGGCTTTCGCCATCAATGGGAAGGGCTACGTCGCGTGCGGCCTTGTGCAAACTTCAACGATGCTAGCCGATCTGCTCGAGTATGATCCCGTAGCCGACGCGTGGACGCAACGCGCCCCATTGCCCGATGCCGCTCGTTATTCAGCAGCGGCCTTCGCCGTAAATGGCAAAGGCTACATAGTAGGCGGCAACCAAGGCGGCGCAAACGGCCCGTTCAGCACAGACACTTGGATGTATGATCCGGCCACCAATGCCTGGAGCGAAATGGCGCCGATCCCCGGTCAGGCCTTGTTCGCGGCGCGCGGTTTCACCGCTGATGGCAAAGGCTACGTGCTCGGCGGCCGTTTGGCGGACCAGACCTTCACGAATGCCTTGTGGCAGTATGATCCCGCGACGAATAGCTGGCAGGGCCGCGCAGCGCTGCCCGGAATCCCGCGCACCTATTCCTACACATGGTCGCTGGACTACCACGGCCTCATCATGGCTGGCGATAATCTGCAAGGCCAGCAACTCAACGACCTCTGGCGCTACCTGCCTAGCAACAACAGCTGGACCGCGTTCACCCCTTACACTGGTGGCGGCATGTGGGGCGGCGCGGCCTTCGCCATCGACGGACGCGTATACGCAGGGCTCGGTCGACAAGGCAGCGGGGCGGTGAATGACCTCATGGAGCTGCGCGATGCCTTCACATCAATCAACGATTCCATTTCCGGCGTCGGCTTCCTTCTAGCGCCGAACCCCTGTGCGCCTGGCAGCGTGCTTCAAGTGCGGATGCCGTCTGGAGCAGTTCCTGTTGCTTCGGAGTTGGTCCTGCATGATTCGCGCGGGCGCGTGGCGGTGCGATTGCGGCTGCTGAACATGGAAGCGCACATCAAACTGCCCGACTTGGCGCCGGGCTATTACACGGTCAGCTTGGAGCAAAGCGGTAAGCCAATCGGTCGGCAGTTGATCGCTGTGGAATAGCGCCGAAGCCTGCTTTCATTTCTGCGCGATGGCAGCGCGCAAGAACAATTGCTCCAATATGGAGGACCATCGCAGGAGGGCAGAACAGCCCTGCAGTTTCACCCATGGGTGAGTATCCATTCGCACCGTGGTTGCCACACCTGTCGTCGGCTGTGAAGTCGTTTTCGTAACACCTCCACCCATTCTCCCCATCTTTCGCCATGCGCATCCGCACCAACACCCTGCTCGCGACGGCACAGATTCCCGACGGCGGCGGAGAATTGAGGCTCTACCAACGCAGCGATGATTTCGCCATTGAGGTGGTGGGCATTGCTGGTGAGTTGATGAGCACCGCGATCCACGGATCGGAGGATGCATTGGCGGACCTCGCGCTGAAGCAGCTGAAGGATGCCAGCCGTGCGCGCGTGCTCGTAGGCGGCTTGGGCATGGGCTTCACGCTGTCGGCGGCGCTACGCGGCGTGGGCGCACGAGGGGAGGTGGTGGTAGCGGAGTTGGTGCCCGAGGTGGTGGAATGGAACAAAGGGCCGATGGGCGAACGCTCTGGCAACCCGATGAAGGATCCGCGCGCCAAGGTTTTTGTTGGCGATGTGCTGGAGCTGATCCGAACTGAGCGCGATGGCTACGATGCCATCCTGCTCGATACCGACAATGGCCCCGAAGGATTGACCCAGCCGAGGAACAACCGCCTCTACTCGCACCGTGGCCTTCGCTCAGCCTACGATGCGCTGCGCCCGCACGGGGTGCTCGCGGTATGGAGCACGCACCCCGATGCGCCCTTCACCAAGCGGCTGGCGATGGCGGGCTTCCGCGTGCGGGAAGAGAAAGTGCATGCCCACGGCAGCAAGGGCACCAAGCACCATTTGTGGTTCGCGTCGCGAACATGACCATCGCCCGACCCATGTCCGTGATCAACCGCTTCTTCACCGCCTTCGCCTCGGGCGATGCCGCAGCCATGGGTGCTTGCTACGCCGACGATGCCCGCTTCCGCGATCCCGCCTTCGGCGACCTGGATGCGAAGCAGGTGCGCGCCATGTGGCAGATGCTCTTAGGGCGAAGCAAGGACCTGCGCATCACGTTTACCGTACTGCGCGCGGATGAGCACAGCGGCGCATGCGAGTGGCACGCGCGATACACCTTCGCTTCCACGGGACGCAAGGTCCACAACATCATCCGCAGTGAGTTCACGCTGCGCAATGGGCTGATCGTGCAGCAACACGACCGATTCAACTTCTGGCGATGGAGCCGGCAGGCGCTGGGGGCCGTGGGTTGGCTGCTCGGATGGACGCCTATCGTTCAGGGCAAGGTGCGCCGAACGGCTCGGAACGCGCTGGACAAGCACCTTCGCCAAGGTGCCTGAGCACCAGCGGTGAATGCGGGCCTCTACATTCGCGCCGCTCTCGGAGAGGTGGCAGAGCGGTCGAATGCGGCGGTCTTGAAAACCGCTTTACCTACGGGTAACGGGGGTTCGAATCCCTCCCTCTCCGCCAACGCCACAGCTCGGCTGCGAAAGCAGCCGGGTTCTTCATTCAAGGCCAAGCCGAGCAACGCTCGAGCGCAGGCCGAGGAATGAAGAACCCGATCGCGCGAGCGATCCGGGTGATGCGTTGAAGCCCTCCCCTAACGGGAAAGGCCGACGGAGGAGGCCAATCCCGACCTCTTCATTGAGCAACGCTCGAGCGCAGGCCGAGGAATGAAGAACCCGATCGCGCGAGCGATCCGGGTGATGCGTTGAAGCCCTCCCCTAACGGGAAAGGCCGACGGAGGAGGCCAATCCCGACCTCTTCATCGAGCAACGCTCGAGCGCAGGCCGAGGAATGAAGAACCCGATCGCGCGAGCGATCCGGGTGATGCGTTGAAGCCCTCCCCTAGCGGGAAAGGCCGACGGAGGAGGCCGATCCCGACATCGTAGCCGCGCCGCGCTGGGGTGACTACGGGCGAATGAAGAACCCCATCAGTCCACCCTAGCTTTGAGCCGTGCGTTCCTCATTCATCCTACCCACCCTCCTCGCCTTCACCGTTCGCGCACAGGATTGCAGCATCCCGTTCACGGAGCCGCTCTTCGGCGTGCAGGTTGACAGCAATGTCTGGTACGGCAACGCCACGCGCTATAACGGCGGCACCGACAGCCTTCGCCTCAACCTGTACAAGCCAGTGGGTGATGGCCAGACTGAGCGGCCGCTCGTGGTACTGATCCATGGCGGCGGCTTCGTCGAAGGGCACAGGAATGACTTCAATGCACTTTGCGAATCCTTCGCATCCTTCGGATATGCAGCGGCCACGATCAGCTATCGCTTGGGCTATTACGGCAATGGCATCCTCGAAGCGCCCTATGCGTACGACCCGAACGAGTTCCGGCGTGCGGCCTACCGCGCCATGCAGGACGCCAAAGGCGCGATCCGCTTCTTGAAGGGAAGAAGCGCGCAAGACAGCACGAGCACCACCAGCGTGATCCTGCTCGGGGCCAGTGCAGGAGCCATCACCGCCATGCACGCAGCGTATTTGGACCAAGCCACCGAGAAGCCTGCGAGCTGCGAAGCCATCGGCCAAGTGCAGCACTTCTTCAACTTCTATCCAAGGCCGGACCTCGGCGATGTGGATGGCGAGCTGAACCAGAATGGGCACAATACGAACGTGCTCGGCGTCGTGAACCTCTTCGGTGCGGTGCTCGATACCTCCTATATCGAATCGGCGCTGGACCCGGCGCTCTTCTCCTACCATCAGACCGGCGATCCGGTGGTGGGCTGCGGGCTGCAGCGGCCCTACTGGGGCTTAGGCCTTGGGCTTCCCGATCAACTCCCTTGGATCCACGGATCCTGCCATATCGACCTGCGCGTTCAACACCTTGGATTCTCTGCGGACCGCTATCAGTTCCAGCTGCACACCGGCAACGAACACACGGTGCATGACCCGGTCGGGGTGCTCGCGGAAGCCGCATCGTGGATGCGTGACCTCTTCTGCTTCCCGACATCCCTCACCGCAGTGGAACCCATCGATGCCTTCAGCATTCATCCGAATCCAGCGCATGGCCTTGCTTGGGTCACGATGCCGCTGGGAACGGCGGGGGAATTGGAGCTGATGGATCCCCTTGGCCGGTTGGTCTCACGCACCTCCCTCACTGCCCAGCTCACCGAATTGGACCTGCGCTCCTTGGCCCCTGGCACGTACTTAGTCCGATTGCGGCACCACGGCGGCGCGCGCACGCTTCGATTGGTCTTGGATTGAGCACCGAAGCAAAAGGGCAGGAACTGCGGTTCGCGCAGCTCCCGCCCTCACGCATGCATCACAATGCCATCACCATCGCCTCGAATTCGCTGAGCGTTGTCGGCGAGAAGGTGATCACCTGGTTCAGGCCCGGCGCGACCATCGCAGCGGTCACTGAACTGGAATAAGTGCCTCCGATGTTGGATAGCGCGACGATCTTGATGTTCAATCCGACCGGCACCGTGTAATAGCTGCCCAAGCTGAACACGTTGCTGCTCGATGCCGGCATGCACGCGATTGAGTTCTGGTCCTGGAACACCAGCCACATGAGCGTGTTCGAATCATCGTGGCCTTCGGGACAGGTCACTTGCAGGGTGGTCTGCCCACCCGTGCCCATGAACACATCGACATTCACCCAGCCCAGCGAATCATTCGGGAATCCATAGCCTGTGCTGTCCTGCCCCAGCGGAAGGGAGTTATCGAACGGATTCCAGACGATCGTGCCATCGGATGCCAGTTCACCGCTGAAGAGCGACATGGTCGGATCCGTCCCGTTGGGCGCGGGGACATAGACCTGGCCGGCATTCCCAGTGAGCTCCAGCGGCTCACCGCTTTGGGTGGCATTCAGATAGTACTGGCCACCGCTCCGCAGCAGCGCCAATTGCCCATTGTCATTGCCCAAGGTCTGCTTATTCAACCAGAGCATCTGCCCGAGGGTCAAGGCCTCTACCAGTTCCACTTGCACCAGGCCTGATACCGCGCTGCCGGACATGGTCCGGAAGGCATTCGGCGCGAAATAGATGCCGGTACCCGACGCACCGTTGACATATCCGCCGGCCGATGCCGAAACGGTGAATGTCTGTTTGGCGTCATCCACATGGCCATGAAAGAGCGCCCTCATCGCATTCACCGCAGGGACAACCGGCGTTGGCGACGGTGCGCCGGGCTCATCCTTCTTACAGCCAGCCAGGGCGATTGCGGCCACGAAAAGGGCCGTTTTGAATTCTTGCGTTCTCATCGTGGTTGTGTTTGATGGAAGGATCACTCCCTTCGTTCATACTACACGATCAGCGCAGCCGCTCGGTTGGGTGGCCCTGGGGTTTCAGAAGGGATCCGGAATCAGGCCTTGCTGTTCGGACGCGCGCAGAGAGCCAGTCCCGCGAAGGTGATCGCTCCATTCACCAGCAGCAGTTCGAAGCCGAAGGTGTAGCCACCGAAGAGTTCCTTGCTGTACAGGTCGAGCAGGTATGAGATCACCGGTGATAGCACGGCCACCAGCGGCACCCATCGGTCGCTCACGGCGACGCGCGTCATCATCCCGAATGCGAAGAGGCCGAGCAGCGGCCCGTAGGTGTAGCCCGCCACCTTGAACACGGTCTTGATCACGCTATCGTCGTTGAGCAATTTGAACAGCAGGATCTGCGCTACCATCACCACGCTCATGAGCAGATGGACTTTGCGGCGGATGGCCAGCCGCCGACCCTCCGGCCGCTTGTCGATCTCCAGCACATCCACGCAAACGCTGGTGGTGAGGGCCGTGAGCGCGCTGTCGGCACTGGAGTAGGCCGCTGCGATCAGGCCCAGGATGAAGAGCAGGCCCACCGCGATGGGCAGGGTGCCGCCCGCGGCGATCAGGGGATAGAGCTGGTCGGCCTTCGCCGGGAGCGCGATGCCGAAACGATCGGCGTACAGGTAGAGCAAGGCCCCAAGTGAGAGGAAGACCAGGTTGACCAACACCAGCACCAGGCTGAAGGAGACCATGTTCTTCTGCGCTTCACCGATGCTGCGACAGCTCAGGTTCTTCTGCATCATGTCCTGGTCGAGGCCCGTCATGGCGATGGCGATGAACATGCCGCCGAGGAATTGCTTCCAGAAGTAGGTGCCTGGCCTGGGGTCATCGAAGAAGAAGACGCGGCTCAGTTCGCTGGACTTCACCTGGGCCAGGGTCTCGCCGATGCTCCAGCCCATCCGGTCGCCGATGAGCACCACGGTGAGGCCTACCGCCAGGAGCATGAAGAGCGTCTGCAGCGTGTCCGTCCAGATGATGGTGCGCATGCCGCCCTTGTGCGTGTAAAGCCAGATGAGCGCGATGGTGAGCACCACGGTTGTCATGAAGTTCACATCGAGCGCATCGAACACGAGGTATTGCAGCACCACGGCCACCAGGTAGAGCCGTGCCGCAGATCCCAAGCTGCGGCTCAGCAGGAAGAACCAGGCGCCGGTGAGATAGCTGCTGCGCCCGAAGCGTTGGCCCAGGTACCCATAGATGCTGGTGAGCTGCAACCGGTAGTAGAGCGGCATCAGCACGAAGGCGATCACCGCGTAGCCCGGCAGGTAACCGAGCACCATCTGCAGGTAGCTGAACTGGTCCTTGCCCACCATGCCCGGCACGCTGATGAAGGTGACGCCGCTGAGCGAGGCGCCGATCATGCCAAAGGCCACGATGTACCATGGACTCTTGCGCTCGCCCAGGAAGAAGGCGCTATTGCCTGCGCCCCGCGAGGTGATCACGGAGATGGCGTAGAGCAAGGCGAAGTAGGCCGAGATGACCATCAGGACGAGCGCGGGCGACATGGCACGAATGAAGCGCAGCGGGAGAGCGCCAGGAGGATCCGATCAGCCGAGTTCTCAAGCAACGGCTGTCAACCAAGAGCCGCATTGAACAGAATCCGCTTCATCTTGTGTCACCGAACACACGGCCACGCTCGCTAGTTTCACACCCAGTGAATCCATTCCTCCGATGATCACCCGCTCCCAGCTGCACCTCCCCACATCGCTCCGTTACTCCTGGCGCAGCATGGTCTTCAGCGCGGCCAGTTCCTCGTTGGCCTATGGGCTGATCCACTTCCCCAACGCGCCCTGGGTGGAGGTGCCGATCACCGTGGTGGCCATTCTGGGCACTGCGCTCGCCATCATCCTGGGCTTCAAGAATTCCTCAGCTTATGACCGCTGGTGGGAAGCGCGCAAGATCTGGGGCGGCGTAGTGAACGAGAGCCGCACGCTCACGCGGCAAGTGCTCCACCTGGTGGATCCAGAGCACGCCAGCCCGGAGATCAAGGGAACCGTAACCGGCTTGGTGCGCATGCAACTGGCCTGGGTGAACGCGCTTCGCCTTCAGCTCCGACGGATCACGGATCCCTCAGCGTGGCAGCAAGGGGTTGAAGCGCACTTGAGCCCCGAGGAATACAGCGCGATCCAAGGAAGGAGCAACAAGGTGACGCACCTGAGCCTCCGGATCGCCGCCGTGCTCAAGCGCCTGCATGGCACTGAGGTCATCGATGGCTTCTTCTACACGCAGCTGGACAACACCCTGAGCCGCCTCACCGACCTGCAAGGCATGGCCGAGCGCATCCGCTCCACGCCACTGCCCCGCCCCTATGACTATTACACCAAGGCGTTTCTCAACCTCTTCATCCTCTTCTTTCCCTTCGGCGTGATCCACACTTTCATCGACGCCGGCCATGCCTGGCTGGTGATCCCGGTGACCGTGATCGTGGGCTGGATCTTCTTCCAACTCTACATCTTCGGCAAGGTGATGAGCAACCCCTTCGAGAACTGGCAGACCGATGTGGCGCTTGACGCCATCTGCACCACCATCGCTATCGACCTGAAGGAGGCGCTGGGCGATACGGACATCCCGAAACCGCTGGAGCCGGTGGACGGTGTGCTGATGTGATCAGGACCTGGCATTCCTGCTCCGCGTGGCAGCCATCGATCGATGCCCATATGGCATGGATGCGCTTCCTGCTGCGGACCGCGCCGGGCTCATCCCAAGAACACCCACATGCGATCGTGGAATACGCAGGAACTGAAAGTGACCGTTCATCATTCGCGCTTCATTCCTTCGATGCCGTGAAAAAGCACCTGGAACGCATCCCCTTCCGCCTGCGCAACCGGTACAGCGGGGTGGCCGCACTGATGCTTGCGTGGGTCACGCTCTTCGCGGACAACGACATCTGGACCCTTTGGAAGAACCACCGCTTATTGGGCGAGATGCGCAGCCAGCGTGAATGGTACGACCGAGAGATCGCCAGCACCAAGGCGCAACTCGAGGAGATCGCCAATGACCAGGAGCTGCTGGAGAAATTCGCCCGGGAGCGCTACCTGATGAAGCGCGACAACGAGGACATTTTCGTTCTGGTGGCGGAGCAGTGAATCCGCGCTCACTCGGCGGCGCAGCACCTACCCGGAAACGCCGCGCACAGATCCTCGATGAGTCGATCGGTTCGCAGATCGCGGCCCCGCCCGCGCAGATGGTACCAGCTGTCGTAGAAGAGCGAATCAGCGAAAGCGTACCGGTCGGGGTCACCGATCACCGTGAGGCCGTGGGCGAGCAGTTCCGTCTTCAATCGATGGTTCACCACGGGGTTGTAGATCGTATCGGCCATGCTGGCGAATCCGAAGACCACCTCGGCCCCTTGTTCGCGCGCGCGAAGCACCAGGTCATCAGCCATGCGCCAGAATGCGGGCGCGACGACCAGCGTATCGTGCACGTCGAGCTGAGGATCGGGCCGTCTGATCTGAGGGGCACGCAGGTGATTCACCACATCGCCATTGGGAAGGAATTGGCGGTCGTTGAAGCCGGGCGGCCCACCGTGCAGCAGCCGGTGCTCCCAATCATCGCGCAGGGTTTGTAGGTGGAGTGCGGCCAGGCTTGCGATCAATCGCGGGCGCTGGCGCCAAGGCACCAGAGCCAGCGCCTCAGGCCGATAGTCAACCACCGTGGCCAGCGCATCGGGCGCCGGATCGGGCAATTGGTACGTGCCGCGTTCCACGCACACGATGAGCAGGTCCCCTTCTCCGACTGCGGCCAACACCTCATCGGCAATGAAACGGAAGCCAAGCAGTGCGGTGAGGCCCATGTTGGCCACAGGCATGCACAGCGCACGGCCGAGCCGTTCACTATCGACGCCGTACGCCAGGTTGCTGCCGCCCACCAGCACGGCCTTGGGCGATCCGATGGCACGCAACCGGTCGTTCTTCAGGACGGTGCTGCTCATGAAATCCGAAGGAGCGGCAGGCGGCCCCCAGTGCATCACGGACTTCACCAAAGCACCCACCACCGCTGCGAACAGTAATGCGCGCAAGGCGAAGCGCCGGGCGTCAGAAGCGGAAGTAGATGAATGCATGATCCGTGAACAGCTGCACGCGCAGCCCGATGACGATGATGAGGAAGAGGTAAATGGCCCAGCGCAGCGAACGGGAGCCGCTGAGGTGCACCAGTGCGTGGTGATCACGGCGCGACCGCCATTCGGCGCCGAGCATCAGCATGACCGGCCACCACACGCCCCACTGCAGCCAGTCGATGAGCTCGTGCCGGCGAAGGCCGATATTGGCGCCCATATGGTAAAGATGCGAGGCTGCGGCCTCGAGCGTTGGGGCGCGGAACAGGACCCATGACACCAGCACCGCCAGGAACACCATCGTGATCCGAGGCAGATCGTGCCAGCCCGGCTCGGACCGGATCCGCTCCCGTCGCACCGCCAGGACCTCTGGCGTATAATAAGCGCCATGCAGCAGGCCCCAGCCGATGAAGGTCCAATTGGCGCCATGCCAGAGGCCACTCACGCCGAAGGTGATCAGGATATTCTTCAGCCTTCCCGCTTTGGAGCGAGCGCCGCCCAAGGGGAGGTACACGTAATCGCGCAACCAACCGCTGAGGGTGATGTGCCAACGGCGCCAGAATTCGCCAATGCTCCGGCTGAAGTAGGGGTAGTTGAAATTGCGGCTCAACCGGAAGCCGAACAGCCGCGCGCAGCCGATCGCGATGTCGCTGTAACCGCTGAAATCGCCGTAGATCTGGAAGGCGAAGCAGAGCGCCCCGAAGAAGAGCGTGATCCCGCTGGTGGCGCTCGCATCCATTCCGAATACGGCATCGGCCATCACGCCCAGCGGATCGGCCACGGCCATTTTCTTGAAGAATCCCCAGAGCATCTGGCGGAGTCCATCGGTGGCCATGGCCTGGTCGAAGCGGCGTGGCTGCTCGAATTGCGGGAGCAGGTCGCGCGCCCGCTCGATGGGGCCCGCCACGAGCTGCGGGAAAAAGGCCACGAAGGCACCGAACGCGATGGGGTCGCGCGTGGGCGTGAAATGGCCCCGGTAGATATCGATGGTGTAGCTGAGCGTCTGGAAGGTGTAGAAGCTGATGCCAACGGGCAGCGCGATCCGCAGTACCGGCAGGTGCGGTTCCATGCCGAAGGTCCGGAGCAGATCGGCCGCGCTCTCCACGAAGAAGCCGAGGTACTTGAAGGTGCAGAGCAGGCCGATGTTGACGCCGATGCTGAGCCAGAGCCATCGCTTCCGATGCCTTTCCTCCCTGCTCGCATGGATCCGCGCTCCGATGAAGTAGTCCGCGCCCGTGCTGAGCCAGAGCAGGCCCAGGAAACGCCAATCCCACCAGGCATAGAATGCCCAGCTCGCGAGCAGGAGGAAAGCATTCTGCGCCCGCCGACCCCGGAACACCCACCAGTACAACGCGAACACCGAAGGCAGGAAAAAGGCGAACGCGATGGAGTTGAAGAGCATGGCCGCTGCGAAGAAAGGCGGTTGCGACGCTGCGTCCGTTCAGCGGTGCGCGATGGCCTGCTTGAGCCTCAGAATCTAACGGCCATGCTCGCAGTGATCGCCGTATTGTCCTGACTGGTTCCGCGGATGCTCTGGAAAAGGGGATCGATGCCATGGAAAGTCCTCCCTTCAAGGCGGACTTGCGCATCGTGGGCAACAGTCAGTTCAAAGCCGAGCGAATAGCCGAACAACGTCAACCCATGCGGTGTCCCGGTAGGCACGATCACCTGCTCCGGATCACTGTAGTATTCGATGCGGCCTGATGCCCGGATACGCTCGTGGACCTGGCGCCTAACGATGCAAACAGCGCCAGCCCACTCATGCCAGGGATCGGCTGCGGACTGCTGGATCCCAGCATCGGCGCTAAGCTGAACGCCCCAATGGCCGCCTTCCCAGGAGAACCAGATGTTGTTGAAGAACCTGTAAGATCCGATGCTGTCCGGAACATCGCTGCCGGCGAACGTGCTCCAATTGAATTTCACCCGGCTGTTAGGCGACCAGAGCAGCTGCGTGCCGAAGCATGGCGTGTTGTTCTGTACACGCCTGATCCGCTGCCATCCGTTCACATGAAGCGCCGCGACCTCAAGCTCCTCCGAGATCGTCCACGTGAGCCGAGCGCCGCTGAGGTAATAAGGAGAGTTCTCCGCGACGATGCTCCGGGTCAGGGTCCAGTTGTCGATGCCGATGGCTGATTCCATGCCGATATGCGAGGTGAACACGCCGGCATCGAGCCAAATGGCCCTGTTCCGGCTCAGCTTGATGCCCACCCTGGCTTCGTTGATGTTCCGGAGCAGCTCAGGCTCGCCGATGAGGTTCGCTTGCGGGTAGGTTCCGGCCATCAACCCAAAGGCGGCCCGTGCGCGCGGTTTCTCGTACGTGAGATGGAGCAATCCGAGATTGAGGTCCGTTTCGTTGTGCCGATCGTATTGATAGAGAAACGGCGGACGATCATCGTCCTGGCTATGCCCGAAATCATAGGCATGGTAGGCATCCACATAGCCCATGAATCGAAGCGCTCCTCCTGCGATTGAATCTGCAGGTTGCGCACGGGCGATCCCGGATATGAGCAGCGCAGCGATGAACAGACCGAGGGGTCGCTGATGCGCCTTCATGGTTTGATCCAATGCCTGCCGGGCTCCTCGAAATCGAATTCACGCGCCTTGCCCGACCTGCGGTGATTCACGATCACCGGTAGGCTGGCGGACGCCTCAAGCGTGGCCATCGCATCGTAAGTGCAATCTCCGTAGGCATCACAGAACTCCCAGAGTTCAATGCCCCGATCAGGGTCTATCCGCCATGCGCGCACCTCAATGGTATCCTGCCTAGGGTCCATGGCGTGGCTCACGAGGCTCACGCAGCGCAGTCGGATGTGCTCGCCATCCGTCGGTTCCGGACGATCAACGATCGCATGCGCCAAGGGACCGTCCATCTCGTTGGTCACAAGCCAATTCCCGCTCAGCTGCATCTGCCGATGGTTCATCCAGTCACTCGGCGCATAGAGGAACCAGCCCCCGTTGATGCGCTTCACGCCGATCAGATCCTTCCGGCTCCTGCGGTGATCATTCGGGACCGGGGCAGGGCGGACATTCAATTCGTCCAGCGCCCGCGCCTGCAACCGGATATGCTTGTGCAGGGCCATGTCGCCCGGGTCGCCAGCCACGCGGCCATGCCAGGAGGTATCGCGGTGGGGCGCAATGAACACCGCATGGTAGCCACTCCGGAAATCGCGGAGCAGGAAGGTGGTGTCGTTGTGCGTGAAGGGCTGCTGGGCCAGGGCTGCGCTGGTGCCCGCGATCAATATGCCGCTGATCAGCCCCCGGCGCATGCCCTAGTGGTGGTGTCCGCCAGCGCCATGCACATGCCCGTGGGCGATCTCCTCGGCCGTGGCCTCGCGCACATCCGTCACTTCAACGCTGAAATGCAAGGTGACGCCCGCCAATGGATGATTGCCATTGAGCACCACGGTGCCGTCCTTCACTTCCACTACGCTCCACACCCGGTGGTCCGGGGTCTGGAACTGCATGCCCTCCTCGACAGCTTGATCTCCGAATTTCTCGGCTGGCACCCGCTGCAGCAGGCTCGGATCCACTTCACCGTAGCCTTTCGCCGGCTCCACCTCCACGCGCATGCTGTCGCCCTTGGCCTTGCCCTCCATCTCGGCCTCAAGCCCGGGCACGATCATGCCGCTTCCATGTATGTACGCGAAAGCCTCCTTGCCAGCGCTCGTATCAAGCAGCTTCCCGTCGGCGTCATTCAAGGTGTAATGGAAAGAGACAACAGAGTTCTTGCCGATGCGCATGCTCGAGGGGGGATGGGCGGCGAATGTAGGCCTGCCAAGCCAGCACCCCCAGCCGTTTTCCAGCGCGTCACCGGGGCCGGGTCCAGCGCCTCTTCCGCAAGTGCCTCGGAATCCTACATTTGCGCCCCGCCAACGGAAGGCAATCCGCACTGGCAACGCAGCAATGAGCAAGAAGACCAACGAAGCGGCGCAAGGCAACGACATCGACCTGGGCGCGGTGTACACGCGCACCGAGCTTCTCCTGGAGAAGAACAAGAAGCCGATCATGTACGGGGCCATCGGACTGGTCGTCGCCGTGGCAGCGATCCTGGGCATCAAAGCGGGCTACCTCGACAAGCGCGCTGAGGAGGCCGCCGATGTGATCTGGAAGGCCCAGTACTACTTCGAGATCGACTCGCTGAACAAAGCCCTGAACGGTGATGAGATCTACCCGGGATTCCTGAGCATCGCCGACGACTATGCCTGGACCCCTAGCGGCAAGCTGGCCCATTATTACCTCGGCGCCATCTATATGCAGCAGGGTGAATACCAACTCGCCCTCGACCATTACCAGGAAGCCGACCTCGACGACGATGTGCTCCGGGTGATGGCCGTGGGCAATCAGGGCGATGCCCTCGTTGAGCTCGGCCGGACCGACGAGGCGGTGCAGCGATTCGAGAAGGCTGCCAGCATGGTGAAGAGCGACTTCACCACCCCCATGTACCTGATGAAGGCCGGTATCCTGCACCAGCAGGCCGGCAGCTGGAAGGAGGCGCGTAAGGCCTTCGAGCGCATCGCGAAGGAGTTCCCCACGAGCAATGAGGCCACTCAGGCGCGCAAGTACGCCGGATTGGCCGAGGCCATGGGCGGCTAGCGCGTCAGCATGTCCACGGCCGGCAAGCATCATTCGCATTTCGATCCTGCCGGCGTCCCCAGTGGCGCCGGTCATCGTTTCGCCTTGGTGGTGAGCGAATGGAATGCGGACGTGACGGATGCGCTCTGTCGCGGTGCCCGTGAAACGCTCCTGAAGCATGGCGTGGCTGAATCCGACATCGTTGAGCGACGGGTGCCCGGCAGCTTCGAACTGGCCGCCGGTGCGCAATTCCTCTTGGAGCGCGGTGGGCTGCACGGGGTGATCTGCTTGGGCAGCATCGTACGCGGCGAGACCCCGCATTTCGATTACGTCTGCCAGGGCACCACGCAAGGCATCATGGCCGTGGGCCTCAAATTCAGTGTACCCGTGATCTTCGGCGTGCTCACGGATGACAACCAGCAGCAAGCGCTCGACCGCAGCGGGGGCAAGCATGGCAACAAGGGCGTCGATTGCGCAGTGGCCGTGCTGAAGATGGCCGCGCTCAAAGCCGAGGGCTGAGGCCCGAGGGCCCTTGAAGTGCCACCTTTGCAGCCATGAGCGCAGCCTTCAACACCATCGAGGAAGCCCTAACCGACCTGCAGGCCGGCAAGGCCATCATCGTCGTTGACGACGAGGACCGCGAGAACGAGGGCGATTTCGTGACCGCCGCGCGCAACTCCACCCCGGCCATGATCAACTTCATGGCCACGCATGGCCGCGGCCTCATCTGCGCGCCGCTCACCGAGGAGCGCTGCGAAGAGCTCGGCCTCGACCTGATGGTGCGCGACAACACCGCCCTGCACGAGACGCCCTTCACGGTGAGCGTCGACCTCAAGGGCCACGGCACCTCCACCGGCATCAGCGCCAGCGACCGAAGCAAGACCATGCTCGCGCTGATCGACCCCGCGATGCAGGCGCATGACTTCGCCCGTCCGGGGCACATCTTCCCGCTGAAGGCGCGCAAGGGCGGGGTGCTGCGGCGCACCGGCCATACCGAGGCGGCTGTTGACCTGGCGCGCATGGCGGGCTTTGAGCCTGCAGGACTGATCGTGGAGATCCTGAATGAGGATGGCACCATGGCGCGCCTGCCGCAGCTTCAAGAGATCGCCAGGCGCTTCGACCTCAAGCTCATCAGCATCGAGGACCTGGTAGCCTACCGCATGCGCACCGAGCGGCTCGTGGAGCGTCAAGTCGATGTGCAATTGCCCACGGAGCACGGCGACTTCATGCTCATCGCTTACAAGCAGAGCACCACCGGCGAAGAGCACCTGGCGCTGGTGAAGGGCGAGTGGAAGCCCGAAGAGCCTGTGCTGGTGCGCGTGCATTCCTCTTGCGTTACCGGCGACATCTTCGGCAGTTGCCGCTGCGATTGCGGGCCGCAGCTGCACCGCGCCATGGAGATGGTGGAGCAGGAAGGGCGGGGCGTGATCCTTTACATGCAGCAGGAAGGGCGCGGCATCGGGCTATTGAATAAACTGAAGGCCTACAAGCTGCAGGAGCAAGGAGCGGATACCGTGGAGGCCAATGTGATGCTGGGCTTCGACATGGACGCGCGCGACTATGGCGTGGGCGCCCAGATCCTGCACGACCTGGGCGTGCGCAAGATGCGGCTCCTCACCAACAATCCGCGCAAGCGCACGGGCCTCATCGGATATGGCCTGGAGATCGTGGAGAACGTGGCGATCGAGATCGCTTCCAACCCCCACAACGAGCGCTACCTGCGCACCAAGAAGGAGAAGCTAGGGCACAGCCTCCGGCTGAAGTAAGCCGCTCACCTCTTCTTCCGGCGGAACAGATCGCCCAGCGAATCGAAATCGCGTCGCAGCACCAGGCCCGCGCCCTGCGTGGTGGGCGCTTGGTCGGCCTGGATCAGGTTGCGGTCGTTGGTGAGCGAGAAGGCGCGCGCCCGGAAGCGGCCCTCGCGCGTGATCAGGTACTCGAGCTGGAAATCGCCGATGAGGGCGCTGGTGGCATTGGCCTGGGCCGCACCGTAGTGCACGCCCACGTTGGTGCTGAACAGCAGCCGCTCGTTGAAGAACTGCTTGCTGAAGGCCACCTCGAGCTCGTCCTGCGTGATGGCATCGCCGGGCCGGTAGTTGAAGCCAAGGTCGAAATCGTTGCTCAAGCCGCTAAGCCAGTTGCTCACCTGGTTGCTCAGCAGTTCGCTGGCCGTGGTCCCAGCGGTGCTGCCAGCCGTGGCTCCAGCACCGGCGGGCGCCGTACCGGCGCCCGCATAGATGGGCGGTTCCAGGAACCGGTTGAGCACGATCAGCGCGAAAACCTGCCGGCTCATCTCCTGATCCGTGCTCAGCACGCTGGCCACTTGAGCCCTCAGGTTCTCATCCACTTGCTGCAGCCGCACATCGAAGCCGATCTCCGGGTTCAACATCTTCTCGCGAAGCTTCATCACCACCTCCACCGGCACGCGCTGCCGGTGGCTCTCGTTGCGCTCCGCTGGCGGCACGATGTCGTACAGCGGCGCTTTCAACCGGTACATGGCCTGCAGGTCTAGCTGCGCATCGAACGGATCCCCGTACCACGTGATGCGGCCGCCGGGCTGCACGGCGAAGCGCTTGTTCACCACATTGCGCAGGGTGAAGAGGTAATCGCCCTCGGTGAGGGTGACCATGCCGCTCATGCTCAGGTCTCCGCGCGGGGTCACGCCCAATTCGATCAGGCCCTCCCCGCTCCCGCTCATGATGTCGCCCACGGTCGGGTCGAATATCACCTCGAAGCGCGCTTCGGGCGTGACGGTGATCTCCATGTTGAGCGTGACCCCGCTGAGGTCCACATCAGCCGCGGTGCCAGAGCTGTCGATCGGCCCGAAATGCACGAAGGAGATCGGCGAGACCTCCACACTGCCGCCCACGGGCAAGTGCACGTCGGTGCCGGGCGCTGTTTCGGCCTGGACGCTGACCTCCAGTGAGCCCTTGGAGCCGCTCACGTTGAAATCGCCGGTGGCATAGGCAGTGCCGTAGTAGAGGCTGTTCAGGGCTGCCGTGGTGTTCAGCACCTGCAAGCGGTCCATGGTGCCCCAGATGTCATAGCTCCAATTGCGAAGACCGCTGTGGGCCACCGTGGCGCCAACGCGAGCCGTGCGGCCCAGGTCATCGCGCATGATCGCACGATCAACTGCGAACAATTCATCGCCGATCCGCACTCGGGCATCACCGGTATATCGCGTGTTCAGGTAATCGATCCGCAAGCTGGCCGCGGTCAGGTCAATGGTGCCGTTCAGGTCCGGATTCTCCAATGTCCCCGTGAGAGCGACCTGGCCGGTGGCCATGCCGCCGAGCCCGCTGATCCCTTCCGGCAAGTATGCATTAGCCAGGCCCAGGTCGAACCGGTCCATCAGCAACAGCATATCCAGCTCGCCCTGATCGCGCAGCCCCACGCGGCCGGTGAAATCCAAGGCCTTGATCGCCCTGCGATCAATCTGCCCGTTGAGGTCGAGCGCGCCTTCGCCTTCGAGCCAGGAAGCCGCCAGGGCCACATCGCCTACCAGGGTCTTCCCTACCCTCACGCTGTCAGCTTTGGCGGCGCTCACCACGTGCGGGGTGCCGTAGAGATCGAAGAAACGGCCATCGGCGCTCAATCGGCCGTTCACCGGCGGGCCGCTGAAGAGACCTGCGAGGTTGGCGAGCTCAAGTGAATCGATCATGAAGGCCATCGCCTGTTCCGGATCGCGCGCGATGGTTCCGTTGAGCGCCACCCGTTGCCGGCCGTTGCGCATCTCAAGCCCATGGATCCGCACAGTGGAGGAATCAACTCGGATGCCTGCTGGTTGCGAATTGGCCCATTCGCCCTGGCCGAAGTACAGCCGTGAAGGCAGCAGCTCAAGCACCATCGAGTTCGGGCCCAGTACCTCACCTGTGAAGGACAGGTTGCCATTGGTGCCACCGCTGCTGGCGGCCCAGCCCACATCGATGTCGAGCTCATCCTGGTAGGCCTTTCCGGTAATGCCTGTTCCGCTGAACCAGAGGCTGTCGCCGAATTGCTGCCGCGGGCTCTTGGCCGAGAAGGCGAGCAGGTCGAGGGTCTTGTCGGCGATCACCACGAGTGAATCGAAGCGCATATCGCCGTAGCTCGATCGCGGGAGCATGGCATATAGGCTCAGGTCGAAGGTTCGCGTGTCGAAGGCGCCGGTGATCGCCGCGCCGGGCTCGATGCGCGCCTCGGGCAGGAAGAGCCGCATCAGCTCGTCGGTATCGCGCATCCGGGCACTGAAGCGGAAGCGTTGCTCGTCCTGGGCGAAGTCGACCGTGCCGAGCAATGAAGGGAACACGCTGCGCAGCACATGCCCAAGCGCTTCCGGCAGCTTGGTGGGCAGGAATGGGCCGATGACCTCGGCCTCTGCGAAGCTGCCATTCAGCCGCAGCAGATTCTCTCCTTGGAAGCGGTCGCTGATCAGGTGGATATCGCCCAGGCCGTATTCATCATCGCCCCGGCAATACGTTATGCCGGTAAGGTTCAGGTCGCCCTGGAGGCTATCGGGCGAGAGCCTTCCGCGCACGGCGGCATCGAGGCTGAGGGAGCTGTAGCCTTCTTCGGATATGAAGCCGAGGTGGCGCAGATCGGCGTTGAGCAGCTTGGCCGTGAAATCAACCAATGGCCATCGCCCGCGGAAGTCGGCAAGGCCACTGAAGCGCAGGTGCAGGTCGGGGTCATCGGCTTCAAGCTGGCCGCGGAAGAGATTGCGCGCCAAATGGCCCTTCGCGCGGACGCCGCCGATCGTGCGCTGGTTGATGGTGATCAACGGGAAGTCGCCCTCGAGGTCCACCTCCATGTCCCGGAGCTCGCGGCCCTTCGCCTGCAGCACCACGTTCGCGGTGAGCGGGCCCAGGATGCTGGTGCCAAGCAGCGGTCCCAGACGGAATCCTTCCGTGGCTACACGGCCATTCACCACCGCGCGCTGGGTGATGGTGTCGCGCTTGTAGGAGACGTCGGTGCGCAGCACGCCGAGCGCCGTGCTGGCGCGGCCGGTAGCCGTGAATGACCGCAGGAAGCCCGTGAAGCGCCCGCGCAGGTCCATATCTCCGAGCAAATCCGCCTCGGGCGGCAATTCAAGCAACGCTCCGCTTGTGAACGGAGGAATGGGGACCTTTTTCAGATCGGCTCGCGCGGCGTGCATCGCATCGATGTCAATGAGCAGGAAGGTCTCATTGATAGCGGGCAGTCCGCTGAGCTCTGCGCTCCCCTCGAACCAGGAGCCCTGGCCAAATCCGATGCGCAGCTCACGCCCCTTGAGCTCGCTCACCGTGCCGCGAACGCGTCCGCTCACGGTCATCGGGAAGCGGATCCCTTCAAGCTCCGGCGCGAACCAGGCGATGTCCGCCATGTCAACCAGCGAGCTGTCAAAATCACCGCGCAGCTGCACGCTGGAGGTGAAATCGCTGAAGTCCGCCCAGCCCTGGCTCAGCAGCTTCAGTTCACCGCGGGCATGGCTGAACGGCGTGCGCAGGTCCATGCCTTCGACCACTACGCCGCTGGGGCTCACATGCGCCAACCCAGCCAGGCCATCCACCCGCAGGCCCGAACGCTCCCTGAACCGGGCGCGCTCGAGCAGCGCGCTGATCGAATCGCCGATGGCCTCGAACCGGTATCCCTGCACCACGGCGTCCGGGATGTCGATATGCTTGAAGTCAACGCCGAACGGTTCCACCTCGTCATTGGCATCGTGGAAGCTGAAGTGAAGGCCGGTGATGTCGAAACGCGCGCTGGTGATGGTCCAGTCGCCGGAACCCGATGCGGAATCAGCGGACGAAAGGGAGTTGAGCAAGAGGGTGAGGTTGCTCTGTGCATCGCCTTCGGCCGTGGACAGCTTGAATCGCGCATCACGCAGCATCAGCTCGCTCAGCGCAACGGTGCGCTCCTCGGTGCTCACCCGCAAGCCGCGCACACCGAGGCTCGGCACATGGAACAGGGTATCGGCGCGCAGGTCGCTCACATACACGCCCTCGAGCCAAACGGAGCCATCGAGGGAGAGCGACACCCGGTCTATGGCAACGGCGGCGCCGATCCGCTCGCTCAGCTCAGCGGCGATCCACTTGGCCACGGCGGTTTGCACCCGGGGAAAGAAGAGCGAGGCGCAGGCCCCGAGAAGGAGGATGAGCAGCACGAGCACCGCACGGCCGAACCACCGCAGGGCGGTTTTCAGGAATCGGTATGTGCGCTCGCGCTTCAGCCCTCGGATAGCTTTGCCGCCCCCTGCCAAGGACCAGGCCGCTTCCGGCCAAAAGTAGCCGGGGCATGCATGACCGCCCCGAAGCCCCTGCTGATACTCGGAATCGAGAGCAGCTGCGACGATACGGCCGCTGCCGTGCTGGCCGATGGCGTGGTGCGGAGCAACGTGGTGGCGGGCCAGGAAGCGCACGCCCTCTGGGGCGGCGTGGTTCCCGAATTGGCCAGCCGCGCGCATCAGGAGCATATCGTGCCCGTGGTCCATCAGGCATTGGGCGAGGCAGGCGTGGGCGCGGAAGACCTTGACGCCATCGCCTTCACCCAAGGCCCAGGGCTCATGGGCTCCTTGCTGGTGGGCGCCTGTTTCGCGCGCAGCATGGCCCAGGCCTTAGGCAGGCCGCTGGTAGCCGTTGATCACTTGAAGGCCCATGTGCTCGCGCATTTCATCCGCGATGGTGAAGCGCGCCCAGTGCCTTCCTTCCCTTTCCTCAACCTCACTGTGAGCGGTGGCCACACGCAGTTGATCCTGGTGGAAGCTCCGGACAGCATGCGCATCATCGGCACCACGCGCGACGACGCTGCCGGCGAGGCCTTCGACAAAGGCGCCAAGGTGCTGGGCCTCCCCTATCCCGGCGGCCCATTGATCGATCGGCTCGCGCGAACAGGCGATCCATCGCGCTTTACGCTCCCATCGCCCGTGATTGCCGGCCTCGACTTCAGCTTCTCGGGCATCAAGACGGCATTCGCCAACCTCGTTCAGCAAAGCCTTGCGCAGGATCCGGCCTTCATCGCAAGGGAATTGCCCCACCTATGCGCCTCGCTGCAGCACCGGATCGTCAGCGAGCTGCTGGCCAAATTGCGGAAAGCGGTCCATGCCCACGGCATCCGCCACGTGGGCATCAGCGGAGGGGTGAGCGCCAACAGTGCCCTTCGCGTGCGTGCGACCGCGCTAGCTGCCGATGAAGGTTGGCAGCTGTTCCTTCCGCCCTTCGCCTATTGCACGGACAATGCGGCCATGGTGGCCATGGCCGGCCATTTCGCGCTTCGCGCGGGGCAGCATGCCGCGCTGGATACGGTTCCGGTGGCGCGGTGGTGAGGCTCCTTATTTTCGGCCCACCATGAGCATTCAGCACGATTTGGAAGAAGCCCTCCTGGAGGAGGTGCAGCTCGAGACCGGCCGCCTGCGTGAGATCGTCCTGCACAACGACGACGTGAACACCTTTGATCACGTGATCGATTGCCTCATCGACATCTGCGGCCACGAGCCCATACAAGCGGAGCAGTGCGCTTGGATCGTGCATCACAACGGCAAGTGCTCCGTGAAGCGAGGCACATTCGATCAGCTCGAACCCAAATGCTCCGCCTTGCTCGATCAGGGACTCAGCGCCGACATCCAATGAAGAAGATCATCCAACGCTCCGCGATCGCCTTCGCCGCCATCGCGCTCATCGTCGCTTGCGCCAAGGTGCCCATCACGGGCCGCCGACAGTTGAATCTGGCCAACGAGAGCCAGCTCATGGCCATGGGCGTTACGGAGTACGGGAAGTTCCTCAATGAGAACCCGCCCATGCCCGATAACGACCCGCGTGTACAGCAGACCCGGAAGGTGGGCCAACGCATCGCCGAGGCTGCCACGCGCTTCTTGAACGAGAACAGCATGTCCAGCCGGGTCGCGGGCTTCGAGTGGCAGTTCAATGTGGTGGAGGACAATTCCGTGAACGCCTGGTGCATGCCCGGCGGCAAAGTGGTGGTGTACACCGGCATCCTTCCGGTCACGCAAGATGAAGTTGGACTGGCCGTGGTGATGGGGCACGAGGTCTCGCATGCGATCGCCCGGCACGGCAACGAGCGCATGAGCCAGGGTCTGGCCCTGCAGTTCGGCGGTGTGGCGCTTGAAGTGCTCACCGGTGAGAACCCCGGCGTGGCGCGCGACCTGTTCCTTCAGGTATATGGCGTGGGCGGTGCTTTGGGCATGCTTTCTTACAGCCGCAAGCACGAGACCGAAGCCGATAAGCTCGGGCTGGTGTTCATGGCCATGGCGGGATATGATCCACGCGAAGCACCCAAGTTCTGGGAGCGCATGAGCCAAGGCGGTGGCCAAGCGCCACCGGAGATCCTCAGCACCCACCCCAGCGACCAAACACGCATGCGCGATCTTGAGGCCTTCATGCCCGAGGCGATGAAGTATTACAAGCCAGGGAGCTGAGTGGTTGATGCTGGAAGTGGATTGAATACCTTGAACCGAGGTTTGCACGAATGACATCCCGCATGCAGCTCCTGCTCATCTCCAATTCCACCATGCCGGGCGAGCCTTTCTTCACCTGGCCGCGTGCGCATGCCCAGTCCTTCCTCGATGGCCGCTCGCGCATCGCCTTCGTGCCGTTCGCGGCGGTTGAAGCGCAATACGATGCTTACGCCGATCGCGTGGCCGAGGTCTTCTCCTCCTTCGGCAAGGATCTCTTCAGCCTGCACCGCGAGACCGATCCGGCCAAGGCACTCGCCAGCGCCGATGCCATTGCAGTGGGCGGAGGCAACACCTTCCTGCTGATCCGCGCGCTGTACCGCAAGAACCTAGTGAAGCCCATTGCTGAACAGCTGCGCGGCGGCATGCCGTACATAGGCTGGAGCGCCGGTGCCAACGTGGCCTGTCCTACGGTGATGACCACCAACGACATGCCCATCGTGGAGCCGCCGAGCATGCGGGCGCTGCACCTGGTGCCCTTCCAGATCAATCCGCATTATACCGAGGCTACGATCCCCGGTCATGGCGGCGAGAGCCGCGATCAGCGCATCGCGGAATTCCTGGCGGTGCATCCCGGGATGCCCGTTGTCGGATTGCGTGAAGGATCGCTCCTGCGCGTGAATGGGAGCGCCATCAAGCTCGAAGGCATCGGCATGAAAGTCTTCCGCCACGGGCAGGAGCCCACGGAGTTCGCGGGAGGAACGGAGCTGAGCGCTTCGCTGGCCAGCGTCTGAGCCTGATGCACCCACGTACTTTCGGCCCGCCATGAAAGAGTTCTTGAGCGAGATGGGGATCACTGCGCTGGTGCTCCTGAAGGTGGCGCTGATCGTGGCCGGCGCCTTCGTGGCCGAGCGGCTCATCCGCAAGGCGCTGCGCCGCCTCTACCTGCGCAGCGGCCAGGGTTACGAGGACCGCACGCGTTACCGCTTCTTCCGCAATGCCACACGCTTCCTCGTGGGCTTGATCGCACTAGCTGGCATCATCTACACGGTGCCTTCGTTCAAGCACCTAGCCGTTACGCTCTTCGCGGGCGCGGGCATCCTGGTGGCGATCCTGGGCCTGGCCACCCAGCGCGCCTTCAGCAACATCATCAGCGGCATCTTCATCGTCAGCTTCAAGCCCTTCCGGGTGGGCGACCTGATCAAGGTGGGCAGCGTGGAAGCCGGCACCGTGGAGGACATCACCCTGCGGCACACGGTGATCGTCACCTTCGAGAACCGGCGCATCATCATCCCCAACGCAGTGATCAGCGATGAGGTGATCGTGAACAGCAGCATCAACGACGAGGCCACCTGCGAATTCGTGGAGGTGGGCGTCAGTTACGAGAGCGACCTGGACAAGGCCATGGCCGTTATGCAGGCCGAGTGCGAGGCCCACGCCGATTCCTTGGACAAGCGCACGCCAGACGATGCCAAGCGCGGATCGCCGAAAGTGCTGGTGCGGCTGGTGCGCATCGATGACAGCGCGCTGCTGTTGCGCGCGTACGTCTGGGCCAAGGACCCGATCACCTCGCGCCAGATGCATTTCGACCTGAACCGGAGCATCAAATTGCGCTTCGACCGGGAAGGGGTCTCCATCCCCTATCCGCAACGCACCGTGCACATCGCCGCGCCCATCACCGTGAAGAACGCATGAAGAAGGTGAAGTCCCGCTCCGGGAAAGCCGGGCTTCCGCCCGGTGCGCTGGTGCATGTAGGCCACGATGATCTCGCGGCATCGACAACGATCGACCTGTTCACCTACTCCGCGAATGATGTCACTGAGCGCAGGTTGCATTCCATCGAGGAATTCGCAGAGCTCGCGCCTGACCTAATCGGTTGGCTCAATATCGACGGGCTCAGCAGCGAGGGGATACTGGCCCGCATCGGCGAGCGCTTCAACCTGCACCCCCTGCTTCTGGAGGACATCCTCAACACCGACCACCGGCCGAAAGTGGAGGAATACAGCGACTGCCTCTTCGTGGTGAGCCGCATGCTGGGCCTCGATGAGGAGACCGGCGGCATTGGGCAGGAGCAGATCTGCTTCGTGCTCCGCAAGGGGCTGGTGATCTCCTTCCAAGAGACACCCGGCGATGTGCTGGATCCCATACGGGAGCGCCTGCGCAAGGACCTGGGCCGCGTGCGCCGCTCCGGCAGCGATTACCTGCTCTATGCCCTGCTCGACGTGATCGTGGACGAGTACTTCGCCATCGTGGAGCGTTTGGGCCAGCGCATCGAACAGCTCGAGCGCAAAGTGATCACCCGCCCCGGCAGCGAGGACCTTCACACCATCCAGGACCTGCGCGGGCTATTGATCACCGTGAACCGGTACGTGACGCCCATGCGCGAACTCGCCGGGCGCCTCAACACGATCCCGAGCGAGCTGATCGACAAGAGCACGCGGCGCTACATCAACGACCTGCAGGACCACACCGTGTACATCGCCGAGACCATCGGCACCTTCCGCGAGATGCTGCTGAGCGTGGAGAACACCTACCACGCCGGGCAGAACCTGCGCATGACCCAGGTGATGAAGCTCCTCACCATCATCAGCACCATCTTCATCCCCCTCACCTTCATCGTCGGCATCTACGGGATGAACTTCGAGCACATGCCCGAGTTGGGCTGGCGCTACGGCTACTTAGGCGTGCTGGCCATCATGGGCGTGATCGCGCTGGTGATGCTGGCGTGGTTCAGGAGGAAGAGGTGGCTGTGAGGGCGTCATCCAAGGGCAACACTCGCACATCTATTTTCGCCCCTCGAATGGATTGCCCGCTGCGCATATCGCCCTCAATCATGTGGAATCCGGCTGCATCCATGACGCGCGCCCTCCTTCCGGCCTTCCGCTGATGAACGCGTGCGCCCTCCCCGTGCTTCGGCTCAAAGCAGCCACCCACGCGCAAGGGACTCGCTTCCATCAATTATCGGAAGCTAGCAGCGAACGGTCGGTCACCATGGCCTTCCATGCTTGCCATTACCGCCTATCTGCTGACCTATGAAGACCCGCTACATCGACCTCATCGAGCAGACCTTCGATTTCCCGAAGGATGAATTCAAGCTCGACGGCGAGAACCTCGTGTGGAACGACCTGCCGCTCGTGGACCTGCTGAAGAAGCACGGCACGCCTTTGCGGATCACCTACCTGCCCAAGATCGGCGAGAAGATCGAGTTGGCGCGGAGCAGCTTCGCCAAGGCCTTCGCGTCGCACGACTACCAAGGGAAGTACGAGTACTTCTATTGCACCAAGAGTAACCACTTCCACTACGTCATTGACCAGGTGCTCAAGAAGGGCGTGAACCTGGAGACCAGCAGCGCCTACGACCTGGAGATGATCGAGCTGCTCATCGAGCGGGGCCGCATCACCAAGGAGAGCACCATCCTGTGCAACGGCTTCAAGGACGAGCGCTACATCAAGGGCATCGGCCGCCTGGCCAACCGCGGCTTCAAGGTGGTGCCCATCATCGACAACATGGGCGAGATCTACGCGCTCGACGAGGTGATCGAGGGCCACTGCGACATCGGCATCCGCATCGCCGCCGAGGAAGCGCCGAAATTCGAGTTCTACACCAGCCGCCTCGGCATCGGCTACAAGGACATCATCCCCTTCTACATGCGCAACATCAGCAAGCAGAAGAAATTCCGCTTGAAGCTGATGCACTTCTTCATCAACACCGGCATCACCGACACCGCCTACTACTGGAACGAGCTGAGCAAGTGCGTGAACGTGTACTGCGACCTGTGGAAGCTCTGCCGCACGCTGGATACGCTCGACATCGGCGGCGGCCTCCCCATCAAGAACAGCCTCAACTTCAGCTTCGATACCGACTACATGATCGGCGAGATCATCGGGCGCATCAAGGACGTGTGCGAGGAGAACAAGGTGCAGGAGCCCAACATCTTCAGCGAGTTCGGCAGCTTCACCGTGAGCGACAGCGGCGCCACCTTCTTCAGCATCGTGTACCAGAAAAAGCAGAATGAGAAGGAGCGCTGGGACATGATCGACGGCAGCTTCATGACCACCCTGCCCGACACCTGGGCCATCAGCAAGCGCTTCATCATGCTGCCCGTGAACAACTGGCACGATGAGTACGAGCGCGTCTTCCTCGGCGGCATGACCTGTGACAGCGACGACTACTACAACAGCGAGCAGCACGTCAACGCCATCTACCTGCCCAAGTACAACGAGGAGAAGAAGCAGTACATCGGCTACTTCAATACCGGTGCCTACCAGGATACGCTGGGCGGCTTCGGCGGCATCCAGCACTGCCTGATCCCGAAGCCCAAGCATGTGCTCATCGACCGACTGCCCGATGGCTCCCTCGTGGACACCGTGTTCGCGGAGCAGCAGAGCGCCGAGCGCATGCTACAGCTGCTGGGCTACCTGCCGGTGGAGGAAGCGGTCAAGAACACAAGGGCGTAAGACCAACCCGGATCCATACCCGATCAGGGCTGCGCCAGGATCGAAGCTCCGAATTGCTGGAGCAGCGCCGTGCCCTCGCGCACCGGGATGCGCTTGCCGTTGAGATAAGCAGTGATGAAAGCGTCCTTCACGCCAAGGCGCACAGCTTCATCCTTGCGGGTGCGCGCGGCATCGAGGTCCATGTAACGGCCCGTGGTATAGCGCACCTTGGCACTTTCAGTGAGCTCGCTGTTCAGCGGCGTGATGTTGAAGAGCTTGTCGAGCGGGACCGGGCGGCTGTAAACCCCTACCTGCACCGTGAAGAAGAGGCCCTTGATGGTCTCCACCTGCTTCGCGGGCGCGGCTCCCGGCACATCGTAGTAGGCCGAGGCCTCGGTGCTCGGCACGAAGGCCGACACGATCTGCTCTGCACTGGGCGGGTAGCGCGCCAGGATGGCCGCAGCATCCTCAGCCTCGGCGGCTTGCGCTGCCGCTGCGGGCTGCTTGATCACCATAGCGGGAGGTGCAGCGGGCACGGGCGACTCCACGATACGCGCGGCCGGCTCCTCGGAAACGCCGCGCATCCGGATGGGGCTGTCTGCAAGCGCGGCTCCTTGTTGCGTTGCACGCATGGCCTCGCCCAATGAGATCCGTTTGCCATCGCGGTAGGCCACCACGAACGCATCGCGGTAGCCTCTCTCTCGCACCAGATCCTTCGCTGCCAACGCGCTTTGCGCGCCAGTGAAGAGCCCGGCGGTATAGCGCACCAGCCCATTGCCTACGGTCTCGCCCATCACGGGGGTCATATCGCTGAAGGCCTCCTGGGGAACAGGCTTGCGGAAGGCTCCGATCTGCACCTTGAACACGATGCCTGCGGGCAGTTCCACGTCCATAGGTATCGCCTCTTCGCGACGCACCGACGGCTCATTCAAGATGAAGACATCCTCCACCAGTTCATCAGGCATGCGGAAGGTGGAGGGTTGAGGGGTTGAGGGTTGGGATGTTGAGGGTCCGGTGGTGGATGACAGCGCCACAGGTTGAACGAGACCGGCAGCGGCTTGATCGCGCGATTCGGCTAACAGCGCCTCCGTGCGACGTGTGCGCTGCTCCAGGGCCATGAGTTCGCTGCTGCGCTCGGCGGGCATGGCCTGCAGCATCACACCAGCCTGGGCCTCATTGATGCCAGCTGCCCCGCGAAGCCTGGATGCCACATTGCTCAGCGAATCGGCCTTCAGCTCCAATTGAATCGCGCGCGCATCGAGCGCGATCGCCCGGCTGCTGGCCTCCGCCGGTGAAAGTCGGCCATTGACCGCCTCGCGCTCGGCGGCACGCGCCTGTTGCTTGAGCAGCAAGGCTACATCGCGGTTACTGGCAGCGGCCAGCTCGGCCTCACTGGCTGCCTCGCCTTGCTCCATCGCGAGTGCCTTCGCCTGGAAGTAACGGCTGGCGTCGCCATCGAGCAGGGCCATCCGCTGCTCCTCGGGCGTGAGGTAGTAGAACTTCACGAGGCGATCGCGCAGCACTTTCGCCTTGGCGGCATCATCAGCCAAGGAGCCAAGCTCGACAGAGGCCACGGCTGCGCGCACCGAGGCTGAATGGAGGGAATCGGAGATCACGCGCTCGCGGACCGCCAGTGCCTGCAGCCGCTCCCGGTCCCGCTTGCGCGCCGTTGCCGCACTATCCGCATAAGCGGTCGCTCGATCCGCGGATTCCTGCGAGCGCTGCTCCTGCTCCGCTGCGTCGCGTGCGAGGCTCTCTGCGCGCACGGCGAACAGGTCGGGATCGGCACCAGGGTCCAACGCGGCCGGAGCCAATTGCACCGATTCGCTCTTCAGGAAGCGTTCATACATATGCGCCGGCTTCTTATCGGTGGTGGACAAGCGCCGCTCGGCCTGTGCGATAACCTGTGCTGCTTCACCGGCTAGTTCGTCTCGCTGCTGGCGGCTTCCTTGCGTGGCCGTTGCTCCGCGATCAGTGCCAATTGCTGAACGATCAGTCTGTTGACCAGCGTCCGCAGCACTTTCCAGCGATGGTTCCTGGGCGGCCTCCCTATCTGCAGTGCTGGTCGCGGTGAGTTCGGCAGCGGCCCGATCCACCGGGGTACTTCCATTGCGGCCTTGCTCCTCGGTGCCTGTGCGCACATCCGGCGATTCAGCCGTGGCTCCATTGGCCGACTCCGAGATTCCTCCGGATGACGTCTCGCTCGCCGATCCGGCCTGTGCGATCGGCTCGGTCGGCTCTATGAGATCGGAGGTTTCCTGAGGAGCTTCGCGCGGTTGGGTTGCCATCGCCTCAGCATCTCCGGAATCGGCGGCTACGCGCGTCGCCACACGTTGGTCGGATCCCTCCGCGAGAAGGGGCCGCGTCGGCTTCAGCTCGATGCCGAGCACGCGTGAAGCGACCTCTTCATACGCGAGCGCTTCACCGCGCGCATGGCGGTCGCCGGCCAGGTAATTCTGCACCGTGATGGCCTGATCGTTGGCCTTCAACGCGAGCAGTTCGTCGCGGTACGCGCGCCGGTAAAGACTGTCGCGCAGGACGATATCCTCAATCCGATCAGCGCGCTTCCTGAGCTGCGCCGCATTGTCCACGTACCGCTTCGCCTCGGAGGCGAATTCGCGCGCCATAGCCATCAGCGGTTCGTCGGGCGCGAGTCCGCGCTTGGCGACGAGGGCTTCGACCTTCTCCAAGGAATCGCCCGATGCCTTCCACTCCTCACGCATGAGGAACGCGCTGCGCTGGCCCAGATCCGTGCGGATGATGAAGCGCTCGTCGATGAGCTGATCGGTCTTCTTGCGCAGCTTGTCCGCTTCCTTGCCGAGGGGCATGCCGGCGAGTTGCCTCTCCATGGAGTCAATGCGCGCAGTGAGGCCGTCCATGCGGGCCACATCGGCCTCGCGGAGGGCAATGGCATCGTCCATGCCTTTGGCCTGGCTGCGGTGCTCAACCTTGCTGCTGAACACATCGCGGGCATAACGGTCGATGGAAACGTACCGGTCGTTGATGGGATGCTTGCCAGGCGCATGCCCGGCCGCATATGCCGGTTGGGTGTGGTTGCTGGCTGTGCCGGATTGCCCTGCGATCTCAAGTTGGCGCTGTGCGATGGCCGCTTCGCCATTGGCCAGGTGTTCCTCCCGCAGGCGGCGCAGGCGGTCGATGCGCGGGAGCACGACTTCGGCCTGCTGCGGCGCCATTTCGAGCACGGCCACCTGGCGCTGCATCTCGGACCGCAGGCTGTCGGCGAGCATCAGTTCAATTCCGTTGACGGCATCGGCACGTGCATCAAGGTCCGTGAGGCGTTCGGCGCGTTGCAGGTCGCTCGCGTGGTCACGATAGAGTCCCGCGATGATCTCTTCGTCCTTGATGGAGGAATTGAAGCTCATGGCGGGCACGCTCATGTCGGCCTCAATGGCCGGCTCGGCATCCGGGTCTTCGGTCGGCTCTTGAGAGCCTGCCAATCGGGCGTCGATGTCGGCGATGCGCTCATCGATCTGCTCACGCTTGCTGCGGTCGCGCTCCGCATTGGCCAGTTGCAGCAGCTCAGCGCGCTCATTCTCGAGTATGAACCGTTCATCCGCTCCGTTACTGAAGGGGCGCACGGTGCGTTCTGTTCCGCTATCCGTGGGACTGGTGGAGCCTTGTTCAGCATTCCCCGTCCGCTGCGCATTCAGCGCGCGGGCATCTCCTGCACCGTCCGCTCGCGTCGCATCGCCGCTTGCCGTGCCCCCCGCAGCTGGTCGGTCGGTTACGGAAGACGCGGTGCTGTTCGTGGGGCTCTGCTGGGCCGCATCGCGGGCTCCCTCCTCGGATCCGGTGGACGTCCCAGTTCGCGTTGTGTTCGCCGCATGCAGCGATCGATCGCCTTGGTCATTCCCTGAGATGCCCGCCATGCGGTTGCTGGTGCGCTGCGCATCGCCCTCGGTGCTGCGCTCCTGGGCGCGCGTGCCATCGCGCCGCTCGCCAATGGCCTGCGCGGCGCTCACGAGGTCCCAATCGAAGGTGCGCGCCTCGGCCTCGGTGCGGTCATCGAGCACGGCGGCATCGAAGCGTTCATCAATGGGCAGCGCGGCGGCTCGCTGATCGGCGGTGCTGATGCGCAGGCCGAGTTGCTGGGCCTCATCCGCGGAGAGCTCCGTGCCCGCTGCGCGCTCGCTGGTGCTCGCGAGGTGCTTGGTGAGCGAGGCTTGCCCCCGCACCACGGCGGTGAAGCGCTCAGCGGATTCGGCCTTGCGCACAGCGGCTTGCGTCTCCTCGCGGAGGTAGCTCTGCTGCTGTTCGAGTTCGAGGAGCTGCCGGTCGATTTCCTCCTTGCGCGAGCGCGACCGGGTCTCTTCTCCTTCGCGCTTGAGGCGTGCCACGCGATCAGCCAGTTCATTCTCCTCATCGCGCTTCGATTTCGCCACGGCCAGCAGTCGGGAGGCTTCCTTTTCCTGCTCGACCACTTGGCGGCGCGCGACCTCAGCCGGCTCCTGGGATGCATCGGCTTTGGCGCGTTCATCGAGGCGCTGCTTCAGCGTGCGCAGATGCGTAAGCGCTTGGGTATTGTCCTGCCGGGCCATGGCCTCGTTCAGGTCGTTGCTGAGCTTGGCAGCCTCCAAGGCCCGTTGCCTGGTATTCAGCGAGGCTGTGGTAAGCGCCAACCCGGTGTTCTGCGCGGCCCTTGCGCGCATGGCCGCATCGCGCGCGCGCTGGCGCGCCTCTGCGGCTTCGGTCATGAGGGCATTGCGCTGCTGCACATCGGCCCCGACTGCGCTGGCCTGCTGCAGGAGGTCATCGGCTTTGGCGGCGGCTCTCTCCGCCTCTTGGGTAGCGTCGAGGGCGAGCGCGAAGGCCTCAGCGGCCATGGACTGCTCGTCGAGGGCCTGCGCTTCGCGCTCCCGGGCGTCGTCTTTGGCGATTTGCTGGGCCTTGGCCTGGTCAACGTCGCCCGTGAAGCCGGCTTGCGTGAGCAGGTCGCCGGTAGGTGCCTCGGGGGCCTTCGCTGCTTCCGCGATCACCTCACGGTCGCTCACATCGAGGCGGGCGCGGCGCTTGATCTCGTCGAGGGCGAGGGCAACCATGTCTTCGCCGAGCGGTTCGTCGAAGTAGTTGCGGATGGTGAGTTGCTCAAGGTCGCCCTTGCGGTCGAGGATGAGCTCCTGCCGATAGGCGCGCGGTCCATCGGCCTTGGGCACTTCCACCACGCCCATGTGCGTCTTGCCAGACGGACCGCAATCAACGCGGTAACGGTAGCGCCCCGCGCGCGGCGCGCTGAGCACATAGTTGCCATTGATGTCCGTGCGCACATCGGCCACTTGCTCCTGAGTGAGCATGTCCTCCACCACGATCCGCGCTTTGCGGTCCTCCTTGTCGATACTGCTGGCATAGGTGCCCTTGAAAACCGAGATGGTGACCAGCGCCTGCGCTGTGCCCACCCGGTAAACGTGAAGCATGCCTTGCTTGCTGTTGCGGCCACTGGCGAAACAGGCCTCCTTCTGCTCGGCATCCACGATGTAGAGGATGTCGTCGTCCGGGGTGCTCACGGCGAAGTCAAGGTTCTCCGGTCGCCCGAACGCATCGAGGCCGCGGTCGTAGCTGGCGCGGAACACATCGTAGCCGCCCATGCTGTTATGTCCCTTGCTGCTGAAGTAGAAGACCTTGCCGCCGGGGTGCATGAATGGGAAGTCCTCGTCCTGATCGGTGTTCACGTAGCCGGCGAGCTTCACCGGGGTGGCGTAGGTGCCGTTGGGCAGAAGTTCGGAGCGGTAGATGTCGAGGCCGGTCTCACCGTCCTTGCCGTAGCTGCTGAAGTAGATGGGGCCGTTGCCATCGGGCAAGTGCACCAGGCTCCGGTGCTTGCGTTTCTTGTCGAGGCTGGACCTCAGTTCCTCGGGCAGCACCACGACCTTGCCGCCGATGTCAGCCAGGTCGTAGAAGCGGAAGAAATCGGCATCGGCCACTTCGACCTTGCCGCGCACGGTGATCTCCTTCAGGTTGCTCAGGAGCTTCTCGCCGTTACGGCATTGCTTCTGGAGTGCTTCAACGGGGAAGGCTGCAAGGAGCTTCTTATCCGCGGTGCCGAGGAATCGTTGATATGCGACCTGCGCTTCCTTGAAGCGGTAGTTGAGGTGATAGGCACGACCGAGCCAGTACCAGGCCAGCGGCTCGGTGGTGGGCGCGTCGGTGGCGAACTTCAGGTGGCTGATGGCGGGCTCCTTGTCCGCGCTGCCGTGCAGCAGGCAGGCGCCGAAGCGGTAATTGAGCGTGCGGTCGCCGGGCGCGAGGCTCACCAGCTGCGAATACAATGGCATGGCCTCCGCGAAGCGCTGCTCCTGGAAGAGCTGATCGGCCTTCGCGCGCACCTGCTGGTCACCGCCCTGAGCTTTGGCCAGGAAGGGGAGCAGGAGCAATACCACTATGCCCGTTGAACGGGTCATCGTCCGAGAGTGGGCGCTTAAACCGCGCTTCAGTCGATTGGGTTTCACCGCCTGTGGCCGGCACGTCCGGCCAGCACCAGCCGGTTCTCTTCACCGCGGAGCAGCCGCCCGATGTTCTCACGGTGTGTGTAATAGACCAATGCGCACAGCACGATCGCGAAGCCGACCTTGATCGGACTCTGCTCCTTCCATAGCAACCCCACGGCCAAGGGGAAGGCCAGCGCTGCGGCGAGCGAGCTGAGCGACACGTAACGTGAGCCCATGAAGACCAACGCGAACACGGCCACGCAGACCCCGGCGGCACCCGGATGCACAGCGAGCACCCCACCCAAGCTGGTGGCCACGCCCTTGCCTCCGCGGAAGCCAGCGAATACCGGATAGAGGTGACCGAGCACGGTGGCCAGCACCAGGCTCACGCGCAGCCACATCCAAGGCGCCGTATCGGGCTCGAGCTCCGTGAAATTCGGCAGCACGCGCACCGGTGCGAATCCCTTCAGCACATCGATAAGCAGAACGGGCACTCCAGCGCGCGGTCCCAGCACGCGGAAGGTGTTGGTGGCTCCGGCGTTGCGGCTGCCGTGCTCGCGCACATCGATCCCGAAGAAGGCACGCCCCCACCATACGCTGGTAGGGATGCTCCCACAGAGATAAGCGAGCACCATGGCGAATACTCCGTACACCCAAGGGAATTCCATCGTTCAGTGTCATGGATGAACCGACCAAGCCCTCAAGGTTCGCCTGTCCATCTTGGGGTAAAGGTAGCCGCACGCCTCACCCGGCTCGCCCATCGGCAAAGCGCTTGTCCCTGCCCCGTTGTTATCAAAAGCGCAGGTGCCGATCCATTCAGCCGAGCCTTGACGGCTACACGGGCTCAAACGTTGAACAGGAAGTGCATCACATCCCCGTCCTTCACGATGTACTCCTTGCCCTCTGTGCGCAGCTTCCCGGCTGCGCGGCAAGCGGCCTCGCTGCCCAAAGCGATGAAGTCGTCATAGCCGATCACTTCGGCGCGGATGTATCCCTTCTCGAAGTCGCTGTGGATGACGCCTGCCGCTTGCGGTCCGGTATCGCCTTGGTGGATTGTCCAGGCGCGGACTTCCTGCACTCCAGCGGTGAAGTAGGTCTGAAGCTTCAGCAAGTGATAGGCGGCGTGTATGAGCTTGTTCACGCCTGGCTCATCCAGGCCGATGTCCTTGAGGAACATCTCGCGCTCCTCGGGGGTCTCCAAACTGGCGATCTCTGCCTCGATGGCCGCTGTGACGAAAATGACCTCCGCGTTCTCATTCGCAACCGCGGCCCTCACCTTCTCCACGTAATCATTGCCCTTCACGGCGCTCTGCTCATCCACGTTGCACACGTACATCACAGGCTTGGTGGTGAGCAACTGGAATTCGCTCAGCAGCGCCGGGTCATCGTTCGCGGTGATGGCAGTGCGCGCGCTCTCGCCTTTGAGCAGCGCGGCGCGGATCCGGGACAGGAGCTCGAAGCGGCGCTTGGCCTCCTTCTCACCGATCGCCGCCTGCTTCTCCACTTTCTTGATCCGCGCCTCCACGGTCTCGAGGTCCTTCAACTGGAGCTCGATGTCGATCACCTCCTTGTCACGCACAGGGTCCACGCTGCCATCCACGTGCACCACGTTGGGGTCGTTGAAGCACCGGAGCACATGCAGGATGGCATCGCATTCGCGGATGTTTCCGAGGAATTGGTTGCCTAGGCCCTCCCCTTTGCTGGCGCCTTTCACCAGTCCGGCGATATCGACGATCTCCACGGTAGTGGGCACCACGCGCTGCGGCTTCACCAGTTCGGCGAGCCTATTCAAGCGCGCGTCGGGGACGGTGATGGTGCCCACGTTCGGCTCAATGGTGCAGAATGGGAAATTGGCTGCCTGGGCTTTGGCATTGCTCAGGCAATTGAACAAGGTGCTCTTGCCCACGTTGGGCAGTCCGACGATCCCGCACTTCAAGGCCATGGCTATCCTCCCTGTTTATTGAGGGGCGCGAATGTAGGTGGGCTGAACGGAGCGCGCGACGGTTGCCTTGCGCACCGTGCAGAGGGCGGTAATCGGCCTCAACCTGGGGGCCATGAATGCGCTCGGCGGAACCTGCCTCCACTGCATCGGCTGCACCGGGAGCGCCATAAGGGACTGCCGCACCAATAGGAACAGAATCGCTTGGCGGAAGGAAGGCGCCGGCCACAAGGTGAGACGGTGATCAGTTACGCTCACTGAGGCTCGCATCCTTCCCTCGATGAGTCACATCACCGGCAGCAAAGCGCTCTTGTTGCTCAGGACCAAGAGATCTGGTAGTACCTAGTGGACTCCAAAGCGTGGTCCTTGAGGATGCACATTTCAGAGCCGAACGTTCCACACCACATCCGTAACCAGGCTTCCAAAGGCGGTGTCCCATCGGAAAACTGCTGCCCATGCCGCGCATCTTGACCTGCTGCGTTCTTCTTTGCTCGCTATTGATCGCCCCGTTCGCCAGTGGCCAAGGACATGTGGCCGATCCGTTCAGGACCGATGCGGATGCCTTCCTGCGATCGATGGTCAAGGAACTCGGCATTCCTGGTCTTGCGGTGACCGTGGTGAAGGATGGCAAGGCCGTGATCGCCGAGGGCTACGGCATGGCCGATCTGGAGAACAAGCGATCGGCCGATGGAGCAACGTGCTACTACATCGCATCCGCCACCAAACCGTTCACAGCGCTGCTGGCCGCGATCCTCGATGCGGAAGGCACGCTCAAGCTGAACGACCCGCTCGGCAAGTACTATCCGGCTTTGGTGCTCGATAGCATCGACTTGAACAAGGTCCTCCTGCGCGATCTGCTCACCCACACCTCCGGCCTGGACAACGCCGCCATCAGTTGGCGATCGGCATTCTCCGGTGATCATGACCCGGCCTTGCTCGATGACCTCATGAAGTACTGCGCGCGGAACAAGGCTGGGCAGGGCTGCTATGAGTACACCAACGTGGGCTACAACATCTATGGGATGGTGGTGCAGCGCGCAACCGGCCGCTCATGGAAGGACCTGTTGAAGGAAAAGGTATTCGACCCTGCAGGCATGACTCGCACCACCGCGTACATCTCACTTGCTCAGAAGAACGGATGGACGATCGCGAAGCCGTACTCGGTGCTCTCCACCACGCAACCAGTGCCGCTGGAGAAGCAGGACAACACCATGCAATCCGCAGGCGGGCTCATCACCACCGCGCAGGACATGGCGCGCTGGCTGCAGTTGCATGTGAACGAAGGCATGCTCGATGGGAAGCAGGTGATCCCGGCGGTGGTCATGCGATCCACCTCAGTGCCTCTTGTAAAGGTCACTGGCCGGGAACAGCGCATGTTCGCAGCCGACCAGAGCGGAGCCGGGTGGATGCTCGGATCGTACAAAGGGGAACCGGTGGCCCACCATTCAGGCGGCTTCGCTGGGCATGCGGCGCTCACCTCGTTCATGCCTGGCAAAGGAATGGCGGTCGCCGTGATGGTGAATGAGGACGTGAGCGGTGGCCGGTTGGCGGACATGCTGGCCGGTGCGCTGTACGATCATCTCCTGGTCGACGGGCAAGCATTCGACATGTCCCAAGTGAATGCCTTCGCGGAACAACTGAAAGAGATCCGTACTCGGATCGAAGCGGGCATCGCTCAACGCGCGCAGCGGCCCTGGACCCTGAGCAAGGAGCGCTCGGTCTATGCCGGACGCTACACCTCTGCGAAGCTGGGCACCCTGGAGGTTCGCGCGGATGGCTCGGCACTGCACGTTTCCATCGGCAATCTGCATTGCACGGCAACCGCGTTCACCGAACCGGAGACCATCCGCGTGGAACTGATCCCCGGTCGCGGTGAGGTGATCGGCTTCCGGATGACCGACGGGCGGGCGAGCGGCCTGCGGTACAACGACAATGAATTCATCCGTGTCGAATAGGCCGTTGGACCTTTCGACCCAACCCGGAGTTCGACCTTGGCTGATACGGCAGATTGACGCGAAGGCTTTCGCGCGCCGCATGCTTGGAAGGATCAGCGACCAGAGCGCAATGGGCAACACGATCCGGTGGTGCTGCGGATCATGAGCAGGCGGCCGTCCGTTCACCCCGCCGCTCGTCCGCTCCTCACCGTCTGTAACGCGCTTCGCGATGCCTGCGTCACATTCGCCGAACCAACCGCCGAACATGCCACGCCATCTTTCGCTCTTCGCTTCGCTGCTCCTAGCCGCTGCCCTGCAGGCACAAACGCATACGACCGCCTACGATGCGGAAGTGCAAGCCCATTTCACCGCCGACGCGCCCGGTGGTGCCGTGCTGGTAGCGCAAGGCGGCAAAGTGCTCTATGAGCGAGCGCTCGGACTGGCCGATGCCTCTTTGAAGACGGCGCTCACCACGGCCCATCAGTTCCGCATCGGCAGCGTGACCAAGCAGTTCGCAGCGGTGGCGATCATGCAGCTGGCGGAAGCAGGCAAGCTGAAGCTCGACGACGAGATCCAGAAGCACGTGGACTTCCCGCGGAAAGAGCAGCCCATCACCGTCGAGCATCTGCTCACCCACACCTCCGGAATCCCCAACTTCACGGATGGGCCGCACTACACACCGGATGCATATGCCAAGGATATCGAGCTGAAGGACGTGATCGCGCTCTTCGCCGACCTGCCGCTGGAATTCGCGCCCGGAACGAGGTGGAGCTACAGCAATAGCGGCTACCTGCTGCTCACGGCCATCATCGAGAAGGCATCGGGGCGATCATGGACCGAATTCGCCAATGAGCACTTGTTCAAACCTGCGGGCATGACGCAGAGCAGTGCGGCCATCACGGGCGGCGCATTGGCCAAGGAGCCCATAGGCTATTCCGAAGTCGAGGCCGGTTGGGAGCCGGCCAAGCCCATCAGCATGACCTGGCCGCGCGCTGCGGGCTGCATCCGCAGCACGGTTGGTGACCTGCATAAATGGAACAGCAGCGTATTCGCAGGGAAGCTGATCCCGAAGGCGTGGTTGGACAGAGCGCACAAGGGCGTAATGCTCGCCGATGGAAGCAGCAACCCGTATGGCTACGGGTGGGGCTTCATGAACGTGCAGGGCAGCCCCACGGTCGAGCACGGCGGAGGCATAGATGGATTCGTGAGCAACAGCATCTACCTGCCCAATGAAGACATCTACGTGGCGGTGCTGGTGAACCGCGAAAGCGATGACGCGAGCACCCTGGCGCCCGCTTTGGCGGCCATCGCCTTGGGCAAGCCCTACGGCGGTCCGGCCGTCCCATTGGATCCAAAGGAGGCCGAAGCGCTCACCGGCGTGTATGTGAACGCCGAGGGCGTCGAGCGGTACATCACCGCAGATGAGAATGGATTGCATGCGCAGCGCCAAGGCTCGTCGGTGAAGGACCTGACGCACCTGGGAAACGGCCGCTTCATATACACCGGCGATGTGATCACCCTCAGCTTCGAGCGTGCCAATGGCGCGGTGACCGGCGCTCGCTTCCTCAGCCGCAACGCGGATGAGCAGCTCACTCGTTCCGACAAGCCCTTGCCGAAGCCGCGCGTTGAGCTAGCCTTGAGGAACGCCGACCTTCTGCCCTATGTCGGCGAGTTCGAGTTAATGCCCGGCCTCACGCTCACCTTCCGTGCCGAGGGCGACCGCTTCTTCGTGACGGCCACGCGCCAGCAGGAGATCGAAGTCTTCAGCGAAGCGCCGCACAAATTCTTCTTGAAGGTGGTGGACGCCACGATCGAGTTCCATCCGGAAGCGGACGGCACGGTGAACCGCATCACCTTCACCCAAGGCGGTGCCATGGAAGGGAAGCGGGTCAAGTAGCTTCGCTGGACCAGACCTCCTCAGAAGTACCGAGCATGCACATCGGACCATCTCTGCTACTCCTCGCTGGCACGGCCCTCACACCTTCCTGTTCCATCGGAGCCCAGGTGGATCCGCCACACGCGCGATCGAACGGAGCCGCCGATTTGACGGCCACTGTCGCCGCCCTGGATAGCGCCCTGTTCGCTGCCTTCAACGCCCACGATGCCGAGCACCTCGGCACCTTTTTCACCAAGGACCTCGAATTCTACCACGACAAGACCGGTCTCGCGGGTTACGACAGCACTTTGGCGGGGTTCCAGCGGCTCTTCACGCAGCCCACCACCGATGATATCCGCCGCGAGTTGGTGCCGAGCAGCTTGAAGGTCCATCCGCTTGGCGAGTTCGGGCTGTTGGAGATCTGCCAGCACCGCTTCTGCCACACAGAGAACGGCCATGAGGAGTGCGGCACCTTCAAGAAAATCATGATCTGGTGCGAAGAAGGCGATAGATACAAGGTGTGCCGCGTGATCAGCTACGATCATTGATCCCGGCTCCGCCGCGGGTCAAGCGGCTGGATCTGCTGCCGACAAACGAACCCCAACAGGTCCAGTGCTGCCCTTGCAGCTTTCGGAATAGATCCTACTTTTCGACCCCATAACCCCCAAACCCATGAAAAAGCCCCTACTGTATTTGCTGCCCCTTGCAACCCTCGTATGGTCTTGCGGAGGGCACGATCCCGAGCATGACAAGATGATGGCCGAGCACAAAGCCATGCTATCGGCTGATAGTGCCAAGCACGCGGAGATGGACCGGATGAAACAAACAACGCAGCGTTTCTATGATATGTGGATGGCGGGGAAGTCCGATGGCATCGAGGAGTTCGTTGGGGAGAATTTCATGTCGAACAACCCCATTCCGGGCATCACCTCCACCGGCGTCCAGCAGATGAAGGACATGATCGCCATTTCCAGCTCGACCTTCACGGACAATAAAGTGGAGGAGATGAACATGACGGCGGACGGTGACCGTGTGGTGGCGCATTACAGGTGGAAGGCCGTGAACACAGGTGGCATGGGCGAAGGCATGCCCGCTACCAACAAGCCCATCGATGTGCACGGGGTGGATATCCTGCGTTTCGAGAACGGGAAGATCGTGGAGCACTGGGGCTACATGGAGGAAATGAAGATGATGCAGCAACTGGGCATGATGCCCGGTGATGAAGCTGGATCGAAGAATTGAACTGGAACAGGATCCAAGGAGCGGCAGGGCATCACCCTGCCGCTTTCATTCATGCTTGTGATCGTTAACCGCGAAACGGAACGACCTGAACACGGAACGCTCAGCGCAAGCCCACCGCCCGCTCGTGATCCATGGCCACGGCCTGCTCAAGGAGATTCCCGAGCAAGCGGGCATCAGTCGTGGTGAAGGATTGAAGGTCGCGCCAGAGCACCTGCTTGCGCGAGCCACGCTCGAGATAGGCCAAGGGATCGGAAAGCAGCACGCCATAGCTGAATCCGAACCGCACGCCCTCATAGGTCTTTTTGCCGCCCCAAAGCACCGAAGCCGGCCAGATGAAGCAGACATCGCGGCGCCCTTTGTAAGCAAGGATGTTGTAGGAAAGTCGTTCCTTCAGACCAGGGGCTTCACTGATGATGAACTCGCGCAACTGCTCCATGAGCGCCCGCTCATCGGCAGGGAGGAAATCCAGGAGCTCTTGCGCCGATGCGAAGCGGATGCCGCCCGAGAGGATTGCGGATGGCGCTGGCTTGCTCGCTTTCGGGTTCGTCATGATGCGAAATTCCAACCGCGCCGTGCTTTTCCGATGACGGATCACCTTTTCCGGTCCGAACGGTCGATCCGGAAAGGCACGGATAGGTTCACTTCAGCCGCAACGCGCCTTCCCCGCTTCCGCGCCGGCTCCCACTTCGGCATGGCTTCAAGCAGGCGACGGGCCTCCGCGGCCAGACCGGGCGCACCGGGGACACCGTTGACGATGCGCACTGCGCTCATGCGGCCATTCTTGGTGATGGTGAAGGCCGCCAGCACTTGGCCTTCCTTATGCCGCGATCGCTCGGAGTCAGGGTAGCGTACGCTGTCGGCGAAATACCGCATCATGGCATCGGAGCCGCCCGGGAATCGCGGGGCGATATCGTATGCGGGCTCGCGCTCCACATAGGGCAACAGGTTATCCTGACCATGTGATGGGTACGCGTTCACAAGCCATAGGATGAGGAACTGGATGCGCAGCGGCATGGCCCACGAAGATGATGCGATCCGCATGGAACCTTTGGAAAGAAGCCATTCTTCACGGACCGCGTCCGTTCACCAGCACCGAGCATCAATGGAAGCATCCATTGGCTTCATTCGTGGCATGAAGGCATTGCTCTGCAGTGGATACGGTCCGCCCGAGTCGCTGAGGGTGCACGAGGTTCCGATACCAATGCCCAGGAAAGGCCAGGTACTGGTGCGCGTGCGAGCCACCACCGTGAACGACTACGACTGGAGCATGGTGACCGGGCGCCCGCGCATCTACCGGCTCTTCTTCGGAATATTCCGTCCCCGACGGCCGATACCGGGCATGGAGCTCGCGGGCACGGTGGAGGCTGTGGGGCCTGGAGTCACACGATGGAAGGTCGGCGATGCGGTCTATGGCGATACCTCGAACGGTGGCCTGGGCACTTTCGCGGAGTTCGTTGCTGTTCCGGCGACCGAATTGCGGCGTATCCCCGATGGCCTCTCCTTCGAGCAAGCCGCAGCGGTGCCGCACGCCTTGGAACTGGCCTACCAAGGCCTCTTCGACGTGGGCCGATTGCAGCATGGCGAACGCGTCCTGCTCAACGGCGGCGGCGGCGGAGTGGGCACCTTCGCCCTGCAACTCGCCAAACAACGAGGCTGCACCGTTTGGGGCGTGGACACCGGACCCAAGCTGGAGGCCATGACCGCGCTCGGCTTCGACCGCGTCATCGACTACAAGCAGCAGGACTTCACGCGCTTGAACGAGCGCTTCGACCTGGTGCTGGACACACGGACCAAGCGCTCGGCAAGGGAACTGTCGCGTGCGCTCACCATGCAAGGCCGCTATGTGACCGTGGGCGGCGACCCCGGCCGTTTGATCGCGCTGCTCTTCGCACGCTGGTTCGGCCGGAGCAACATGCGCATCCTCGCGCTTAAGTCGAACATGAACCTCGATGAGCTAGCCCCATCGTTGAGCCATGGCGAGCTGAAGCCGGTGATCGATGGACCCTATCCACTCAGTGAAGCGCCGCGCTTGATCCGCTACTTCGGGGAAGGCAGGCACACGGGCAAGGTGGTGATGGAAGTCGGATGAACTCAGTACCGAGCCGGCCCTCCTCGATCCGATTGATGCGCATCGCCTAGCTTGCCGCTGTGCGCCACCGAAGATTGCTCGGCCTTCTCTGCACATGGGCGTGTGGGATCCAGGCCCCAGCCCAAATACCCTATCAGAATCGATCCATCCCCGACGAGCAGCGCGTCAGCGACCTCCTCACGCGCATGACGCCCGACGAGAAGCTCCGCCAGCTCTTCATGGTGGCGGGTGACTTGGGCACGGACAGCGCACGCTTCGACAACGGGATCTTCGGCTTCCAGTTGCACGCTGCATCGCAAGGCGGCGAGGCGGCAGGACAGCTTCTCTCCTACCCAGCCGGCCCTGATGCGAAGCGCACGCTGGAGAAGGTGAACGCCACGCAGCGCTTCTTCATGGAGCGCACTCGGCTGAAGATCCCCATGCTGTCCTTCGATGAAGCCCTGCACGGACTGGTGCGCAGCGGCGCCACGGCCTTTCCGCAGAGCATCGGCATGGCGGCATCCTTCGATACGACCTTGATGAGCCAAGTGGCAACCGCGATCGCGTTGGAGACGAAAGCGCGCGGTATCCGCATGGTGCTCAGTCCGGTTGTGAACCTGGCCACCGACCCGCGCTGGGGCCGCGTGGAGGAGACCTATGGGGAGGATCCGCTGCTGTCCTCGCTTATGGGCGCCACGTACGTGAAGGCGATGGAAAGCCGCGGTATCATCACCACGCCCAAGCACTTCGTGGCCAACCATGGCGATGGCGGCCGCGACAGCTACCCGGCCTTCCACAGCGAACGGCTGCTGCGCGAGACCTACTTCAAGCCCTTCAAGGCGTGCATCCAGCAGGGCGGCGCACGTTCGATCATGACGTCCTACAATTCGCTGGATGGCCGGCCATGCAGCGCGAACAGCTGGCTGCTGAACGACGTGCTCCGTAAGGACTGGGGCTTCCGCGGCTTCGTGATCAGCGATGCGGCGGCCACCGGCGGGGCCAACGTGCTGCACTTCACTGCGCGTGACTATGAGGACGCTGGTAAGCAGAGCGTGGAGAACGGACAGGACGTGATCTTCCAGACGGACATCGCGCATTACGAGCTGTTCAAGAAGCCTTTCCTCGATGGCACGGTGCGGCAGGGCGCCATCGACAGCGCCGTGGCCAACGTGCTGCGGATGAAATTCGAGCTGGGGCTGTTCGATCGGCCGTACCAGAGCGATTCATTGCTGAACGCGCTCGATATGGAGAAACACCGCGAACTCGCGTACGAGATGGCGGTGAAGAGTGCGGTGCTGCTGAAGAACAAGAACTATACACTGCCCATCGGTCCTGTGATGAAACGCATCGCGGTGATCGGGGCCGACGCGGACGAACCACGGCTCGGAGGGTACAGCGGGCCAGGCAATGCGCCCGTGAGCATATTGGAAGGTCTGCGAGAGCGCCTCCAGGGCAAGGCCGAAGTGTTGTACGCGCCGGGTCCTGGGCGATCGGACAACCGCATCGAAGTTGTTCCGGCGAATGTGCTATTCCACAAGGAAGGCGACAAGCTCGAGCCCGGTCTTGTCGCGCGCTACTTCAACGGAATAGACCTGACGGGAACACCCGCATTCTCGCGGATCGATCAGCAGATCGATTTCAACTGGACACTCTATGGCCCTGACAGCCGGATCGCCTACGACCATTTCGGCGTCATCTGGGAGGGCGTAGTTATCACCCAGCAGGAATACAACTGCTTATTCGGCATTGAGGGCAACGACGGTTATCGTCTCTACCTGGACGGCGAACTCGTGATCGACCGCTGGAACGACCAGGGCTACAGCACAACTACCGTTTACCATGACTTCATGCCAGGGGAGCGCACGGAACTTCGCATCGAATACCGTGAGCGCACCGGCAATGCGCGATTCCGACTGGTTTGGCAAACCGGCGAAGGCTGGGCGCAGAAGAGCGAGCAGGTGGAAGCGGCCAAGGAGCTTGCTGAGGTGTGCGACTTCGTAGTGGCCGTGGTCGGGATGGAGGAAGGCGAGTTCCGCGATCGCAGCAGCTTGAAACTGCCGGGCTATCAGGAGTGGTTCATCGACGCGCTGATCGGTACCGGCAGGCCAGTGGCCGTGGTGGTGGTCGGAGGAAGCGCTTTCACCGTGGAGAATTGGATCGTGAACGCCGGAGCCGTGCTCATGGCCTGGTACCCCGGCGAAGCAGGCGGCCTCGCCATCGCCGATCTGCTGTTGGGCGCGCGCAATCCCAGCGGCAAATTGCCCATCACCTTCCCGCGCAACGAGGGCCAGCTTCCTTTGGTGTACAACCACTACCCCACTGGTCGCGGCGATGACTACGTGGATGGCACCGGCCAACCGCTCTTCCCCTTCGGCTACGGGCTGAGCTACACCAGCTTCGAGTACAGTGATCTGAAGCTGAGCGGATCGACGTTCACCGCCAAGGACACTGTCATCATCTCCTTCAAGCTGAAGAACACGGGCGCTGTTGCAGGTGAAGAGGTCGTGCAGCTCTACACCCACGATGAGCTCGCCAGCGTGGCGCGGCCCGTGAAGGAGCTGAAGGGCTTCCAGCGCGTGGCGCTGAATCCGGGCGAGACGAGGACCGTTTCGTTCACGCTCGACGCGAGCATGCTCACGCTCTTCAACGAAGCGATGGAGGAAGTGACCGAGCCCGGGATGTTCCGTGTGATGATCGGCGGATCGAGCAAGGACATCAGGCTGCGCGCGTTGGTGGAGCTTGAGGAGTGAGAGAAAACCTGTCCGTTCGTCATCTTTGAGACATGCGTCCAACTGCAATCGCTTTCCTGCTAGCCGGGACCACGGCCTTTGCCCAGGTCGACCTTCCCGTTTTCGGCAAGCAGGACGTGATCAACGGCTACGCCAAGGATGTGGAGGGCGAGGTCCTCTCCTACTTCAGCGTGTACCCGGAGCATGCCACCACGGCTCTGCTGACGCGATGCACCGATGGGAAGAAGGCCATCGCGTGGGAAACAGCCGATGTACCCTTCTCTGAAAGGGAGTCGGTCCAGTATTACTACTTCAGCTGGATTGCCGCGCACAACAGCACCACTAGCGGGGGTGACCGAAGCTTCGATCTGTTCATTGGGGATCAGAAGGCACTCACGTTCACTACGCACAATTCAACCAAGCCTGCCACATGGGCGGTGGACACTGTGGACAGGGTGGCGCTGGTCTTCGAATTCTCGAAGGCCGACCGCCACGGCGATGCGCACGGGTTTGCGCATTTGCGGGTACCGAGGAAGTACGTTACACCAGGCCAGCCGCTGCGGCTGAAAGTGGTGGGCCACGCGCAGAACAGCCCGGACTGGTTCATGACCTTCCGGTACACGTTAGAGGAGAAGGTGGAGGTGGAAGCGCTTCCATTCCTCCGATCAAAGGGCAAGAAGGACTTCCATCCCTTGCTGTTCACCGTGATGCACTTCGGGAAGCCAGCGCAGATGCGCGTCTGGACCAACGATGACCCTGAACCCGCCGTCTTCAACATCGTCAATGGGTTGCAGACCGTGGAAGTTCTCCTTGGGGAAGTGACTGGGCCAGCAAAGGTGCGTGTGGTCGCGGACATTGACGGCGCGGCGGGTATCGACACACTGATGCGAATCGAACCTGTGATCCATCGCGACATCCACCTCGTCCACCACAGCCACACCGACATCGGCTACAGCCACCTACAGTCGGAGGTGAAGATGATCCAGAACAACAACATCAACAAGGCGCTGGAACTGATCGACCGCACCAAGGACTATCCCGAAGACAGCCGCTTCGTGTGGAACGTGGAGAGCCTCTGGGCCGTGGAGAACTTCCTGGGCATCGCCAGCGAGGCGGACAAGCAGCGCTTCATCGCGGCGGTAAAAGCAGGGCGGATCGCCCTCAGCGCGAATTACGCGAACATCCTCACCGGCCTCTGCACGCCGGAGGAGATGCACTGGATCGTGGAGTACGCCGATTCCCTGCGGAAGTGGTACGACCTGCCGATCACCATGGCGATGCAAACGGACATCCCCGGCATGAGCTGGAGCATGGTGGACGCCTACGCCGCGCACGGCATCCGCCACCTGAGCCAAGGGCCCAATTACATCCCCGATATGCCCGACGGCGGCGACCGCATCGGCAGCACCTTGCGCGAACAGGGCGACAAGCCCTACTGGTGGAAGGGCACCACGGGCAAGGACAGCATCCTCGTTTGGACGGCCGGCCAAGGCTACGGCGGCTGGCACGGATACACCGCCGGGGCGATCAAAGAGCGCGGCACACGGAAGATCGCCGCCTACATGAACGAGCTCGCCGCGAAGGGTTATCCCTACGACATGGTGCAGTGGCGCTACAACATCGTGAGCGACAACGGACCGGTGGACAGCACGCTCAGCGACTTCGTGCGCGATTGGAACGAGAAGTACGCTTCACCGCGATTGATCATCGCGAACGCGGGCACGATGATGCAGCAGTTCGAGGAGAAGTACGGCAAGCAGCTCCCCACCTGGAGCGGAGACTTCACGCCCTATTGGGAGGATGGCGCCTACAGCACAGCGAAGGAGGAAGGTGATGTGCGCGTGCTCAGTGCGCGGCTTTCCAACTTGATCGAGGCGGCGACGATCTTGAAAAAGCCCATCGACCCGCACCTGCTCTACCGTGCCAAGCGCAGCATCGTGATGTGGCACGAGCACACCTGGGGCGCGTGGTGCAGCATCAGCGATCCGGATGCGCACTTCACCACCGACCAGTGGCGGGTGAAAAAGGCGTTTGCGGATAGTGCGGGGTGGTATGTCTTTCAGATCGCAGAATCCGTCCAGCGAGGAAGCACACCGGGCAGCCCTCGCTACTTCGTGAATACCTATGACAGGCAAGTCTGGAATGCCAGCCCGAATGGAACAGGAACACTTCCTCGCGGCGAATCGACAGAAGATCATGACAACGAGATCGAGGTCGATGAGAGTGGTCTCGGTCTTCTAATTTGCCAGTCGGTTCAACTTCCAGATTCCGGAAGCCGCCAATTCTGCATGTCCCCAGCATGGTACAGGAATACACTGGCAGAGGGTCAACCATCATCGCAAGCGCGTGGCATCCCAAACTCCAGCTTCCTTTGGACATCCTCAGCAGTAGTTGGCACGGACACGATCAATACATCAGAAATAAGCCTCTTGGGAGTGGATCTCTACGGTGTCCAATACACGATCAAGAAAACGTCCTTCCGTGGCAAGGAATCCCTCCACCTCGCCCTCCCCTTCAACATCCCCAACGCCACCGTTCGCATCGGCATCGGCGATACCTGCATAACGCCTGAAAACGGCCGCATCCCCGGCAGCAACAACGATTTCTTCTGTGCCCAACGCTGGATCGATGTGAGCAACGACAGTATGGGCGTCACCATCGTATGCCCGCAGGGCGCGATCTGGGAAGTGGGCGAAATGGTGGACGAACGCAAGGTGAGCCCCGGCCGCGGAACGAACCCGGAGCTGTACAAGGCATGGAAGACCGAGGCGAAGAGCAGCAGCACCCTCTACCTCTACGCCCTCAACAACTACTGGCACACCAACTTCAAGGCCGACCAGGAAGGGCCCATCACCTTCGACCTCTACGTGAAGATGCACGGGCCGTTCAAGTTGGAGGATGCGCGGAGGTTCGGGCTGGAGATGACAAGGCCGTTGATCACGTGGTGGAAGTAGCCCTCACCCCCAGCCCCTCTCCCAAGGAGAGGGGAGCAGATCCGCGTTCTGCGGTTAATTCGCCTTCATGAAGAAGCGCCCACCCAGCGGCCTTGGCGGCCTGGTGTACAGCACCAACAAGGGCCTCAGCACCGCCCGTGAACCCGCCACCCTGCCTCCACAGCTGCAAGACCTGCGCATCCACCTGGACCGGCTAAAGGGCAATAAGGAGGTGACGCGGATCGTGGGCTTCGTGGGCAAGGATGCAGACCTGGATGACCTGGGACGCGCGCTGAAGAGCAAGTGCGGCGTAGGCGGCAACACCAAGGACGGCGTGATCCTGCTCCAGGGAGATCACCGCGACAAGGTGATGGCCTACCTGACCGAGAAAGGGTACAAGGCGAAGAAGTCCGGCGGATGATGGGGCCGTGCTGGATCCGGGATTGCTGGCAGAACGGCGGCCTCCGGGGAAGGATTTGGCTTGGCGCATGGGCATTGGCCATCCTCGGGCTACTGGCCACCGTGCTGATCGCTGCCGGTGAGCGCAACGACATGGACATCTTCCTCCAGGCCAGCGCCGACCTGCGCGCAGGCCGCAACGCCTACCTGCTGCGCTACAACGAGTGGTACCGATACTTCTACAGTCCCTTCTTCGCGCTGGCGATCGCGCCGCTGGAATGGCTCGGCGCGGCGGGTGCGAAATGGCTCTGGGGGTTGGGCATCATCGCGCTCATGCTGCGGAGCCTTCGGATCATGGAAAGCTGGCTCGTGCTGAGCGGTGCCCCACCAGTGGAGCGCGCGCGCTTTCATGCGCTCCTGCTGCTGCTGCTCTTCCAGCCGGTACGTGATAACATCAACTCCATGCAGCTCACGCCGCTGCTGGTCTGGCTCTCGCTAGAAGGACTGCGCCTCATCCGCGCTGAGCGCCCGTGGCTCGGCGGCGCGCTCATCGCCATCGGGCTCGATGTGAAGCTGCTCCCGGCGGTGCTTCTCCCCTACTTGCTCTGGCGCCGTCATTGGATGGGCGCGCTGGTCTCGGTCGCACTTTTCGCCGCGCTGCAATTCGCCCCTGCCCTCGTGCTCGGCTGGGATGAGCTGATGGAACTGCAACGCACGCGCGCCGAGCTGCTCAACCCCACCGATGCGCGCCACATCCTCGACGAGGAGGAGCCGTCCTTCATCGCGCTGGGCTCCGTGCTCTCAGCTTACCTGAGCACCGAGGGCGGCAGCAGCAACACCATGTCCCTCCCGCGCAATCTGGCTGCGCTCACCATCGAGCAGATCGCCGACTTGCTCCTCATGGGCCGATTGGCGCTTATCGCGCTCACCATCGTTTTCGTGCGCTGGCCACCCTTCCGCATGGAACTGAATGAGCGGCGCGTGCTGCGTGAGGTGGGCTACCTGCTGCTCTGCACCATCCTGCTCTTCCCGCATCAGCGCAACTACAGCATGCTGCTGGCAGCGCCTGCCATCGCCTGGCTGCTGCACGCGCGCCTGTTGCTGCCATCAGGCCCTGCGGCGAAGCGCTTGACCATCGGCCTCACGCTCGTTTTCCTCGGATTGAACACGGAGCTGCTGCTAGGCGAGTTCGCCGATGTGTACGCGCACTACAAGCTGAAGTCGTTCGTGGTGATGGGACTGATCATGATGCTCATTGCCGCACAGGTGAGGCAAGAATCGCGGTCTTCCGAGCAGCCTTGACTCGAGGCACGCTCAGTAGCAGTACTTCCCCTCTGCGATCAGCTTCTTCGCGATCGCTCTCCGTAACTCGGCGGTGTTCAGGTTGGTGCTCTTCGCGAAACGCTTGGCACCCATCAGCATCGCCTGGCGCTCATCGCCCTCGGCGAAGTTGTTCACGGCTTCCTTCGCCCACTTATGGATGCGGTCGGCCGCATCATGGATGTAGAGCTGGCACATGGCGATCTGCTCCTGCGCATTGGCGATGCCCCTCATTTCTGCGAGCTTCAGCGTGCGCAACAAGGTGCTCTCGGCCAGGTAGGTATCGATCACCATGTCGGCGATGTGCATCAGCGTCTCCTGGTGCTTCGCCAGCTCCATGCCCAGCTTCTGCGCGGCGCCGCCGGCCACCATCAGCACGGCCTTCTTGAAGTTGGCCACCATGCGCTTCTCGTCGCCGAGCAATGAATCATCGGGCTCTGGGAAGTCAGGAATGCCCATCAATTCGCTGGCCACTTGCATCGCCGGACCCATGAGGTCCAACTGGCCTTTCATGGCACGCTTCAGCAGCATGTCCACCGTGAGCATGCGGTTGATCTCGTTGGTGCCCTCGAAGATCCGGTTGATGCGGCTGTCGCGGTAGGCGCGCTCCACAGGGCTCTCGGCGCTGTAGCCCATGCCGCCGTAGATCTGCACGCCTTCGTCGCACACGTAGTCGAGGCATTCGCTGCCGGCCACTTTCAGGATCGCGGCCTCGGCGGCATACTGCTCAACGCCTTTCAGCAGGGCCTTCGCGTGATCGGCGCCCGCTGCTTCCAACGCTTCGATCGCGTTCTCCATGTCCTGACTGCAGCGATAAGTGGCGCTCTCCACCACGTAGCAGTAGGTCGCTTGGTCGGCCAGCTTCTGGCGGATCGCACCGAACGCACTGATCGGCTTTCCGAACTGGATGCGCTCGTTGGCATACTTCACGCTCATGTCAACCACGCCCTTCGCACCGCCCAGGGCCGCACCAGCGAGCTTGATCCGCCCGATGTTCAGGATATTCACCGCGATCTTGAAGCCGTTCTGCCGATCGCTCAGCATGTTCTCCACGGGCACCTTGCAATCGTTGAAGAACACCTGGCGCGTGCTGCTGCCCTTGATGCCCATCTTCTTCTCCTCCGGGTTCAGCGTGATGCCGCCGAAGCCCTTCTCCACAATGAAGGCCGTGAGGTTCTCATCGTCATCGATCTTGGCGAAGACCGTGAAGATGTCCGCGAAGCCGCCGTTGGTGATCCACATCTTCTGGCCGTTGATCACGTAGTGCTTGCCATCGGGCGACAATGTGGCCTTGGTCTTCCCGCTGTTGGCATCGCTGCCAGCGCCCGGCTCGGTGAGGCAGTAACTTGCCTTCCATTCGCCGCTCGCCAGCTTCGGGATGTACTTCTTCCGCTGCGCCTCGTTGCCGTAGTAGAGTATCGGCAAGGTGCCGATGCCTGTATGCGCCGCGATCGCCACGCTGAAGCTGTGCCCGGCGCCGGTCACCTCCGTGACCAGCATCGTCGTCACGAAGTCCTTGCCGAATCCACCCAGGTCCTCGGGCACGGAGATGCCCAGCAGCCCCAGTTCGCCTGCCTTGTCCAGCAGGCTCGGCATCAGGCCTTCTTCCAACGAGTCGATGCGGTCCAACTGGGTCCATACGTTCTGCTCCAGGAACTCGCGGGCGCTCTGCGCGATCATGCGCTGCTCCTCGTTGAACTCCTCGGGAATGAAGATTTCACTGGGCTCGCTGTCGCGAATCAGGAATTCGCCACCTTGAAGGGCCTTCTTCGATTCAGTGCTCATGATGCGTACGGTTGCTATGGTTGACGGAAGGTGCTACGACCCGACCGGGATAAAGTTATGCGCGCATAACACTTCAGGGGCTTCCGGCGAAAGAAAAGATGCTTGCCGGCGCGCTTCCTCCCGAATCATCGCGGGCGAACTCAGGCCAACGCGGTGCTCTCGGCGGCCCCACAGACCATGCCGTTCATGGTTTGGAAATGCACCGGTCACATGCCTACCTTCAGCCTCGCCAACCAACACCATTCCCATCATGAACATCACCTTCAACGAGTTGCGCAAGATCAAGGACAATCTGCCTGATGGGAGCATCCACCGCATAGCGCGTGAGCTCGAGGTCAGCGTGGAGACCGTGTGGAACTACTTCGGAGGCTACACGCACCCGAATGGCAAGCCCATGGGCGTTCACCTCGAGCCTGGACCCGATGGCGGCGTTGTATCGTTGGACGATACGCGGATCCTGGACATCGCGAAGCGCATGCTGCAGGAGGACCATGCGAGTGTTTGAGGCACGGCCACCGTGCCAGCCGTGGATGAAGGGGCCGCCTGATCAAGGCGGCCCCTTCGTTATTTACAATCGATGGCATAGCGCCAGCACGGGCGCTCATGCTTCGATTCCATGGTCTATTCCGATGGCCCCGAAAGTGGAAGCCCCCACCAGGAGGCAGGGGCTTCATTGCGGACCGGACGGGACTCGAACCCGCGACCTCCGCCGTGACAGGGCGGCATTCTAACCAGCTGAACTACCGGTCCGTTCAGCCCCGCCTTGCGGCGAAGCGGCGGCAAATGTAGGCGCATGATCGACACCTGCAAGCCAAAGCGAAGATGGCTTTTCATGAAGCGGCGTCCGCGGGTCACCGACGGCCGTTCGCTGCCCGGCTGAATCCGCGCGGCACGGGAATGGGGCCCTAGGTCAACTCGATGGCAGCACTACCGGCTCCTTCATTCTCCTTATCTCTGTGGCATGCAGGAAACCATCCGCAACGCCGACTACAAGTTCCGCGTGGAGGTCTGCTTCGTACCCACCCAGTACCCGCTGTACGCGCAGGATATGGGCATCGTGGTGGTGATTGATGTGCTGCGCGCCACCAGCGCCATGGTAGCCGCATTCGAGCACGGGGTTGATCGAATCATCCCGGTGAGCACCATTGAGGAGGCCCGGCAATACATCGGAAGGCCCGGCTACATCGCCGCCGCCGAGCGCAATGGCGAAGTGGTCGAAGGCTTCCAGTACGGCAACTCGCCCCTCGCCTACATCGGTCAGGACCTGCGCGGGCAGACCATCGTGATGACCACCACCAACGGCACCAAGGCCATCAACCTGGCCAAGGGGGCCCGCACGCTGGTGATCGGCTCGTTCCTGAACCTCACCGCGCTGAGCGAATGGCTGGTGAAGCAGAATGAGAACGTGCTGCTGCTCTGCTCCGGTTGGAAGGACAAGTTCAACCTGGAGGACAGCGTTTATGCTGGCGCCGTGTTGGACCGCCTGCTCGCCAGCGGCAAATTCGGCGTGGAGGAGGACAGCAGCATCGCCGCCAAGTACATGTTCATGGCCGCGCGCGACAACTTCCTCAGCATCCTGAAGGCCGCGCCCCGCCGCCGCCGCATTGAGCAATTGCAGCTGCTCCCCGATGCGAAGTACTGCCTCACGCCCGACCTGAGCCGCGTGATCCCCATGCTCCGCGATGGTGAGATCGTGCGCATGCCCGCCACGAACCCATGATCCGTCGCACGCTCGTCTGGCTGCTCCTGCTCGGTGCCTTGGCCCTGCTGATCGCCCCGAGCAGCGCGCCTCCGGCCGATGCCTGGGGCTTCTACGGCCACAAGCGCATCAACCGCATGGCCTGCTTCACCCTTCCGCCCGATCTGTTCCCATTCTTCAAGCGACACGTCGATTTCATCAGCGATCACGCCGTTGACCCCGACCGCCGCCGTTACGCCGTTACCGGTGAGGCCGAGCGCCACTACATCGATATCGACCACTACGCCAAGGATAGCCATGACCCCTTCATTGCCATGCCCCGAAAGTGGAAGGACGCTGTGGCCAAATACTCAGAGGACACCCTGAAGGCATACGGGATCGTGCCCTGGCACATCGAGGTGATGCACTACCGCCTGGTGGGCGCCTTCCAGCGCGGCGACGTGGACCGCATCCTACGCTATGCCGCCGATATCGGCCACTACATCGGCGATGCGCACGTGCCCCTGCACACCACGGAGAACTACAATGGCCAGCTCACCAACCAGCATGGGATCCATGCGTTCTGGGAGAGCCGCATACCCGAGTTGAGCGCCGAGAACTATGATCACTTCGTGGGCCGAGCCGAGTACGTGAAGGACCCGCTTGGTGCCGCGTGGCAGGCCGTGCACGACAGCCACATGCTGCTCGACAGCGTGCTGGGGATCGAGAAGCGCTTGAGCCAGCAATTCCCCGACGATCGGAAATACGTGTTCGAGGACCGTGGCCGCGGTGGCATGCGTCTGTACTCGCGCGATTACGCCAACGCTTACGAGGACGCCATGATGGGCATGGTGGAGCGCCGGATGAACGCCAGCATCGCCGCGGTGGGCAGCTTCTGGTACACGGCATGGGTCGATGCCGGCCAGCCCGACCTGGACCGCTTCGAGCAGAAGGATGTGAGCGATTCGCTGAAGGCCGTGCTCCGAGCCGAAGAAGAGTTATGGGAGGATCGGCAGCAGGGGCATGGACGTGACCACGAGTGATGCCTACCGACATCGACCGCTACATCCGTGATGGGCTTGAGCTGAAGAGGCATGGCCGCACCGGCGCGCAAGTGCGCGAATGGCTGGCAGCGGAAGGGCTGGGGCCGGCTCATTGTGCTTTCATCCTGCAGCAGATCGGCAAGGCTCAATTGAAGGCGCATGCGCAGAAGGATCCCGGCAGCTACAGTTACATGAAGGGCTTCATCGGCGCCCTGCTCATTACCGCAGGCGCGTGGTTGACCTTCATGTTGTGGAAGAGCGGTGCCATGGTGTCCATGGCGGGCGCCGTACCGATTGTGTTGATCATTGGCGGGGCCCTGATGCTGGGATCCCGTAAATGATTCGCTGAGGAAAATCATCGCATTGGTCCTTCAACGCCCTTACATTCGTCCCACTGTTCTTTCCATCGCACTATCGAGCATCACACCGGCCATAGGGCCGTCAACGCGAAGCCCGCATAGTCCAGCTGTTCATCGGAACCAACAATTTCCATCAGGGACCGCACCCTGGGTGGCGTACGGCGGGCCTCAGCCGCTTTCGGGCGGATGCCTTCGGGCACAGGAGGATTACGGAAACCATCATCGCGGTCCCGCCCATGTGATTCCATGGGTTCCTTGAACCTGGCGCTGTGCGGGCTTTTCTTTTGCCTTCGGAACAAGCGCAGCCGGTCGCTCAAATGGCCAACTCCGCAACGGCCCGTTCCGGGTCCTTCGCACCCTCCACATATCCCAGCACCTTCAGCATCACGCGGTCCAGCAGCGTATCCGGGCAACTGGCACCGCTGGTGAGGATGATGGAGAGCGGGCGTTTCGCCGGCAGCCAGTTGTTCGTGCTCTCCAACTTCTGCGCGGGGTAGTTGAAGTGCTGGATCGTTTCCGCACGGAGGATCTCGCTTTCGTCCTTGATGAAATAGGTGGGGAACCTCCGTTCCAGCAGTTCTACCAGATGGCTGGTGTTGCTGCTGTTGTATCCGCCCACCACCAGCGCGAGGTCGGCATCGGCCTTCAGAAGTTCGTTGGTGGCCTCCTGGTTGTCGTTGGTGGCGTAGCAGAGCGTGTCGCGCGTGTCGGCGAAGTGGTTCTTGATTTCGGCTTCGCCGTGCTTGGCGGCCATCACTTGCTTCAAGTGGTCGGCGAGGGCCTGTGTCTCCGCGGCCAGCATGGTGGTCTGATTCACCACGCCGATGCGCTGCAGGTCCTTGGCCGGGTCGAAGCCCGGTGTGCAGCGCGTGCCGAAGAGCGTGAGGAAGCGCTCCGCCGGGGATTCACCGCTGATGATGCGGCCGAGCTCCTGCGCTTCAGCCATGTCCTTCACGATCACAGCAGGCGCACCGGCGGCGGTATGGCTGAAGGTGGCCCGCGTCTCTTCGTGCTTAGCCTTGCCATGGATCACCACGGTGTATTGCTTCTCGCCGAGCTGCGCGCTACGGTTCCAAACCTTCTCCACGAAAGGGCAAGTGGTGTTGTGCGTCAATGGGTCTATGCCGATTCCTTTGAGCCGCGCCTCGGTCTCGAGCGTGGTGCCGAAGGCGGGGATAATCACGATATCGTCGGCGGTGAGCTCGTTCCAGTCCATGAGCATCTGGCCATGGGTATCCTGTATGAAGCGCATGCCACGCGCGGTGAGGTCGTCGTTCACCGCAGGGTTGTGGATCATCTGGCTGAGCAGGAATATGCGCTTGCCAGGATTCTCTTCCAGCGCGCGGTAGCTGATCTCAATCGCGTTCTCCACACCATAGCAGAAGCCGAAGTGACGGGCGAACACGAAGCGCACGGCGCCAAGGTCGAGCAGTGTGGGAGCGAGGTCCTTCTTGCGCGGGTCCTGTGCCTTGCGGTGGGCCTTGAGCCGCCCGACCAGATTGCTGCGGTAGTGCGTGGGAATGGTGAATGCGCGCATGCGGATGCTTCGACGTACTTATGTAAACGCCAAAGGTACCGGTGCGGTTCAGGCAGCCGCTCCCGCTTACTTCTTAGCCAAGACCACCTTGCCCTTGTGCTCCTGGCGCAATTTGCCATGGAAGAACCAATCCATGAGGCCGTAGTGCAGGCCCTTCTGCTTGCCGCTGCGGTGCTTTCCTAGCACGGCACGGCGGCCGCTGAGCTTCTGCAAGGTGCGGGTTAGCTTCAGCTCGACGTCGGCCTTATTGGTCTTGGGCTCATTCTTCTTCGCCCAGGTTGTGCTATGCGCCAGCAATTCCTGCTTGGTGAGCAAGCGGTTTGCGCTTGTTACCGCAGCAACGATCATGTTGTCCCAGCTATTCAAGCGATAACCTCCTACAACGCGGCGTTTCTTCGGACGGCCGAGCTTACGGCGCCTGCCCTTGCCGCTGCCGGGCGGACGTATGGGCCCGCGCTTAGGCGCTTCGCCATCGGCTGGAGCTGCCTCATTCAGGGCTTTGCTTGCGCGAAGCGCCTTCAGCTCACTGATTGCCTTGCGCACGCGGTCGAGCTTGTACATGAGCAAGCGTCGCTCACCGAAGAGTTCGCCCAGCAAGCGGTCGAGCTCTTCTTTCTTCAGTCTTTCCCTAGCCATGATCCAATAGTTAAGTGTAATGGTGTGCCTTCGCTGCGAAGCTAACCCTGAAGCGCGGCGCAACGGCTCAAGCGACCAGTACCACTGGGCCTTCGCCAGGCCCGAGCATGCGGCCGATGAACGTGGCCGGGGTACCGTGATCGGCGCAGATCGCTTCCACAGCAGCGATCGCACTGTGCGCAGCTGCAATCAGCAATCCGCCGCTGGTCTGGGGATCGCTGAGCAGCATCATGCGATCCATGTCGCTGGCGCCCGCGGTACTGGCGCCGATCGATTTCCAATTCCGGAAGCTGCCGTCAGGATAGGCACCGAGCCCCAGGTAATGCCGCGCTTCAGGGATCACCGGTACGCGCGAGAATTCGACCTCGGCACGCAAGCCGCTACCCTCGCACACCTCCAACAGATGGCCCAGCAGGCCGAATCCGGTCACATCGGTCATGGCATGCACGCCCGGCAATTCGCCCAAGGCCGATCCGGCATCGTTCAATGCGGACATCAAGGCCGTGCCTATGCCGGCATGCTCCGGTGCAAGCAAGCCGCGTTTCATGGCCGTGGCCAGAATGCCCAGCCCGATCGGTTTGGTGAGGAGCAGCGCATCGCCCGCCTGCGCGGTGTCGTTGCGCTTGATGTGCGCCGTGGGCGCTTCGCCAGTGACGGCCAGGCCGAAGAAGGGCTCCGGCGCATCGATGCTGTGACCTCCGGCGAGCACGATGCCGGCTTGGTGGCAGACCGTTCGCGCTCCATCGAGCACGCGCGCGGCCACTTCTGCCGGCAGCTTCTCCACCGGCCAGCCGAGTATGGCAATGGCGAGCAATGGCCTTCCGCCCATGGCGTAAACATCGCTGAGGGCGTTGGTGGCGGCTATGCGGCCGAAGTCGAACGCATCATCGACTATCGGCGAGAAGAAGTCGGTGGTGCTGATCAGCGCGCGCCCTGTGCCAAGTTCGTACACGGCCGCGTCGTCCTTCGACCCATAGCCTACGAGTAGCCTGGGATCCGGGAAGGATCGGAGCTCGCTCCTGAGCACCTGTTCCAGCACGGCGGGCGCGATCTTGCATCCGCAGCCGGCGCCGTGGCTGTATTGCGTGAGGCGGATGGGCTCAATGGTCATGGGCCGTTCTGATCAAGCGTTCAGCAAGCCCGCGAAGGTCGGTCGCAGTTGCCGGCAGATGCCGGATGCGTGACGGATCGCGCTTGGCAGCGCCATGCGCGTACGCCTTGTCGTAATAGGTGAGGGTGATGGTGGCCACCGTGCGGAGATCACCGGCTTCAAGGGCCCGGAGCGCCGCTTTGCAATGCTGCGGACCAAGGCGCTTCTGGATCCGCAAGACCGCTTCGCCCAGCTCCTTCGGATCGAATCGGCCGTAGTCCTTCACCAGCCGCTCGGCGCGCTCGGCCTGCGGCATATCGGCGAAGAATAGCCTGGCAGCGCGCATCTGGGCGAAGAAGGCATCGGGGATCTTGCATCGGCCGATCAGGATGCTCTCATCCTCAACCCAGGCCGACCGCGTTCGATCACCCTTGCGCAGGGCCTCGAACAGCAGGTTCTCGAATTGCTCTGTGGTGGGCTGTGGTGCTTCGCCCAAAGCACCGAATGATGACCCTTTGTGATGTGCCAGGGCCTCAAGGTCGATTACTTGTTCGCCGAGCTCACGCAGAAGCTTCAGGGTCTCGGTCTTGCCGCTGCCGGTATATCCGCCGAGCACGTTCAGTGCCCACGGTTCATGGAACGCCGCAAGCGCATGGTTACGGTAAGCCTTGTACCCGCCGCGCAGGGTAATCACCTCACCGAATCCCGCTTTATCGAGCAGCCAGGCCACGCTGCCGCTGCGCTCGCCGCCACGCCAGCAATGCACGCGGACCGCACCATCCGGTGCCAGCGAACGAGCTTGCTCAACGATGCCGGCCAGTTTCGGGCCGATGATCCTCAAGCCCTCGAGCACGGCGGCATCGCGCCCGACCTGCTTGTACAAGGTGCCCACCACGGCACGTTCATCGTCGCTGAAGAGCGGCTGCGAACTTGCTCCGGGAATATGACCTTGATTGAACTCCTTCGGTGCGCGCACGTCGATGATCGGCGCATGGAGCCCGAGGAACTCCGGGGGGCTCAGGGCGCGGAGCATCGCTGGTTAAGCTGCGGGCGGGCGTTAGCAGGCAGTTGGATGCGGTCCACCGCCGATTCCGTTCACGTGATCGGATTCAGCATCACGCTGAACACGGTGATGCTGTTGGGGTCGCGGTCGTAGAAGAGCTTATCCAAGGCTTCCAGCACATTCTTGGCGCGGAAGTACGAGGTCTGCAGGCCATTGTCGCCGCGGGCGCTCCACTGCACGGTGTAGCTGCTCGTGCGCTCCTTGTAGGTCTTCACATATTCCAGCATCTCGCGCAGCGCATCCACCATGTCGCTGCCTGCGGTGGCGTGGAAGAGGAAGCTCTGGTTGTGGTTCGGATTGGTGGTGATCAGGTGCAGACGGGACTTCTTGCCCTTGGTGTCGAAGCTGAAGACCAGGCTGTCCTTGCCCAGGCCGATGTAGTCGCCGATCTCCTTCTGCAGTCGGGCGGCCTCGATGTTCCGGTCCTTGCTCATCGCGTGCGCGTTGGGGCGCCGAAGTTATCGGTGTGCGCCGAGCGCAGGCAGGACAATCAGCGATGCACCGGCGCCCTAATACCGAACCGCTCCTCTCCCACCCTCACAACCGATCGTTCGCCAGGTTCGCCAGCGGGCTCCGTTCACCCTTCTCCAGCGTGATGTGCGCGAAGAGCGGATCGCCCTTCGCCTTGTCGATGAGGTAGCTGAGGCCGTTGCTCTCGCTGTCGAGGAAGGGCGAGTCGATCTGGTGGATATCGCCAGTGAAGACGATCTTGGTGCCTTCACCCGCGCGGCTGATCACGGTCTTCACCTCCAGTGGCGTGAGGTTCTGCGCCTCATCGACGATGAAGAAGATGTTGCTCAGGCTGCGCCCGCGGATGTAGGCCAGCGGCGCGATGGAGATCTTGTCGTTCTCCAGCATCTCATCGATGCGCTTGGGCGTGCTGTCGTGCTTCTCGAACTGGCCCTTGATCAGCTTCAGGTTGTCCCAGAGCGGCTGCATGTACGGATCCAGCTTGCTCTGGATATCGCCGGGCAGATAGCCGATGTCCTTGTTGCTCAGGGGCACCACCGGACGCGTGACGTAGATCTGGCGATAGTCGCGGCGCTGCTCCAATGCGCAGGCCAGTGCCAGCAACGTCTTGCCCGTTCCTGCTGCGCCTTGCAGGGTCACCAGCTTGATCTCCGGATCGAGCAGCGCGCTCATGGCCAAGGCCTGTTCAGCGTTCTTCGGGCCGATGCCGAAGACGCTCTTCTTCTCCACGCGATCCACGGTTGCCGTGCGCGGATCGTACTTGGCCAGGATGCTCTTCTTCTTGTGCTTGAGGATGAAGAAGTGGTTGCCCTTGGGCGCTTCAAGCCCCAGTTCCTCAGCGGGAACTGAGCCCTTCTCAAAGAGCCCATCGATGGCCTCCTCGTTGAAATCATCCACCACCGTGCGGCCGGTGTACAGCTGGTCGCTCACGTTGCGCACCTTGCCGGTGAGGTAATCCTCGCTCAGCAGGTTCAGGCTCTTGGCCTTGAGGCGCAGCGCCACATCCTTGGTCACCAGCACCACCTTGCGGCCCTGGTTCTGGCGCTGCAGCGTGAGCGTGGCGTTGAGGATCTGGTGGTCGTTCTTGCCATCCTGGAACACCTTGGTGGCATCAACCCCGTTGAGGTCGTGCTTGGCTACCACCTTCAGCTTGCCGTGGGTGGAGCCGTTGAGCGGTATCCAGTCCGTGAGGACGTCGCGTTGCGCTATGCTGTCGAGGTGGCGGATGAACTCCCGCGCCTCGTAGTTGATCGTGTCATTCCCTTTCTTGAAGGTGTCGAGCTCCTCGAGCACCTGAATCGGTATGGCTACATCGTGCTCTTCGAAGTTGGTGATGGCTGAGTGGTCGTGCAGGATCACGGATGTGTCGAGCACGAAGATTTTCCGGTCTTTCTTCTTCATTCGCTCAAGGAACGGTGTGAGCCAAAAGTATCCGGGGGCATGGTGGGGCATGGGCACGCGCTTCGCGCACTTATCCACGATCGATCGTGCCGTGATCAAGCAATGCGTTGATGGGCGCGGAATGCCGTGCATTCGTCGTTCCTTTCGGGCATGCGCACCGAGTACCCCGCGAAGATCCTGCTGGCCTGGGGCGAGGCCATCAGCGGCAACGCGGCGCTGCGCGATTGGCTCACGCAGAACGGCTATCCGGAGCTGGGCATCTTCACCTTCGCCCTGCGCAACAAAGCCGATGCGCGCAAATGGCTCATGGATAACGGCTACCCGCACCTGATGGCGGTGATCAACGGGATCGAGGGAAAGCAGGAGGCGCTCGATTGGCTTGAGCGCAATGGGCTCTTCGCGTTGAAGCAGATGGCCTTGGCCGCCGACAACGACCGCGAGGCCTTCAACTGGTTGCTGGCCAGCAACCGCCGCGACCTGGCCATGCTCAGCCACAAGATGAGCGTGGTGAAGAACGAGATCGAGGACGACAATAACGATCCGCACAAGTACAAATGAGGCGGGATCGGGCTGGGTACATTCGCCGCCGGACACGCACTGCCCTTGCATGCATCGCCACCGCGTCGTAATCGAGCCCGGATCAGCCAGCCAGCGTTATTGGCGCGACCTGTGGGAATACCGCGGGCTGCTCGCCTTCCTGGCCTGGCGTGATGTGCTGGTGCGTTACAAGCAGACCGCCGTGGGCGTGCTCTGGGGCATGTTGCGCCCTGCCATCGCCATCGGGGCCATGTGGTTCATCGGCTGGCTCTTCGGTGCCGAGGCGCCCGAAGGCGCGCCGCGCGTGATCAGCGTGGCCGCCGCTGTGCTTCCGTGGCAGTTCTTCGCTACCGCCTTCGGTGAAACAGCCAACTCGCTCATCGGTAACAGCAACCTCATCACCAAGGTGTATTTCCCGCGCTTGGTGCTCCCGTTCAGCACCGTGCTGGTCAGCCTCATCGACTTCCTGCTCGCGCTGGCCTTGCTCGCCGTGCTGATGCTCATCTACGGCTTCGCTCCCGGACCGCAAGCGCTGCTCATGCCCGTGTTCCTATTGCTGGCGCTGCTCGCCTCCACGGGCCCGGGCCTGCTGATCGCCTCGCTCAACGTGAAGTACCGCGACTTCCGCTACATCGTGCCCTTCATCGTGCAGTTCGGGCTGTACGTGACGCCGGTGGCCTTCACAAGCCAGGCGGTATTCGAAAATCCCACCATCCCCGATGCCGTGAAGCTGATCTACGCGTGCAATCCCTTGGTGGCCGTGGTCGATGGTTTCCGCTGGTGCCTGCTGGGCGGCGCGCCCATCCACCTGCAGGGCTTCCTGATCAGCTGCGGTGCGGCCCTGCTCCTCCTGGCCGCGGGCATCATCCGCTTCCGTCGAACCGAACGCGGCTTCGCTGACATCATCTAAAAGCATGGGCGAACCGATCATCCGCGTACAAGGCCTTAGCAAGCGCTATTTGCTGCGCCACCAGCAGACCGAGCGCTACACCGCCTTGCGCGATGTGCTCGCGAACAAAGCGCGATTGCTCTTCAAGCCATCGCGCGCCAGCGCTTCGTCATCTGAGTTCTGGGCGCTTAAGGATGTAAGCTTCGACATTCAGCCCGGCGACCGTGTGGGCATCATCGGCCGCAATGGCGCCGGCAAGAGCACCTTGCTGAAAGTGCTCAGCCGCATCGTGGATCCCACGGAAGGGCGCGTCGAGATCAACGGCCGCCTCTCCTCGCTGCTCGAGGTGGGCACAGGATTCCACCCGGAACTGAGCGGCCGTGAGAACATCTATCTCAACGGCGCCATCCTGGGCATGAGCCGCGCGGAGATCGCCTCGAAGTTCGACGAGATCGTGGCCTTCGCCGAGGTGGAGCAATTCCTTGATACGCCGGTGAAACGCTACAGCAGCGGCATGTACGTGCGCCTTGCTTTCGCCGTGGCCGCGCACCTTGAGCCGGAGATCCTGGTGGTGGACGAGGTGCTGGCGGTGGGGGATGTGGCCTTCCAGCGGAAGTGCATGGGCAAAATGAAGGAGGTGGCGCACGGCGGCCGCACCATCCTCTTCGTGAGCCACAACATGGCTGCGATACAGAATCTGTGCAGCACGGCCATCTATCTGAAGCATGGTCAGGTGCAGGCACAGGGCGAAGCTGGTACCGTGATCGCCGAGTACCTCCACAGCGGTACCGTTGCTTCAACCGTTGACCTGCGCTTGCGCGATGACCGGCAAGGCAGCGGCGCCGTGCGCTTCACAGGCTTCTCGCTCACCGATGACGCCGGCCAGGAACTCGCGGCCATGCAGGGCGGCACGCCGGCGCAGCTGCATTTCGACTTCGCGGCACGCGGCCCGGTGCGCAACCTGTACTTGGCCATCGGTGTGGACGATGAGCTGGGCACGCGGGTGGCGCACCTGAGCAACGAGGTCACCGGACAGGTCTTCGCCGTGGCCGATGGCGCCAGCCGCGTCACTATCCGGTTGCCACGCTGCCCCTTCCGCAGTGGCCGTTACAGCTTCACGCTCTACAGCACGGTGAACGGCGACATCGCGGACTACATGTTCAACGCCGGCACCTTCGATGTCGAGGCTGGTGACTTCTTCGGCACCGGCAAGGTCCCTGCGGGCGACCAGGGTGCGGTGCTCTTCGATCATTCCTTCAGCATCAGCTAGGTGAACGACCTCATTCTGCTCCTCCGCCGAATCAGGCATGGCCGCAGCAAAGGCGCCTCTTGGGGACATATGCGCTATTACCCGCGCTGGAAGCGGAGCCTGATGCCGGGCGCATCGTCCATGCGCGACCGCAAGCCCTGGCTGACCTTCCCGGCCATAGACCTGCTGCACCAGCAGGCCCTTCCTTCGCACCGTGTGTTCGAGTACGGCGGGGGCGGAAGTACCCTCTTTTGGTGCGATCGCGTGGCCGAAGTGGTGACCGTGGAGCACGATGCCATCTGGTTCAAGGCGCTGGAGCAGGCCGCACAAGGCGTGAAGGCGAAATGGAACGGCCTATCCATTCCCAGCGCCGCTGGAGACCTGGTACCCGACCCCGACCCCGCTGAACCCGCCCATTACAGTTCGGCCGATGAAGCCTCGAAAGGGCGCAACTACAAGGCGTACGCGGAAGCCATCAACGCCTATCCGGATGCGCACTTCGACATCGTCCTCATCGATGGACGCTCGCGTGCATCGTGCCTCGCGCTGAGCGTGCCCAAACTGAAACCTGGAGGGCTGCTGGTGCTCGACAATGCTGAGCGCGCCTATTACACCGCGCAGAACGCCAATGCCCTGCGCGCGCTGGAGCCCATCCTGTTGGGCATGGCACCGCTGCCCTACGACCGCGACCTCAGCGAGACCCGCATCTTCAGCAAGCGCGCATGAGCCTGGCCCCCATCATCGTGTTCGCCTACAAGCGGCCAGCGCTGCTGAAGAAGGCGCTCGAAGCGCTCTCGGCAAACCCGGAAGCCTCCGGTAGCGCACTCACAGTGTTCTGCGATGGCCCAAAGACGGATGCAACCGAGAGCGAACGGAAGGCCATCGAGCAGACGCGCGATGCCGCGCGATCGGCGCAGGGCTTCAGCGAAGTGATCGTGGTGGCGGCTGAGCGCAACAAGGGCCTGGCCGCCTCGGTCATCGATGGGGTCACTGCTACGGTGTCCCGGCATGGCCGCGTTATCGTGGTGGAAGAGGATGTGACGGTGGCCCTCTGTTTCCTGCGCTACATGAATGACGCGCTGGAGCGATTCGCAAAGGATGATCGCGTTCTGAGCATCGGGTCGTGGAACTACTTCGCTCCGGGCACGACCGATGCGCCTGCCTTCTTCCTGCGCTACCCCGACAGCATCGCATGGGCCACGTGGAAGCGCGCCTGGGACCTGTTCGAGCCGGATGGCAACGCCCTGCAGGAAGCCTTGGCGCGCACGGGACGCAAAAGTGCATTAGAGGCCGATGGAGCGGTGCGCTACTTCGGCCCAATGATGCAGGCGCAGCTTGAAGGACGCGTGGACAGCTGGGCCATTCGCTGGACGGCCACGAGTGTGCTGCACGGCAAGCTCAACCTCTACCCGCGCGAATCGATGGCGCGCCATGAGGGCTTCGGCTCGGATGCTACGCACGAGCGTGGCGGCGACGATTACAACGCAGGGCTTCGTCTCGCGGCCACCGCACCCGAACTGAGCGGCCTTAGGTCCGCGGAATCAGAGCCAGCCCTCGTCGCATGGGCAGCCTTCGTCAATCGCAACTTCACACGACGACGGGGCCTGCGCGAGCGGCTGTACCAACTGGCTCCACCTTTCATACGGGCGAAGTGGCGCAGGATGAGGACGCCCGGTGAGGCGCATGCCTCGCGCTTAGCGTTCGAGCCGGTATCCCGCGTTTTCGGGCTCGATCGGGGCACGGCCATCGACCGGCACTACATCGAGCGATTCCTTTCCGCGAATCGCGACCGAATACATGGCCATGCGATGGAGATCGGCGAGGCACGCTACCTGAAGGCTTTCGGCGCCAACCTCTCGAGGGCGGAGGTGCTCATCTTTGGTTCCGATCCGGGCGCAGGTGAGCGCGCCGGCGATCTCACCCGGCCGGAATCGCTTCCCAAGGCTGAACTGGAAGCCTTCATCTGCACACAGACCTTGAACTTCATCTATGATGTGAAGTCCGCCGTGGCAGGCCTGCACGCCGCGCTGAAACCAGGCGGCACGGCACTGGTCACCGTTGCCGCCCTCGCACCCATCTCCAGGCACGATGCGGAGCGCTGGGGTGATTTCTGGCGCTTCACGCCGCAAGGCGTGCAACGAATGTTCGAGGATGCTTTCGGCGCCGGGAACGTTGAGGTCACCGTATTCGGCAACAGCTACGCGGCCACGTGCTTCATCATGGGCTTCGCCAAGGACGAGTGCGAAGAGCACCGGCTGGACCACGCGGACCCCGATTACCCGGTCGTCATCGGCATCAAAGCCATCAAGGCATGATCCGTCGAGCCATCTCCCGTTTCCTTCACGGACCACCCTCAGCGGAGGGGCGCCTCATCAATGCCGCTTCAGCCTTCCCACGCCACACGCCGCATACGTTCAGCTACCGGCAGTGGACAATCCAGTGCACCGACTTTCTCTCCGTGGCATGGCAGGTTGCCGAGATCTTCGGCGATGAACGGATGCGCTTCCCCGCACCGAGTCATGATCCGCTCATCATCGATTGTGGTGCGAACGTGGGCATCAGCGTGATGCACCAGCGCTGGCGCCACGCGAAGGCGCGCATCATCGCCTTCGAGCCGGATGAAGCCGTATTCGCCTGCCTCCAAAGAAACCTGGGTACCAATGGAATCACGGGCGTTGAATGCCACCGGCAGGCTGTCTGGGTGCACGGCGAAGGGGTCTCCTTCGGGCGCGAGGGCGCCGATGGCGGCTCGATCTTGCGCACAGGCGATGCTGTCAGCGTGCCTTCGGTCAAGCTGCGTGATGTGCTGATTTCGAACGGCACGGTTGACCTTCTCAAGGTGGACATCGAAGGCGCCGAGACCGAGGTGCTGCTAGACTGCGGTGATGCGCTGGGCGGGGTGCAGCGGCTGTATGTCGAGTACCACTCCTTCCGCAACCGCCCGCAACGGCTGCATGAGCTGCTGGCCCTGCTGGCTGCGCAAGGCTTCCGCTACTACCTGCACCGGATCGGCGCGCATCACGCCCAGCCCTTCATGGCCCTGGCCGATGCCGAGATGGACCTGCAGCTTGATATCCATGCCATCCGTAAGTGACCTGAAGCGATCCGTGCGCGATGCCGCAGCACGCCTGCGCATGAGGCGCGATGCCTTACTCGGCGGCGATTGCCTGGTGCTGCTCTACCACCGCGTGGCCCATCTTCGAACGGACCCGCAGCAGCTCGCTGTCGCCCCCGAACGCTTCGAGGCGCAGCTCGCCTGGCTGAAGCGCCATCGCCGCGTGCTAACGCCGGACGAGTTTGACGCGCACCTTGCCGCGCGCAAGCGTTTCCCGCGCCATAGCGCCCTCATCACCTTCGACGACGGCTATGCCGACAACCATGCGCATGCACGGCCGATCATGGAGAGGCTTGGCGTGCATGGCATCTTCTACATCAGCGCGGGCTACATCGGCTCAGGCCGCGAGTTCTGGTGGGACGAGCTGGAGCGGCTGCTCCTGCTCAACAATGCCCTCCCGAGGACGCTGCTGCTGGAGCACCACGGTGTGCGCGTGGCCTGGAACCTCGATCGCGATGCTGATGCCGGGGCGATGCGCCCGCATTACGATGCGCTACTGGTGGCGTTGCGTGCGCTGCACAGCGCCAAGCGCGAGGAGCTGCTGAGCGAGTTGCGCGGCCTAGTGCATTCCACGAACGCGCGGGCCACGCATCTGCCCATGTCCGAGTCGGAGCTGAAGGCCTTCGCGGCCTCGCCGGCGGTGACAATCGGTGCGCACACGCTGCTGCATTGCTCGCTGGCCGCCCAATCTCCCGAGGAGCAGCGCCGAGAGATCATCGGGTCGAAGAGACTGCTTGAAGAGATGCTCGGCGGCACGGTGGAACGCTTCGCCTACCCCTTCGGCACCCTGGACGACTTTAACGAAGAGAGCATCCGCGTCTGCAAGGAGGCCGGCTTCCGCCATGCCGCCGCCAACCGCCCAGGCCTCGTGCACAAGGCTTCGCCGAGCTTCGCATTCCCACGCGTGCTGGTGCGCGATTGGACCGCTGAGGAGATGGCCGATCATCTTCGACCCTATCAGCTGTGATGCAGATCGCGCACCTGAGCACGAACGACTTCGGAGGCGCGGCCATCGCGGCCATGAACCTGCACCGCGCACTGCTCCATGCCGGCGTGGAAAGCGACCTGCTCACGCTGGGCCGCACGCGCCACGACATCCCGCGCCATCACCTCGTGGATCCCCACGCGCTTCATCCGCCGGCCTGGTTGAGCCGTGGGCGCTACAAGGCCCTGCGCCTGCTGGAACGCACAGGCCTGGCGGACGACCGCAGCCCCGATTCTTGGAACAAGCACCTGCGCGGTCGCCCACCCGGAAGGGAGTCCTTTTCATTGCCGTGGACCTTCTTCGATGTACTCCGCCATCCCATCGTGCAACGCGCTGACATCATCAACCTGCACTGGGTGAGCCGCGGCATGATCGACTACGTGCGCTTCTTCGAAGGGTGCGGCAAGCCTGTTGTGTGGACGCTGCACGACATGAATCCCTTCACAGGCGGCTGCCACCACGCCGATGAGTGCAAAGGCTACGAAGCGGCGTGCAGGTCGTGCCCTCAGCTCGCCGATCCCGACAGGCCGCATCGGTGGTGGCAGGCTAAGCATGATGCAATCGCGCGCTTCCCGGACGAGCGCCTCGCCTTGGTGGCGCCGTCGCAATGGCTGGCCAACCGCTGCGAGGCCAGCGGCATCATGGCAGGCCGCGCGTGCGACGTTGTGCCCAATGGCTTCGATGCCACCATCTTCAAGCTGCAGGACCGCGCCGCCGCGCGCGCGGCGCTGGGTTGGCCCGCCGATCGGCGCATCGTGCTCTTCAGCGCCTTCGATGCCGGGAACTCCCGCAAGGGTCTAGACATGCTGATTCCCGCGATGAGCGGCCCGGGTGAGGATGCGTTACTCGTGAGCATGGGCGCGCCGATGCTCGCGCTGCAAGGCCGGCCGGATGCCCTTTCCACCGGGTTGCTGTCCGATCCCTCCCTCATCGCGCGCCATTACGCCGCAGCTGACATCTTCGTGCTGCCATCCATGGCAGAGAACCTGCCCAACACCATCTGCGAAGCGCACCTGTGCGGCACGCCGGCCGTGGCTTTCGCCGTGGGCGGGATTCCCGAGCAGATCGATGGCAGCAACGGGCTGCTTGTGCATGAACGGTCGGCTGAGGAGCTGCGCAAGGCCATCCGCGCCGCGCTTAGCAGCAATTGGGACCATGCAGCCATCGCCGCCTCAGCGCATGGGCGCTACAACGCGGCAAGCGTGGCCAGCCGATATCAGGCCATCTACAGTCGCCTACCCCGATGAGCAGCCTCGCCATCGTCACCATCTGCCGCAACGACCGGGAAGGCCTGCGACGCACCTTCGCCAGCCTGCAAGCCCAGTCGGACCAGCGCTTCGCGCACGTGGTGGTGGATGGCGGCAGCACGGACGGCAGCGTTGAGCTTATCCGCTCGCAGGCGCAGCGGATAGCACGCTGGGTAAGCGAGCCCGACGCGGGCATCTATGCCGCCATGAACAAGGGTTGGCGCTTGGCCGATGCCGATTTCATCCTATTCATCAATAGCGGCGACGGCCTCGCCGATGCACGAGTGGTCGAGCGCAGCCTCCCGCTGCTCGATGCTGGCATCGACATCGCCTATGGCGACCTGATGCTGATGGAGGGCGTCCGGGGCAGCAGGATCAAGCCCTATCCAGAGCGCTTCGATACGCGGTGGCTGCTGAGTGAATCCCCCCCGCATCCCTCGCAGTTCATGAGCCGGGCACTGCTCGAGCGCTGGGGCGGCTTTGAGGAGCGGTACCGCATCGCAGCCGATTATGGTTTCTTCGCCCGGGCCTTCTGGAAGAGCGGACTGCGGCTCCTCAAGCTGCCCTTCGCCGTGGGTGCCTTCGATACTGCGGGCATCAGCTCCAGCGCCGATCAGGTATCGCGCGTGCTGGCTGAGCGCAAGGATATCCAACGGCGCTACGCCCCGTGGCTTTGGTACTTGGCCTATCAGGGCTGGGCATTATTCAATCGCGTCATCGGTCGATGAGCAGCCCGCGCGTAACCATCGTCATCGCGACCTTCAACTATGGCCGCCACCTGCGCACCGCGCTCGATTCGGTGCGGGCCCAGACGATGCTTGATTGGGAGTGCATCGTGGTGGACGATGCGAGCACCGATGACACGCAGGCGATACTCGCCGATGCTTCGGGCACAGACCCGCGCATCCGCTGCATCCTCAACGCCCGAAACCTCGGCGTCTCCGCGGCGCGCAACCTCGCGCTGGCGGAAGCCAGGGGCACGTACATCCAATTCCTCGACGCCGACGATGCCATCGCGCCGGAGAAGCTCGCACGGCAGGCAGCTTTTCTGTATGCGCGTGACGATGCAGCAATCGTGTGCTCCGACTTCACGCATTTCACCGCTTCGCCGGATTTCAACAATCCGGGCGAGTACAGGGCCGACGAGAAGCTGGATGGGTCGGGCGAGACAATCATTGATCGCCTCTTGAAAGGCAACGTGATCCGCCTGAATACGGCACTTGTCAGGGCCAGCGCTGTACGGTCCGTGAGTGGTTTCCGGGAGCAGTTCCACGCCGTGGAGGATTGGCACCTTTGGCTCATGCTGGCCAGCGCGGGCCTTCGCTTCGCGTTCCTCGATGACGCAGCATGCCTTTCCGCTGTGCGCGTGAATCCGCAGGGCTTGAGCAAGGATGGGCCGGGAATGCGGCGCTGGCATCTGCCCGTGCTTCAAGACCTCTGGACGCGCGGCAGCCTGGGCTTCTTCCTGCGCCTCCAGGTCCTGGTCCGTTACGCTGATTTCTTCCTCGAACTGCGGTTGGTCAAGCGTGAACCAGCAATCCTGCTTCCGCACCGGCGCAACGCTTTCCTCCTGCAACTTGTGCCCATTACGCTGGCGCTTGCCCCCATCTGGTTCGTCACGCGACCTTTCCGCCGATGATCCACGACTGCTTTACCTTCTTCAACGAGCTGGACCTATTGGAGATCCGTCTTCGCGAGCTCGACCCGGTGGTGGACCGCTTCGTGCTGGTGGAGGCGACGTTAACGCACCAAGGGAAGCCCAAGCCCTTGCATTTCGCGGAGAACAAGTCGAGGTACGCAGCATGGCTGCACAAGATCGAGCATGTGGTGGTGGATCGGTATCCCCCGCGCCCCGATGGTGACGGCTGGGTGTACGAGAAGCATCAGCGCAACTGCATCATCGATGGGCTGAAGGGAGTTGCTCCCAGGGATCAGGTATTGATCAGCGATGTGGATGAGATCCCGCATCCGGACGCCGTGCGCAAGGCCGCTGGCATGCATGGCTTCCGCATCTTCCGGCAGCGCATGTTCTACTACTACCTCAACTGCGTGAATGCCACCCAGCACAGGGGGAAAGGGTATCGCTGGAACGGCACCGTGATGATCGATGGATCCATGGTCCGTGAGCCCTTGCAGGACTACCGAGAGATGAGCGCGCTGCTGCTGAACACCTTCACACCGCCTTTGGCGAGGAGGCTCTATTACACCATCAAGTTGCGGTGGCAGCTGATCCGCTTGGGATGGCGGCCGCGCTACATCAACGACGGGGGCTGGCATTTCAGCTACTTGGGAGGCGTTGACCGGATCATCAGCAAGCTGGAGTCTTTCGCGCACGCCGAGTACAATAAGCCCGAGTACAAGGACCCGCGACGGATCAAGCGGGCCATCGAGCAGGGCGAAGACCTATTCGGCCGCGGCTTCCGGTACCGCTTCGTGCCGATGGATGCCAGTTGGCCGCGTGCAGTGATGGCCGACAAGGAGCGCTGGGCGGCATTCTTCAGCGAAGGCATTTCTGCGGACCCTGATCCGCGATGATGGTTGTGATTATCGTGGGCTTAGCGCCTTGGCGCAGACAACGCATTGGTTGATCACGAGCTTGTGAACAGCACGGTACCTTGCCCGACCGGATGCCGGAGGTAGCCTTCATCATTGTTAGCCACAACACGCGCGAGGTGCTGCGCGATTGCCTGATGTCCATTGCCGAGCACGCAGGCGTGGAGCACGAAATCATCCTGGTTGACAATGCCTCAGAGGACGGCACGCCGGATATGGTGCGCGCCGACTTCCCGGGTGTGCGGCTCGTTGCCAGCCCGTTGAACTTGGGCTTCTCACCGGCCAACAACCAAGGCATCGCATTGGCCGCTGCCCCTTGGCTGGTGCTGCTGAACCCCGATACGGAACTTCATCCAGGGGTCATGCGCGCGTGGATAGACGGCCACCTCTGGCATGGTGCAGCGATCTCCGGCCCCCGGCTGCTGAACCCGGATGGGACCTTGCAGAAATCAGCGTGGCGCATCCCCGGCCTGGTCAGTGCAACGCTAGAGTTACTCGGCCTCCATCAATTGTTCCATGCGCACGCTTACCCCTCTGACTGCTTCACCAAGGACTTCCAACCGGGCTTCGTCTCCGGTGCCGCCATGCTCTTCCACCGCGATTGGTCCACGCGCATAGGCGGGCTGGACCCCGCGCTGTTCTGGTGCGAGGATACCGACCTCTGCATGCGCATCGTTGCTGCGGGCGGATCGTGCTGGTTCATCACTCGGGCCGAGCTCATGCATATCGGCGGCGAGAGCGCCAAGCGCAACCCGAAGCGTGCGATACCCAACCAGTTGCTGAGCCGCATCAAGCTCGCAACGAAGCATCGACACAAGGTGATCGCGGGGCTCGTTGCCATGGTCATCGGCTTGCACATCGTCACGCGCATCATGGCCTTTGGCCTGATCAGCGTGATGCGCAAGGAGCCTCGCGCGAGTGCCTATCGGCATGCTTGGACCCGATACCGGGACTACCTCATCCACGGGGATCATTCCATTTAGGATCAGTGATGCTGCCAGCTGCCGCCCGCAACCTCCGCACCGCCACCTGGGCCTTCCTCCTCCTGCTCTGCGCCCTCCTCCCCTTGCGCGGCGCTTGGCTGCCTGTTCCATTGGCGATCGCCTCCGTCCTCCTGCTCGTGGCGGCTTGGCGGGATCGGCCCGCCATCAACTGGCGCGTGCTCTGGCCGCTCAGCGCCCTCTATATCCTGCACCTCATCGGCATGGCCTGGACGGACGACCTCGCTTTCGGTCTCTTCGACCTGCAAGTGAAAATCGGACTTGTGCTGTTGCCGGTCGTTGCCGCAGCATTCTTAGCGCTGCAACCAACGGGCATGCAAAGAGCCATGGCCGCTTTCACCTTTGGTAACATGGTGGCCATGGCTTTGAGCCTGATCGGGGCGTGGCGCTGTCAGGCAGCGGGCGGCGAGGGCTGCTTCAGCCAAAGCACGCTCTCCTTCGACCTGCATCCAAGCTACGCCGCATGGTACGCGTGCTGGTCGGTGGCGTACGCGGGCCATCGGCTGCTGAGCGGTGAACCGATGAAGGCATTCGAGCGCTGGTGCTGGATCGCGAGCATGGCGGCACTTTCGGCCTTCGTGGTGCTCTTGGCCAGCAAGAGCGGCGTGCTCGGCATGGGCTTGGTGGCCGTGTGGCTGGGTGCACGCGTGGTAATGCGTCCGGGCGCGGTCGTCAGGATCACCTTGCTCGTGGCTGTAGGCCTGATCGCGCTGGCCGCGATTCGAGGCGGCAGCGTGGTAATGGCCCGTATGCAAGCCGCGCTCGATGCCGTGGAACTGGCGCGAGCCGGCGATCCGGCCATTTACACCAGTGCGGGTGGAAGCGAGATGCGCCTGGTGGCCTGGATGTGCAGCGCGGAGCGGATCGCAAAGGATCCCTTAGGTGCTGGCACCGGCGATATCAAGCATGCGCTCGCTGATTGCTATGCGGCCAAGGGCGCAACACCTGCATTGGAGCGTAAGCTCAACAGTCACTCGCAGTTCCTGCAAGGCGGCGTAGCATTGGGCTGGTTAGGGCTGCTGCTCACCTTGGCCACAGCGCTGGTGCCCTTGGCCTTCGCCCTGCGCCGACGCGATGCGCTTCTATCGCTCTTCGCCTTGCTCTTCCTGCTGAATGCTGCGGTGGAATCGGTGCTGGAGGTGCAGGCGGGCGTGGTCTTCTACTCGTTGATGCTGGGCCTGCTCGTCGCTCGTGGCACCGGGCATGCGCATCTTGCGGGGCGAACCGATCCGACCAACCCCGTATGATCCCGTTCTCGCCCCCGCGCATCGACGACCGCACCGTGAAGGCCGTGGAAGAGGCCCTGCGCAGCGGCTGGATCACCACTGGTCCGCGCACCAAGGAGTTCGAGAAACGGCTGGCGGCGTATTGCGGCGTGGAGCGCGTGATCGCCCTGAACAGCTGGACCAACGCCTGCGAGCTGGTGCTGCGCTGGTACGGCATCGGTCCGGGCGATGAGGTGATCGTACCGGCCTACACCTACTGCGCCACCGCCAACATCGTGATGCATGTGGGCGCCAAGCCCGTGCTGGTGGATGTGCTCGACGATTTCACCATCGACCCCGAGGCGGTGCGCCGCGCCATGAGCCCGCGCACCAAATGCATCATCCCAGTGGACATCGGCGGGCTGCCCGCGCGCATCGGCGAGATCATGAAGATCGCCGAGGACGCCACCGGCCTCTTCACCCCGAAGCTGAACCTGCGCACCGATGGCACCAATCCGCAGATGCGGCTGGGCCGCGCGCTCGTGCTGAGCGACGCCGCGCATTCCTTCGGCGCCCGCATCGGCGGGAAGGCCGTGGGCAATCAAGCCGATATCACCGGCTTCAGCTTCCACGCGGTGAAGAACCTCACCACGGCCGAGGGCGGTGCGCTCGCCTTCAACCTGCCCGAGCCCTTCGCAGCCGATGAGCTCTATGCCTTCTTCAACACGTTCAGCCTGCATGGCCAGAGCAAGGATGCCCTCGCCAAGACACAGCCAGGCGCCTGGCGCTATGATGTGGCCTTCCCGGGCTACAAATGCAACATGACCGATCTGCAAGCGGCCATCGGCCTGGTTGAACTGGAACGCTACGATACGGAGACGCTCCCCCGCCGCAAGGCCATCTGCTCCCGCTACCACGCCGCGTTCAGCAGCGATCCGCGCTTCATCATGCCCGTGCTTCGCGATGAGCAGCGCGAAAGCAGCTATCACTTGTGCATGCTGCGAATCGCCCGAGCCACGGAAGCGCAGCGCGATGCCATCATCGAGGCTATCGCCCGGCGCCAGGTGAGCGTGAACGTGCATTTCATCCCGCTGCCGCTCCTCTCCTTCTACAAGTCGCAAGGGCACGCCATTGACCGCTTCCCGAGCACCTACGCGCAGTACAGCCGCGAGATCAGCCTGCCAGTGTACTTCGACCTCACCGATGCCCAGGTGGATGAAGTAGTGGCCGCCGTGAAGGCCGCGGTGGCGGAGGTGCTTCCGGAGGCCTAGCGGTTACGGGCCGATTGCGACCTTTGGCCATGCCCGATCTTGAACGCAAGCGCCCACCAGCCCTCTTCGAGGCATTCGGGTTCACTGTCGAGGCCAACGCATGCAATGCGTTGTCGCTGTACCCTCAGGATTCGGCCAGTGAGCTGGCGGCCACCACATTGCCCCCGACATCGCGGCAGCACACGGAGCGGCAGGATCTGGGCTTGGTGCAGACAGGCCCGCACTCCATATCGATCGTGAGCCAGCGCATGGCGAAGCGGCCAGCCAATTGGGTGCGCAAGATGAATGCGCTGCACGCCGCGCTCAGCCCTGTGCTCGCCGCGCGCGAGGCCCTTTTGCTGCCCGGTCCATCGCCCCTCGGCCCGTGGAGCCCCGATGAGTTGATGCCCGCCTGCTTCCGTTCCGGCCTGCGGCTCGATCTCCATTTCGCGCGCGAGCAGGACTTCGGCCGCTTGCATGCCGCTGTTCGCATGGCTTTGCCACTGCTGCCGGCACTCAGTGCGGGCACTCCCGTCCGCGATGGGCGAAGCACGGGCTTCCACAGTTCGCGCCTGCGGGCCTGCCTGGATCTGTACGACCGGCATCCCACGCGCGTCGGCGGCTTCATCCCAGAAGCAGTATTCGATGCGCACGACTATGACCGCGAGGTGCTCGGTCCCATCCTGCAGGCCATCGCCACATCGCGCGGAGCGGAATCAACTGACGCGCAAGCGTTGAACCTGCGCGCGGCCACGGCGCAGTTCGATAGCGGCGTACTCAGCATCCATGTGATCGATGCGCAAGAGAATCCGGCTGCGGATATGGCTGTGCTCGAGTTCACCATCGCGCTGCTGCGTGCTTTGGTGGCCGGGCGCTGGAGCAGCAACTACCTGCAGCGGGCCTGGAGCAGCGAGGACTTGATGAGCGTGATGCTGGGCACCATCCGCGACGGCTCCAAGGCCGTGATCACCAACCGCGACTACCTCTTCATGCTGGGCATGCTGAAGCAGGAACGCGCAATGGCCTCGGAAGTGCTCAAGCACCTCTTCGTGGAACTCTACGGCGACTTGAGCGAGAACGCCCGCGCGCACCTGGCTGTGATCATCGAGCACGGCTGCCTCGCATCGAGGATCATGTCGAAGGCCGGCAAGCGCGCCACGCCCGAGAAGCTCCGCGCAGCCTTCGCACACCTAGCGGCTTGCCGCACTGCGGGCGCCTACTTCTAGGGAGGCATCGACCGTGCAGCGGCGCTCATCGAATGATCGCAACCGGCCCGGTCCCGGCGCGTTGCGTCCGGAAAGCGCGTGACATGAAGTACGCATGCATCCCCTTGGCTCTTGCCATGCATCTCTGTGCGCAAGCCCAAGGCCCTCTCTTCCATTGGCCGCTCGACGAGGGCACAGGCAGCGTGGCGCACGCCTGGGGCGGCAGCCATGGCACGCTCGTAGGCGGCGTAACCTGGTCGCCCGCAGGCGGGCACCATCAGGGCTGCGCACGATTCGATGGGGTCGATGACCGCATCGTGCTCGGCCCCTGTGACATCACCACCGGCAATGGCGCCTTCTCGCTCTCGCTATGGGCCAAAGCTGATTTCGTCACGGGGATGGACCGAACGCTGATGGCCAAATCAACGGGCCCAAATGCAAGCGATCAGGTATGGGCCGTCGCCTTCGTGAGCGGCAGCGGCTTGCGCTTCCGTCTGCGTGCTGCGGGCAACAGCTACGCGATCGATACTGGGCCGAGCTCGCTCTTCGGCGGTCAGTGGTACCACATCGTGGGCACTTACGATGGCGCGCAGATGCGGCTCTATCTCAACGGCAGCCTCATGGGCACCGCCACTGCGAGCGGGTTGATCGGCCTTCATCCGCAATCACCGGCATCCATCGGCGCGCTGAGCACCGGAGCACAGCCCTTCTCCGGATGGATCGACGACGTGCGCATCTACGGCCGGGCGCTCAGTGCAGCGGAGGTCATGGAGCTCTTGATGGAGCAGATGATCACCTCGATCACGGGAGCAACTTCACCCACAGTGGTTGATGGTGCGGTGAACGTGCCAGCCGGCATTCACCGGATCACGATCCACGATCAACTGGGCCGACTGCTGCACGAAACGCGCGCGCAAGGTCCTGCTATGCTGCCCTTGCCAGCCGAAGGACTTGGCTTGCTGCTGATCGGCATCGAGGGCCAGGATGGCCGCACCACTGTGCGCACGGTCCTCCAGTGATGGTTCAGGCCTCCACATCCACACGGAGCCCATCGTAGGCAAGGGCCACGTTCCCGGGCAAGCCGCGAGAGACTTCCTCATGCCGTCCGAGCAGATGGCTGATGTGCGTGAAGTAGGCGCGCTTCGGCGCGATGCGCTCCACCATCGCCAATGCTTCCTTCAGGTTGAGGTGCGAAACATGCTCCTCGATGCGCAGCGCGTTGAGCACGAGCGTGTCGATGCCCCGAAGCCGTTCCACCTCCCCGGCATCGATGGTCTTGGCATCGGTGATGTAGGCCAGGCCGCCGATGCGGAAGCCGAGCACCGGCATGCGGTGGTGCATCACATGGATCACATCCAGCAGGATCCCCCCAGCGGAGAAGGAACGCCCTTCGATCGGCACAAGGTCCAGCTCCGGCACGCCCGGATAGCGCTCCTTGGCGAAGGCGTAAGAGTACACCCTTCGGATGGCATCGAGCGTGGCCGGATCCGAATGCAGGTCCATCGGGCGCTTCATGCGGAAGTTGAGCGCGCGCAGGTCGTCGATGCCGCTGATGTGGTCCATATGCTCGTGGGTGAGCAGCACGGCATCGAGGCGGTCAACCTGTGCGCGCAGCAATTGCTGGCGCAGGTCGGGGCCGGCATCGATCAGCAGTTGCTTTCCCCCAACACGGATCAGCGCTGATGTGCGCAGCCGCTGATCACGTGTATCGTTGCTCCGGCAAACCGCGCAAGCGCAACCGATCACAGGCACGCCCTGGCTGGTGCCTGTGCCGAGGAACTCGAGGGTGACCGCCGGCATGCGGGCGAAGATCGCCGCAACATCACCATCACAATCCGAACCTGTCCCGGAAGTCGTCCACCTTCTTCTTGTTGGTGAGCACGTACTGGTACTCGGGGCCGTCCTTGTTATCTGGCAGCTTGCGCTTATCGTCCTTGGCTTCGCTGATCATGGTGTTGAACTGCTGATCGCTGCTGAAGGCGTAAAGCATGTTGCGGCTGTACTGGAAGAAGTAGTAGGTCTGATCGTCGAGCTGGAGGAACAGCGTGAAGATGTCACCGCTGCGCTTGCGCTCGATGTGGACCTTGCCCTTCACCGTGCGGTACACGGGCTTCTTCAACACGGTGGCCACGCCGATGGGGCCCTCGCTCACCCAGCTCTGCTCAGGGCCGTCCCAGCGCATCTTCACATCACCGAGTACCACGGGCTTCACCAGTTCATCGGGCAGCTTCTTGATCTCGCCCTTGATGCTGAGCTCGCTGATGAGCTTGTCGCTCTTCTCCAGGCCGAGGGCCTCGCGCATGAACTTCTCGTAATAGGTCTTGCCGATGTCAAGCGCCTGCTGGTCGGGGTAGGCGATGATCTCCGTGGCCATACGCTCCAACGCGTTGTCGAGGAAGTGGAAGTCGGCCACCAGCACGCCATTGCCGAAGGCCTTCTTCTCCACGGTCTCATAGCGCATGGCGCCCACCATGGAGGCCTTCACGCGGCCGAGCTTCACGCCGAAGTCGATCGGACCATCGGCCATCACCACGCAGGGCTCCACGGCCAGGCTCACGAGCGCCCCGGGCAGGTTGCGCTGGCGGATCTTGTCCTTATTGGAGATCACGTATTCCTTGCGGCCCTTGTCATAGAAGAGCAGGCCGCGCGCGGCGATGATGTCGCGGTCGTCCTTGCTCCGCGTGCGGCTCAGGAAGGTGCCGTAGGTGCTGAAGGGATCCTCGTCCGTGAGGTGCAGGCCGGCACCGATGCGTTGGCCCTGATCATCGTAGAGCGTGTCGCCAACAGGGATGAAGATCTCCAGCGGGTCGATCGGCGATTCGAACCGCATCCAGTTGCGCGCCAGTCCCTCGCAGCCGTGCTGGATGCGCGTGCTGCCGCTGAAGGTGAGCTCCTTGATGCTGGCGGTGAGGTGCACGTCGCCGAAGAAGTCGAAGGCCGGGCTGAGCTGGAAGTCCTGGTCCTGCGCGATGCGGCCCACGGCGCGCGTCTGGAAGGCGGTGTCAACCCCGATGCTGAAGAGCTCGATGGGCAGGCGGCGGTTGTTCTCATCCACGTAGTCGATGAGGCCCGTGGCGTTGTAGTTCCGCTTGGCCTTGATGTTCGCCGTGGCGCTGTAGATGCGGTGGTGCTTGGTGACGAAGTTGGCGGTGATGACCGTGTTGGTGAGCGGGTCCATCTCCGCGTTCTTGCGGATGCGCACGCGCATGCTGTCCGGGGTGATGAGCGCATCGGCCACCTGGATGTACTGCACGTCATCCGCGGTGATCAGGTGCTTCTTGAGGTCATAGCGCGCCTTGGGCGCCATGAAGTGGAGGCTGTCCTGCTCGGGCCTGATGCTGATGAAGTTGGATCCGGAGAGCTGGAGGTCCTCGGCGCCCTCGGCGGCCTTGCGGTCGCTCTCGAGGGCGATGTCGCCCTGGTCCATGAACCACTTGAAGCGGTCCATGTAGCAGATGTACTGGTTCACGGGGAACTCCACCTTCGTCTCACTGCCGTTGCTCACGAATTCGCCGACGCGCTCGTCGAGCTTCACGGTGGCGTTCACGTTATCGGTCTTGAAGGCGATGCTGGCGGTGTCGCCCTCGGTGAGGCGGAAGTCGCTCGTGTCGGCATGCAGCTGCATGGTCTCGAACTGGAAGAGCTTGCTCTTGAGCGTGGCGTTGCGGAAATCGATGAGACCGGCACCGGTCATGCCCTGGGGCGTGAGGTCGGTGAGACCGTAGAGCAGGGCCTGGTCGTCGTACATGACCATGGGCTTTCGGATCTGCTCGGTGCGCAGGTTATCCTTGGCGGGCTCCAGGCGCACATACACTTGCGCCGCAGTGATGTGGGGCACCTTGCTGGGCTTGGTGGCAGCGACGTTCTCCAGCGTGTCGGCGCGGCCCAGGGTGCTGTCCGGGGTGAAGATGAGCTGCTTGCTGCTGAGACGGGTGGTGAGGTACTCGAGGCTGCCATTGCCTTGCAGGCCCCGGCTGTTGAGCGTGACGGTGCTGGTGAACTGAGCCTTGCGCCCATAGAGCGGCATGCCCGCATCGCCGGTGGGCTTCACGAATCCCAAGGCATAATCGGTCTGCAGCCGCAGGGGCTCGCGGATGTCGGGGAATATCCCGCCGCTGACGAGCGTGCCGTTGAAGGTCAGGCCTGCGTTGGTGAAGTTGTCGAGCGAATCGAGCTTGAAGGGGTCGCTGCGGTAGTAGAATCCGTCGCGCTTGTAGGCCCCGCGCTGGATGGAGCGCCTGTCGTAATAGACGAAGCTCTCTCGCGCGCTGGTGAAGATGGGATACTGCGGGTACTTCTCCTGCTGACGGCCGCTCTTGTTGCTCGGCGCATCGATCTCGAGGGTGCCGCTCACCTGCTCCAGCACGTTCTTCACGCGCACCAAGGGCTGCTGTCCATCGTCGTTCTTCTCGAAGCTGCTGGCCATGAAGCTCACGCTGTCCACGTTGATCAAGTCGATGGTGAAGGGGTCATAGTGGAAGTAGTACTCCTTGCCGTAGTACTGGAGGCGGCCGGCCTTGATGCTGCCGGCGAACGTGAAATCGCGGTTCTTCTTGATGGTGATGGTCTTCTCGGCCGGGTAGATGCGCACGTCCTGCGAGTCGCTCATCAGGATCACGCTCACTCCCTTCATCGCAAGGTCGCTATTGAGCAGGTTGATGGTGGCGTTCACGTTGTCATCCACCGTGCTGTTGAACTGCAGCGCATCGTAGTCCTGCTTGCCGGCGTTGTTGAGTATGTGCTGCCGGAGCCGCGGCTGCACCTGCACCCATTCGGTCTCGGGATCGTAATTGAGGTAGCCCTTGTTGTGCAGGTCGATGAGCAGGGGCACCACGGTGGTCTTCTGCATCTTGCTGAACACCGCGAACTCCTGCGCATAGAAGCGCCCTTCGTTCTGCTTGCTGAAATCGTTGAGGCGCGCGAGCGGATGCACGTTGTCGATGCCGAGCATGCCCATGTAGCGCTTGTCGCGGAAGTAGTCGAAGCTCTCGAAGCTGGCCTTGTTCTGGCTGGTTCCGCTGAGGTTGCCGAGCTGCACCAGGGGATCGCCCTGCTTCCACGTGAGCACCTCGAAGTACATGTCGAGCTGGTGATAGGTGTTGTAGAAGGGCGCCTTGCCCAGGCCCTGGTCCTTCTTGATCAACGAGAGCTGGCGCTTGTCACGCAGGAATCGGAGGCTGGCGCTCTGGTGCCAGAGGCTGTCCTTGTCCATGCGCACGCGCAGGGCGACTTCATCGCTCGTGATCCGATCGGGGTCGATGCTGAAGCGCTGGCCGCTGGTGACGATGAAGGGGCGCTTGTCCCGGTAGAAGGTGAGGTACGCCGGCTCTTCCTTGGTGCCGTAGCCCTGCAGCTTGGCGCCTTGCATGCTGAAGCCGCCCTCGAAGTCGATGCCCTCGACGATCTCGCGGATCTTCATGCGCCGGTCGTAGCTCTCGAAGCGCGGGTAGCTCGCGCTGCCCTCATCCACATTGGCCAGCAGCTTGTCCGTGAGCTTGCCCACCAGGGTCTTGGGGAAGTACGGGTCGTTGAACTGGACGGTGTCCACCTCGAATGCGGCGCTCTTCAGGCGCACGCTGTAGGCATGGTCCCATTCGGCGTAAGTGGCGGTGGGCTTCAATCCGGCGCGCGCCCAGGTGACCTTGCCCCCGCTCCCCATCCAGATCTCCTGGGTGGGCAGATAGGTGCCGCCCGTGCTCAGGATCACGCTGCTGTCGCCCTTGGCCAGGCACACCAGGTCGGTCTTCGCGAAGGTGATCTTGGGCACACTGTCGAACGCGAAGGCGAAGTCCTTGCTCCGCGCCTTCCATGTCACGCTCGCGCTCTTCAGCAGGGCGCCCTCGCGGAAGAGGCCGGCACAGGTGGTGATGAAGGCTTGCACATTCTGCTTGCGCGCCCCTTGCACGAGCTTGTCCATGCCTTGCATCCAGGCGTCGAATTCGGCCGCGCCGCGCCCCGTTGACTGGAAGGCGGCCACGCAATCGAGGTAGTCGCGGAAGCCCGGGAATGCATCGAAGCGCTTCTTGAGCATGAAGTTGGCCACCTCGGCGACCTTGATCCGCTGCCGCTCACTGTAGTACGCGCTGTTCCATGCGGGCGTGAACACCTCCTCCATGAATGGCCTTCCCTCCTTCTTGTCGGCTCCGGTGATGAAGGCCGTCATCTCTTGCAGGAAGAGCGCCTGATCGGAAGAGAATGGTTTCTGCTGGGCGCTCGCGGAGTGACCGAGAACCAGCAAGCAGCACGAAGCCACAAGTCGGAAGCCTGCACCTGGCAACTTGAGCCTTGCGTCTTGTGACTTGAGCCTTCCGCCTTGTGACTTGAGTCTTGTGACCTGATTCATGGTTTCCTGCATCCGAGCAAGGCCCAATCGCCCTCCTGCAGGCGCTCAACGATCACCATGCCGCACTCCTTCGCGCGCTGCGCCAGCATGTGCCGGTCGCCGGCCACGAAGCCGCTCAGGAAAAGGGCTCCACCGGGGTTCAGCGCGTTGCTCATCATGGGCATGGCATCGAGCAGGACATTGCGTTCGATGTTGGCCAAAATTGCGTCGAAGCGGAGGCCCGCCAACGATCGCGCGTCGCCCTTTTCCACAGTGATGCCCACACAACCGTTCAGCCCGCAGTTGTGAAGCGCATTCTCAATGGCGGATTGGTCGTTGTCGATGGCGAGGACCGCTGCCGCTCCGAGCCTCTCCGCAAGGATGGCCAGCACCGCCGTGCCGCAGCCGAGGTCACAAACCGATTTGCCCTTCCATTCCATGGGAAGCATAGCCTGCACCATCATGCGCGTGGTGGCGTGGTGCCCTGTGCCGAAGGCCATGCGCGGGGTGATGATGATCTCGTGCTCGTAGCCCGGTGAAGGATCATGGAATTCGGCCCGGATCCGCACGCGGCCATCCACCTCCACCGGCGCGAAGCTGCTCTCCCACTCCGCGTTCCAGTTGCGGTCAGCGATCTCCAGGACATCGAAGCTGATGGATGCGTGCGGGTCCCGCAAGGAGAGCAGCTCCATTACGGCTCCTTCATCGAACCGATCGCTGCGGATGTAGGCCTTCAGCTCGCCGCTTCCGCCTTTCGGGTCCGTGAGGCCCTCCTCGAAGCTGTCGAAGCCGATGTCCGCAAGCTCCACCATGAGCAGGTCGCGCCAGGGATCAACGGGCGCTATGAGGAAGGTGACTTGGGTGTAGGGCAAGGGATGGTTGCGGGTTGGAGATTGAATCCAAGGACGGTTGCGGGTTGAGGGCACGCGCCCGTCGAAAGCGGATCAACCCTTCGTGGATCGATTGGCGATCTGGATCAGCTCACAGAATTGATCTGCTACAAGCGAGGCTCCGCCGATCAATCCGCCATTGACATCGGGTTGCGTGAAGAGGCCTTCCGCATTGGAGGGGTTGCAGCTGCCGCCGTAGAGGATCGGCACGCGTTCGGCCACCGATGGGCCATGGGTGTGCAGCAACGCGCGGATGTGCGCGTGCATCTCCTGCGCCTGATACTTGCTGGCGGTGAGCCCTGTGCCGATGGCCCACACCGGTTCATAGGCGATGATCATGCGCTCAAGCTCCGCGTTGCTGAAGCGGCCCAAAGCGCCCTTCATCTGCTCGGTGACCACATCGAAGTGCCGCCCGCTCGATCGCTCATCCTGGTTCTCTCCGCAGCAGAAGATGGGCATGATGCCATGTGAGAACAGGGCCGCCAGCTTTTCCCCGATCAGGGCATCGCCCTCGCCGAAGTACTGCCTCCGCTCGCTGTGACCCACGATGCACGCCTTCACGCCAATGCTCGCCAGCATGGCCGCGCTCACCTCGCCGGTGTACGCGCCTTTCTCCTCCTGATGGCAATTCTGCGCCGCCACCGTGATCCCAGTGCCGGCGCATTGCTCCACCGCCGCCGCCAGGAAGGGGTACGGCGGCGAAATGATCACCTCCACGCCTTCCCGCTTGCCGGCTCCGGCATGGATCAGCGCCGCAACCAGCGACCGTGCGCCATCGCGGTCCGTGTTCATCTTCCAATTGCCGGCAACTATGGTTCGCATGGGCTCGGATTGAGGTGGGCAAAGATGCCCAGGCCGGGCATATCGGCACGCGTGGCCTCCTGCATTCGGCAAGAGGTCGCGCTACCACGTCACCGCTTCGCGCTCGCTCCTGCGCAGCCGCGTGCTGAAGCCCAGCCCGACGAGCACATTGCGCATGGGTCGCCGCTCCGCGGATTCAAGCGACCCCGGGAAGCGCTGCTGGCCGAGGTCTTCCGCGAGGAAGGTGCGCGCCGCTTGATCATAGCCCAGGGTGAAGCCGAATGCGAGGTTCTCTGTTGCATGCACGTAATATCCGATGCCCAATGCCCACCACGCCGCGCCATCCCTCGCGCCGGCGCAGGTGCCGCAATCGAAATCGTACCAGGCCATGCCCGCGCGCAGGCTCGTCTCATAGAAGGTGTTGGCTCCGGTATAGCGCTCGTAGGCCAGCTTGCCATAAGCGATCGTGCGCCGCACATCGCCGTTGGGCACGAAGGGCTGCAGCGTTCGCTCTTTCAGGGTGGTCCACCACATGGCCGCGCCGGCCCCGATGCCGAGCCCCTTGAGCACAGGCACCTGGTACGCGAGGCCCACCTGCCCGATGTTCTCGGTGTAATTGGTGAAGAGCGGGTTCTTGAACGGGATCGGCAGCGTGAGCTCGCCTTTGATGGTGCTGCTCACATCGGGCAGCCTGCCTTTCTGGGCCAGGGCTGGCAGCATGGCCGCCGCAGCAAGTACGAGCGTGGTGATCCGGTGCATCAGGGTTGAAGACGGAAGCGCCGCACGGTGCGTTGCGTGGCCGTGGACAGCTCGAAGTGATAGGTCCCTTCCGGGAGTTCGGGCAGGGTTCGTTCGATCCGCCGCTTTCCCGCGCTGGCTGCTTCATCAGGCCAGTGGTGAAGCGCGGCATGGTGCTGATCGCTCAACGACGTGGTGAGCACCTGGGCATCGGGCAGGTGGATCTCTGCGAGCAGGCGGGCGGGGTGGTAGGCCACTTCCAGCGCGAGCAGCTCGGCATGCGAAGGCGCGGGCAGATCGTGGGCGAGCACGCTCCGCCGGAAGCGCCGCAGCACCACGAGCACCAGCAGGACGGACAGCGTGATGAGCAGGGCGGTGCGGATCGTGACCAGGTCCATGGCTCAGAGGGTGATCACGCCCTCAATGGCCGAGGCACGGTCGTAGCGATCCACCACTTCATCAGCGCTGAGCATCACCTCCTTCACGGTGATCGCGATGTACTTGCCGCCGGCAGAATAGCGCCGGAGCACCTCGCTCTCCGTGGCGAAGAGGCTCAGGACAGCCTTCATGCGCGCTTCATCGGGCGTGAGGATGAACTTGAACATGTACACCGAAGGCCATTCATGCACCTTGCCGAGGGAGGCGCGCAACCGGTCCTTCGCTTCATCGCTCAGCATGGTGCAACTTTGGCCAAAGGTAGCCCGCCGTTGAACCAGCGCCCGGGATCCGTGTACAGCAGCACCGAACCATGAGCCTCCGTTCCACCTCCATCACCCTTTTCGCCGTGGCCTGCACAACGGCCTGGGCCGATTGCGCGCTCGCCCAGACCAGCACGGAGAAAGCGCAGGCCGCTCCCGTTCGCGATGCCTATCAAGGAGCGTGGAGCTTGAGCGCGAATGCGAAGGACAAGTCCATGGCCGATTCGGCATCGCTCGATCTGTTCCTCTTCGGCGAGACCATCACTGCGCTCACCCCGACCGAAGGCCTCAACCAATACCGCGCGCAGCGCAACGAGGCGCTGATCCGGAACCAAGGCCGGCTGCCATCCGGAGATCGGGCCAGGCTGAAGAAGCAATCCGACGCGCTCAACGCCATGCACCCGGGCAGCTTCGAGGCCGAGCTCGCCGCGTTCTACAGCGCCTTTCCCTCTCCCACGGCCTACGAGCACCTCGATGCAGCCGCGCGCCAGCAGCCCGCTCGCGATGAATTGCTCGGACCGAAGCTGGTGCGTGCCGTGCGCCACGACGACCGGTCGCAATTGCTGCCTGCCGCGCGCGAATTGAAGCTGCGCGGCGGCGTGGCACCGGGCCTCTTCGACATGGCCGACGACATCCTGCTCTCGGTCGACCCTGATGCCGTGCTGATTGTGGCGGGTGAAATGGATGGTTTCCCGGTGCTCGTCCGCCAATACGCCGAAGGCAAGCGCCCTGATGTGCTCGTGGTAGACCAGCGCCTGCTCGATGATGCAAGCTACCGTGCCCGCGTGTGGCAGCGGGCAAAGGCTCGGGGCGCCGTTCCGCCCGATGCCGCCTCCTTCACCGACCGATTGCTGCGCTCGAGCAGCCGACCGGTCTTCCTCTCCCTGGCCTTGGGCCGTGAGTGGGCTGAGCGTTACGCGACCCTGCTGCATGTCACCGGCATGGCCATGCGCCTGAGTGAATCGCCCTGCTGCGACATCCGGATGCTCGATGCCGCGTGGAGCGCCATGAGCCGCACCACGGAGGCCGGTCCGCTGAGCCGCAACTACGCGATACCGGCCGCCGTGCTCCTGAAGCATCACCGGGCGCAGGGCGATGAGGAGAAGGCCGCGCTGGTGGAGCATCAGTTGCGCGAACTGGCCAAACGAACCGGAATCACCCGCGAGCTGCAGGCCACCGGGATCCTGCCCCACTGAGCATGGCGCTGTTCAGCAAGGAATACGAACGGTTGAGCGATGAGCGCCTGATGGAGCTGATCGCGCGCGGCGACGAACGGGCCTTCGGCGCCTTGTACGACCGCTACCAGCACCGCCTGCTCAATTACTTCCACCGCATGCTCTGGCACGATCGCGAACGCGCGCGCGACATGCTGCAGGACCTCTTCGCGAAACTGGCCCGCAGGCCCGATAGCTACGATGCCTCCCGGCCCTTCAGCACCTGGGTGTTCAGCGTGGCCAACAACATGTGCAAGAATGCCTACCGCCACCATGAGGTGGTGCGCGCGGCTGCCAACCACATCCGCCACGAGCCCGATCGCGTGGAAGCCCTCGACGGCATCGGCGTGGACCACGAGCTGTTCCGCGACCGGCTCAGCATGGAGCTCGACCGGATCGACCCCGACCACAAGGCCACCTTCGTGATGCGTTACCACGAGGACATGGCCATCAAAGAGATCGCCGCCGCCTTCGGATGCTCCGAGGGCACGGTGAAGAGCCGCTTGTTCTACACCCTGAAGAAACTGGCCGAGCGCATGAAAGAGTTCGACCCCAATGCCCTGCACCATGGAAAGGCGTGAGCACTACGACCCCGAGGACATCGAGAGCCTGCTGCAGACCCGTGCATACGACGCGTTGCTCGATGAAGAGCGCGCCTATGTGCTGCGCCACCTCAGCGGCCGCGACGAGTACGAGGCCATGCGCGCGCTCTTGAATGATGTGCGCGACGACGACCGCCGGCGCGCGCCCATCACCGCAGACCCGCAATTGCGCGCAGACCTGCTGGGCATCTTCCGCTCCGAGAACCGCCCGCAATGGCGGATCTGGCTCAACAGCGTTGGCGCCTTCATCTGGCCCAAGGAGACCAGCGACCTCTGGCGGCCCGCGCTGGCCTTCGCCTCGTTGGCGCTCCTGATCGTCGCCGGGGTTTGGGTGTTGCGCGATGGACCAAGCGCCGCGCCTCTGGCCGAACTCCACACGAAGAAGGAAGCCGCCACCGAAGGCGCGCCAGCGGCAGCCGGCGAAGCCATGGACGCATCCGCTGATGAGGCTGAGACCCTTACGTTCCAGCAACCGGATGAAGCAGCCGAACCGGTGGAACAGCAACGATCAACCGCGCTGGCCGAGGCCGAGGAACCAGCGATCGTGATGGAGGCAGTTGCCAAGGAAGAAGCCGATTACGCACCGCCCGGCGATGTCGAGGACGTCGCCTTCAGCCAGGATGAGTCTTACACGCGCGCTGCAGCCGCCACTTCGGGCTCCACTGCGCCGGCCGTGGCGCGTGAGGAGAGGGAAGCCCCGGCATCGCATGTGGTCACGGTGCAGGAAATGGCCGCCAACCAGAGCCTGGCCAACGCCACCGGTAAAGTGAGCGCGAGCAAGAACCTCGATGCCGTGAACCGGGCGGCCACGGCGATCAGCAATTCACCGGAGGTGATGGTGCTCTTCGCCGCAGGGTGGTGAATCAGCTGCGCGGGCGCTTCAGGTAGCGCGCGATCAGCGCCTGCCGGTCGGTCTTGTGGCTGCTGTTCACGGGGAAGGCTTCTACGAGCATGATTTCGGCCGGCACCATGTAAGCGGGCAGTTCGGTCAGGAGTCGCTGGCGGATCGCGTTGGTCAACTCAGTCTCATCCGCATCGGGCATCGGCCTGGCGAAGCCCACGATCCTTTTCACCTGATCCCCGCTGCGAAGGGGCACCGCGATCGCATCGGCCACGCCGGGCACACGGAGCATGGAGGCCGCGATATCGCCCAGCTCGATCCGGAAGCCATTCAGCTTCACCTGCTCATCGCGCCTGCCGGTGAAGAAGAGGATCCCATCGTCGAACCAGCCGTAATCGCCCGTGCGGAAGCCGCGTTGGCCATCATGCATGAAGAACTTCTCAGCGTTGAGCGCATCGTTGTTCAGGTAGCCGATGCTCACGTGCCGCCCGATGATCTCAATCTCACCGGGCGACTCCTTCGTGGCGGGATGTCCATCATGCGTCCTGCAGTGGATCACGCAATTGCGCTTCGGAGATCCAACCGGCATATCGGCATAACGGTCGAGGACGCCGTGCGTGACATCGATGAGCGTGGTGGCCACCGTGGCTTCCGTCGGGCCATAGGTGTTGAGCACGCGCGCCCGCGGGAACCTGTCGAGCAGCCGCTGCGCGGTGGCCTTCGGCAATGCTTCGCCGCAGAATAGGAAATGGCGCAGGCCGGGCAGCTCCGCGCCCACGAAGCCCGGATCGGTGAGGTACAGGTAGGCGAAGGTGGGCGTGCTCACCCACACGCTGCCGCCATGCGCGCGCGCGCGTTGCAGGAAACGCGGGGCGTCCTTGGCGGTCTCGGCATCGTTCAGCAGCAACGTGCTACCCACATGCAGGCTCGTGAAGAGCTCGTACACGCTCAGGTCGAAGCTGAAGGGCGCTTGGTTCACGAAGACATCATCGGAAGTGAAGCCGAAGTCGTTCGACATCCAATCCAGGAATGCCGAAGCGGCTTCGCGGGTGATACGCACGCCTTTCGGCTCGCCGGTGCTCCCACTGGTAAAGATGATGTAGCGGATGGGGTCATGCGGACGATCGGGCACCAGGCCGTGCAGCGGTTCCGCTTCGCTCAGCTGCTCATCCGCTCCGCACCATGTACGGGGCGCGACCCCCAGTGCGGGCTCCTCCATGAAATCAATGAGCAGGCTCGCGCCTGTGACGGCCCGGATGCGGCGCACCCGCTCCAAGGGCACCACCGAATCGAGCGGCACATAAGGCCGGTTGCTGCTGATGCACGCCACGATGGCCGCCACGAAGCCCGCTTGCTTGTGCCCGCGAAGCAGCACCGGCTCACCAGCAGGCAGTGCGAGCGCGTCGATCCGTTGCGACAGCGCCTCCGATTCCTCGCGCAGCGCGGCCCAGGAGAGCACACGGTCGCTGCCGATCACGGCGGCCTTCGCTGCGGCATGCCCGCCGTCCTCGAAAGCACCGGTGATGATGTTGAAGCGCATGGCTAGTGCAGATACGGGAATCGGCCGCTGAAGAGGTAGAGCGCGAAGCTCGCCAAGTTGAGCATGATCACGATCGAGAGCCCCTTCGCCAGGGGCGCCGGCCATCCGGCCCAAATCTCCCGGCGGCCCTTGCGTGCGCGATGCAGGACGCTGTTGTACGCCACGGAGTAAAGGCCGAAGAGCGCACCGCTGGCGATGTAGTGGGCTTGCAGACCATTCCAGCAGCCCATGAGCAGGAAGGTGCTGAAGAGCGCGGTGTTCTGACGGAGCAGGGGCCATGAGCGGAGCGCGGTAACGGAGCTCAACTGCTTATAGATGGGCCGGAAGAAATAATCGCGCAGCCAATCGCCGAGGGTGATGTGCCAGCGGCGCCAGAACTCCGGCGGGTTCTGGGTGAGCCAGGGCTTATCGAAATTGGCGGGCAGGGCGATGCCGAGCATGCGGCCCAGTCCAATGGCCAGCAGCGAGTAGCCCGCAAAATCGAAATAGAGGTACACGGCATAGCCGTACATGTTCGCGGCCATGTCAGGGGCAGCGGTGCTCGAAGCATCGAAGCGAGCGAGCCAATAGCGATCAACCAGTTCGGCGCCCACGAACTTGTGGAGCGCACCGAGCAGCAGCAGTTCCCAGCCCGCGATCAGCGCTGCTCCGTTCAGCCTCGACCAGCCTTGGTCCAGATCGCCCTTGAATCGCTCGTAGCGATCGATGGGGCCTGCAAGGAGGCTGGGCGTGAAAAGCAGGAACCCGACGAAATCGACGATGCGGAAGCGCGCGCGCAGCTGCTCGGCATCGAGATGGACCTGGATGGCGCGGAAGGTGATGTAGCTGATGCCCGCGAAGCCGAGCACATCCACCTCCACATCGAGCTTCACGAGCAGCATGGGCAGCGCGAGCAGCAGGCTGCCGATGAGGCCGTGCACCTTCTTCCACCGGAAGAGCAACAGCCAGGAGAGCCCGCACTGATACGCAGCGAAGAGCAGCAACTGCAGGGGCTTGGGGTAATAAAGCGCCACGTAGAGCAGGCTGAGCCCCGCGATCGCCTGCGCGAATCCGATGCGGGTGGCTGCTATCGCTTTCAGCCCATAGAGCGCCGGCACCAGCACCGCGAAGAGCAGGTAGAACTCGGCTTCTGCGAAGGGCAGCATGGCTCAGAACTGCTGGTAAACGAACTTCACGGCGCTGGCTGCGGCATCCATGCTCACCGTGCGCGGATCATGGAGCCAGAGCAGGCCCAGGCCAAGCGCCGCATAGATCAGGGCCCACTTCGCGATCCGGGTGATGCGCTTGTTCATGGCTCGCTGAAGTGCTCCACAAGGGCGCTATCCACCTTGTACCAGCCCATCCCGCCCAGATGCATCACATCGGTGAGCACGCCCGGCTGGAAGCGAGCGGTGTCGGTGGTCCATAGGTCGAGCAGGTCGAAGCCATGGGCGCGCACCTCTTGGCGCACATCGTCCATTGTGGGATCGGCCTCGTGCAGATTCGTGTACACATAAGGGTTGAGCGGTTGCAGGATGAAGAGCGGCCGTGCCTTCTCCGCCTGGAGGAGGCCGAGCAGCAGTCGCAGATCGCGCAGTTCGCGGCACCGCTCCTGCCCGATCACCTCCACCGCTTTGGCCTCGCCCTTCACGTACGCCGCGTAGTAATCATCGTTCACCAGCGCATTGTTATTCGTGCACGAAGCGAGATGCTCCTGGCTGGAGCGCTCGAACAGCTCGCGCCACGGGATCGACTGGACCTTGGACATGCGCCATTCCACCAGGCCCGGGTGCATCGGTGGCGAGAGCAGCATGGGCTCCTTGGTGACCTCGATGCGCCAACGGTCCCAGGGCTGGCTGAAGAAGTACCGGGCGCGGCCCCAAATGGAGGCATCGCGCAGAAGCCATTTCACCACGGGCTGCGCGGAGCCGAGCTCATGCGCGTGCTCACGCAGGTAATCGGTGACGGGCGCGATGGCGGTATCGCCCTGCAACGCGCGATCGGCCATGGCATAGAGCGAGGGCGAAGGCTGGTACTCGAGGAAGGCGGCCAACTCGGTGCCGCGCTCGGCGCTGCGGCCCAGGAACCAGCCGGGCGAGAGCAGGATTGCGATGCGCGCATGCTCCAGCGGTGCATCGGCCGCGATCAGCTGCGCATGGATGCTGCGGCATTGGTTGCCGGCATGGCCCAAAGCGAGGAGCGGCACTTGCAGCTCCTGATTGAAGAAGTTCACCGGCTTGGCTGGATGGTCGGCACCGGTGAGCTCCGATGAGCCGAAGAGCACGATGCTGCCGCCGCTGCTGAAGGCCTGTGCCAGCAAGTGGCTCAGCCATGGCTCCCGGCTGTAATTCTCCAGATATCCCGTGAGCGGAAGGGCCAGCCGTGTGCTCGGCTCCGGTGGCGCGGCACTCGGCAATGAGGCCGACGCGGCCCATACGCACCCTGCGGCGATCAACAGGGCCGTCGCGTGCTCGAGCAGCAGCGATCGACCACTGACCTTCATGCGCGCTTCAATTGCACATACGCCGCAATCGAATCAACGCTCGCGAAATGCTGCGCGTTGATGTCCACGAAGGGGATGCTGATCCCGAAGGCGCCTTCGAGCGCCACGGCGAGGTCCACAGCGCCCACGCTGTCGAGGATGCGGTCCTCGAGCAGGCGTTCGTCATCGCGGATGTCGCGGAAGGCCACGTTGGCCACCTCCTGCCGGATGGTCGATCGGATGGCCTCGTGATCCATGGGTGTCATTTCGCCACGGCCACCGAGCGCTTCTCGCGGATCACGGTGATCTTCACCTGGCCGGGATAGGTCATCTCCTTCATGATGCGGTCAGCGATGCTCATGCTGATCTCATCGCTCTGCTGGTCGGTGATGCGATCGCTCTCGACCATCACGCGCAGCTCGCGGCCCGCCTGTATGGCGAAGGCCTTGGTGACGCCTTGGTAGCTCATGGCGAGGCTTTCCAAGTCGTTCAGGCGCTGGATGTACGCTTCGACGGCCTCCCGGCGCGCGCCGGGCCGGGCTCCGCTGATAGCATCGCAGGCCTGGATGATCGGTGAGAGCAGGGTGTTCATCTCGATCTCGTCGTGGTGGGCGCCGATGGCGTTGCACACGTCGGGCTTCTCACCGTACTTCTCGGCGAGCTTCATGCCTAGCAGGGCGTGCGGCAGCTCTGGCTCCTCGTCCGGGACCTTGCCGATATCGTGCAGCAGGCCCGCGCGCTTTGCGGCTTTCGGATTGAGGCCCAGTTCGGCGGCCATGATGGCGCTGAGGTTGGCGGTCTCGCGGCTGTGCATGAGCAGGTTCTGCCCGTAGCTGCTCCGGTATTTCATGCGGCCCACCATGCGGATGAGTTCATTGTGCAGGCCATGCACGCCCAGATCGATGCATGTGCGCTTGCCCACCTCCATGATCTCCTCCTCGAGGTGCTTCTTGGTCTTGGCCACGATCTCCTCGATGCGGGCCGGGTGGATGCGGCCATCCTTCACCAATTGGTGGAGCGCAAGCCGCGCCACTTCGCGGCGCACGGCGTCGAAGCAACTGAGGATGATGGCGCCCGGGGTATCGTCCACTATCACCTCAACCCCGGTGAGTTCCTCCAAGGTGCGGATGTTCCGCCCTTCACGGCCGATCACGCGTCCCTTCACATCGTCGTTATCGATATGGAACACGCTCACGCTGTTCTCGATGGCGTGTTCGGTGGCCACCCGTTGGATGGTCTGGATCACGATGCGCTTGGCTTCCTTGTTCGCGTTCACCTTGGCCTCCTCCTGCACCTCCTTGATGTGCGCCATGGCCGCTGTGCGCGCCTCGTCCTGCAAGCTGGTCACCAATTGCTTCTTCGCCTCCTCGGCATTGAGTCCGCTGATGTTCTCAAGCAGGGCCACCTGCTTCGCATGGGCCTTTTCGACTTCCTCCCGGCGCCGCTCCACGCCTGCCAGCTTCTGCTCCAATTCGCCCTTCAGGCGATCCACGTTCTTCTCCTTATTGGCCAGTTCCTGCTGCTGGCGGCTCAATTGCTGCTCGCGCTGCTTGGCCTTCTCCTGGGCCTGCTGAACATGGCGCTCGCGCTCCCGCACTTCCTTCTCGTGCTGCTCTTTCAACTGAAGGAACTTCTCCTTGGCTTGAAGGATCTTGTCTTTCTTGAGCGCCTCGGCTTCCACTTCGGCCTCTTTCAGGATGCCATCGCGCCGCTTGCGCATGATGCTGTTCAAGGCGAGGAAGACGATGATGCCGCCGACCACCAAGCCGGCCAGGGCTCCAATCAGTATGCTGACAATGTCGATTTCCATGGGTCCATGTGTTTTTCATGGACCGCGCCGGGCCTCCGTGGGCGGGAGCGTGTCAGGACCGCAGATCGCCGAGCATCCGATCAATCTCCTCCACCAAGGCCGCTGCGGCTTCGGCTTCTTGCCGTGCCGCGTTGCTGTTAAGGGCGCGCACGGTGACTTCGAGCGCGGCCATGGCCAGCAGGTCCTGCTTATCGGTGAGGGGGAAGCCCGACTTGAAGCGGGCCATGCTCTCGTTGATCTCGTCCACGGCGCGCCGCACGTTCAACTCCTCCGACTGTTGGATGGTCAGGGGATAGGCCCGTCCGGCGACCTCGACATTGATGGAACGTTCTTCCATGGCTATGCGACGCTAATTCTGGATGAGTTCCAGGCAGCGGTCAATCTCATGAACCAGTTCGTCGATCCGTTCCTCTGCTCCCGGAACGGCCGCCTCATGAGCGGCTTTCGTGTTCCGGAGGACCTCGTTCTCCTTCTCCAACTCAGCTACACGCTGTTTGAGCACCTCTTCCGTGCGCTGGTGCTCACGGATGCCGTGCTCCAGTTCCGTAACCCGGGCCTGCACGGTCTTGTGCTCCTTCAGCAAGGAGTTCACACGGCCTTTCAGGTGCTCGAGGCGATCCAACAGCGTTTGCATGGCTTGCATCGGGAAAAACGTTTCGCAGTCCGGGGCCGAAGATAGCCGCGCCCCCATACGATGAAGGCATATTGTTTGAACCTCACGGTGTTAGCTGATCACGGCAAGTGCTCCGGCCCTATTCCCATCGGCCACGGGTACACTTGCAAGGTCTGCAACCGGCGCTCATCTGAATACGAATCAATGAATCACTTCCGACTTCTGGTCAATTATGCTAAATCGTTGGCCATCTGCATGTTGATACCTATCTGGGTCCGCGCCCAATCGGATAGCCTGAGAGGCAGGTACATCAGCCCGATGGACATCCCGATTGAACTCTCGGGGAACTTCATGGAGCCCCGCTCGGATCATTTCCATTCGGGGCTCGACATGCGCACCCAAGGCCGTGAGGGCATACCGGTAAGGGCAGTGGCCGATGGTTGGGTGAGCCGGATCAAGATCAGTCCCTACGGGTATGGGAAGGCGGTGTACATCGAGCATCCGGACGGCCATACCACGGTGTATGGCCACCTGCAGCAACTCACCGGACAGGTGGGTGAGGCTTGCCTGGATCAGCAATACCGCCAGAAGTATTTCAGCATCGACTGGGCCGTGGAGAAAGGCGCGCTTCCGTTGAAGCAAGGAGAGGTATTCGCCTTAAGCGGCAACACCGGGGGCAGCGGCGGGCCCCACCTGCATTTCGAGGTGCGCAACTCCGGCAGCCAGCACGCACTCGACCCGGAGGCCATGGGCTTCCGTGCAGCCGACCATGTTCCGCCGGAGATCCACGGCATCCGGATCTACGCGCTCACCGATAGCTCGCGCACCGCACCCTACCCGGATCAAGCGGTGGGCTACGCGACGCAGGGCGGGGCGGGCAGGTACACCTTGAAATCGCCCCCTCGGGCCTTCGGTACCGTGGGCATTGCCGTGAACACCTTCGATCGCTACGACAACGGTTCGGCCAAATGCGGCGTAAGGCGGATCGTGGTGCTGGTTGACAGCGTGCCCCACTTCAGCGCCACCCTCGACCATGTTGATTTCAGCCATAACCGCTACTGCAACGCCCATGTAGATTACGAGCTCTTCAAGGGCCGGAAGATGGATTACCACCGATGCTACAAGCAACCCAACAACAAGCTCCGCCTTTACGGGAAAGAAGGCCCTCAAGGGCGCATCGTGCTGGACCCAGGCCAGGAGCGCCAAGTACTGGTGATCGCCACCGATGCCAATGGCAATGCCAGTGAGCTGCGATTCGCGCTGAGGGGCGCAACGGCCGAAGCAGCGGCTCAATGGCCGCGCGCGGAAGCGAAAGGAAGCCTGCTTCGGTGGGATGCGGCCAATCGCATCGAGGAGGAAGGCATCCGTTTCAGCCTGCCGTCTCATTCACTGTATGATGACGCCTACGTTACCTACGAGCGGAAACCGGCACTAGGCCGCACGGTCGGACCAGTGCATGTCATCGGTGAGGCGCTCATCCCGTTGCACACCGCCGCCGATCTAAGCCTGCCTGTTGAAACGCCGAATCCCACCAAGGCGCTTATCGTGAAGATGGACCCCGACGGCAGCGTAGCCAGCGCTGCGGGTGGTGAATACGCCGACGGCTGGATCACTGCCCAAGTGAAGTCCTTCGGCACTTACGCGGTGATGATCGACACCACCCCGCCTGCGATCACCAACATCGACCTGAGCGCAGACATGAAGGGCCGTAGGGGCTTCAGCCTGAAGGTCGCCGACAACCTGAGCGGCGTCGGGTCCTGGCGCGGCACGCTGAACGGCGAGTGGATCCTGCTCGAATACGAGCCGAAGACCAAAACCGTGACCCATGCGTTCGACAAGCACAGCCGCATGCCCGGGAGGAAGGAATTCAAGCTGACGGTAACCGATGAGCGAGGGAACACCAGCAGTTACCGATTGGAATTCGCGCATTGAGCAGGGCATGAACCTGCTCCTTGCCCATAATCCGGCCTGGCCTGGTCGGCTTCTCTTGTGCGCCGCTCTCCTGCTTCAAGCCTCGCTGGCAACAGTTGCTCAAACACGCGTAGCCAAGGATCTGCGCGATGGCGACCTCCTCTTCCAGCACATGGGCGGTGAGCAAGGCATGGCCTTGCAGCTGGCCACCGGAAGCCCATGGACGCATGTGGGCATCGCCTTCCGCGAGGATGACCAATGGCAAGTGCTCGAAGCGGTGGGGCCGGTAAAGCGGACGCCATTGGCCGAGTGGCTCGAGCAGGGCAATGGTGAGTTCGCAGCAATGCGCCTTAAGGAAGCCGATCACCTGTTGGATGAAGCTGCCCTCGCGCGACTTCGAGAAGCAGCGAAACCCTTCATGGGCATTGGTTACGACTGGAAATTCGATTGGAACGATGATCTGATCTATTGCTCGGAACTGATCTGGAAGGTGTACGAGCGCGCACTCGGCATCCGACTTTGCGAGCCGAAGCCCATGCGTGCCTATGACCTCAGCGATCCCTTGGTCCGCCAAGTGATGCACGAGCGGTATGGCGCTACCCCGCCGCTCGATGAGCCCATGGTCGCACCAGCAACCCTGATGGATTGCCCGCTCCTGCGACATGTCGCGCACCGCTGAACCTGCTTACTTCGGCGCATGCGGTTCACATGGGGCTTACCGGTGCTCCTGATCGGATGCACGGCACCTGATCCGGGGAATGCACGGATCATCGGTCACGGCGGATCCGGGCCGGAAGCCGATTGGCCGATGAATAGCGAGCAGAGCCTTCGCGCGGCGCTTGACCTGGGGATCGACGGGATTGAACTCGACGCGCAACTCACGGCCGATGGGGTCCTTCTGGCCTACCATGAATCAGACCTCTCCGAACTCACGGCATGCAGCGGCAAGGTGAATGCACATCCCTGGGAAATGCTTCAAGCGTGTGCGGTCATCGATGCGAATGCGCGATTCCCGCTCGTGCGGATCGACTCGCTCTTGGTTGGCCTCGCCGCATGCATCCCGATGCCGATTTCACCCTCGACTGCAAACTCTTCGCCCAAGGCGACTGGTGGGACTACCTGCACGCCTTCTCGGATGCCGTGCTCGAGTTGGAATCGCATCCCCGACTCACGGGCAGGATCCTGGTCGATTGCCAGACCGAGGATTTCCTGCGCCTGCTCTGCGAGAAACGCCCGGGCTTCGGGGCTTACCTGTACATCACCGAGATGGAACGCGCGGCTGAACGCGCTCGTGCACTGGGCTGCGCCGGCATCACGATCCCGTACGAAAAGGCCACGGCCAGCGGGATGGAAGCGTTGCGAAGCGCCGGGCTCAAAGCCACGCTATTCGGAACCCGAGGATTGTTCGCGCACAGCAGGGCGTTGAGCCTTAAACCCGATAGGCTGCAGACCGATCGGCCTTCGTATGCCGCGGGCCTGCGCATTCGGCGCGATTGAATCACCTCGGGCACGGCCGCTCCGGATCGCGCCAGTATCTTCGCCGCCGCTTGGCCCCGTAGTTCAATTGGATAGAATGACAGATTCCGGTTCTGTTGGTTGCAGGTTCGAGTCCTGCCGGGGTCACTGAAACTGGTTCGGCCGTATGCACCGAACGAATCCGCCCTCCTGGCGCGCACAACATCGTTCACGGCAGCGCGTAGAAACCCGCCGCTTCCGATCGAGCCGGGAATCATGACCTCAACCACCGCTCCTGCCCGAGCGCTGCCCAAGCACCCGGTGCTCACGGTGTCCCTCACCACGGGCAGTTTCGATGAGCAGCTGGAATCCATTCTGGCCTTGGCCCGCGACCGGTGCTCGGCGTACGTGTGCTGCGTGAACGTGCACATGGCCATTGAAGCGCTTGAACCCGTTTTCAGCAAGATCGTGAACGAGGCCGACCTGGCCACCCCGGATGGGGTGCCCATGCTGCACGTGCTCAACATATTTCATCACGCCAAGCAGGAGCGCGTACCTGGGAATGACCTGATGCCGGCCCTGCTCGCCCGTGCGGCAACGCAAGGCATCGGCGTTTTCCTGTATGGTGGCCAGCCGGATACGCTCCGGACCATCAGCGCGCGCGCGAACCAGGAGAACGAAGGCATACGCATCGCCGGAACGCATTCACCGCCCTTCGCACCATTGGAGCGCATGGATCTCGACGAAGAGGCGGAGCGCATCAATTCCTCGGGCGCGGGGCTCGTCCTGGTTTCGCTCGGTTGTCCGAAACAGGAGCGTTTCATGGCGGCCATGAAAGGTCGGGTGAATGCCGTGATGGTGGGCGTCGGTGGGGCTTTCCTGCTTTACGCCGGTCTCGATAAGCGCGCACCGAAGTGGATGCGTGACTTCTCCCTCGAATGGCTTTATCGCCTTTGGCTCGAACCAGGTCGCCTTTGGAAGCGCTACCTCGTAACCAACACCCGGTTCGTGATTCTGTACCTCAAGGCTCGGATCACCGGACAGGTCGACCAACGGCGCATGGCCTGAACCGCTTGGTCGCGCTACTTGCCTGAAGGCTAGACAAGTGCCAACCAATGCAGCCATCATGCAATCAAACCGTTATCGACGAATAAAGAAATTTCTTCGACAAACTTGACTTCAGAGGGCCGTACCGAATAGATTTGCCCGCACTCGAAAAGACCCGCCCGCAGCCATCACGCAGAAGCCGAATCAGCATGGAGCGGATCCTTACCCCAGGCAACAACAATGGCAAGAGCAATGGTGCCGGTGAAATGGCCCAGGACCTTGCTGCTGCTTTGCGGAGCAAGCGGATCTCGCTGCAGCATGTCCAATCGGGACTGAACAAGGTGCTCTCCCTGGAACCGCTCACCTCGGTGAAGGACTTGGTGATCGTTGGCGAGAGCCCGGCCGCCGAGGAGATCTTCCAATACTGCCAGGACCAAACGGTTCGGGGCTACCGGTTCCGGGGGATCTTCACCGATGCTCCCATTGATGGCATGCTCGCCCCTCATCGGGTGGGCGACCTGGCGGCCTTGAAGGCATTCGCCGTGCAGAACAGGATTGACATCGTGTACTGCGCACTGCCCGGCACGCGGAGGCAGGAAATCACGGACCTGATGGAATTCTGCGAGCGCAACACCATCCGTTTCCGCGTGATCCCGAGCGCGGAGAGCTTCATTCCGGTGGTGAAGACGAGCGACCTCGAGTTCCTCGGCGGTGTTCCAGTGAGCAAGCTCAGAAAGGAACCGCTCGACCGTGCCGTGAACCGGATGCTGAAGCGGGCCTTCGACATTGCCTTCTCCTTGGGCGTGATCGTTTTCGTGCTCACCTGGCTCATCCCGGTGCTCAGCTTGCTCGTCAAGCTCTCGAGCCGCGGGCCGGTGTTCTTCAAGCAGATGCGCTTAGGGCGCGACAATCAGGAGTTCGTGTGCTGGAAGTTCCGGAGCATGCGCCTGAATAAGGAGGCTGATGTGAAGCAGGCAACCCAGAACGATCCGCGGGTGACCGCCGTCGGGCGCTTCCTGCGCAAGAGCAACCTCGATGAGATGCCCCAGTTCTGGAATGTGCTCTTGGGCCATATGAGCGTGGTTGGGCCCCGGCCGCACCCCATCCGCCTCAACGAGCAGTACCGGGACATCATCGACAAGTACATGGTGCGCCATTTCGTGCGCCCGGGCATCACCGGCTGGGCCCAGGTGAACGGATTCCGAGGCGAGACACGCACCCCGGAGCTCATGGAACGTCGCGTCGAACTCGATGTCTGGTACCTGGAGAACTGGTCATTCTGGCTGGACCTGCGGATCATAGTGAGTACCGTAACCAACATGTTCGGCAAGGACAAAATGGCCTATTGAACCGGTTGGTCAGGCCACTTGGACCCGCTCCTGCCACCTTTTCGACTCCGATAGGCATTACTTCGCAAAGCCGTTTATATTTGCCGCCCCTTGCACAGCAGGGACTACGCGATGGCCAATCATAAGTCAGCATTGAAACGGGTGCGGCAGACCGAGACCCGTAACGAGCGCAACCGCTACCAGCACAAAACCACGCGCAATGCCCTGCGCGACCTGCGGGCCACCAAGGACAAGGCGGCCGCTGAGAAGCTCCTGCCTGAGCTTACCTCCATGCTCGACAAGCTGGCCAAGCGGAACGTGATCCACCAGAACAAAGCGGCCAACCTCAAGTCATCAGCCAAGAAGCACGTCGCGGCGCTGAAGTGACCCGTTGAACCCTACTTTGGACAGGTCCTCGCGATGCGTGGGCCTGTTCGCTTTTCAAGACCCATGGAGGAGCCAGACCAAGCACGGATCCCGATCCGGGAATGGGCCGCTGATGACAGGCCCCGGGAAAAGCTCCTGAAACTGGGGGCGCAGGCCCTTTCCGATGCAGAATTGATCGCCATCCTCATACGTTCAGGCACGCGCACGGAAAGCGCGCTCGATCTGGCCAAACGCATCCTGGCCAGATCGGGCAACGACCTGCACCGCCTAGGCACGCTCGACACCAAGGAGCTCATGGCCCACAAAGGCATGGGCGAGGCCAAGGCCCTGACCATCACAGCGGCATTGGAGCTGGGTCGTCGCCGCCGCGCCACGGATGCAGCGGAGCGAGTCTCCGTCACCTCCAGCGCGATCGCATTCGAGCTGATCAGGGGGAAGATCGCCGACCTGCCCCACGAGGAATTCTGGCTGATCCTGCTCGACCGGGGCAACCGGCTGCTCGAACTTGCCAAGGTGAGCAGCGGAGGTTTGCACGGCACCGTAGTGGACCCCAAGATGCTGTTCAAGGCCGCGCTCGAGAAACGCGCTTCGTGCATTCTGCTCTGCCACAACCATCCAAGCGGCCAACTGCGGCCCAGCGAAGAGGACGTCAAGCTCACGAGGAAACTCGCTGAAGGCGCACGACTGCTCGACATTCAAGTGCAGGACCACCTGATCGTGGGAGCCACGGGGTATTACAGTTTCGCGGACAACGGCATGCTCGGATGAGGCGGTTGCTCAGCATCGTGGGCGCAAGGCCCCAATTCGTGAAGGCTGCGGCGATAGGCCGCGCGCTTGCCGGGCATGCCGATACGGACCATGCTCTCCTGCACAGCGGCCAGCATTACGACGAGTCCATGAGCCGGGTCTTCTTCGATGAACTCGGGATACCGGCTGCACGCACGCACCTGGGCATCGGATCCGGAACGCACGGGGAACAGACCGCCCGCATGATCGAGGGCATTGAACGGGCGCTGATCGCCCAACGGCCCGATGCGGTGATCCTGTATGGCGACACGAATACCACGCTCGCCGGGGCCATCGCCGCTGTGAAGCTCGGCGTGCCCATCGCGCATGTCGAAGCCGGCCTGAGATCCTTCAACAGGGCCATGCCCGAAGAGATCAATCGCGTCCTTTGCGACCATTGCTCCACTTGGCTCTTCTGCCCAACCGCTACAGCCGTGACCAACCTCGCGTCCGAAGGCATACCGGTGTCCAGCGGCACTGATCCGGCGACCGCCAAGCCCTTGGTAGCGCTCACCGGCGATGTCATGCTCGACAGCAGCCTGCACTACGCGATGCTGGCGGATGAGCGCTCCTCCATCGTCCAGCGGCTCGGGTTGCGCGAGAGCGGCTTCTTCCTCGCCACGATGCACCGCGACTTCAATACCGATCGGCCCGAAAGGCTCGGCGCGTTGCTGAACGCCCTGCAAGCCTGCGCCTCCGAGCATGCCATGGAGGTGGTGCTGCCGCTGCATCCACGCACACGCAGGTGCATCGCGCAGCACGGCCTATCCTTCGACCGGCCGGGCGTGAGGCTGATCGACCCGGTGGGCTACCTCGATATGATCGCGCTGGAACGCCACGCCCTATTGGTGCTCACGGATAGCGGAGGGGTGCAGAAGGAAGCCTATTTCTACAAGAAGCCATGCGTGGTACTTCGCGGTGAGACCGAATGGACAGAGCTGGTGGAGCATGGCCAGGCGGTGCTGGCCGATGCGGATAAGGACCGCATCATGGCAGCCGTGAAGGGTTTCATGCGAGATGGCGCACCCGAATGCCCGGCGCTCTACGGGGATGGTCATGCGGCTGAGCGCATCGCGGAGCTGATCGGCTGAGCCCCACCGGAACCTCGCTCCTACCTTGCTCGCGATTGATACCTGTGCAGGAAGCCGCCATTTGGATCGAATCGACCGGCGCGCGCGCGCAGTACGCGGTGGAGCAGATGCTTGCCACCATGCTGGGCTTGCGCATCCAAAGGGTCAGCGATCGCCGGGACCTTGACCCAGCGGCACTGCCTTGCCTCTGCTACTCACATGATCCGGTGCCCGGCGCATTCCATGTGCGTCCGGCTGATGGCTTGCAGGATGGATCGCCCCCCATGATCGATCCCGGCGTGTGCCATCGCGGGGATCAGCCAATGCTGTTCCCGGTCGATGGTGGTGACCTGCCATTCGACCCCTTCGCTGCCGCGTTCTTCCTCTTATCGCGCGCCGAGGAATGGGCATCGCTGCCTGCCGACGAACACGGACGGCCGCTTACGAATGCGCTGCACGCCGCCCGCCACAACTACCTGCACCGACCAGTGGTCGATGAATGGGCCTTGCTCCTGGCTGAGGCTTGGCGCGTTCGCGATCCCCGACTTCCAATCCCTCGCCGTTCCTACCGGCAGGTGACCACGATCGATCTCGACAATGGCTTCAAGTACCTCGGCCGCGAGCCCTGGCGGAGCGCCGGAGCCTGGATCCGTGAGCAGATCACCGGTGATCGGCGCAGTGCGCGCGAGCGCATTGCCGTGCTGACCGGCAAGGCTGCCGACCCCTTCGAGCTGGACGACGAGGTGCTTGATCACCTGTCTCACTGCAGTTCGCGCACCATCGCCTTCGTGCTCGCTTCGGATCGCGGCAAGCACGATCATGCCGTGCCCGTGGAGCATCCGCGGTACGCCGGATACCTGAAGCGGATTTCCGCGCATGCCGAGATCGGCCTTCACCCCTCCTACCGGACAAGCACGGTGCAAGGACTCACCGAGATTGAGCGGGATCGGCTCGCGAACGCTATTGACAGGCCCATTACCGCATCGCGCCAGCATTTCCTGCGCTTCGCCACGCCGGGCACCTTCCGCACGGCGATCACGCTCGGCTTCAGCGAGGAGCACAGCATGGGCTGCCATGACCGCCTCGGTTTCCGCGCCGGGACCTGCACGCCGTACAACTGGTATGACCTTGAGCGCGACGAATGCACGGAGCTCATGATCCATCCGTTCGCCGTCATGGACAATACCCTGATCGAGAAACTGCGCCTTTCCCCGGAGAACGCCCTGCACGAAGCGCAGCGAGTGATCGATGCCGTGAAGCGCGTAAGCGGAACCTTCACCGGACTATGGCACGAGAGCTTCCTGGCGGCCACCGGTCCGAAGGCCTCCTGGCGCCCGGCCATCCTGCGCATCATCGGCAACGCAGCGCCATGATCGAGCACCTGCGCCACCATGAGATCGATAAGGCCGCATGGGATGCGCGCCTCTTGCGCTGCCCCAACCGGCTATGGTACGCGCAGAGCTGGGTGCTCGACCGCATGTGCCCGGCATGGGAAGCGCTCATCGATGCCGATGCCGATGCGCAGATGCCGCTGACCGCCCGGCGCAAGTGGGGTATCGACTACCTCTTCCAGCCCATCGGGCTGCAGCAGCTCGGCGTGTTCGCGGCGCGGCCCTCGGATGAGCTGCACCGAGCGTTCATCAAAGCCATCCCACACCGCTTCAGGTACATCGATATCATGCTGAACGGGGCCACGCAGCCTTGTGGCGATTCGGGATGCACTTGGGAGGCTCGCCGGAACCAGGTGATCCACGCCGATCGCCCGATCGAGCAATTGCGCGCCGCGTACGCCAAGGGCCATCAGCGCAACCTGAAGGGCGCATCAATCGGCGGGGAGCCCGAATTCAATGCCAAGGATTTCGAGGCGCTCTTCAGGCGCACCACCGGCGCGCGCTTCGGCAAGCCGGCCGTGACAGGCCTGGAGGACCTCATCGGGGTGATCGAAGAAGGGATGGCGCGGGGCCAATGCGCCGTGAAGGCGCTGTCCATCGACGGGCGGCCTGAGGCTGCGGCATGCTTCGCGGATTGGGGCGGGCGCTCGATACTCCTGAAATCGGCGAATACCCAGGCGGGCTACCACGCGAAGGCCATGTTCCGCATCACCGATACGTGGATCGAGCGTCATGCCGGCAGCGGGATGCTGCTCGACTTCGCAGGATCCAGCACCCCGAGCGTGGCGCGCTTCAACGCCGGCTTCGGAGCCGAAGAGAGGACCTACTTTCGCCTGCGGCGGAACCGGCTTCCGCTGCCGCTGCGGTGGCTAAAGCAATGAGCGCATGGTCCTGGAACTGGTGAATCAACAGAGCGTGGCGGGGCATTTCATCGCGGAGCTGCGCGACGCCCAGGTGCAACACGACCCCATGCGCTTCAGGCGCAACCTGGAACGCTTGGGCGAAGTGCTGGCCTATGAGCTGAGCCGGACGCTCGACTACGATGAGCAGGAGGTCGTCACGCCACTGGGCTCAGCCAAGGCCCGCCTGTTGAAGGAACAGCCCGTGCTCGCCACGATCCTGCGCGCAGGACTGCCCATGCACCAAGGCCTGCTCAACTGCTTCGATCGCGCCGACAATGCCTTCATCAGTGCCTACCGCAAGCACCGCAAGGGCGAGGACGGATTCGACATCGAGGTGGAGTACATGAGCAGCCCGCGCCTCGACGATCGCGTACTCGTCCTTTGCGACCCCATGCTCGCCACCGGCCAGAGCATGGTGCTGGTTTACCGGGCCTTGTTGCGCATGGGCGTGCCCCGGCAACTGCATGTGGTGAGCGCGATCGCCAGTCGCGAAGGACTCGAGCACGCCAAGATCCACCTTCCCGCCGGTACACGGTTCTGGATCGGCGCCATCGACGAGGAGATGACCGCGCAGGCCTACATCGTACCTGGGCTTGGTGATGCCGGCGACCTGGCCTATGGGCGTAAGGCCTGAGCCATGGATACCGCGGGCATCTTGGCGGTACTCGGCACCAGCATTGTCAAATTCGTGCTCGCCGCTGCCGTCTCATACGGCTTCAACCACACGTATTGGGAGACCGTGCTGTTGCTCGCCATCGGCGGAACCGCAGGGACCACGGCCTTCTATCGCGCTGGCATTGCCGTGTTGAAATGGCTGCATGCCCGTGCGGTGAAGAGCCGGGAGCGCCGCATCCGCATGGGCCGCGCCCCGAAGCGCGTGTTCACCCGGGGCAACCGGTTCATCGTTCGCATGAAGCGCGATTACGGCTTGCTCGGGCTGACGATCATGCCGCCGATCGTCTCCGTGCCCATCACCGCATTGATCGCCGCGAAGTATTTCCGGCACGACCGCCGCACCTTGCCGCTGCTGATCGGCGCCATCGCGGGCTGGTCGTTGATCCTGAGCACGGCATGGGCATTCCTGCGATGAAGCGTTACCGGCATCTCTTCTTCGACCTCGACCACACCCTCTGGGACTTCCGCGCCAACTCGCGCGAGACTTTGCGCGATCTCTTCATCGAGGAGCGGCTCACGGCACGTGGGGTGCCCGATGCCGATGCGTTCATCGCGGTGTACGAGGAGATCAACCACAAGCTCTGGGCGGAGCACGGCGCGGGGCGCATGCCGAAGGAAGTGATGCGCGTGCTGCGCTTCCGCTCTGCGCTGCAGCGCTTCGGCGTGGTGGATGGCCGCCTGCCCGGCAGGCTCTCACAGGAATACCTCGCCCGCTGCCCGCTGAAACCGCTGCTGATGCCAGGCGCGCTGGAATTGCTCGATGCGCTGCATGGACGCTACCGCATGCACATCATCACCAACGGCTTCGATGAGGTGCAGCACCTGAAGCTCGCCGCGTGCGGGATCGCGGATCGCTTCGATCTGGTGCTCACCAGCGAGCGGGCGGGCGCGGCGAAACCGCACGCCGCCGTGTTCGAAAAGGCGTTGGACCGCACGGGCGCCAAGGCGGATGCGAGCCTGATGATCGGCGACAACGCCGACACCGATATGCTGGGCGCGCGGAATGCCGGCTGGGATCATGCGCACTACCACGCCGAAACGGAGCCGGACCCCATGGCCACGTACCGCTTCGGGCATCACGACGAGCTACGGCGCCTGCTGGCCTGACTTCCGCTCCTCATCGCTGACGAAGAGGTACTCCATGTCGAAATCAGCGCCCGTGATGTGGCTGTGCCGGAAGAAGCGAACCCGGTCGCTCGCCGTGGCCTTGCCCCGGTAGCTGATCTCCCCGCGCATGGCCGTGGTCACAAAGTGGATGCTGTCACCCTTCACCGAGGCCATCACGTTGTGCAGGCCGATGTTCGGGTTGCCCTTGGTCTCCGGGATCAGGAAATCGGGCAAGGTGGCCTCCACATCCTTGGTGCCGTTCACCAACACCACGCGGCCCTCCGGGAAGAAGCGGATCAAGTAGCGCAGGCTCCCGCGCTCGCAGCGATAGTGGCCATCGTAACGGATTCCCAAGCCATCGAATGGCCCGGGGGGCACGGATGCCTGCGCATCGGAAGGCACGTCCGCCGGGCCATCCGCACGAGCCAGGTCGAAGGCCTTCTTGCCCGCCACGATCACGGCGAGCACCGCCACGAGGGCAAGCAATAGGGTCTTGAGCTTGTTGTTCATCCTTTGTCGGCGAATTCAGCGATGACGGATACGGAGCCCTGCACGCGCTGGCCAAGCTGCACGTTGATGCGCGCATCCAGCGGGAGCAGCACATCCACCCGCGATCCGAATTTAATGAAGCCGAACTCATGACCTTGCTGCGCGGGCATGCCGGGCTTGCTGTAGGTGCAGATGCGCCGCGCCAATGCGCCCGCGATCTGCCGGAACAGCACCTCGCCGTGCTTCGGATGCTTCACGACCACCGTGCTCCGTTCGTTCTCCGTGCTGCTCTTCGGGTGCCAGGCCACCAGGTACTTGCCCGGATGGTAGCGCGCATAGCTGGTGGTGCCGCTCAAGGGGTAATAGTTCACATGCACGTTCAGCGGACTCATGAAGATGCTCACCTGCCGTCGCTTGCCATTGAAGTATTCCGGCTCATGCACTTCCTCGATGGCCACCACCTTGCCATCGGCCGGGGAGAGCACATGCGCATCGTTCGCGGGCACCGTGCGGCTCGGCACGCGGAAGAACCAGATCACAAGGGCCCACACCACGACGAGCAACGCGGCGATCAGGATGGCAATAGGCTGAGGCAGCACCGGCCATTGCATCAGCGCGAAGAGGCCGAAGCAGGACACCGCGGTGACAAGCAGCAAGGTGGGGGTGCCTTCGCGGTGCAGGCGCATGGAAGCGCGGCGAATATAGCCGCACTCAATCGGCCGCGCAGGCGATCCCGGCAGCGCGCGCTATCAACGATCGGGCATGGACCGGAGCGCGTGACCTGCCCTTAGCGAGGAAGCGATCGATCCTAGTTTCGCCGCCATGCAGCAAGAGCGGTTGCGCGTGCTCGTAGTGGGTCAGACCCCGCCCCCCTTCGGCGGCCAGGCAGTGATGATCGAGAAGTTCCTGGAGGGCCGCTTCACCACGCTCGAACTGGCCCATGTGCGGCTGGCCTATTCCGAGGAGATGAGCGAGGTGGGCCGCTTCAGCCTGAAGAAGGTGCGGGTTCTCTTCCGGACGATCGCCGCCGTCTGGGCCGCACGGATCAAGCATCACTCGCAGGTGCTCTACTACCCTCCCAGCGGCCCGAACCTGGTGCCGATCCTGCGCGACATCATCTTCTTGATCGCTGTGCGCTGGTGCTTCCGGTACACGGTGTTCCATTTCCACGCCGGTGGACTCTCGACCTACATGAGCAAGCTGCCTGCGCCGATCCGCTGGCTGGCCTGGCTGGCGTACCGGAAGCCCGATCTCGCCATCCGCACTTCGGATCTGGCGCCGCCCGATGCGCAGCACTTCAAGGCGAAGCGCATCGTTTCAGTGTTCAATGGCATCGAGGACCTTGCGGGCGGCCCCATTGCGCGCGACCCGGATCCCGGACGGCCCATGCGCATCCTGTTCACCGCGGTGCTGATCCCGAGCAAAGGCGTCGAAGTGCTTGTGCAGTCCTTCATCGAGCTCATCCAGCGCGGCGCGCATGCCGAGCTGATGCTCATGGGCCGCTGGGGCGATGCCGCGTTCGAGGAACGCATGCTCGCCTTGATCGCGCAGCATGGGCTGAATGATCGCGTGCGGGTGCTCGGGGTGCGCACCGGCAACGACAAGCTGAACGACTTCCGCGCTGCGGATGTGTTCTGCTTTCCCTCGCACTTCGAGGCCGAGAGCTTCCCGGTGGTGCTCATGGAAGCGGCGCAATTCGGTTTGCCCGTGGTAGCCACCGATTGGCGCGGCATCCCGGTGATGGTGGATGAGGGCGTGAACGGATTCCTGGTCCCGACGCACGACCCAAAGGCTGTGGCTGATCGCTTGGAACGCCTGGCGCGCGACCCTGAGCTCCGCCAGCGCATGGCCATCGATGCGCGTCGTGTCTTCGCGGAGCGATTCACGCTAGCGGCTTTTCACCGGAATATGGAAGGGGCTTTCGCGAAGCTGATGAGGCGTACATAAGGCCGTTTCGCAGGATAAAGGACGCACAAGGATGACGCATCTTGAAATAGGTTTACTTCCCCCCCCCCCCCCGCGCATTCTTAATCAGCGATTCGAGCAGATCGGTCATTCTGCTGAGCAGGTCGATGGCCTTGCTGCGCCAATTGCTGTCCTCTGCATCAATGCGCGGCGGCTCGGGCTTCATGTGAACCACGCGTGGCTCGATCGCCGAGGCATCAGCTGATGGCGCCTTTTGAGAATCGTGGAGCCACTCGTGCGCATTCACGCCGAAGGTGGTGCTGATACGCTCCACCATATTCAACGGCGGCAGCTCATCGTGCTCCCAGCGGCTGATGCGGCTGGGATCGACATGCAGCTTGTAGGCCATTGCGGATTGGGAGAGTTTCTGGTCATTGCGCAGTTTGCGCAATTCCTCGGCGAATCGGGATGGCATGGGCAGGGTAGTTGAATGTGATCATAGATCGACAAAATAGAACTCCTCGTCGATAGTTTCGAGGCCTTGAACGAGGAGCGGCATCGGAAACCTCAGGCTGCGGGCGAAGCGCCGTCGGAACGACTTGCAGGGCTCCTTGCGCGGCTTGCGCAAGAAAATTGCGCGGAACGCATGGAACATGCGAAAAACGCAAGAAGAACGCATGAATCGTGCGCCAAACGCATGGGATATGCGCGATCTGAACCGAAAGGTTTGAGCACGGCGATTTGCCGGAACCAAAACCCTTTGGGTCATGACAACTTCGAGGACCATACGAACCGCTGCATTTGCAGCAAGCCTGGCCGCGTGGTGCGGTTGGGGAGGAAACACCACCAACGCACAAGTGGATGCTTGGGCCATTGGCAGCCAAGCCGTAGTGATGCCGCCCGGCACCGATGGGGCGGCAGGCCAACCATTCGCATTGCCCGTGCCAAACAATCCAAGCTACCCGGCGAACGTGCAGTACCAAGGCCAATCAGCCTATCGCTCGCAGCATGCGCGCACCAGCGGCGATGGCCGCCTGCTCTTCTTCGAGATGGACGGCAATCTGTACGACGGTGATGGGTTCTTGATCGCCGATGCGCGTGCTCAAGGCTGCACCGAATGCCTGGAGCCCGGCGTGATGGAGTTCGTGAGCGTACCGGTGCCGGGCAGCTGCAATCTATTCTACTTATTCTCTGCCATGGGTCGGGACACTTATCCGGGATACTTCGGCACTCATGTGCAGTGGAGCTTACTCGACATGAATGCGGATAATCCTCGGTTCCCAGCCCAGGCGCCAACCACCTGTGCGCGAAAAGGCCGCTTGTTGCAATACGAGGAGTTGGGCGAAGCACCCTATCAGCAGTTCAATCCATGGATTGCCAATGACCCACCTGCCGTGGAGGATGCCGCATTGCCCAATGGAATTCCCACAAGCAATCGAGTGGGGGCATTGATTCCCATGGGCGCGGGTACAGCAACTGGATCCCCCAGGATGCGCGTCGTAGAGTCGACCACTGCATCGGGTGACCATTGGCTCTTCGCCATCATTGCCAACCACATTTACCTGTACCGGATTGCTGCAGACGGCATCTACCACGTGAATCCGATCGCTGGCTCATCTTCCGTGCAATTCATGAATTCCTGGAACCCCAACAACGTGCTGGAATACTTCCACGATGCCGACGCCGTGTTGACCACGCTCACTGGCCAGCAGGATGAAGTGCTCGCATTGGCTATTGCGCAGCGCTATGAGATGTACCCGCATCCGGCTACGCAGAACTCATCGAACAACCTGCTGGTCCATTACTTCAACCGTACTACCGGTGCGCTGATCAGCGGGCAGTCGCAGGCTTTCGCGTTCTATCCACCGGTGGGCACTTGCGGCGGTGTTACCGTTAACCTGCCGAACGGCGGTTTCGCGGTCACTGGCTTGCGCGGCTGCGCGTTCACAAGTGATGGGCGCGGGCTTTACCTCACTGGTGAGCGCACGTTGGATTGCATCACGGCAGAGCCGTATGCGGCGCACCTCGATCTGGTGAGCAATGCCATCACCGATATCAGTTACGCCTTTGGGCAGGGCATGGATCCGCAGTGGACACGCGCACGCATCTACAGGAACAAGGCGCTGAATGGCGTGGGCACAGGCGTGTACATACCTGCCCAAGGTCAAGTGGGCGTGTTGCAAGGGCTGGAGAACCTGGCCGCCGTCACCTTCACGGCCACGGGCATCGCATCCGTTTCGCCAGGTGAACTTTACAACGGCACGCGCCCGGCCGATTGCGGCTACGTGCCCCGTTTCCTCGATATCGGCGTAGCCCACGACCGCTACCTCAGCCCGCAGAACCGAGCAACCTGCTGCGCCTTCCTGCAGACCCGAGGCAGTGGCCTCATCTACGGGCACGAGCAAGTGCCCGGCATGCAGCCCACCAGCTGGACCGCCACCAGCAACCCCTATGGCAATGCCTCGCCGCTCACCTGCTTGTGCGACATCGTGGTGAAGCCTGGAGCCGGCCTCTACCCCAGCAACCTCGCCATCAAGTTCGCCGATGATGCCAAATTGGTGGTGGAGCGCGGCGCTACCGTCCTCGCCACTAACATCACGTTCACCAGCATTACCTGCCCCAGCGAGCGCTGGCCGGGTATACGTGTCGAAGGAACCACGAACAACGGCACCCAGAGTGCACCGCACCAAGGCTACCTGCGATTGGACAACTGCACCGTAGAGAACGCCATGGTAGGAGCGTGGACAACTCGCGAACTGACACCCGGCATCATCCAAGCAGGCTACACCGGCGGCAGGATCTATGGTACGAGCGCCACGTTCAAGAACTGCATCACTGGTGTGCGCATCGATCCATACCAGCGCACCGGCAGTGGCGGAAACGTGCTCAACAACCTATGCCAGTTCAACTTCTGCAGCTTCATCACCGATGCTGCCTGGCCGGACCCCACTGAGAGCAACCCGCTCTACCACGCACAGCTCCAATATGTGAAGGGCATCCAATTCAACCAGTGCAAGTTCCGCAACGATTCGCCCGGCCAGTTCCCCCTACTCAACCGCGGCTGGGGCATCTTCGGCATCATGGCCGGTTTCGATGTGGTGGGCACCACCGCCACGGACGCCAGTTTGTTCCAGAACCTAAGTACGGGCGTGGCCGCAGGCGGCTTCATCAACAAGGTGAACATCCGCCAGAGCTGGTTCCGCGATAACCTCATTGGCAGCTACTTGCAAGCCACGGTGGCCACGGAGGTGAGCCGCTCGCATTTCTATGTGCCCGAAGCCACCTCGCCCAACGCACCCATGGGCCTTGTGCTGCACCAGAGCACCGGTTATACAGTGGAAGAGAACAACTTCCTCGGTGGCACCGGCTTCGGCGGCAACATCGGCATACACTGGAAAGGTGATGTGCTCCAGGAGAACCGGATCTACAACAACACCTTCACCGGGTTGAATGCAGGCACCTACGTGCTGAACCGGCACAAGGGGAACACCCCAACCACCGAAGACCAGGGTCTCCAGATCCTCTGCGGCGACTACACCGGCTGCGGCTTCGACTACTACCTAGGCAACAATACACGCATTAGAGGGGATCAAGGCGTGTACAATGAAGACATACCCGATGATAACCAACTCGCTGGCAATCGCTTCTTCAGCGGCGCCATCAATGGGATAATGATCAGCAGTGTGCAGCCTAGCGACCCCTCGCCCTACTTCGACTACAAGCGCCACAACGTTCCGGAGTGCGACCCGATCAACCCGAGTCCGTACTACTCGGACTATATCGTGAATACCGCTACAGCTTTTGATAAGGCCGCAGACTGCGGCAATGGCTACTTGCCCGGCACAGGAGGTGGAAGCGGCGGGGTGATCGGGTTTGAATTGGCCGCTGCCCAACTGCAGAGCGCACAGGCCAACTTGAATGGCACCGTTGATACCGGCGAGCGTGAGGACATCCTCGAAGCCATCAAGCAAGATGCTCCTTGGCTGCCGAGCCATACGCTGCGCGACTATCTGCTGGCGCGGTGTCCCCTGAGCGACGAGGTACTGCTCGCCGTGATTGGTCGCGAGCAACCTATGGACGATTGGCACATCACGCAGGTGATGCTTGCCAACGCCCGGCTTACCGAGCAAGTGCGGCGTGCGCTGCAGGAGAGCGAATTACTGAACGCGTACATGCTGGCCATAGTGCTGAACGCGGGCAGCGGCCCCACCGTGAAGGACCTATTGCGGGATGAAGTGGTGTTGCGCGGGAGCGAGAAAGCCCGGTACTTCGCCATCGCACTTGATGAGTGGGCCACGGATTCCATCACCCCGGACCCTGATGATTCCTTACGTGCCATGCTGGGCGCGCATCCCGATCCCAGCGACTATTACTTGCTTGCCGAATTGGACATGGAGCGCGGTGACCATGCCGCAGCCACGGAATGGTTGGATGCCTTGGTAGTGGCCAAGGCCGAAGACCCCGTGCTGCTGCGCGAGCTTGTAAACATGCACCAAACGCTGGGCGGTGACTGGAACCAAGCGGATGGAACGCAGCGCGACGAATTGGCCGCGATGGCGAGTAGCTCCGAACCAGGTGCCGCCATGGCTTGGGCCATTCTCTACCAACTGGGCGAAACGGTTGAAGTGCCCACAGCGGAAATGCCCATCGACGAGAGGAGCGTCCAGGTTATGCGCACGAACGAGACCGCCACGAACGACCGCGCGATGCTGGAGGCACACCCCAATCCCACCACCGGCAAGAGTTGGGCGGTGATCTCCATCGAGCTCGACGATGCCGCCGTGCTGCGCGTGAGCGACCCGCTGGGCCGTGAAGTGCGCCGCTATCGCCTGGTCCAAGGCCAGCAGTTGGTGGAACTCGACCTGGCGGATTTGGCCGAAGGCCTGTACACCTGCGAGATCCTGCTGGGCGAATACAAGCTTGGTGTGACCAAAGTGACCGTGCAACGGTAGGATGTAAACCGCGAGCGGCGTGCATTGGGCATGCTGCTCGCGGTACATTCGCAAGGCCCACTTCAGATGAAAGCCTTCTTAACGCTCCTATTCGCCGTTGTTATCCAAGCCGCATTAGGGCAAATCACCTTCAATACGGTACGGCAACACCCCAGCACGCTATCATACAACGGTGCATTGTCCGTGAATGAACTACTGGACGGCTACCTCATGTTCAGTTATGGCTGGTCATTGGATAGCACGGTGGGGGCCGTACAAATAGCGAAGTTCGATCTCGAGGGCAACTTCCTATGGGAGAAGGAGCACAAGCGCCAACGCAATGCAGACCCAGGCATCATCGACCCGATCGCATCGATCAGTGAAGGTCGATTCGTTGGGGCGCTTACCGAGAATGGTGGCACGGAGCCGAACATTACCTACCTCTACTGGTGGGACAGCGAAGGCGACACGATCCGGACGCGCTTCTTCAAGTCGGACAGCAATGCCGTGGAGGGCAACCATGGCACGCGCCAGTTGCTGGCTTTGGCCGATGGCGGTTTCCTGCATTGTGGCTGGTGCGCCAATACCCCACCGGGTCAGGGAGGCTGCATCACTCGTCTGGACAGCACCGGCGCGATCCTCTGGGAGCGCATCTACCCGCAAGCGCAATACATTCAGAACGCACGCGAAACGTCCGATGGCGGCTTCGTGCTGGGCGGATCGCGCAATGCCGATCAGGACGAAGCGGTGGTGATTCGTACCGATAGCGCTGGGAATGTCGAGTGGGTGCGATACCACGGTTTGTATTCGATTTCTGGCGCCAGACGTGCGTTGGCTGACGTTGATGGGAACTTCCTGGTTCCGGGGCAATGGAAGGATGACCCGACTTGGTCCGTGTACGACACCTGGGCTAGTGCATACCATTATGCATCCAACGGTACGCTGCTGCAACGCAAGGACTTCTACTTCGGTCGCAATGCTAGTGCAGGCCACATCCTGCCCCAAGGAGATTCCCACTATTGGTTGGTCGGGGGTACTGAACTACCTGGCGAAGAACCGGACCACGTTACCCAGGTCTGGGAGATCGACGAGAACCTGGATTCACTTTGGATGAGGCGTTATTGGTTCTATGGAACCAACAATGCAAGCAGTTCTGTGTATGCTGTGCGCACAACGAGTGATGGCGGCCTTGTCATGTGTGGCATGACCCGCCAAGGCGAGACCGACCCCTTGCCCAACCTGCGCAGCAATTGGCTCATCAAGCTCGATAGCTACGGTTGCTTGGTGCCGGGCTGCCAGAACGTGGGCATTGAGGAAGTAGCACTGGGGCTTAACGAATACCTCAGCGTTTCACCCAACCCTGTGGCGCAAGGGCAGCCGCTGCGCGTGATCTTCGAGCCGCCTCATGGTTTTACAACCAAAGGCCCATTGCGCGTGGTGCTATTGGATGCAACGGGCAAGCAAGTACATGAAGAGATCTTGGGCAATGGCGGTCACTCCGAACTGCGAGGCACGAAGCAGGAAGGAGTCTTGTCCGCTGAGACCGCGAACATCTCATCGGGCCTTTACTACCTGCACCTCACCGATGGTGCGCGCTGGCTGGCTGGTGCGAAAGTGGTGGTGGAGTAACCCACACGAATCCCACCACCGGCAAGAGCTTGGCTGTGATCTCCGTTGAACTGGAAGACGCAGCGATACTGCGCGTGAGCGACCCACAAGGGCGTTTGGTGAGCACCATACGTTTGAGTGCCGGCCAGCGGATCGTAGAGCTAGATCTGATGGGGCTTGCCGAAGGCTTGTACACCTGCGAACTTTTGAAGGGTGAATACAAGCTGGGTGTGACCAAACTTACTGTACAGCGGTAGGAAGTAAGCCATGAGCGGCGCGCACCACGCGCGCCGCTCATGTACTTTCGTACAAGCCAAACTGCGATGCGTTACGCTCTTTCCGTTGCCTTGCTTTTTCTGCTGCTCGAAGGGGTGCGTGCACAGACCACGTTCAACGTGGTACGGGAGCATCCTAGCATTCTTTCCTATACCGGAGCCTCGAGCGTGAATGAATTGTCAGATGGGTATTTAATTTTCAGTTACGGCTGGTCACTGGATAGCGCTGTGGGAGCCGTGCAGATCGCCAAGTTCGATTTGGAGGGCAACTTCCAATGGGAGAAGGAGCATACGCGCGAACGCAACATCTATCCGGGCCTTGTCGATCCAATAGCGCTTTCAGTCGATGGGGAATATGTGGCTGCGGTGGATGAGTACGGCGGAGCGGAACCCATTGTCACTTGGCTATATTGGTTCGATGCCAATGGTGATACACTGCGCACACGCTTCTTCAAATCGGATAGCGCCTTCGTTGACGCCAACCACGGTACACGGCAATTGCTGGCGCTAGCGGACGGTGGCTACCTGCATTGCGGCTGGTGCGCGGTACCGCAGAATACGGGTTGCATCACACGCTTGGATAGCGCAGGAGGCATGCTCTGGGAACGCACCTATCCGGGCACCAATTACATCCAGCAGGCCACGGAACTTCCAGATGGCGGCTTTGTCCTCGGCGGCTCCCGGCCCCCGAATGTGCCGCAAGACATGGCTGCGGTGATCCGCACGGACAGCGCAGGCAACGTGCAATGGGTGCGCTACCATGGGCTGCATGCGATCACGAGCGGCAAGAAAGCGATCGTAAAGGACGATGGTACCATTCTAATGGCAGGTGGATGGAAATCCGACCCGGACGTGCAGACCTATGACAGCTGGCCATCGGTGTACAAGTACGCTCCAGACGGAACCTTCCTGGCCAGGAAGGATTACTACTACAGCTACAACGCCCAGGCGAGCTTCATCCTGGACAAGGCCGATAGCCACTATTGGCTTGTTGGCGGCATGTTCCAGTATTTCATTGATCCTGATGGGGTGACGACCCTCTATGAGTTGGACGAGAACCTCGATTCGCTGTGGATGCGGCGCTACTACTACTACACGCCGGATGATGCCGAGAGCTTCGCCTATTGCGTGCGCTCAACTAGTGACGGCGGGTTGATCATGTGCGGTTCAACACGCCAAGGAGTTACGGATCCCCTGCCCTACCTGCAGAGCAACTGGCTCATCAAGCTCGATAGCTACGGTTGCCTGGTACCCGGCTGCCAGAGCGTGGGCATAAAGGAAGTAGCACTGGGCTTGAACGAATACCTCAGCGTTTCGCCCAACCCTGTGGCGCAAGAGCAGCCGCTGCGCGTGAGCTTCGATCCGCCTGCGGGGTTTGCGGCCAAAGGGCCTTTGCGCTTGGTGGTTTTGGGTGCACAGGGCAAGCAAGTGCAAGAGCAAACCATGCCGCAGGGCCTTTCCGCTTTCAACATTCAGCTTTCAGCTTTCCCCACCGGCCTTTACTACCTGCACCTCACCGATGGCACGCGTTGGCTGGCGGGTGCGAAAGTGGTGGTGGAGTAGCGTGCTTATTGCGGCAGCCAAAAGTTGCGAAAAGCATGCGTCGTTGCGCGTAGCCGCAGGTTCATCTGCCGGAGGCAGGCCACGCGCAGTAGGGCTTTCGCGAAGCTGAATCTCCGAACTCAACCGAGCAGCAGCGCGATCACCACCATCACGGGCGCCGCAAGCAGGTATCCATCGAAGCGGTCGAGCACGCCGCCGTGGCCGGGCATGATGGTGCCGCTGTCCTTAACGCCTGCCGCGCGCTTCATGGCGCTCTCGAGCAGGTCGCCGATGGTGGCGCTGAAAGTGATGAAGGGGGCTGCGATGAGCCAAGTAGAAGGCTCGAGCTCATGATCGATCCAGCGCGCGACCACCCATGCCGCCACGATGGTGAGCACGAGGCCGCCCAACAGTCCCTCGACGGTCTTGCCGGGGCTCACGCTGGGCATCAGCTTGGTGCGGCCGATGGCGCGCCCCAGCAGATAGGCACCGGTGTCATTCGCCCAGAGGAGCAGCATGAAGCCGACCAGGATATTGCCCTCCATCGCCATGAACGGTGCGCAGGCCATGGGCAGAGCGATCAGCAGGACCGAAACAGCGAGCTGGCCGATGGCGGTGGCGATCGCGGTCGGCGCGGTGCGCAGCACAGCCACGAACGCGATGAGCATGGCGCCGATGACGATGGCGATCGCCACCGGGAAATGCGGGTCTGGGAAAGCGAAGAGCCACGCCCAAGCAGCGTAGCAGGCCGCAGTCAGCGCGATGCCGATGATCATGGGCGGTGCAGCCTCTTTGCCACGCCAGTGCAAACGGTGCCATTCGCGCGCTGCCAGGGCCGCTATCACCAGGAAGAGCAGCGCTGTGACCTGATGCCCCGACCACGCCGCGCCCAGCACCAGCGCCGCATACACGGCACCGCTGCCAGCGCGGATCGCGATCTCCTTCACGCTTGGTCCGGTTTGCCCACTTCGTGAAGGGCGCGCAGCAGATCGCCGCGGCGCACATGCACGGCAGCTTGCGCAAGCGGCGGGTAAGCGCTGGATCCGTTGTCGACCACGACGGCCTCGATCCCATGCTCCTCCAACCGACCGCGCACCAATTCCGCTTCAGCGCGCGATGCCGCTTGGAACACCGGTGCCCAGTCGGTGGCGGCGTGCATCAGCCGGCTACTTGTTCGGAGGATTCCGAGCTGCCCAGCGCCGGTGCATCGGTCGCAGGGACTGCCGGCGTGCCGTTGGTCTTGCCGTTGGCCGCAGGCGCGGCGACCTGGAAGGGGCGATTCCCGAAGATCTTCTCCAGATCCTCCTTGAAGATCACCTCTTTCACCAACAGCTGGTTGGCCAGGGCGGTGAGCTTGTCCTTGTTCTCCGAGAGGATGCGCTTCGCCCGCTGATACTGGCCCTCGATGATCTTGCTCACCTCCTCGTCGATGGTCTGCGAGGTCCGCTCGCTGTAGGGCTTGCCGAAGCTGTATTCGCTCTGGCCGCTGCTGTCGTAGTAGCTCACATTGCCCAGCTTATCGTTCAGGCCATAGATGGTGACCATGGCATAGGCCTGCTTGGTCACCTTCTCCAGGTCGCTGAGGGCGCCGGTGCTCACCTTGCCGTACATGACATCCTCCGCGGCGCGGCCACCGAGTGCGGCGCACATCTCATCGAGCATCTGCTCCGCCGTGGTGAGGTGGCGCTCATCGGGCAGGTACCAGGCCGCACCGAGCGAGCGCCCGCGCGGCACGATGGTAACCTTCACCAGGGGCGAGGCATGCTCCACCAGCCAGCTCACGGTGGCGTGGCCGGCCTCGTGGTAAGCGATGGCCTTCTTCTCATCGTCGGTGATGATCTTGTTCTTCTTCTCCAAGCCGCCGATCACGCGGTCCACGGCGTCAAGGAAATCCTGCTTGGCCACCTCGGTCTTCTTCTTGCGCGCGGCGATGAGTGCGGCCTCGTTGCAGATGTTGGCCAGGTCCGCTCCGCTAAAGCCGGGCGTCTGGCGCGCGAGGAAGCTCACATCAACCGTCTTCTCGAGCTTCAAGGGCTTCAGGTGCACCTTGAGGATCGCCTCCCGCTCGTTGAGGTCGGGCATGTCCACGAAGATCTGGCGGTCGAAACGGCCCGGGCGCATCAAGGCGCGGTCGAGCACATCGGCGCGGTTGGTGGCGCCGATGAGGATCACGCCGCTGTTGGTGCCGAAGCCATCCATCTCGGTGAGCAGCTGGTTCAGCGTGTTCTCGCGCTCGTCGTTGGCGCCCATGCTCACGCTACGGCCGCGCGCGCGCCCGATGGCATCGATCTCATCGATGAAGATGATGCTGGGCGCCTTTTCCTTGGCCTGCTTGAAGAGGTCGCGCACGCGGCTGGCGCCAACGCCCACGAACATCTCCACGAAGTCGGAGCCGCTGAGGCTGAAGAAGGGCACGCTGGCTTCGCCGGCAATGGCCTTCGCGAGCAGGGTCTTGCCGGTGCCCGGAGGCCCTACCAGCAGCGCGCCCTTGGGGATCTTGGCGCCGAGGTCGGTGTAGCGCTTGGGGGTCTTGAGGAAATCGACGATCTCCTGCAATTCCTCCTTCGCCTCAGAAAGCCCGGCCACATCGTTGAAGGTGACGTTGGTGGTCTTGCCGCCCTCGAAGACCTGCGCCCGGCTCTTGCCGATGTTGAAGATCTGGCCGCCCGGACCGCCGCCGCCGCCGATGCGCCGCATCACGAAGATCCAGATGAGGATCATGGCGCCGAAGAGCACGATGTAATAGATGGCCTCGCGGCCCCAGTTCTCCTGCGTCTCGTACTCGTACGGGATGCCGTAGCGCTCTGCGTCGCGCACCAGGTCGTTCTTGTTCACATCGCTGGTGCCCGGATTGAAGGCGTAATGCGGCCCCGTGAGGCTCTCCCCGGTGAGGGTGCCGCCCTTGAGATTGGTCTTGTGCGGCTCGACCTTCAGGCTGTCCTTCTTGATGAAGACCTTCACCAGCTGCTCATTGAGGATCACGATGCGCTCCACGTGGCCGCGCTCGGCCATCTGCTTGTACTTGGTGATCGTGGTCTTCTCAGCCTGCCCTCCGAATTGGAAGAGCTGGATGACCAGGATCAGCAGGATGATGATGCCGTAGATCCAATAGAAGTTGAAGGAGCGCTTGGGGCGCTCAGGCTTCGGCTTCGGGGCGTTATCCGTGCTGTTCTCCACGTTGTTCATCCGGTTTCGCTCAGGCTACATTCTCATAGGACGTGCGGGCCGCATCGCCCCAGAGCTCCTCGAGCGCATAATGGCCGCGGACATCGCGGTGGAACACATGGACCACCACATCCACGTAATCGATCAGGATCCACTGGGCGTTGCGCTCGCCTTCGGTATGCCAGGGTTTCTCACCCGTGGCCTTGCGCACCGTCTCCAGCACCGATCGCGTGATGGCCTCCACCTGCGTATCCGAATCGCCGTGGCAGATCACCATGTGGCCGCAGACCGCGTTCTCCATCCCGCGAAGGTCCATGTGCACGAGCTCCCGGCCTTTGACCTCTTGGATGCCTTTGATCACGGCCTTCACCAAGCGGGCGTCGCTGGCGCCCTTCGTTTGCTTCATCCGGGTAGCTTTGTGAGCGCTCAAAGGTAGGTGCTGGCAGGCCCTTGAACGGGCCAGGCCCGCCCGCTTCCACGAGCGGCGCGCATGCGGTTCGGACATCCCCTCTTCGAGTATGACCAGCTGGCGAGCACGAATGCCGAGGCGGCTGCGGCGCTTGCGGTCGGCAGCGTTGCGCACGGGGCCGCGGTCTGGGCGCATTCCCAGACCGCAGGCGAAGGTCAGCGCGGGCGACCATGGCGCTCCCAGCCCGGGCTCGACCTCACCTTCAGCGTGGTGTGCGAACCCCGGGGCCTGCGGGCCGATCGCCAATTCGCGCTCAGCAAGGTGGCCGCGCTCGCGGTGTACGATGCCATCCGGCCCCATGTGCAGGACGATCTGCGCATCAAGTGGCCGAACGACCTGCTCGTGGCGCAGCGCAAGGTGGCCGGCATCCTCATCCGCAACGAATTGAGCGGAGACCGGGTGTCCAGCTGCATCATCGGCATCGGCCTGAATGTGAACAGCACTGTATTCGACCCCGACCTGGTGGCCACCAGCCTCCGGAACGAATGCGGCCAGGAACTGGAACGGCGCACGGTGCTGATGGCGGTGCTCGATCGCCTGAGCCATTGGTACGGCAAATGGCAGCAGGCACCCGACGAGGGCTTGGTTAGCTACAGCGACCGCCTGTGGACGCGCGGACGGTGGGCCCCCATGCTCCTCGATGGCCAAGCCATCACCGCCCGGGCCCTCGATGTGGATGAACTGGGCCGATTGCTGGTGGAAACGGAGGATGGCACCGTGGCCGCCTATGGCCTGGACCGGCTCCGATTCGCTCCGCGCAGCACCGGCTTGCAGGGCTGAACGAAAGGGCTACATTTGCCGCCCTTAACGAAACCGAGCAGGCCATGAAGCGCACCTATCAGCCCAGCAAACGCAAGCGGATCAACAAGCACGGATTCCGTGAGCGCATGAGCTCCGCCTCCGGGCGCGCCGTGCTGGCCAGCCGCCGCAAGCAAGGCCGCCACAAACTCACCGTGAGCGACGAGAAGGTAGGCGCGAAGTAGCACGCACCAGACATCCGTGAAGGGCTGCCCATGGGCGGCCCTTCTTCATTCCAGCCACTCCTTGCCCCGCCACGCCTGCGCCAGGGCCTCGGCCAGTTCGGTGGTGAGCAGCACGTGGCCGAAGGGCAGTTGCCGCTGCCTGATCAACTCGGGAGCGAAACGAGTGAGCTTGCTGCCCAAGGCCGGCGGGATCACCCGGTCGTGCGTGCCGAAGAACAGGTCGATCGGCAGCCGGTGCTTCATGGCATGGTCCGCCACCAGCCCAAGATCGGGCTCGATCCGGCGGTAGCTCAGCCATACATCGTGCACGAGCTGCCGCTTGGCGCGGCTATCGGTCTGTCCCTTCAGGAAGCGGTGCATGCGCTCATTCATCAGCCGCAGCGAGCGCAACGCATCCATCACGAAGTGGACCCGCTGCGGGTGCTTCACGAAACGCTTGTATGCCCAGCGGCCCATGCGCGATGCCGCCAACCCACGGTACCACGGACGGGTCTTCAGCCCATCGGGCGCTGCCAGGAAAAGCTGGTTGAAGCGCTCCGGGATACGCTCGACCAAGCTGAGCGCCAATCGGCCGCCTAAGCTGTAGCCCAGCAGGGTGGCACGTCCGGCACCCTGCGAATCGAGGAAGGCCGCGAAGAAGCCGGCGATCTCCGAGGGCAGGAAAGGCGTGTCGGCGCGCTCCGGGTATCCGGGGCTCATGCCGTGGAAGTGCAGGTCGAAGGCGTAGATGGTGAAGCGTTCGCCGAGGGCGCTTTCGAGCACGTGGAAATCGGCGCTGGTGCGGCCGAAACCGTGCAGGGCGATCATGGGCTCGGGGCCGCTGCCATACACCCGGTAGGCCAGGGTGGTTCCGTGCGTGAAGTAGCGGAGGGGCCTCTCAGGATGCACGGGCCAAAGTTGGCACCGCGTGCAATGCCCCCAAATTCGCCACCGGACCGAAGCAACCGGCACCGGGGTCCGGCGGTCAACTGAAGCATGCGCGGCATCTCGATCCTCTTCATCTGCATGGCCTCGAGCCTGAGCGCGCAGCACCTCAGCTACGAGGAATGGCTGCACCGTGCCATGGCCGATATGCGCATGGCCCCGCGCTACGGCGACCGCGAAAAGAGCGCCGCGCAGCGATCCACGGATGCCGAATTCGTGAGGTCGGTGCTGGCCGTTGACCCCGTGCCGCGCAGCGCCTCCGACCGCCTGATCCAGCACGGATCGTCGCTGCTTGCGGGCGGAGACATGGTGCAATCGATGATGCGCTTCAATCAGGCCTGGCTCGTGGACAGCACCAACGCCGACAGCTACTGGGGCTTCGGGAACTACTTCCTCGCGCTCGACCGGCCGGCCGTGGCCCTGCAATGGTTCAAGCGCGGCGCTGAGCTGGACCCCACCCACGTGCGCTCGCTGCTGGGGCTGGCCGTTGCCGCCCTGGCCGAGCAATACGCCACACGTGCCGGGAACCCTGCGCATGCCGATGAGCTGGTCTCCGCTGCGTTGACCGTTCTCCTGCGCGCCGAGGAGCTCGCGCCCAACGACCCGGCCATCGTGTACCGATTGGCCGTATGCCACATGATCCGCGGGGAGTGCGAACAGGCACGGAAGCAGCATCAGCGCTGCCTGGGGCTTCCAGGGTACACGGTGGATCCCGGTTTCGAGGAACAGCTCCGGGCCAAGTGCCCCTGACCCGCCGTTGGCCGCGAACCGGTACTTTGCGGGGCCCCGATCATCATGCGCTCACTCACATTCCTCTTCGTCCTCCTCCCGGCTTTCGCCCACGCGCAAACCCCTTGCGTGAACGGCTTCGCAGGCCCCTACCCGTGCAGCAACATCGACCTGATGGCGCAGCTCTCGCTCGCGCAACTGGGCACCGTGACCAGCATCGCCGACCTCTGGGGATGGACCGACCCGCTCACCGGCCATGAGTACGCGATCGTGGGTGGCCGCACGGGCACTGCATTCGTGGACATCAGCTCCGCCACCGCCCCGGTGCTCATCGGCTTCCTCCCTTCGCACAACAACGTGGCCTCGCTCTGGCGCGACGTGGATACGCACGGCGATTGGTGCTTCATCGGCAGCGAGGCCGCCGGGCATGGCCTTCAGGTCTTCGACCTCACGCGGCTCCGCGATGTCACCGTCCCGCCGGAGACCTTCACCGCCGATGCGCGCTTCGGGGGCTTCGGCAACAGCCACACCATCTTCGCGGATAAGACCGAGCCCTACGTGTACGCCGTGGGCACCAACATCGCCAGCGGCGGGCTGGTGGTGGTGAACGTGAGCAACCCGCTGGTGCCCACCCTTGCCGGCACCTTCCCTTTCGAGGGCTACATCCACGAGAATGCCGTGTTCCACTACAACGGTCCGGATGCGGAGCACGTGGGCAAGCACATCAGCTTCAACTTCCACATCCAGGCCAATGATCGCGTGAGCATCGTGGATGTGACCGACAAGACCGACATGGAATTGATCAGCATCACGCCGCCCTACACCAGCCCCAGCCTCTGCCACCAAGGCTGGCTCACCGAGGACCACCGCTACCTGCTGATGAACGACGAGGGCGATGAGAACACCTATAATTACAATACCCGCACCCACATCTTCGACGTGCAGGACCTCGACGCGCCCGTGTACCTGGGCCACTTCAGCGGACCGAACCCCAGCTTCGACCACAACCTGTACGTGCACCGCAACCTGGTCTGGGAAGCCAACTACACCAGCGGCCTGCATGTGCTCGATGCCGCGAACGTGGGCAGCGGCCAGCTCAGCCTGTCCGCCTGGTTCGACACATACCCGGCCAACAACAACAAGAGCTACAACGGCACCTGGGGGAATTACCCCTACTTCCCCAGCGGGAACGTCCTCATCAGCAGCATCGCCGAGGGCCTCTTCATCGTGAAGCCGCGGCTTTCCCTCCGCGTAAGAGCCTTGCTCGATGGGCCTTTCGATGAGGATACGGGCCTGATGCACGATTCGCTGCGCGTAAAAGGACTGCTGCCCTTCACCGAGCCTTACACCGCAATCGGCTATGCGCATGCGGGCGGCGGAGGCGCGGAGACCACCTCTCCCGCTGCGCTGACGACCAGCGGCCCCGATGCGATCGTGGACTGGGTGGTGCTGGAGCTGCGCGATCCCGCCGATCCGTCGAGCGTGCTGGCCACGCGCAGCGCACTCATCCAGCGCGACGGCGACATCGTGGGCGCCGACGGCAGCTCTCCGGTGCAATTCAGCCTGAAGCCCGGCCCCTACCATGTGGCCGTGCGCCACCGCAATCACCTGGGCGTGATGACCGCCGCGCCGGTGGAGGTGAGCGTGGCCCTGCGCAGCTACGACCTCAGCGATGCAAGCACCGCGCTCTATGGCATCTCCGCCACCAAGCCCATGGGTCCGGTGAATCTGCTATGGGCCGGCGATTGCCTGCGCAATGGCATCCTGAGCTACATCGGCGACCAGAACGACCGCGACCCCATCCTCATCGCCATCGGCGGAAGCACGCCCACGGCAACGGCCACTGGCTACCTGGGCACCGATACCAACATGGACGGCACCGTGCGCTACACCGGCACCGGCAACGACCGCGACCCCATCCTGGTGAACATCGGCGGCAGCGTGCCCACCGCCACGCGCAACCAGCAATTGCCGTGAGCGATGGCCCGATCATTGCCAACTTCGCCGCACTTGAATCGAACCATGAGAACACTCGCCGCCTTCACGCTCGCGCTCCTCTCCTTCCCCGCTTCCGCCCAGCTGCTCTCCTTCGATGAATGGTACGCGCGCGCGGACCAGGACCCCTACCTGAAGCCGCGCTTCGGCGACTACGGCCCCGAGGTGGTGAACAACACGGTGGACGAGGACATCTTCACCGTGATCATGAACAACCGCAACCGCCAGCGCGCGCTGAGCGACAGCTTGTGCAAACTCGGCTTCGAGCGGCTGAAGAAGAACGACCACGTTTCAGCGATGAAGCGCTTCAACGAGGCCTGGCTGGCCATGCCGATCAATCCCGAGGCGCACCGGGCCTTCGGCGCCTTCTTCCGCAGCATGAAGCGCCCCCTGGAGGCGCACGAGAATTACCAGATGGGCATCGCGGTGGACAGCACCTACGCGCCGCTGCTGAAGGAAGAGGCCGATGTGTACATGGAGCAGCGCTACCACATGCAGCAGGAAGGCCGCGACAAGAAAGCCGAGGAGTTCACGCTGAAGGCCCTGGACCTCTACAAGCGCGCCTACCGCCGCATGGGCAAGGACCCCGATGTGACCTACCGCCTCTTCGAGTGCTACACGCTCACGCTGAACTGCCCCAAGGCCTGGGAGTTCCACGATAAGGTGGTGGCCATGGGCGAGAAGAGCGTGGAGGATGTGTACCTGAATAAGCTGAAGGCGCACTGTGTTCGGTGAGGCCCCGAAGCGATCCCTTCGACCAGGGCATTCCATCGGACCGGGGCGATGATCACGGCTGCCCGCCCTCCCCTTCTTGCGCCTTCCTCTTCTCCAGCAAGGCCTTGCGCTGACCCAAGGAGAGGCTGCCGATGAAACGCTCGAAATCCATCTGCTCCATCATCTTCTCCTGATCGGGGAAGAAGTGGCCGTGGTCCACGAAGGTGGTGGTGTACACGATGTCCTCCGTGTCGTCGTAAACGCCCAGGAGCAGGCCTTGGCGGATGCCGCCGAGGATGTTCATGTTGTCGTCGTCATCGCCGACGCTCTGGGCCTTGAAGGCCACGTCGTAATTGTTGGTCACGAACTGCAGCAAGCGCTCTTCGGCATCGACGTCGGGGCTGAAGCGCGCGGCGTACTGCTCCAGCACGTGCCAGCTGAAGTGCACCTGGCTCGCGCCGCCCCAGCGGATGCGCATGGCGCGGATGCGGCTGTCCATGCCGCGGTACCACACGAAGTGGATCACCTGGATGCCGCTCTTGCGGTAGCGCATCACCACGATCCAGCGATTGCCCGAGGGGGCCGTGTAGGTCTCCACATGCTCCAGCACGGCCGTGCGGTCGCCCTTGAGGTGTTGGCGGCGCAACTGCTCCATGGGCCGCAGCATCTTGCGGTCCAGCGCGGGCTTGTCGTGCAGGGCGCAACGCACCACCTCAGGCGGCGACATGGTGGGCAGGATGTGGTAGCGCGGGGCAGGCATGGGAGGAAATTAGTGCGGGTGACGCGATTCGGTAGCGGATGAACGCACGAGGAACCTAAGGACCCAATAGATTGGAAGGCTTTCAGGGGGTGAGACCCCGGATCGCCGTTTGCATCACCAATCCAGGGGGAGTTCTCCATTCGGAGATAGGGAACCATCTACCAACGGACCTATGGCCGCGACGGCAGTGATGCAACCGACCTCATTCACTACAAGCCGACCTTCATCGATGGCCGAACGGATGGTGCGCTCTACTTGGTCCGGGTGTGCATCACAATTGGCGGAGAGATGCTCGATGAAGCGCACCAAGGGTTGCCCGATGAACTTGCGCATGACTGATCCGCGCATCAAACTGCCCGGCACCCTTTTCAGCGGTTCGGGCATTCGTTCGTAGTTTCTATCTCGTAGTCCGATGAAGCCGCCATGGATGAAGGTGAAGCGGGGATCGGTATCGAGTTGAAGGTTCAGCCTTATGCTACTCGCACTGGTCGTCGGCCTGAACCGACGGATGTGCTCGGCCAGGTGGTCCACGTGCAAGGGTGTTTCGGCTTCACGCAGCAGATGCTCGACCATACTCCTTATGGTACCACCCTTGATACCCTCACGGTCGTCTTCCCACTTCCGAAGACCGTAGGTGCTTGTTCGGCTCAATGAGATGAAGCGGTCTTTGAAACGGACGATGGTGCTGCGGACGTACTCCGTGGTCCATTCACGATTCGGGTCAATGGCCTGTAGGCGCTCGACAAGCACCGTAACATGTGTTGGGGTCTTCAGCTCCTCCAATACCTCAGCGATCAACTCCTCGCGCCGCCTGCGTTTGTTCGGTGGTAGATGGATCAGGTCACCATCAAACCGGATACCCGGCTCACAGGCCACGAGCAGCGGTCGCATAGCATTGGTGAGCTCCTCGTTCCATTCCACTCCGAGCGGAAGCGCGATCGCCTCGAACCGATGGACTGAATCGGTGGTGCGTGTTCCCGCCAAAACCGAGCGAAAATGCTGCGCCATGGCGATCACTGCAGCCACGCTATCCGAGCGGATGAGAACAGGACTCTGGCTGTCGAAATCGCGGGCCTTCTTGCCCGGCATCCACAGCTCCCGCCATGAGACGACCCTGTAGTTCTTGTTGGAAGCCAGAACAAGGATTCGGGCTATGAAGGGCTGCCCCCAATCAGATCCCAATCGGGCGTTTATCCCATCCGCAATATCCCTTGTCAAGATCGTTGCACGGCCATGGGGCATCGCGGGTTCCGGCTTGAAGGGTCCCGGCAGATCGTTCAGGAATGCGAAGCGTGCTTCGAACTCCCGATCCCACTTCAGGAACAGCTGGCGCATCCGTTCCCTGGTGAGGCCGCTATGCCCGCCTGCACGAGCCAGAGCGCCATACCCGGCGGTGCTTTGCACATACGCCGAAATGGAACTCCATCTTGTTCCCGCGCGCTTGCTCCATACATCAACGATCAGCTTCACCAGTTCCAGAATCGAAGGAAGAGAAGGATCATCCTGAAGTATGAACTGGCGGATCAACTGGATCTCCTCTCTGTCGAAATGGTTCTTGAGGGCGAGGAAGACCGTTGTCGCGGTCGTCTCAGGAACTCCCACTACGCCAGGAGCAGGTCGTTGCTCGAACACCGAACGGCCGAACTCGCGCAACTCCGCGATCGTCTTGCTTCCTACGTTCCGCAATTTGCGCAGGTCGAATCCGGAGAGCAGGATGCCGTCCAGGATCGCTTCGGGCGTGTCCTCCTCGAGAAAATTCGAAAGGGCGTTGCGGGCCCGTACGCTCAGCAGCGGAAGGCGTCCTTCGATCATCGCGAGCATGCCCGCCCGATCGACGGGTTCCATGCCAAGGGACGATACAACACCCGAAGATGGGAGCACCGGGAGCAGCGGACCCATCCGCCGAGTAGCCGCGGCAAGAAGGTCTTCCAGTTCCATCACCGTCTTCTTGCCACAATTCTTCAACGCGGCTAGACCCCTGAAGCTTCGTTGCGCGCGTGCGATCGCTTCCAATGAAGTGAGGTTGTTGACCAAGCAGACGTTCATTGCACGGACGGTCAAACCGAAAAGACTGTCCAGTTCGGCCAGCGTGATGGTGCCGCTTGGTCTGCCTTGCAGGGCCTCGGTCGGGTCGTGGGGGTGTTCGCTCATGTGTGTTCGAGCTTCTCCTTCCACCTCTTCCAATCCGGCATCGCGCGATCCAGCAGCGCGTAGTACTTGGCGCTGTGATCCGGGTGTACCAGGTGGCAGAGTTCGTGGATGACCACATAGTCGATGCAGCGACCCGGTGCTTTGATCAACTCGGGGTTCAGCATGATGCGGCCTTTGGGGGTGCAGCTGCCCCAACGCATGCTCATGCGACGCACGATCACTTCCGGTCGCGCGATCTTGTACTTCTTAAGTGTGCCCATCGCCTCATCCACGCCCTTTTCGAAACGGGCGATGGCCTTGGGCCGGTACCAACCCGCGAGCAAGCCTGCAACGTGGTTGCGATCCTGCGGATGGTGCGTGTACACATGTATGCGCCCACCGCTCAGCTTCACTTCCTCTACCTCCGTCGTCGCATGTACCTTGAGGCGATACTGCTTGCCGAGGTAGCGGTGCGTTTCGCCGCTCACGTACTCACGCGGTGGGGTGATGGGCAGGAAGGAGCGGAAGTAATCCTGTTGGCGAACGATCCAGCTGGCGCGGCGCAAGACGAACTGGTCCACCTTCTCCGCTGTGGCGTGGTGCGGTGCGCGCATCTCCACGCGCGTATCCGGATGAACGACAAACCCGAGCGTTCGACGCGGTGTGCGCACCAGCGTGTACCACACGGTGGTCTTGCCGTATTGCACGCTGCGCTCTTCCATCAGGCGTATCGGTGCATGGCCACGCGCATCACGCCGTCGAGAATCTCGTCGATCACGTCGAAGCCGAGGTCCAGACCTTCCACGCGCAATTCGTAGAGGTAATCCTCCATGGCCTGCCGCATGCGGTTCTGCACATCGCTCTTGCGCGTCCAATCCACAATGCGTTGGGCCTTCACGATGTCGTCCAAGTGCAAGGCGATGGCACCTGCGCGTTCCTTGTCCAATGTCAGGTCCACGGCTTTCACCGTTGTGTCCACGATGCGGTAGAAGGCGCGGGCCACGTCGCGGTCCTTGACGGTATCCGGCTCGTCGCCCTCACTGCCCTCGCGCACCTGCTCCATGATGTGCATGGCCTGCTTCAGGTAGTCCAGGTCACTGATGCGCTTCTGGTGGTAGGCCTGGATGGTCTCCTCCAGCAAGCGACTGAATTTCTTGTAGAGCACGGGGTCCTCTTCCATGCGCTCGCTGATGGTCTTCGAGGTGCGACTGGCGATGATGTCGGCACGACTGGCCGGACCTTCCACCTTCTCCACTTCTTGGGCGAAGGCGGCCTTGTCGAAGATGTTCACCTGGTCGGTGAGTTGCAGCACCTCGTTGCTCTTGATGTGCGTGTCGATGAGCTTCTGCACTTGGGCCTCGTACTGCCGGTAGTCGATGGCATCGCTGTACCGCTGCTTCACGGCCACGCGCAGGCGCAGGAAGAAGGCCGCATCGCGGCGGTAGCGTTCCACCTTCTCCTCCGCGGTGTTCTTCACGAAGTCCAATGTGCTCAGCGCCATCTTCAGGGTGCGCACGAAGAGCGAGAGCCGATCGTAGAACGCATCGCGGACATCCTTCGGCGCGAGGTGCTGTTGGAAGGCCTCTGGGTCCTGCTTATTGGGCAGCTCCTTGAAGAGGTCCCAGAGTTGCGCGTGGCGTTCGGCCAGCTTCTCCACCTCCTCCTTCACGTGGGTGATGGTGCCCGCGAGGTCCTCATCATCGAAGCCGCTCAACTCATCGTAGGCGGTCAGTGCCTGGTCCAGTTCACCGAGCACGCCGTAGTAGTCGATGATGTAGCCGAAGTCCTTGCCCTCGAACAAGCGGTTCACACGCGCAATGGCCTGTAGCAGCGTATGGGCGGTGAGGCTGCGACAGAGGTAGAGCACCGTGTTGCGCGGTGCATCGAAACCGGTGAGCAACTTGTCCACCACGATCAGCAGTTCCGGATCGCCCTCGGCCTTGAAGCGTTGCACGATGCTCTTCTGGTAGTTGGCCTCGTTGCCGTACTGGGCCATCATGCCTTTCCAGAATTGCTGCACCCGGTCGTTGGTCACCTCGTAGGCGCTCTCATTGCCTTCGCGGGTGTCGGGTGGACTGATCACCACCTCGCTGCTCACCATCCCGATCTCATCCAGGTATTGCTTGTACTTCAGTGCGGCCACCTTCGTGGGTGCGGTCAGCTGGGCTTTGAATCCGCTGCCCTTCCAGTTCTCGTTCCAGTGGCGGCTCACGTCGAAGGCCGTGCGCCAGATCTTCTGCTCGGCGGCGTTCAGTTGGTCTGCTCGGCTGAATTTCTTCTTCAGGTCGGCACGCTGGAATTCGTTCAGCGGCTCGCTCACCAAGTCGAAGAAGGTGTCCATGGTCTTGTTGTCCACCTCCTGCACCACGTGGCGCCCTTCGTAGAGCAAGGGCACCACGGCGCCGTCCTCCACGGCCTGCGCAATGGTGTATGCGGGCCGGATGATGCCGCCGAATTTGCGCGCGGTGTTCTTCTCCTTGCCCAGCAGCGGTGTGCCGGTGAAACCGATGAAGCAGGCGTTGGGAAGCACCTTCAGCATGCGCACGTTGCCCGTGCCGTACTGGCTGCGGTGGCTCTCGTCCACCAGCACGAAGATCTCCGTGCTCGCATCCACCAACTGCCCGCGCTTGCTCACGGCTTCGAACTTCTGCATCAAGGTGGTGATGATGCGGGCCTTGGGCTCGTGCAAGAGCTCGGCGAGGTGGGTGCCGCTGCGCGCCTGCACCGCTTCGGCTTCGCAACTCTTGAAGGTGCCGTAGAGCTGGTCGTCCAGGTCGATGCGGTCCGTGACCAGCACGATGCGCGCGTTGCGGATGCTCGGCTCCATGGCGATGGCCTTCGCCAGCAGCACCATCGTCAAGCTCTTGCCGCTTCCTTGCGTGTGCCAGATGACGCCGCCGGGACGGTGACCATCGTGCAGGTGGCGCACACGCTCCACGGTGCTCTTCACCGCGAAGTATTGCTGGTAGCGCGCCACCTTCTTCTCGCCGTTGTCGAAGAGGATGTAGCGTTGCACCAGTTCCAGCAAACGCTCGGGACGGCAAAGGCGATAGAGCAATTGGTCCTGCTCGTTCACCTGCAAGGTCGTCTGCTCCTGCTGGTCGAAGAAGGCTTGGACATAGCGGAAGCGGTCTGCGAAGAGCGTCTTCTTTTGTGCGGCGGTGAGCGGCGTGTTCTTCAGTGCGGTCAGCGCCGCGGTATCGTCACCCGTTCCGCCGTCGTGCAGCTCCTTCCATTGGCTCCAGAAGGGTGGGGGCGTGCCCACGGTGCCGTAGCTCGCATCGTTCTGCGCCAGCGCCAGTAACAGTTGCGCATGGATGAACAAGGCCGGCACCTCCTCCGGCTGTTGGTTCCGCAGGTGCTGACTGATCGCCTGTTGCACCGGAGTGCCATACTCGGTGCTGTGCAGATCGGGGCGCTTGCACTCGATCACCACCAGCGGGATCCCGTTCACGAAGAGCACCACATCCGGGCGGCGGGTCTTGGTGCTGCCCTTGCGGTCCACGGGGAACTCCTCGGTGACGTGGAAGTGGTTGTTGGCCGCATTCTCCCAATCGATGAAGCGCAAGGGAAAGCTGCGCGTATCGCCCATGATGGTCTCCTCGAAACTGCGGCCCAGCGTGAGCAGCTCATACACCTCTTTGTTCGTGTTCAGCAGGCCTTCCACCAAGGGCATCTCACGCAGGCCACGGATGGCCTGGTAGATGTTGGCCGGGCTGAACTCGTAGCGCTGCCCCTTGTGCGCAATGCTGTTGATGGCGCGCAAGCGCTCCTCCAGGATGTTCTCCAGCAACACGTTGCCACCCTTGCCCTGCCGCTGCGCCATGGCCTGCTCCGGGCTCAAATAGGTGTAGCCCAGCTTCACCAGCAGTTGCAAAGCTGGCACCTGGCTGATGTGGTCTTCGAGGAAGGAGGGGGTGATCATGGGTTCAGGTTCACCTCTATCGTTCTTGATGCGGGTAACGTCAATCCAAAACGCTGCCTCAATAATTCGGTAACTAGGTCCGTCCTTGTAGCCAGTAGCTCCTGGTCAGTACCTGAATGGTGTGTGTTGATGCCAACGAGTAGTGGTCTCGTCGCTCCTGCTCTCGCAGCCTCCTTCACATCAATGAACCACAGGCCCCCGCCGCTGAGTCCACCTGGATCAACGGACCTCACCACTGCGTCGGTGCTCACATCGTTCTGTGTTTCCCGGTACTCGACGATCCACTTACAGTTCTTGGGGAAGTCAGGATGCCGCTCGTTGGCACCGGCACGTACGCCGGTCCTCAAGATCAATGGCTTTGCTTTGAGTTCGTCTCCTGAGCGCTCGACCGTGGTCCAAAGTCCGGGATAGCCCATGATCATGTATTGATGCCCTTGTGCCTGCCGATGATCAATCATGACGTGCTGTATTTCAAGGAACTGGTACTTACCCGTCAATTGCGCAACCACTTCACTGGTGAGTTCAACGATTGTCACATCAACGGGATCCTCAACATCCCCTGAGAATTTCTGGTTCAGGTCGGTTCCCCAGGCCTGCCCTTCAATACCGATCAGGTCCGTTCCGTTCGGGATCATGATTTCCGAGATGTATGTCGGATGCAGTACATGCGTTGCGGAAACCAGGAAGCGACGCTCCCCTGCCGCGAGAAGCACACCACTTCCTTTGCGGCTCCGTTGCCGAAAGAGCTGGCACGTTGAGCGCAGGGCGATCCGGCCGCAGTCCTGTAGCTGTTGTCTCAGAAGATTGCGAGCCTTATCGGGGTTCATTTCACTACGTGTTCAGCGCTGCGTCAGTTCGCGCTTCTGGGTGGTATGGTGGTCCAGTTGGCTGATGTGGTCTTCGAGGAAGGAGGGGGTGATCATTGCTTCTTCGCCGTCTTTGCCGCTGGCAACTCCAGTTGACGCTGACGCCGAACTTGCTCCTTGATCATGTCCAGCCGAGGCAAGTAGCCGGGGTCTTTCCAGTGGAAACTTGCTTGTATGTCGGTATCACCCAAGAAGGGATACGGGATGAGTGATTTTTCCTCCTCCTTGATCAGCCGGTATGCATATGCAGCTTGGAGCTTGCAGTTCTCCTCGATGGCTAGTGGCGTCAACGCGACATTGAATGCATCGGTATCGCCCATGGCTTTAGCGGAAGGATATGCTACTCCATGCATGCCCTTCTCCACCGCCCAATGCGAAAAGGCCGCTGTGATCTTGTACTCCTCCGGCGCAGCTACTTGTTTGCAGAACTCTTTCGCGATGAACGACGTGAATACTAACGAACCCTCCTTGTCCACCTTGGTGCCATCCAGGTTTGACATGTACTGCTTGAATTCTTGGGAGAGCATGTCATTCTTGCTGTGCAGTTCTTCGGCTTGCACCACACTGATGACCTCAAGCGGATGCAGTACATGCCAGTTACCCACGACGGCATACTCCTCCATCTCCATGTCGAAGGTTGGATCGTGCATCATTCCGTTCACCTCGTGGATCGCAAGCATTCGGCTCGCCTCGAAATCCTTATGCCGCCCCATGCAGCCGTAGAACATCGCATTGCCCCGAAGACTCGCGCGCCCATAGTCCGCCTTGGCGGCATCCGGGAGATAGGAAATGTCCTTCTCACCTTTCCAGTGATTCGGGAACTCCTTCAGGTTCGTGCGACAACGGAGTATTCGCTGTCCGCGGAACAGGTGAAATCCGTGCAGGCCCACCTCTGGGATTTGGCGCATGATGGCAAGGATATCTGCATCGCTCAACTTCTTCAGGTCAACCTGGCTCAACTGCTCGGTTATCTCAGTCAGTGTTCTCATCGGTTCTTGTGTTTTGCTTTTCCGAAGGCTCGGTGTCGGTTGGCGGATGCGGCCAGATCCCATCCACCATGGCATCGAAGCCTTGCCAATAACGATTGCCATCCTCGTCGAGATAGGTGAGTGTGAAGGAGTGTGACCGGGGCAAGGGGCCTACCATGTTCAGCACACGCACGCGCAGTTTCTCGCCGCGCTGGACCAGCGTGTCGCATTGGACCATCATGCCATTGCTCTCGTTGAGCGGCCGAATACTGTGTGCCAGGCCACCCTTGTTCACCACCTCGAGCATCCAGTGCTCCTCGTTCATCCGCGCTTCGGTCCGGTAGTCGAAGTAGGGTTTTATCGCGTTCTTGCGGTGTAGCTCGCGTTGCGCGAAGTGCGCCGTCTGTTTGGCCAGCTCTTCGGTTTGGCGTGCGAGCTGGCGCACCGCTTCCGACTTCTCCTTGTCCCGCTGGAACAGCACCCAGAATGCAGCGATCGCACCCGGCACGGCCAGCAAGGCCCCAATGGCTTGCGCCACATCGGTCCATTCTGCGGCTAGTGCGATCGTTAGCATCATGACTTCACGCGTGTTTGCCCGGTGAGCAACTGCTGCATCAGTCCGCGCTTCTGCGTGATGAGCAGGTCGAGGTAGTTCTGGGTTTGTTCCATTTGCCGGTCAAGCCCTGTTAGGAGGTTAGCCAGGCGGTCTTGCTCTTCGCGCTCGGGCAGGGGCACCCACAAGTTCTTGAAGTCGTTCCAGCGCAGGCTCCCCCGGCGATCCACGGAGGCGTTCGTGGAGGTTCGGAAGATGTGCCGATAGCGCTCGCTCTTGAACAGGTAGTACATGAACTCGCTGTTCACCTTGGCCTGGTCGAACTCGAAGACCACATAGATGGGACTCACCAACCCGACATCATGCGCACGAAGGAGATCAATGGAGCCCTCCTCGATGTGGTTCGCGGGAAAGCCGAACTGGCCACGCCGAATCACCTTGTAGTTGGAGCGGTCCTCGCTGAACACCTGCTTCTTGAAGTACTCCAAGGAGGATACGAAGCCTCTGTGCTTGCTGCACGATAGGACGATAGGATCGGCGCCCTCAGTGTTGCGTTCACTGACCTCCTTTGCGATGTCGCCAACGCTCACCTTCCGGCGGTGGTGGTAGACCTCGCCAAGAGCAGATCCGATAAGCCCTTGCTTACGCTGCTGCTGGGCGGCCACTAGTTGCTGTGTGGTGGCAATGGCCCGGTCCCAAGCCCCCAGCACGGCAGCGATGCGGCGTTGTTCCGAGAGAGGCGGGATTGGAATTGTCCAGTCCTGGATGTCCTTATGACCAATGTGTGGGATGGCGGTAACGGTCTTCACTGAATCACAATACCGTATGAAATGATTGCTACCCACCCAATGCTTCAGATACTCCGTATCGATGCCTTTGGAGCGGATGCGCGCCGCGCGCTGCAGAAGGAGCGCCGGCAGGTCCGCTGCCGATAACCGGGCATAGCTCTTCCCAACGAGCGAACCATCCATCGCGATCACGAGATCCCCTTCTGCAAGTTCGTAGCGCTTAACCGTTGCGTTGCTCGCTGGCCAGTGAACGGTTACTTCCGCATCCCAACTTGTTTGCCCACGCTTGATGTTGTTGCAACGAAGCAGTCGAATGCCGGTAGATGCGTAGCCCTTGCTCTCGAAAGGATATCCAACGAGCAGATCGATCTTGGGTCCAATACGATTGACCTCCCACTCTTCCGGAATCCACCCGAGCTTGGTGTGTTTGTAGCCGGGCTTGGCACCGGCATGCGGCGCCTTGGCAATCGCGCTACGGTTGCTGCTGGCTTGGGGCTTCTTGGTGGCGGTGGGCATGGGGCTACTTGGTGTCGTCCTCTTGTGCGTTCTGGGCCACGTAGTATTCAATGTGGTCCGTGATCTCCTTGCCCATGCGCTGCACAATGGCCTGCTGTTCAGCAAGGCTGAGCGGCTTGTGGTAAAGGCGCTTGATGAGGGGCTCCTCGCTACGACCGCCGGTGATGTTGAAGACATCCACTAACACCTGGTAGTGGTGGTAGTCTTCCACTTTGATCTTGATGCCGTAGTTGCAACCGAAGGGTTTCTTGGACGCCTTGCGGAAGGTGCCGTACCGAAGCCAAAGTTGGATCTCCGTAACACCTTGTAGCTTCTGGTCGTCTTTCGCCAACTCAGCTTGTAGGGTGCCGATCACTTGCTCCGCTGGTTCGTCAAGGAATCGTACGCTGACCGGTCCATTCACGAGGATGATATCGTGCTGCGTGTTGAGGAAATAGCGGTTGAACTTCTGGGCAACGGGAATGGCTTGTGCGAACAGGGAGTAGCCCCATTCGTTCAGAAGGGCCTGTGTGGTCTGGTGTCCGCGGGTCCGTTGGATCTCATCCGCAGGATCAACTGCTGCCAATTGCGCATCGATCAGTTGCAGGCGCTTATCTAGATCGTCCGCATCGTCGATGTCCTTGCCGGCGAGCACTTCCAGGACCAATTCCTGCGAACGGATGAGCCGCTCAGCCATGAAGGCGTTGAAGAGGTCCGGGCTTGCACCGTACACCTGCACTTCCGCGAGCAAGCGATTGTACGCTGTCTTCTCTTGCTCCTCCGCCTTGATGATGGTGGGAGGATAGCCGAAGCTCAAGAGCAGGAGATTACTGAAGATGCGCGCGGTGCGGCCGTTGCCATCGTGGAAGGGGTGTATGGTCACGTACTCCCGCTGGAAGTCGAAAGCCACGACGGTAGGATGCGGCGCCTCCTTTTCGCCCCACCTTATGCTCTCAAGCGCCGCTTTAGTGCGATCAAGCAAACGGTGCATTGCCTCGGGCACATCCTCGGGCGACGTAAAGTCGAAGCGTTCCTCCTTGAAGTTGTAGATGTGGTTGGGGTGCTTCTTCCAGTTGCCGGGCCAATCCTTCTTCGCCGGATCATCTTCGTGCATGATGGCCTTGTGGATCTCCTTGATGCGCTTCTCGCTCAAGTTCAATTCACCGCTGGCCATTCCCAAAAGCGTGCGCACGACCTCATCGTGGCCCTGCATCTCCAACACATCGCGTATGGGCTTGCCTTCCACCGTAACGTTACCCATCATGATAGTGCGCGTCTCCTGTCGGGTGAGCTGGCTGCCCTCCATCACATTGCTGTGGTAGTTCCAGTCCAACCGGAAGCGGTAATCCAGCTTGCGCTTGGCCTCGGGGCTCAGCGGCCCGGCGGCAAGGATGCGCGCCTGCAGGTCGTCGATGCGCTGAAGTAGTTCGTGGAGGTTCATGTGCCGTAGTGCGTTGGGAATTACCGAGGGGTGATCTTATGCAGAACGCTCTTGGCGATGCGGTCGAAGAAATCCGTGCCCATATCCTGGATGGAAACTCCATACGGCCAACTGAACGGGGGTAGTTCCACAGGAAGCTTTGCACTCAAGGATTGATCTTCCTCATTGAAGGTCCATGTGAATATCACGCGAACCTCCCTGTTGGCGATGGGGACCGTATTGCTTGTGAACTGCAACTGGAATAGAATGCTCTTGGTGGTTTCATTCTTGGCGAACAGCTCCGCCAATTGCTCGGGTTTTGCACTCAGTATGTTCAAGGGTTTCGGTCTGAAGCTCTTGTCCTGTTTTATGAAGGGTGCCGCAGTTCCCCCAGCCACTTTGAAGAACTTGCGGTAATAGAAGAGCTTATCCTCGACCTCCTGACGGATGATGGGATAGTTGAGGTTGATGCTGTCGATGATCTGCTTGCGCCATCGGGCCTCCCGATCAAGCGCTCGCTGCTTGACATCGCTCGTGTTGCGCAAAAGCAATTCGGCTTCCTTGCGCCAATCCGCTGGCTCCTCGATCGGGAGGTCCTTGGCCGCCCGTAACGCAAGGTTCATGGTCCATTCGGCCTGTTGGGCCATGTACTCAATGAAAGGTTCCAGATCACCGGCATCAGCCTGCTTCAATCGCAAGAGGTAATTCGCCTTGTCCGCGCTTTTCACCACCAACGGCATGTATCCGTTCAGCATGAGGTGGTAGTTGACCAGCAGTCGCGCCGTGCGACCGTTGCCATCGCCGAAGGGGTGGATGAGGATGAAGCGATGGTGCAGTACCGCGGCCTTTTGAATGGGATGGAGTGCATGTTCGCTGTGGTACCATTCCATCAACTCTTGCATCTGCATCTGAACCTCTTCGGGTTTGCTGTACTCGAAGAGAGTGCCGTCAGGTTGGCGCACCAGATTCCCGTGCTTCTTGTACTCGCCCGGAATGACCTGGACCTGCGTGGTCATCCCTTCCGTGGTGATGGCCTCCTTGAAAAAGGGTTCCTTGAGAAGTATCCTGTTCAAGTCGCGGATATCACCCTCCCTTATCGGGCGGTCCTTGTCCAAAGCCCATTCGCGTACCATGCTGATGGCCACGTCATGGGCTTGCATCTCGAAGATCTCGCGAGTGGTATGTCCGCCAGGCATGACCTCTTTCAAGAAGAGCAGGATGGTCTCGCCATACGTGAGCGTGTTGCCCTCGATATGGTTGCTGTTGAAATTCCACTCCAAGCGTAGCTTCTGCCAGAGTTCACGCTCGCGCTCGGGCTTCATCGGCACGGCAGCATCCAACTCGCTCTTGAGCGTGTCGAGGTGTGCGAGGAATTCGGGGTGTTCCATGATCATGCTTGGTTAATGAAGCCCAGTTCCTTCAGGTAGCCGTCCATCTCCTTGCGCACATCGGCCAATTGTCCTTCCAATCCCTTGATCTTCTGCTGCACGGCAGCGATGTCCACGGGCTCTTCCTCCTCGAAGGTGTCCACGTAGCGCGGTATGTTCAGGTTGTAGTCGTTCTCCTGTACTTCGGCGAGGCTGGCGCGGTAGGCATACTTCTCGGCGAGCACGCGCTTGTCGTCGGCAATGGTCTTCGGTGCCTTGCGGAAAGCGGTGTAGGTATCCACGATGCGCGCGAGGTCCTCCTCGCGTAAGCGGTTCTGCTTCTTGCCGTCCTGGTACTGCTTGCTGGCATCGATGAAGAGGATGTCCGTGGTGGTGCGCTGCTTGTTGAACACCAGAATCGCAGCAGGGATACCGGTGCCGAAGAAGAGCTGCGCGGGCAGGCCGATGACGGCCTCCAGCATGTTCTCATCGATGAAGGCTTTACGCAACAAACGCTCGCTGCTGCCGCGGAACAGCACGCCGTGCGGCACGATCACGCCCGCGCGACCGTGCTCGTTGATGCTCTCGATGAGGTGCGTGATGAAGGCGTAGTCGCCCTTGCTCTTGGGCGGCGTACCGCGCCAGAAGCGGTTGTAACGGTCGTGCGCGGCATTGTCCTGTCCCCACTTGTCCAAGCTGAACGGCGGATTGCTCACGGCCACATCGAACTTCATGAGCTTGTCGCCCTCCACCAGCAGCGGGTTGTTCAGCGTATCGCCCCACTCGATCTGCGCATTGTCGTTGGCATGTATGAACATGTTCATCTTGCACAGCGCCCAGTTGCCGCCGTTGCTCTCCTGCCCGTAGAGGCTGTAGTTGTGGTCGGGCACTTTCTCCGCCACCTTGATCAACAAGCTGCCGCTGCCGCAGGTGGGGTCGTAGATGCGCATGCCGCTCTCGGGAGCCATCAGGCGGGCCAGCAATTCGCTCACTTCCGCTGGGGTGAAAAATTCCCCTCCTTTCTTGCCGCTGTCGCTCGCGAACTGACCGATGAGGTATTGGTAGGTGTTGCCGATGATGTCCAGGTTACCAATGCGCGAAGGGCGGAAGTCCAGGCGCTCATCGGAGAAGTCCTCGATGAGGTGCTTCAGGCGGCGGTTGCGGTCCTTGGTCTTGCCCAGGTTCGCCTCGCTGTTGAAGTTGATGTTGCGGAACACACCGTCCAACTTGCCCTTGTTCGCTTCTTCGATGGCGTCCAAGGCTTTGCCGATACGGTCGCCGATGTCGTCCTTTTCGCGTGCCTCGTAGAGGTCGTAATAGGAAGCACCCTTCGGCAACACGAAGCGCTCGCGCTCCATGGCGCGTTGGACGCGTTGCTGGTCACCCGCGTATTTCTTGTGCAGCTCTTCTTCCTTGTCGCGCACCACATCGCTCAGGTACTTCAGGAAGAGGAAGACGAGGATGTAGTTCTTGTACTCGGCGGGATCCACTACACCCCTAAAGGTGTCGCAGGCTTTCCAGGCCAGTGCGTTGATCTCGGCTTGTTCAATGGGCTTGCTCATGGTTTGGGGTATGTTGCCCACACGGCATCGAGCAGTTGGGCATAAGCGTTGGAAAGTTCGGTGAGGTGTAGGCGTGTGCGTTGCGCGGCATCGGCCAAGCGCACGAGTTTCTGTTGTTCTTCAATGGACGGCACGGGTACCAGCAATTGGTCCAGTGCGCTGCGGTCCAGCACGGCAACGGTGCCCACCTTGCGATAGGCGGCCATTTGGGCTTGCGCAGGGCGGCTGTTCAGATAGCCCGCGAGGTAGCCGGGCAGTACACGGGTGGTGTCGGGCCGGATTACATAGAGCATGGAGGATGCGACGGCGTCTTCGTCGCCACCCTGCCAGACAGCAGCCACATTCGTGCTTCCCTTCCCGATGAGGAGTACATCGCCTTCGCGGAGCAGGTCCACGTCCTTATAGGTGACCAGTTCGGGGCTGGTCCTGCTGACGTAGGCGTTCTCGATCGTACCTTCAGCCGTGATAGCAGAGGACTGCACCAAGGCCATGGGACCCTTGTCGAGGCCCTTGGCGTGGACGCCGAAGCGGAGGCTGGCAATCGAAGTTAATGTTTGCGGCATGGGTAATACAACGGCGCAAAGATATCATTACTTTCGATAAATACAACTTTAATGCCCCATACCATCAGTATTGTCCTTGAACAATTGCTGGTCAGCGGTCAGATCATGGGCTGGTGAGCCCTCCAGGTCTCTGCTGGCATTGACCCCAAGGAAGCACTTGGCAGATGACCCTTTATGATATGAGCGCATCACCGCAGGTTGGTTATGCGGTACCGTGAGTTCCTGGTGCAACATCATTGTCTGCCGAGGTAGATGCCTTCGCGCGCCACCGCATGCCTTGGTCTCGCGGCGCTGAACCATGAGCATGCGGCGTGGTACGCCGTCGACTACGCCCTTCAGCATTCGCCGCGTACCGTATACCATGCGGCCTGGTCCCTTGATGTTGCGCCGCGCGACGGATATCGCGTGCTCCGTGCCCTTGAGGTCGCACCGCTCCTCCGATCCCGCGCGGCTTGCGCCCTTAAGGCTGTACCGTGAACTCGATACCATGCACTTCGTGCCCTTCAGGATGCGCCGCGCACTCTATACCGTACGGCTTGCGACCGTACGGATGCGCCGTGTACCCGATACCGCGCGACCTGCGCCCTCAAGAATGCGTGGCGTACCCTACACCGTGCGGCCCTTGCCCTAGTGCCTGCATCGCGCATCCTAAACCGTGCGACACGTGCCCTTCAGGATATGCAGCGAACCCGATACCGTGCGTCGCGCACCCCATACCGTGCGCACTGTGCCCTTACCGATGTTCAGCCTGGCCATTCACCAAATGGGCGATGGCCCTGCCGCTGGTCAGGCGGGTGCCCTGCCTCGGGGGCATCCTCACAAACGATGATACCCCCCGAATACTACTGAGCCGGGGGCCGCGCTTCTTCAACAAACAACCGTCTGGGCATACGCGAAGGCCCGCCCCCCATGACCACGCAATTCACTGTGAAGCTGGGTACCGAAGGACTCACCCCGGAAGAGATCCTGGAGCGCGCCGATGCGCACATCACCGGGCTCACCGGCAACGCCGATTTCCCCACGCCGGTGCCCACCCTGGTGGTGCAGCAGGCCGACCGCGATGCGCTGGCCGCCGCCAACGTGGCGGTGCTGAACAACGGCGGCAAGCAGGACCGCCTGGCGCAGGCGGCCGCGGTGAAGCAGGTGAAGAGCAACATCAAGATCCTGGCGGGCTACGTGCAGGCGGTGAGCGGCGGCGATCCGATCAAGATCGCCAGCGCGGCCTTCGCCACGCGCAAGGTGCCGCAGCCACCGGCTCCCATGCCCGCGCCGCCGAACCTGCGGCTGGTGATCACCACCAAGCCCGGCGAGCTGAAGGCGCGCTGGGGCGGCGTGAAGGACAAGCGCATCTACGAGCTGCAGATCTGCGACGGCGACCCGCTGGTGCCCGCGAACTGGCAACCCCTGGTGATGACCAGCCGCAATTTCTTCCTGATCACGGGCCTGGTGAGCCACCAAGCCTACAGCGTGCGCGTGCTGGCCGTGGGCGCGCTGGGCGTGGGTCCGTGGAGCGATGTGGCCACCACCAAGCCGTTGTAGCCGATGCCCGTGCCGCAACAACCGTTCACGCGCTGCGCGCAATAACCGTCGCCGCGCCGCGTATGCCCGAACATGAAGCCTCCGCCCACCTCCCCGGCCGATGACGCGCCGCGCGTGGACCTCCTGACGGCGATGGAGCGCCACTTCATCCGCTGGTGCTGCAACGAGGCGGGCCTGCCCTACAAGGCGATTGCCGTTGAGATGGGCATCGCGCTGAGCACCCTGCACACGCACCGCCGCAAGGTGTTCAGCAAATTGAAGGTGCCCTGCCGCGCGGCGCTGGTGGTGCTGGCGATGAAGCTGGGGCTGGGCTAGCGCATGTGCGGGCACCTCTTCAGCAACGGCATCCCCGCGCCGGGCAGCGGTGAAACAGGAGCGATCAACTCCACGTTTCATTCCTGCCACTTCGGCCACGGGCCATGAACGAAGCACGCCAGCAACAGCAGCTCCTCACCTCGAAGCGGGACCGCCTCGTGGCCTTCGTGAAGGCGCACCCCGAGCAGCTCGATGCCCTGTTCTGCTTCACCGACCCGGCCGTGCGGGAGCTGGTGCTCACCAGTCCCAAGCAGCTGGAGCTGCCCGATGCCAGCCGCCTCTGCGACCGCATCGACTACCTGAGCAGGACGCGCATCGTGCATCAGCGCAATGAAGCGCCGCGCTGCCGGGGCAAGGTGCTCTACTCCGAGCGCGATGCCCACGCCAAGGTGAACCGCATCTGGCAAAAGGGCCGCGGCCGCATGCGGGTGTACCACTGCCCGGTCTGCAACGGTCACCACCTCACGCACCAGGCCCACAAGGACTCGGACCGGCAAGTGGCCTGAGCGCCTGGGCATCTGATCAGCCCCGCACCAATTTCCTGTACTATCCGGTGCGGAACGACATCGCCGCCGAGGCGCTTCTTCCTGTTCTCCTCGTAATCAGAGAAGCCGCCCTCGAACCACTGAGCCGGCGACAATGATCCGCGCTCAGGCAAGGCCATCAGGGAGGTGAAGGAAGCGATGGAGGCGACATCCTCTCTCTCTTCCTTCACCTTCATTGCCCTTAATCGCATTATTGAGCGACGGCTACTTCATCACCGCATCAGTCATAACACCTGCTACCGCCCTTCCCGTTTTCAACCGAAAAGGCTACGGCAAGGATGTGCTTGTGCACACGCGGTCAGAGGAAGGCGGTCGTAGCTGATGATCAATGCGACGCCGGAGTAATCCCCTTCACTGGATCGTGCTTGGCGGAGGTCCCGCGGCATATACCATTGGTTATAAATGTTGCATCCTATAGAAATAAGCTCTCTATTTGATCGCCCCGAACAATCCGCTGACCATGATCGCGATCCTCAAGTCCACCCGCAACGATGACACCTGCCTGAAGGCCACCGCCTCATGCATCAAGCTCACGGCCCTCGCTGGCGCGCTCGTTCTGCATGTCGCCTCCGCGGTGGCGAACAACATCCAGGTGGCCAACACCACGCTCACCAACAACACGGGCACCACCGTGCAGGTGCAGTTCGACCTGAGCTGGGAGAATAGCTGGCGCGGTGTGGGCATGCCCAATTGGGATGCCGCCTGGGTCTTCGTGAAGTACCGCAACGGCGCCGGGGTCTGGGGCCATGCCAACCTCACGGCCACCGGCCATGTGGTGCCCGGCGGCGCCACCCTGGACCTGGGCCGGGTGGATAACGCAGCGGCTTACGACGCCACCACCAATCCCTATGTGGGCGGCTTCCTTTACCGCGATGCCGATGGCACGGGCACCTTCTCGCTCACCGGCGTGCAGTTGCAATGGGACTACAGCGCGCTGGGCCTCGCCTACACCGACATCGCGCAGGTGCAGGTCTTCGCGATCGAGATGGTGTATGTGAACCAAGGTGCCTTCTATGTCGGCAGCGGTGGTTCGGAGTCCTCTCACTTCAAGGACGGCCCCTCGAACAATGCCTTCCAGATCACCTCCGAGGCGGCCCTGGCCTGCGGCAATGTGGCCGGCCAGCTCTGGCTCACCAGCGGCCTGCCGCCACCCGCCACACTGCCAGCTGGCTACCCGAAAGGGTTCGCCGCCATCTACTTCATGAAGTACGAATTGAGCCAGCAAGGTTATGTGGACTTCCTGAACACCCTCACCTATGCGCAGCAATCGACACGAACCAGCATTGCCCCGAATAATGGGGTGGGATCACCGGCCTTCGGCACCAATGGTAATAGGCAAGGGATCGACATCCGGGTACCGGGTGTCTCGCCCAACACTCCGGCCGTGTATGCGTGCAATGGCAACGGCAACGGCACCTTTGACGATGCCGATGAAGGAAGGGACGTGGCGTGCAATTTCCTGAGCCCCTTTGACACGCAGAGCTACCTCGACTGGAGCGGTCTGCGGCCCATCACCGAACTGGAATTCGAGAAGGCCTGTCGCGGTCCCCTTACCCCGGTCCCCGATGAATACGCTTGGGGCACGACGGGCATCTACACCGGCCCGCGCTATACCATCGATAACATCAACCTGCCGAACGAAGGGATCGCCACCAATTTCAGCACCACCTTGGGCAATTCCTATTGGGGGGGCGTCAACCCCATCAACTATTCTACTGGTCCCGGCCGCGTTGGCGTGTTCGCCGCCAATGGCAGCAACAGCGGGAGGGTCACCTCCGGCGGCAGCTATTACGGCATCATGGAACTCTCCGGCAATCTGATCGAGCCCGTGATCAACGTCGTTTCCGGCACACCCTTCCCTTTTTTCGTCGGGATCCATGGCAATGGTTCGCTGAACCCCGCCGGGTTCCCGGATGTGCCGAGCTGGCCGTACACGCTCTCCCCGGGATATGGAAGCTCGCTGCGCGGAAGCGCGTATTCGGCTGCAAGCAGCTTTGGCCGTGTTTCGGATCGGCAGCTGGCGTCGAATAACTATACCACGCAGCGGTTCAATGATGTGGGCAGCCGAGGGGCGCGTACGGCACCGTGAGGTGGGGAAGCGCTCATCCCTATCGGCAACGAAATGAAAACATCGACGGCTGAGAAAAGACCTAGACCATGAAGCACTTCACCAACCGGATAAGCGCCCTCGCGAGCACCGTGCTCATCAGCGCTGCGGCCCTGGGCAACAACATCCAGGTATCCAACACCACCCTCACCAACAACACGGGCACTACCGTGCAGGTGCAGTTCGACCTGAGCTGGGAGCACAGCTGGCGCGGCGTGGGCATGCCCAACTGGGATGCCGCCTGGGTCTTCGTGAAGTACCGCAACGGCGCAGGGGTCTGGAGCCACGCCAACCTCACGGCCACCGGCCATGTGGTGCCCAGCGGCGCCACCCTGGACCTGGGCTTGGTGGATAACACTGTGGCCTACGATGCCATCACCAACCCCTACGTGGGCGGCTTCCTCTACCGTGATGCCGATGGAGTGGGCACCTTCTCCCTCACCGGCGTGCAACTGCAATGGGACTACAGCGCGCTGGGCCTCACCTACACCGACATCGCGCAGGTGCAGGTCTTCGCGATCGAGATGGTGTATGTGAGCCAAGGGGCCTTCTTCGTGGGCAGCGGTGGGAGTGAGATTCGTTCCTTGACCAACGGAAGTACCACAGTGCCGCCCTCTGTGCCGTTCCAGATCACCAGCGAAGCCGCGATCAACGCGGCGACCAGCGCGGGATCGTTGTGGTCCTTAAGCGGGGCCATGACCGCTGGCACCATCCCGGCCGCCTTCCCAAAGGGCTTCGCGGCCTTCTATTGCATGAAGTACCAGCTGAGCCAGCAGGGCTACGTGGACTTCCTGAACACGCTGACCTTTACCCAGCAATTGCAACGGGGCCAATTGCAGCCGACCAACGCGGTGGGTTCGGGTCCTTTCCAACTCATCTATAGGAACAGCATTGATATCCAGGCCACGGGCGCGAACCCGGGCACTCCGGCCATTTATGCCTGCAACCTGAACGGCGATGCCAACTTCGGGGATGCCACCGATGGCAAGGACCTGGTGATGAACTACATGAGCACGACCGACCTGCTCGCGTATTTGGATTGGAGCGGCTTGCGGCCGATGAGCGAATTGGAGTACGAGAAGGCCTGCCGGGGCACGGCTGCTCCGGTGCCCAATGAATATGCGTGGGGCATGGCCACGGCTAACGCCATCAACGGCGTTTCGCTCACCAATCCCGGTGCTGCGAACGAGGGCATCGCAACAGGATACAGCACCACGATCGGGAACTACAGCACTGGCAACGTCGCACGGCGCGTGGGGATCTACGCAGCGAACCCCGGCAACAGCGGCCGGGTCACCGCCGGCGCCAGCTTCTATGGCATCATGGAATTGAGCGGCAGCGTGTGCGACCCGGCCGTGCAAGCGCGGAATGCAAGCGGACGGATACATACCGGCCTTCAAGGAAACGGCGCATTGGCCGCGAACGGGAACACCGACGTGGCCACCTGGTCGCCCAGCAATTTGCCCTGGAGGGGCGGGTATTATGGCTCTGGGTCGCAAGTCTCTTATGGAGGTGCGTGCGGATCAAACGGCCCATGCACCACCGGCCGCGATCAGAATACCGGCGGCCGCGGTGTGCGCACAGCCCCTTGAAGCACACAACCCGGACGAACAGGATCACGCAGGAATACTAGAACGATGCAACACGCGAAGCGAACAGCCCTTCACTCCGGAAGCCCGGAGCGTTGCGTTCGCGAGCGATTGCCCGTGAAGAAGCACGCATGAGGAAGTTCATCCATAGCCTGTTCCGCACGTTAATGTGCATGACCGCGCTGCTCGCGGGCATCGCAAGCGTGCGTGCCCAGACGGTGAACACCTATGCCTATACCACCAGCACCGGCGCCTCGCTCGATGCGATGAGCGGTGCCACGACCCTTGTCGGGATCAATGTGGACGATACGCCCACCTCGAGCGTGATCACCCTTCCCTTCACTTTCCGGTATGAGGGCGTTGCCTACACGCAATTCTCCGCGAGCGCGAATGGATTGCTCCGGTTGGGCCCCACGGTCGTTACCGGGGAGTACGCCAACTCTTTCGCATCCGCCATCAACCTGCCCAAATTGATGCCGTTCTGGGACGACCAGAACACGGGCAGCACCGGCGGCGTGAGCTATGTGGTGACAGGCACCGCGCCGAATCGCATCCTGAAGGTGCAATGGCGCACCACCATGGGCGCTTCGGGCGGGAGTCCGATCACGCAGACCTACCAGGCCTGGTTGTACGAGACCACGAATGTGATCGAGTTCCGGTATGGCACTGGCAACCCGGCCATTTCCGCGTCCATCGGCATCGGTGGCGCTGCCGCAGCGAATTTCCAGTCCATCAATTCCGGCTCGCACGTAGCCAGCACGACGGTCGCGAATAACACGAACGCAGCCTGGCCGGGCTCGGGTCGCATGTACCGATTCGAGCCCTTCGACAATGTGTGCGGCGCGTTCCCGCTGAGCTTTGGTGCAAATGGTCCCTTCTCGAATGCTGGCGCTACCGCGCAGGTCGGCGAACCGCTCCCGCCCAACCTGGGCTGCAACGTGCAGAACGGGTGGTGCGATGCTGTGCTCAACAATACCATCTGGTTCCGATTCACGGCGCCGGCGAGCGGCCGTGTCTCCGTTGATGTGAACGGCTTCGACACACAGGCAGCGATGTACGCCGCGAGCTCATGCGGAAATGTGCTCGGCTCCCAGACCCTGCTGGCAGCGAACGACGACGGCAGCCCGACACCTGTTGTCTTCGGATCACGACTGGATCCGGTGAACTGCCTGACACCTGGCGCCACCTATTACGTGCAGGTGGATGGCTACAATGGTGCGACAGGTAGTTGCACCATCACACTCACCGACCTGGGAGCCCTCACGGTATCCCTCAGCGGCAGCGACGAGACCATTTGCGGAGGGAGCGCCACCAGCCCGCGCATTTTGAGTTCGAATACCGCTGGCGCCGCGCTCTCCTGGACCGTGGTGCAGAGCGGCGTAACCGGCGGTGCCAGCGGCAGCGGCGCGAACGTGCCCGCGCAGACATTGAACACGACTGGCCCGGCGAACGGCACCGCGACCTACACGGGCGTGGCCACGATCAATGCGCTGAGTCCGGCGACGTGCTCGTTCACTTCCGCCCCTGTGGTGGTGACCGTGAACGCGCCTGCTGTGGCGGTGATCAACGGACCCTTCTTCTCGAACGGCCCGGCCACGGTGCCCGTGACGGTTACCGCGAATGGCCCTGGCACATGGGGCGGCGGCACAGGCTCCTTCGCAACGCCACCGAGCCCCAATACCACCTACACGCTGGGCGGCGGTGAGGCGGGAACCAGCTTCCCCATCACCTGGTCCACCTTCGATCCGGATGGCGCAGGACCTTGCTTGTTCGCAACGGCCACAGCGCAATTCGTCGGCGGCGGTTTCGGCGGCGGCAGCGGGCGCGGCGAAGTGGCTGAAGCAACGCCCTGCGATGCGACGGCGACCATCAGCTACACGAGTGCGGCATTCTGCACCAGCACGCCATCGGCGCCGGTGACGATCACCGGCAACACCGCAGGCATCTTCTCTTCGACCGCGGGCCTCACGCTCAACGCGAGCACCGGCGAGATCACGCCATCCACGAGCACAGTGGGCAACTACCTGGTCACCTACACCATTCCGGCCAGCGCGAGCTGCCCTGCAGTGGTGGCCACCTTCAATGTCGCCATCACGCCGTTGCCTGCGGCGAGCATCGCCGGTCCGTACCTGAGTGGCGGACCCGCGACCGTGACGATCGTTGCGAATACCAACACGCCGGGTTCCTGGAGCGGCGGCACAGGCACCTTCGCTGTAGCCACAGACGCGATCACCACCTACACGCTCGGGGCCGGTGAGGCAGGCACGACCTTCCCCATCACCTGGACGACGGTGGATGCCGGGGCCTGCGCTTCAGTGATCGCGACGGCGCAGTTCGTCGGCGCATACGGCGGCGGCGTTGGGCGTGGTGAGATCGCGGATCCAACGCCGTGTCCGGCAGCCACCATCAGCTATACGGGTGCCGCCTTCTGCACCAGCACCACCTCGGCACCCGCGACCCTCACGGGCAGCACGGGCGGCACCTACTCCTCCACCGCGGGGCTCACGATCAACTCGGGCACCGGCGAGATCACGCCATCCACGAGCACGGTGGGGAACTATGTGGTCACCTACACCATCCCGGCCAGCGCGAGCTGCCCGGCCGTGGTGGCCACCTTCAATGTCGCCATCACGCCGTTGCCTGCGGCGAGCATCGCCGGTCCTTACCTGAGTGGCGGACCCGCGACCGTGACGGTCGTTGCGAATACCAACACGCCGGGTTCCTGGAGCGGCGGCACAGGCACCTTCGCTGTAGCCACAGACGCGATCACCACCTACACGCTCGGGGCCGGTGAGTCGGGCACGACGTTCCCGATCACCTGGACCACCGATGATGCGGGGGCCTGCGCATCGGTCGTGGCCAATGCCTTGTTCGTGGGCAGCTTCGGCGGCGGCGATGGGCGCGGCGAAGTGACTGATCCTTCGCCTTGTCCCGATGCGACCATCAGCTACACGAGCATCGCGTTCTGCACCAGCACGACCTCGGCACCCGCGACCCTCACGGGCAGCACGGGAGGCGTGTATTCATCCGCCGCAGGGCTCTCGATCAATGCCGCCACCGGCGAGATCACGCCGTCCACGAGCTCGGTCGGCAACTATGTGGTCACCTATTCGATCCCCGCGAGCGGGACATGCCCTGCTGTGAACGCCACCTTCAATGTCGCGATCACACCGCTGCCCGTTGCGAGCATCGCTGGTCCCTACCTCAGCGGCGGACCAGCCGCGGTAACGGTGGTGGCCGCCTCGAACACGCCGGGATCATGGAGCGGCGGCACGGGCTCGTTTGCCACACCGACCAGCGCCACCACCACGTACACGCTCGGTGCGGGTGAGGCAGGCACCAGCTTCTCCATCAGTTGGACCACCGTTGATGCCGGTGCGTGCGCATCGATCGTGGCGAATGCACTATTCGTCGGCGATGGCTTTGGCGGCGCCGATGGGCGCGGCGAGGTGTCCAGCCCCACTCCTTGCGATGCGAGCGCTGCCATCAGCTACACGAGCGCGACCTTCTGCCAGAGCACCGCTTCCGCGCCTGTGACGCAAACCGGCAGCACCGGCGGCATCTACTCGTCCACCCCAGGCCTCACCATCGATCCGTCCACCGGCGAGATCACGCCATCCACGAGCAGCGTCGGCAACTATGTGGTGAGCTACACGATCCCCGCGAGCAGCAGCTGCCCGGCAGTCGTTGCCACGTTCAACATCGCCATCACGCCTCCGCCGGCGGCGGCAACGTATGGTCCTTACCTCAGCGGCGGCTCCCCGACCGTGACCGTGGTGGCCACCTCGAACACGCCAGGCTCTTGGGGCGGCGGCACCGGCAGCTTCGCCGTGCCTACCGACCTGATCACCACCTACACGCTCGGCGCGGGCGAAGCGGGCACGACGTTCTCGATCACCTGGACCACCGATAACGCGGGTGCTTGTGCATCGGTCGTGGCCAACGCGCTCTTCGTCGGCGATGGTTTCGGCGGCGGCGATGGACGCGGCGAAGTGACCAGCCCGTCGCCGTGCCCAGCCGCAACGATCAGTTATGCGAGCGCGGCCTTCTGCACCAGCACCACGTCCGCCCCGGCAGCATTGACGGGCAGCACAGGCGGCACCTTCACCTCCACCGCTGGCCTCACGCTCAATGCGAGCACCGGCGAGATCACACCTTCTACGAGCACGATCGGGAACTACGTGGTCACCTATACCATCGCGGCCAGCGCCAGCTGTCCTGCTGTCGCGGCCACCTTCAATGTCGCGATCACGCCCCTGCCAGCAGCGAGCATCGCCGGTCCTTACCTGAGCACGGGCCCTGCGGTCGTGACGGTGGTTGCCAACACCAATACGCCAGGCATGTGGAGCGGCGGCACAGGCACCTTCTCGGTGCCCTCGAATGCGGTCACCACTTACACGCTGGGCGCCGGTGAGGCGGGCACCACCTTCCCCATCACCTGGACCACCGTGGATGCCGGAGCGTGCGCTTCCGTGGTGGCCACCGCGCAATTCGTTGGCGCCTACGGCGGAGGCAGCGGCCGCGGCGAAGTGACCGAGCCGACCCCGTGCGACGCCGTTGCATCCATCAGCTACACGAGCCCGGCTTTCTGCACCAGCACGGCTTCAGCGCCGGTCACGCTCATCGGCAATACGGGTGGCCTCTTCACCTCGATCGCTGGCCTCACCTTGGATGGGAGCACCGGTGAGATCACGCCGTCCTCCAGCACGGTGGGCAATTACGTGGTCACCTACACCATTCCGGCCAGCGCAAGCTGCCCGGCCGTGGTGGCAACGTTCAACGTGGAGATCACGCCCGCACCTGCGGCTACCATCGCTGGTCCTTACCTGAGCGGAGGACCCACGACCGTGACCGTCGTGGCCAACACGAATGCGCCAGGCGCATGGAGCGGCGGCACCGGAACCTTTGCGGTTGCCACCGACCCGATCACGGCCTACACGCTCGGTGCGGGCGAAGCAGGAACGACCTTCTCCATCACTTGGACAACGGACATGGTCGGCGCGTGCGCCTCAGTGGTGACGAACGCGCTGTTCGTGGGTGACGGTTTCGGTGGCGCCGATGGACGCGGTGAGGTGGCGCAGACCTATGTGCGCACGAACATCGAATGCATCGTTGGCACCAGCTTTATCTGCCCCACGGCGCTCACGTCGGTGAGCTACACCACCTACGAGAGCCATCCGGCGGCGAACGTCTTCACGGCATTGCTCAGTGATGAATTCGGGAGCTTCGCCTCGCCCACGGTGATCGGCAGCGTGAATAGCCAGATCAGCGGCACGATCCCGATCTCGATCCCGATCAGCATCACGCCGGGCTCCGGTTACCGCATCCGGGTGGACGCGAGCCAGGCGCCGATCGTGGGCACCGACAACGGCATCGACCTCACGGTGAACCCGACCTATTACAGCCAGGGCTCCGGCGACGTGACCGATGCGATCTGGAGCACCACGCCGAGCGGTACGCCGAGCGCTGTGGTCTTCGACGCCTGCTGGAGCATGGTAGTGCAGAATGGCGATGTGGTGACCAACACCGGCAATTTGGACCTGAACGCTTTGTGGATCGAGAACACTTCGACCCTCGTGCTCGAGAACGGAAGCGCCACGAACGTCCATGGCGTGCTCGTTGATGTGCAAGGCAGCCTGACCACGGTCGATAACAGTGCGCTCAGCCTCGTTGGATCGATCGGGGCCGTGACGATTACCGCCGCCGCGCCGATCAGCCTCTGGGACCTGACGGTGAACACGCCGCTCGGAACCACCGCCAATGGCAGCATCGACATCCGCGGCACCTTGCAACTGGACGCGGGCGACTTCGACGCCACCACTGCGCTGATCGCCTTGCGCAGCTTCGCAGCCACCACCGGCCGCTTGGGCCCCGTCTCCCCCACCGCCAGCTACCTCGGCAACATGAAGGTGGAGCGCTACATCCCCGGCGGCGCCACCAACTGGCGACTGCTGGGCAGCCCGATCTCCAACCGGAGAGTGGCGCATTGGCAGGACGACTTCATCACCGCCGGCTATCCCGGCTCGCAGTTCCCCACCTTCGATGATCCGGTGGGCAGTGGCATCCTCTGGCCCAGCATCCGGTGGTATGATGAGACCAACACCGGCACCGCGCAGAACGATGGCATCACCGGCGTGAGCAGCCAGCTGCAGCCGTTGGCAACCGGCCAGGGCTTCGCGGCCTGGAGCGGCGATGCGCTGGGCGGCACCGCGCCCTTCATCGTGGATGTGCACAATGCGCCGCCGCACATCGCCTCCAGCCCCATCTCCCTGCCCATGAGCTGGACCGACACCGGCACCCCGCTCACGGATGGCTGGAACCTGGTGAGCAACCCCGTGCCCAGCGCCATCGCCTTCGACCAGATCGCGCGCGGCGCCGATGTGGAGGATTACGTCACCTTCTACAACCCCGCCAACGGCAACGCCGCGGTGTACGACATCAGCCTGGGCCTGGGAAGCAACGGCGCCACCAACACCATCCAGAGCAGCCAGGGCTTCTTCCTGAAGGCCAACGGCCCGGCCGTGGCCACCACGGTGGAGGAGAGCGACAAGATCAACGACAACAATGGCGGGATCTTCGGCGGATTGCTGCCCGATGCCAACCCGATGATCCGGTTGGGCATCACCAGCGCGATCAACAGCTTCAACGATGAAGCGTACGTGATCTTCGATGTGGGCACGAGCCAGTTGGACGATGAGGATGCCGTGAAGTACGTCTTCGCGCATCCCGATGCGCCACAGGTGGCCACCCTCGCGCCCGATGGCGAGCAGCTCGCCTTCAACTGCTTCGGTGAATTGAACGCCGCCTTCTTCGTGCCCGTGAGCGTGAATGCGGGCGTGAGCGGCACCTACACCATCACCGTGGATCAGCTCGGCGAGCTCGAGCTCACCTGCATCGTCCTGAAGGACCTCGTGACGAACACCATCATCACGCTCACGGGCAGCGATTCGTACAGCTTCTTCCTGGATGCCAACGATGACCCCAACCTTCCGCGCTTCCTGCTCAAGGTCGTGATGCCCGAGGCGGGCTTCACCGCATCGGCCAGCAATGTGGAGGTCGGTGAAGAAGTGTTCTTCTCGAACGCGAGCACCAATGCAGGCTCCTATGCGTGGGACTTCGGTGATGGCACGACGAGCACCGAAGCGGAGCCCGCCCACGCCTTCGCATCCGGCGGCGTGTTCGAGGTGACGCTCACGGCGACCACCGGCACCTGCACCGCCTCGCTCACGCAAACGATCACCGTGAGCTCCCCCGTCCTGCCCGTTGCCGTGCGCGCGCTGCTCCAAGGGCCGTACAACGAAGGCACCGGACTGATGAACGACGCGCTGCGCTCCGCAGGCATGCTGCCCATGCTTGAGCCCTACACCGCGATGGGCTACGCGCACATCGGCGGCGGCGGCGAGTTCGTGATGCCATCGGTCTTCAGCACCACCGGTACGGACGCCATCGTGGATTGGGTGGTGGTGGAACTGCGCTCGGCTGGTGATCCGGCCGAAGTGGTGGAGACGCGCAGCGGCCTGCTACAGCGAGACGGCGATATCGTTGCCGCCAACGGCAGCTCGCCGCTCTCCTTCCTCTCCGCCCCCGGCAGCTACCACCTCGCCATCCGCCACCGCAACCACTTGGGCGTGATGACCCATGATCCGATCGCCTTCGGCGCGGCGGCCACCGCCATCGACTTCCGGGATGGCGGCACGGCCACCTACGGCACCGAGGCCTTGGCCTTCAGCGGCAACGTGCGCCTGCTCTGGTGCGGCGATGTGTGGGGAGACGGCGTGCTCAAGTACGTGGGCCAGGACAACGACCGCGATCCCATCCTGGTGGCCATCGGCGGCACCGTACCGACCAACGTGCTCACCGGTGAGTACCGCGCCGAGGACGTGAACCTGGACGGTGAGGTGAAGTACGTGGGCACGAACAACGACCGCGATCCGATCCTGCAGAACATCGGTGGCAGCGTACCTACCGCGGTACGGAACGCGCAGCTGCCCTGAGCAAACAAGCACTCAACGGAGAAGCCCGGCGATGAGCCGGGCTTCGTCTTGAAACGGTAAAATGTTCACACCAGCCCCTCGCGCAGGGCCACCTTCACGGCGCCGGCCACCGAGGCCACGTGCAGCTTCTGGTAGATGTGCGTGACGTGGGTGTTCACCGTAGCGTAGCTGATATCGCAGCGCGTGGCGATGGCCTTGTAGCCCAGGCCATCCACGAGCAGCCCCAGGATCTCCTGTTCGCGCGCGGTGAGGTGAAAATCCGCAGATGCACCGATCCTGCTGGAACGCGTACCCAGCAGTTGCAGGACCTTCCGTGCAATGGTCGGTGTCATGGGCGCGCCACCGTTGTCCACCTCACGGATGCTCTCGATCAGTCGTTCGGGTGTGGTCTGCTTGAGCAGGTAGCCATCGGCACCCGCCACGATGGAGGCGAACAGGCGCTCGTTGTCCTCCAGCACGGTCTGCATCAGGATCTTCACGTCCTTGAACTGCTTGCGCAGCAGTGTCACGCCCTCCACGCCATCCACGTACGGCATGTCGATATCCATCAGGATCACACGCGGAGCACATTCCACCACGTTCTTCACCACGTTCCGACAATCCGGAAAAGCACCCACACAGGTCATGCCCTCCGTGGCATCAACGAGCATGCGCAGACTTTCCCTGCGCTGGGTATGATCATCGAATACGGCCACACGGAGCATTGGACGAAAGTAGGATCGCTACGCACCCCTGCTCCTCATTGTATCCAATGAGATGGCAGCCGAACGCGCCGAGTCCTTCGACAGGAAGGTGACGGTGGTGCCCCGACCGGGCTGCGAGGTGATCGTGCAGGTCCCACCTGCATCGGCCGCCCGTTTGCGCATGTTGTCCAGGCCGTTGCCTCCGAGGCCGTTCCCCGTATCGGCATACGGAACGAATCCGCGCCCATCATCCGACACCGTGAGCATGAACCCATCGACCACACCCGTGATGCGCACGGTGATGGACGTGCACTCCGCATACTTCATCGCATTGTTCACGGCCTCCTTGAAGAGCAGGTAGATGTTCTTCCGCTTGTCCATGTCCAGCTTTCCATCCAGCAACGCCGCATCCACATGGAAATCCAGCGTTACGCCACGGGCTTCGCACATCTGGGTCGCGTAGCTCTGCATCCGTTGTGCCATGTCCGCCACGCTGTCCTTCGAAGCGTTCACCGTCCACACGATGTCGTTCATGGACTCCATGGCATGGGTGGTGCCTTCACTGATCCGCTCCAGCAGTCGCCCGCTTTCCGGACTGATCGCCGCGATCTTCTTCTTCGCCACCGCACCGTACAGCGCCACGCTGCTCAACGTGCTGCCGATCTCGTCATGCAGGTCCCGGGCGATACGTTCACGGAGCCGCACCACGCGCAGTTGCTGCCGCAGGCGCAGTCGGTGAGCGATGTAAATAAGGGCCAGGATGAGCAACGTACCAGCAGTGCGTGCCCACCAGGTACCCCACCATGGCGGGGTGACGATCAGGAGAAGCGAGGCACCCTTTCCGTCACGTAGCCCCGCGCTGTTGCTCCCCTCCACCACGAAGGTGTACGAGCCTGGATCGAGGTTGGTAAAAGTGGCCTCGTAACGCGTTCCCGAATCGATCCATCCTTCGGTATATCCCTCCAGACGGTAGCGGAAGGTGTTGTGCCGCGGGGCCGTGTGGTCCATGAGCGCGAACCGGATGGTGATCAACGGCTCGTCGTGTGGCACCGTCAGTGCATAGGATGTGGCGTGCGCGCTATCCCGCAAGGCATGCATGGGCACGTCCCGTGCGGCCAGCCGAACACCTGTAAGGACCGTCGGTGCGGCTACATCATCCTCCTTCAGGTCGCCCGGCATGAAACGCGTACCACCATCCATGCCATCGAAGAACAGGGAACCATCGGGCATCGGGACCGCACCGTAGCGGTTGAACTCGTTTCCGGCGATCCCGTCCGCTTGCGTGAAGGTGCGCACGGCGCCGCTCGCGGGATCGAAGCGGCAAAGACCGTTGTTGGTGGCCACCCAAAGTCGTCCGTCGGCATCCGGAAGGATGCTGTAGACCACGTCGTTCGGCAGGCCCTGGCGTGTGGTGTAGCGCTCGCATCGCCCGTTCTCCATATCGAACCGGGCCATGCCCTTGCCCTCGGTACCCAGCCAAAGGAAGCGTTGCGGCTGTTGAGGATCGGGGCACAGGCAGAAGAGCAGATCGTGCGGAAGGGAAATGGGATCCCGGGGGTCGTGCTGGAACACGCGCCACTTGCCTGTGCCTGGATCGAGTGCGAGCAAGCCCTCGATCGTGGCCATCCAGATCACGCCGTCCGGGGCGATGGACCATTGGGAGATCGGCCAGTACTTGCTCAGCAGGAAGTCCACGGGGAACTGATAGCGACCGGTCACGACCATTCTTCGGGTATCGATGCGCAGCAGCCCGTTGCGCACATTGGTAGGCCCATCACCGGTCGCCGTGGTCACCCAGATCTCATCGCCACGCCCATGCAGCACCCGGTTCGGCGTTTCCTTCAGGTCGATGTCGGTGGCTCGACGCACCGTCCCCACAGCATCGATGTAGTACAAATACCGCGGCTCCAGATCACCGCGGGTGATCAAGCCCCAGGTGCGTCCTTGTGTATCGGTGGCGGCACCTTCCCAATTGCGTTCACCGGCAGGTGTGCCGAAACCGGTGCGTTCGGGTTCGCGACGCGATGGGTAATGCAGCAGCCCCAACCGGTGGCGGGTCATGGCGAACTGCCGGTACCCGAGTACCTCGTACTGGTCCACGTAGTAGCCCACGATCGGGTCGGCCGGCCGCGTGCTGAACCGCGTGCTGTTCCGCCCAAGCTTCAGCATACCGAAGCCCTTGGTGCCACCCCAGATGTTCCCCTGCCGGTCCTGGCAGCTGAAGAAGACGGTCTGCATACGCGCGTACACGTCCTGTTCGTCGGCCGTGAAGGTGAAGTGCTCCAACGCGCCTGTTCCCAGATCAAGGCCGCGCACCACCCCATCGTCACAGCGGTACCACAAGCGCCCGGCATCATCCACCAGCTGCATCTCCATGAGCCGGGGTATTGCGGGCACAGGCAGGCTGTCCAGCACTTCGCCCGTGGCTGTGGCGATGCGCAGGAAATGCCCCGGCAAGCCGAGCACGATCTCACCCACCTCCTTCCGAGGCAGCAGATGGTGCGGCTCCAATTCACCCACCGCCGAGAACGTGGGGCGTGGCAGTACGCGGTCCGCGATGGTCCGGGGATCGGTGGCTCGTAATGGGATCGCAGCAAGCCGGTCATCGGTCACCGCCCACAGCAGTTCCTTGCTGAAGGTGAAGGTGCTGATGCCCGGAGGCAGCCCGGCCTGCGGATGTACCGCCGTCGCAGGGCGCAGGGTAAGGCCACCCTTTTGATCGACCACGACCACGCTCAGATCCCGATAGCTGGAAACGCACCAGATGCTCCCATCGGGCGCCTCTTCGATCCGGGTGAGCGCGTCGTACGCCGTTCGTGGCATATCCGGCCCGATGCGCACGTGCTCGAAGATGCCTTTGCGCGGATCGTAGCGATCAAGCCCCACACCGAAGACGGCCACCCAGATGAAGCCCTCCTCATCCTCGTAGAGCAGGTTCGTGTGGTCGCCCGCGATGCTGGTGCTGTCGTTCGCATCGTGCTTGAAGATGGTGAAGGCATACCCATCGCTGCGGGCAAGACCGTCCTTGGTGGTGCACCAGAGGTAGCCCTGCCGGTCCTGCAGGATGTCCTGCACCATGCCCTGCGGCAGGCCATCCGCGGTGGTGATGCGGTCCAGCTCGAACTGCCTGACGACTTCCTGCGCCGCCACATGCGGGACGAGCAGAAGTCCGATCAGCCCTGGGAGGAGAGCAGCGCGCAGCAAGGCAGGCATCGGATGACGACGAAAATAGGCCTCGCGCTGGAAAATGCCCGGATATCATTGGACCCAATGATTGCGCCTCATGGTAGATCGAAGGTGCTTTGTCATGCAGGATCGAAGAAGGCTGACCGGATCAAGGTGATCAAGCGATCGAGCAACGCACAACACGACAAACGCATTCCCATTCCCCCAAGACCCTCACCAATACCCTCCCACCATGAAGTTCTCTGCTTGCTCCCTTGTGGCTCTCTTGGTAATCGCCTTGGTCCAGCCCACGGTTGCCCAGGTCAATTTCGATGGCGTCAACTACCAGGCGGTGGTGCGCGATGTGAACGGCGACCCGGTCCCCAACCAGGCCATTGGCGTGGAAGCCGTCGTACAGGTGGGAGCCACTGACAGCTATATCGAGACCCATACGATCAACTCCGATGGATTCGGGCTGATCGCTTTCCGGATCGGGTCCGGTACGCCGGGCGCCGGCACATTGGCCACCTTCGGCGACATCGACTGGGGCAGTGGACAGGATATCAGCTACACGGTGTCGGTGGATATCACCGGCGGCAATTCCTACGTGCTGCTCAGCACGGGGCCCTTCAAAGCGGTGCCCTTCGCCATGCACGCGCTCACGGCGGATAGCAGCGCGGCCTCTACTGTGCCGAACATCCTCCAGGATGCCGACGAGGACACCCGGATCCGGGTGGAGGCCACCCCCGATCAGGACACGATCCGGTTCGACATCGCCGGTGTTGAATCCTTCGTGTTCACCAACGGAAAGATCTTCACTCCAGGCAACGGCCGGTCCGTCTTCCTAGGTGATGGCGCCGGCGAATTGGATAACCTGACCGACAACAGGAATGTGGGCATCGGCTTCTTCGCGCTGAGCGATAACGTCACGGGAACGGGGAACGTGGCAATCGGCTACAACTCGCAGAGCTTGGCAACCGGTGGCACTGGGAATACATCCGTTGGCAACAACACAATGTTCGACAGGACCAGCGGGAGCTGGAACAGCGCCCTAGGCGCCGATGCGCTGCAGAATATCACGACCGGTCAGTACAATAGCGCGATTGGATCAGCGGCGCTGGCGGCCACTACTACCGGAAGCAATAACATCGCCGTGGGGACCGGAGCGCTATTGGCCAACACCACGAGCAACAACAGTGTGGCCGTCGGCTACCAGTCGCTGCGATTTAACACGACCGCCAATAACGTGGGCCTCGGCTACCAGGCGGGTTACTTCAACAACGCTGGCAACCGGCTCACCGCCATCGGGTACCGCGCATTGTACAACAGCGGTGCTGACGGCAATACCGGCGTGGGTTACGAGGCCGGATTAGCGACCACGAGCGGTTACGGCAATACCGCCATGGGCTCATTGGCCCTGCGCTTGAACGGTACCGGATACGAGAACGTGGCCGTGGGTGACAGCGCATCCTATGGAACCACCTCCGGCTACCGGAACGTGGCCTTGGGGCAGGGGGCGCTTCGTACCAACACCACTGCGGACTATGGAGTAGCCGTGGGATACCACAGCCTGCACAAGGCAGATGGGGGGGCGTTCTACAATACCATGGTGGGTGGGTTCTCAGGTGCGAGCATTTCCGGCGGTGATTACAATACCGGGATGGGCTACCAGGTGCTCGCGAGCTCCACCAACGCCCTGTACAATACGGCCATGGGCTACTACACCATGTTCTATAACACGACCGGGCAGTACAACACCGCCTTGGGCGTGCGTGCCTTGTTCCAGAACACCACAGCAAGCGGCAACACCGGCATCGGCTACAATTCCGGGTACGACAACCAGGCGGGCGAATACAACACCTCCCTCGGCTACCGAAGCCTTGAGGACAACGTGGACGGACTATACAATACGGCCATCGGAGCGAATTCCCTGACCAATTCCGACCTATCGTTCAAAAACACCACGGTCGGGTATAGCACCGGCTTTGACCTTTCAACCGGCAGTGATAATACGTTGATGGGGTATTCGGCCGGACAGAACCTCACCACCGGCGGCTCGAACGTGGCCATGGGATCCAACGCCATGGGCACTGCAACCTCAGCTAACAACAACGCCGCAGTAGGACTTAATTCACTCGCCGCATTATCAATTGGATATCAGAACACGGCTGTCGGCCAAAACTCACTCCAGGTCTTGACGACCGGCAATCAGAATACCGGCCTGGGTGCCTTCGCGCTCGAGGACCACACGACAGGTACAGGTAATGTGGCGGTGGGCTATCGCGCCGGGGACCTGCTCACCGCGACCAGCTACAATACGTTCGCTGGGTATTGGACGGATGCCACGGGTGAGCCGAACTACTCGACGGCCCTGGGCTACTATGCGCGCACGACCGCCAGCAACCAGGTCCGCGTAGGCATTTCAGGCACCACCAGCATCGGTGGCTATGTAGGCTGGACCAACCTGAGCGATGCACGGTACAAGACCGATGTACAAGAGGACGTCTCAGGCCTTGATTTCATCCTGCGCCTGCGGCCAGTGACCTACAAGGTGGACTACGCCAAGCTGGACGACGTGATGGGCTTTGCAGCGAAGGCACGCGAGAACCAGGACCCGAACTATGAGGCGCATGTCGCAGCACTCTCCAGGGAGGTGCGCACGGGGTTCCTTGCTCAGGAGGTGGAGGAGGCTGCCGCTGCGGTAGGATACGCCTTCAGCGGGGTGGACAAACCCAAGAACGAGAACGACCACTACGGCCTGCGCTACGCTGAGTTCGTGGTGCCCCTGGTGAAGGCCACCCAGGAACAACAGGCCACGATCGAGGAACTACGCCAGCAGGTGAGCGACCTGCAGGCACAGCACAGCCTGAAGGAGGCCGAAGTGGAGCAGTTGCGGACAATGCTTGCCAGCCAGGAGGAAATGCAGCGCATCATCAGCCAGTTGCAGGAACAGGTGGCACGGCATGCAGAGACGCTGGAGAACGACCGTTGATCCACCGAGGCCATGAAGACCAACATGCGTTCGCTACGCGGCATCGGCCTGGCAGTCCTGATCGGGGTGCTTGGCACAGGACCGCTGGCCGCCCAGGAACTGGTGCCTGCCGATGGAGGCACCGCCATCATCGGAAGCACGACCATCAGCTGGTCGGTCGGGGAGCCCATCATCGGCACCTCGGCCACGGCGGGTGGCCACATGACGCAAGGCTACCAGCAGCCTGCCGGCAAGCTCATCTACTACAGCCGCGCCACGGGCAACGTGAGCGACCCGATCTGGAGCCGCACGCGCACCGGCACCGCCGGGCCCGCGCAATGGGGCACGCGCAGCACCATGGTGGTGCAGAATGGCGATGTGGTGTCGAACATGGGCACCGTGATGACCAATGTGGTGAACATCGAGGCGGGCGGCGCCATGGTGCTAGCCACCGGCAGCAGCCTGGATGTCCATGGCGACAGCCTGATCATCGCCGGTGCCGTTACAGCGCAGGATGGCAGCACCGTGACCCTGGAGCGCAGCTTCGGTCCGGTCACCATCCTCACCACCGGCGCTCCGGGCCTGTTCGACCTGACGGCCAATGCGCCTGCAGGCGTTGACCTGGTGGGCGACCTGAACATCCGCGGCACGCTCCAGCTGAACGATGGCGCGTTCGATGCGAGCACCGGCCTCCTGGTCCTCACCAGCGATGCGCTGTTCACCGGCCGCCTCGGCCCCGTATCCCCCACCGCCAGCTACCTCGGCAACATGAAGGTGGAGCGCTACATCCCCGGCGGCGCCACCAACTGGCGACTGCTGGGCAGCCCGATCTCCAACCGGAGAGTGGCGCATTGGCAGGACGACTTCATCACCGCCGGCTATCCCGGCTCGCAGTTCCCCACCTTCGATGATCCGGTGGGCAGTGGCATCCTCTGGCCCAGCATCCGGTGGTATGATGAGACCAACACCGGCACCGCGCAGAACGATGGCATCACCGGCGTGAGCAGCCAGCTGCAGCCGTTGGCAACCGGCCAGGGCTTCGCGGCCTGGAGCGGCGATGCGCTGGGCGGCACCGCGCCCTTCATCGTGGATGTGCACAATGCGCCGCCGCACATCGCCTCCAGCCCCATCTCCTGCCCATGAGCTGGACCGACACCGGCACCCCGCTCACGGATGGCTGGAACCTGGTGAGCAACCCCGTGCCCAGCGCCATCGCCTTCGACCAGATCGCGCGCGGCGCCGATGTGGAGGATTACGTGACCTTCTACAACCCCGCCAACGGCAACGCGGCGGTGTACGACATCAGCCTGGGCATGGGCAGCAACGGCGCCACCAACACGATCCAGAGCAGCCAGGGCTTCTTCCTCAAGGCCAACGGCCCGAACGTGGCCACCACCGTGGAGGAGAGCGACAAGATCAACGACAACGGCGGCGGGATCTTCGGCGGCCTGCTGCCCGATGCATCGCCCATGCTGCACCTGCGCATCGCCAGCGCGATCAATAGCTTCAACGATGAGGCGTTCGTGGTCTTCGATGTCGGCGCCCCGCTGCTCGATGCCGAGGATGTGGTGAAGTACGTCTTCGCCCACCCGGCCGCACCGCAGGTGGCCACCCTCGCACCCGATGGCGAGCAGCTCGCCTTCAACTGCTTCGGCGCGCTCGATGCGGCCTTCCTGGTGCCCGTGAGCGTGAACGCCGGAGTCACCGGAACCTACACCATCACCGTGGACCAGCTCGGTGAGCTCGACCTCACGTGCATCGTCCTGAAGGACCTCGTGACGAACACCATCATCACGCTCACGGGCAGCGATTCGTACAGCTTCTTCCTGGATGCCAACGATGACCCCAACGTTCCGCGCTTCCAGCTCAAGGTGGTGATGCCCGAGGCTTCCTTCACGCCTTCCTCCGCCTCCGTGGGCATCGGCGAAGAGGTGAGCTTCTCGAACGCGAGCACCAATGCAGGCTCCTATGCGTGGGACTTCGGTGATGGCACGACGAGCACCGAAGCGGAGCCCGCCCACGCCTTCGCATCCGGCGGCGTGTTCGAGGTGACGCTCACGGCGTCCACCGGCACCTGCACCGCCTCGCTCACGCAAACGATCACCGTGAGCTCCCCCGTCCTGCCCGTTGCCGTGCGCGCGCTGCTCCAAGGGCCGTACAACGAAGGCACCGGACTGATGAACGACGCGCTGCGCTCCGCAGGCATGCTGCCCATGCTTGAGCCCTACACCGCGATGGGCTACGCGCACATCGGCGGCGGCGGCGAGTTCGTGATGCCATCGGTCTTCAGCACCACCGGTGCGGACGCCATCGTGGATTGGGTGGTGGTGGAACTGCGCTCTGCTGGTGATCCGGCCGAAGTGGTGGAGACGCGCAGCGGCCTGCTCCAGCGAGACGGCGATATCGTTGCCGCCAACGGCAGCTCGCCGCTCTCCTTCCTCTCCGCCCCCGGCAGCTACCACCTCGCCATCCGCCACCGCAACCACTTGGGCGTGATGACCCATGATCCGATCGCCTTCGGCGCGGCGGTAACCGCCATCGACTTCCGGGATGGCGGCACGGCCACCTACGGCACCGAGGCCCTGGCCTTCAGCGGCAACGTGCGCCTGCTCTGGTGCGGCGATGTGTGGGGAGACGGCGTGCTCAAGTACGTGGGCCAGGACAACGACCGCGATCCCATCCTGGTGGCCATCGGCGGCACCGTGCCGACGAGCGTGCTCACCGGTGAGTACCGCGCCGAGGACGTGAACCTGGATGGTGAGGTGAAGTACGTGGGCACGAACAACGACCGCGATCCGATCCTGGTGAATATTGGTGGTGCGGTGCCGACGAACGTGCGGATGGGGCAATTGCCGTGAGGAACAAACGCTCGGATCAAAGTACCCTGGTCCCTTCAGATCCGGGCGAGTGCTTCGGCCAGATCGTCCTCCTCGTCCAACCCCAACTTCTGTTTCAACCGGTACTTCGCCACCCGCACGCTCGTTGGCGCGATGTGGCGCAGGTCGGCGATGGTGGCATTGTTCATCCCCGAGCGCACCATGCCGCACAGCTCGAGCTCCTTTTCGGTGAGGTCCGGTTGCAGGGCCTTGAGCCGCTCATAGAACGCGCTGTTCACCACCTCCACCTCGCGGTACAGCCATTCGCGTTGCTCGTCCACCCGCAACTGCGAGCGCACGCTCTCCTTCAGGTGCTCCACCTTGGCGCTCACATCCGCCTTCAGTGGTTTGGCGCGGATGATGGCACCGGCGGCATCCATCACCTCGCGCGTCCATTCGCGTTTGCGGGAAAGGTCCTGGGCCATCTGCTGGATGTCCTTCCGTTTGTTGGCCAGTTCGGCCTCCACCTGCTGTTTCTCCAGCTGCTTGCGGCGGATGCGCGCGCGGAAGAACCCGGCCAGCGCGAGCAGCGATACCGCGGCGAGCACCGCCACCAGCCACAGGATGATGGTGCGCGAACGGGTGCGCGCTTCGGAAGCGGCCACACGCGCTTCGTCCAGTGCGGCTTGCGCGGCCAGCTCGGCCTGCATGCGGCGGACGCCGAAGGCGGTGACGGCGCCCAAGGCTGACTGCTGCTCCGACCTGTCCGTGCGGGCAATGCTGTCGTTCAGGGCGAGCAGCGCGCGCGCGGCCCTTGCCTCCCGCCGGGGATCGCCCAGGGCCTTGGCCAGCCGGTGGTCCAGCCGGATCAATTGCGGACGGGCCTGCCGTCGCTGCCCCGCGCCCAACTCGCTGAGGTGCTTGCGCAACGTGTCCAGCACCGCCGCGGCGAGATCCGTTCGGCGTGCATCCAGCCATAGCCCGGCCAGCTCGATACTGTAGCGCCGGAAGCGATCGTCAAGGTCGGCGTCGTGGTGATGGAGTTGCTGGAGGAGGATGTTCACGTTCTCGGCCACCAAGGCACGTGCGCGGGCACTGTCACCACGCAGCAGGGCCACCGCCGCACGGTTGTCCCGCCAACTGAAGCGGATGTCCACGATCGGTTCGACACGCCCCTGCTCCAACAGCGTGGCCACCGTGTCCAGGTAACGGTCCGCCGGATCGGGCTCCCGGCGTTCGAGGTGCAGGATGGCCAGGTTGTTATAGAGGCCGGCCAGGGAGTAGGGGTCCTCGCGCGGTGCCGATCGCAGGCTCCACAGCAAATAATGCCGGGCACTATCCAATTGCCCCAATACCATATACCGGGAACCCAGGCCAGCGATGGCCCGCGCCGTGCTCACGCTGTCGCCTTTGGCCTGTGCGGCTGCCAGTTCCAGGCGTCCTTGTTCAAAGGCGAGGTCAATGGCGTTGAGATAGTAGAGCACCGTACCCAGTTCCCGATGGATGGCCCATCGATCCTTGGTAGGGGTGGTGCTGGTGATCGCTTCCTCCGCACGGAAGAGCAATTCCAGTTTGGTGGTCAGGCTCGCGGTATCGCGCTTGCGCTCATAGTCCTGCCGCAGCACCGTTGCGCGATCGGCCAAGGGGTCCGCTTGGGCGTGAACGGCCGAGTGCGACGTTACCAGTCGTATCAAAATACTGAACAACAGGAATTTGCGCATGGTCCGTGGAGGTGGCGATCAGGCCAAAGAAACACCGGAGGAAACAAAAAATACGGCCTGTATACGCTTTGTATACGCCCAAAACTAGCCATCCTTCCCTCAGCGGTATAATCTCGCGGCACGTTCGATCAGCGACCGTGTACACGCGATGAAACACCAGCATTCCAATTCATTATCGCATCCGAACACTTGGCTGGGGGCCGCCCTCATCCTCGTTCATACAACGGCCCTTGCCCAAACCCCCGAAGCCTTCCGCTACCAGGCCGTGGCCCGCGATGGCGGCGGACAGTTGGTGGTGAACACCGCCGTGGGCGTGCAGTTCCAGCTGCACCAGGGCAGCGCCGGCGGTACGGTGGTCTACGCGGAGACGCACAGCCCCACCACCAACGCCCAGGGCCTCTTCTCGGTGGCCGTGGGCGAGGGCACGCCAACCACGGGCACCTTCAGCACCATCCCATGGTCGGTGGGCAGCTACTGGGTGGAAGTGGGCCTGGACCCCGCCGGCGGCACGGCCTACAGCACCATCGGCGTGCAGCAACTGCTGAGCGTGCCCTACGCCTTGCAGGCGAAGGGGGCCTCGCATGCGGCCACGGCCACCCACGCCGACACGGCGACCCATGCCACGAGCGCGGCGATGGCGGATTCCTCAGGCATTGCCGCCATGGCCATGGTGGCCGATAGTACGAACACGGCCGCGCACGCCTCCACCGCTGATACGGCCTCCTATGCCCTGCAGGCAGGCCCTCCCGGCAGCGCAGCCGGCGAGATCCGCTACTGGAACGGCGCTGCATGGGTCTCCCTGGCACCGGGCAATGTGGGCGACGCGCTGGTCTATTGCGGTGGTGTGTTGCGTTGGGGAACTTGCTCGGTCCAGGAGCGACTGGACGCCGGACAGACCCCATGCGAGATCGTCAATAGCGGCGTTCCGCTGGACTCACTCTATGGCCGTGTCTATCAGGGAGGGATGATCGGGTACCTGAACACCACTACGTGCCAGGGTCTGGTGGCTGCCATGAGCAACTTACCCACCTTCGGATCGGGACTACCCTGGAGGCACTTTTCCTGTCAGCAAGGCACATTCTATGGAACTTCAACGGGAATGTTTACCGGCGCTGCCAACACCGCGTTGATCCTGGCAGGACCCTGCGCGGCGGGATCTGCTGCACAGGCTGCGACCAGCCCGGGCCCAGGTTGGTACCTGCCCTCTCGCGATGAATTGTGGGCCCTTCGGAACAACCTCTATCTGAATGGCCATATGCCGCCAGCGGACTATTGGTCATCCTCCGAGCTGGCCATTTTTGAGCCGTATTGGATCAATTTTTTTGAAGGGATCATTTCAGGCGGCGCAGATACCTGGAATCTGAAGGTGCGCCCTGTCAAACAGTTCTGATGGCATTCATGAACGCTCGAACGACCATGTCCCTCCGCTCCATCCCCTCCGCTGCCGTGTATCTGCTTGCCCTTGCGCCGTGGGCGGCCGGTGCCCAAAGCCCCGAAGCCTTCCGCTACCAGGCCGTGGCCCGCGATGGCGGTGGCCAGCTGGTGGTGAACACCGCCGTGGGCGTGCAGTTCCAGCTGCACCAGGGCAGCGCCGGCGGTACGGTGGTGTATGCGGAGACGCACAGCCCCACCACCAACGCGCAGGGCCTCTTCACGGTGGCCGTGGGCGAGGGCAGCCCCACCAGCGGCACCTTCAGCACCATCGATTGGAGCGCCGGGTCCTACTTCGTGGAAGTGGGCCTGGACCCCGCCGGCGGCACGGCCTACAGCACCATTGGCGTGCAGCAGCTGCTGAGCGTGCCGTACGCCTTGCAGGCGAAGGGGGCGAGCACGGCGCAACACGCGGACACGGCACAGTACGCGCAACAGGCCGGGCCGCCGGGCAACGCGCCGGGTGAGATCCGGTACTGGAACGGCAGCGCATGGGTGAACCTGCCCTTGGGACCCAGCGGCCAGAGCCTGACAAGCTGTGGAGGAACCTTGCAATGGGGACCATGCGCCGTGCAGACCCGGTTGAACGCCGGCGAAACACCCTGCCAGATCGTGAACAGCGGCGTACCGCTGGATTCCCTCTGGGGCAAGAACTACCTCGGCGGGCTCATTGCCTACCTGGACCCCAATACCTGCCAAGGCTTCGTAGTGACCGGGAATGAAACTGTCAGTTACTGGATGGAAGATTCTGGAGGTACGGGTGTCTGCGATCAGACCTTGGTCGGTGGCACTTCCACAGCACTATTGACGGGTCCAGCCAATTCATTGGCCATAGCCAGCTTACCCGGCTGCGATCTGACCAACGTGATACAAGAGATGTCCTACGTGTTCGGACCATCATGGTCCCTTCCCTCACGTGATGACCTGTTGGCTTGCTACACCAACCTATTCCTGCACGGCCTTGGGAATTTCCAGCCCACAGCGTATTGGAGCTCATCAGAAGCTTCTTCAAGCGTCGCATGGGCTGTCGATTTCAATAATGGGAACAGCATAGGGTGGTCAAAAGAGTTCTATCTGAACGTCCGCGGCGTCAAGAACTTCTGAGCCACCCTTAATGGAATTAATGACCTCCCAAGAGCGATGAAGACGAAGATCATTCTCCAGACCGTGAGCGCGGTGTTGCTCGCCTCGGTCGTACACGCCCAAACCCCCGAGGCCTTCCGCTACCAGGCCGTGGCCCGCGATGGCGGCGGTCAGCTGGTGGTGAACACCGCCGTGGGCGTGCAGTTCCAGCTGCACCAGGGCAGCGCCGGCGGTACGGTGGTGTACGCGGAGACGCACAGCCCCACCACCAACGCCCAGGGTCTCTTCACGGTGGCCGTGGGTGAGGGCACACCGACCGCGGGCACCTTCAGCGCCATCGATTGGAGCGCGGGGCCCTACTTCGTGGAAGTGGGCCTGGACCCCGCCGGCGGCACGGCCTACACCACCATTGGTGTGCAGCAACTGCTCAGCGTGCCGTATGCGCTTTATGCCACCAAGGCCGGCCCGCAGGGTAACGCGCCGGGCGAGATCCGGTATTGGAACGGTATCGATTGGGTATCGCTTCCTCCCCCTACTTCCGTCAACCTCTCGCTCACCTATTGCGGCGGGGGAAGCCTGCGCTGGGGCCCTTGTCCTGTGCAAGAGCGCCTGAACAATGGTGATACCCCCTGCCAGATCGCCAACAGCGGTGTGCCGCTGGATTCCCTCTGGGGCAAGAGCTACCTGGGCGGCCTGATCGCCTACCTGGACCCCAACACCTGCCAGGGGTTCGTGGCCGCCCCATCCGATCTGTGGTCAAATACCGTGGAGTGGGTCACCGACCCAAGTTGCGAGGCCACCTTCATCGGAGGCACCTCCACAGGCTTGTTCACCGGTGCCACCAACACCACCACCGTGGCGGCGCATCCCACCTGCGGGCCCTATACAACTGCATCGGCCGTCTTGTCCGCGGCTCCTTCCGGATGGTACTGGCCCTCAAGGGACGAAGTGCTACAGTTCTATTCGAACCTCCACCTGAACAGCCTGGGCGGGTTCACCAGCAGCTATTACCTCACGTCTTCGGAAGCCGGCGCCAGCTTCGCATGGCAGGTGAACTTCAACTCTGGGAGTTCCCCCACGGACGTCAAGTATGGCAATGGAGCATCGGGCCGCATCCGCACGGTCAAGTTCTTCTAACCCAGGTCCCCAATGATCAAGCACATGAGCCATTTCCGATGCTACCTCCTCACCTTGGGCCTGTTGATGGCCAACTGCGCGGCGAACGCCCAATCGGCGAGCCCCACCGTGGTGGCCACCACGGGTGGTACCGGCACGGCCGGGAACATGACCCTGGACTGGACCCTCGGCGAGCCGATGGTGACCACCCTGGACAACGGCCAGCTGGTGCTCACGCAGGGCTTCCACCAGCCCGGCGGTGCCTTCCCCAGCGCATTGCCAGCGCCCTTCATCACCACCTGGAACACCGCCAATACCGGTACGAGTGGTTCCACGGAGATCACCATACCCACCACCGGGGCTGGCTACCTCTACCACTTGGACTGGAACAACGACGGGGTCTATGACCAGTTCAACGTCACCGGCAGCGTGTCCCACGATTTCGGTGTTCCGGGCACGTACACCATCCGCATCACCGGGGCGTTCCCGCGCATCTTCTTCAACGGGGCGGGCGATCGCTTGAAGCTGCTTTCCGTGGACCAATGGGGGGCTACGCCATGGACCTCGATGGCGGGTGCCTTCAAAGGCTGCAGCAACATGAACCTCACCGCCACGGATGCGCCCGACCTCTCCCTAGTGACCGACCTGAGCGAATGCTTCATGGATTGCATCGCGCTCACCGCCGACCTGGACCAATGGGACGTCCTTGGCATCACCACCATGACACGCCTGTTCCGTGGCTGCACCCTGTTCAACGGGGACGTGACCACGTGGGCCACCGACAGTGTGACCGACATGTCGGGAATGTTCACGTTGGCCGGAACGTTCAACCGGGACATCTCGGGATGGAACACGTCCAAGGTAACGACCATGGCGGCCATGTTCTCCAATGCGGACAGCTTCGATCAGCCCATCGGCGTGTGGGACGTGGGGCAGGTGCAGTTCTTCAACACCATGTTCACACAGAACGATGCGTTCGATCAGCCCCTGAACGATTGGGATGTGCACAGTGCCGTGAACTTCTTCGCCATGTTCTCCCAGGCCACCGCCTTCAACCAACCGCTGGACCAATGGACCTTCGGTGCGGTGAGCCTCAGCACCATGTTCAGTGCGGCCACCGCGTTCGACCAGGACCTGGGGGCCTGGGACATCAGCCAGGTGACCAACTTCCCCAACGTGTTGAACAATTGCGGAATGTCCACCGCGAACTATGATGCCACCCTGATCGGGTGGAGCACCTTGGACGCGGGTGAAACGCAGATCCCGGTGAACAAGACGCTCGGCGCCACGGGCCTTCACTATTGCCTGGGTGAAGCGGCGCGGAACACGCTCATCGCAACCTACGGCTGGACGATCAATGATGCAGGCCTGTCGCCGACATGCGGAGGCGTATCGGTGGCGCTCCGCGTTTTCCTGCAAGGGCCGTACAACAGCGGCACCGGGTTGATGGATGATGGGCTTCGCGCGAACGGCTTGGTGCCCTTGAGCGAACCCTACACGGCGCTCGGCTACTCTTTCGTGGGTGGTGGTGGCGAGAGCACCACGCAACCCATCCTCGACTTCCCCGGCAGCAATGCCATCATCGATTGGGTGGTGTTGGAACTGCGCGACAAGAACGACAACACCAACGTCCTTCAAAGTCGTGCAGCGCTCTTGCAAGCCGATGGCGATGTGGTGGATGTGGACGGCTTCTCGTCAGTGAGCTTCGGCGTACCGTCGGACAGCTACTTCATCAGCATCATCCACCGCAACCACCTGGGCGTGATGACCCTTGCGCCGGTGGCCTTGACCAGCACCGCAGCTTCCGTGGACTTCACCGATGGCAGCACGGCGACCTACGGGGCGGAAGCGCAACAGGTGATCGCTGGGACGTATCTGCTCTGGGCCGGCGATGTCACCTTCGATGGTGATTTGAAGTACGTGGGCCAGGACAACGACCGCGACCCCATCCTGGTGGCCATCGGCGGCACAGTGCCGACCACCGTGCTCACCGGTGAGTACCGCGCCGAGGACGTGAACCTGGATGGTGAGGTGAAGTACGTGGGCACGGACAACGACCGCGATCCGATCCTGCAGAACATCGGTGGCAGCGTACCTACCGCGGTACGGAACGCGCAGCTGCCCTAGAAGAAGGCTTGATGCAACACAAAGCCCGGCTCATCGCTGGGCTTTGCCTTTCCGTGAGGTGCGATCACCCCCGCACCAATTTCCGGTACTTCATCCTGTGCGGCACGATATCGCCGCCCAAGCGCTTCTTGTGGTTCTCCTCGTACTCGCTGAAGCCGCCCTCGAACCAGTACACCTGGCTGTCGCCCTCGAAGGCGAGGATGTGCGTGCACACGCGGTCGAGGAACCAACGGTCGTGGCTGATGATCACCGCGCAGCCGCTGTAATCCTGGATCGCTTCTTCGAGCGCGCGCAGCGTGTTCACATCGAGGTCGTTGGTGGGTTCGTCAAGCAGCAGCACGTTGCTGCTCTGCTTCACGGTCATGGCCAAGTGGAGGCGGTTGCGCTCGCCGCCGGAGAGGATGCCCACCTTCTTGTTCTGGTCGGTGCCGCTGAAGTTGAAGCGGCTGAGGTAGGCGCGTGAGTTCATCACCACGTTGCCGAAAGTGATGTTCTCCAATCCGCCGGTGAGCACTTCGTACACGGTCTTGTCGGCCACCAGGTCCTTGTGGCTCTGGTCCACGTAGGCCATCTGCACGGTCTCGCCGATGCTGATGCTGCCGCTGTCGGGTTTCTCGAGGCCCATCACCATGCGGAAGAGCGTGGTCTTACCGGCACCGTTCGGACCGATGATGCCCACGATGCCCGCAGGTGGAAGCGCAAAGCTCAGGTTGTCGATGAGCAGTCGGTCTCCGTAGCCCTTGCTCACGTTCTTGAACTCGATCACCTTGTCGCCTAGGCGCGGCCCGTTGGGGATGAAGATCTCCAGCTTCGCCTCCTTCTCCTTCACGCTCTCGCTCTGCATCTTCTCGTAGTTCTGCAAGCGCGCCTTGCTCTTGGTGCGGCGCGCACTGGCGTTGCTGCGCACCCATTCCAATTCCTGCTTCAGCACGCGCTGGCGCTTGCTCTCCTGCTTCTCCTCCTGCGCGAGGCGCGCGGTCTTCTGCTCCAGCCAGGTGGTGTAGTTGCCCTTGTAGGGGATGCCTTCTCCCCTATCGAGTTCCAGGATCCAACCGGCCACGTTGTCGAGGAAGTAGCGGTCGTGCGTGATGGCGATGACGGTGCCCTTGTACTGCTGCAAGTGCAATTCGAGCCACGCCACGCTCTCCGCGTCGAGGTGGTTGGTGGGCTCGTCCAGCAAGAGGATATCCGGATTCTGCAAGAGCAATCGGCACAGCGCCACGCGACGGCGCTCACCGCCGCTGAGCACCTTGATCGCCGTGTCGCCCTCGGGGCATCGCAGCGCATCCATGGCCACTTCCAGCTTCTGGTCGATGTTCCACGCATCGCTCGCTTCGATCCTGTCCTGCAAAGCCGCTTGCCGCGCGATGAGCTTGTCCATCTTGTCCGGGTCGGCGAGCACATCCTCATCGGCGAACTTGTTGTTCACGTCTTCATATTCCTTCAGCAGGTCCATGGTCTCCTGCACGCCCTCGCGCACGATCTCGATCACGGTCTTGCTCTCATCGAGCTCGGGCTCCTGCTCCAGGTGGCCGATGGAGTAGCCGGGGCTCAGGTGCACATCGCCCTCGTAGCTCTTCTCCTTGCCGGCGATGATGCGCATCAGCGTGGACTTGCCTGATCCGTTGAGGCCGAGCACGCCGATCTTGGCGCCGTAGTAGAAGCCGAGGTAGATGTCGTTGAGGATCTTCTTACCGGAGGGCAGGGTCTTGCCCACCTTCACCATATTGAAGATTATCTGGCGGCCTTCTTCGGACATTGTTTGGCGGTTGGAGGTTGCAGGTTGTTCCTTCGCTTTGCTCGGAATGACCGGATGTTTCATCCAATGCTCGTGGAGAGCAACTGAGCCCAGCTCAGCGATGGAACAAGCAGCAAGGAGCTTCTAGCGCTTTCGGGCCGCGAATATCTCCAATCGCGGCCACTCTTTGAAGTGGACGGGCTCGTCGAAGCCGTCGGCCGGCAATCCGCAGCGCCCGATCGCCTCCGTGGGGCTCGGACCTCCGCGCTTGCCCAAGGCGAGCAGCAAGGTGGATCCGGAGGGCATGGCGCCCTTGTAGGAGATCACCTGATTCAAGCGGTCGAGCGGCATGCCCTGGGCGAGGAGCTCGAAGCTCACGATGCGCTCCCAGCGCGCGTCGAAGCAGAGGCGGTCATCGGGCTTCAAGGTGGCCAGGATCAACGCTGCTCCGGGGCGGGTCTCGGCCTGATGGCCCATGCGGTCCTTGGCCACGCCGGTGCCCGAGCCGAAGAGGATCAGCAGGCCCAGCGCGGCCCAGGCCGTGCGGCTGCGCTTGCCCATGCTCTTCACCAGCTTCTCCTGGATCAGCTTCAGCAGGTAGAAGAGCGCGATGGACGATCCGATGCAGAAGAAGAAGATGGCATGCGACCAGGTGTAGGCGCCGCCTTCCTCGCGCAGCCCGATGGCCAACGGCACCGACCCGAGCAGCAAGGCGAACATGATCGCGCGGAACTTGCCCGAGATGTAGGTGGCGTGCAGCAATCCGCCGAAGCCGAGCACGAGCACCCAATCGTAGGAGGCATCCGCCGCGTACATCCAGAAGTCGATCACGCGGTCGGCGTAGCCTGCGCTGAAGGTGTCCCAGGTGCGATCGCCTTCGCTCACGTGGTGGAAGAGCCCGTCCACGCCGTGCTCCATCACCACCGGGATGTAGAAGAGCACGGTGGCCAGGAAGAGCACCACCACCGAGAGGCCGAGCATGGTCATCCGTTCACTGAGCGAACGCTGGTACTTGCCCAGCAGCGTGAAGAGCACCCAGAGGTAGCTCATGGCCGCCCCGTACACCATGCTGGGCACGCTCCACATGCCCAAGGCGAGGAAGAGGCCCATGAAGGCCGCGCTCCACGGATTGTTCTCACGCACCAGATGGCGAGCCACCAGCAGTGCGGCCAGCAGCGCGCACCAGGTGATGCTGTAGCCCTGGGCCAGCGCGCTCAGTTCGATCAACGGCGGGCAACCGGCCACCATGGCCAGCGCCATCAGGGCGATGTAGCGGTTGAAGAGGCTCCGCACGAGCATGTAGAACAAGGGCATGGCCAGCACGCCGGCCAGGAAGGCCGGGAGCCGCATGGCCAGGGTGCTGATCCCGAACACCGAGGTGCTCAGCTTCGCCAGCACCGTGTGCAGCACATGGTTGATCGGCAGGCTGTAGTCGGTGAGGATGGTACCCACCGATTGGGTGCCGAACGAGATGTACATATTGGCCTCATCGATGGTGACCGGCTCGTTGAGCAGCCAGGCGCGCAGGGCGGTGCCTGCGAGGATCAACAGAAGCGTGAAGCGCTTGTGCGCGGCGCTGGTCTGCTTGGAATAGCGCTGCACAGCCTCGCGCAAATCGTGCTTGAACCAATGAAGGGCCGATCCCTGCTCACGCTCCTTGCGCTTCGACCTTCCGCGCGACCGGTGCTTGATGCTGCTGGAGCGCCGGCTGCTCGGCTTGGTGGGCTCGTGGTATCCGGAGGTCCTGTGGTCCAAGGGCGCTGGGTTAGCGGTTCACGTCCTGCATGCTCACGATGCTGTCCACCACGTACTTGCTGTGCCCGCGCCACGGAAGTGCCGCGAGGTACTCCCGGTAATGCAGGTTGAATTGCTTGCCGCTGTTGACCATGAGCCGCTGCGCCACTTCAGGGTGCTCCACCGAGAAGAGGAACTCGAAGCTCTGCAGCGTGCCGGCCTGGCTGCGGATGCCGGTCTGGATCATCTTGCCCTCGTAGGTCTTGAAGAGCACGCCTTTATGCACCACGTAATTCAGCTCGCCGGCTTTCACGCCGGTGCCGAACACCCACCAGTACCGGAAGTAGGCCGCAATCGACAACACGATGGCCAAGACGGCGACCGCTTTCCAAAGATGCCTGCGCATGGTGGCGAAAGTACCGGGCTTCGGCCGAACCCAGAAACGTTGGCTTCACCTAGCGCTGGGCCGCCTTCAGCGTGTTGAGCAGCAGGCTGGCGATGGTCATGGGGCCCACGCCGCCTGGCACGGGCGTGATCCACGCGCATTTGGGCGCCACTTCCTCGAAGCGCACATCGCCCAGGAGCCGGAAGCCGCTCTTGCGCGAAGGGTCGTCGACACGGTGGATGCCGACATCGACCACCACGGCGCCTTGCTTCACCATGGCCGCGCCGATGAGCCCTGGTTTGCCCGCAGCCACGATGAGGATATCGGCCTCGCGCGTCACGGCGGCCAGATCGCGGGTGCGGCTGTGCGCCAGGGTCACCGTGCAATTGCCGGGATCGCTGTTGCGGCTCATGAGGATGCTCATGGGCGTGCCCACGATGTTGCTGCGGCCCACAACCACGCAGTGCTTGCCGCTGGTGGCGATGCGGTAATGGCGCAGCAGCTCCACGATGCCGCTGGGCGTGGCGGGCAGGAAACCATCGTGGCCCAGCACCATGTTGCCCAGGCTCACCGGGTGGAAACCGTCGACATCCTTGGCGGGGTCGATCGCCAGGGTGACCGCATCGGCATCGAGGTGATCAGGCAAGGGCAGCTGCACGATGAAGCCGTCGAGCTCAGCGTCGGCGTTGAGCGCCTGCACCTGCTTGATGAGTTCCTGTTGCGCGGTGGATGCGGGCAATCGGATCAAGGAGCTCTTGAAGCCCACCGCTTCGCAGGCCTTCACCTTCGCTTCCACATAAGTGCGGCTCGCGCCATCATCGCCCACGAGCACGGCCGCCAGATGCGGGGCACGGCCGCGCTTGGCCAGCACTTCCGCAGATTCTAGAGCAATCCGCTGCTTCAGCGCATCGGAGCAGGCACGGCCATCGAGTAACTGGTAGGTGGCCACTTCACTCATGCTACAAGGCTACGGAATTGCGTGATGTCGGCAACCGAACAGCTGGGCAGCGGGCAGAGTTGGTGGACTCGGCGCCCCCTATTCCACGACCACCTTGCCACCCGCAAGCCACCGCTTCGCATCGGCAATGTGCATGTAGTAAAGGCCCGGCTGCCAGTTGCCGGTTGTCAGTTGTCCGGCTGTGCCGCGCAAATGTTCCTCCTGCACGTGTCTCCCCAGCGCATCCAGCATCACCAAGCGCAGCGGGCCGTTCGGTGTGAACGTTGGTGGCGGCTCGAAGCTGATGTGCAGCGGCTGACCGGGGGCCACGGGGTTGGGCGAAATGCTCAGGTACTGGTTCAGGTCCAACGCGTACTCCTGCACGCCCGCCGTGTGGCAACCCGGCACCACGCAGCCCAGGCTGTCGGTCTTGATCATCCACTCGGTCTCCAGGTTGGGCGTGGGATCGCCCCAGTACTGGTCGCAGCTGCCCGCCGCCACGAAGCCGCCATCGCTGGTGGGCTCCACATCGAAGAGGCGGTGGCGCTCGCTGGTTGCGAAGGCCACATACTGCCTAGTCCACAGGCTATCTCCCTCGGCGCTGAAGCGCATGAGCTCCCCGCCGCCATCGTGCGAGCCGACCGCGATGATCGAGTTGTCCGGCAGTACCTCGAAGTCGCCCACGTAATAGTTCCTGCCATAGTGCGATCGCTTCTGCCAGATGATGTCGCCACTCGGACTCCATTTGGTGAGCATGAATTGCCCGTAAAGGGTCGGATAGCTCGATTCCTTGTATGCTGAGTAGGTGATGATGTTGCCGTCGCTATCCAACCGAACGGCTGCGTCAGTGGCATTCGCTCGGTTGCCGAAGTAGCGGATCCAATGCATCGCACCCTGGGGGTTGGTGCGCAAAATGAAATACTCATCTAATGCAAAGCTCTGGTCACGAGAACCAATCATGACGGCGCCTCCATCACTGAACTCAAGTACGCCGAAACCTCGATAGGTGCTTTGCGGTGTAGGGCTGTAGCGCCGCGTCCAAAGCGTGTCGCCAAGCTGATCCAATCGAACCAAAAGGGCTTCCGCCAATGCAGAGGGAGGCGAATAGAAATCAGCACTTCCACAGAGAAAAGCGCCACCATCAGCGCATATTCTAACTTGATTGGGTGTAACCAGTAAGCTGTCCGACACCGGATAATTTAGCACAACTCGTGTTGACAATGTGTCGCCAAGCACATTAAGAATGAATAGGCTTGTCCGCATATCGAAGCCTTGACTGATGTCGAAAATCGGGGCTGCAAAGGTCCCATCAGAGCGATTGGCTACTGGATCAATCGTGCCGGTGATATAGTGCCGTTGCACACCTGCGAAAAACTCCCTCTCGTTGATCTGCTCGCCACCCGCATCAATCACACGGGTGAACAGCCGCGTTCTGTTGGTGCCATCGTTGCTCACTTGAGAGCAGAATAACAAGTAGCCAGCAGGAACCTCGCGTACGGAAAAGCAGGCACCAGGTTTTTCGGCTTGTTCGGCGTCAAAGTGTCGAATGAATCCCTGCGCTGCGGCGCAATGAGCCCCGGCCCAAAGGCCGAGACTCATTGCGGATGCAGTGACCAATCTCATTTCACAACTGAGAACTTGGTTTCACCAAGGACGAAACCATCCAATGTGATCCGAGCCAAGTATAGTCCTTCGGCGAAGCCACGAATTGGCACCTCCCAGAAAGCAAGCTGGCCATTGAGCGGGATGTCCATCATCAGGCGACCTTGAACGTCAAACAGCTGCAAGTTACCGTGTTCCATGCCTCGCTCGTAGGTAATCTGCACAAGGTCGTGCGCCGGGTTGGGGTAAGCGGCCATAGAAGGGGCGCTTACCGGACCAAACTTGCCCGCTCTTACAGCTAGCAATGGCATGCTCTTGAATGCCTCGATCACTTCTGGCGAGGGAAGGCTGTCCAAGGCGCCGATCTCCACCAGTGCGGACCAAGCCCAAGCCCCGACGTAGGGCGCATGCTCGAAGGCCAGATTCAGCAGGACCTCCTGCTGGCCGGGGTCCGTGTTGTGCCAATCGCCTTGCACGCTTTCTTGAATCGCGGCGAACTGCGCCAGCGCATCGGTCCATTCATTCACAAAGAGGGCAGGAGCCATGTTCGCCGCTGCCGCGTAGTCCAGTTCGTCCAGATGGAGCTGGTAGCGCCTGGCCAGACCAGCTTGGGTGGAGTCCTCCATGAGCATGGTCAACAAGGAGTCACGTAGGCCTACGGTCAGGCTGTCGTCGTTCATGGCCCAGATCGCTTGGTGCAGCAGCCGCGCACTCTCCACCTGCCGCGTCCTGATCTCGCCTTCGAGCGTGGAACGAAGGCTCACTCCTTCCCTGTACTGCAAAAGCATGTTGTGGAAGAACGCAGGCAGTACGGCGGTTAGTTCTAGTTCGCTGTACATAGCCGGGCTGAGTGGGCTGTTCTGGATGAGCACTTGGGTGAGGTGCCAGGGGTCCAACGGCTCGCTACGATGGATGGCAGCCTTGATGACCTCATCGCTCAACGGGTGCTTGGCCAGCATGTAGTCCCGCAGGTAATGGCTGGGGTGCCAGGGCTGATAGTTGATGGCCACTTCCAGGTCTTGAGTGTAGCCATGGTCCACGGTGCCAGTGTAGGTGGCCTCGGCGCTGCGGAGTTGCACCATCTTGTCGCGGTAAGCGGTAACCAGCTGCCCAAGCTGCTGTGGGCCACTACCGAAGATGGCGTCTAACTCGCCACGGTTGCAATCGGTAAGCTTGTCGAACTGCGTGGGCATGAAGTATCGCGTCAAATCGTACATCACGCCGGTCTGTGTGATGGAGACGCCGTTCTCATCCTCGACGCATTCGGGCCGCATCTCCGGATCCGGGTCAAGGTCCCCGTTCCAGTCCCAGTGGTGGTATTCCACGAAGGAGTCGAAGGGGTGCCAGGGCAGCACGTAAGGCTCGAAGGTGGTGCCGCAATTCGGCGTGCTGAAGTAGCGGTTGTTGGCGTAAGGGTGATTGCTGCTGCCGCCTTGGTTCTCTTTGATGTAGCCATCGGCCCAGAGCCATTGGTCAACGAGGTTGCCGCTGTGGTCGCCGCAGAGCATCTGCAAGCCTTCCTTATCAATGCCGCCGGTAGCCAAATGACGCCCTTGCACCACGCAGCCCATGTTGATTTCGGTGAAGGTGTTGTCGTAGATCTGGTTCTCCTGGAAGGCAGGACCCATGAACCAGATGCCCGCGCTGGGTACGCTTGTGCCTTGGTCCATGAAGGTATTGCGCTCGATGGTGTAGCCGTTGCTCTGGAAGAGGTGTATGCCGATGCTGACCTGCGTGAAGGGCGTAGGCATGGCAAGCATCTTGAACTTGTTGTTGATGATCACAGCATCACGAGTACCCATGTCCACCACGCCCTTGAAGTTGTTATTGAAAGTCATGCCGTTCACCGTGTACATCATGCCTGCGGGCATCCACATGGCGAGCACGCCCACTTCGAGGTTCTCGAATTTGCTGCTGGTGAGCATGTTCCCCGCGCACCGGAATGGGGCTTGCCGGCTAACGATGCCGCGTCCGCGCTGCGTGACTGCGAAGGCATTGGGTATCTCGTTCACGAAGTTGCAATTGGTGAAGCGCACGTTGCGGCAGTTCACCACCTGAGCATGCCGGAACGGCGGTGGACCAGCTGGCCACGTGTTCGTGGTCCTGAACGAAGTGGTGGAGAAGCTGCTCAGGTTATCGAGCTCAACCGAACCACCCTCGAAGCGGTGGTAATTCTCCACTCGCGCACCGCTGATGCAATTGCGATAGTGGCTGGAATTCGAGATGATCACCCCGCCATAGTACTGTGGGTCGATAGCGCCATTGGCTGACTCCCGCGCACACCAAGTGCCCACCACGGCGTTCTCGATTACGCTGTTGTTGGTCATCCAGAATCGCCCTTGCGATAATCCCAGCTGCGAGTTGTTGCTGGTGTTCCCCTCCACCCTTACGCCCGGCCATCGCGCACCCGGGCAATTGATGCTGGTCATGGTGGTATTGTTCGTGGTGAGCCGCCCGCCCCTGCGAACGATGATCCTGGCATTGTCGGTGAATCTCAGCGTAAGGCTGTTCAGGTTGAGCACCGCGCCGAATTCCACGATCAGATCGCATGTGAAGACCATGCTGGCGCTTCCGGGCTGGTAGGGATTGCTGGCCGCGGTCCAGGTCTGTTGCATGCCGGGTAGTTGGGTGTGGCCGCCCACCACGGCGCCTGGCACGGTTTGGAAATAGGCGCAGCAGGCCTCGATGCTTGCTGCGCTCAGGTGCCGATCATCCTGGATGGCCGTGTTCAAGAACCGGGGCTGCAGGTTGCCGCTGTTTTGGCCGGGCTGGTCAACGTGCAAAGGCGGCACCGCCCCTGACAGACCATTCACTGTGCTCGTCACGGTTCCGGGGTCACCGATGCCGCTGATGATGTCCACGCCGTTGCTCACGGGTACATAAATGGCCTCACCAACTCCTCCAATGCCACGGTTCCGATAGAAGCGTGCGGTCGTATAATTACTCACGTTGGGCACGCTAGCGGTCAGGTCCGTGAATGCGCCGCTCGCGAAATCCAAGTAGCCGAACTCCGGGGTATTCAACACGCAATCGCTGGTCAAGTCACCAACCACGTATGCGCCTGCCGCACCAGGTCGCAGGGCGCATCCTGCCAATCCGGTATTCCCGGGGCCGGGATTACAGCCATCGGGAGCTGGCTCGAAGAGCGAGAAGCCCTGGATGGAATTCGGAACCAGCATGCCCGTGGTTGAATTGAAGCGCATGGTGATGAGGTTGTAGTGCTGATAGGTAGGGTCGCCCCAAACGGTGTAACCGTAGCCGCCGGTTTGAACCAGCCGGATGTCGCCGTTCGCAGTGAAACGTGCGTCCACATCGCGATAGAACTGCTTCGCCGTGAAGACATCGTTCGAATGGTAAGTAGGCACGGAGCTCAAATCAGGCGGTGCGCCAACTCCGGCGGCCATTGGAGAGATTTGGTGGATGCCCGAGGAGCTGATCTTGAATACCAGCGTGCGGGTGGTGTAAACAGCGAACAGCCAGGACGGGGAGTTCGACGTTGGGCCTGCGACTACTCGTAGCATAGGCGATTGGCTCTTGCCCAGCGGGTTCGTCGCGAGTTTGCTCACCCTATCGCTGGTGGCCATCTGGTTCCCGCTCGCTATCCCGATATTCTCGAAGCTGCATTCAGTCGTGTTCACCCAATCCCCGAGTTGAGGATGCAGCGTGGCGATCTCCGTATCGAAGCTCAAAAGCCGTCCCCGCCTGGTGCAGGTGCCAGGCACGGCGTAATCCGAGTTCTCGGCGTTCATGTCGAGCACGGAAACTTGGATGTGGTACTCGGAACTTGAAACCACCGCCACCTTGTGCGCAAGCAAGAAGTACACTCCGCACAGTCCAGGCACTGGAACACTCAGGAACTCCATGACACCCGGCTCAAGGCATTGATTGCATTGCGGGTTGGCATTGGTGCCTGCCCGCGCATCAGCAATCAAATACCCATCCCCATCATACAGGTTACCATCCACCTCGAAAAAGATGAGCTGCCCGCTTCCGTTGGTGCGGATGTGCTGAGAGTAGCGCGCTGCTTGGCCGTTGTAGCCCAAGGATCCGCCCGGCGCTGGCAGGGCCACAGCCGCTCCCGGCGTGCCAAGCATATTCGACCAATTGCCATTGCCGTTGCTCGTGGCCGTGGCCGTGATCCACGCATCAGCCTGCCCCCTCACCTCCATCGCGCCCCAACCGCACCACGCGGCCAGGCTTGCCGCGAAAGCGGCGGTTCGTCCCGCTTTCCAGCGGGATGACGTCATCTTAGTCATGATCAAAAGGGTTTTGGTGCGGCGGAGTTGCCGCCATCAAACCTTTCGGAGCGACGGGCGCATAAGCACGCATAACGCATGCAGGGTTGATGCGTGATTGAGCGCCGCATGCGACGATCCGTGCATAACCCGCACCTGTATGCGCATAGGCGGGTCCAGACCTGTATAGAATGCGGCGTGTATGCGCATCGCCGCTTGTTCGGGCTCCCCGTTCAGCGCTATACTCGCATCGCTATGCAATCCCATTCTATTTCCACTTACGGGCAACTGAGGCACCAGGGCCCTATCCAAGCCATCGCAACTCCCCTGGACCATGTTCACCGAGAAACTCAAGAAACTCCGCGAAGAGCTCAAGCTCACCCAGAAACAGATGGGAAAGCGCCTTTTCATGGAGCAGAGCAGCTACTCGCGCTTGGAGCGCAATCCGCATCCGAAGCCGCACATCCTGGAGCGGATCCAGAAAGTGCTCGGCGTTGATATTCGCTCCTGGTTGAGCGATGACGAAGCGCCAACCAAGGAATCAGCTTCGGCACCAGCCGATGATGCCTTACGCATCGTTCACATCGACCAGATTGCGAAGCCATCGGGCAAGAAGAAACCCGAGCTGACCAAGACCGAGGAACGCACTCTAATTCGCGGCTTCGAGCTCTATTTGGAAGCGCTCACCGCGAAGCTTGCCCGGAGGAAGAAGCGTAAGCCCAAGAACGAGCCCCCCCGGGGGGGGGGGGTAATAACTGATTGCTTCTCAGCGATTTAGTCCAGCATCAGGGAGTGGCTGCCTTCAACCGTCGCAAGGTCCACACATACATGTGGATCCCTTTATCCAGCGCCACCACATCGTGGCCGGCTACTTCCCAGCCCTGTTGCTCCATGGCCTGCACCTCCTCGAAGAAGTTGAGCATGTCGAGGTCGCGCTTGCTCATGTTCACCGTTTTCAGGTCGATGACCTTGGCCGGGATGCCGGTGCCGAAGACCCCGAGCTTGCGGATGCCCGGCGAGAATTCCACGGAAGCGTAATCGTGCACCACTTGCCCGGAAAGGGCTGCGGCGAACAAGATGAACACGGTTGACAGGATGAGGTGGCGCATGGCGCAAAGATGGTGGCCCACCTTTGCCCCATGCTGCTGAAGCGGATCATGAGCCTGATATGGCCGATGCCCTCAGCGCGCATGGCGGGTCGGTATGGGCTGCTGGAAGCCCGGTACGAGTACGGCAGGCTGGTGCTCAACAGCGCGCGCGGCAACCAGTCGTTCGGCAGCTTGCATCGCGTGTGGCGATCGGTGTTCGCGTATCTGGGCCTGCGCGATGCGCCCCCTGCCTCGGTGCTGCTGCTGGGGCTGGGCGTGGGCAGCGTGCCGAGCATCCTGCGGCGCGAGCTGAGGCTCCCCTGCCCCATCACGGCCGTGGAGATAGACCCGGTGATGATCGATGCCGGCCGGCGCTGGTTCGGCCTCGCGCGCTGGCCTGCACTCACGGTGATCGAGGGTGATGCCACGGTTCAGGTGCACGCCCTCAAGGACCGCTTCGACCTGGTGCTGGTGGACCTCTTCGACGACCTAGACCTGGCGCCAGGCACCGACACGCTCGGTTTCGCCCACGCCCTGCGCGACCGGTGCACCGGCACCCTGTGCTTCAATGCTGTGGACTACGACGACCAGAGCGGGGCGCGGTGCGATAAGGTCCTCTCGAATCTGAAGCGTGTTTTCGGCACAGTGGACGAATTGCGGCTCGAAGGCGTCAATCGTGTGTTCATCGCCCGTTGATACCTACCAGACCAGCCTTATTGAAAGTTGTTCCAGCGGCCCGACCTTTGCCAACGGCCACAGGCCCGAATCGCCGGATGTTCAGCAGGATAACCATCGCCTTGGCGCTGATCGCCTCTGCCTGCCCGTTGCTGGCGCAGCCCCCGGCCTGCGCCATCGTGCTTGGCCCTGATGAGACCATCTGCCAGGGCGAAACCGTACAGCTCAACGGCCCACCCGGTTTCCCCAACTACAGCTGGAGCAACGGCGATGCGACGCAGAACACCACGATGAGCACCGCCGGCGTGTACACCTGCACGGTGAGCTATCCCACAGGCAACCTGGCCGTAAACCCCAACTTCAGCAGCGGCAACACGGGCTTCACCAGCATGTTCAACTACGCCATGCCGCTGACCACCGATGGCAACTACTGGATCGGCTGGAATGCCAACCTCCTGCACAACCAATGGCAGGGCACGGGCACCGGCCAATTCCTCATGGTGAACGCGGGTTGGATGCACCCCGGCTGGCGCTTCTGGTGCCAGACCCATCCGGTGTGCCCCGGCCAGACATACACGATCAGCTTCCGGGCCATGTCATTGGCCAATCAAGGCGCACCGCTGCTGGCGGTGTTCGTGAACAATCAATGGACCGGTGACGACCTGCAGCTGCCCAGCCAGCAAGGCGTCTGGCAGCAATTCAGCACCACATGGACCGCGCCGGCCGGGGTCACCAACGCCGACTTCTGCGTGCAAGTGAGCAGCGGCCACGGCATCGGCAACGATTTCGGATTCGATGATGTGAGCATCAGCGCCACGGTCACGCTTTCGGACGACATCGAGGTGTTCGTGACCCCGTTACCCGCCTTCGACCTTGGTCCGGATGCCACGCTGTGCGATGGAGAGACCCTCTTGCTCGATGCCACCGTGCCGGGCGGCAGCTATCTCTGGCAGGATGGGAGCACCGATCCCACCTACACCGTGAGCAGCGCGGGCAACTACAGCGTCAACGTCACCGCCAACAATTGCTCGGCCAGCGACGCCATCACGGTTGGCTACAACCCGTTGCCTGTCTTCAACCTGGGCCCCGACCTGCAATTGTGCACGGGTGACGTAACGGTGGTGGATGCCACCACGCCCGGCGCCAGCTACAGCTGGATGGATGGGAGCAGTGGCCCCACGCATGGTGTGAATGCCGATGGCATTTACGGGGTGACCGTCACGGTGAACGGCTGTTCCGCCTACGACGAGGTGGTGGTTGATTACAACCCCTATCCGGTCTTCGACCTCGGACCAGACCAGCAGATCTGCGCGGGCCAGCAAGTGCTCCTCGATGCCACGGTGCCCGGTGCCACCTACCTCTGGAGCGATGGATCCACGGATGCCACACTGATCGCCACCGCCACGGGCAACTACGCCGTTACCGTTACGCTGGGCAATTGCGCGGCCACGGACAACATGGACCTGGTGGTGGTGCCCTTGCCGGTGGTTGACCTTGGGCCGGACCAGACCGTGTGCCCCGGCACGACGATCACCCTCGACGCTTCCAGCCCAGGGGCCAGCTACGCATGGAGCAACGGCGCCATCACCCCCGCCATCGACGTGGATGCGCCGGGCACCTACAGCGTGCAGGTCACCGTGAACGGGTGCAGCGCCTCGGACGCGATGGAGCTGTTCAATTACGCGCTTCCTGCTTTCAGCCTTGGGCCTGACCAGACCATCTGCGCGGGCGATAACGCCACCTTCAGTGCCAACGTGGCCGGTGCTAGCTACCTGTGGAGCACCGGCGTTGCGCTCAATTCGATCACCACCGGAACCGCGGGCACCTATTGGCTCGATGTCACCACCAACGGCTGCACCGTGCGCGACACCGTAGTGCTCGCTGTGACGCCGCTTCCGGCGGTTGACCTCGGCGCCGACTTCAGCCTGTGCCCCGGGATCAGCGCCACGCTCGATGCCACCGTGCCCGGAGGCAGCTATGCCTGGAGCACGGGCGCCGTGACGCCGAGCATTTCGGTTGGTCCCGGCAGCTACGATGTAACAGTGACCGCCAACGGCTGCAGCGCGGGCGATGCGATCACCATCGGCGCGTTCCCTGCCGCGCTGGTCGATCTCGGCCCCGACCTCACCCTCTGCCCGGGCGATGCCGTGCTGCTGAACGTGGCTCAAGCCGGCGCCAGCTACCTCTGGCACGATGGGAGCACCTTGTCGAGCTACAATGCGCAGAGCACCGGTCCGGTGAGCGTGCAACTCACTGATGCCAATGGATGCGTGGCCAGCGACGCGATCACCGTGACCGTGCAAGCACCCACGCCTGTTGACCTCGGGCCGGACGCGACGATCTGCACCGGCGATCAGCTCCTTCTCGATGCCACCACTGCGGGTGCCACCGCCTACCTCTGGAACACAGGTGAGGCAACACCCACCATCACCGTTGCGACCACCGGTAACTACAGCGTGACCGTTACGCAAGGCAGTTGCGCCGTGAGCGATGCGATCCAAGTGACCGTGCTTCCCTTGCCAGTGATCGACCTCGGACCGGACCAGACCCTGTGCAGCGGCGATGCCATCGCCCTCGATGCCTCCTTGGCCGGAGCGAGCTACCTCTGGAGCACCGGCGCCACCACCTCTGCCATCACGGTTGCGCAGGGCGGAGCGTACTCCGTGACGCTTACGGCGATCAACGGCTGCACCTTCACGGACCAGATCACCATCGTGGAAGCCACGCCCGATGCCTTGGACCTTGGCCCCGACCTCGTGCTATGCGATGGCGAAACCGCGCTGCTCACCGCCGCTCTGCCCGGTGCCACCTACCTCTGGAGCACCGGCTCCAGTTCGGCCACCATCACGGCAGGCGCAACAGGCACCTATTGGGTTCAGGCTACGCAAGGCCTCTGCACCGTAAGCGATACCGTGAGCATTGTGGTGCAGCCCATGCCACAGGTGCAATTGCCTCCGGACCAGCAGCTCTGCGCAGGCGATCAACTGGTCCTCGATGCCACATGGCCCGGCGCCAACTACATGTGGAGCACCGGTGAGACCAGCGCTTCGATCATAGTGGCAGGCGATGGGAATTACAGTGTGGTGGTGGATCTCAATGGCTGCACCGCCACGGACGATGTGAATGTGGACTTCACGGTGCCGCAGGCCTTCGACCTGGGCCCCGATCTGAGCCTTTGCGCCGGCGATCAGGCCACCTTCGATCCCGGGGTTGCCGGCGCGGCGTACCTGTGGAGCACAGGGAGCAATGCAGCCACGCTAACGGTGAGCGCTTCGGGCAGCTATTGGGTGCAGATCACCCAGGGTGCCTGCATCGTCTCTGACACGGTTCTGGTGGCGGTGCTCAATCCTGGCGCGATCGATCTGGGCCCCGATGCGAATGCCTGCGAAGGCGAAAGCATCACCCTCGACGCCACCTTGCCGAATGCCACCTACCTCTGGAGCACCGGGGCCACCACTGCGAGCATCGTGGCCTCGGCCAGCGGCACATACAGCGTAACGGCCTCAGTGGGCGCCTGCACGGCCGATGATGAAGTGACCCTCAGCTTCCTGCCCTTGCCGGTCTTCGACATCGGTGCGGATCAATCGATCTGCCCCGACGCTGCGGCCACCTTCGACGCCACCACCCCCAACGCCAGCTACCTGTGGCAGGATGGCAGCACTGCAGCCACCTACACCACCAGCAACGCCGGCGCGGTGAGCGTCACCGTGACCGTTGCGGGATGCTCCAGTTCAGACGTGGCCAACGTGATCCAATTACCCGCGCCTATCGCCGATCTCGGGAATGACACCACCTTGTGCGCAGGAGCGTCCATCGACCTTTCTGCCGCCCAGCCCGGTGCCACCTATGCATGGAGCACCGGCTCCACCGCTTCAGCCATCACGGTGAATGCAGCGGGCGACTACTCCGTGTTGGTTGACCTCAACGGCTGCACCGCATCCGATGCGATCAGCATCGCGGTATTCGATCCCCTAGGCCTCGACCTGGGCCCCGACCTCCAGATCTGTCCCACTGAAAGCGCAGTGCTCACCGCGAATCTCCTGGGCACCTATGCTTGGAGCAATGGAGCATCCACCGCGAGCATTGAAGTGAATGCGGCAGGCACGTATTGGGTGAACGTCACGGAAGCCGCATGCACCACTTCTGATACCGTTACCGTCGCCGTTGTTCCGTTGATCGTGCCCGAGTTGGGCGGGCCGTACACCTTGTGCGAAGGCGATAGCCTCCTGCTCTATGTGCAACCCGGTGGTGCGAGCGTGTCCTGGAGCACCGGCGCCAGCGCGGACACCATCGCGGCAGCAAACAGCGGCACCTATGCCGTCACGCTCAGCCTCCTAGGCTGCACCGCCACCGATGCCGCGCAGGTAACGGTGACCGACTTCATCGATTCGCTCTCGCTGGGCACCGACAGCTCCTATTGCCCCGATGCACCGCTGGTGCTGTCAACCGGCCTCGCGGGCGCGCAGCACCTCTGGAGCACCGGCAGCACGCAGGAATGGATCAGCGTATCGGCGCCGGGCACCTATTCCGTGGCGGTCACCGGCGAATGCATCGATGCCACGGCGAGCCTGCGCGTGGAAGAGGGCATCTGCGGCCCGATCGTGTACGTGCCCAATACGGTGACACCGAACGATGATGGCAAGAACGATTCGTTCCGCGTCTCCTACTTCGGGCCGCTGCGCGACTTCACGCTCGAGATCTTCGATCGCTGGGGCGAGCGCATCGCGGTGCTCGACCATCCGGACAAAGCATGGGACTGCACCGCCGGCGGACAGATCGTGCCCGATGGCGTGTACATCTGGAAGATCCGCTACCGCGCACGTGCAGAGGATGGCGCGAAGGCCGAGGAGCTGATGGGCCACGTGAACGTGCTGCGCTGAGGTCAGCGCAACTCCAGCCCGTCTTCCTTCCAGATCATGCGGCCATCGCTGAGCCTCACATAACCGATCCGGCTGTTTCGCTCAACCCTGGCGACACCGGGACCCATGAGTTTCACCGCATCGAAAGCAAGGGTGATGAGCGCCCTGCCCTGCACGTCGATGAGGCCCGTGCCGCCTGGGCCCGTTGCGATCCAGAGTCCATGGCCCGCCGGCTGCAGGGCTTGATAGCTCGGGGCCACGCATTCCTTTCCGGTACTGTCGATCAGCCCGAAGAGCTCGCCTTGGCGGATCCGCGCGTAGCCACCATTCATCTCGAAGGCTTGATCGTAGCGGTTCTCGAACAGCACGTTGCCCTTGCGGTCCGCATAGCCCCACTTGCCCTTCTTGCGCACCGGGATCAGCGCGCCGGTGGCCGCACCGATATCAGCATAGGCGCAGGGAAGCACCTTCACGTTGCGGGCATCGATCATGCAGCGCTTGCCACCGGACTGCACTTCGGCCAGTCCCCCATTGAAATCGCCCCAGTTGGCTGCGTCGTCCGTAGCCTCGTATTCTAGCGGGATCGACAGCCTGCCCGTTTGGTCCACGTAGCCGCATCGCTTGCCTTCGATGGCCAGGGCCAGCCCATCGCGGAATGGGCCGATATGATCGTACTGCAAGGGAATGAGCAGATCACCGAAGGGGCTCACCAGTCCGAAGCGGCCATCCTTGCGCACGCGGCTCACCGGGCCCTCGAAGCCTTCGACCCAATCATGCTCGGCAGGCAGCACCACGTTGCCCTTCTCATCGATCACCCCGAAACCGCCATCCTGCTCCACCACCGCGAGGCCGTTGCGGAAGGTGCCCGCAGATAGGAAGCTGAACGGGATCGCTGTTTCGCCTCGAGGATTGATGTACCCGTAAAGGCCATCGCGCTGCGCGTAGGCCAGGCCTTGGCTGAACTCGCCCACATCCTCGAAGTCCATGGGCACGACAAGGTCGCCATTGCGGTCGACCGCGCCGACACGGCCGTTGCGCTCAACCGTGCTGGTGCCTTCCACGGCGTCCGACAATTCGTCGTACTCGATGGGCACCAACACGCGTCCGCTGCGGTTGATCGAGCCGGTGCGGCCGTTGCGGCCCACCAAGGCTTGTGCGCCCACGAAGGGCTCCGCCCACTCGAACGTGGCCTTGATGCGCTCGTTCCCTTCCTCATCGATGTAGCCCCAGAGGCTGTCGCGGCGGAAGGGCAGCAGGAAGAGGCTCGCGGTCTGGTAATCGAGCACGAGTTCCTCCACGAAGGGATAATCGGGGAATTCCTGCAGGAAGCGCGTGATCGCGTCGGTGCTCAAGGACCGTGTGCGCAGCTCATAGATGGCGCGCCAAGCGTCGTTCACCATTCGGTTGCGCGGATTCCCGCGGATGAAGGCGGCGTACTCCTCGGCCGTGCGGTTCGGGGTGCTCAGGCGGAAGACCTCCTCCTCGGCCTGCCTCGCCCACGGATTCTCCGGATGGTCGCGGATGAAGGCCTGGAAAGAAGCCAGCGTGCCATCGGCTGTGCTCTCCCGATAGGTGGCCTCGCTGCAGCGCGTGCGCGCCTCATGCACTTCACGCGACTTCGGGTACTTGTTCAGGAACTCGCGGTAGGCCGCCGCCGTGTTCACCGCACGCGCCTGTTGGAAGGCCAGGTGGTCGCGCACGGAGGTGGCTTCACCGATGAAGGGGCTCTGCGTATAGGCGTTGATGTAGCGGTCGTAGGCGGCGATGCTGTGCGCGCTCTTGGCCCGCTCCCATCCGAGCCGGAAGGCATGCGCCTTCTGCTGCTCAATGGCCTCGTGGCTCACGCCCAGGTTGCCGATGCGCACGCGCTCCTTGTCCGGCGCCATGGTGAATGCGGCATCGGAGCGAAGGATGTACGCATAGCACGAATCCTCATCGTGGAAGGGGTTGTTGCCGCGGCCGGCGATCACGCTGAGGCCGTACCACGCCGCTGCCGGGTGCCTTCGCGCCTGTTGCAGGAGGAGTTTGCGCGCCTTGAAGTAATCATGGATCTCCAAGGCCTCGAAGCCCTGCCGCAGGCGGTCGCCGATGGGCCACGGCGCCGGAACGGAGAACAGCTGCGGCGCTGCGAGCGTTGATGCCAGCAGGAGCGCGGCCCGGCATGATGGGAGGAGCATCGGCTGCAAAGCTACCCTTGCCCTGCGGCGCCCTTCGCCACCTTTGCCCGCCACGATCGACCGCCCTTTGTTGATGGAAGCCCGACTGCGCCGCATCGAGCGCTGGATCACCCCGCGCAACGCGAGGTTGGCGCTGGGCGTGCTGCTGTTGCTCACCACCGCCTTCGGAGCAGCGCTGCGCGAAGCCCGCCTCGATCACGATTTCGAGCGCTTCTTCCCTACCAACGACCCGGAGCTCGACCGCTACCTGGCCTTCCGGGAGCGCTTCGGCGGCGACGATGATTTCCTGCTCATCGGCGCGGCGCACGAGCCCTCGGTATTCGACAGCGCCTTCCTCGCGCGCTTCGATGCACTGGCCGGCGATCTGATCGCGCTTCCGCACGTTCGATCGGTGAATACGCTCACCCGGGCGCAGGAACCGCGGCTCACCCCTGTGGGCGCCTTCCTTGTCCCTTGGCTGCGCTGGGAAGCCGACAGCCTGCTCCGAGCGGACAGCATCCGCGTGTGGAGCGATGCGCTGATGCGCGAGGCGCACATCGCCGCGGATGGCAAGGCGATGCTCATGGTTCTGCGCGCGGCGCCGGGCCTTAGCAAGGACCGCAGCGATTCGCTCTTCCTCGCCGTGCAGGCCGCAGTGGACCGCAGCGGCCTGTCCGAGGTGCGCATGGGCGGGCGCATCCACGGTCAGTACTGGTACATCCAGAAGATGCAGCGCGAACTGGTGCTCTTCTTCAGCATCTCGGTGGCCTTGCTCAGCGTGTTCCTCGCCATCGGTTTCCGAACCTGGTGGGGCGTAGCGGTGCCGCTGGTGGTGGTGGGGCTCTCCGTGCTGTGGCAAGTGGGCCTCATGACCCTGATGGGCAAGCCGCTCACGGTGCTCACCATGCTGCTGCCGACGATCCTGTTCGTGGTAGGCATGAGCGACGTGGTGCACATCCTCCAGCGCTATATCGATGCCTTGCGCAGCGGCCACAGCAAAGCGCGAGCGCTAGCGATCACCTACTACGAAGTGGGCCTGGCCACCTTCCTCACATCGCTCACCACCGCCATCGGCTTCGCAACCCTGATGAGCAGCGGCATCCAGCCGATCCGGGAGTTCGGCGTGTTCACGGGAATCGGCGTTTTCGTGGCCTTCACCTTGGCCTTCACCCTGCTGCCCGCGCTGCTGCTCTCGCTGCCCACTCCGGTGCAGGCCGCAGCGAGCGCTGAAGCGAGCACATGGTTCTGGCCCCTGCACCGCCTGTTCCGCCAGGTGGTGCGCCGCCGCCGGCTGGTGATCGTTGGCTCTGCCCTGCTGATGCTGGGCTGCCTCCCGCTCGCCAGCATGCTGAAGGTGGACAATCATCTGCTCGAGGATTGGCCCGATGACGACCCGCAGAAACAGGACTACTTCTGGTTCGAGCAGCATTTCGGCGGTGTGCGCCCCTTCGAGATGGAGGTGATCGCGCCGGGTGGTGATGCCTGGAGCCTGGCGGACCTGCGCGACATGGATCACGTGGAGAACTACCTGAGGAATGCCTACGGTGTGGGTTCGGTGATGTCGCCATCCGTGGTGATCAAGGCCATGAACAAGGCTGCCAATGGCGGCGATGCCAGCTATTTCAAGCTGCCGGACAATGAGGCCGAGGCTCGACGGCTGGTGCGCATGGCCCGCTTGGCGCTCGGACCGCAAGCGCTCTCCTCCCTGGTGGATAGCACCGGCGCCTTCGCACGGGTCGCCGGGCGTTTGCCCGACGAAGGCGGCCACGTGTTCAAGCAGCGGAACGCCGCGCTGGATACGTTCCTCATTGAGCAGGGCCTCTCCGACCGGATGGCGCAAACGGGCATGGCCTTCCTGATCGACCGCAACAACGAGAAGCTCAGCAGCCAGCTGATCGCAGGCTTGAGCCTGGCCTTCTTGCTGATCGCGGCGATCATGGCCTGGGTATTCCGCGATGCGCGGATGACCCTGGTGGCATTGCTGCCGAATGTGCTGCCCTTGCTCATGGTGGCGGCTCTGATGGGCGCAGCAGGCATCGCGGTCAAGGTGAGCACGGCGATCATCTTCACCATCGCTTTCGGCATCGCCGTGGATGACACGATCCACGTGCTGGGAAAGCTGCGCATTGAATTGCTCAAGGGCCGCAGCGTGCCGTTGGCCTTGAAGCGCTCGGTGCTCTCCTCGGGCAAGGCCGTGCTCATCACCAGCATCATGCTCTGCTCTGGCTTCGTGTCCCTGGTGTTCAGCAGCTTCGCCAGCGTGCACTACATGGGGCTCCTGGTGAGTTGCACGCTGGCCTTCGCGCTAGCGGCCGATCTGCTGCTGTTGCCGCCGTTGGTGCTTTGGCTGATCCGGCGCCGACCGGGTGCTTGATGCGCGAAAGGCGCTCTTCAGAACGGCTTTCGCTTGGCTGGGTGATGGGCGCTCACAGGCTGTCCCACAGCCCTTTGAAATCGGGCTGATCCATGAAGTGGTCCTTGCCCATCGCGGCGTACTGCTTGGCGCGATCGCGCTGGCCCTTGCTCACGAGGTAGTCGGCATAGCGGATCAGCGCATTCTTCAATTGCGTCTTCTGGTCGCGGGGCAAAGTGCCGATGTCGCCTGCCGCGGCCAGCACCTTGTCGAACTCCTTCACGCTGAGGTCCCCTTCCTTGTTGAGGTTGCTCTTGTACTGGCAAAGGGCCAGCATCAGCCAAGGGCCGGGGTTCTCCGGATAGTAGCCCACCATGCCGTCGTAGATCTGCTTGGCCTTGCTCACGCCCTTAGGGTCATCGTACAGATTCTCACCGGCGGTGAAGGACACCGTGTTCAGCTCCGCCCAGTAGTCCTCGTAATTGCTGAAGAACTCCTTGTCCTTGTCCTTCTTGCGGTACTTCTCGGCCCATTTGACGGCATCGCGCGAGGCCTTGGGGTAATCTGCGTTGTACTTCTCCTGCTTGCTCATCTCGAACAGGCACATGCTCACATAGAGGAAGGGCAGCGCGTCCTTCTTGGTGTCATCGCCCTGGGTGTAGCCCTCAGCCTTGTAGATGCACTTCTCGTACTTCTCATCGACGAAGAGCACGAGCAGGTCCTCGTACACGTGTTTCTGCGCCTGGGCGGAAACGGCCAGTGCGAAGGCCGCGAGGGTGAACAGCTTCTTCATGGTTCTTTAGAATGCCGGCCGCTTGGCAACCGATGTGCCGAAGGTAGAGCGATGGCCGGAATCGCGCTGATTCGCGCTTCATTTGCCCCGTGCGCATCGATATCATCACCGTACTGCCCGATCTGCTCACCAGCTGGTTCGGCGAGAGCATCCTGGAGCGCGCGCAGAAGAAGGGCGCCGTGGAGGTGCATCTGCACGACCTACGGCAGTGGACCCTGGACAAGCACCGTCGGGTGGATGACTACCCCTTTGGCGGCGGTGCGGGCATGGTGATGCAGGTGGAGCCGATCGACCGGGCCATTGCGGCGCTGAAGGCGGAGCGGGCCTACGACGAGGTCATTTACATGAGCCCCGACGGTCAGTTGCTCGATCAGCCACTGGCGAACGCGCTGAGCACCAAAGGCAACCTGATCGTCCTTTGCGGCCATTACAAAGGCATCGATGAACGGGTCCGCTTGCATCTCGTCACGCGCGAGGTGAGCATCGGGGACTATGTGCTCACCGGCGGCGAATTGGCGGCGGCGGTGCTTTGCGACGCCGTGATCCGTTTGCTGCCCGGGGTGATCGGGGACGAGACCTCGGCCCTGAGCGACAGCTTCCAGGACGGCCTGGTGGCTCCGCCTGCCTACACACGTCCGGCCGATTACAAGGGTTGGAAGGTGCCCGATGTGCTGCTGAGCGGGCACCAGGCCCGAATCGACGAGTGGCGGCATGCCCAGGCGGTAGAGCGCACCCGGGAGCGGCGTCCGGGCCTGCTCCCACCGGAAGGAGAAGGCATGGCGGGTTAACGAATCGGAAAGATCCTTACTATTGCGGCCCAATTCCGGGACCGTATGCCCCTGCATCGCTTGGGCCGCTGGGCAACCCGCTAACACCCCAGGTCATGGACCGTATCAAGCAACTCGAGAAGGAGCTGGCCCCGCTGAAGGAGATGCCCGCTTTCAAGGCCGGAGACACCATCACCGTGCATTACAAGATCGTAGAGGGCAACAAGGAGCGCATCCAGCAGTACCAAGGCGTGGTGATCCAGCGCAAGGGCAGCGGCAGCACCGCCACCTTCACTGTGCGCAAGATCAGCAACAACGTGGGCGTGGAGCGGATCTTCCCGGTGGCCTCCCCCTTCATCGACAAGATCGACGTGAACAAGCGCGGCGATGTGCGGCGCGCGCGCATCTTCTACCTGCGTGAGCGTCGGGGCAAGAGCGCCCGCATCACCGAGAAGCGCCAGGCCCTCGCCGAACAGAAGAGCTAGGCCGATACGCTTTCTGAACAGAGGACCGTCGAGCTTAGGCTTGGCGGTCTCTTCGTTCAGGCCCTGCCCTCCCCGCCTACCTTGCCCACCGTGAAGCGATTCCTGGTGATCCAGACCGCCTTCCTGGGCGATGCCGTGCTGGCCACCGCGCTGCTGGAGAAGCTCGTCGCCTTCTACCCCGATGCCGCCATCGACCTGGTGGTGCGCAAGGGCAACGAGGGATTGTTCATCGCGCATCCGTTCCTGAACAAGCTCCATGTCTGGGACAAGCGCAAGGGCAAGACGCGCGACCTCTTTCGCCTGATCAGAGAGCTTCGCAAGACAGAATACGATCACATCATCAACTGCCAGCGATTCTTCAGCACAGGCATGATGACCATCCTCGCCCGAGGCAAGGAGAAGATCGGCTACGACAAGAATCCGTTGAGTTCCCTGTTCACGCGCAAGGTGAAGCACGTGATCGGCGACGGACGGCACGAGGTTGACCGTCTGAATGCCCTGATCGAGCACTTGACTGATGGATCGCGACCGATGCCAACCCTGCATCCTGAACCGGGGGAAATCGATGACCTCAAGGCTGAAATCGCACTGGGCGTCAATGGTGGAAATGGGGCGTACGTCATCATCGCGGCTGCTTCCGTATGGTTCACCAAGCAATGGCCTGAGGCGAAGTGGGTCGAGTTGATCAAGGCCCTTCCATCGGAGAATCGCGTGCTGCTCATCGGCGCGCCAAGTGATGTGTCGCTTTGCGAGCGCATCGCGAAAGGCTCGGGGCGCGGTGAAGTGTTGGCGGGCAAGCTCTCCTTGCTCGGCACTGCCGCCCTGATGAAGGACGCGACCATGAACTACGTGAACGACAGCGCGCCCCTGCACATCGCCAGCGCGATGATCGCGCCGGTGACGGCCATCTTCTGCAGCACGGTGCCGGCCTTCGGCTTTGGACCGCTCCGTGCGAATGGACGCGTGTTGGAGACCAGCGAGGAGCTCGATTGCCGGCCATGCGGGTTGCACGGGCACAGGGCCTGTCCGAAAGGGCATTTCAAGTGCGCGATGGGGATAGAGGCGCGCGCACACATGATATGATCGTCTGATTATCCGATCTTCTGATCACTTTCGCCCCATGACCTACGAGAAACTCCTGTTCTCCAGCACCGAAGGCGTTGCCACCCTCACGCTCAACCGTCCCGACAAGCTCAACAGCTACGACCGGCAGCTATCGCTTGAAGTGATTGATGCGTTGGACCGATGTGCCAGTGATGCAACGATACGGGCGGTGCTCATCACCGGTGCAGGCCGTGCCTTCTCCGCTGGACAGGACTTAGCCGAGGCCATTGCTCCCGGAACGAAGATCGAAGACATCCTCACCACACAGTACAATCCCATCGTGCGCCGCATCCGCGCGCTGAAGAAACCGGTAGTTGCGGCCGTGAACGGCGTTGCGGCTGGTGCCGGCGCCAACATCGCCTATGCCTGCGACCTCACCCTTGCGGCCGAGAGCGCCAGCTTCATCCAGAGCTTCATCAATATCGGCCTCATCCCCGACAGCGGCGGCACCTTCACCCTGCCCAACCTCGTGGGCATGCAGCGCGCCTTCGGGCAGATGATACTGGCGCCCAAGGTGAGCGCCAAGGAGGCTGAGGCGCTGGGCATGATCTGGAAGGCCGTGCCCGATGCGGATCTGATGAACGAGGCCACGGCCCTGGCGAAGAAGCTCGCCGCCATGCCCACCAAGGCCATCGCCCTCACGAAGGAAGCCCTGAACCGCGCGCAGGGCAGCACGCTTGATGCCCAGCTCGATGTCGAGAATGAGCTGCAGACCATCGCCGGCGCCAGCTACGATTACAACGAAGGGGTAGCGGCATTCTTGGAGAAACGAAAGCCCGCTTACAAAGGCGCGTAGCTCCATCCCATTCACCAGCACTTTCGACCATACGGGCCGGCAATCGAGGATCGATACACTATGGAAGCAATGAAGAAGATCGCCGTGATAGGCGCTGGCACCATGGGCAGCGGCATCGCGCAGGTAGCCGCGCAGGCTGGGCACCACGTGGTGCTCTGCGATGCGCGCCGCGAGGCGGTGGACAAGGCGCTCAACGGTCTGCGCAAGACGCTCGACAAGCTGGTGGAGAAGGGCAAGCTCACGAAGGAGCAGGCCGATGGCATCCAAAGCCGCATCGCACCTGCAAGCGACCTGAAGGAACTCGCGGGAAGCGGGCTGGTGATCGAGGCCATCATCGAGGATCTGGGCATCAAGAAGAAGCTCTTCGGTGACTTGGAAGGCATTGTGCCGGAGGATGCCGTGCTGGCCACCAACACCTCTTCCCTATCGGTCACTGCCATCGCCGGAGGTATGAAGCATCCGGAACGCATGGTGGGCCTGCACTTCTTCAATCCCGCGCCACTGCTGCCCTTGGTCGAGGTGGTGCCTGGCTTGGTCACGGATTCAGAGCTCGGTGCGCGCATGAATGCCTTAATGAAAGCCTGGGGCAAGGTGCCCGTGCTCTGCAAGGACACCCCCGGCTTCATCGTGAATCGTGTTGCGCGGCCGTTCTACGGCGAGAGCATCCGCATCTTCGAAGAAGGCATCGCCGACATGCCCACCATCGATGCCGCACTGAAGACCTATGGTGGCTTCCGCATGGGCCCCTTCGAGCTGATGGACCTCATCGGCAACGACATCAACTTCACGGTGACGAAGACGGTGTGGGAAGCCTTCCACTTCGATCAGCGCTACAAGCCCAGCCTCACGCAACAGCGGCAAGTGGAGAGCGGGCGCCTGGGCCGCAAGAGCGGAAGGGGCTACTACAGCTACGGCACGGACGACGCCATCCCAAGCGCGCATTTGGACTTGTTGCTCGGCAACAGCATCGTGGAGCGCGTGCTGGCCATGCTCATCAACGAGGCCGCCGACGCCCTGTTCTGGGGCATCGCTTCCGCGAAGGATATCGACCTAGCGATGACCAAGGGCGTGAATTACCCGAAGGGCGTGCTAGCCTGGGCCGATGAGCAAGGGGCCGCGCATTGGCTAGGCCTACTCGAGCGCCTACAAGCCGAATACGGCGAGGACCGCTACCGCCCTTCTCCCCTGCTCCGTCGCATGGCCAGAGCCGGGACGCGTTTCCACTGAATACTAGACCTGGATCCGATTCGGAAACAAACTTTTGCATTCACTTATTTGCCACGGAAAATATTTGCCTTTCTTTGCGGCCCAATCACCAAGAACCCATGAAGTCAACCGTCCTTTCCATTGCCGCGCTGGCGACCTTGTTCGTGGCTTGCGGCCCCTCCGAGGCTGAGAAGCAGGCCTTGCGCGAGAAGCAGATCGCCGATAGCATCGCTGCCGCCGCTGCTGCCGAGCACAAGTACATGATCGACCCGGCCACGAGTGTGCTCAATTGGGCCGCTAAGGTCACCGGCCCCGCCCCTTACGGCCACTCCGGCACCATCGCCTTCAACAGCGGCGAATTCACTGTGCAAGGCGGCATGCTGAAGGCCGGCACCTTCGAGGTGAACATGACCTCGATCAATCCGCTTGACGAGAACTACCAGCCCGATGGAAGCGAGCAGGGCACGAAGGCTCAACTCATTGGCCACTTGAGCACCCCTGACTTCTTCGACAGCGCGAACCACCCCGCGGCCAAGCTCACCATCACCGGAGGCAGCGGAAACACGGCCACAGCCGACCTCACCATCCGCGGCACCACGAACGCAGAGACCATCACCGACATCGTGATCACGGAGAATCCCGATGGCACCGTGAAGGCCTCGGGTAAGTTGGTATTCGACCGCCAGAAGTACAACGTGGCCTGGAAGCACTACCTCAAGGACGCGATCCTGGCCGACAACATCGAACTGACCGTTGAACTGAACGGCAAGGCCGCCCAGTAACCGGTTGGTGAAAGAGGGGAGCGCTCGCTGCAAGGCGGGCGCTTCTCTTTTGAGCCTAGTTCATGGCTTTCGACAACCATTGGTTGAATGGGCACATGGCCAACCAGTGGTCCATGAGCGCATCCATGAGCTTGGGGTCGGAGACCAGTTTCGCGGGCAACTCAGCGCCCACGTAGAACTGCCTGTTCGCGATCAACGGCTCCTTGGCCGCATGAGCCTTGAATTCCGGTGGCAGCACCTTGTTCGCTTCGCCTTGCACCGATTTGAAGAGCGTGACGAAGGGTTTGCCGCTGATGGCCTTTCGGAAGCCCTTTCCATCCTTCATGATCGCCTCGCGGATCGCGTAGAGCTGCTCCTTCTCCGGCTGATAGCAGCCGCCGTAGAACTTGACGGCCTCCGGCCCAAAGGCGAAGTAGATGCCTGGCACGCTGTGATCCTTGCGACCAGCGGCTGAGATGATAGCCGATGCTTCGAGCTTGTAGGGCGTCTTGTCCTTGCTGAAGCGGATGTCCTTGTTGATGCGGAAGATCGCCTCCTTGGGCTCGATGGTGATGGACTTGTCGCGCTTCGCGATCCGCGCGATTGCCTCCCCAACGAAGGCCTCGAAGGGTCCCTTCACACTCGATTCGTAACGCTTCCGGTTGGCGTCGAACCATTCCTTGTTGTTGTTCTTCGCGAGGTCCTTGAAGAACTTATTGAAGTCGGGCGTGAACCAGGCCATTGGCAGAGATTTGCGACCAAGGTATCGGAGGCGTTGATCGAACGGAACGAAGAATCGAATCCTGATGACGGAGCGTTCTTGGCTTGAAACACCCATCGGCACGCTCCGCATCGAGAGCGATGGAAAACGCATCCAGCGGGTCGCTTTCTGCGAGACGGCAGAGTGGGATGGCTCCCCGGAAGGCCTGCATCAAGAGGCCGAGCGTCAGTTGCTCGAGTACTTCTCCGGCGCCCGCAAGCGCTTCGAACTGCCGCTGCGATTCGAAGGTACGCCGTTTCAGTTGAAGGTCTGGGAAGCCGTCGATTCAATCCCTTACGGCGAGACCCTGAGTTACCAAGCGATCGCCGATCGCCTCGGCGGCAACAATGCGACCAGGGCCGTAGGCAGCGCGAACGGCGCCAATCCCTTGCTGATCGTGGTGCCGTGCCATCGCGTGATCGCGACGGACGGCACGCTCACCGGCTACGCTGGCGGGTTGGAACGGAAGCATTGGCTGCTGCGGCACGAGGGCGCGATCGCCCGCGATCTTTTCGCGTGATGCGGTGAACCGCCATGCAGGCGGCGTGTACCGCATGGCCAAATCACAAACACCATGATCGCACGCGCACTCGCATTTCTCATCGCAATAGCCTCTTCCACTTTCATCTTCCCGCAGGCCATGGGCAACCTCATGTATGAGGCCAGCAGCCGCATGTGGCTCCAACAAGCGGAGCAACCCGTTAAAGCCACCATCCAGGGCAACATGCTGGTGCTGGAGGTGAACGCCATGATGAACGCCGCGGCGGACAGCTACCTCGCGATCTTCCACATCACGCAACTGGGCCAGAGTGCTCAAGAGGCCGACAGCCTCATCAACGCACGCATCGCAGCCTTCACCGCGCGCGTGAAGAAGCACGGCGTGAAGGAGTCCGAGGTGTTCATGGACATGCTCTCCTTCGTGCCCGTTTACGAGATCGAGACCACGCGCAAGCTCTTCAGCAAGTCCTACCAGGAGGTGCCTGCCGGCTTCGAGATCCAGAAGAACATCCATGTGCGATTCACTGATGCGCGCATGCTCGACAAGCTCGTGAGCGCCGCGGCCATCGAGGAGATCTACGACCTCGTGAAGGTGGACTTCTTCGTAGCCGCCCAGAGCGCATGCTACGACACGCTGCGCCTGTTCGCCACGCGGCTGCTGCAGCAGAAGCTGGACAACTTCGGGAAGCTGGGGCTGAAGGTGAGCGAAGGGCATCGCCTCGCCGCCGAGCAGAACGGCGCCTATTTCCCGCTTGACCGGTACGCGGCCTACAAGAGCCGAGTGCAGACCAGTTTGAACAGCCGGCGCAAGGGCCAGTTGGTGAACGATGTGCGCCAGCCCAGCAGCTTCTTCTACAACAAAGTGCCCTACGGCAAATTCGACATCGTGCTGCACGCCGAGATCACCGAGCCGCCAGTGCAGTACACCTACAACCTCACCATGCAGGTGCAGCTGCCCGAGGGATTCCCAAAAAAGGAAGCGAAGGACATCGTGAAGTACGTCTGGATCACCGACACGGGCGATATGAAAGAGCTGAAGCTCTGACCGGTTACCTGGCAACGGGGCGTGCATTGAGCGGTGAAATCGCTGCTCATGCTCGCTTTGCTGCTTGCCACTACTGCACCGATCACGCCCTACACGGAACTCAAACAGACCATTGAAGCCAGAAGGCTCTCCTTCCAAGCTGAGTACGTCGCCACCGACAGCCTTGGAAAGGCCCGCGTGATCGAAAGCGCGCGCAGCTACCTGTTCGACCGCATCACGCTTGACATCCTGCCCGCATGGCATGGTACGAAGTGGGACTTCAACGGCACCACGCGCACACCGAAGCTAGGCACCATCGCCTGCGGCTACTTCGTGAACACCGTGCTGCAGGATGCGGGCTTCCGGTTGCCGCGCATCAAGTGGTCGCAGATGGCGGCGGAACCCATCACGGTGAAGATCTGCCATGTGATGAAGCGCTTCCGCGACAGGCCCGTGAGCGAAGTGGAGGCTTGGCTGCGTGCGCAGGGTGATGGGCTCTACAAAGTGGGGCTCGACAGTCATGTGGGCTTCATCGTGGTGCGCGATGGCCTAGCGCGTTTCGTCCACAGCAACTACTACCAGTGCGAGGTGGGCGTGATGAGCGAGCCGCTTGAAGGCAACAATCCGCTGTCCCATTCGCATTATCGGATCGTGGGCAGGTTGCTCGGCGATGCCATGATGATCGCGTGGATCACCGGAGCCGATCTCACGACACTTCCTTGACCGCTAGTTTCGGCGCATGGAAGACCGCGATGCCTTCGAGGCGAACAAGCAGCTCTGGAACGCCCGCGTGCCGCACCACCTTGCGTCACGCATGTACGACATGGATGGATTCTTGGCGGGCAAGAGCTCGCTTACGGCCATCGAGCTCGAATTGCTCGGCGATGTGACCGGCAAGCGAATCCTACACTTGCAATGCCACTTCGGTCAGGATACCTTGAGCCAGGCGCGCATGGGCGCGGTAGTCACCGGGCTCGACATCTCGGATGCCGCGATCACAGAGGCGAAACGCCTGACGCATGAACTTGGGCTGAAGGCCGACTGGGTGCTCGGCAACGTGGTGGAGCATGTGCCCGACCTCGATGGGAATTTCGATATCGTCTTCTCCAGCTATGGCACCATCGGCTGGTTGCCCGACCTGAAGCCGTGGGCCGCCAACATCAAGCGATACCTCAAGCCAGGTGGCTGTCTCGTTTTCGTGGAATTCCATCCGGCGGTTTGGATGTTCGACAACGACTTCACGCACGTGCAGTACTCCTACTTCAACCGAGAAGTGATCGTGGAGGAGGAACAGGGCACCTACGCGGATCGCGATGCACCGATCAAACTCGCCTCCTATGGCTGGAACCACGACCTGGGCGAAGTGCTCACGGCACTGATCAATGAAGGCCTTGTTCTGGAGCGCTTCACAGAGCTCGATGGCTCGCCGCATGACAGCTTCGCGAACACCGTGCGCGGGTCCGATGGGTTGTACCGCGTGAAAGGCATGGAAGGCAAATTGCCCATGGTGTACGGGCTGCGGATGCGCAGGCGCTGAGGCCGTCCACACCCGGCTGTTCGCCAAGGGCAGCACCTGCCCTGCTCTTCGCACGCGCGCCTTCGCTCCTTTGCACGCATGGCGCTCAGTCGGTTCTGGACCTTCATCCTCATCCTCAGCATCGCGTACGTGATCGTGATGCTGAGCGTGGGCAGGCAATACAGCTTGGGCATGCTGGTGAACGGCAAGCAGGGCGATGCGGTCGTGGTGAACGAACTGGACACCGTAGCGCTGCAAGGCACGCCGCTGCTTGCGCAGATGCGCATGGCGGGCGAGGCGGGCGTTGAGGTCGATGGCGACCGCTACGTGCTCAATGGCACCGGCATCATCAAGGTCACGCGCGGCAAGCAGCCCGCCGACGGCCTTTTCGCCACCTGCCGCAACACCATCATGGATCTGTGGCTCCCGCTGATCGGCTACCTTACCTTCTTCTGCGGGCTGCTCAATCTGCTGATCGACTCGCGCGCCATGGAGAAGGTGGCCCATGTGCTCTCGCCGGTCTTCCACCGCGTGTTCCCCGGCCTACGGAAGGACCATCCGGCTTATGGCTTCATGACGCTCAACTTCGCTGCGAACTTTCTCGGTCTCGACAGCGCCGCCACGCCCTTCGGCCTGAAGGCCATGGAGAGCATGCAAGCGGATAACCCCGAGAAGGACCGCGCCACCGACCCCCAGATCATGTTCCTCTGCCTGCACGCTGCGGGCCTCACGCTGCTGCCCACCAGCATCATCGGCTACCGCGCCGCCATGGGCGCCGCCAATCCCGCCGACGTGATGATCCCGCTGATCATCACCAGCTTCGTGGGCACGCTAGCCGCGCTCTTCATGGTGGCCGCCAAGCAGCGCGTGAACCTCTTGAACGTGCCGGTGATGGGCGGCGTGCTGCTCGTCACCGCGATCATCGGCGGGCTCATGGCCTACATCGGATCGCTTGCTGGTGCAGCCAAATTCCACTTCACCGACAACCTCAGCAACGGCATGCTGCTGGTGATCATCTTCTTGATCGTGGGCTACGCCTTCCTGATGGAGCGCTACTTCAAGGAAAAAGGAACGAACCTATTCGATAGTTTCGTTCACGGAGCGAAGGACGGCTTCACCACCGGACTGCGCGTACTGCCATACATGCTGGCCATGCTCGCGGCGCTGAGCATCTTCCGCAACAGCGGCCTCATGGGGCTGGTGATGGATGGCCTTTCATGGGCCATGGCGCAAGTGGGCGTCAGCAAGGAAATCATCGACGCCATTCCCGTGGCGCTCATGCGGCCCTTCAGCGCGGGCGGATCGCGCGGCTTCCTGCTAGATGCCATGAAGACCTACGGGCCGGACAGCATCACCGGCCAGCTCGTGTGCCTATTCCAAGGTGCTGCAGAGACCACTTTCTATGTCGTAGCCCTCTACTTCGGCAGCGTGGGCGTGAAGAACATCCGGTACACCCTCGGCATCATGCTGCTGGCAGATCTGGTCTGCGTGATCACTGCGATCGTGGTGGTGGGGATGTACTTCTGAGCTTCGTCCTGCGCGAACTTCGCGGCATGGAAAGCACCCGTCGCGATGTGACCGCCGAGTTGAGCGGTCTGCCCTACCGGACCACGATCAGCGCACGCGGCATCACAGCCATTGCCGATGAGCCTTCGGACCATGGCGGTCAGGATGCAGGGCTGCGCCCGCATGAATTGCTGCTGGGGGCCTTGGCAAGTTGCACGGCCATCACCTTGCGCATGTATGCGGATCGCAAGCAATGGGACGTCGGCAGCATCAGCGTGCATGCCGCCCTTGACCGCAAACAAGAAGGCCGTGCCATCGAGAGCCGGATACACCTCGAGGTCTCGTTCAGCAAAGAGCTTCCTGCCGATCAGCGCGAGCGGCTGCTTCAGATCGCGGGGGCCTGCCCGGTGCATCGCACGCTGGAGAGCCCAATCACCCTGACCCGATCCCTGAAGCCATGAGCAAGGAGCACGAATACACCAACGGCGAGGTCACCATCGTCTGGAAGAAGGACCTGTGCAGTCACAGCACCAAGTGCTGGCGCGGGCTCCCGGCCGTTTTCAAACCGGGGCAGAAGCCGTGGATCCTCCCCGAAGGCGCAGGCTCGGAGGCCATCGTCGCGCAAGTGAGGCAATGCCCGAGCGGTGCGCTCAGCATTCGCACGGTTGGCGGCGCTTCACAGCCGGAGGCGCGGGGACAGGTGCGCGTGGAATTGAGCCTGAATGGCCCCTTGCTGGTGAAAGGCCCCTTTATGATCGTGCGCGCTGACGGCCGCGTGGAGCGGCGCGAAGGCAGCACAGCCCTTTGCCGTTGCGGCGCTTCGGGGAACAAGCCCTATTGCGATGGCTCACACCGGAAGGCCGGCTTCCGTGATGGAGACGAACAGGCATCGGACCAGCCGCGTTGACCTTTCGCAAGGCCAGCACGGGCCACCCGGCTACCTTTGCACCGTACAGCGAACATGTTCTCACAGGACCCGAAGCACGTGCCCCTGACGCCCGCCCAGAAAGCGCGGCGCATCAACCTGAATCCCGACCTGTACGGCACCTTCGCGGAGATCGGCGCCGGGCAGGAGACCGTACGGCACTTCTTCCGCGCCGGCGGTGCCAGCCAGACCATCGCGAAGGCGATGAGCGCCTACGACAAGGACTTCAGCAACGCGATCTATGGCCCTGAGCCCGGCAACCGCTTCGTATGCGAGAGCCGCTTGAAGAACATGCTGCGGCACGAGTACGGGCTCATCATCGACCGCCTCGACCGCCAGGAGCACCCCAGCAAGCGCTTCTTCACCTTCGCCAACACCGTCACCACCAGCACCTTCGAGAATCCGCATGGCGGCCACGGCTGGATGGGCGTGCGATTCCAAACCACACCGGAGCAGCCCACGAGCGACATCATCGTCCACTTCCGGCTGCACGACCCTGACATCAGCCTGCAACAGGAGTGCATCGGCGTGCTCGGCGTGAACCTGCTGTTCAGCGCCATCACCGACTGGGAGAACCCCGGCCATGTGATGGATTCGCTCTACGACAACCTGAGCCGGCACGTGGTGGAGATCGACATGATCCAGATGAACGGCCCGGCCTTCCGCAGCGTGGACAATCGGCTGCTCAGCCTGCAACTGGTGAAGCGCGGGTTCACCGACGCCGTGCTCTTCGGCCCCGATGGCCAGAACCTGCAGGCCAGCGAAACGCTCTACAAGAAGAACATCCTCGCCATCCGCGGCAGTTTCCGTCCCGTGACCAAGGTCAACATCGACATGATCATGAACGGGTACAACATGTTCATCAAGGAGAACAAGGTCGATCGGCAGAAACTGCAGGTGCTCTTCGAGATCACCCTGAGCAACCTGAAGAGCGATACCGGCGATGTGGACGAGAAGGACTTCATCGACCGCGCCGACATCCTGTGCTCGCTCGGGCAAACTGTCCTCATCAGCAACTACCAGGAGTATTATAAGCTGGTGGAGTACTTCAGCCGCTTCACCAAGGCGCGCATGGGCCTGATCATGGGCGTGACCAACCTGGTGGAGGTGTTCGACGAGAAGTACTACCGACACCTCAACGGCGGAGTGCTCGAGGCCTTCGGCATCCTGTTCCACCGCGACCTCAAGATCTATGTGTACCCGAGCCGTCCCAACGCCACGGCGGAGATCATGACCACGGAGAACATGCCTATCCATCCGCGCATGCGACCGCTGTACGACTACCTGCTCTTCAACCGCCGCATCGTCGATATCATCAGCTTCGACCCCAACGTGCTGCACATCTTCAGCAAGCAGGTGCTCGATATGATCCGCGCCGGTCAGCAGGGCTGGGAGGCACTCGTTCCACCGTATGTGGACAACATGATCAAGGATAACCGCCTCTTCGGCTACAAGTCCGTGCAGGAGGGCGCCAAGGCCTGATCGTTACGGAGTCACCCGGCATGCATTGCATCGGCATGCGCGCCTCCGTATCCCTCCTTCCGATCGCCTTCGCCACGGTCCTCATGGGCCAGCAAGGCAGCACCCTCGAGGCCGGCTTCACTCCACCACCCGGGTCCGTGCGCATGCCAGCCCCTGCCAGCAGCTTCGCGCACTACCTCCGGAACCTGCGCTTGCTCCCCGCCGGTGCGCCGGTGCTGCTCCACGACGGATCGCGCAAGCCACGGCAGGATGCGCATGCCGCCGTGATCGACCTGAGCGTGGGCCGGCGCGACCTGCAGCAATGCGCCGATGCCGTGATCCGGCTTCGCGCGGAGCACCTCTTCGCAACCGGACGGCAAAGCGAGATCGCGTTCGACTTCACCAACGGATTCAGAGCAGAATGGGATCGCTGGCGCGCAGGCGACCGGATCGTGGTGAACAGCAACCGTTGCTCGTGGGAGCGCATGGCGAAGGTCGATTCTTCACACGCGGAGCTATTGCGTTTCCTCGATCGCGTGTTCACCTATGCAGGCACCTTGAGCCTTAGTCGGGAGTTGAAGGCCGCAGGCGATGCCCCCATCGCGGCCGGCGATGTCTTCATACAAGGCGGAAGTCCCGGCCACGCGATGATCGTTGTGGATCAGGTGCGCGCGCCCGATGGCAGGAATCTCTTCCTGCTCGCACAGAGCTTCATGCCCGCGCAGCAGATCCACATCGTGCGCAACCCGGACGGACGCTTCGGTGATTGGTACACCGCGGAAGGGGATCGCCTGGTGACCCCCGAATGGAACTTCGCGTGGAGCGACCGGAAGCGCTGGCCATGAGCAATGGCGCTAGCTTGGCCGCCATGCCCGCAAGCAAGCAGGCTCTCCTGCACCGCGACCACGCAGGCGCTGTGTATGCGTTGCTGGTGATCGGCGATGAAGTGCTCTCCGCTGGTGGCGATGGCTTCTTGCTTTCATGGCGACCCAGCGCGCCCGGGCACACAACGGCCATCGCCCGCTTCCAGCACCCGGTGTACTGCTTGGCGCACGACGCTCGTCGTCAGCTGATCCATGCCGGCACCAGCAATGGTGACCTGCATGTGATCGACCTCGCCCAACGCAGGCTGCTCACCAGCATTGCAGCCCATTCGCGCGGCACCTACGGCCTGCTGCCCATGCCCGATGGCAGCGTGCTGAGCGTGGGCGGCGATGGCATCCTGGCCCGATGGTCCGGGAAGGAGCGGGATCATGAACCGCCGTTGCGCCGCATTCCGATAGCGGAGGGCAAAGTCAGGGGGCTCGCGGTGAGCCAGGACGGTCATCTGATCGCCGTGGCCTACGGAGACGGGCGCATCGAGCTGCTCCACGCATCGGATCTGAATGCCGCCGGATCCTGGCGAGCGCACGAGGGCGGCACCCTTTGCGTAGCCTTCCATGCGAGCAAACCGGTGCTGCTCAGCGGTGGTAAGGATGGCCATCTGCGGGCGTGGCGCCTGGATCGCACCGGCGACCTGGTCCTTGAAGCCGCCGCGCATCGCGGGGCCATTTATGCAATCGCGCAGCAAGGTGATGTGGTCTCCACCGCATCACGCGACAAGACCATCGGACTTTGGGAAGCAGGAACGCTCCACCTGTACAAGCGCTTGAGCGGAGGCCATTCGCACAGCGTGAATGCGCTTGGGTGGCAGGCGGAAGCACTGATCTCCGCTGGTGACGACAGGCGGGTGATCCGTTGGGGGCACGATCAGAACGGATAGATCAACGGGATCAGCGCTACTGCGAGCACGAAGAAGATCAGGCTGAGCGGAAGTCCCACGCGCATGAAGTCGATGTACTTGTACTGGCCTGCCGTATAGACCATGGCATTGGTCTGGTAGCCGATGGGCGTCATGAAGCTGGCGCTGGCCGCGAAGCACACCGCCATGATGAAGGGCGTTGGCGAAGCGCCGATCTGCTGCGCGATGCCGATGGCGATGGGTGTGACGAGCGCGGCCGTAGCCGTATTGCTCACCATCTCGGTGAGCATCATGGTGATGAAATAGACACCGGCCAGCACGGCCACCGGACCGAATGGCTGCAGCACGGAGACTGCCTTTCCAGCGATGAGCGCGTCGAGCCCGCTCTTGTGCATGCCGTGGCCAAGGCTGAAGGCACCGGCCATGAGGAAGATCACCTTCCAGTCGATGGACTCATAGAACTCCTTCATGGTAAGGCAGCCCGTGAGCGCAACCAGGATCACGCCGACGAGGGCGGCCAGCACCACAGGCACCGTGGTGAGGCTGCTCACCAGCACCACGCCCAGTACCACGGCCACCCCGATGAAGAAGCGCTTCCTGTCGAACTCGGCGATGCCCTCTTGCTCGGCCAGGATCGCGAAGGGCGCATCAGGCGAGCGCTCCATCTCCTTCAGGGTCGTGAGGTAATGCGATTTCACCTCGGCGAGCACCACGTCACCGCTGCGCAGCACGGTATCGTGCAGGCGCTCATGCACCACATCCTCGCGGTGGCGCACGGCCAAAGGGACGGCGCGGTAGGTGCGGATCATGTCGGCCTCCCGGAGCGAAACCCCGTTGAGCGGGCTTGCGGCAGTGATCACCAGTTCCACGAGCGTGGTGCCGCGCGCGCGCAGGTCGTCGCCGGCCAGGTGCATGGCCGTCTTCACGCTGATGTTTGCCCGGTCCTTCAAAGCCTTGATGCGCTCCACATCGCAGCGCACCTTGAGCATGTCGCCAGCCTCCAGCACCATATCTCCCGGCGGGAGCACGAAGCGCTTCTCGCCTCGCACGATCTCGATGATGTCCATCTCCAACTCGCGCACCAGCGCGCTGTCCATGATGCGCTTGCCCACGAAACGAGTGCCAGGAAGCAATTCCACCTCCGTGAGGTAGCCACCCATGCCATAGCGCTCCTTCGCGTCGGTCTGCGTGGGATCAGCCGGCAGCAGCTTCCTGCCGAAAAGGACCATGTAAAGGATGCCAACCACCAGCAGCACCAGGCCCATTGGGGCGAGTTGGAACATGCCGATCGATCCGCTGCCAAGTTGGGTGCTAAGCCCGCTCACCACGATGTTGGTGCTGGTCCCGATCAAGGTCACGGTTCCACCGAAGATGGTGGCGAAGCTCAAAGGGATCAGCAGCTGGCCCGGATGCATGTTGGCCGAGCGGGCCATTTGCACAGCCACTGGGATGAAGACTGCAACGATCGGTGTATTGTTCACGAATGGGCTGATGCCACCAGCAAGGGCCATCAGCACCAGCAGTCCGCTCACCTTGTTCTGGCGGAATCGTTCGCTGAGCCGTGGACCAAGCGTGGCCAACGCACCGGAACGGACGATCGCGGCGCTCAGTACGAACATGAAGGCTACGGTCAAGGTGGCGGGGTCGCTGAAGCCGGAGAGTCCCTCAGCAGGGGAGATCACTCCAGTGGCCACCAGCACCGCCGCGATCATCAGCGCGACCAGGTCGATGCTGAGCTTCTCGCTGATGAAGAGCGCGAGCGCCACCACCACGGTGCCGGCGACGATCCACTGATCGGGAGTCAAGGGCATGCGGGCCTAAAGTAGCGGGCCCCTTTCGGTCAAGGCTAATGCCCAAAGCGGAAGAGCGCCAGAGCGCTCCGGTTTCACTCGATGGTGAACTCCTGGGAAAGCGCGAGGCCCTTGGCTTCCACGCTCAGGGTATGCGTGCCGCGCGGCAATTGACCCTTATCAAGCCGCCGGACCAGCTCACCGGTCAGGGCTTTGCCTTCTTCACGATAGATCACCCGGCCCTGCTGATCGAGGATCTGCAGCACCACATTACCGATGCGGCGCTCACCTTCCACGAGGATGCTCACAAAGGCCGAGGTCTTGTTGCAATGCACCTTCAGCTTGCCTTCGCCGCCCTTATCGGCTGCCCTGGCACCAATAGCCAAACCCAGGGCAGCGGTGAAAAGGAGTGTGAGACGAAGATTCATTTATGGACGGGCGGGCATGCGAATATAGCCAGCTAGCCAGTGTGAAATCCAATCGGCCGAAATGCTCAACTGCTGAATGAGGCTTGTACCATCACGTTCCCGGCGCCCGTTCGCAGCGCATAGGAGAATCCTTGTGCCAACGCGAATCCGCCGAAAGCACCATCGGCACGGATGGCGAGAAAGCCCACTTGCATTCCTAATATATCCTTGTTCTTGAGCCGAATACGCCTTACTGCTTCACGGCACGCTTCCTCCGGAGTGCGCCCTTGACGCATGAGTTCAACCACGGTATGGCTGCCCGCGGTGCGGATCACCAATTCGCCTACGCCGGTGGCGCATGCTGCACCGGCAACGCCGTCAACGAACAAGCCTGCTCCGATGATGGGGCTATCCCCCACCCGGCCATGGACCTTGTAGGCCATGCCGCTGGTGGTGCAAGAGCCGGCCAATCGGCCTTGCGCATCCATGGCCACCATCCCTATGGTATCGTGGTTCTCGATGTTGGCCACGGGCTTGTATTCGGAGCGCTCCTGCCATTGCTCATAAGCAGCGCGCGCACTTCAGGCAGGTCGACCACCTTGGTCTCGAATCCATTCTCCGCTGCCCAGCGCTCGGCACCATCACCCACCAGCATCACGTGCGGCGTGCGCTCCATTACGGCGCGGGCAATGCTGATGGGGTGCTCATACCGCTGAATGAAGGCGACCGCCCCTGCTCTTCCGTCGTGGTCCTGAATGCAGGCATCGAGCGTTACGTGCCCATCGCGGTCGGGATTGCCGCCAAGGCCCACACTCCTGTTCGTGAAATCGCTTTCCACGACCATCACGCCCTGCTCTACGGCGTCCAGCACCGTACCACCAGAGTGCAAGACTTCCCATGCCCGCTCGTTGGCCGGAAGCCCGTGATCCCAAGTGCTGAGAACGAGCGGGCCACCATGAGGGCGCTGGTCCTTTTCAAGTGGACCGTCTGCAGTATCCGGTATTCCGCAACCGGCGAGATAGGCGGCCGATCCGGCCAATCCGAGTTGAACAAAGCGTCTGCGCTGCATGGCCAAGGCGATGGGGGTGAATGGCGCGCGAGCAATGTAGCGGCCGAGCGGTCAACTGTAGTGGTTTCCTTTGCCTTCCATGATCCGTTGCCCAATCCTCCTGATTCTTACGGTGTCCACAGCCGTCGCCCAGCCTCCTCCGGGTTACTACGACAGCGCGCAAGGGTTGAGCGGCGAGGCCCTGCGCACGGCCCTGGGCGAAATCATCAGCCCGCACAACGTCCTCGCCAACAGTCAGCTCTGGGCGGCATTCGCTCGCACGGATCGAAAGTCCGATGGGACTGTCTGGGACATGTACAGCGATGCACCTGGTGGTGCGTTGCCTTACGCCTTCCAATTCGTTTCGGACCAATGCGGCACGTACGACGGCGAAGGTGATTGCTTCAACCGCGAGCACACTTTCCCTGTGAGCTGGTTCAATGATGCCGCGCCGATGAACACTGATCTGCACCACATCTACCCGACCGATGCCTGGGTGAATCAGCAACGCGGAAGCTGGCCTTATGGCGTTACCAATGCTCCCGCGTGGACGAGCCAGAACGGAAGCAAGCGCGGCCCGTGCTCCTTGCTCGGGTGCAGCGGAACCGTGTTCGAACCGATTGACGCTTACAAGGGCGACCTGGCCCGCGCCCATCTGTACATGCTCACGCGCTACCGGTCTGAAGCCGGGGTTTGGCCCGGCCCGATTCTCTTGGGGGGCGAATTCCTCCCTTGGATTGAGGGCATCCTGCTGGCTTGGCACGCACAAGATCCTGTGAGCGACAAGGAACGCGCCCGGAACGATTCGGTGTTCGTTATACAAGGGAACCGCAATCCGTATATCGACCAACCCGAATGGGTGCTCAGCATATGGGGACCTGAGGCCAGCGTTCCCGAAGAGGATCAATCCAGTTTGCGGTTGCACATGCAGGACGATATGCTGCGCATAACGCGTTCCGATGGTCAATCGATCGGGCGCTTCAGCATCCATGATGCAGCAGGCCGACAGCTCATGCAACGTTCCGCGCAGGCGGATCAGGTGAGCTTCACGTTCGCGCCGGCACGCGGCATGTACTGGCTGCGCTTCGATTCGTCGCCAAACTGGATCGCACGGATAGTGCGCTAATCCGCCCGGACAATCGTGGCCACGGTTCGGCCTTCTGTGCGGATCACATAGACCCCGACTGGCAATGGCCCCAGATCGAGGGTGGCCGGTCCCCCGGGGAGCCTTTCCTGGAGCAACACGCGACCAGTAAGGTCGAGCAATTCGACTAGAGCGGCGGTGGGCAGCTCAAAGCGAACCGGACCATGGGTCGGATTCGGTGCCACCATCAATCGATTGTCCGAAGCATCTGTGATCGCGGTGCTCAGGCCGCAGCTCACAGCCGTGCCGCATGCCAACTCGCTCAGGAACAGTGCCGTCCAATTGAGCGCATTGGCTTGGTCGGAGCTCAGGTAGCCCACGTGCCCATTGCCGGGATAGCTCTTGAAGCAATGCACCAAGCCTTGATGCGCAGCGCGCAAATGGATATCGTGGCTGCCACTGGCGGTGAGCCCCGTGGGCAGGCCAACCACATAGACCGGGGCCGTGTAATAGGGCACCACGCCATCGCCCTCCTCATGAATGCTGGCCAAAGGCGGGTCACCGGCTACGACCCAGCTTGAATCGCCGATGGCACCGCTGAAGCTGTAGATCCCATGTGCCCGGCTGGAATAGCCTGGGCTGCCACTGTTGCCCTCGAGGCCTCCAAGGCCGGGCAGCTCTCCAGCGATCTGGGATGGAATCTCGCTGTCCTGATCGAGGTACATGGCGTGCAGCGCGCTGATCGCTCCGGCTGAAACGCCGCCGATGTAGATGCGCGTGGTGTCGATGCCGTATGGGTTACCGAGCTCGGCAACGCTCTTGCGCAGGTATCGCACGCAAGCGTTCATGTCGTGGGCGCCGCGCATCACGGCCCGCATGGTGGTGGTCTGGTTCGGCAGGAAGAAGCCGACCCGGTAATCATTGGCCACCGCCACAAAGCCGCGCTTGGCCATGTCGGTGCAAATAGGCGCCACGTCGGCACGTGAGCCACCAACGAAAGAACCGCCGAAGGCGCAGATCACCACGGGCCGCAGGGCCAAGGCATCGCCGGATGGCTCGTACACATCCATGCGCAAGGTCTGGTTGCTGCCGTTCACGCCTGTATTGCTGCCGAACACCACCGCGCTGGTGACGCTCACATCCGGGAAGAAATTCGCGGTGGCGTAGCGGCCATTGCCGCATTCCTGGGCGGAGCAGTTCAACGCGAATGCAGCCACGATGGCCGTGTTCAGATTCCTCATGGGCGGTTCAGGTTAAGGTGCTGCAAAGTAGGCCGTTCACTGATCCGTGAATCAACCTCGACCTGATGGCGATGGATGTTGGCACAGCTTTGGCCTAGCGGCACCGCCAAAGAAAGCCATACCATGAACAAGCAACTCGTCCTCCTCGCAACGGCCCTGTTCGTTTCAGGCGCCTCGGCCCAATTCCAATTCAACCCCCAAGCGGGCATCAACTTCCAGAGCATCACGAATCCAGGGGCCGGCATCGAATACAAGGCCAACGTGGGCTGGCAGCTGGGTGCCGACCTGCGATTCGGCAACCGTCTCTTCTTCCAGCCCGGCGCCCATTTCGGACGCAGTTCCACCGCTTACAAGGCAATCAACAACGATACCCTGCTCTTCGAGAACGACCTGGTTCGAACCAATCTGAAGCTCAATGCGCTGGTGGGCTATCGGATCATCGACAGCTATCAGTTCGACCTCCGCTTCATGGCGGGCCCCACGTACGATGTGCTGCTCAGCGTTGACAACCGGAACGACCAGATCGGGTACAACCGCGGCGATTTCCGCACCGGCTCCTTCAACCTCGACGCCGCCCTCGGCTTCGATATGGGCCTTGTAACGGTGCAGCCCGGGGTCAGCTTCGGCCTGAGCCGGGTATTCAAGGACAACCCCACGGTGCAGGACATCGGCTCTCGCTACCTTTCCTACGGCGTAACGATCGGAATCAACCTCGGCGACGACGACAAGTAATCGCCGCGCCCCTCGGGCAGCGCCTCCTGCAATCAGGGGGCGTTGCTCGTATTGAACCCCAGCGTCGGGCCTTTGACGCCCAAGGTGCCGGAACTAGAGCAGCTGCATCCACCCGCCGCCATTGCTCACCTCTTCAAGTCCCGCTGCCTTCAAAAGGCCAAGTGCAGCACCGCTCCGGGCGCCGCTGCGGCAGCAAAGCACGATCGGCGCTTGCATTCCGCACATCTCATCCAGGCGATCCGGCAATTGGTCGAGCGGGATATTCACCGAGCCCGGCACATGGCCGTCCGCGAACTCCTCTGGGGTGCGCACATCAACGATGGTGGGCATTGGCGAATAATGGAGCAGTGTGTGGAGCTGATGGGAGTCGAACCCACGACCTCGTCATTGCGAACGACGCGCTCTGGCCAGCTGAGCTACAGCCCCAAGGGCGTGCGAAGTTGCGAAGGATCGGTGAACCGAAGACCCATTGCCGCCGTAAGAGGCCGCCATGCAACAATGGCTGCTCACCGTGATGGTGCTCTGCGCTGGCGGAGCCGGGGCTTCGGCTCAAGGCGATCTGGCGTACATGCCGAAGGCCGCACCGGCCATGACCGCTGATGATGAGCGGATCGTGATGACCGAGACGCAAGTTCCGGAGCGGGTTGAATTGCACTTGCCGCCGGGGACATTTCAATTGGACCTGATCAACAGCGCTGGCAACGTGGTGGAGCAATACGATGCCGCCGACCGCATGGGCTTCGACCTGACTGGGCTTCGGCCCGGCACATGGACCCTGCGCGCCCGCACACCGAACGGCTTCCGGGTGAGGCGCTTCGTGGTGCACTACCGCGAGGGCCAGAACTGGGTGGTTGAGGCGTGGCCGGTACCGCGGCGAAAGCCCAAGTGAAGCGTACCTGCGTGACACCTGTCGCTGACCTCCCAATAAGCCACCTTGATCCGACCGCCCATCCTACAAAAGCCGACCGATCATGCGAGCACCCGTGAGCTATTACCAGGAAGTCCTCGCCAAGATCAGTCATGCGGACCGCGCGACCTTCCGCAAGGAGCTGCGCAAGGCCTTCAAGCGCCTGCTCCCGGATGAGCGTGAAGAGCTCAAGCGATGGTTCCGATCATCCTGCTTGTGCCGCCCGGACTCGCACCCGCCCGGTTGTGCGAGCGCCGTCAGTTGAAATAGCGGCTGTTCCAGGCGTCCTTGCTGAATTGCCCGAAGAACGCGAACCACCCGAAGAGGGTGAAGCCGCTCAGCGCCATCACGCTCCAGAACAGGAAGAGCAACCGTTGCCCATTGAGCGCAGGCAGGCCTGCATCGCCCAGCCATGCCCCAGGCAATGCGGTCGTGAGCAACAACGATGAGGCGAGCACGGCGAGCGCAAGGTGCAGCGGGCTGCGCACCATCCAGAAGGCCGCTGCCCGCCACGGCGACAGATCCCGGCCCCACTGAGCCACCAGGTAGTAGCGGTCGTTCCCGATCGGGACGAAGAGCATAGGATCCGCTTCGCTGTCACACAGTTTGAATTGAGCGGACGGGGCCATCACCATGTAGCTCACCACTTGATCGCCCACGCGCCGCTCCAGCTGCCTCATGCCATAGACCGCTTGTCCGGGTATCCGGCCTTTGTAACGAGCCCCTTCCAGGAAACGCAAGCGGTAGGTGATGCACATCGAACGGATGGCCGATAAGGAGAACACGCGGTCCGGTTCGGCAACCGACAACTCCACAGGAACAGGCTTGCGTGAGGCGCGCAACGACGCCCGCAAGCGGTCATCGATATCGGCTTCATCGGCCAGCAACTCATGCGCTTCCTGAATGAGCTTTGATTGGCCCAGCAGAGCCAACTCAAGCCGTTCGCGCTCGGTATTGGCAGCCATTGATCGCTTTTGTTTGCCCGGATAACGCTCCGGAGCATTGAATCGTGCGCTGCTACAAGCTCTGTTCGGCCTCCGGCAACTCGCCCATGCCCGCGGACTCGGCGGCCTCAGCAAGCCGGACATGCTCAGGAGCGTCGCTCGCCACGGTTGATCGCACCGTGCTATTGGGCGGGAGCACGCCGCACTTGGCCACCACCTCAATAGGGTTCCTGAAGGTGCCTTTCTCCACTACGACATTCCAGACCGACTCGAACGGAATCACGAACCTCACCGGCGATTCCTCGAAAAGGCCGCCATAATAGGAGTACGTCTTGCCGAGCTTGTAATTCTTGTAATCCCTACCGGTCATGAACTTCACCTTGGTGGCCACGTCGATATCCACCTCGATGATCTCCTTCTTCTTTAATTCGAAGGCTTTATGCAGGAACTTCATGGTGCTTGCTTGTTCGGGGTCGAAGATAGTGGCGCTCAGAGCTTCACGCTGAGCACCGGGAAGGTGGTGTGGTTGACGATATCCTCTGTGAGGCTTCCGTTCACCACTTGGAAGAAGCCCTTACGGCCGTGGGTGGCCATGGCGATCATATCCGCATCGATGCTTCGGCTGAAATTCAGGATGCCCTCCTCGATGCTCAGGTCGTTATAGATGGTTGCTGTGTACTTCGAGAGCTCATGGCGCTGCAAGAAGGCATCCATCGCCAAGGTGCTATCCTCGCTCCGCTCGAACGCCTTGGGCGTATTAACCTTGAGCAGGTGGATGCGCGGGTTCCAGATATCGATAATGGGCCTGAAGGCCTCGAATTTCTCTACATCGGCCGGGCTGAAATTGCTGGCGAAGACCAGGTCGTCCACGCGGAACTCATCGGCATGCTGCTTGATCACCAGCACGGGCATGGGCGCCATACGCACGATGCGCTGGGTATTGGAGCCAACGATCCCGCGCAGGCCGGTTGCGCCGTGAGAGCCCATCACGATCAGATCGGCAGCGGCGATGCGATCGTTACGGAACATCTCCGTGAGCCCGAGCTGGCGCAGCATGAATTTCTTCAGCTCAAGGCCTTCAAGGAAGGGCAACTCCGGGACCCGGTCGAGCCGGGCCTCGATGTCTTCGCGGAGCTTCTGGTTCTCCGGATGGAAATCGGTCATCTGCTCATACACGTGCACCACATCGATGCACGCCCCGGTGAGGCGGGCCAAGGTGGCAGCCACGCGCAGCGCGTCAGTGGCGCATTCGGAGAAATCATAGGGGACGACGATCGTGCGGATGCTCATGGTGCTGAAGAATGGGCCGCTGAAAGATATGCGGCGGATGGATGCGCAAGACTCGCTTCCGTCAGCCGGTTACTTTCGCCCCGATGCAGGCCGCACCGACTTTCCGGGTGGATGCCACGGACAAGACCCCGCGGATCGAGCTCGACTCCGCTACGGGTGTTCTGGAACTGGTGGGCTGCTCCATTCCTGAGAATGCCGACCGTGTCTTCGGGCCGCTGCTCGATGCCGTGGAGTCCTATGCGCAAGGGCCGAGGCCAAGAACCATGATCCGGATCGGCCTCACCCACTTCAATTCAAGCAGCGCCAAGTACCTGCTTGATGTGCTCAAGCGCTTCGAGGACATCCATGCCGAGGGCCGCACCAAGGCGTTGGTCGAATGGCGATTTGCGCCGGGCGATCTGGATATGAAGGAGGCCGGCACCGATTACCGCAGCCTGCTCGAGATCCCAGTGAAGCTCGTGGAGGATCTGGCCTGATCCTGATCCCCTCAGCGCTCGATCAGCTGTTCGGCCCACTCGCGCTCGCTGATCGCGATGCCATCACGGAAGTGGACCACTTGACCCCAAGGATGCGTGACCTTGCGGTACACTGACTCATGGCCGCCACGCACCACCCTGCGCTCCAGCACCACGGCCCTGCCTTGCAAGAAGGTGCTCTCTTGGATGCCATCCGTCAGCGGATGCTCCTGTGCCATCGGGCGCGCTTCTGGAGCAGCCTTGGCGGTCCTTGCCGCCAACGCAACAGGTTTGCGATCAGCCGTTGAACCTTCAAGCTTCGACTCAACGGACCCTGATTCCACAGGGTGGCCGCCCTCAATCGGGGTCGGGGGTACTACAGGCACAGGTGGGGTTACGATGCTGACGAGCGAGTCGGGACGCCTCGCTGGGGCCACGGCCTGCTCGGCGTCGCGCTTCGCGATCAGGGCTTGCAGATCCTGGATCTTCACCTTGGGGAACACGTTCAGTGGTCGCCGCGCCCGGGCTGCATGGAAGCCCAACAAGGCTTCATCATAGCGCTGTTGCTGAAACAGCGCCTCGGCTTCCGCCATCAAGGCACGGAACTCAGAATCGCTGCTGGCGGCTTCCTGCTCCTGCCTGGCCACGCGCGCTCGTTCCTTCGCGCTCATACCAGCGAATTCAGGCGTCAGGCTCTGATCGGGCTGCGCCAATGCCGGCGACCCAAGAAGGATGAGAGCAAGCAGGCTGTAGCGCATATCGGTGGTCGAAGGTACCGGGGGGCCTCACCGCTGCACAGGAACGGACACCTTGATACCCACCGGTGGCCGTTGATACGCGTTTCATCGGCCGCCAGTTGCCCAATGGCCGAATACCTTCGCCGCCGCGAACGAAACCGGCCTTTCAAGGCGTTCATCCATCAATCCATCGCCATGCGCGCAATCACACGAATCCTGCCCGTTATCGGCTTGCTGGCCGCCTGCCAGGGCGACCTCAAGGACAACCCCCAGTACCAACAGCTGCAGGAGGACGCCAACCAATCGCAGGCCTTGGCAGCCGAACGCGACAGCACGATCAACGCGCTTTTCGGCACCATCAACCGCATCGGGGAGAACCTCAGCACCATCCGTGCGAAGCAGGGCCAGCTCGGGAAGCCGGGCGAAGGGGCGGAACAGGCCGATCTGGAGCAGCGGATCATGGCCGACCTGAGCAGCATCGATGGCTTGATCAATGAGAACAAAGAGCTGATCGCCAGGTTGCGCAAACAGGCTAAGGCTTCGGCCTCGAACATCGCCGAGCTGGAGAAGACCATCGCCGGGCTCGAAGGCAGCATGGCCGAGAAGGACACCGAGATCAGCGTGCTCAAAGAGCAGCTCGCCAGCTCGAACAGCTCATTGGCCACGCTGATCGAGATGTACCGCGACAAGAGCCAGCTGAGCGAAATGCAGCGCGCAGACCTGAACACCGCCTATTACGCCATCGGTTCCGCCAAGGAGCTGCGCGCCAACGGCGTGCTCGCCAAGGAAGGCGGGGTCGTGGGGATCGGCGCCGTGAACAAGCTGAACGCGGAGAACCTGCCCAAGGACTACTTCACGCGCATCGACATCACGCGCACGCAGGAAATCGCGCTCGCGGCCAAGAAGGCCAAGCTTGCCACCACCCACCCGGCAGGCAGCTATCGGCTCGAGGGCGACAAGCTCACCATCACCGATGCCAACCAGTTCTGGAGCGTGAGCAAGTACCTGGTGGTGATCGTGGAGTGATCAGCTCCCTTTGGCGCCGCGCACGAGCAATTCGATCGCATCCCACATGCCGGGCTCGATCTGCTCCAGCAGGTTGAACTGCCCTGCGCCCTTCAGCCATTCGCCGCCGTCGATGGCAACCACCTCGCCATTCACATATGCGCTGTACGGTGATAGCAAGTAGGTGACCAGGTCCGCCAGCTCGTGGTGCTCGCCCAAGCGGCCCAAGGGCACCTTCTTGCGCATATCGAATTGCTCAACCAGCTCGCCCGGCAACAGGCGGCTCCAGGCGCCCTTCGTGGGGAATGGTCCCGGCGCAACGGCATTGGTCCGGATGCCGTGGCGCCCCCACTCTGCCGCGAGCGACCGCGTGAGCGCAAGCACTCCGGCCTTCGCGCAGGCGCTGGGCACCACATAGCCTGAGCCTGTCCAGGCGTAGGTGGTGACCACGTTCAGCATGCTCTTGTCCTTCTCTCCTTTCGCGATCCAATGCTTGCCGAAGCTCAGCGAGCAGTTCACCGAGCCCATGAGGACGATGTCGATGATGGTGCGGAAGGCCTTCGGGCTGAGCCTTTCCGTAGGGCTGATGAAATTCCCGGCCGCATTGTTCACCAGCGCATCGACCCGCCCCCAGCGTGCCAGCACCGCATCACGCATGGCGTCCACTTGATCGGCCTCGCGCACATCGCAGGCCACGGCCATCACTTCGCCCAAGGGGGCCATCTCCGTGGTGGCCTTATCGAGCGAAGCCTGCTTGCGGCTGGTGATGGCCACGCGCGCGCCCAGGCGCAAGCATTGCTCGGCCATGCTCCGGCCCAGGCCGGTGCCGCCGCCGGTGATCACCACCACCAAGCCCTTAAGCGCGCCCTCGCGCAGCATCGGTGCCTTCTGTTCCATCGCTCTGCTGGTTTGCGGCCAAGATACCGTGCCGGCCTTGGCTGGCCTCCGACCGGGCTAGCGCCGTATCGCGCCCGTATCGGAGCTTTGGCCGCGTGCAGCGGTACCGCTACCTGATCGCCATCCTGCCGAGCTCGGCGCTCTCCGCCGAAGTGAACCGGAGACGTTCTGCGCTGCTTCCCGCGATCGGTCCGTTCGGCGGATCCCGCACCGCGCCGCACATCACCCTCTGCCTCCTGATCTGCCCGATGGCAATGAACCCGCCATCGTGGAGGCCGCGGCCGATGGCGCTGCGAGCTGCCCGTCGTTCAACCTGCATTATTCGGGCATAACGCATTTCCCAGAGCGGCGCACGATCTACATCGACCCTGTTCAGAAGAACGATATCGGCAAGGTGCGCAGCGCGATCATCGTAAGGTTGATGGCGGACCCCGACTTGCGCGATGCGGTGCGGGTAACTACGCACCCGCACCTCACCGTTGCGGCTGGTTTGAAGCCCATGCAATTCAATACGGCTTGGGCGCTGCTCGCGCCGCACGAACATGCAAGCGAAGAGCGCGTGAGCGAAATCGTCCTATTGAAGCGGCTCCTGCGCGAAGGCGAGCGCTATGCGATGGTGAGGTCGTTCGCGCTCCGCGGATGAACGGGATGGAATTGAGCGGCGGCGGACGGAAGGGATACCGGCTACGAGCCAGCAGGGCCAGAACCAAGCTCAAGGCCGCGCAGGCATGAATGGGCACCGGCCTATGGCCGCGCCGAACGAATCGTGCTGGCCCGAAAGCCCTCAATCACCTATTGCTAAACCGCCGCGGCCTTCGTCATGGCGTTCCTCACAGCCACTTCCACCTTGCCCAGGAATGCATCCAGCTCAAGTTCCGTCCACGTTACACGGATATTGAAGCTGATGAGGCGACTGAGCACGGCATCGCTCTTCGGGAAGGCCATGGCCTTGAGGTCCTGCGGGAGGCCGAGCTCGTGCGCGACGAGCCTGTAGGGCATGCGCAGGTCCTTGATGTGGCCCCACTGCTTGATGTAGTGGTACATATTGTCGTACCAGTAGCCGCCGCCCACGCCGGCTTCGACCATGGCCTTGTGCGCCGCGCGTGCCGTGGCTTCATCGGGGAAGAGCAAGTGGAAGAAGGTGGCACTGTCGCCGGCATCGTCGCATTGCTTGCGGAACGCCAGGCCAGGGATCTTCGAGAGGCGCGCGTGGATGATGGCCTTATGCTTGCGCTGCTGGCTGATGATATAGGGCAGCTTGCGCGCCTGCGCCAGTCCGATGGCCGCGTTGATCTCGCCGATGCGGTAGTTGGTGCCCATGATCGGGTGGGGCTCCATGCCGCGGTTGTCGCCCTCGTGGCTGTGACCGTGGTCGCTGAGGTATTCGGCGGTCTTGATCAGCTGCTCATCGTTGGTGATGACGACGCCGCCTTCGCCGCAGGTGTTGATCTTGAAGAAGTCGAAGCTGAAACTGCCCATCTTGCCGAAGAGGCCGAGGTGCTTGCCTTTGTAAGTGGCCCCGAGCGCTTGGGCCGTGTCCTCGATCAGCATCAGGTTCTTCTCTTCGCATACGGCCATGATGCCATCGAGATCCGCCGAGGCGCCGCACATGTGGACGAGCAGGACAGCCTTGGTCTTCGGTGTGATCGCTGCGCGGATGCCTTCGGCGCTCATACACAGTGTCTCATCGATCTCCGCGAAAACGGGAATGGCCCCGGCGAATAGCACAGCCTCGATGGTGGCCACGAAGGTGAAGGGCGGCACGATGACGTGATCACCATAGCCCACGCCGCAGGCCGCGAGCATTGAACTTACAGCGGTGCTGCCGCTGCTCACGGCCAACGCGTATTTAGCCCCGGTGAACTTCGCGATCTCCGCCTCGAAGTCCTTGGCCTTCCACTGGCCCTTGCGCGCTGCATCGTGGTTGTAGCGGAAGAGCACGCCCGTGTTCAGGACGTCCATCACTTCCTTCTTCTCCTCTTCGCCAAAAAGCTCTGTGCCGGGCATGGGTTGCGGATTGATGGCTCCAAAAGTAGCTGGGGCATCAAGCCATTGCCTGATGCCTCTTCACATGACCGCTCGGCTTCTGATCACTCCTTCACGGTGATCCGCACCAGCACGTCCTCTTTCCCCTTCTTGTAAGCTTCCATGAGGATCTCCCCGGTGCCAACCCGTGTGAGGCGTTCCATGCTGAGCTGATAGAGCTTCACGCCCTTCACTTCGTCGGGATTCAGCACAGCATGCCGCTCCATGCGGCCGGTCGATTCATCGATGGCATCCGCGACCACGAGCACATCGCCCTTCATGCTGGGCGGCTCATCGCTGCGGATGTCGAGGTCCCTGCTCTTGCTGAAGTGCAGGAAGTGGTGCGCGCCAGCCCCATTCATGTACTTGAAGCTGGCGCCGATGGGTGCACGTGAACTGGCGCGCTTGGGAATTCGGTTCATCCACTGCAGCTTGTTGCTCGGGTCGATTCCGGCCACGAGGAGGTCATCGGCATGCCACACCGTGTAGCAGCGGGTGCCATTCTGGGTGGTCACGCATTCCACCGTGGTGTAACGCTTCTCACCCACCACGAGGAGGTCGCCGTCCTGGCCGATGAAGACACGGTTCAGGTCCATGCCCCAGAGCCCGAGGTCCTCGCCTTTGTCCTCTTTCTTCTCGTTGCGCTTCACGTCCTTGGCGCGGATGTACATGTTGATGAGCTCCTTCGGGATCTCGTGGAAGCCCACGCTGGCGAGCTCATCGCTGGTATCGAAGGCGCCCACGAAAACACCGTCGGCACCCGTCTGCTCCCAATTCTTCTTGTAGAAGCCCGCCGCGCGCAGGTCGCCCTTCGCATCCTCGAAGAAGGCGATTGACATGAGCTTCTGCCCAGCGAGCGCAAGCGGCGATTGCTCCCATGCCGTGCCCTTCCCGGTGCAGCGCAGGAATTCATACTGGTAATCCTCGTCCTTGCGTTCCTTCACCTTCTCCGCGTTGCCCTTGTACACGCTGGCGATGATGCAGATATCGCCTTTGGCATCGATGGTGTAATCCTTCATCGTCATGACATCGGTACCGTAGGGCAGCTTCACGTCCGCGCTCCAGCTGATGGCCAGGTCAGGGTTGAGCACGGCCACGGAAAGCTCCTTCACCTTGCGAAGCTCTTCATCCTTGCGCTCCTTCTTGTCCTTGAGGCGCTCGTACTGCACCACCAAGGTCTCCTCATCGGCACTGAGGATGAAGTCGAATTTGTCGGTGACGGCGAAGCGGTACCAGCCCGTAGCGGTCATCGTTCCGCTCACCTTGCCATTCACCGAGAGTACCTTCTTGCCCTTGCCCATGAATTGGCCCGCCTTCTTGTCGATCTCACGGGCGAAGAGCTGTTCAGTCTCGGCTTCCCTGTTCCAAAGCGAATAGAAGAAATACATGCGCCCGCCGAATTCGGCCACATGCTCGAAGACCATGTCCTTGTCGAAGTCCTCGTACTGCTTCATCCCGGTCTGCGAGAGCCCGTCTCCGCTGAGCTTCTGCACGAACCATCGACGGCCGTCAACCTTGATGCAGATGATGCCGTCCTCCACTTCATAGTAGCGCTTCACGCCATCGATGACCGGATAGGGCTTGCCCAATTCCACGGTGTAGTTCCCCGAGAGGGTGTAATCCTGGGCGGTGGCAGCCGGGATCAGGGCAGCAGACAGGAGGACTGAAAGCAGGAACGCGCGCATGGCTGATTTTTGGGGCCGCGAACATAGGGGTGCGGGCCCTCCGAAGGGAAAGGCGGCGCCGAACGCTCACCTGACTCTTCCGCCGGCGATCTTCTTGGTCACCAAAGGTGGCCGCTTCTCGCGCAGGAAGACATAGGATTCCGGACTGCTCTCGTCCGCCGCGAACCGGTAGCCGTTCTCAGCAAAGCCCTTGATCCGCTCCGGGTCCAGGATCCGGTGCTGTATGATGAAACGCGCAAGGGCGCCGCGTTGCTGCTTCACATAGGTCTGCAATGGCTTGTAGGCGCTGCCGACCTTGTCCTTGAACACGGGTGCGATCACCCGCGCGTTGAGCTTGGCCGCATCCACCGCATGGAAGTACTCGGCGCTCGCGCAGTTGATCACCACGTTGCTCCGCATGGCTTCCAGATCCGCATTCAGCGCTTCGGTGATCCGTTCGCCCCAATACGCATAGAGGTCCTTCGCCGGGCCCACGCCGAATGGGGTGCCCATCATCAGGCGGTAATCCTGCATGAGGTCCAGCGGGCGCAGCACGCCGTACAGGCCGCTGAGGATGCGCAGGTGCCGTTGGGCGAAGCGCAGGTCATCGGCGGATAACGCGCGCGCTTCGAGCCCGCGGTACACTTCGCCATTGAAGGCGAACACCGCAGGCCTGGCGTTCTCGGCGGTGAACGGCACCGACCACCGCGCGTACCGCTCGCGATTGAGCTCGCCGAGCTTGGGGCTCAGGCCCATGAGCGCAGAGAGCTTCTTCGCGCTGAGGGCCCTCAGCTTCTCCACCAAGGGGATGGCTGATTGCAAGAGGACCGGCTGGCTTGGAGCCGTGACCTTCGGCACTTCTTGCGCGAGGTCCTTGGCGGGGGAAAGCAGGATGATCATGCGCGCGAATTTGGGCGATGGCCCACGGTTATGCGGCCGCAGGAACCAAGCCCTCCTCCCCTACCTGCTTCACCCCGTGCTCCTTCCATTGGACGATCTCCGGCTCCGTGACCACGGTCATGATCATGAGCAGCACAATGGTGTACGGGTTCAAAGACCCAATGAGCCAGCTCTCGTACATGAGGCTGAAGAACACCGAGAACATGATGGCCTGGCTCATCGGCACCAGCTTGCTGGCCTTGTAGAAGAGCAGGAACAGGCTGCGCAGGAAGATCAGCAGGCCCACGATGCCCATGTTCAGCCACATGCTCAGGTAGGTATTGTGCACGCCCCCCTGATGGCCTTGGCTCTCGAGGTACAGCCGGTACCGGCGCATGATCGTCTCATCGTTGGCGAACCCGCCGCCGAAGACGAAGTACTTCTGGATGTGGCCCCAAGCGAAGTCCCAAGCGAAATAGCGGCCACTGCCTTCTTCCAGGGTCTCGAGCCTGAAATACTCCTGCAAGCCGAGTGCGATGATGATCGCCTCCAGGTTGCTGCTCACCACTTCAACCGCCAGGATCATGGCCACCAGGCCCACGAAGCCGAGCAGCGCTGAATAGGCGAAGAATCGGTGGAAGATGATGAAGATGGCCGCTGAGGCGAGCGAGGCCCGTGAGCCGCTCATCACCAAGAAGTAGAGGATGAAGCCGAATATGACCACCCGCTCGCGCCAATGGAAGAGCTTCGGATTAACCGCATTCACGACAGCTGCGAGCATGAGCAGCAGGTAGCAATAGATCGCCATGCCGTTGGGGTTCCCGAACATGCCCCGGAAACGGCCCATGACATGCGAGTACTTGGGGCTCATGGCCTGCAGGACGAAACCGAACAGGAGGATGAGCACCATGAAGAAGATCAGGTTCCGGAAGAAATCCCAGCCCTGCCTCCGATAGCAATAGAGCACGAAGTTGGGAACCACCAGGTACATGAGGGCGTAGCTCAAGGTCTTCTGCACCGACATGAACAGATTGGTGCTGAACACCAACGGGAAGATGCTGTACATGAAGAACGGCAGGAAGACCGTGAAAACGCCGGATAGCGGTGCGAATCGGCGTGTTTCCACCAGCAGGATCAGCGCCACCGCAACGATGTACAGGTTCTTGCCCGTCTTGAAGACATTGAGCATGTAGAACATGTCCTTCTGCATGTCGGAGATCACCAGCACGATCAGCATCCCGAACAGCACTTCCGGCCACAGATCACGCGATTTGAAGAAGAACACCGAGAGCGGCAGCAAGGCATAGATGGCCTGCTGCAGATAGAAGCCGGTGGCCAGCCAGACCAGCATGACCAGGACCAATTGCCAGTGCCCGCGGACGAAGGCTAGCATGCGTGGGGCTCGTTCATGGTTCCTGGAATCGGACCAATTGCTGCCGGGCTTTCGCAGGGCGCTCGCGTGCGAAGGTGCGCATGACCTCGGCTTCAAGCTCCCAAGCCGCAGCATTGGCGGGCTTCCGCCAGCGCGCCGTATGCCGGTGCATCTCGGGCCGCATGGCATCGCATAAGCTGTCGAGCACGGCCAGGCAGCGATCCGAGGACAGCGGGCCATCGATCAGTTCGAGGCCTACCGCCACGAAGCGCTTCCGCAGGCCTTCATGGCGCATCATCGCCAGGAACAGACGCGAGAGCGGCACCTGCGCGCTGCGCACGGTGGCGAACATGTCGTTGCCCGCCGGCGCGTTCGCACCGAAACCGAGGTCGCTATCGCCCATGATCATCCGCCAGCGTCCATCAAGCGGGGCTCCTTCAGGCTTGCCGGCATACCGCCAGTACTTCACGTTCTGACGCGGCCAATCCATGTTGCCCAGGATCATCTGTGAGGCCATGTACGCCAGGAATCCATCGAGGTCGAGGTGCGATTCGAGCGTGTCCAACCAGGACGGGTCGCGCGCATCCCAGCGCTCCGTGCCCGCCATCAACCGGAGGAAGCGCTTCGCATCGGCGCTATCGCCGCGATAGAGCGTGTTCTTGTCCTCGATGATCGTGATCCGCTTCGCCTTGGCGCCGTACCGCCGGGCCAGCTCTTGCTCATCGATCCGCTGCCGGATGTGGTAAACGCCCTGGTAAGCGCCATTGATGTATGCCACGCACGTGAGCGGCTTGCTCGATCCGAATGGGAGGGCCGCGCAGAGCCGATGCTGAAAGGCATCGCGGAGCACGGCCTTCACTTGGTCATTGCCCGCAGCGCGGAGCACGAGCGCACACGAGCCAGCGCCGTCGCCATCGGGGAACACCGGCACGGCCAAGGGCTCCTCGAGCAGGAGGCGGAAGGCATGCTGCGGGAACCCGCGCGTCATCTGCCCGTTGATCCGAACGCGCGCATCGGCTTGCAGCATCTCGCGGCCCTCTGCATCGATCAGCTGGAAGCGCGCCGGCCGCTCCCACTCCGCGCCGCGCCCGTGGTAATTGCCCGGGTACTTCCACCACTTGGGATCGATGGCATAGGACCGCGTGAGCGCCGTTGGCATCCGAAGGATCCCGTTGCCGGGCACCGCCAGGCCCCGGTCGACGCCGAGCAGCCCATCCGGTTCCATGCTGATCGATATCACCGGTAGCCCGTGCCGCTCGAAAAGGAAGGTGCGCATGGCGTAGGGGCCGCCCGCGCGATCGCCTTCGCCCTGCGCCGCACGCACCACCAACGCTTCCGGGAGGCCCGGCTTCGGATGGCGCCATTGAATGGCCGTTGGCGTGGCGAGCGCGCGGGCGATGGCGCGATGATCCGCACGCGCTTCCACGACAGCCTCCGCTCCGAACGGTGTTGCGCTCATCGGATCATTTGACGTGGTGATCCAGAGCCGGTCTCCCAGCTTCGCACTCACCCGGATCTCATCCGAGGCGCTGATGTAAGCCGTTCCAGGAGCGAATGCCGGGGCATCACCTTCTACAGCCAGCGGTGCCAGCGGCTTGCGCGGCACAGCGGCTCCGAGCCCGGCGCACACCGCAGCGGCCACCAAGAGCACCACGAAAGGCCTATTGTGCCCGTGAACGAGCATCGATCAACGCTGCTCTGGCGCGAAAGCCCATCGCGCCAACAGGCAGAAAGGGATGCCCACAGCGATCGCCACCAGCGGCGCATGGCCGCAACCCAGGCCAAGCACCAGCGCAGCGAAGCGCAGGGCGCGCTCCTTGCCGTTTCCGGCCTGGCCACCCATGAGCATGGCAAAGGCCAGAAGCAGCACGGCCAAAGGCAACTGCGCACCTGCGAAGCCGGCCGCCAGGGAGGCCGATGCGGCCCAAAGCGCGAGCTCCTTCATGCCTTCGGCGCCCAAGCGGCCGCCGATGCGCGCGAGCAGGGCGCCCAGCGCCGCTGCGCAGCAGGCCCTGAACAGCAGCAGCAGGATATCCTGCGGCGCGAAATGCCCCATGTTGTCCATGACGAAGCCGAGCCAGTCCATGCGCGTGGTTTGCCGCCAAAACTAGAGGCGGGGCGGCCATCGGCCGAATCGTGCGCAGATCCCCCCAAGTCCTGATCCGGCATATTTGCGGCCCGCTGCCGTGGATCACCGCCGCTGCGGCCCGCTGCGCGCCGATCCCAGGCCTTCACCCATGCTCTTCAACACGATCCAGTACGCGGCCTTCTTCCCGGTCGTTTTCGTGCTCTATTGGTTCGTGCTGCGTCGCCGGCTGCGGGCGCAGAACGCCATGCTGCTCGTGGCGAGCTACTTCTTCTATGCGTGCTGGGACTGGCGCTTCGTGTTCCTGCTGGCCTTCTCCACCCTGCTCGATTATTTCAGTGGCTTGCGTGTGCATGCGGCACGGTCGTCCGGCGCCAAGCGTGCCTGGCTCGTGGCCAGCGTGGGCATCAACCTGGGCTTCCTCGGCGTGTTCAAGTACTTCAACTTCTTCGCCGCTTCCTTCGCCGATCTGGCCCGTACCCTCGGGTACGAGCTCGATCCCGTGGTGATCGATGTGCTGCTCCCGGTGGGCATCAGCTTCTACACCTTCCACGGTCTTTCCTACGTGCTCGACATCTATTACGGGCGGAAGGAACCCACCACCGACCTGGTGAACTACTCGCTCTTCGTGGCCTTCTTCCCGCTACTGGTGGCTGGCCCCATCGAGCGCGCCACGCACCTGCTGCCGCAGATCGAGCGCCCGCGGGTGTTCGATCGCGCCCGCGCGGTCGATGGCTGCCGCCAATTGCTCTGGGGCCTCTTCAAGAAGATGGTGGTGGCAGATAACGCCGCGCGATTGCTCAACCCGGTGTTCAACCACCACGAGGAGTACCAGGCCAGCACCCTGGCCTATGCCGCCGTGCTCTTCGCTTTCCAGATCTACGGCGATTTCAGCGGGTACAGCGACATCGCCCTCGGATCGGCCCGGCTGCTGGGCATCGAGCTCCTGCAGAACTTCAGCTTCCCTTATTTCTCACGCGACATCGCCGAGTTCTGGCGGCGCTGGCACATCTCGCTCTCCTCGTGGTTCAGGGATTACGTGTACATCCCCCTCGGCGGCAATCGGGGCGGGAAATGGATGGCCGTGCGCAATACCGCCGTGATCTTCCTGGTGAGCGGATTCTGGCACGGCGCCAATTGGACCTTCCTCGCCTGGGGCGCTTTACACGCCGCGCTATTCATGCCCTTGCTGCTCAAGGGCAGCAATCGCAAGCACATGGGCACCGTGGCCGAAGGACGCTGGTTGCCCACCCTGCGCGAAGCCAGCGCCATGCTCTTCACGTTCAGCGCGGTCACCGTGGCATGGGTCTTCTTCCGCGCGCGGAGCATCGACCACGCGCTCAGCTACTTGGGCGCCATGGCCGATGCCAGCCTGTTCACCTTGCCCGAGCAACTCTCATTGCGCGTTCTGGCGGCCATCGCCTTGCTGCTCCTGATCGAATGGCGCGGCCGCGCGGACCGGCATGGACTACAGACACTGGGCCTGGCCTGGCCGCGCTGGGCCCGATGGCTATTCTATTACGCCATGATCTTCGTGATCCTGCGCTACGCAGGCAACACGCAGGAGTTCATCTACTTCCAATTCTGAGCGGCATGCGCGCCTTCATCACCCGCTTCCTGCTCTTCGCGTTGGCTCCGCTGGCCGCGGTGATCGCCGCCCTGCTCAGCGCCGATGGCCGCACCGATGCCTTCTACTTACGGCTCACCACGCCGAAAGCCTCGAGCCTGGTGCTTGGCACCTCGCGTGCAGCGCAGGGGATCAGGCCCGCTGTGCTCGATAGCGCGCTGAATGCTGCTGCCTGGGGAACGAGAACCTTCAACTACGGATTCGCCAAGGGCCTCTCGAACTATGGCCCTGCTTACCTCGCCTCGGTGATGCGCAAGCTTGACCGCAGCCGCAACGATGGCGCCTTCGTGCTGGCCGTGGATCCGTGGAGCCTCGGCATGTCGCCCGGCGATGGCGATGGCACCGGCTGGGCTGAGGACGCTGAATTCCTGAGCCGCGTCCGCTGCGTGAGCTGCAAGCCGAACCTCGAGTACCTGTTCGGCGAATACAGCAGCCCGATCCTCACCATCCTGTTCCCTTCGCAGCAGCAGCGATCGGATATGGTGGTGCGCGACGACGGCTGGCTCGAAGTGCGGATCAGCATGGACTCCGCGGAAGTGCATCGCCGGGAACGCGAGAAGCGGATCGAATACGGTGAGGCAGCGCGCACCATGCGGCTCTCGCCCTATCGGGTGGCCTGCCTGAACGATTTCATCGACAGCCTTGCGCCATATGGCACCGTGCTGCTGGTCCGACTGCCCGTGCAGGAAGAGATGCTGGCCATCGAGCACGGCGCCATTCCGCATTTCGATGCGGTGATGGAGCGCACGGCACGCTCCAAGGGCATCCGGTACCTCAATCGCTCAGCCGACGACCGGCTCTGGAACTACACCGATGGGCATCACCTCACCGCTGATGACGCGCGCCCGGTGACCATCGCGATCGCGCAGGCCCTGCTCGAAGCCCGTCAGCAACCCGCGGCGCCTTGACGCATGCGCCGTGCGGGGAACGTGTGGTCGCCGCGGCGGCTCGCTTGCCTAAGTTTGCGCTCATGCACCGCTGGCTACCTGCATTCGTTGCATGGGCTCCGATTCCTGCGATCGCCCAAGTGATGGTGATGGCAGGCGGATCCCTCCAGGTCGAAAGCGGCACCTCACTTCGCATCGAATCATCATTGAGCTGGGAGCTAGCACCTGGCGCTTCGGTGATCAATGACGGCCTTATCGACTTCGGCACGTCTGCCACCATCGTCGAGCTGCCCTTTGCGCCCATCACGGGATCTGGAATCGAATCGGCGACTTGGTCGAACCCCGGCCCATTGACCGATGCAGAACCCGGCAACCTGGGGTTGGCGATCACCAGCGCATTCTCCGATGGCGGATTATCGGTTGAGCGGGGCCATCTTCCGCGGACGAGCAGCAATGGCATTGAGGGCATCGCGCGCTGGTACCGCGTGAGCACGCCCGTGCCGACCACCGCCCCGATGGATGCGGTGCTTGCTTATGACCTCGCAGAGATCGGTGGCGTGCTTCCTTCCGCGTTGGGGATTTTCACGGCAGGCGCCTCCGCCGGGCCATGGTCGCCGGAAACAACCGTAGGTGATGCACCGCAGCAAATCCTTAGCGCACAGGTTCCGGCGCCGGAGATCTTCCTGACGGCCTTCGACTTCAACGCAGTGCTCACAGCCGGATCGATCGCGCCGAGCGGATGGAACTGCTGGCCCACCGTGTTCGATGAGGGGGTGACGCTCGCGCAAGGCGAAGGGCGGGCATTGCGGTCGCTGCGATTGGTTGACGGGCAAGGCCGGGTGGTTCACGCCGATGCAATCGCGGGCGCCAATGGCACCTTGCACGTGCCGCTCGCCGGTCTGGCCGCAGGCGCCTATGCCCTGGTGGTGAACGATGGTGAACAGGTCTTCAAACTGGTGAAGCCATGAGGCCGGTGGCGTGCGCGCTGATCTTGGCAGCCCTTCCTGCGCTCGCGCAATGGCAGGTGCCCTTGCCCGTGGTGCTCGATGGATCGGATCCGGGCCAACGCCAGGTGATCGGGTTGGCCGATCCCGCTGTGCCGGAGGCGGGCGTGAGCGTTGATGCAGGGCGCGCGAATGCCACGCGCTATGCAGAAGCGAGCGGAACGCTTGTGCTCACCGCATCACTTATTCCAGCGCCTGCCGGGTATTCCACCGGCATGGTGGTCACGTTGATCCCCTCCGAGGCGAACCTCGCTGGCGCTGAGATCGATCTCAATGGCCTGGGGCCGATGCCCGCGGTGAAGCTCGGCGGCGTGCCCCTTGACAGCGCCGATCTTGCGGTTGGTGTGCCGCACCGCTTCGTATTCGATGGCACGAGCTTCCAACTGCTCAGCTCGGCCTACCGGCCCTGCCCGGCAGGGTACAGCATCGGTGGCCGCGAGTACTGCATCGCCGACAGCTCCCAAGCCGCATTGCCCTTCATCGATGCGGGCAGCGCCTGCTTCAATGCCAACGCTCGGCTCTGCACCTGGTCAGAATGGACCCATGCCTGCCTCTCCAAGCCGGGCTTCATAGGCAGTATCGTCGACTACGAGTGGGTGGATCACGCGGCCAACAACACCTCCAATGCCAAGCGCGTGGGGCGTGGCAGCGATGGAGCCAGCACGGAGGATCTCGGCATCGGCTGCATCCATGGCCACCACACCTTGCCTACCAACCCGGTCCGCTTCCGATGCTGCACCTCACGTTGAAGCACGCCTCCCTTGCCATCGGGCTCGCAGTAGGCAGCATCGGCACGGCCCAGGTGCGAATTGATGTTCCGCTGGAGCTTACCGGGGCGGATGGCGAACGCAGGATCGACGGCTTGGCCGCACCCGCAACAGGCAGTTCACTGGTGACCTTGGAAAGCGCCGCGCAAGGAAGCTGGCAATGGGGCACCGCGCAGGTGAATGGGCTCGCGTTGTCGGTCGCGCTCACGCCTCCCCTGTCCGCATATCGCGATGGCCTGCTCGTGCGCTTCGTTGCACCCGCGAACCTGGCCGGGGCGGTCACCCTGAACGTTGATGGCCAGGGCGACCTGCCACTACTCCGGCCGGATGGACTTCTGCCCGTGCTGGGCCAGATCCGCCAAGGCGTGGTATGCGAGGCCATGCATGCCGATGGCCGGTTCATCTTGCTCAGCGCGGCCGAGCGCGGCTGCCCGCCCGCCACGGTGCCGGTCACGGAGCGCTATTGCATCGATCAGGGTTCCGTCGGCAATCAGCTCGTGTTCACGGCCATGAGCTATTGCGCGAATCGCGGTGGCCGCTTGTGCACTTGGGACGAGTACCATGCCGCGTGCGTGCTGGTGGGCACCCAGCTCACCGGCATGTTCAATGAGTGGGAGTGGATCGACGACACCAGCAACCACACGCAGACCGCCGATCAAGCCGGCCGGGCGCATTGCCAGAGCCAGCGCTCGGCGGGCGTGCCCACCACCACCACAGGCGATACCCGCTGCTGCTACCACCCGCGATGAGGTTCTCCGCGATCATCTGCTGCGCCTTCGCGCTCTCCAGCCTTGCCCAAGTGAAGGTCGATCGGCCCGTGCAGCTCACAGGCAACGACCCCGCACAGCAGCAAGTGCTCGGCCTCGATCCGGCGCTTGATCCATCGGATGCGCTCGACGCCGCCACGGATCAGCGCGGTGCTGCGCATTGGGCGGGCGATGCCGCGGGCGCCGCTTGGGTGCTCAGTTTGGACGCTCTCAGCAGCGCTCCGAGCGCCGGTTTCGCGATGGTGGTGCGCACCGCTGCTCCGCAATCGGGCAACGTGACGCTCACCGTGAACGGCCACGGGCCGTACCCGGTGGTGATCGCGCCGGGCGAACCGCTCAACGGCGACGCTTTGCCAGTTGGCACCATGCTCTCACTGGTGTTCGATGGCGCTGAGTTCCAAGCGACCAATGGCGTGACGCACGCGCTGCGGCCTTGCCCTGCAGGGATGGTGCAGGTGGGTGCGCAATTCTGCATGGAGCCCGATGAACGTCCCGAGGGCACGTGGTTCCAAGCGGCCATGAACTGCGCCAACGCAGGACTGCGCTTATGCACTTGGAGCGAATGGCAGCAGGCATGCCTAAGGCGCGTTGACCTCGGCCTGAACACCATGATCAGTAATTGGGAGTGGGTGAACAATACGGCCAACGAGGATGGCAGCGCCCGCGTGGTTGGCAATACCAGCTGCAGCAACGCGGGCACCTTCTACGTCACCAACTCAGCCGCGACGCGCTGCTGCTATTCGCGCTGAGCCACCTCCTTCGCCAAAGCGAGCATGCGCTGCGCCACCATGGGCCAGGTGAATCGCTGGTGAACGCGCGCTCGGCCGGCCTCTCCCATCGCTGCCCGTCCCCCATGCGCTGCAGCTGAAAAGCGCTTGATCGCCTCGTGCAGCGCGATCGCATCCCCAGGCGGAAGCAACCAGCCATTGGTCCCATCAACTAGTTCAGCGCTGGCCCCCACATCGCTCACCAGCACGGGCCGTGCGCGGGCCATGGCCTCGAGCACCACAGTGGGCATGCCCTCGAAGCGCGTGGGGAGCACCAGCGCATGGCATCCGGCATAGAGTTGCTCGAGCCGTGCATCATCCACTTTGCCGGCGAGCATCACATTAGGCGGCAACCCGTCCCGCTCCATCCGGGCACGCTCCGGACCGTCGCCTGCAAGGATGAAGCGAACGCCCGTTCGCTCCGCGTTCAGAGCCGCCGCCACGCTGAGGAGCACATCGATGCCCTTGTTGAAGGCGAAGCGGCCCACGAAGAGCAGATTGAGCGTTGTGCCCTCCGCAGGGTACGGCGGCGGCTGCAGCGGTAACTCCACTGCATTGGGCACCACCGCTACGCGTGCCCCGCTCCCGCGCACCAGCCGCTCGAGTACGGGAGTGAGCTTGCCGCCCAGCGAAACCACGCGCGACGAACGACGGGCCACGTGCCGCACCAGCCACCGGAATGGAAGCCCGATCATCCGGTCCTTCATCGTGAGCCCTTGGAACATCTCCAGGCCATGCGGCATGATCGCCAAGCGCGGAGAGAAACGCCTCATGCCGGCCCAGACGCTGAATCCCTGCGAGAGCACCGCATCAGGCTCGATCCGGTCGAGCGCCGCGGCAACCCTTCGGCTGTAGCGCCAGAGCTGTAGCAAGTAGAACTTGCCTGGGTCCATGCCCTCGACACGGGCCTCCTCGATGCCCAGCGAAGCATCGAAGACCTGTTGTGCATGCGGATGGATCACCGTGAGCCGAACGCCCGGCAGGCGCGCGAGGTGCTCAGCGAGCAGGCGCGAATGCCGCTGCATTCCCCCCATCGCATGCGGGAACACGCCATCAGTGCAGAGCGCGATGCGCAGCGGGTCCGTGGTCATACCGGTTTCAAGCGTGCGCGGCGCTCCACTCGAGCAGCGGCTCCGTGAGCAAGGTGGCCACGCCCTGATCGAGGCTCCATAGCGGTTCCCAGCCTGTGCGGTCCTTCAACTTGCTCACATCAGCCAGCAAGTGCATGCGCTCCACCTTGCGCACGCGCGCCGCATCCATTTCGATCCGCAGCGGTTCACCCAGGCAGCGCTCGAAGGCCTGCACCACCTCGTTGACGCTGTACTCGATCCCTCGGCCGATGTTGAACACCTCGCATCCCTTGATCCCGGCATCGAGCAGCGCCTGCATGGCGCGGGCCATGTCGCTGGTGTGGATGAAGTCGCGCTTGGGCTCCAGGTTGCCCAGGCGCAGCAAACGTTTCCCGGCGCGCACCTGCCGTTGAATCTCGGGGATCAGGTGCGGGTTGGTTTCATTCGGCCCGAAGGCATTGAAGAAGCGACCGATGATCATCGGGATTCCGGTGCGCAGGGAGAATTCACTCGCGATCCGCTCCGAAGCGAGCTTGGTGGTGCCGTAGATGTCGAGCGGGCCGGTGGGATGCGCTTCGCCCATGGCGCCATCGGCGATCGGATAAACAGCCGCGGTGCTGGCCACGAAAACCTGTTGGATGCCGGGCGTGGCGGCACATGCATCGAGCACGTTGATGGTGCCATTGATGTTGATGTCAGCCGCTTCGATGGGATGCGCGTTGCAGTAAGGGATGAAGTGGATCGCGGCCAGATGCAGAACCTGACGGGGCGCGGCCTTCGCCAAGGCTTCATGAACGGCCTTGCGGTCGCGGACATCAATGCGCAAGAATCGCTCGTCGGGAACCGGGGCCAGGGCACGCACGCCGAAGCTGAGGTCATCCAGCACCCAGACCTCGCGTCCGCTGCGACTCAGGTGATCGGCCAAGGCCGAGCCGATGAAGCCTGCGCCGCCTGTGATGAGCACGCGTTCCGTCATGCCGCGAAAGTAGGCCGTGGCCATGAAGGGGGCCGGGCGCGGCTACTTTCGCCAGCCGCATGCAGGTGAGCATCATCCTTCCGTGCTATAACGCAGCGCCGCATCTGGGCCGGTGCCTGAAGAGCCTGTTCGCGCAGACGCACCGCCCCTTGGAACTCATCGCCGTCGATGATGGCAGTTCGGACGGATCAGCAGGACTGTTAGAGGAAGCAGCCCGAACGGCTCCATTCCCGATGCGTGTGCTCAGGCAGGCCAATGCCGGTGCCTGCGCAGCGCGCAATGCGGGCCTTACAGCAGCCAGCGGCGCCTACATCCAATTCATGGATTCCGATGATGAGATCGCTGCGGACAAGATCGAGCGGCACCTGGCCCTCGCGATCGAACATGGCGCCTGCGACCTTGTGGCGGGCAGCGCGCGGATCATGCGGCCGGATGGCGCGCTCGATCATCTCGACATCCTGCTGCCCGGATCGAACGATCAGTGGCTCGAACTGGCCCAGCACCGCATGGGCGGCACACCGAATAACTTCTGGAAGCGCGGGGCCGTGATCCTAGCCGGTGGCTGGGACCCGGCCATGCGCAGCAGCCAGGAATACGACCTCATGTTCCGCATGCTCACCGCCGGCGCCAGGGTGTGCCGCGACCCCGAGCCCCGAACCACGGTGCATCTGCAAGCGAGCGGAAGCGTGAGCACCACCGATCCCGCAGCGAAGTGGCGCCGGTACATCGATCTGCGGCTGCGCATCATCGCGCACATGAAGTCCACCCAGCCGGGCATCGACCTCGCACCATTCCATCAAGTGCTCTTCGACAGCCTGCGCACCCTGTATCCTCATGCGCCCGACGAAGCGCTGGCACTCTACCGCGAGCACCTGCCAGAAGGCTTCAAGCCGAAGGCCTCGTCAGCCACCGGGCAGGGCTACCTGCTGCTGCACCGGCTGCTCGGGTTCGCGTGCGCCAATCGCATTCGCGGTTGGCTCAACGGCCTGCGATGAGCAAGCGATAAAGCAGGAGGTTCACGCCCGGAAGCCTCACGGGCATCAGGTTGTACCAGCGCGTGATCCGAATCAGGCCGCGCTTGTAGGCTGGGATATCGGCCAGGAGCTCCGGGACCAGGAGCGTGGCCTCCAATTCGGAGAGCACTCGTGATTCGATCCGGCCGAGCTTGGCATAGAGCAGCATCTGCAGGTAGGTCCGGTGAATGATCCCCATGAGCAACCCGGCTTCGCCCAGCCGCCCGGCGTCAGCCAAGAACTTGCGGTGGTAGCGCACAGCCGATTCAGCGAAGCTGGCCAACAACCGGCGTGGATCGAGCACCTTCCGCTCTTCCGCGATGCGGTAAAAGCAATCGGGCACGGTGTCGCGCAAGCGGAAGCGCACACCGGGCATGAGCAAGGCGCGCGTATGCAGCTCCACGTCCTGGTGGCGGCTGAAGGATTCATCGAAGCCGCCGATGCGCTGCAGGAAAGCGCGGTCCCAGATCGGCTGCATGGTCTGCCAGGGCAGCTTGTGCTTGAAGAAATCGGCCAGCGCATCGCGCGTGAGGGGCACCCAGCGCTGACCGTGATCCCCGGGCCTTTCACGGAAGACCTCCATGGTGCTCACGGCGAAATGCAGGCCGCTGCCTTCCATGAATGCCAGGCGGCGCTGCACGCAATGCCGCTCCAGCAGATCATCGGCATCGAGGAAGATGATGTACGCGCCCCGGGCCTTGGCAATGCCGATGTTGCGGCAGTGGTTCGCGCCTTTGTTCTCCGGCAGCGGCGATACGCTGATGCGCGGATCGGCGACGGACATTCCCTTGAGCATGGCGACGGTGCCGTCGGTGCTCGCGTCGTCCACCACGATCAGCTCCCAGCTGGGATCGGTCTGCGCCTGCACGGATCGCACCATGTCGCCGATGAATCCCTGCTTGTTGAAGCTGGGCACGATGATGGACACGGCCGGGGCGCCATCCCGGGGCCGTGCGAATGGAGATCGCTCGGGAAGCGACGGCTCCCGTGCCATGCTTGCCTTCACGAGCAGGTACTGCGCATTGAATTGCTCCTTCGTGAAGTGGTCGCGCGCGAAGGCCATCAGGCGATGCACCTCATCAGCCGATGGCTTCTGCAGGTGGAGCGCATCGTCGGGAGCCAGGACCTGTCCTAACCTTTGGGAGCGTACCATGGCGCTGAAATCACCTACGCAATCGGAGATGGCCACCGGAAGGCCGGCGCTCAAGTACTCCGCGAACTTGGTGGGCGACGCCACGCGGTTGGTGATGCGGTCCTCGCGCAGCAGCAATCCTAGGTCACAATCCTGAAGGATGGCCCTAACCTCCTGGTGCCGCACCCAGCGCCGCGCGACCTGCGTGGGGAAGCGCTCGGCCATGCGCGAGATCACCGGATGCTCCGTGCTCAGGAAGAGCATGCGACGCTGCGGGTCGGATGTGAGCCATGGTATGACCACACGCTCCGCCAACTCGAGGGATTGCCATCCCACGGAGGTTCCCGAGTAAACGAGCACGGTATCGTCCGCGCTCCATCCCAACTCAGCGCGCAATCCATTGCGATGCCTCTCGAGCAGCACCTCCACGCTCCTGCCCATGGTGCAGGGGATCACCGTGTGCCGTAAGGCGCTGTACCCGCACGTGCGCCGCCAATGATCAACCAGCGATTGGCTCACGGCCATGCGCATGTCCGCACGGGCCACCACCTCGCGCTCCAAGAGCTCGCACTCATCGATCAGCCGATCATCGTCTACCACGCGGTACTCCCGCCATTCAGCACCGTAGGCAGCGCGCGCATCGAAGCAGACCTCCTGCACCAGCCCGCGGTCGCGCATACGCAGGCCGAGCGCCGTCGCGAAGATTCCGCGACCGATGATGCCGCTCGGCCGGAACCAATGGCACACGGCCCAGAGCCAGAGCCAATTCGCTTTCCAATAGTGCTGGCGAGGCACCATGGGCAGCACAAGCGCATCGGGTACCCGGCTGCGGATCTGGCGGCGCGAGCTCAAATAGCCGCGCAGTGACACGAGTGCGACGAGCCGCACGCGCTCGCCGCCCAAGGCATTCAGGTGGTCCACCACGTCGGTGACCTGGCTCCAATAGACGCCGCTGGGCTGGTCGTTGTAGGTGATATAGATGATCACAGCCAGCGCATGAGTGCCTCCACCGCGCGTTCGGTGGCATGGCCGTCCCAAAGGTGCGGCACCTTGCCCTTCTTGAATTCGCCGCGGGCGATCCGCTCCAGGATCCGATCGAGAACTTGCAGATCGAAGGTGATCAGGCTGTTGCTGCCCTCGGTGATGGTGATGGGGCGCTCGGTGCTGGGCCGCAGGGTGAGGCAGGGAACGCCGCGAAAGGTGGTCTCCTCCTGGATCCCGCCGCTATCGGTGATCACCACGGCGCTGGTGGCTACGAGTTTCTGGAAATCGAAATAGCCCAGCGGATCGCAAAGCGTGATGCCGGGGTGGCTGGACAGCCGATCCGCAAGGCCATGCTCTTGCAGGTTACGGGCCGTGCGCGGATGCACCGGGAACACCGCAGGGAAGCGATCGGCCACCATGCGGACCAGATCCACCACGCGGGCGAGCGCCGCCGGCTCATCCACATTGCCGGGGCGGTGCATGGTGATCAGGGCATGGCCGCTGCCGCGCAATCCAAAGTGAGGAAGCACATCGGAGCCTTGGATGCCATCGTCGTAGGCCACGAGGGTATCGATCATGGTGTTGCCCACCATGCGGATGCGCTCGGGCGCGATCCCTTCGGCAATCAGATTCTCCGCGCCGCTTGGCTCGGTGGTGAGGAGCAGCCCGGCCATCCGGTCGGTAAGGATTCGGTTCACTTCTTCCGGCATCCCCAGGTCGCGGCTGCGCAATCCGCTCTCCAAATGCGCCAGCGCAAGGCTCAGCTTATTCGCGGCGATGGCAGCGGCCAAGGTGCTGTCCACATCGCCCACCACCATCACGCCATCGGGCCGTGATTCGCGCATGACCGACTCCAGTGCGAGGATCAGATGGCCCATGCGCGCCGCAGGCGATCCATCCGGAACGGACAGCATGCGATCGGGCCGCAGGCCGAACTGATCGAAGAACACGGTGCTCATGCGATCATCGGCATGCTGACCGGTATGCACCAGCTGCACATGCAGGCCCTGCTGGCGAGCCACATCCTTGAAGCGCGTCACCTTCATGAAATTGGGGCGCGTGCCCACAACGACCATCAGATGCTTCATGATGCTCCGCGCGTGGCGATGATGTACTGGTCGCTGGGGGTGTCGCTGATCTTGCGCGCCGGGGCGCCGGCGATGGTGATGCGCCCTTCGGGGAATGAGGTGTTCACCACGCTGTTGGCACCCACCACCAGATTCGGCCCAAGCACCGCATCGCCGAAGATCTTGGCTCCGGGGCCGATGTAGCAGTTGTCGCCGATGCGCGGAGCGGGCTCAGGAGGCGGTCCCGGGCGCGTCCCGATCACCACATCGACATGGATGCGGCAATTGGCGCCGATGCGCGCATCGGGGTGGACGATGATGGTGCCGCGGTGCGCGATCGAGAGCCCGGGGCCGAAGGTGTTCAAGGGAATCTCGAATCCGCAGCGAACGCCCTGCCTGTGCAATCTCCAGCCCCAATAGCGCCGCCGCCACGCGTTGGCTCCGGTGTTGTGCAGGTGCTCGACCTTGCGGAGCAGGCGCTGGAATCGCCACACCTCATCGTAGCGAGAGGGCCGCTCGCCCGTTCGCCGCAAGCCGATGCGATCGGCTTCGAGGTAATGGTTGAGGTCCTGTCGCGATCGGATCATCGGCCAATCAATGCGTCCTTGATGCCCGCCAGCCGTTCGGCCCAGCGGAATCCCAGCAGCCGGTAAAGGAACAGGTAGCTCGTCGAGGTGGCGCGGCTGACCTCGGGAACGAAGCCCTTCGGCAGCAGTTGATCGAAGGCTTCGATGGCGGCGCGCCGGTCATGCGCCGAAAGTACGCGGATGGCCATGAAGAGGTATTGATCAGCTGCCGCGATCACGGCGGCGTTCGCCTCAGCCCCTGATCCGCGGAGGTGGTCGCGCATGGCACGGCGCAGCTCGATGTACCGCAGCCAGTTCTCGCGCTCATCGGTGCGGCTGATGGAGCCGCGCGCACGCTTGAGCACCTCGCAGCCCGGCTCCATGTCCCAAGCGATCACCGCATCGCGCTTCAGCATGCGGAAGAGCAGCTCGTAATCCTGGCTGCTTCGCAGGCCCTTATCCCAGCCGCCCGCATCGAGCACGGCTTGCCGCCGGAAAAGATTGGCGCTGGTGGTGCCGATGCGCGTTCGCACGAGCGCCATCCACGGATCGCCCCCGAGGGGCAGTACCTCCTCGGCCCGCCCATCCTCATACCGGTTGGAATAGGCCCCGGCGACCGCATCGGCCCCATAGCGCTCCGCGAGGGCCAGTTGCCGGAGGATCTTCCCAGGGCGCAACGCATCATCGGCATCGAGGAACTGCACCCATTCAGCATCGGTGGCCGCCATGCCCGCATTCCGAGCCGCACAAGCACCGCTTCTCTCGCGAAGGGCGATCACCCGCAACCGCACGCACGCGTCGCTCGCGATGCCGTGCAATGCTTCCAGCGTTCCATCGGTGCTCGCGTCATCCACCGCTATCACTTCCAGCCTGGAGATGCCCTGATCGCGAAGCGAAGCGATGGCGCGCGGCATGAGTGCGGCCACATTATGGCAGGGTATCACCACGGCGGCCTTCATGCTCGCAAAGTAGAACTACCGGATGCGCTCGGTCCTCGGTTCGTAGCGCTTGCCCTTCAGCACCGATGAGAAAAGGTAGCGCCACTTGGCCAAGGTGGGCTGGTGATCGCGAAGGAGATAGGCCATCACAGCGGCAGTCCCGAAGCGCGGCATCTGGTAACCGAGATCGTTCCAAGCACGCTGGAACGCGCTTTCGATCGCCTCGCTGGTGGAGATGCGCTGCTCCTTCGCTTGGACCTCAAGCGCCCGCAGGTAGTGTTTCAGCGTGCCGATGTCGCCAGCGCGCAGGGGTTCTGGAAAGGCACCGGCGACCGGCAGATGCCAGCGAAGCTCCTCTTCGCCATGCGGAAGGCCGTGGGACTCGAGCACGGCACGAAACACGCGACGAAGGCCCGCTAAGGGGTCACCCGCGGCACTCACGTTCTGCGCGCCCAAACGGTAGCGCACCAGCGGCTCTGTCAAGTTCTCGACATGCGTTACGGCAAGCAGCCGGAGCTGGAAAAGCCAATCCTCACCATAGCGCGGCCACTCATCATCGTAGCGGATGCCGTTCTCCAAGAGCGTGCTGCGCCGGTAGATGGCCGTGGGCTGGAAGATGGGGATGCGGAAGAGCGACTCCGCTCGGCATTGCTGATCGTGCTGGGGGGAACGCCGAAGGACGCCCGGTTCATGCAACAACTCCATCCATGTGCCGCTGGCGCCCACCTCCGCGTTCATGTCCATGAATCGCACCTGCTGCTGCAAGCGTTCGGGATGCAGCACGTCATCGGCATCGGCGCGCGCGATGTACTCGCCGACCGCGGCATCGTGCCCGCGCTGCGCGGCACCGGCCGGACCCAGATTGCGATCAAGGGCGATGATGCGGATGCGCGGATCATCGCAGGCTTCCAGGATGGCCCTGCTCCCGTCGGTGCTGGCATCGTCAACCGCGATGATCTCCATCTCGTGAAGGGTCTGGGCACGGATGCTATCGAGCGCCTCGGCGAGCCAAGGGGCCTTGTTGAACACGGGCAGCACCACGGAGACCTTCATGCGGAAGCGCTGCGTCCGAGCATGCGGTTGAGGCTGAGCTTGACCAAATAGCTCAGGCGCTGGGGTGAGCGAACAGGCCCCATGAGCCAATGGCGCAATGGCATCCACGCACCGTGCTTTGCCAATCCGAAGAAGAGCGCGCTCCAGGCCTGGTCCAGTCGGACATCGAAGGCGCGCTCGGGGAAAAGGCCGCGTTGCCGGTTGATCGCGCGCAGCCGTGCGATCCAATCCCATGAAGCGCGCAGTCGCCGGATATTGGGTGGGCGCTTGAAGGAGCGCAAGAGGATCAGGTGATGCTCGATATCGGCTTCGCTGGCAGGGATACCGAGCATGGCGAAGACCTCGCGGATGATCCGCTCACGGTACACCGCATCATCTTGTCCATGCGCGCTGTTGTGCGCGCCGCGACGATACAGCAGCAAGGGCTCAGCGATGTTGTTGAATCCACCGTATTGGGCTATGCGCGCCCAGAAGATCCAATCCTCGCCGATCCTTGGCCAATGGTCTTCGTACCGGAGACCATGCTTCCGCAGCAGTGAGGCCCGCATGATGCTGGCACCTTGGGAGAGCGGGTTCCCGAAGAGCAGCTCTGCTCGGCAGGCGTCCTCTCCCACCGGAAAAGGCCAATACTCCCTCTCATTGCCGAAGAGCTGCAATGCGCTGCCGCTCGCGATGAGGCCAGGATGCTGATCCATGAAGGACACTTGGCGCGCGAATCGGTCGGGCACGCAGATATCGTCCGCATCCACGCGGATGAGGTACTCGCCTTGCGCCAGGTCGATGGCGCGCTGGGCGGCGCCGCCTGGGCCGAGGTTGCGCTCAAGGGCCACCACCTTCAACCGGTCGTCAGCGATGCGGTGCAGCACGGCAAGGCTACCGTCGGTGCTCTTGTCATCGACAGCGATCACCTCGAAATCGGAAAGGGACTGCGAAAAGATGCTCGCGAAGCACTCTTCGATGAAGGGCTCCTTGTTGTAAACGGGCACGATCACGCTGACCCTCATCCGAACAGGTGCTTCCATTTGCGGCGGGCGCGATAAGCCAGCCAATTGGACGCGCGAAGGTGCTGATCCAATTCGTCCCGGCGCTCGGCCTGCACCGGGTCGGCACCGATGGGCGGTGCTGCAGCGCGCCAGGCGCGCATCATTTCGAATTCGCGCCGGCTATGCGGCACCCGGTGCCATAGCAGCAGGAAACGCTGCACCATGAGCTCGATCAAGGGCGCCTGAGCAGGTTGCACCGGGATCACGCGCAAGCCCGGGGTGATCGCATGCCCGATGGCGAGCGCTTCGGCCAAGCGGTGCAAGCCATTGGAAATGCACAGGCCGTGGAGCACGCTGGCGGTCTCGTTCACGAAGGCCGGCTTCTGGGTAATGGTCTTGCTCCGCCCGTGGTGCCTGAATACAGCCAACGGCCAAGGCACCGCCTGCACGCTGCCGGGGCCATGGCGAAAGAGCAACTGCAGCCAGAGTTCGTAGTCCATGACATAGCGCAATCGCTCTTCCACTCCGCCGATGGCGAGCAGGGCATCGGTGCGATGGAAGGTGGCCTGCTGATTGATCCGGGGCGCGATGTACCACGAGCGCGACTCAGTCAGCTCTTCCGCAGGCATGGGCGAATCGGGCCCTTCCGGCACGCGCAGCAGCCGCACGCCTGTGAGCGTGATGAGCGAGGGCCGATCAGCGAATGCGGCCGACACTCTCTCACACGCGCCGGGCAACAGCAGGTCGTCGCTGTTGATCCACCCGAAGACCTGGCCCTTGGCGCGGACCAGTGCCTTGTTGATGGCATGCGCCTGGCCTCGATCCAGCTCAGAGCACCACCACGCCAGCTGATCGGACAGGCGCTCGATGATGGCGCGCGAACCATCGGTGCTTCCGCCATCGACCACGACCTGCTCCGTGATGGCGGGGTCCTGTGCTCGCACCGAGAGGATGCACTCCTCGAGGTATTCCGCCTGCTGGTAGCTGGGCGTCGCAATCGTGATGCGCGGCCGCTCGGACATGGCTCAGGCTTTTCGCGCCACTGCCCAAAGCGAGGTGATCATGTTCCAATCAAGCTCGGCCGGCACGCGGTCACGGCGAAGCAGGTACCATACGATGGGCCGCGTGAGGTGCTTGAGCACCGCTCGCAGGGGCCTGGGCTGGAGGCGAATCACCCAGGCCGATCATCGCCGAGGCCGCACCACGCCATGCGCGCCCGGACCTGCCGCCGCGCGCGTAGGGCGTGTAGCGATGCTCGTCGTAGGGCGCATCGTGCAAGGGCCACAGGAAGGGCACGGTGATGAGCAGCTGCCCTCCGGGACGCAGCACCCGGGCGATCTCCCGAAGAACCGCCAGCGGATCGGGGCAATGCTCGAGCACTTCGGTGGCCATGGCGCAATCCACAGAGGAATCGGGCATCGGGATGTTCACGCCATCCCAAGTGATGTCCGGCCGGATGGCCTTGTACTTCGCGGAATCGTTCACCGGGAGGTCCATGCCGATATAGCGCTTCACCTGACCGCCGGCGAGGATCGACTCGCGGTAGGGCATCACGCCGCAGCCGACATCGAGGAAATCGCCATGCATGCCCGGCCGAGCCTGTTCAATGGCGCGCTGGATCGACCGCCGCGCATGGAACAGGTCCTGCGTATCAGCCGTGAGCGGCATGTCGATGAACTGCTTGCGCAGCGAACGTGACATCAGGGTGCCGGTTAATTGGCGGTGAACTTACGCCGATGGCACCAGCCGTTCCGTCGCGCCCGCCCGGCCAGCGGGTCGGAGCCAGCGCTGTGCAGTTGCACCAATGAGGTAGCGCATCCGTTTCGAATCGAACGGACCGCTCAATCGCAGGTGCGCAAGGCCAGCAAGGAAGGACGCATCAGCCAAAGCGTGGAATCGCTTCATCCACCGGCGCTCCAGTTCAGATTCGAAGACCTCGATCGGGAACAGCCCACGTTCCCGATTGATCCGCTTCAACTTGTTCATCCAGCTGCGCAGTTCGCGGACATCAGCAGCGCCCGGAATGCGCTTCCATAAGCCATGCAGCATGAGCTGTCGCTGCAACTCAGCTTCAGAGGCCTCGATGCCGAAGATCCGGAAGGCCTCGCGGTAGGTGGCTGCACGGTCCTCGACGGGATCGCGCCCATGGCGCATGTTCTGCTCTCCCATGCGATAGAGCGTGAGCGGTTCTCGGATGTTCGCGAAACGGGTGTGCGGCGCCAGGGAAAGCAGGAAGATGTAATCCATGCCGGGCCGGAGCCAATGCTCATTGCAGCGCAATCCGTGATCCACGAGCAAGCTCCTCCTGAACATCGCGGTGCCATAGCAGACCGGATCGCTGAAGAGCAGCTTGCCTTTGGCCTCATCGTCCGATTCCGCCCAGTGCATCACTTCCTCTGGTCTATCCATCACGGCGAGCGAGGTGCCCACCACGCCCGCTTCAGGATCCGCATCGAGCACCCTCACCTGCTTCTCGATTCGGTCCGGCCGCATCACATCATCGGCGTCGAGCACGGCGATGAACGCCCCCTTTGCTTCTTGAAAACCGAGATTCGCCGCAGCGGGCCGCCCCGAATTCCGCTCGCACCGGATCATGCGCACACGGGGATCGGTGAACGCAGCAACGCGCGCAGGGCCATCATCGGTGCTGGCATCGTCGATAACCAGGAGCTCGAAATCGGTGTAGGCGCTGGCCAGCACGCTGCGCACGGCATCCTCCACGTAGGGCCCCTTGTTGTACAGGGTGGTGAGCACGGTGACGCGCGGCATGCGGCGGCAAGTTATCCGGGCCAACTCAGGCACGCGCGCTACGCTGCCGCAGCACGTGATCGGCCAGCACCATGCAGGCCATGGCCTCTACGATGGGCACCGCGCGCGGCACCACGCAGGGATCGTGGCGCCCTTTGGCCTCCAGCACCACTTCCTCAAGGTCCTTGTTCACGGTACGCTGCGCCTTGCCGATGGTGGCGGGCGGCTTGAAGGCCACTTCGAAAGCCAGGTCCTCGCCGTTGGAGATGCCGCCCAAACTGCCGCCAGCGTGATTGGTGCGCGAACGGACCGCTGGCCGCTGCACGCGCGCGCCTTCGGGGAGCCCCTGCATGTGCTCGTCAACCCGACCCAAATGCAAATCATCGTTGTTCTCGGACCCGCGCATGCGCGCACTGGCGAACCCGCTGCCGATCTGGAAGCCCTTCGCCGCATTGATCGAGAGCATGGCCTTGGCGAGGTCCGCATCGAGTTTGTCGAAGACCGGTTCGCCCAGGCCAATGGGCATCCCTGTAGCCATGCATGAGACGATGCCGCCGATGCTGTCGCCCTCAGCGCGCACCGCTTCGATCAGTGCTTTCATGCGATCGGCCACAGCGCTATCAGGGCACCGCGCGTCATTCGCCCACGTGGTACTGAGGTCGGCCGGCATGGTCTCCAGTGCCACATCGCCTACCCGGCTCACGAACGCCTGCACGGCAATCCCATTGCGCGCGATCAGCTGGCGAGCAATGGCACCACCCACCACGCAGGCCGCCGTGGTGCGTGCGCTGCTGCGGCCGCCGCCACGATGATCGCGCAGGCCGTACTTGCCCTCCCACGTGTAGTCGGCGTGGCCCGGACGGTAGATGTCCTTCAACGCATCGTAATCGCTGCTGCGCGCATCGCGGTTGCGGATGAGAAAGGCGATGGGCGCGCCCAAGGTGATGCCCTCATGAATCCCGCTGAGCCATTCCACGCGATCGGCCTCATCGCGCGCAGTGCCCAAGGACGTACTGCCCGGCCTCCGGCGATCCAGTTCAAGTTGAACCGCATCGAGATCGAGCTTCAGTCCGGCGGGGCATCCATCCACCACGCCGCCAATGGCCGCACCGTGGCTCTCACCGAAGGTGGTAAGGCGGAAGAGCAGGCCGATGCTGTTGCCGGGCATGAGAGGGACATCCGTGATTACGGGTCGGCGAAAGTAGCGGGTGGAGATGGCTGCCTTTCTTTGTCCCGATGCCGCGCCTGCTGATCAAGAACGCCAAAGCGCTCGTGGGCGCTTTCGCCCCGGGCATGCAGCGCGTTGCCGGTGCCGACATGGCGCAACTGCCGATCATCGCTGATGGCTGGATGCTGGTTGAGGAAGGACGCATCGCGGCGCTCGGCCCCATGAGCGATTTCCCCGGCATCGCGGATTGGAGCAATCTCACGGTGATCGATGCCAGCGGCCGCTACGTGCTGCCCGGCTGGTGCGACCCGCACACGCACACGGTGTTCGCCGCACCGCGCGAAGAGGAGTTCGTGGACAAGATCAAGGGCCTCAGCTATCAGGAGATCGCGGCGCGCGGCGGCGGCATCCTCAACAGCGCCGCGAAACTGCGCGCCATGGATGAGGATGAGCTCTTCCAGCGATCGAAGGCGCGCTTGGAGGCGATGATGGCGCAAGGCACCGTGGCCGTGGAGATCAAGAGCGGCTACGGCCTCTCCCTGGAGAGCGAGCTGAAGATGCTGCGCGTGGCGAAGCGCTTGGCGGCGGAACTGCCCTTGCAAGTGAAGACCACCCTGCTCGCTGCACATGCGATGCCTGCTGAATTCAAGGACGACCGCGCGGCCTACCTCGACCTCATCTGCGAACAGCTGATCCCGCAGGTCGCCGCTGAGCAGCTCGCCGATTTCGTGGATGTGTTCTGCGAGACCAACTACTTCACGGTGGCCGAGATGGAGCGCGTGCTCGCAACAGGCGCAGCGCATGGCCTTCCGGGGAAAGTGCATGTGAATCAATTCACCAGCATCGGCGGTATCCAAGCGGCCATCACCCACGGCGCGCTCAGCGTCGATCATCTGGAGGTGATGAGCGACAGCGACCTGAACGCACTTGCCGCTTGCCGACTTGCCGACCTGCCGATTCCTACGCTTCTCCCCTCCTGCTCCTTCTTCCTGCGCATACCCTATGCACCGGCGCGCGCGCTCATCGACAAGGGCTTGCCGGTGGCGCTGGCCAGCGATCACAACCCCGGCAGCACGCCGAGCGGCAACCTGAACCTGGTGCTCTCGCTGGCCTGCATCCAGTTACGCATGCTTCCGGAAGAGGCCATCACAGCGCTCACGCTCAACGCCGCTGCGGCCATGCAGCTCCAAGACCAGCTCGGCAGCCTCACCGTGGGTAAGCGCGCCTCGTTCATCATCACGCAGGAGGCACCGTCGCTGGCCTATCTGCCTTACGCTTTCGGCAACGACCACATCCACTCCGTATTCATCGATGGAAAGCCCATCCGCACCGGGACATAGTTCCGACGATTTCCGGAGCACTGACCCCGGCCGTCCGCCCGGACTTGAGTTCAGCATGGGCGTGGCCATGTTCGCGATCGCGTTCATGGTCTTCTTCATCGTTCAATCGGTGGTCTTCGTGCGCGGCCTGCTGGCTATGTCACCGGAATTCGAAGGGGTGCCGTTCTCCTTCGACCTGCTCGGCGATCCGGCTTTCGTGGAGCACATGAAGGATTTCCAGTTCAATGGCGATCTGGTCGGGCTCGAATCCGCTTGGAGCGCAGGCCTCGGTTCATTGTTCATCCTGGTTGCCTGCTGGATGTGGAAGCGTGAAAGATTCCGCGCCGTCCTGGGCCTGCGGCTTCCCACGCTGAAGAAGACGGCCCTGTTCTTCGGGCTGTTCACCTTGGTGGCCCTGGCCATCGAATTGCTGGCATGGGCTTCACCTGCCTTCCGAACGGACTTCATGGAGCAGGTGCTAGCCACCACCACCGATTGGCCCCTGCTGGTCATCGGCGTCGCCTTGCTGGGTCCGCTCTTCGAGGAACTGCTCATCAGGGGCCTTCTCTTCGGAAGCCTGCGCCACATCGCCGACGAGCACGTGAGCGTGGCGGTCACGGCTGGTGTGTTCGCGTTCATGCACATGCAGTACAGCGTGCTCATCATGCTGCTGATCCTGCCCATGGGGATCGTGCTGGGTTATGCCCGGGCGCGCACCGGCAGCTTGCTGGTGCCTATTGGCCTGCACATGGCCAACAACGGGCTCAGCATCCTCTGGCCTTGATGCCCAGCGCATTGGGCCAACCTTGATCGCACAGGTCCGTATGAAGCCCCGCCGCTGCCACGTACGCGGCCCAAACTGCCTTGACCAACCCGAACAACAGCGGCTCACGCAGGATCCTGATCGTGCTCTATGGCACTCTCTTCGTGCTCTGCGCCGCACTGATCGGAACCGCTCATTGGCACGAGCTGAAGAGCCAGCGCAAAGAAGCGCTCGAACGGCTGTCCGCCATCGCCGCTTCGCTCGCCGATCAGGTACCCGCTCGCCATGCCGCCCTGTTGCTGGAGAAATACCCCGCTCCTGGGCTCATCATCAAGAACACGCAGGACGCCCGCTACTACGTGGTGCATGAGCAGCTGCGGAAGGCCGCCCTGCGCAGCGCCTTGGAACATCCCCTACTGATGGTAGCCAAGGATGAGCGCGGACGATTCGTGATCGTGGCCACATCGGAGGAGCAACCGTGCTTCCGCGCTGCGTATGAATCAGCGATCGGATTGGAGGAACGCTATGAAGCCGGAGGCCGCGTGTCGGAAGCCGGTGAATTACTGGCCTTGGAGCCGCTGCGCGATGAACAGACCGGCGCCCCTACCTCAGCGATCGTGGCGCGCATGAACGAATCATCCGCGGTAGCGGCGGCCTATGCAGCGCTCTGGCGCAACATCGCCATCGCGCTCGCACTCTTCGGCATGGCCGCGCTGGTGCTCTTCCGCTCGGTGGGCCGCTGGGTGCAGCAAACAGAGGCGGACAAGCTCGCCCTGGCCTCGCGCAACATGGATATCACCGATAGCATCGCTTACGCCGGGAAGATCCAGCGCGCTCTGGTACCGCCGCCATCAGCGTACCGTGAGCTGTTCAGCGGCGCCTTCGTGATCGACCGGCCCAAGGACATGGTGAGCGGCGACTTCCACTGGTGCCATCGGATCGGCGATGACCTCTGCTACGTGGCCGCCGCCGATGCCACCGGCCATGGGCTGCCGGGCGCCATGATGGCCGCCATCGGCTGCTCGCTGCTGAATGAGATCGTGCCGGCCAACGCCGAGAAGGATCCCGCCGAGCTGCTCAACATGCTGAACACGCGCGTGGTGGCCACCCTGCACCAGCAGGGGCAGAAACGCGGCGGCGGCGACGGCATGGACATCGCGCTGTGCCGCATCGACCGCAAGCAGCATGAGATCCTCTACGCCGGCGCCTTCAGGCCGCTCTATTGGCTGCACGAGGGCCAGCTCTCCATCATCAACGGCGACCGCAAGCCCGTGGGCGGCGCGCACCTCGACCTCGATCGCAAGTTCACCTGCCATCGCCTGGCGTATACCGAAGGCGACCGCATTTATCTCTTCAGCGACGGCTATGTGGACCAGCTCGGCGGACCGGAGCACAAGCGATTCATGAGCGCGCGCCTGCAGCAGATCATCGAAGCCAACACCGCCATGCCCTTGGAGCGGCAGGCCGAACTCCTCGAGGCCGCTTTCCTCGAATGGAAAGGCACCCACGAGCAAGTGGATGATGTGTGCCTGCTCGGCATCGCAGTGTAGCCCGCCACGGCTTGCATCCGAGCGGAAGCCCCCCGCTATATTCGCGCTCCCCGGCCCCAGCGGCCGATCCGCCCATCGCATGGCCACCAAAGAAGAGCTGCTCGCACGGCTCCAGGAAATCGTTTCGCAGGAAGACGTGGAAGCCGCTGCTGAAGCGGTGGAAGTGACCAAGGAGGCCTACGAAGCCCTGATCGCTGCGCAACAGCAGCATGCCGAGCACCATGAAGCGGAGGCGGCCCAAGGCGAAGGCGCCGAAGGCGCAGCGCCCACCGCGATCGAATCGGCTCCCCTGCACGACGACGACGATAAGCGCTTCAAGCAGCTGCTCGACGCCTACAACCAGCGGGTGAATGACATCCGCCGCCGGAAGCAGAAGGAAGAGGCCGCCAACCTGGCCGCCAAACAGGCCGTGATGGAGGAGATGAAGCTCCTCATCGCCGGTGAAGAGAACATCGGCACAGCCTTCACCAAGCTGAAGGACCTGCAGGAGCGCTGGAAGTCCATCGGCAATGTGCCCGCGCAGGCCTATCGTGAACTGCAGACCGAGTACAGCCACCTGCTCGACGAGTTCTTCTACCACATCCGCATCTACAAGGAACTGCGCGACCACGACCTGCGCAAGAACACCGGCCTGAAGCAAGCGCTCGTGGCCGATGTGCAGATGCTTGCGCTCATGGATGCCGACTCCCCTGGCGCCGTGCGCGAACTGGAGGCCCGCGTGAGGAAGTACCAGGATGAATGGCAGCACATCGGGCCCACGGTGAAGGAGGAATGGGAGTCCATCCGCGACGGGTTCTGGAATGCCACCCGCGTGGTGTACGACAAGATCAATGAGCATTACCGTGCCCGCCGCGGCGAGCACGAGGCCAACCTCGCGGCCAAGCAAGCCCTGGTGGAGAAGGCGCATGCCCTCTCCGCGGACCTGAAGGCGAACTCAGCCAAGGAGTGGAAGGAACTCACCGATCAGGTGCTCGAGCTGCAGAACGCCTGGAAGAGCATCGGCTTCGCCACCAAGAAGGACAATGAGCGCGTGTGGAAGGAATTCCGCGACCAGTGCAACATGTTCTTCAGCGCCAAACACGCCTGGTTCAGCCACCTCAAGGACCAATACAAGGCCGTACGCGAGAAGAAGCAGGCCCTTCTGAACGAAGCCGTAGCCTTGAAGGACAGCACCGAATGGCGACGCACGGCCGACCGGCTCAAGGCCCTGCAGCAGCAATGGAAGGAAGCTGGGAGCGCCGGACCGCGCGACGAGAACAAGCTCTGGAACAAGTTCCGCGAAGCGTGCGATGCCTTCTTCCAGAACCGGAAGAGGACCTTTGAGCAGCAGGACGCCGAACAAGCCGCAAATGTGCAGGCCAAGGAAGCCCTGCTCGCGGAGATCGCGGCCTTCCAGCACAGCGGCGATCGCATCAAGGACATCGAATCGCTGAAGGCCTTCAGCCTGCGCTGGATGAACAGCGGCCGGGTATCGCCACGCGACTTCGACAAGCTCAATGAGAAGTACCGCGCAGCGCTGGACAAGCACTGGGGGCAGCTGAAGATGGAAGCCGACGAGCGCATGCGCATCCGCTTCCAGGATCATGTGGAGGAGATGAAGAGCGGCCCTGATGGCAAGTTCCAGATCGAGCGCGAGAGCCGCTTCATCAAGCGGAAGATCGAGGAGGTCGAGGGCGAGATGCGCCAGATGGAGCGCAACATGGGCATGTTCAACTTCAAGAGCGCCAGCGGCGAGGAGATGAGGAAGGAGATGCAGAAGAAGATCGACAAGCTCGCACGCGATGTGGAGCGCCTCAAGGGCCAGCACCGCGAACTGGTGAAGGAACTCCGGTGAGCGACTCCTCTCCCTTCGTCGTGAGCATCGAAGTGCCCGTGGCCTGGGGCGATCAGGACGCTTTCGGGCACCTGAACAACGTGGTGTATCTCCGCTATTTCGAGAGCGTGCGCATGCACTACCTCGAGCGCATCGGCGTGCTGCGCTCACATAACGAACAAGGCATCGGCGTGATCCTCGCCGGCACCACCTGCGATTTCAAGAAGCCCGTGCGATGGCCGGCTCGCCTCACCGTGCGCTGCGGCTGTACCGCTGTGGGAAACACCAGCTTCAGCATGGCATACGAGATCACGGATGAAGACGGCTCTATCGTGGCCACGGGCACCAGCGTGCAGGTGATGTACGATTACCGAGCCGGCGCCAAGGTGCGCGTGCCGGATGCTGTGCGAGCCGCGATCACGAGCGATCGCCCCGGTTAGCGTGCCGCCCCCTCGAGCTGGAACACGCGCTTGAGCACGCGCACGGCCTGGTCCACATCGCTCTCGGTGGTATAGCGGCTGAAGGAGAAGCGGAGGTTGCCGCCGGGACGTTCGGGGTAGAGCGCCGCCAGCACATGGCTGCCCTTGTTGCTGCCGCTGCTGCATGCGCTGCCGCCGCTGCACGCCACGCCCTCGATGTCAAGGTTGTACAGGAGCATCTCGCTGCGGCCATCATCGGGGAAGCGCACGCTGAGCACGGTGTAGAGGGCATCGGGGCTGGGATCGCCGTTGAAGCCGACATCCGGGATCGATTCGACGAGCAACCGCTTCATCCGGTCCTTCAGCCCTTGCACATGCGCTTGATGCCCCTCAAGGCCCTCGTAGGCCAGCTCCATCGCGCGAGCCAGGCCCACGATGCCGGCGATGTTCTCCGTGCCCGCGCGCATGTTGCGCTCCTGGGCGCCCCCGAGGATCATGGGCTTCAGCCCAACGCCATTGCGCATGTACAGGAAGCCCGTGCCTTTGGGGCCATGGAACTTGTGCGCAGCGCACGTGATGAAGTCGACGGGCGTTGCCCCGAGGTCGAAGCGGTAGTGCCCCATGGTCTGCACCGTATCGCTGTGGAACAGCGCGCCGAAGCGGCGGCACAGGCTGCCGATGGCGTTGAGGTCGATGCGTGTCCCGATCTCGTTGTTCGCGTGCATCAGGGAGACCAGTGCCCCCTGGCCCTGCATCTGCGAAAGGAGCTGCTCCAGATGCGCGAGGTCCGGCTTGCCATCACTGAGCAAGCGCACCCAATGCACGTGCGCGCCGCCTGCGAGTTCGATGGCGTGCGCGGTGAGCTCAACCGCGTGGTGCTCGATGGGACTGGTGATGATATGCCTCACGCCAAGGTCGCGGACAGCGCCTTGCAGCACCATGTTGTCGGCTTCGGTGCCGCCTCCGGTGAAGATGATCTCGCCGGGCGCGCAGTTGATCAGCTTCGCGACCAGGCGCCGCGATCTCTCAATGGCCGCGCGCGAGATGCGGCCATAGGCGTGTATCGCGGAGGGATTGCCGAAGTGCTCCTTCAGGTAGGGCAGCATGGATTCGAATACCTCCGGTGCGAGCGGCGTAGTGGCCGCATTGTCGAGATAGATGCGCTTCATTCGGATCCTCCTGGGTGCTTTCGATCAATGGTCAACGCTGCTCCTATTCCGGCCTTGCGCCATCTTCCATCCTGCATGCGTCACTCCCTCCTCCTCCATTCCTCACGCCTTCACCTTGGCCGCCTCAGCCAGCTCGTTCAGCAATCGCTTCGCGAGCGCATCGGCATCGGCCATGCTCCGCGCTTCGGCATAGATGCGGATGATCGGCTCGGTATTGCTGCGCCGCAGGTGCACCCAGCTCTTGCCGAATTCGATCCGCAGGCCGTCGATGGTGCTGTGCGGCTGGTCGCGGTAGCGCGCGGCCATGGCATCCACGATCGCCTGCACATCCATGCCTGGCCGCAGCTCGATCTTGTTCTTGCTGATGAAATAGTCCGGGTACGAGCGCCGCAGTTCCAAGCTGCTCTTGCCGCTGCGCGCCAGCAACGTGAGGAAGAGCGCGATGCCCACCAGGGCGTCCCTTCCATGATGCAGCTCGCCGAGGATCACGCCTCCGTTCCCTTCACCGCCGATCGCCGCGCCGGTGGCACGCATCATCTCCACCACGTTCACCTCGCCCACGGCGCTCGCATGGCGCTCGCGGCCGTGCCGCGCGGCGATATCGTCGAGCGCGCGCGTGCTGCTCAGGTTGCTCACGGTGCCGCCGGGGCGATGCGCGAGCACGTGGTCCGCGCAGGCCACCAGCGTGTACTCCTCGCCGAAGAGCGACCCATCCTCGCAGACCAGTGCGAGGCGATCGACATCCGGATCAACGGCGATGCCCAGGTGCGCCTTATGCGCTCGAACGGCTTCGCATAGGTCGACGAGGTGCTCCGGCAACGGCTCCGGGTTGTGCGGGAAGCGCCCATTGGGCTCACAATGGATCCCTATCGATTCAACGCCCAACTGCTCCAAGAGCATGGGCACGGCCACGCCGCCCACGCTGTTCACCGCGTCGAGCACCACCCGGAATCCTTTGGCTGCGATTGCTTCGCGATCGACCAGGTCAAGGGCGAGGATCGCATCGATATGCCTCTGGGTCCATGAAGCATCAGGTCGGACCAAGCCCAGCCCATCCACCTCGGCGGCGAACCAATCATCGTGCTCGGCGATGCGCAGCACCTCAGCGCCATCGGCCGCGCTGATGAAATCGCCCTTCGCGTTGAGCAATTTCAGCGCGTTCCATTGCGCAGGATTGTGGCTCGCGGTGAGGATGATGCCGCCGATCGCGCCTTCGCCGGGCACGGCCATCTCCACGGTGGGCGTGGTGGCCAAACCCAGGTCAATCACATCGATGCCCATGCCCGTGAGCGTTCCGCGCACGAGGTCGGCCACCATGGGCCCGCTGAGGCGCGCATCGCGGCCAAGCACCATCGCCGGCTTGCCGAAAGCGTCGGCCCGTGCCTTCATCAGCGCAGCGAAGGCCGCCGTGTAACGCGTGACATCGAGCGGGGTGAGCCCTTCGCCGGGAGCGCCGCCGATGGTGCCACGGATGCCGGAGATGGAACGGATGAGCGTCATGGGTATGGGCAACGGCGCAAAGCTATTCGGACGCCCGGAGCACGGGCATGGTGCGCGGATCTCGTTCCTTGCGACAGCCCAATGCCCGATCCTGCACCGAACCGCTCCCGGAGGGCTGCGCGCTGCTTATTCGCGGTGCTGCTGGCCGTGTGCGCCTGGCACATCGAATGGGCCAGCGACGACAACACGGTGAGCCGTGCGCTAGCGGTGAGCGCGCTCGCCGAGCGTGGAACCCTGGAGATCACGCCGCATCATGAGCGCACCGGCGACAAGGCGATCACGGATGGCCGCTATTACAGCGACAAGGCTCCGTTGCCTACCTACACGATAGCCGCCCTGTGGAAGCTGGGAAGGAGCATCGGCCTGATTGAACCGGCCGAAGACCCGGTCGATGCCCGGATCCTGGTCCTGGGGGGCCTCCTTTTCGGAAGCATCCCCATGGCCATGATCGCCCTGATCGCCTTGGTCGAGCTCCGGCGGGCGCGGCCCGAAGCCCCGTGGCTGCTCGGGATCTTACCCATCCTCGGCTCCTTCCTCTTCGTTTACAGCGGCACTTTCTTCAATCACCTGCCCGCTGCGCTCTTCGGGCTGCTCGCCGCAATCGACCTGCGTGATGGGAAGCACGCGCGCGCAGGGCTCTTCGCAGGCCTAGGCAGTGCCTGCGACGCCGCGTTGCTCTTCATCCTCGCGGCCTGGATCGGGCAATTGACCCTTGCGAAGCGCGGGGCGCTACTCCCTTTCATGCTGGCCTTGTTGCCCGGTGCAGCCGTGACCATGGTCAACAACCTCGCGGTGACCGGCTCGCCCTTCACCTTCCCTAGTGCCCACGCTGTGAACTATGGCGTGATGCGTGAGAGCTATGGTTTCGGGACCTGGCAGCCTGCCGCATTCCTGGGCTTGACCTTGAGTGGTTACCGTGGCTTGCTCGTGTACGCGCCTGCGCTGATCTCCGTGGTGCTCCTGGCACTGCTGGATCGGCGCCGCTTGCTCAGGCGCGACCTCCTGATCGACCCGTTCATCCTGCCGACGATCGTCCTGGTGCTGGTGTTCTTCACGCATGCTACGTGGTGGGGCGGCTGGGCCTACGGCCCGCGCTACCTCACACCCGTGCCCATCCTGCTGCTTGTGCGTGCCATGCCGGCGATCTCGCGGCGGCTATGGCTCGCGCGCGCCACGGTGGCATTGAGCATGGCCGGGCTGCTGTGGGCGGTAGCGGCCAAGCTCACCGCCGGACACGGCTTGCCCACCGAGGTGAAGGACCCGCTCCTGAGCATGGTGCTGCCCTTGGTCCGTGAGCGTGCCTTCCATGGTGCTGGCTGGCCGACAGCCGTGGGCTTCTCACCGGCCATGGGGGCCTTTCTCTTCGTCTGCGCGATCACGCTAGCTTACTTCGGCGCTCGGCGGTGCGCCACCCAACTCTGATGCACCTGTTCTTCTGCCCCGATCTGGAGAGCGGCCTGGTGAACCTGCCGGATGAAGAAGCGCACCACGCCACGCAGGTGCTGCGGCTCGCGGTGGGGCAGCGCATCGGCCTCTTGAACGGCCGCGGATCGCGTGCTGAGGCGGAACTGGTCGATGTTTCACGCAAGCGATGCGTGGCCATGGTCCTCGAAACCGAGGATGTGGCGTCTGAGCGCGGCGCCCGCATCCACCTGGCCGTGGCCCACACCAAGCAGGCTGACCGGTTCGAGTGGTTCGTGGAGAAAGCCGTGGAGATCGGCATCGACCGGATCACGCCGCTGGCCACTGCGCGCACCGAACGCGGCCGTGCGCGGATCGACCGCATGGAGCGCGTGGCCATCAGTGCGCTGAAGCAGAGCCAACGGGCCTGGCTGCCTCAGATCGATCCGCTCACCACCTTAGGAGACCTCTTGGTTGAGGCCTTGCCCGAACAGCGTTTCTTCGGCCATATCAATGCACAGAGCATTCCTTTCAGGGAGGCCTACCATCCGGAAGCGGACGCGATCCTGGTGATTGGCCCTGAAGGCGACTTCACGCCCGCTGAGATCGAGGAGCTCCTAGCTCATGACCATGCCCCGATCACCCTCGGCAACGCACGTCTGCGCACAGAGACCGCGGCGGTGGCCGCTTGCGCATTCATGAGCCTGAAGCAGTCGGGATAACTTCGGCCCCATGCTGCGAAGAACAGTCCTGATCCTTTTCGCTGCGATGACCTGCATGGAGGCCACGGCGCAAGGCACCTACAAGCTCGCTGTGCTCAAGTATGGCGGTGGCGGCGACTGGTACGCGAATCCCAGCGCGGTGCCCAACCTGGTGAAGTTCTGCAACGCCCAACTCGGCATGGGCATCAACCCTGATGTGCCCGCGGTGGAGGTGGGCAGTGCGGAGCTATTCAACCATCCGCTCTTTCACATGACTGGCCACGGCAACGTGACGCTCTCCGCCAAGGAAGCCGAGAACCTGCGCGCCTATCTGATCGGCGGAGGATTCCTGCATATCAGCGACAATTATGGCATGGACCCATATGTGCGGCCCATGATCGCACGCGTCTTCCCCGAATCTGAACTGGTGGAGCTTCCCTTCGCGCATCCCATCTACCATCAGGCCTTCGAATTCGCGCAAGGCCTGCCTAAGATCCATGAGCACGATGGCAAGCCACCACGCGGCTTTGGCCTGTTCTGGGAAGGGCGGCTGGTCTGCTTCTACGACAGCGAGTGCGACCTGAGCGACGGCTGGGAGGACCCCGATGTGCATGGCGACAGCGAGGCCACCCGACTGAAAGCCCTGCGCATGGGCGCCAACATCGTGCGCCTGGCCTTCAGCGGACAAGGGGATTGAGCCATGGTTGCCCAGGACCTTGCGCAACGGTATGATCGCGTGAAGGGGCTGCTGCCGCCGGGCGTCACGCTAGTGGCTGTGAGCAAGAAGCGAACGGTTGAGGAGGTCCGCGCCCTCTACGCGCTGGGCCACCGCGATTTCGGGGAGAATTACGCGCAGGAGCTGCGAGCCAAGCAGTCCTTGCTGCCCGGTGACATCCGCTGGCACTTCATCGGCCATCTGCAGCGCAGCAACGTGAAGCACATCCTGCCGATCGCGCATTTGATCCATGGCGTCGATGGCGCCGCGCTCATGGACGAGATCGAGAAGCGTGCGGCCGCGCTCGGCCAGGTCGCCCGAGTGCTGGCCCAGGTCCACATCGCGGTGGAGGATACCAAGCATGGCCTTTCGCCGGATGAAACCCGATCGCTGATCAAGGCGAAGGCGGGGGGCCGATGGCCCAATGTGGAGCTATGCGGGCTGATGGGAATGGCCAGCAACACCCCGGACACCGGGCAAGTGAAGGCTGAACTCGAAGGGCTGGCCTGCTTGTTCGATGAATTGAAGGCCTTGTTGGGCGAAGGATTCAGCATCTTGAGCATGGGCATGAGCGGAGACCTTGACGCCGCCTTGGATGCGGGCAGCAACATGGTCCGGATCGGCACGGCCATTTTCGGTGAGAGGGAGTGAAAGCAACCGCAAGCTGCGATCGCGTCTTCTGGGCATACCTTTCGGAACCCAAGGCCCTGACCATGAACCGGATCATTACCCTGAGCCTTCCACTCCTGCTTCTCTCCCCGGTGCTCGCCCAGCGCCACATTGAAGTAGGCCTCGCTTCGGGCGTGACCAATTACTATGGTGACTTGGGTAACTTCGACGGGCAAGTGCAATGGAATAGCACGCGGCCCGGGCTTTCCGTCACCTTCCGCAACTTCTTGAACAATAAGAAGCGCTACGTCACCCGGGCCATCGACGCCGAAGCGCGCGTCAGTTGGTTCCGCGTCGGCTACGAGGAGGCCGACCCGGTCAAGGGGGTGGTTTACTCCGAACTGCGCAACCGCCGCCGCGGCATCGGCTTCCGCAACGACCTCTTCGGATTGAGCGGGCACGTGGTCCTTAACGCCTACCGCGAGCCCTACCAGCCCTTGTTCCAGCAGCGCTTCTTCATGTACTTCCACCTGGGGCTGGGCATTTACTACGGACGGCCCAAGGCCGATCTGTTCCGCGGCGATGCCGGCTTGGATAACCGTTACTATTTCTGGGACGATGGCACCGTGCGCAACGGTCCGATGGATAACCCCGACGCGCAGGTGATCGAGCGCGATGGCAAGTACGAGACCGACCTGTTCGAGTGGCAGACCGAAGGCGGAATCGGCACCGGCGAGCCCGGCAAGCGCTACCGCCTATCGCCGTGGCACGTGGCCATGCCCATCGGGGCCGGCGTTCGCTATATGGCCACCAAACAGATGAGCATCGGCCTCGAGTTCAGTTACGTGATGTTCATGAATGACCATATCGATGATGTGAGCGATCGTTACGCCACCTACGCTGAGATCGATGCGGCGTATGCCGGCGATCCTGCGCGACAAGCGATGGGGCGCTACATCAGCGATCCCACCGGGCAGGGCACCAATGGCGAGATCGGGATCGGCACCAGCCGCCGCGGCAATCCGGGCCTGCTCGATACCATCAGCTTCTTCAACCTCGAGGTCTCGTACAAGTTCAAGCGCAGCCCCGGACGCCGCAGCTTCCTCACCATGAAGCGCGGCAAGGACGCCACCTCGGCACGCTGAGGAGATCCTCCCCCATCACCAATCCGCATGACGCGAAGCTCCGGTAAGCAGCAGCGCATAGATCTGGCATTCGCCGCATTGCTCAGCGACGACGATACCGCAGCGCTCACAGCGCTCACCCGCATCGAGGAGCAGGGCGATGCCCGCGCCATACCTCACCTGCTGAATGCGCTCATCGCGAATCCCTCAGAAGCGGTCCGTGCCCGGATCACGGCGCTGCTGCACACGGTGAAAGCAGCCGATGCCGTGCCGACCCTGATCGCCGCGCTTGATGAGCCGCAGCTTGCGCCTGCACGGCGCACCATCCTATCGACGTTCTGGAGCGCCGGGCTCGATGCGCGCGAGCACCTTCCACGCTTCATCGACCTGGCCATCGCCGGCGATCCGCAGGATTGCTTCGAGTGCCTGACCGTGATCGAGAACCAGGAGATCTGGCCCGAGAAGCCTGCCCGGATCGGCCTCGCGCGCATCCGGAAGGCCGCAGCGGAAGAACCCGATGCCATGAAGTCCTCGATGCTGCAGGGCATCGCCGAGGAATTGGATCGGCGCCTCGGGGCCTGATCACAGCACCTTCGCCTCCGTCCTTCGGTTCAGCGCACGGCCTTGCTCCGAGTCGTTGCCGGCCACTGGCATCGTTTCGCCATAACCCCTCGCGGTGATCCGGGCAGCATCGATCCCCTGCCTCACCACGAAGTCGCGCACGGCATTCGCGCGCTGCTCGCTGAGCTCCTGGTTTGCACCTTCGTTGCCCACGTCGTCCGTGTGGCCACCGAGCTCGATCCGCATGGACGGGTTCGTCCTCAGCAGCTTCAACAGCTTCTCCAACTCGGCGTTGGATTCAGCCAGCAACTCGTAGCTGGCCGTTTTGAAGAAGATGTTGCGCAAAGCGATCACGCCTCCGCTGGTGATCGGGCTCATGGGCACGTTGAGCGTGATCGGCTCCTTGTTCGTGGCGGCCGCCACATCGTAATTCTCCGAGAAGAAGAGATAACCCTCGGCGCTGGCTGTGAGGGCATAGCTCCTCCCGCTGGGCAGGCACACGAGGAACTCGCCCGTCTTCGGATCGCTGTACGCCGCCGTGGCCAGTTTCGCCGTGCTCAGGTCGAAGAGTTCGACATCGGCTTCCAAGGGCTCGCCGCTGGTCTTGTCGGTGACCTGCCCTCGGATGTATTTGACCGGCTGCGGACGCGCCTCCGGATAGAGCTCGAAACTGTACAGGTCGAGATCGCCATGGCCACCGGGCCGATCGCTGGCGAAATAGGCGATGTCGCCCTTGGCACTCACGAGCAGGCTGTTCTCGTCCGCACCGGTATTGATCGGGTACCCCAGGTTCAAGGCCTTGCCCCAGTTGCCATCGTCCTGCATGCGGCTCACGTAGATGTCGAGCCCGCCGAAACCGGGATGGCCATTGCTGCTGAAGTAGAGCGTCCGGCCATCGGGATGGATCTGGACGCTCTCCTCCTGCCACGGCGTGTTCACGTTGGGGCCGAGCTTCTCCGGCTTCGTCCAGGAGCCGTCGTCGCTCATGCGGCTCGTCCAGATGTCCATATCGCTGACGCCGTTGCCCGTTCGGCGTCCGCGCACGAAGTAGAGCGCGCGTCCATCGCTGGCCATGCTCGGTTGGCTCTCCCAGCTGGCGGTGTTCACGGGTGCGCCGAGATTCTGCGCTGGGCTCCATCGATCGCCGATGCGCTGGCTGATGAAGAGGTCGCAGCTGCCCAGTCCCCGCAGGTTGTCGCCATAGCTGCCATCCTCCAGGGCGCACTTGGTGAAGATGATGAAGCGGCCATCGGGCGTGAGCGTGCCAGCACCTTCATTGTAATCCGCGGTGCTCACCGTGGGAATCGCCTTGCTCGCCTGCCATGCGCCATCAGGCCCGCGCTTGCTCATGTAGAAATCCTCTTGCATGCCATAGATCTGGATCTGCGGCGCTTTCACCCGGCGCGTGAAGATCAAGGTGCCATCATCGGCGGTGATGCAGGGATAGTATTCGGGGTCGCCGCTGTTGATCGCGGGACCGAGATTCGCCGGCTCGAAGGGCACCGGTTGCTGGATGGCACGTGCCGCGAAAGCGCAGTTCTCGATGCCTAGTCGCGCGCGGGCCTTGCGCTGCGGCTCCTGTTCCTTCTCCAGGTAGCCTTGGTAATTCTTCTCCGCTTCAACATACTGCCCGCTGCGGAATTCGAGATCGGCCAAGTGCAATTGCGCTGTCGGAAAGAAGCGCGGCGCGATGCTCATCACCTCGCGGTACCGGGTGATCGCCTCGCTGTCCTTGCCTTCCCTCTCGGCGATCTCGGCGAGCATGATCCGCGGCTCCACGAAGCGCTCATCCGCATTCGCAGCCTTGAGGAAGTCGCTCTTGGCGCATTCGAGCTTGCGTTGCTGCATGCACGTGCTGCCGCTCTCGTACAGCTTGATGGCCTTCTTGTCCTGCGTGGAATATCCTCCGGGCTGAGAGTAGGCAGTCGGCAGCATGCAGTGGGCAGTGAACGCCGCCACCATGAACGACAATCTCACTGCCCCTTGCCTACTGCCTACTGGCGACTGCTTCATCGGATGTTCATGTATTTGTGCGCCTGCAACGAGATCCTCCATTTCGGATGGGCCTTCACATGCTCCACGATCAATGGCAGCATCGCATCGCGCTTGTCCCATTCGGGCTGGAGGAAAAGGACGCACCCCGGTCGTGCCTTCGCGGCTTGCTCTTCGGCCCATTGCAGGTCGTGCTTGTTGAAGACGATCACCTTGAGCTCATCGGCGCGCTCGAACGCCTCGGGGAGCGCTGGCTTGAACTTCTTCGGACTGAGGCATACATGGTGCCATGCGCCGCTGAAGGGGTGCGCGCCGCTGGTCTCGAGGTGCGTGCGGAAGCCCGCTTCCCGAAGCGCTTGCGTCAATGACCCCAGGTCGTGCATGAGAGGCTCGCCGCCCGTGATCACGGCGATACGGGAAGGGTTCTTCGCGGCATCAGCCACAATCGCCTCCACTTCTATTCGTGGATGCGCGCTCGCGTCCCAGCTTTCCTTCACGTCGCACCAGGTGCAGCCTACATCGCAGCCACCGAGGCGGATGAAGTACGCGGCCTGACCGGCGAAGAGCCCTTCACCTTGAATGGTGCTGAAGGCCTCCATGACGGGTAGCGCGCGTGCCATGCAACAAAGGAAAGCGGGGCGCAATCGTTCCCATGCGCCGGCCCGCGGGAGTGCCCATGCCGCGATGTGGATAATCGCTCTACTTGGCCTTGTTCCGCTCGCGCAGCCGTGTCACCAAATCAGCGATCTGCTCAGCGCTGAGGCTCTTGCCCACGAAGCGGCGGTCCTTATCGACCACGAAGAGCTTGGGCGTGCTGTACACGTCCCAGGCATCGGCGTAGTTGAGGCTTTCAAGCGTGGTGTGCTTGGGGATGAACTTGCGCGGGTCCTTCTTGGCCTCTTCAAAGATGTTCTTGGTTAGGCCCACATTGATCCAATCCAGATTATTCTCCGCGATGAACCTCTTCCAGTCCTTGAACAGCCCATCGTCCGTGGCCTTGGCGACCGCGAAGACCTCGATGCCCATGCCCTTGAGCTTCTCGGTGTACACCTTGTGGATCTCCGGCATCTCCTTCTTGCAATGGCCGCAATGCGGGTCCCAGAAGATGATGACCACATAGTCGTTGGGCAGGTCGTAGTAGTTGATCCACTTCTCCTCTGTGCTGTCCGTAAGGCAGAGGTAGGGCGCCTTGCGTCCGATCAACAATGGTGCTTGCTTGCGCGCACGCTCGCAGAGCTTTTCAAGCTTCTCCGCGTCCATCCAATCGGCGCGGCCGGGCTTGCCATCCTTGGGGCAGTAGTACGTGAGCGCCATGTGCACGAATACGGCATCCATGCCCATGATATCGCTGGTCTCGTACTTGTGCGTGATGGAGTGCACCACGTACTGGAAGGTCTCCTTGGTGTCGCCGGTCTTCGCGATCATCGCGTCAACCAGGCGGATGATGGTATCGGGGACCTGCGGGATGACCTTGGTGATGTACTCCTCGAATTTGTTGCCGAACACGGGCACGCGCACGATCCGCGGATCGGTGAGGTCGAAGTTGTCCCAGAAGTGATCGCGGTACTGGTAGTAGCTGGCGGCGCTGTCGAGGCTGCCATCGGATTTGCGCGGCTCGGGAAGCTCAACGGCCATGCTCATCTTCACGAGCGAGGCCACAAGCGAGCCGGGATTGTTGGCAATCAGGTCGCGCTGGTACTGCTTCACGCGCTTGTCAAGCTCGGTCATGCGCTCCTTCACCTCGGCGCGGGCGGCTTCGTCCTTGGCGGCCTCGAGCTGCGCACGGTGGCCATCGCCCTCGATGCGGCGCTCATTCAGGAAGCGGATGTAATTGATGAACACCTCGTTCTCCTTGCTCTGCTTGATCTGCAGGGCAGGGAGCAGGTCGTTGCGGTGCGTGGCCACTTTGATCACGGGCTCGTTCACCACCAGTTCGAAGTACTTCGGACCCGGCACCACTACCGCGTACACGCCAGCGGGATAGCCGTTCTCCTTCTTGAACAAGGCGTTGGACTTCGCATCAACGATAGCGGTGTCGCTGTAATAGAGCTTGCTGCCGTAGTAGTTAGCTAAGAAGACCGTATCGCCCTTGGCCAGGCCCTGGATCTGGGCCTCGATGGTGCGCTTGGGACCGTCTTGCGCCTTGCCTGGAACGATGCTGGCAGCGATAGCTGCGGATAGGATCACGTAACGGAGATGCATGCGTGGATCTGATTGCGCGGCAAATGTATTCGGGAGGCGCGGGGGCCGCAGGCGATCACTGTGCCGGAGACGGATGCTCAAACGCCCAGCGGTGCTCGCATGGTCGTTAAGGGATGCAAAGGCAGTAGGCCGGGGCAAGAGGCCGTCGGCAATTGCTCCTACCCCTGCCTCCTGCCCATGACTACTGCCCACTCCCCACCTGTGCTTCCGTTTTGAATTCGCTCGTGGTGTGGAAGGTGATGGCCGGATTGTTCCTGCGCTCAAGGTCGAGCATGTAGGCGCTCGGGGCGATGAACACAGGGTTGCCGTCCTTGTCCTGCACGATCTGCTGTGCCTTCACGCGGATGAACTGATCCAGAGCGGCCTCGTCGGTGGTGGTCATCCAGCACGCCTTGTGCGCGGGGATCTGTTGGAAGGCGCACTTGGCGCCGTACTCGTGCTCCAAGCGGTAGGCGATCACCTCGAACTGCAGTTCACCCACGCAGCCCACGATCTTCTTATTGCCGGGCTGCTGCGTGTACAGCTGCGCCACGCCCTCATCAGTAAGCTGGCGGATGCCCTTCTCGAGCTGCTTGCTCTTCATGGGATCCTGGTTCACCAGCTCGCGGAAGAGCTCTGGTGAGAAGGCCGGGATGCCGCGGAAGTTGAAGTTGGCGCCCTCGGTGAGGGTGTCGCCGATCTTGAAGTTGCCGGTATCGAAGAGGCCGATCACATCGCCGGGCCAGGCTTCATCGACGATGGTCTTCTGCGCCGCGAGGAAGGTGGTGGGCGTGGCGAAGCGCAGCTCCTTGCCGAGCCTCACATGGTTGTAGTAGGTGTTGCGCTCGAAGTGGCCGCTGCACACGCGCAGGAAGGCGATGCGGTCGCGGTGGTTGGGATCGATGTTCGCGTGGATCTTGAACACGAAGCCGCTGAAGCGCGTGTCGTCGGGCTTCACCTCGCCCTGGTCCGTGGCACGCGGACCGGGCGGCGGCGCGACGTCCACGAAGGCATCGAGCAGTTCCTTCACGCCGAAATTGTTGAAGGCGCTGCCGAAGAAGACCGGCGCGATGCGCGCGTTGCGATAAGCTTCGATGCTCAGCGGTTCATACACGCCTTCGATCAATTCGATGTTGGCGCGCAACTCGTTGGCGGGGTCGGCGCCGAGCAATTCATCGAGTTGCGGATCGACGAGGTCGCTGATGCGCGTGCTGGCCTTCTCCAATTTGGTCTTGCCGGGATCGAAGAGGCGCAGGCCCTTGCTGTGCAGGTCGTACACCCCCTGGAAAGTGGCGCCGATGCCCACGGGCCAGCTCATGGGTCGCACCTTGATGCTCAGCTTCTCCTCCAACTCATCCAGCAGGTCGAAGGGATCCTGCCCCTCGAGGTCGAGCTTGTTGATGAAGACGATCACCGGCGTATTGCGCATGCGGCACACCTCCATCAGGCGCTCGGTCTGCGCCTCAACGCCCTTCACGCAATCGATCACCAGGATCACGCTATCCACAGCTGTGAGGGTGCGGTAGGTGTCCTCGGCGAAGTCGCGGTGACCGGGCGTATCGAGCAGGTTGATGAGCCGGTCGCCGTAGTCGAAGGTCATCACCGAGGTGGTGACGCTAATGCCGCGCTGGCGCTCGATCTCGAGGAAATCGCTGGTGGCGCCGCGGCGGATCTTGTTGCTCTTCACCGCGCCCGCTGTCTGGATAGCGCCGCCATAGAGCAGGAATTTCTCCGTGAGCGTGGTCTTGCCGGCGTCGGGGTGGCTGATGATGGCGAAAGTGCGCCTCCGTTCGATCTCGTCGTGCAAAGCCATAAGTGGCGTGGTTCCCGTGAAAGGGCGGCAAAAGTAGGCCCTTGGTCGAAGGCGGCTCATGAACAACATGGCCCCTACCCTAGTTTAGCCGCAAACCCAATGGAATGAAGATCAGGACCCTCACCCCCGCCATCGCTCTGGGCATGGCGCTCGTGGGACGTGCGCAGGAGACGCCGGTGACCTTGCAGCTGGAGCAGATGGCCACCGGCCTCACCAGCATCGTTGATATCGCGCATTGCGGCGACGAGCGGCTGTTCGCCGTGCAGCGCGGCGGCCGTATCCGCATCGTTCAGCCCGACGGCAGCATCCTGCCCACGGACTTCCTCAACATCACCACGCAGGTGAACAGCACCGGCGGCGAGCAGGGCCTGCTGGGGCTCTGCTTCGATCCCGGCTATGCTGACAATGGCCGATTCTACGTGTACTACATCAACGGTGCGGGCAATGGCACCAGCCGGGTATCGCGCTTCACCGTGAGCGCTGACCCCAACGTGGCCGACCCCATGAGTGAGGAGATCCTCTACACGGCAACGCAACCATACTCCAACCACAACGGCGGCGACATCGACTTCGGCCCCGATGGCATGCTCTACATCGGCTTCGGCGACGGCGGCAGCGGCGGCGACCCGCAGAACTATGCGCAGACCATGACCAGCAAGCTGGGCAAGATGATGCGCATTGACGTGAGCGGCGCATCGGGATGGACCGTGCCTGCCGACAACCCATTCGCCACGGCCACCGATACCCTGCCCGAGATCTTCGCCAGCGGCCTTCGCAACCCCTGGCGCTGGGGCTTCGACCGTTTGAACGGCGACCTTTTCATCGGGGACGTGGGCCAGAATGCCGTGGAAGAGCTCGACTTCTGGCCCGCTGGCGATAACAGCGGCCCCAACTTCGGCTGGCGCTGCTACGAGGGCAACAGCGCGTATAACACCAGCGGCTGCCAGCCCGCCGCCTCGTACATAGCGCCCATTGCGCACCACAACCAGAGCCAGCAGGGCTGGTGCTCGATCATCGGTGGACGCACCTATCGCGGACCCACCTACTGGCGCCTTGAGGGCAAGCACGTGTACACTGATTACTGTGGCGGGCAGTTCTATGCCATCGTGCGCGATGAGTTCGGTGCCTGGGTGCGCACGCAAGTGCTCGCATCCGGCATCACTGGCTGGTCCGCCATCGTCGAGAACCTTGATGGCGAGCTCTTCGCTGCCAACGTGAGCAACGGCCGCATCTACCGCATCAAGGAGCAGTGCACCGCCCCGGCGCCCGTGATCAGTTTGGATGGCAACATGCTCACCAGCAACGATGCCATCAGTTACCAATGGTACCTGGGCGCCACCTTGGTGAACGGCGCCACCAACCAGAGCTTCGCACCCACGGTGAATGGCAGCTACAGGGTGCTGGCCACCACGCAGACCGGCTGCCTGCTCTTCTCGAACACCATCGATGTGACCACCACGGGCATTTCGGCGGTTGATGCGAACGGCATCACGATCAAGCCCGTGCCTGCGAATGCTTCGATCCAGATCGAAGGCGCTGCTGCCGGCACCGTGGCCGACCTGATCGATGCGCAGGGCCGCGTGGCCCTTTCAGCGGCAATCGGCACCAGCGGCCCCTTGATGCTCAACACCGAAAAGCTCAATGCCGGCCTCTACACCGTGCGCTTGAGTGCTGCCGACGGCCGGTTGATCCTGAATCGCCAAGTGCCCATCGCGCACTGATCGGGACATGGTCCTTGCGGAGCCCTGTAGCCTTGCTTCAGGGCTCCGGTCGTTCATGGAACGCACCATGAGCGACCTTCGCAGCGTTGGAGTCATGACCTCATGAGGCACGCCTTGTCCTTCCTGTTCGCAGCAATGCTCGCCTCGGCATCGGCGCAGCCCGATGCAAGGGCTCAAGCCATTGAACAAGCCAAGCTGCTGGCCGCTGCGAATGCTGACCTTGAACGTGAGGCCGCGAGCGCGAAGCTGAAGACCGCATTGCGCGCCTTGCTCGATGCGCCCGGCGCGATGGCACTGGACCTTGCCGATCTGCCCTTGAGCCGTGTGGACGCGCACGATGGCAGCTTCCGCCTGATCACGTGGAACCTGCCACAGGCCGATGGCACCCACCGCTACGAGGGCTTCCTGCTTGCGCGCAAAGGCAAGCTCACCACCCTGCATGAACTGCGCGACATGACCAGCGGCATGGCCAACCCGGAACTAGCCGAGCTCAGCGCCGACCGCTGGTACGGGGCGCTTTACTACGATGTGATACCCGTGAAGAAGGGCGGGCGGACCTGGTACACGCTCTTGGGCTGGAAGGGACACACCGCCACCGAGACGCGCAAGGTGATCGAAGTGCTCAGCTTCCGAGGGAACAAGCCGCGCTTCGGAGCACCGCTGTTCGGCAAGGGGAAGCTGCGCGAGCAGCGCAAGGTGTTCGCCTTCGCATTCAATGCCACCATGATGCTGCGCCATGAGCGAGAGCAGGGTCGCATCGTGCTGGATCACCTGGCACCGATCCGCGCCGACCTGCAGGGGAAGGGCGCGCTCATGGGCCCTGACATGAGCTTCGATGCCTTCACCTGGCACAAGGGCGAATGGCGCTACCAGCGCGACATCGACCTGCGCGACCCGAATCCTGACAAGCGGCCGTTCAAAGCACCGCCGAAGGAGGAGCGCAAGTGAGATATGGTACCAGAACATGGTTCACCGCCAGAGCAACCAGGAGTCATTGGGAATGCGGCACCGGGTGTCTTCCCGTGTGCGTGGATCAATGCCATCCATCGCCTTTCAGTCCCGGTTCCGTGCGCCGAGGTCGCGTGGGGTTGAAATGTTCGGATGCCATCCGGATCCTTCTCCTTTCTTTGCGCGCCCTTGAATCTGGGCATTGCATGACCAAGTCCTCGAAGCCCTTGAAGATCGCGCGCAAGCGATCGCGCATCCATGGCAACGGCGTCTTCGCCACGGCCGGCATCCGCAAAGGCGAGCGCATCGTCGAATACACCGGAAGGCGCATCACGCACGAAGAAGCCGATGAGCAGTACTACGGCGATGTGAGCACCGGCCACACCTTCCTCTTCACGCTGAACAGGCACTGGGTAATCGATGCGAATCGCGGCGGCGGCGTGGCGCGGTGGATCAACACCAGCTGCGCCCCCAACGCCGTGGCTTACGTGCACAGCGAGAAGAAGAAGCGGCCTGACCCGAAGAAGGACTACGTGGTGATCGAGGCTCTGCGCGCGATCAAGGCCGGTGAGGAGATCACCTACGACTACGGCTTCGACTTCGAGATGCCCTACACCGTGAAGCTGCTGCGCACCTGGGCCTGCAAATGCGGTTCGCCCAAGTGCCGCGGTACCATGCTCAAGGGGAAGAAGGCCCGCGAGGTGATGAATAAGCACCCGAATTGGCGGAAGGGGCTTTGAAAGCGAGGAACGGCGCACGGACAAGTCATTGCGCCGCCAGCACCAGGTACTTTCGCGGCCATGCGCGTCAGTCCTCTCCTGCTCCTTGCGCTGTGGTGGAGCGCCTGCTCTGCACCCAAGGGTGAACTCTGCGCCGATTCCTTCGCGCCCTATCAGGATCTGGTGAGCGGGCGAACGCGCAACGCGGCCAATGCCGCCTACGTGGATGCCATGGCCTTGTACAAACAAGGAGATCACGAAGGCGCCATCGCCGGCTTGCGGAGCTACCTGGGCACGCCGGGCGCCGATGAGCGCGCCTACCTCTATCTCGCCGTGAGCCAATTGGCCGTGGGGCAACCCTACGAGGCTGAGCTCAGCATCGATCGATTGGAGAATAGCCATGTGCCCGGCTACAAGGACCCCTGCGAATGGTACACGGTGCTGTGCTGGCTGTGCAGCAACCAACTTGATCGCGCGGCGGCGGGCGCCCAGCGCATCGCCCAAGGGCCGCACACCTACCATCGCGAGGCGCAGCTGCTGGTTGAACGCTTGGAGCGCGCGCGATGAGGCTCGTTGATGCCGAGCGGTTGCTTCGCGCTTCATTCGCGCGTCCCATGCCGGGGCACGATGCCTTCCTGGAACTAAGCGGCTACAAGCGCCCCGATCTGGAGGCCGCGCGCCGCGCTGACCCTCCGCCGCGCGAGAGCGCCGTGCTGGCCCTGATCTATGAACGGCACCATGAGGCGCACGTGCTGCTGATGCTCCGTCCGGACTACGATGGCGTTCACAGCGGGCAGGTGTCGTTCCCCGGCGGACGTTGGGAGCCGGAAGATGCCGACCTGAAGGCCACCGCGCTGCGCGAGTTCGCTGAGGAGACCGGTGCCACTCCCCTTGCCGAAGTGCTCGGCGCGCTCAGCCCTGTGTACATCCCGCCGAGCCGCTCATTGGTGACGCCTTACGTGGCCATCGCGGAACAAGCAGGTCCCTTCTCACCCGACCCGCGTGAGGTGGCTGAGCTGATCGAAGCGCCGCTGAGTTTGCTGCTGCGCGACGACATCCTGAAGCGGCGCGAACAGCACATCGCGATCATGGGCCGCAGCGTGGAGATCCCTTACTTCGATGTGCAGGGCCGCGTGGTCTGGGGCGCCACGGCCATGATGATCGCCGAGCTACGCGAGCTCTTTCGCCGTTGAGAGGCCGCAGTAGCGCAGCAACTCCTCATTCGGACGCGTGCCGCTGCGGTCGCTGCTGTACTGCGCCTTGATGCGCTTCACGAAGTACATGTCGATGGCGCCCTTGTTCTTGGCCTCAATCTGCCCGCGGTGCACGCACTCGAAGTGGTCCTTCACGATAGCGTAGGTGGCGCCGCTGATGTTCACCTCCCCTACCTCACCGCTGCTCTCCATGCGACTGGCGGTGTTCACCGTATCGCCCCAGATGTCGTAGGCGAACTTGCGCTTGCCCACTACACCTGCCACCACGGGACCGGTATTCACGCCGATGCGGAGCGCCCAGCCCTCCTTGCCCAGCAGACGGTGCTCCTCCTGCCAGCGCGCCATGAGCTCGCGCACCTCCAATGCAGCCAGCACGCATTTGTGGGCATGGCGCGCATCGCTGGTGGGCACGCCGGCCGCGCACATGTAGCTGTCACCGATGGTCTTGATCTTCTCGATGCCATAACGGCCCACGATCTCATCGAACTGCACGAAGCAGGTATCAAGCTCGCTCACGAGCTCCTCGGGGCTCATCTTCTCCGCTACGCGTGTGAAACCCTTCATGTCCGTGAAGAGCACGGTGACCTGCTCGTGCCTGCGCGCGGTGGCCCTGCCCTTCTCCTTCAGCTCCTCACTGATCTCCTTCGGAAGGATATTGAGCAGCAGGTCCTCGATGCGCCCCTTCTGCCCTTCGATCTCCTTGCTCTGCGCCACCACCTCAGCGGTGCGCTCCTCCACTTTCTGCTCGAGCACCATGTTGCGCAAGCGCAGCTGCCGCTCGCGCACCTTGATGTAGCTGAATAACGAGGCGCCGATGAAGAGGGCCAGCGCCGTGTAGAACCACCAGCTGCGGTACCAAGGCGGGTGTATGGTGAACCGCAGTTCCGTGGGCGGGTCGCTCCAGAGGCCGCTGCGGTCCATGGCCTTCACCTTGAAGGTGTAGGTGCCCGGAGGCAGCGCGGGATAGGCGGCCACGGTACTCGGTGTCATGGGCTGCCAGTCTTCCTCCAATCCTTCGAGCATGACCATGTAGCGCACGGCATTGGGATCGCTGAGCGCCACGCAGCCATAGCGCACGCGAATGCTGCGCTCATCGTGGCTGAGGCTGGCCTCACCGCTGATCGGGCGCTCTTCAAGGTTCACCGTCCATCCGCGGATGGTGACGAGCGGTGCCACATTGCGCTCGACCTCCTGCTTATTTCCCACGCGCGTGGCGCCATTCACCGTGCCGAAGAGAATGCCGCCATCGCGCAGCGCGCAAACGGCGTTGGGCTTCACCTCGATGCCTGTGAAGCCAGCGCGCTCCGTGAAGGCGATGAAGCCCTCCTGCTTGTGCCGCCACTTGTTCAGGCCCTTGGTGGTGCCGATCCACACATGGCCTTGATCGTCGATGGCCAGCGCCTTGATCACATTGCTGAGCAGGCCCTGCTCCGTGGTGAAGCGCTGCGCTTCCTTGCCATCCTTGAGAACGATGATGCCCTGCCCCTCGGTGCCCACCCAGAGGCGGCCTTCTTTATCCTGCGTGAAGCACGATGCGGCGAATGAGCGGCCCAGGTCGATGCGCTGCGCCTTGCCATTATCGATCCGGGTGATGCCGTTGCTCTTGCTGCCCACCCAGATGGCGCCATCGCGGTCGTGGAATAAGGCGATCACATGCTTGCCGGCGAGGCCGTCCTCCTCTCCATAGGGAGTGGGCACCGTTCCGCTGCCGGGCAGGTAGCGCCACAGTCCGTTCACGCTGCCCACCCAAAGCTCCCCAGGCTGACCGACCGCCAGGGCGGTCACGCGCAGGTCGGCCAAGCTGCCCGATACTTCGATGGCCTCTTGCGAGCGGCTCGAACGCGGATCATAGCGCAGCAAGCCTCCGCCTTCGGTGCCCACCCACACATAGCCCTTATCATCCTCAGCCAAGCAGCGCACGAAGTTGCTAGTGAGCTGTCCTTTCTGGGCGTTTATCTGCTCGATGAGTTTGCCTTGTGCATCGAGCACCACGATGCCTGCATTGGTGCCGAACCAGACGCGTTGGTTGCGGTCCTCCATGACCGCGAAGACCTTGGGGTCATTGAGGCCCTCGGCTTCGCCGTAGGTGATGAAGCGATCGCCCTTGAATATGTCGAAGCCGCTCTCGTACATGCCGATGAGCATGTTGCCCTCACGATCGCGCACGAGGCAGCGGATGGCACGGCCGTGCAAGCCATTGTCCGGGCCGTAGGTGCGCACCCCTTCGGCCGTCACGCAGCTGGCGCCTCCATCGGTGGTACCGATCCATACCTGGCCATCGCCGTCCTCGCCGAAGCAGTAGATGGTGTTGCTGCGCAAACCGGTGAGGATGTCGAAGCGATCGCATCTGCCATCGGCGGTGCAACGGAACGCACCGCCTCCTTGCGTGCCCACCCAAGTGCTGCCTTTGGAATCAACGAAGAGCGAAGTGCGCCCGAATATGTCCGGGACACCTGGGATGTTGAACTCTGAAACGACAGAGCCATCGGTGACCTGCATGCCGCCACTGCCGGTGACGAAACCGATGCGGCCATCGGGCAATGCGGCCATGGTGAGCAGGTGCTCCTTCAGCCCTTGATCGGCCAGGATGCGGGATGCGCTCAGCGTGCCATCCTCGGCGGGCGCCCCTTGGATCCGCCAAAGGCCGGCGCCCATGGTGGCCACCAGAATGCTGCCGCTCCTCTCCTGCACCCATGCCGTGATGGCGCTGCTGACGCCTTGGCCGAGCGCACATGCGCGGAAAACCCGGCCGTTGGTCCATGTGATGCCGCCGTCAAGGTGGCCGGCCCACACGCTGCCTTCGCGGTCAACGAGCAGGGAGAATACGCCGCCAGAAGCGGTGCCTTCGCCGGTGCCGTGATCCACCACGCTGATGCCGTCGTAGCTGGCCAGGCCCGACTCGGTGCCCACCCAGATGATGCCGTCGGTGCTCTGCGCCGCGCAATACACTTTCACGGCGGGCAGCCCTTGCTGGTTGCTGATATTCTCGAAGAAGTAGCGCTGCGCTTGGGCGGCCCCGGCAATCGCCAGGGCGATCAGCACAACAAGGAATGAGCGTATGTCGCGCATATCAGCGGGTCAGGTCGAAGAAGGATGCGTCTCCGGCGGCGGCATCGCTCACCACCACGGTATTGGTCACGCTCTCACTGTAGTTCTGCATCTGGGCCTTGAGGGCGCCGTAATTGTAGTAGCTGTAGATGTCGTCCTTCTTGCCATCCACGGGGATCCAATAGGCTTTGCCGCCAGCGGTGCGGCCATGTCCGCTGAACCACACCAGGATGGTGCCCACCTTGTTGGTGCGGGCGAGGTCGCGCAGTTCCACGTTGAAGAAGCGCTCCATCTGCTCCTTGGTGAGGTTCTTCTTGCTGATGGTGCGCTGCACCTGGTAGCTGGCGAAGGCCTTCTGCATCTTGCTCGCATCCGAGGCCTGGGCCGCGGGGAAGTTGCGGTAGTTCGTGTTCTCGATGTGCACCACCCAAGTGCCGGCCTTGCTCACTGGGGCCGTGCTCGTCTCGCTCGGCACGGGTTTAACCACAGCAACGGCTTCAGCCGCGCGCTTCACCGTCCAGGTCTGCTCTGTTGAATTGCCGAACTGATCCTCGGTGCGCAAGGTGAACTGGTCCGCCTCCTTCAGGTCCAGCTTGATGGAGAAGTCGGGGTTCAAGCGGTCAGGCGCGTAGCTGGCGCTCTGGCCGTTCACCGTGATCAGGCGGATGAGGCTGGCATCGGATACGGTTCCTTCCAGAAAGACCTCGGCCTTGCCGGCCGGGAGCGTGAGTTCCTGATCGCCGCTGGCCTTCGGTGCCGTAAGCGCGATCATAGGGGCCGTGCCCTCACTGCGCTCCACCTCGAGCACCTCGCTGGTGAAGTTCTCATAGAGGTCGGTGGCCTGCACCACGATCTCCTTGGCTTCGCGGTCCAAGGCGATGGTGGTCACGAACATGGGGTCCTTCTCGTCCTTGGTGTAGTCGGCCGCCTTGCCGTTCACCATGATGGATTTGATCAAGCTCTTGTCGCGCACGTAACCGCTCACCTCCACGACCGCCTCGGAACTGGAGACCTTGGCCACCGTACCGATGCGGAATGGCTTCACCACGGTGATGGAGGGCGGATCGGCCTCGCGGTTCTGCTCGAAGATGAGCCCTGCGATCCGCGTGCGCGTGGCATCGAGTGCATTGCGTTGATCGGCGTCGAGCGTCCCAGCGGCTTCCATCACCCGTTGAGCGGCATCGATGTCCTTGAGGGCGCCGTCGAGGTCCACATTGGCCTCGCGGCATTCCGCGCGCAGGCGCAAGGCTGCGGCATCGCTGGCATCGGCGAGGATGATGCGGTTGAGGTCGTTCACTGCGTTCTGGTGCTGGCCGAAGCCCTTGTAGTAGAGGGCGCGCTGGATGTACACAGCGCGATCGCTGCGGCCCAGCGCCATGCACCGGCTCACATCGTCGATGGCCTTGGTATATTCCTTCTGGTGGGCGAGCGCCTTGCTGCGCACGAAGAGCGCATCGGTGCTCTGCGGGTTCAGTTCGAGGGCGCGCGTGCATTTCTCGATGGCCTTCTCCAATGTGCGGGCCTTCATCGTTGGACCAGTGTAGAGCTCGTAGAGGGCCAGCTGGACTTCGCTCACGGCCACGTAAGCGGGTTCGTAGAGGTGGTTCCATTCAATCACCTTGTCCAGGTCGAACTCCGCGGTCTTGTAATCGCGGGTAGCGCTGCGCACGAGGCCATGCAGGTAGTAGCTGTCGGTCGTGGCCTTGATGGCGAGCGCTTGGTCCGAAGCGCGCGAGGCGCAATCAAGATCGCCGGCTTTGAGGCATGCGCGGGCAAGCGCCATCTGCGCGGCCTGGTTCTTCGGCGCCACGCGCACGGCCTGATCTGCGAGCGCTCGGGCCTTGGCGGTACTATCCAGGTCGGCATAAGCCCCAGAGGCTGCTATGGCGAAAGGCGCGTCCGCAGGCATGAGATGCGCCACTTGCGCGAGATCGGCGGCGCGCTCGGCCATGCGGCCCAGGGAGGCATAAGCGTCGGCTCGGCCCATGTACGCCTTCACGAGCTTGGGATCGGTGCGGATGGCAAAGGAGAACTTCTCGACCGCCTGCTCGAACTGCTGCTGATCGAGCAGCTTGTTGCCCTCCTTCAGGAAGGCTTTGCCCGATTGGGCGTGCAGCACAAGGCCGAGGAACAAGGCGATGACGAGCGCGGGAAGTCGCAGGAGCAGCATGGCGGGCCGCGCGAAAATAGGGGACTGCGCAAAGCCGGTGGAAGTCATGCTTCCACGGTTGAAAGCCTGTCCGCCCGCCAGAGCAGCGAGGCATCGCCGTAACTGAGGAAACGATAGCCCTTGGCCAGGGCGTGAGCGTAGATGCGCCGCCAGTCCGGCCCCACGAAAGCGGCCACGAGCAGCAGCAAGGTGCTCTGCGGCTGATGGAAGTTGGTGATCAGCCCATCGACCACCCGGAAGCGGTACCCGGGGGCGATGAGCAGCTGCGTGCGGCCAGTGAGCCGATCAGCGCCTCGGCGGTCGAGATCGGCGAGCACCGCCTCCAAGCACTCGAGCGGCGATCGCGGCTCACCCGATGCCTCATACGGCTCCCATTGCCGGATACGCAGATCCGCATCCGCAGCACCGTTCACGAGCATCAACCCATGCCAGTAGAGGCTCTCGAGCGTGCGCAGTGCCGTGGTGCCTACAGCGATGATCGGTGAGCGGCCCCAGCGCTCCAGGATCAGCTTGATGGCCGCGCGCGTCACGCTCACCTCTTCCTCATGCATCGTGTGCCCCTCCATGCGCTCGCTCTTCACGGGCAGGAAGGTCCCCGCCCCGACGTGCAGGGTGAGACGTGTGGTGTCAATGCCCAGTGCTTGCAGGGATTCCAGCATGGCGGGTGTGAAATGCAGGCTGGCCGTCGGCGCAGCCACCGATCCCGGACGCTCCGCGAACACCGTGTTATACCGCTCCTTGTCCGTTGGGGCATCCGCACGCTTCATGTAGGGAGGCAGGGGCACATGGCCCAGCGCTTCGAGCACCTGGGCGAAGGTCTTCCCCAAAGGCCGCCAATTGAAGCGCACCTTATCGTTGCCCGCACGCGTTGCGGTGATCTCCACGCCGCCAGACGAAAGCACCAGCTCCTCCCCTTCCTTCCAGCGCTTCGCATTGCCGATGAAGCAATGCCAAAGGCTCGATCCCGTGTGCGCCAAGGCGAGTTCGACCGGGGCGCCCGGCGAAGGTGAAAGGCAAAGCACCTCGATGCGCGCTCCGGAGCTGCGGCGGAAGATGAGCCGCGCATTCACCACCTTGGTCTCGTTCAGCACCAGCAGCGCTCCTCGTGGCAATTCCTCCGGCAGCTCGCGGAACCGGCGGTCGTTGATCCGGCCATCGCGCCATACGAGCAATCTGCTCGCATCGCGCTCCGCAAGGGGCTGCTGCGCGATGCGCCCCTCGGGCAGCTCGTAGGTGAAATCGGCGATGGTGAGCTCGCGCGGATGCATGGAGCGGCAATGGCGCGCGAAGATCGCGGCTCAGTGCTTCACGAAAGGCGCCAAGGTGCGGGCATCATCGGCCTGGACCGTGAGCATGTACGAGCCCCGCGCGAGCGCGGACACATCGACCAGCAGCATAGAAGCGGACACCGCCCCTTGCTCCAGCACCAAGCGTCCGGCAGCATCGGCAATGGATATCCGCGCCCGCGCTGCCACGAATGGCCAGGCCACGAACAGCTCGGAGGAGGCCGGATTCGGCCAAATGCCGATCTCCAGTGCACCCAGGCCCGGCACCGCTACGACCCCGAGCGCTTCGGTGATCGCGCGATAGGCATTCACCTTGCCCATGCCCCAGCGCAAGCTGCCGCCAGCCGGGATCACGCCCGTGTGCACGTCCGTCCTCGCGGTCGATTTGATAACATCCTTCACTTGGGCTGGTGTGAGCGTTGGGTCGGCATCGAGCAGCAGCGCTGCGATGCCCGCCACCACGGGCGACGACATGCTGGTGCCCGAGAGGCGCGCGAACGTGTAGGGCTGGCCTTGGAAGGTGATGGTCTGGTTGGGGTTGTAGCTCGCATCGGTGAAGGAGCTGATGGCCGAAGACACGCTCATCCCCGGGGCAGCGATGTCGGGCTTCACGCGTTCATCGAGGGTAGGCCCGAATGAGGAGAATGAGGCGATGGTGCCGCCTTGCACGCTGCCATTGCTCAAGAGGTACTCGCTGCTGAATGCCGCCACGCTGATCAGGCTCTCGGTCGTGGCCGGCTCGCTGATGCCGTACTGGGTATCGCCCGCTGCCCAGCCCGCCATGGAGGCTTGAAAGGCCTGTCCCCAATTGCCCACATCGGTCACCAGCTCGGTGACGTTCCACGCATGCACGGTGCCGCTGGTGGCGGTGGCCTTCAGCACCACTTTCAAATACGCGCTGCGGTTCTTCACCCGGAGCCTGAAGTGCGGGCGGCCATTGAGCGGATGCGCCGCATCGGCGGTCAGGTTGAAGAAGACCGTGTCGGTGCCCACCACGATCAGGCTGTCGAAATACGGCTGCTGCGTGGCTGTGTAGTACCACGGCGATTCGGCCTGCACCTGATTGCTGTTGTTGGTGACGAGGAAGCCGGCGCTGAAGGCTTGTCCGGCCTCACCCCACAGGCTGATGCTCTGCCCCCACATGTTCGCATTGGCGGTGTAGTTGTAGAACTGGATGCGCGAGCGGAGCGTGTCGCCGGTGAAGGCCTTCTTCAGGTGGAACTGCACATCGCCGTTGTTGCCGGCCGAATTCACGAAGACCACACCTTGGGCCGAGAGCGCATCGATGGCCTGGCTCAGGAGGGAGTTGCCATCGAGTGTGCCGATGTGATGCAGCCCCCAGCTCTGGTTGATCACGAGGCGCTTCTGGTCGGCATCGGCTATCTGTTTCATCCAGGCGTAGCAATCCATCACGGCGGCAGCATCGATCAGCCAGGTGGCCAGCAGGAATTGAGACTCGAAGGCCACCCCGCGATAGGGCGTCCCGGCGCCGCTTCCACCTGCGATGCCCGCCACGTGCGTGCCGTGGTAGTGGTAGCTGTAGATGTTCGCCGTATCGGAACCAGCGGCCATCAATTCAGCAGCACTGCCGTACTCCGTTCCATAGGGGAATCCGGTCGGCGATGGCCCGCTCTGCTTGTACTGGTCCCAGGCAGCGCGGATCCGTGATTGCGTGAGCAGCGTGTCGTAGAGGTCAGGATGCGTGTAGTCGAAGCCCCAGTCGCAGATGCCGATGAGCACATCACGGCCGGTGTAGGGCATGGGCAGGTTGATGCCGCGATGGACGCTATCGGCGCGCGTGGTCCAGAGCACCTTATCCATGTCGGGCCGGGCCTGGCCGGCCAATTCGAGGTAGCTGATCCCGGGGATCGAGAGCGCATCCTCGAGGTGGTAGGCATCGACACGGATGGAAACGATGCCGCCGACCCGAGCACCGATCGTGACGTGCGCGCTCGCTGCATCGGTCGGGTCGAATCCCGCATCTTCCTTCGCCAGGAAGCCCACCATGCAGCGACCATGCACCAGCGCAACCGGATGAACGCCTTGGGCGAGTTCCGTGAGCTTGCGCGCGTCCGGTTCCTTTTCGGTCAGGGCCTTCAGCAAAGCGATGTCGGCCCTGGTGGTCGCGGGCATCTTGGGCTGCGCGATCAAGAAGGAGACAAGAAGTGAGCACGCGAGGGCGGTGAAGGTTCGCATCGGCGTTGATTGAAGGACCGAAGTAACGGCGCCCTCACCGTCCGCCGGCAGCGATCCTACTTTCGCACGCTTCCAGTTGATAGATGAGCGCCGACCGATTGATGCAGCTGCGGGCCTGGCTTGCCGAAGAGCCGGGCGACGCCTTCTTGCGCTATGCGATCGCTTTGGAGCTGAAACGCCTCGGCGAATTGGAGCAGGCCATCGCCAGCCTTGAATCACTGATCGGCGAGAAGCCGGAGCATATCCCCAGCTACTACCAGCTCGCCGTGCTGCTGGCCGAGCAGAGCCGGTTCGAGGAGGCCATCGCTTGCTGCGAGGCCGGCATGCTGCGCTGCACCGTAGCTGAGGACCACAAGGCTCGGGTCGAACTCGCCGCCTTGAAGGAGGGAATCGCCGACGCATGAGGCGGCGAGGCTGGAAACGCTGGCTCTTGCGCGCGGCGCTTGCATGGGTGCTCTTCGTAGCGCTTGTTTCCGTGGCGCTCCATCCCTATTGGGCGGTGACACGCACCAGCGGCAGCTGCATCTTGGTGGTGGAAGGCTGGATGCATGACCAAGGCCTGGAAGCTGCGGCGGAACGATTCAAGGAAGGCGGGTACGAGCGGATCGTGGTCACCGGAACCGTGCGGCCCTTGGCCTATTACCTGATGCAAGGCGATACGCTTACCCTTGGATTCCCCTCCCCCCGCGATGCCAGGATCGATCTGCGGATGGCCGGATCGCCGATGGAAGCGATTGTCGTGCAAGCCGATGGCCGACCAATACTCCACCATGTGCTCGGGATGCACGAAGAGGCCTTGCACGCGTCTGCGCGGGCGCTCGGATCGATAAGGATAATCGTGGCGATGCCAGGCGCGATGCCTGCTTCCCATGCTGCGGCTTTCCTCAAGGAGCTGCGCATCAACGGCGCCAACGCGCACGCCGATGGCATTCGCGTGAGCATCGCGCACGCCGATGGAACGCGCACCGAAGGCACGCCGACCTACGCGCACCAAAGCAAGCAGAAGCTCATCGGCTTGGGCATCGATAAGGCCCGCATCACCGTGCTCCCCTCCTGGAAAGTGGAGCGCAGCAAGACCTATAGCGCTGCGCGCGACATGGATGCGCATGCACGGGCGAACGGCATCGCCGCCTACGATGTGGCCACGCTCGCCGTGCACGCGCGCCGCACCTGGAAGATGCATCGCATCGCGCGGCAGGGATCTCCGGTGGGCATCGTTGCACTCGACGACCCGTGGTGCCACCGCTGGAGCTGGTGGGGCAACTATTACGGCTGGTACCAGGTGATCAAGGAGAGCATCGCCTTGCCAGCGCCCTGGCTGGTCGATAGGCTGAGCGAGGAAAAGCCGGAAGTCAGCGTAACAGCGCCTCGGTGATCACTGAGCCAGTGCATGCGTCGGGCATCGTCAGGCCCACGATCATGCTGATGGTGGGGACGATGTCGGTGATGGAGCTGCGCCGTAGGACGTTGCCGGGACGGATGCCTTGACCGAAGAGAAGGATAGGCACGTGCGTGTCGTAGTTCCAGCCGCTGCCGTGCGTGGTGCCTTTGGTCGGTGCGGGCCCATACCCCTCGAAAAAGCCCGGACGATAGGCGAAGAGCACATCGCCGCTGCGCTGCGGCATGAAGCCGCGCTGGAGCAAGCGCCGCAGGCCATCCGTGTATGTGAAGCGCGAGAGATCCCTCGCGGTGAGCGCTTCCGCGACAAGCGGATCGGTGAGCAGGAAATCCGCGGCTGCACGCTGCACGCGCTCGGCATAGAGCTTCTTCGCGCGAATCAGTGAATCGTTCAGGAAGACCTGCTCGTTGATCATGGCGCGCACCCACTTGCCAGGCCCGAAGCGCCGCGCGAGCTCGGCATTCAGTCCTCGCTGCATGGCCGCCGCGTCGGGGTAGCCCGCGCTGCCCTTCAATGAAGCGAGGTACGACGGCACATCCAGCGCTGCGTGATCCGCGGTGAGGAACAGCGTGTACGCATCCGGTCCCACCCGCTTATCGAGCTCTTCGAGCAGCCGCGCGATGTCCTGATCGAGGCGCAGGTACAGGTCCTCCAATTCGATGGCGCGCGGCCCAACGCGGTGGCCGAGGATGTCAGGGCTGCTGTAGCTGAGCGCGAGCAGGTCGGTGACCGCGTCGGCACCGAGCTGCTCGGCTTCAATGGCGGCCAATGCGAAGTCCGTGGTGAGCGTATTGCCCCACGGCGTGTAAGCGATGATGCCCGTGGATCCGCTCGCTTGGTGCAAGGCCTTCAGGTCAACCGGCAAGGTGGGCGCAGCGGCTCCGGTGAGCGGTATCTCGTACGGGTTGTCGTCCGGCAGCGGCGTGTGGTATCGATCACGCGGCAACAAGGGATCCCATGTGCGTCCGAGGTAGCTGGCCGCCAAGCGCTCGCCGTTGAATTGCTGCACCCACGACGGCAACTCACGCATGTACCAAGTGCTCGTGCCGAATGCGCCATCGGCTCCGCCGCCGAACCAGTACGCCGCATCGCCGGTGCGCCCGATAGGCAGGATGGCTCCGCGGTCCTTGAAGGCGATTCCGATGGTGCGGCTCCGGCCATCGAAGCGGCGCTCAAGCTCATCAGCAATGGTCGTTGCCAGCAGGTTCATTGGCGACTTGCGCCCGGCTACGCTATCGATGCCTACGCCAAGGATCGTGTCAGGACCGGCCGCGCAGTAGAGCGTCTTCCCGGTGGCGCGCACATACATGTCATTGGCCACCACGCCGTGCCGTGATGGCACGGTACCGGTGAAGACGCTGGCATGCCCCGGCCCGGTTTCGGTGGGCACGTAATCGAAGTGCGCATCGCGGAGGAAGGCGCCATTCGTGCAGAGCCGTTTGAATCCGCCTTCGCCGAAGTTGTCCCAGAAGCGGTAGATGTAGTCCGTGCGCATCTGGTCGATCACGATGCCGACGATGAGCTTGGGCGGCTGCTGGTAGGCGGGCGGCTGAGCGATTGCTCCTTGCGGCAGCATGCGGATGGTGGCTGCCGCCAACACGGCCAACCGCAACGTCGATGCATTGCATCGGCCCGACGACATCTTGATCATATGAACCGTTGGATTACGCACTGCGTGCAACGATATGGAACACGGCCAGGCAAGCGACCACGCTCATGACGATGTTGGCTGCTGCCATCAATGTCTGCCCTTCGCGCAGCAGCAGGAAGTTCTCATAGCTGAAGGTGCTGAAGGTGCTGAAGCCGCCGCAGAAACCGACAGCAAGCATGGCCTTGAGCGCATCGCGGCCCTCGAACTGAGGCTGCATGCGGAGAATGAGCCATGCGAGTATCCCCGTGGCGAGCACATTGGAGAGGAGCGTGGCCCAGGGGAAGGCGCCCTTCAGGCCGATGGCCAGCACCAAGCGCGTAATGCCGAAGCGCGCCACGCTGCCGAGGCCGCCACCGATGAAGATCGCGATCCAAGTGTTCATGCCGTCGAAGGTCGTGGCTTCGCGATGACGCGGTGAAAGGTGAGCGCCGAAAGTGAACCTATCGTTGCCCCATAGAGGCCGCCCACCAGCACATCGCCGGGGTAATGCACGCCGAGATAGACGCGGCTATAGGCAATGATCCCGGCCCATGCGAGCAAGGCCGACACCGCCCAGCGCGGGCTGCGGTTGAGGACGCTGATCATGAATACCGCGATGGCGAAGTGATTGCTGGCGTGCGAGGACACGAAGCCGAATTGACCTCCGCAATCCTTGTAAACCAAGTGGACAAGTCCTGTGAGCGATGGCTCGTGGCAAGGCCGCAGGCGCTCCACCGTTTCCTTGAAGAGCACCACAGAGCCTTTGTCGCTGAAGAGGATCATGACCGCGATCAGCGGCAGCGACCAGAGCACCGCGCGATCGCCATGCCGCTTGAGGATGACCCAGAGGAAGAAGGCATAGACCGGGAACCACAGCACCATGCTGCTGGCGGCTTCCATGAGATCATCAAAGAACGGGGAATGCGCGCCGTTGATCGCCAGGAAGGCCTCGCGGTCGATGGCGTCGAGGCGTTCCCAAATGCTCATGCGCTCCACTCCGGGAATTGCGACCGCTGCTCCACGGGCCGGTGCAACAGCTTCCAGAGCTTGTCCTTCAGTTCATCGAGGCCGATGCGCGCCACGCTGCTGATGAGCACGCTGTCCACGTCCTTCGGCAGCTCTTTGCGCAGTTGCTCCATCATCACCGTATCGAGCATGTCGCACTTGGTGATGGCGAGCAGGCGGTCCTTGTCGAGCAACTCCGGCGAGTACTCCTTCAGCTCATTCACCAGCACGCGGTAGTCGTGCTTGATGTCGTTACTGTCGGCCGGCACCATGAAGAGCAGCACGCTGTTGCGTTCGATGTGGCGAAGGAAGCGCAGGCCGAGTCCCTTGCCTTCATGCGCACCCTCGATGATGCCGGGGATATCGGCCATCACGAAGCTCTGTCCATCGCGGTAGGGCACCATGCCCAGGTTGGGCGTGAGCGTGGTGAAGGCATAGTCGGCGATCTTCGGCTTGGCGGCCGTGATCACGCTGAGCAAGGTGCTCTTGCCGGCATTCGGGAATCCCACGAGGCCCACATCGGCCAGCACCTTCAGCTCCAGCTTGAACCACTTCTGCTGACCGGGTTCGCCGGGCTGCGCGAAGCGCGGGGTCTGGAAGGTGCTGCTGTGGAAGTGCTGGTTGCCGAGCCCTCCGCGGCCGCCCTTTAGCAGGATCACCTCCTGCCCATGCTCGGTGATGTCGAAGAGCGTTTCTCCGGTCTCATCGTCCTTGGCCACGGTGCCCAGAGGCACCTCGATCACCACATCCTTGCCGCTCAGCCCGCTGCTCTGATTGCTGGTGCCCATGGCACCGTCCTCAGCGATCACATGCTTGGTGTAACGCAGGTGCAGCAGGGTCCACAGCTGGCTGTTGCCGCGCAGGATCACATCGCCGCCTTTGCCGCCATCGCCGCCATCCGGACCTCCCTTGGGCATGTACTTCTCCCGGCGCAGGTGCGCGCTGCCTTTGCCGCCCTTGCCAGAGCGGGCCTCGATGCGTATGTGGTCGATGAAGTTCATCCCGTTCGGTCGCAGGTGGAGGGTTTGGGGTTGAAGGCTGAAGGTTGTCTCTGCCCTGGGAATCGTCATTCAACCTCCATCTCGATAAAACCCTCAACCAACAGCTTGAATCAACCGCTGGGTGATCTCCTCGATGCTGCCCACCCCATCGATCGCCTTGAACTTGCCTTGGGCCGAATAGTAGTCCTTCAGCGGCGCGGTCTTGCCCTCGTACTCGCGGATGCGGGTGCGGATCACGGCCTCGTCGCGGTCGTCGGCGCGGCCGCTGGTGGCGCCACGGCCCAAGAGGCGCTTCACCAGTTCCTCCTCGGGAACTTCGAGCGCGAGCATCACCGTGATGGGCTCGCTCTTCGCGTTCAGCATGCCGTCGAGCGCTTCGGCCTGTGCCTTGGTGCGCGGGAAGCCATCGAAGATGAAGCCCTGGGCATCGTTGTTCGCTTCGATCTTGTTGCGGATCATGCCGATCACGATGTCGTCGCTGACGAGCTCGCCTCGGCCCATGATCTCCTGCGCCATCAGGCCAAGCTCGGTGCCCGCATCCTTCTCGGCGCGGAGGATATCGCCCGTGCTCAGGTGCACGAGGTTGTATCGATTGATGAGGAATTCACTCTGTGTGCCCTTGCCGGCGCCCGGAGGGCCGAAGAGGACGATGTTCAGTTTGCTCATGTCTGGTGAAAGCGCCTTGCGGCTCAGGGTTCTGCGATCTTGAGGATGCCGGGCAGGTTGCGACCCAGTCCGTCGTGGTCGAGGCCGCTGCCCACCACGAAGGCGTTGGGGATGTTGAGCGCCACGAAATCGATGGGGATCTCCTGCTTGTAGGCATCGGGCTTGAAGAGCAATGCAGCGATGCGCACGCTGGCGGGATGGTGCTCGGCCAACGCGTCCATGATGTGGCGGATGGTGCTTCCGGTGTCCACGATATCCTCGAGCACCACGACATGACGGCCCTCGATGCGCTCGCTCAGGCCGATGAGATCGCTCACCTTGCCGGTGCTCCGGGTGCCGTGGTAGCTGGCCACCTTCACGAAGGTGACCTCGCACTCGATGCCCAGGCGCTTCACCAATTCAGCGGCGAAGAAGAATGCGCCGTTGAGCACACCGATGAAGAGGGGCCGCTTCCCCGCAAGCTCCTGCTCCATGCGGGTGGCCACACGATCGATGGCGGCGCTCACCTCGCTCTCTGGAATGAAGGGCTCGAAGTCCTTGTCGTGCAGGCGCACCCGGCTCATGGGCGGCGAAGGTAGGTCTAGAGGTTGAGGGTTGAAGATTGAAGAGGTTGAGGGTGAGGATTGACAGCGGCAACCATCAACTTCCAACCAATAAACAGGCCCGCGCGCCGGCAGCAACCAGCAATCCGCACTCAATGAAAGAACTGCATCACCTTGCTCCAGAGCTTGCGGGTGACAAGCAACGGCGGCGCCTTCAGCCCATTGAGGCCCCATGAGCGGCGCACCTCGCGATTGGCGCGCAGGATGAGCTTCAGGTTGCCATTGCTCATGCCGCCCAACCTGAAGCGCACGAGCACTTCGCGTAGATGGATGGTGGGCACTTGGTGCTTGTACAGGAAGCGCAGCAGGATCTCGTAGTCGGCGCCGATGCGCAGATCCGTGTTGAAGTGGCCGAAGCGGTCGTACACGCTCTTGCGGATGAAGGTGCCCACGTGCGGCGGCATCCAGCCCTTGCGGAAGTTCTCGCGGTGGTAAGTGCCGCTGAGCCAGGTGCGGTGCACACGGAAGATGTCCTTCTCATCGACCATGATGATGTCGCCATAGACGGCATCGGTGTGGCTGCGCTGGAAAGCCGCGACCACTTGCGCGATGGTGTCCTTAGTCATGAGCTGATCACCGGCGTTCACGAAGCCGATGACATCGCCCGTGGCGCGCGCTAGGCCCTTGTTCATGGCGTCGTAGATGCCCTTGTCGGGCTCGCTCACGAGGATATCGATGCCGCGCTTACCCGGCGCGCTGCGATAACGCTCCAGGATCTCAACCGTGCCGTCCGTGCTCGCGCCATCGATCACGATGAGTTCGATGTCCGAATGCGTCTGGCCAAGCACGCTATCGAGCGTCTCCGCGATCACGAGAGCCACGTTTCGACAGACGGTGATGAGGGTGACTTTCAATTCAAGGCAGGTTGTGGATTAGTGCTTCACTCCGGTCGCAACGACAGGTTGGGTGTTTGAGTGTTTACCGCTCACTGATCCCAGCCATAGTAGGCCGAGCGTTTCCGCTCGCGCTTCGAATGTTCCTCAGAGCGAGTGTGGTCAATGAACGGGATACTGGTGATCATCTCAAATTCCCAAGGCAATAGCCGGCCTTCTTGATCTTGCTCTTGTCCGATCGTGCAGATGAAGGTCAGCTGGTTTGGGGCGTAATGAACAACCAATTGACCTCCTTTAGAGCAGTTCCATTGCTCGCAAATGATGTCACCTCCGTGTTGCTTCACGAAGCTGCGGATGGCCATGCTGTCGATTGCTGCCATCGTGAACCAATAATGCCTCCAGTAGTGGTGCTGGTAGCACTTGCGCACGCTGTCCGCGTCAAAAGGCCAATAGGGATTCAGCGCGGCTTCCTCACCCCAATAATTTGCTTCGTAAGTGGAGTTCTCTACACGGCTGGTATCGGGCACCTGATCAAACGAGGGAATCACCTCCGATTCGTCCGATTCGAGGAAAATCAGCTCCTGAGATTCGTACTTGCCTTCGTATGTCTCACATTGGATGTTTATGAAATATCGGATGGTCGTGTCTCCAACAGACTTCGAGAAATGCACCATGCCACACGGCATGTCCGAGACGCGATACCCATCAGCAACTAGATCGTCCAGAGTGAGGTCACACCTCAGATCGAACGGATGCCAAGGAGGCACCACGAGCGTTCGAGAACGGAACTGCGGCGCAACGAGAAAGACGCCCGCCGTCAATGCTGCACCCAGCCCAAACGACAGCGACCACTTCCCCACTTGCATGGTCAGCCTTGAGCAATCACCCGTTCCCGCACCGCCACCGCCGGATTCCCCTGATAGATCGTGTACGCCTCTAGGTCCTTGGTGGCCACGCTGCCTACAGCCAGCACGCTATGGCTCTTCAATGTTACGCCGAGCGTGATGATGGCCCCTGCTCCAACCCAACTACCGTCCTCAAGAACCACGGGCTTGCTGTAAGTCGGGTAATCGACCTTCTTGTAATCGTGGCTGCCTTGAATGATCATGGCACCCTGACTGATGACGACGTTATTGCCGATGGTGAGCATATCGAGGTTGTCAAGCCACACGCGCTGGCCGATCCAGCAATGATCGCCGATGCGCAGCTTCCACGGGAACTTGATGTTCACGCCCGGATGGATGACCACCCCCGTCCCCACCCGGGCCCCGAACAGGCGCAGCAAGTAAGGCTTGGGCGACCGCAACGGAAAGAGCGGATTGAGGAAGAAGAGCGCGTTGGTGAAGTACCAGAGCGTGCGCTTCACCACGCCCGCGCCGGGATCGAAGGTCTTCGAGTTGTCGAAGCGGGACAGGTCGACGGTGGGGCGCGCGTTCATCGGGAGAAGAGGGCGAGGCTCCGTTCTAGGCTCGATGTATCGGCCAAATATCGTTGACCCAGCGCTGCCGCGCCCAGCAGCCATGCATTGTAGCCCGTTTGGTCCAAGGCCAGCAGCTGGGCGACCACACGCTCGAACCGCTCAGGCTGCTCCAGTGGAAGGTCCCAACCGGCATGCTTCGCTTCCAGTTCCTTCCATGGCGTGCGGTCGCTGATGAGCAGCGGCCGGCCGGCCACCAGTGCCTCGAGCATGGTGTGCCCGAAGTTCTCGCCCACGCTGGGCATGAAGACCGCATGCGCCTGCTCGATCACGCCGCGCACGTGATCCTCAGCAATGTGATCGTGCCACAGCACCTTCGTGTCCGGTGGCAACTTCGCGACGGCGTCCTGGCAACGCTTCCAATACGCCTGATCGTACACGGTGCCGTAGAGGTCGAAGCGGATATCGCCTTGCAGGCCGCGCAGCCGTTCGATGGCGAAGAGCGTATTCTTCTCCGGTGCTATGCGGCCCACGCTCACCAACCGCAACACTCCGGGCCGCTTGTCGATGGCAGTTGGCTCCTTCGCTTCGAGCTTGCGGCCGAGGTTGGGCACCAGGTGCACTTTCGCGTCCCTGCCGATCCAGCGCTTGATGTCCTCTGCTTCTTCAGCATTGGTGGCCTGGAACTCCACGCCCTTGAAGCAGCCGGTGGTCTTCATGGCCAGAAGGAAGGCGCGCTTCTTCCCCGGGCTCTGCTTCATGGGGCCGCGTGCCAGCATGCCGCGCACCGCCACGATGCGGCGCTGCTTCGATCCGCGCAGCAGCCACAATGGCGCGATGGTGCTCCACTTCGAGTAAAGGCCATTGATGTACACCACGTCCCACGCGCGCTCCTTCAGCAGCGCGCGCCATTGCTTCAGTGTCCGCTGTGCGGGTGAAGCGTACCAAACGCGCTCGCCCTTGTATTGCTCGACCCATTGATCCTTCGGCAGATCCTCGGGCGAGGCGTTCGCGGTATAGTCCCTATCGCCAGTGACGATGTGGAAGTCGACGCGATCGTGCAGGTGATCGACCAGGTTCACCATGCTGCGCACCGGGCCGCCCGCCTTGAAGAAGGGCTTGTACCAATCGATGAAGGCGAGCACTTGGGGCTTCTTGCTCATCGGCGACCATTCATGAGTTCAGCAGCCGTTTCAGCCCACAATTCAGGACTCCACGATCTGCCCAGTTCCAAGCTGCGCTGACCCATGGCGCGCAATTCAACATCATGGCTGAGAATGAGCATGCGCAACGCTGTCTTCAGCGATGACTTGTCGCCGGCGATGAATCGGAATCCGTTCCCGCCCTCCTTCAAGAAGCGCTCGGAAGCGCCCACGGCGGAGCTGAGAACGAGCGGCAGCGCTGCGCATGCATGTTCATGCACCACCACGCCCCACGGCTCATAGGTGCTCGGCAGAACGAAGGCGCCGGCCTGTTCCACGATCGCCCGCATCTCATCCGGCTGCTTGAAGCCGAGGTGGGTGATGCGCGCATGCCGGCCCGACGACGAAGCCTTCACCTGATCATGCAACTCGCCGGTGCCTGCGATCCACAGCTGCCAATCACCCGCGTCCTCTTCATCGCATAGCTCTGCGAAGGCATCGCAGAGCAATTGATGGCCCTTGGTGGGGATGTAGCGCGCCACACAGAGCAGCCGATGCGGCCACTGCTCGTTGCGCATGGCCAGGATCCGCTCGCCCAGCGGCAGGAAGAGCGCGGTGTCCGCGGAATAGAAGCCGGTGCGGATCCTGTCCGTCCCGAAACCGAGTCGGCGCGCGTACTCCGCCTGGGCCTTGCCCGTGACCCATGCGTGCGTGAACGAACGATGCAAGCGGATGCGCGCGATGAGCGCATTGGCCCATTGCTTCCAATGGCCGCGCCAGGCGGTATCGAGGGCGATGGTGGAAACGCCACCCGATCGCTTCGCTTCAGCAGCAGCGCGCAGGTAGTCCTTGTCAACCCAGCCGCTGGTGATCGTGAGCGCCGGTCGAATTCGCGCGACGAGATCCACAAGTGCACCTCCGGCGAGCGATGCACGTTCATGAACGGTGATGCGCGGGTGGAAAGCCAGGGTGAAGGGCGCTTCCTTGTTCACGGGCCAGCGCACCAGATGGATATCCGCATCGGCCTGCTCCACCAGCGCATTGAGGCAGGACAGCACATATGGCGCCAGCTCGGTGTAGAGCACCAGGATGGTGGTTCGGGCGCTACGGCTCACGGCGGCCAAGGTATCCGCCGATGGTCAGCGCTGCACGCGGATACGGATATCGAAGAGAGTGCGCGAACGCCCGCCCGCCGCGAACTTGCGCCGATAGTGCCTCACCCAGAGCATGATGAGCGGAACCCCGATCAGCGTGGGCCAGAGCCATTGCAGCCAGCGCGGCTGGAGCATCTCCAGATTCACCGCGCTGAAGGCCGAGACCGTGGCGATGTAGCCGCCGAGGAAACCGGTGATGTGCGCATAGAGCCATGCGCGCTTATCGTTGTTGTGGCTGTAAAAGCGCTGGAAATCGCGCCATACGAAGAGCAGCCCGATGATGCCGAATGCCGTGAAGATGATGGGGCCGCTGGTGCGATGGCCGAGCGCCAGGTTGACCGCGCCCCAGAGGAAGATCCCGCTGTTGACGATGCCGGCCGAGATCATGAGGATGCGGTCCATGAGCTGCGGGCGCTGGCCCTCGTGCAGCCTTTTCAGGTAAAGCGCCCGGTAGCCGCTGGCAATCATGTGGAAGGCGAACACCGCCACCATGGCCATTAGCCAATTCTCACGCACCACACCGAGCCCGATTCCGGTTACAGCCACCATCGCCATGCTCCAGAAGTAGGCCCTGCCCCAGCGCCGGTGCCAATCGCCGCCCTTGCGCGAGAGCATGGCCAAAGGCGCCACGATCAGGGCAACGAAGCCGAAGAGGGCGTGGAGGAGGAGAAGGGGGGGCATGGAGAGGAGCATCACTCGATCACCAAGCTCTGACGCATCTGGTGGAGATGGTCAGACCCAACGACCAACTCATAGAAGCCAGGTCGCAAATCCGGAACAGTGATCTGCTTCTGGCCTGCCGATAACGTTCCGGAACTTACGATCGATCCAACGATCGAAATCAACTCCCACGTGCGCGGCTCTTGCGCTACGCCTATCGACAAAAGGCTGCCACTCGAAACCGGGTTCGGATAGACGAGACTATTGGCAGGCTCATGAAAATCGGCTAGGCCAACTGGATCCAGGTACGTGGTGATCGTATTCGAAGCCGTGAACGCGTCCTCATCTGTTCTCACGACGAATACAGCTCGAGGTCCAGGGCCAGAGCCCTCAATCCAGCCAGCGACCACATATCCTGCACCCGCTACTGAATCGACCCCAAGGCCCATGGACAGGTTGCCCTCTCCGTAGTTGGATCCAGAAATGAACCACCCTTCATCCGCTACTCGTGTAAGAATCATATCGGCATTGGAGCCAACCGTAGTGTACCCGGTGAACACGAACCCGGATCCGTGGGCGCGCTGAATCGCTGTAGCCCCTGCGTCCGTGTCGTTCCCGATATAGCGATCCCAAAGGAAGCCACCAGCCCCATTATAACCTGCAAGCATGATCTTCTGTGCTGCTGAGCCTACCCTTGAACGCCCGCAAACAACAAGGTTGCCAGTGTTCCCAACGGCAACGTCACCGAAAGACACGTCAGCAGGCTCCGTCCATATGGCTTCCCAAAGTTGAGCACCGTCCGCGTCGAGCAGTAAAAGCAAACCATCATCGTCTCCTTCATCAACGGTCCGGCGGCCAGCTAGCGCGATCGTGCCATCCGTCCGAACTGCCGCACCATTGAACTCCGTGAAGAAAGGAGCTTCTTGCGTGTAGCTCCAGACCGGGTCCCCATCCCAATCGACTCGGATGGCGACACCTGCTCCTTGGGGCGCCGCTTCACTGAATGAAACACCATGAAGCAGAAAGCCATCCTCAAGAACCGCCATGCCCCGACAAAGGTCCCAATCCGCATCTCCGTAATCGGCATCCCACAGAACATCACCGGCGCCGTTCGTGCGAATCAGCCGCATATCATAGCTCCCGTGCTCCCCATCACCAACTGTGCAGGCGATGGCGAATCCGCCGTCGACCTCCGCGCATGCCACGGCCTGATCAACATCCGGCCCGCCGAAATAGCGAGACCATAGAACCACGCCGCCATCATCCAACCGAAGCAGATAGACATCGCCCGATCCGTTTCCGAAGCTGCCCGTGCTCCCAGCAACAAGAAATCCACCATTCGAACAGGAAATCACGCTCGCTCCACTATCGGAGCCGGATGCGCCGTAGGTCCTGCGCCAAGTGGATTGACCAGTTGCGGAAAAAGCATGAAGCGCGGCACAGATGTAAAGGAGGAGAGAAGGCACTGTGGCAGGGCGCATGAGGATCGCGAAGTTACCGATGTGACCGTTGATTCGTCGCCAAAGTCCGCCCGCTACTTTCGCCCCATGCACACAGCGCCGCACTCGTCCGCATTCGTGAGAGAGGCGGTTGCGCTGCGCGAAGCATGGATGGCCCGCGCGGTTCTCCTTCTCGTTGTATTCGCCTTCATCCTGTTCAAGCTGCCGTACTTGGGCCTGCCCTATTACTGGGATGAGGCATGGGTATACGCGCCTGCGGTGAAAGCCATGCAGGAGAATGGCATCAGCATACTTCCATGGGCCATACCGCCGGAACTTTCCCGCGGGCATCCTCTTTTCTTCCATGCACTCGGAGCTCTTTGGATGAGCGCATTCGGCGACTCCTTCACGGCGATGCACGGCCTCCCGCTCTGCATCACCATCCTGCTTCTTCTCGCTTCCTACTGGCTGGGCTCATGGCTGGGTGGTGAGTGGCTGGGAGCTTCCGCAGCGCTCCTTATTGCAGCTAACGAGATGCTGCTTGCGCAAAGTGGCCAACTGCTTCCTGAAACGCTGCTTGCATTGTTGATGACCCTCGCTGTCACGGCCTATCTCTCGCGTCTGCGATGGCTGTACGTCACTAGCTGCGTGCTCGCACTCTGGACCAAGGAAACTGCCATTGTGCTGGTAATTGCTTTGGTACTGACTCACGTGTGGTCGCGCTTCGATAGCAGCGGCTGGCCGGAACGAAGGGCTTGGCTCCGATGGATGGTGCTGCTGTGGCTGCCAGTCGCTATCGCTGGGTCCTACTTCGCATTGCAATGGTGGAGTTTTGGATGGGTACTCTTCCCTGAGCATGTTGAGATGATCACCTGGTCTCGTGAGGACATTGCTTACAAGGCCAGACTGGCATTCACCACTGCATTCGAGTCGGAGGGCCTCCAGTACCTGACCCTGGCGGGCAGCATTGCAGCACCATTGCTACTGGTGCGCCGCGGCGCAGCGCTCAGCGTATTGTCCGCATTCGGGTGCGTTGCCGCAATCAAGGTGCTATGGGGCCGATGGCCGGTTCCCGATTCCCTCCTGCTCCCTGCGGTCCTTGTCGCCCTGGCGATAGGCATCGGTTCGTTCTCGCTGCTCATCCGCCGGGCAGATAGCCGGCTTCACGTTCCTGTTTTCCTGTTCGGCATTCTTTGCATCGGGCTTTGGGCGTTCAGTTCCTTGAACTTTTACACACCACGGTACCTGTTGCCCATCCATCCATTCCTTGTGATTGGCGTGCTAGCCAGCCTGCGTGCTTCAGGTTTCGCGAGCAGGACCTGGACGCTTCCGGCCGCATCAGCGATCATCGCGGCCATCCTGCTCTTCTCCATTGGAGGTGACGGCCATGTGGGCGATACCAGGCTGAACTACCGCGATGCTATCACGATTCACAAGGAGCGCATCCGTTATTGTGCTCAACAGGGCATGCAAGAAGCTCGCATCATGGCTTCATTCGCCGATGTTCACTACATGACGCATCCAGAGGCTGGATACCTGGATGGCTCCATGACGTTCAGTCGCTGCGCATCGGAGCCTATGCCCAACGCGGAATACGCCTTCGTTGATTATCAATCCCGAAAAGAACTGCCTGATGAATTGAAGGAGTCCGGTTTCGTCCGATTAGCCAGCTTCCGATCCGGACAAGCTTGGGGCGATGTGTATCAACGACGTTGAACTTCAAGCCCCGCCCCACACCCCCGATACCTTCGCCCCCATGTCCCCTGCTGCCCTTCGCAACTTCATGATCTTCCTGGTGGTGCTCATCGCCATCGACCTGTATGCCTACAAAGGTGTGAATAGTGCGCTCGCGAATCACAGCATGGCCTTGCGACGAATTTTCCGCTTCCTCTATTGGGTCATCAGCATCGGACTGCTGGGCATGATCGTGTACGTGGCCATCAACTTCCGCGACCCTGAGGCGAGGCGCGACCACAGCTTCGCCTTCAGCATGGTGGCGCTCTTCCTGCTCTTCTTCCTGCCCAAGATCGTCATGGTGGTCTTCCATGGCCTCGACGACCTGCTGCATCTGGTGCGTTGGGGATGGGACAAGCTCACACCTGGACCGGTGGATGCCGCCGGTGAGGGCATCGACCGCGCGCGCTTCCTGAGCCAACTGGGCCTGATCGTCTCGGTAGTGCCCTTCGCGGGCGTGCTCTACGGCGTCACCAAAGGCCGGCGTAATTTCAACCTGGCCCGCGTGCCCATAAGAAGCAACAAGCTGCCCGATGCCTTCAATGGCCTGCGCGTGGTGCAGATCAGCGACATGCACCTGGGCAGCTACGGTGGCGACATGAGCATCGTGCGCAACGGCGTGGACCTGATCATGGCCGAGAAACCGGATCTGATCCTATTCACCGGTGATCTGGTGAACGACTTCGCAGAGGAAGCCGAGCTTTTCATCGCTGAATTGGCTCGGCTGCAAGCGCCGCTCGGCAAGTTCTCCATCCTCGGCAACCACGACTACAGCGATTATCCGAAGTGGGATAGCCCCGAGCTGAAGGCCAAGAATCTCGAGAAGCTCAAGCGCATCCATGCCGAGATGGGCTTCCGTTTGTTGCTCGATGAGCACTTGCCACTGGAGCGCAACGGCGAACGCATCGGACTGCTCGGCGTGCAGAATTGGGGGCACCGCTTCCAGCAATATGGCGACTTGCAAAAGACGATCCGCGGCACCGAAGCCTTCCCCTATCGCATCCTCATGAGCCACGACCCCACGCATTGGGAGCATCAAGTGCAGGGCACGGGCATCGACCTCACGCTGAGCGGCCACACGCATGGCGCGCAATTGGGCGTGAAACTCGGCAGCACCACCTACAGCCCAGCGCAATGGGTGTACAAGCACTGGGCGGGGCTCTATGCCGAAGGCGAGCAGCAACTCTACGTGAACCGCGGCTTCGGCTTCATCGGATTCCCCGGGCGCGTGGGCATGCCGCCGGAGATCACGGTGCTGGAACTGGTGAAGGCTTAACGAACCGAAGAACCGCGGAACAGCTAAGGCTGCACCAGAGGTGGGCTTCCTTCCTTGCTCTCCTGTTCGCTGTTCTGCGGTTCTTCTGTTCCTTGTCAAGGAAACACCTTCCCCGCCTCCATCACGCAGCGATCCAACTGCTGGAAGTCGAGCCCCGTTCGCACCCCGCGCTCTTCCAAGCTCCGTGCGAACACCTCCATCTGCAGGTTGCCTACGAGATCATCCTCGGCCATCGGGCAGCCGCCGTAGCCCTTGATGGCGCCATCGAAACGGCGGCAGCCGGCGTTCCAAGCGGCATCGGTCTTCGATTGCCAGTTGTCGGGGGTGCAATGCAGGTGGGCGCCGAACTCGACAGCGGGCAATGCAGGAATGAGCGCTGAGAAAATCGAGGAGATATCACCGGGCCGTGCCACGCCGACGGTATCGCTGAGAGCGATGATGCGCACGCCCAACTCGCTCGTGAGGCGATTGACCCAGTGCAGGGCCACGTCCGCGCTCCAAGGATCGCCATACGGATTGCCGAAGGCCATGCTGATATAGACCACGAGCTCCTTGCCTCCTGCGCGCGTGATCTCCGCGATGCGTGCGATGCGGCTCCAGCTGCCCTCGATGCTCGTGTTCGTGTTGCGCTGCTGGAAGGTCTCGCTGATGCTGAAGGGATAGCCGAGATAGGTGACGCTAGGCTGCTTCACGGCTTCCTCCGCGCCGCGCTCGTTGGCCACGATCACGAGCAATTTGCTCCTCGTCTCGCTCGTGTCGATGCGGGAAAGCACCTCGGCGGTATCGGCCAATTGCGGGATGGCCTTCGGGCTCACGAAGCTGCCGATATCGATGGTATCGAAGCCAACGCGCAGCAGTTCGTTCAAGTAGCGCACCTTCACCTCCGTGGGAATGAAGGGCACGATGCCTTGCATGGCGTCGCGCGGGCATTCGATGAGCTTCACCTTCTCCATGCCGCGAAAGACTTGTTGATGCGATTCACCAAGGATGGCCCTTCGTACACCAGCCCTGTGTACACCTGCACGAGGTCGGCGCCCGCTTCAAGCTTCTCCTTCGCCGCCTCCCATGAATCGATGCCGCCCACTCCGATGATAACGATGGGCCTCGGCAGGCGCTCGCGCAAGCAGGTGATCACCTCCGTGCTGCGCGCCCGGACAGGTGCACCACTCAATCCGCCAGCGCCGATGGATTCCAGTTCAGCTTGCGTCGTACGCAGCCCTGCACGCGCAATCGTAGTGTTGGTAGCGATCACCCCAGCGATGCCGCTCTCTTTCACCACGCTCACGATGTCGTCCAATTGGCCATCGGTGAGGTCCGGGGCGATCTTGAGAAGGATGGGTTTGGAACGCGCTGGTGAATGGTCATTGGCGACTGGTGAATGGTCTACCCCGCTCACCATTCGCTTTTCGCCATTCGCCTTATTCTGGCTGAGTTCCATCAACGCCCGAAGAATCTCCAACAACGGCCCTTTCTCCTGCAGGGCTCGCAGACCGGGCGTATTGGGGCTGCTCACGTTCACCACGAAGTAGTCCACCACGCCATGGAGCGCATTGAAGCAGGCGATGTAGTCGTCGATGGCCCGCTCATTCGGCGTGTCCTTGTTCTTCCCGATGTTCCCGCCGACGATGATGCCGGGCCTCCGATGGCGCAATCGATCCACCGCTGCATGAACGCCGCCGTTGTTGAAGCCCATGCGGTTGATCAGCGCACGGTCCTTCTTCAATCTGAATAGCCGCGGCTGCGGATTGCCCGGTTGGGACCTGGGCGTGAGCGTGCCCACTTCGATGAATCCGAAGCCGATGCGTGCGAGGGCATGCACGTGCTTGGCATCCTTGTCCATGCCTGCGGCGAGGCCAACGGGCGATGGGAAGTGTAAGCCCATCACGTCGGTGGCTGCGTCACGGGGCGGTTTCGCGCCGCCCACGAGCGCCAGCATGCCGGGAATGCGCGATGCGATTCCGAGCAGACGGAAGGTGAGGTGATGGGCGCGCTCCGGAGGGAGCAGGAAGAGCAGTGGACGGAGCAGCGCGTACATCGGCGGGCGAATGTAGCCCGGTACCTTCGCGGCCCTTCCGATGCCCTTCGAGCTCATCAGTGAATTCACACCCACCGGCGACCAGCCGGAGGCCATTCGGCAACTGGTGGAGGGGCTGCGCGAGGGCGTGCGCGCACAGACGTTGCTCGGCGTAACGGGTTCGGGCAAGACCTTCACTGTGGCCAACGTGATCGCGCAAGTGGACCGCCCCACGCTGATCCTCAGTCATAACAAGACGCTGGCCGCGCAGCTCTACGGCGAATTCAAGCACTTCTTCCCGAACGACCGCGTGGAGTACTTCGTGAGCTATTACGACTACTACCAGCCCGAGGCCTACCTGCCCACCACCAACACCTACATCGAGAAGGACCTCTCAGTGAATGACGAGATCGAAAAGCTCCGGCTCAGTGCATCGAGCGCGCTGCTGAGCGGAAGGCGCAATGTGATCGTGGTGGCCAGCGTGAGCTGCATTTATGGCATCGGCAATCCAGCGGAGTTCAAGCACACGGTGGTGGAGCTGGACAAAGGCATGAAGGTGAGCCGCAATGCGCTGCTTCACCGCTTCGTATCGGCGCTTTACAGCCGCAAGGACATTGAGCCGGGCCGAGGCAACTTCCGCGTGAAGGGCGATGTGGTGGAGGTCTTCCTCGCCTATGCTGATGAAGGCATCCGCATCCATTTCTGGGGCGATGAACTGGAGCGCATCGAGCGCTTCGACCTCAGCACCACCAAGACGCTCGAGACCTTGGAGCAGGTGACGATCTATCCCGCCAACATCTTCGTGACCAGCCGTGAGACGCTGAACGGTGCCATCAGCAGCATCCAGGCGGACATGGTGAAGCAAGTCGCCTTCTTCCAGGAGATCGGCAAGCACCTGGAGGCAAAGCGCCTCGAGGAGCGCGTGAGCCACGACCTGGAAATGATGCGCGAGCTGGGCTATTGCAGCGGCATCGAGAACTATAGCCGCTACTTCGATCGGCGAGACACGGGCCAGCGCCCCTTCTGCCTGCTCGACTACTTCCCGGATGACTTCCTGATGGTGATCGATGAGAGCCATGTGACCGTGAGCCAGGTGCAGGCCATGTACGGGGGCGACCGCAGCCGTAAGCGCAACCTGGTGGAGTATGGCTTCCGCCTGCCCAGTGCCATGGACAATCGTCCCCTGAAATTCGAGGAATTCGAAGGCATGATGGGCCAGACCCTCTTCGTTAGCGCCACGCCAGCTGACTATGAATTGCAGCGCAGTGAGGGCGTGGTGGTGGAGCAAGTGGTGCGGCCCACGGGCCTGCTCGACCCGCCCATTGAAGTGCGGCCGAGCAAGGACCAGATCGACGACCTGCTCGACGAGATCCGCAACCGGACCAAGAAAGACGAGCGCGTGCTGGTGACCACCCTCACCAAGCGCATGGCTGAGGAGCTTGATGAGTTCCTGAAGCGGAATGGTGTGAAGTGCAAATACATCCATAGCGACGTGGAGACCCTGGAACGGATCGAAATCCTGCGCCAACTGCGCTTGGGCATGATCGACGTCCTCGTGGGCGTGAACCTGCTGCGCGAAGGGCTGGACCTGCCCGAAGTGAGCCTGGTTGCCGTGCTCGATGCGGACAAGGAGGGATTCCTCCGCAGCAATCGCTCGCTCACCCAGACCGCTGGCCGCGCGGCACGGAACGTCAATGGACTCGTGGTCTTCTATGCAGACAAGATCACCGACAGCATGCAGCGCACCATCGATGAGACCGAGCGCCGCCGTGCCAAGCAGATGGCGTACAACGAGGAGCACGGCATCACCCCCACACAGATCAAACGCGACAGGGCCGATGTGCTGCGGCAGACCTCGGTGCTCGAGATCCAAGGCCCCACCCCAAAGGCCTACCTGGAGCCGGAACCGGAGCTGAGCCTCGCCGCAGACCCCGTGATGCAGTTCATGAGCACCGATCAATTGGAGAAGAACGCCGCTCTGCTCGAGTCACAGATGCGCAAGGCCGCCAAGGAGCTCGACTTCATCGCAGCGGCGCAATTGCGCGATGAGTTATTCGCGGTGCAAAAGCTCATCGAGCTCCGCACTCTGGAGAAACCATAGATGGTCGGCCATGATGGGCGAATCGTCGTCGCTGTGAATGACTTCGGCGAAAGTCATGCGACAAGGCCTTCATTGAGCTTCCGAGAGTAGCCTGTGCTGAAACGTTGATGGCAGTGGCGAGGCGTTTACTTTCGTCCGCGAACCACCCCTCACTGAACCAGAACAACGATGAACCGATCCTTACTCCCACTGTTTGTCGCAGCGCTCGCGGCCCCCGGTATCCTGAACGCCCAGATCAGCTTCGGCGGTGCGCCGATCGGCCTTGACCAGGCCTATCTGCCCGCCCCACCGCTGGTGGTAATGCCCGAAGTGGATGCCAACGCGCTCATGATGGAGGACGAAGCGCGCATCGCGCAGGGAATCAAGGGTCCATACCGTTTCGGCTTCAACCATGCCACCGATATCAGCACGGAGAACAACGGCGCATGGACCACCATGCCCAACGGTGATGGGGTCTGGCGCGTGGCCATCGAATGCCCTGGCGCCTTCAGCATCAACTTCGAATTCAATGACTACGTGGTGCCCGACGGCGGCCAGGTCTTCGTGTACAACGATGCGGGCGAGGTCCTTGGCGCCTTCACGGCCGAGAGCAATCCCGGCCACACCATCCTGGGCGTGACGCAACTGGCCGGCGACCGCATCACCGTCGAGTACGTCGAGCCATTCGCTGTTCGCGGCGAAGGCCGGCTCCGCATCGGCCAAGTGACGCATGCCTACCGCGACCTTTTCCGCTCGCTGAAGGGCTTCGGCACCAGCGGCAGCTGCAACAACAATGTGATCTGCCCAGAGGGCGACCCTTGGCGCGACCAGATCCGCAGCGTGGCCATGATCACGGTGGGCGGCAGCGGCATCTGCACGGGGCAGCTGATCAATAATTGCGCGAACAACGGCACGCCTTACTTCCTCACCGCCAACCACTGCCTCGGCGGCAACAACAGCTGGGTGTTCCGCTTCAATTGGAACAGTCCTGTGTGCAGCCCCACCACCAACGCGCCCACGAACCAGACCGTCAGTGGCAGCTCGTTGAAGGCGAACAACGCCGCCAGCGATGTAGCACTGCTCCAACTCAACAGCACGCCGCCCGCCAGCTATAACGTGTTCTACACCGGCTGGGACAAGAGCGGCACGGCGCCCACGGCCAGCACCTGCATCCACCATCCCGATGGCGACATCAAGAAGATCAGCTTCGATAACAACCCGGCCACCCAGGTGAGCTGGGGCGGCGCGGCCACCTGGCGCATCGCCAATTGGGAGGATGGCACCACCGAGCCCGGCAGCAGCGGGAGCGGCCTCTGGAACCAGAACGGCCTGCTCATCGGGCAGCTCTATGGCGGTCAGGCCTCTTGCAGCAACAACATCAACGACTATTTCGGGCGCTTCAGCACCAGCTACCCCTTCCTGCAGAACTGGCTGGGCAACTGCGGCAACACGCTGCAGGGCTACCCGCTCTCCGTGGGCATCGATGAGGCGGCTGCGGATGAGGATTTGGACATCGCTCCGAATCCGGCGCAAGGCAATGTGGCAGTGGGCCTTCCCGCTGCCATGCGCAACGGCGGGCGGCTCACGGTGTTCGATGCCCTGGGTAAGATCGTGGCACAGCGCATCCTCACCGGCGGCGTCGAGCGCGTGACCTTTGACCTGTCTGGCGAGCCTGCAGGCCTCTATTTCGTGGAAGCCACCGGGGTTGGCTTCCACCGCGTGCAGCGCTTGGTGATCGCGCGCTGAACACGCCGCGCCTCGGCTTGAAGGACCGCTGGACCCTCCCAGCGGTCCTTCGCATTCCGGGCCACGTCTATCTTCACGCAGCCAATCCAGCGCACATGGTTCCATCGCTACGCCTTTTCGCCATTCTCCCGCCCTTCCTCATCGCGCTCAGCGGATCATCGCAGGTCGCTTTCGGCGGAAAGCCGATCGGCCTGATGCCGAAAGGGCCTGCGCTCCGACCTGCGCAAACGATCACGCTTCCCGCGGTTGACGCCGCTGCGCTGATCGCCGAGGACGAAGCACGCGCTGCCTCCGGCGTGAAAGGCCCGTGGCGCTTCGGCTTCAACCACGAGGTGGACATCCGCAGCGAGGCGCAGGGGACCTGGACCATGCTCCGAAACGGCGACCGCGTTTGGCGAGTGGCGATCGAATGCCCCGGCGCCTTCAGCATCAACTTCCGGTTCAACGTATTCGACGTTCCGGAGCGCGGTCGCGTGTTCGTTTACAACGAGCACGGGAAGCATCTGGGAGCATTCACCGAAGCAAGCGCGAAGCTCAACCGCCTGGGTGTGGCGCAATTGGCCGGCGAGCGCATCACCATCGAGTACCATGAGCCTGCTGCCTTTGCCGGGCAAGGCCGTCTCGCCATCGACCGCGTGACGCACGCCTACCGCGATACGCAGGGCTTCGCGCGCGGCCTCGGTGATAGCGGCGACTGCAACATCAACGTGATCTGCCCCGAAGGCGATGATTGGCGCGACCAGATCCGCAGCGTGGCCATCATCACCACCGGCGGCAATGGCTTCTGCACCGGCACCCTGCTCAACAATTGCGCACAGGACAGCACGCCTTACTTCCTCACCGCCGACCATTGCCTCAGCCCCGATGTGGCCGATTGGGTGTTCCGCTTCAACTGGGACAGCCCCAGCTGCGATCCCACCGAGGATGAGCCGGCTCTCGAGACCGTGAGCGGCTGCGTGCTGCTCACCAGCAGCAACACCACCGACATGGCCTTCCTGGAGCTGAACAGCATCCCACCTGTGGAGTACGATGTGTACTACGCCGGCTGGGACAAGAGCGGCGCTACGCCCGATACCGTCTGCGGCATCCATCACCCCAGCGGCGACATCAAGAAGATCTGCCTCTCCTACAGCCCGGTGACCCAGGCCAACATCGACCTGGGCACCGGTGCCGCCGATTGCTGGCAGGTGACGGTTTGGGATGCGGGCACCACGGAGCCCGGAAGCAGCGGCAGCGCGCTCTTCAATCAGGACAAGCGGGTGATAGGCCAACTGTATGGTGGCGCGGCCAACTGCGCCAACAGCGTCGATGACTACTACGGCCGCCTCGATCTCAGCTGGCCCTTCATTGAGCAATACCTCGGATCCTGCGGAGACACGCTCTCCGGCCTCGGCGACGCGGTGATACCCATCATCCACGACGCCGCGATCACCAGCATCGTGAACATCCCCGAATTGATCTGCGGCGACAGCATCATCAGCCCCATCGTCACCCTGAAGAACAACGGCCAGGAGGTGATGACCAGCGCGGTGATCACCTATGGCCTGGTGGGCGGATCGCCGAACGTGTTCAATTGGACGGGCTCTTTGCAAGTGCAGCAGACCCTCAACGTGCCACTCCCGCCCATCGTGGCCGCCAACGGCGCCAACACCGTGTACGTGACCGTGACCTGGCCAAACGCGAATGAGGATCAGGTGCCGGACAACGACACGTGGCTCTATTCCTTCAACGTGAGCAATCCGGGCGGGACCGTGCAGCTGGCGCTCACGCTGGACAACTGGGGAAGCGACATCACCTGGGAATTGGCCACACAGCTCGGCACGGTGCTCTACGAAGGCGGACCCTACCCTGACCTGGAGGAGGGCGAGATCTACACCTCCTCCTTCTGCCTCACCAACGACTGCTACGTGTTCACCATCAACGATGCCTTCGGCGATGGCATCTGCTGCGATGAGGGCGAAGGCAGCTACGTGATCATGACCTCCGATTCGACATTGCTGGTGGAGAGCGACGGCCAATACGGCGACCAGGAGGTGCAGACCTTCTGCGTGGAGGTGGTGGGCGTTCCGGAATCAGCCGCAGTTCCCGACTTCGACCTGTACCCGAACCCGGCGCGCGATCGCGTGATGCTGCGCGCGCCGCTGCCGATACAAAGGGTTCGCGTACTCGATGCCACGGGCCGCGTGATGCTGGAGGAAGGTGCCGGATCGGAGCTGGTCGAGATCGGCATCGAACGGGTGACGCCCGGGGCCTATCTGGTGGAAGTATTTACTGCTGAAGGCCGTGCGGTGAAGCGCCTGTTAGTGCATTGATTCGGTCGCAGAGCCACAGCACTGTGCAGGCGGGCAAGCCGTTACATTCGACCCGATGCGCGCCGTACTGCTTGTTTCCGTCCTGCTCAACACGCTTGTCGGCATGGCCGGGGGCGACCCGCTCACGGCAGGCGCTCGCTTCGCGGGCATGGGCGGCAGCGGGCTCACCCTCACCGACCTCTGGAGCGTGCGCCTGAATCCTGCGGGCCTCGCGGGGATTGAGAAACCCACGGCGGGCCTCTTCTACCAACGCCACTTCCTCAGCGAGGAGTTGGCGCACCAGGGCCTGGCCGTGGCACTGCCGGTGGGCAAGGGGGCATTCGGCGTGGGCGTTGACCGCTTCGGTTACAGCTTGTACAACGAGACGCGTGCGAGCCTGGCCTATGCCATGCGCTTCGGCGAAAGCCTGCGCGCCGCTGTTCAACTCAACCACCTCGGCGTGCAGCTCGGGGGCAACTACGGTGGCACCAGCGCCTTCACCGCTGAATTGGGCGTGCAGGCGCGCATCAGCGAGCAGTTCTGGATCGGCGCGCACCTGTTCAACCCCACGCGCTCGAAGCTCGCCGCAGTGACCGAGAGCTCGATTCAGCTCGATGAGCGCGTGCCGACGTTCTTGCGGGCGGGCCTGGGCTGGGTGGTGAACGCCAAGCTCACCATCACCGGCGAGGCCGAGAAGGACATCGACCGCGCGGAGCGATTCCGCTTCGGCTTGGAGTACAGCCCGAGCAAGGCGCTCTTCATCCGCACGGGCATCAGCACGGCGCCGGTGCAAGGGCATCTCGGCGTGGGCGTGCGTGCCGGCAGGCTTGATGTGGATCTCGCGCTGTCGGTGCGCGCCCAGCTCGGGCCCACGCCCATGATCAACTTGAATTACCGCTTCAAGTGAAGCGCACCGGTGCATCGCTCTTCGGCGCCGCGCTCCTGCTCACCGCAGCGGCGCAAGTTGACGGTGTGCCGCGCGACGTGATCGAGCAGCGCATCGAGGCTGCCGTGGAGCAACTGGGAGGCGACAATGATGTGGACCTCACCAACCTCTTCGAGCTGCTGGTGGACCGCTACAACGACCCTATCGACCTGAACCACACCAGCGCCCAGGAACTGCACGCCCTGCTGCTGCTGAACGATGTGCAGGTGAGCGCCCTGCTGCAGCACATCAAGCGCAACGGGAAATTGCTCAGCCTGTACGAGCTGCAGTCCATCAATGGCTGGGACGCGGGCACGATCCAATTGGTGCGGCCCTTCGTGACCGTGCGCGAGAGCCAGATGGGCGCGCGCGCCTCTGTGAGGGAGATCCTGAAGCAGGGCGGGCACGAGTGGACCACGCGCAGCACGATGAACATCGAATCGCGCCGCGGCTCCATGGATCGCAGGAATCCCTTCGGGAAGGATTACGCATACCCGAACGGCACCGAGCTGCCCGATTTCGGAGACACCGCCGTGCGCGACTCGCTGCGTGCCAACAGCCGCGTTTACCTCGGCAGCCCGTACCGCTTGTACACGCGCTACCGCTTCCGCTACCGGCAGAACATCAGCATCGGCTTCACGGCAGAGAAGGATGAGGGCGAGGAATTCTTCCAAGGCTCGCAGAGCAGCTTCGACTTCCTCAGCGCGCACCTGTTCGTGCGTGATCTAGGGCGGCTGAAGTCCGTGGCCATCGGCGATTACAGCGCGCAATTCGGGCAGGGACTGGCCTTCTGGAACGGCCTGGCCTTCGCGGCCAAGAGCAGCTTCACCATGAATGTGAAGCGCAACGCGGTGGGCCTGGCTCCCTACACCAGCGTGAACGAGAACCTCTTCCTGCGCGGCGCGGCGGCCACCTTCGCCCTGGCACGCAAGCTCGAGCTCACCGGCTTCTTCTCGAAGAAGCGCATCGACGCCAACGTGAGCGCGCAGCCAACTGGCAGCGACACGCTCGACACCAACATCCCGGAGGCCATCTTCAGCAGCTTCCAGGAGGATGGGTTCCACCGCACAACGAATGAGCTCCGCAAGAAGGGGGCGGTCGGCGAGCAGATCATGGGCGGGCACCTGCGCTGGAAGGAGCGAACCTGGAGCGTCGGTGCAACGGCTGCACGGATCGCATACGACGCGGTGCTCGAGCGGAACGCCCAGCCCTACAATCAGTTCGAGTTCCAGGGCGAGGGCAACACCAACATGAGCCTCGATTGGAACCTGCTCTGGCGCAACATCACCTGGTTCGGTGAAGCGGCGAGAAGCGCGAACGGCGGCACCGCTATGAATAGCGGCGTGCTGGCTGCGCTCGACCCTCGCGTGAGCTTAAGCCTACTGTACCGCGATTATGGCCGCGACTTCCACGGCCTGCAGAGCGTGGCCTTCGCCGAGGGCACCAATCCGTGGAACGAGCGCGGGCTCTACACGGGGATCGAAGTCCGGCCCAATCGGCGGTGGCAGCTCAATGCCTATTTCGACCAGTTCCGCTTCCCTTGGCTGCGATTCCAGACCGACGCGCCCAGCAATGGCTTTGATTGGCTCGCGCAAGTGAACTGGCGCCCGAGCCGGCAGGTGGAGATCTACGCCCGCGTGCGCCATCAGGACCGTGCCCGCAACATCGCCGAGGACGTGCGCGGCATCGACCCCTTGGTGCGTGCGGAGCAGACCAATTATCGGGTGAACGTAAGCGCCAAGGTGAGCCCGAGCATCAGTTTGCGCTCTCGTGTGGAGACCGTCGATTTCCAGCGCGGCCAGTCGCCCTTGCAGCATGGCTTCCTGCTCTACCAGGATGTGGTGCACCGCCCCCTGAGCAGCCCGCTGGAACTCACCGCCCGCTTCGCGCTCTTCGAGAGCGAGAGCTACGACGCGCGGGTGTACGCGTACGAGAATGACCTCATCGGCGTGTTCTCCATACCGGCATACTACGGCAGGGGCATGCGCTGGTACGCGATGGCGCGGGTGACGCCGTTTCGCCGCGTGGATGTGTGGCTGCGCTACGGCGCTTGGATCTATCGCGACCAGGCCAGCATCAGCAGCGGCCTGCAGGAGATCAACGGCAACGTGCGCAGCGACCTGAAGGCGCAAGTGCGCTGGATGTTCTAGAAGGTGAGCGTTGCTTGCTCAACTTAGCCGGCGCGCACTCCATGGCCGTCCATCACATCCGCATCTCGCGCGAACAGCCCATCGCCTCTTTCGCCGGCAGCACGATGCCGCGCCTCGAGTTCAGGCAGGCGCTCTTCCGCACCCGTGATGCGCAATGGCAGCATCGGCTTTACCGCGCCGCGCTCGTGGTAACCACCATCGCCATGGGGCTCGATGGCCGCAAACTCGTGGTGGATCACCAGGCCATGCGCTTCGCGATGCTCTACAATGGCTCCTGGCCTGAGCCGGTGTTCACCAGCATCCGGAATTGGCCGTACAAGCCGGTGGAGCTCCGCGAAGGCGCCCCAGTCACTTCGTGGATCGTGGAGCTTCGCTTGCGCGAGCTTCGCCTGAGCACCGATGAATGGGTGGAACTGGTGTTCGTGGGCTGAGCACCCGCTACCTTGCGCTCGCCATGCGCGCCGCCTTCCTCGCCCTCCTGTTCCCGCTTTGCGCAAGCGCCCAGATCAACAACTGGGACCCTCGCTGGTACACGAGCGACAGCTCATTGGTATTCCACGACGATCTGGACTACTACCTGAACGCGTACAGCGAGCCGGAGATCAAGGCCATGCGGAAGCAGGTGAGCATCTGGCGCATGAACTTCGACAAGCTGATGCGCCGCGCCATCAACGAGCTGCGTGCCTATAGCGAGGGCCATGGCATGGTTCCGAAGGCCCACGACTTCGACCTGCCCATTGCGCAGCGCGAAGGGAGGTACCGCCTGTTGGATAACCAAGGGAAGATCCGGGCCTTCATGTTCGGCAGCATCAGCAACCCGCCGGCCCGCGTGCAATTGGAGCGCTGGAGCAACCTCGCGAAGAAGTACGCGAAGGAGGCCGATGTTCAGCTCTTCGTGATCTACGGTCGGGAGCTGCACCCTGGCGACCGTAAGAAGTTCAAGCAGTACCCCCAGCCGAAGAGCGAGACGGAAAAGGCGGCCTATGCCAAAGAGTTCGCGCAGCTGGGCACCTTGCCCGTGCTGATCGACGGCCTCGATGAAGCGGTGTTCACGCAGTACGGCCGCGTGCCCAACGGCGCCTACCTGATCGATGCCGATGGTCGGCTGGTGTTCCGCAGCACTTGGGCCGATGCACGGAAGATGGAGCACATGATCGACATGTTGCTGCGGTGGTACAAAGCCGGGCGTCCGAAAGGGTTCGAGGCGAAGTGAGCGCCGCCGACCCACGCTTCGTCATTTGTCCTGAGCTTCGCCGATGATGTCCGTGCTGCGCGCCTGGCTCTACCTCTGCTCGTTGCTGCCCAACGCACGCCGCATCCTGCGCAGGCTGCTCGTCATCGCGGGTGCCTTCCTGCTGCTGATGATCGCGCTGGCTTTCACGCGCATGCCCTTCGATGCGCACCGGTGGCTGGGCACTGCGGCGGGCGAGTGCCGAGGCGAGACAGGGCTGATTGTGGTTCTGGGTGGAAGCGGCATGCCCTCAGCACCCGAATTGCTTCGGCTGCATCGCACTGCGGAACTGGCGCATGCCTGGCCCGATGCCGCATTGGCCATCGTGCATCCCGGAGATCCGCAAGCCATCGAAGCGATGCGGGACGAGCTGATCCTGCGCGGCGTGGACGGCACCCGGATCCTCCTGATCAACGAGGGCGACAATACGCGCGCGCAAGCCTTGGCCGTAGGCGCTCGGGGCCTCCCGAACGTGAAGGCCATCTCCACCGCCATTGTGACTGCGCCCGAGAATATGTACCGAAGCGTGCTCACCTTCCGGAAAGCGGGCTTCATTAATGCGTGCGGGGCGCCGGCATGGGAGCATGCGATGTTCCATGAATTCAACTACGATCATGGCGCTGTCGGCGGCAAGGCTTGGGCGCCCGATCTATCCGACCAGCCTGCGCTGCGATACACCTTCTGGAATTATCTGAAACTGGAGGTCACCTGCATGCGGGAGTACATGGCCATAGCCTACTACTGGTTGAACGGCTGGATCTGATCGATTCCTGGTTCATCGGGGCTGGCTATATTCGCACCCGATTTTTGAAGGACCCGTAGCTCAATTGGATAGAGCATCTGACTACGGATCAGAAGGTTTGGGGTTCGAATCCCTACGGGTCCGCAGGACACGGAGCAGGCGCTGAGAGGCGCCTTCTTCATTACCGCTTGGTGCTTATCCTGGTTTCGACCAGAAGCCCTTAGGGAGCGACGGCAGGCGATCAGCCCGACCTGAGCCCGCCTGCATGCGCCGCCAGACAGTCGGGAATGGCCGTTACGCGCATGGCTTGAGAAACTGCCCCCATCGGTTGCACGTAGGAACGCACGGATTACTCCGCTGCCGCCCTCGATGCTCCAACGATACGCCCTCACCTTGCTCCTTGGCGCCGCAGCGCTCGCTGCCCGCGCCACGCATTTCTCAGGCGGCGAGATCTACTGGACCTGCCTTGGCAACGACCAGTACCAGATCACGCTGATGGTGTACCGCGATTGCGCCGGGATAAACGTTGACCCGAACGTCACGCTGCAGCTCAACAGTCCTTGCGGAAACACCAGCATGACGGTGAGCCACAGCGGGCCCACGGAGATCAGCCAGCTGTGCAACACGGAATTGCCGAACAGCACGTGCAACGGCGGCACGCTGCCGGGCATACAGCAATACACCTACACGGGGACGATCACCCTCGCCCCCTGCGACTCGTGGACGATCTCCTACACCAACATCTACCGGAACGATGCGATCGTGAACCTGGTGGCGCCCGGCACGCAGCGCACGCACATCAACGCGATCGTGAACACCTTGGTGAGCCCTTGCAATGATTCGCCGCAATTCTCGAACACGGCCATCCCGTATGTGTGCATGGGATATCCGATCACCTACAGTTTCGGTGCCTGGGATCCCGAAGGCGATTCGCTCAGCTACGAGCTGATCAACGCGATGGGCCTTGGAGGGGCCCCCATCCCCTATCAGCCGCCTTACACGTTCCAGGATCCCATCCCGGGCATCACGCTCGACCCCGTCACGGGTGAAGTGAACTTCACGCTGAACATGCTGGGCAACTGGGTCGTAGTGGTGCGCGTGCACCACTGGGTGAACGGGGTGCTCGTCGGCTCCGTGATGCGCGACATGCAGTTCGTGGCTTTCCCTTGCGGCAACGATCCGCCCGATCCAGCGACAGGCGTGATCACGGGCCTCACCGGCAATGCCGTGCAGCTCGGTCCGCGCGCCATCCAAGTGTGCGAATCCGGCAACTTCTGCTTCAGCTTCGCCATCAACGACCCCAACCTGACCAATGTGCTGGAGGCCTTCAGCAACATCGGGCAGAACCTGCCGGGTGCCACTTTCACCTACACGGCGGGCAATCCGCTGATGGGACAGGTTTGCTGGACGGCGCTGCCGAACACCTCCGGCTTCTTCCCCTTCATCGTGAATGTGGACGACGGGGCCTGCCCGATCCCGGCCTTCCAGACCTACATCTATTCGGTCACGGTGATCCCCGGCCTTTACGGCACCATGAGCACCACAGGCGAACTCTGCCTCGGCACCGGCGATGGCACCGCCACCGCGAACGTCACGGCTGGCACGGCGCCTTTCACTTATGCCTGGAGCACGGGCGCAACCGCCCCCAGCATCTCCGCCCCGCCAGGAACCTACACGGTGACCATGACCGACGTGAACAATTGCGTATCGCCGCCGATCACGGGCATCATTGGCACGCAATCGATGCCGAACCAGGCCATTGCCGGAACCGACGTGATAGGCTGCGTTGGTAGTTTCCCTGTGACATTGGGCGGATCCGTGGTGAATGCCACCGGAGGCATCTGGAGCGGAGGTGCCGGGACCTACGGAGGCACCTGGCCCTCGATCACGTACACGCCCACCGCAGCAGAGATTGCCGCAGGCACCGTGACGCTCACCCTTACCACCACCGGCAACAACAACTGCCCGCCTGACAGCGATACCGCCACCTTGCTGATCCAGAACAGCTTCGCGAATGTGAGCCTATCATCGGACCCCGCTTCTTGCAACGGCGGAAGCGATGGCAGCGCGTCGGTTGTGAACGGCCAGCCCGGGTTCACCTATCAATGGAGCACCACGCCGGTGCAGACCGCAGCAACGGCCACCGGCCTCGCGCAGGGCACCTATGGGGTCATCATCACCGATTCCTACAACTGCATCATCAGCCTCAGTGCCACGGTGATGCAACCGCCCGCGCTCGAGATCAGCATCATCGCCATCGGCGACGAGAGTTGCGCCGGTTCGGGTGATGGCACGCTGACGGCCAGCGCCAGCGGCGGAACGCCGCCCTACAGCTACACCTGGAGCAACGGGGCAAGCGGCGCGCTGCTCACGGCCACAGCGGGGACCTACACCGTGAGCGTCACTGATGCGAACAGCTGCGGTCCGGTCACTGCCACCGCAACCATCAATGCAGCCGCATTGCCGAATCAAGCCGATGCGGGCGCCGACCTCGTGGGTTGCATCGGCAGTTTCCCCATTGTCTTGAATGGCAGCGTGACCAACGCCACAGGCGGCGCTTGGAGCGGTGGCACCGGCAACTTCTCCGGGACTTGGCCCGCGGTGAGCTATGAACCAAGTGCTGATGATGTCGCAGCCAACGGAGTGACCCTCACGCTCACCACCACGGGAAACGCCAACTGCCCTCCTGCCACGGATCAAGTCTTCATCAATATCCCGAACAGCTTCGCGAATGCGCAAGTAACACCTACGGATGCGGTCTGCTTCGGCACGGCCACGGGCTCAGCCGGATTCAGCCCGGACCTGCCCGGGTACACCTATGCTTGGAGCACGGCACCAGTGCAGACCAGCGCTACCGCAACCGGCCTCATGGGCGGCGACTACACCGTGACCGCCACCGATGCCTTCGGATGCAGCATCACCTTGAGCACCACCATCGGTCCGAACGCGCCATTGAGCATCGTGAGCATCACGGGCACGGACGAGAGCTGCGCCGGTTCCGCCAATGGCACGGCCACCGTTGAAGCAACCGGTGGCGCGGCACCCTACAGTTACCTCTGGAGCAATGGCGAAACGACGTCGAGCATCAGTGTTGGCGCTGGCGACTACACTGTGACCGTAACTGATGCGAACAACTGCGCACCGGAAAGCGCCTCGATCACCATCGCAGCCGCAGCGCAGCCTAACGTGGCGGTTGCCGGTCCGGACTTGCTGGGCTGCGTGGGCAACTTCCCCATCGCGCTCTTCGGAAGCGTGCTGAACGCCGACAGCGGCCTGTGGAGCGGGAATGGGACACTCAGTGGAAGCTGGCCCGGCGTCAGTTACACGCCAACGGCTGGAGAGATTGCCGCCAACAGCGCGACGCTTACGCTCACCACCGTGGGCAACCCCAACTGTCCGCCTGCAACCGACCAGATGGTGATCACCATCCCCAACAGCTTCGCGAACCTGAGCACCACCACGGTGAATGCGCCTTGCAGCGGACAGACCATCGGCTCCGCGAGCGTGACCCCGGTAATCCCTGGCCACACCTACCTGTGGAACGACCCCGCTGCGCAAACCACGTCCACCGCGGGCAACCTGGCAGCGGGCACCTACACGGTGACGGTATCCGATGGCCCTGGCTGCAGCACCACGCTCACCGCCACGGTGACCTCACCGGACCCGATAATCGTTGCAAGCATCACCAGCACCGATGAGACCTGCGCGGGCTTCGGCAACGGAACGGCCTCGGTGACCGCTGCCGGCGGCACTCCTCCATACAGCTACCTGTGGAGCAACGGCGCCACCACGCAGAGCATCAGCGCCAGCGCGGGCAACTACATCGTTGGCATCACCGATGTGAACGATTGCGCAGTGGCCATCGGCATGGTGACCATCAACGCGTTGGCTCAGCCCAATCAGGTGAACGCCGGCACGAATCAGGTGGCGTGCATGGGCAGCTATCCGATCAGCCTCAACGGCTCGGTGGTGAACGCCACCGGCGGCGTCTGGAGCGGCGGCACCGGCACCTGGTTGAATACCAGCCTGAGCGCGCAGTACATGCCGAGCAGCGCGGAGATCGCCAATGGCGGACTCACGCTCACGCTCACCACCACCGGCAATCCGATCTGTCCGCCAGCGAGCGACCAGGTCGTCATCAGCCTCAGCAACGCATTCATCGGCGCGGGGCTCACCACAACGAACATCGATTGCAACGGCAACGCGAACGGCAGCATCGCATACGCTCCCCTGGTGGCCGGTAATGGCTACCAATGGAACGACCAGGCCGGTCAATCAACGCCAACGGCAACGGACCTCGCTCCGGGCGCCTACACCATCACCATCACCGATGCGCTCGGCTGCGACACTTCGCTCACCGCGGTGGTCACGGAGCCTGCGCCCCTCGCGATCACTGCCTTCAACCTCACCGATGTGAGCTGCAACGGCGGCAACAACGGCACCGCCTATGCGCTGGTGAGCGGTGGAACCCCGCAATACACCTACGCCTGGAGCGGTGGCCAAGCCACACCGGCGATAACCGCTCTTTCTGCTGGTCCGCTCAGCCTGATCGTGAACGATGCCAACGGCTGCACCGTGCAAGCCGATGGCGTGATCAACGAACCGCCGCCTTTGAGCTTCATGGCCGTGGTGCCCGACACGGCGTGCGTGAATGAACCGGTGACGCTGGTGGCGCAGGGAAGCGGCGGAACAGGCAACCTAACCTTCAACTGGGGCCCGCTCGGAACAGGCAACCCCATCACGGTGAGCTTCACGCAATCGCAGAACGTGCAGCTGAGCGTGAGCGATCAGAACGGCTGCACTGCGCCCGCGCAGTTCTATCCGGTCCAGGTGCTCGACCTGAATGCGGCCAGCTTCACCACCTATGGCGACACCACGATCTGCCCCGGTGGGATCCCCGCCATGGTGGGCGCGCTGCTCGCGAACTACGCCGGCTCATACATGATCACTTGGCCCGAACTGGGACAGAACGGCACAGGCCCCTACACCGTACCGTTCACGACGAATCAGGACCTCAATGTGACCGTGACCGACCAGTGCGGCAACACGCTGCAACAGGTGGTGGAGTTGCGCGTAGAAACGCCGCCCGCCATCACCCTGCCGCCGATCATCGCGGAGGGCTGTGCACCGCTCACCGTGACCTTCCCAGACCTGCAACTCGGCCCCGGCCTCAGCTACCTCTGGAACCTGGGCAATGGCAGCACCAGCGTGGCGCAGCAGCCTGTGCTCGTGTACCAAGCAGGCAGCTACGCGGTGAGCCTCACCGTGAGCACGCCCATCGGATGCACGAGCAGCAGCGGCACGAATGGCACGATCAACGCATGGCTGCCCCCCAGCGCAGGCTTCAGCGCCAGCACTTATAACACCACGGCGGACAATGCCAGCATCGATTTCACCGACCAGAGCCAGGGCAGCATCGCCACATGGGATTGGACCTTCGGCGATGGCGGCACCAGCAGCGCCATGAACCCCACCTACGCGTACGGCGATGTGGGCACCTTCCAGGTGATCATGCAGGTGACCGACATCCATGGCTGCATGGACGAGGCGGAGGCACTGATCAGCATCGCACCGATCCACGAGGTCGTGATTCCCACCGCGTTCACCCCAACAGGCAACGGCGGCTACTACGACCCCAATGCACTCAACAACGACGTGTTCTATGCCTTCGCGCGCTTCGTTGACGACTTCCGCATGCGGATCTTCAACCGCTGGGGCGAACTGATCTTCGAGAGCGACGACGTGCGCTATGGCTGGGATGGCACCTATCGCGGTCAGCTCAGTCCGCAGGATGTCTATGTGGTGCAGACCTGGGTGCGCTTCGTGGACGGCAAGGAGAAGCAGATGCTCACCGATCTCACGCTCTTCCGATGAAGGCACGGTATGCGCTCCTTCTCTTGCTGTTCCCGGTGCTCGCCGCTCACGGACAGGATCCGCAGTTCTCGCAGTGGTACGCGGCGGCGCAATACCTCAATCCTGCGCTCACCGGCAACACGCACCAGGACCGCATCGCACTCAATTACCGGCTGCAGTGGCCGGGCGTGCAGCCGGGCTACGAGACCTACATGGCCGCATACGACCATCGCTTCAGCACGGCTCCCATCGGCATGGGCGCCATGGTACTGCGCGATAAGGCCGGCACCAGCGGGCTCACCAGCACCACCATCGGCCTCAGCTACAGCTATGAAGCTCGGCTCAGCTACAAGCGCGCATTGCGCGGGGGCGTGCGCTTGGGCTATACCATGCGCGGCGTGGATCCCAGCGGCTACCTCTTCGCCGACCAGGTGATCCGCGACAACGCACCGGTGACCATCGAGCCGAACCTCGTGCCGCGCACCAACTACCTCGACCTCGCCGGAGGCCTGATGTACTACACCGAAGGGCTGTGGGCAGGCGTGAGCATGAATCACCTGAACCGGCCGAACATGAGCCTGATGGTGGATGGCCAAGCGCCCCTGGAGCGTCGGGTGAGCGTGCATGCGGGCTACCGCTTCCCGCTCGACGGCCAGCGCAACCTGAGCAAGAGCGAGACGCGCATGACGCTGGCCACGCACTACAAGATGCAGGGCAAGTGGGACCAGCTCGACCTCGGCGCCTATGCCGACCACAAGCAGTTCACCGCTGGCCTCTGGTACCGCGGGCTGCCCATCGTGAAGGCCTATCAGCCGGGATACGGCAACAACGAGGCGATCGTGCTCATGGTCGGCTACGAGACCGAGAACCAATTGCGCTTCGTGTACAGCTACGACATCACCATCAGCAAGCTCACCATGCGCAGCGCCGGTGCGCACGAGGTCTCCTTGATCTACGAATGGCCCAAGCAGGCCAAGAAGCGCAAGCACAAGATCGTGCCCTGCCCGAAGTTCTAGACGGTGTATCGCTAGGCGAAGATCCTGTCAAGTGTGGCAAAGACGACCACGAATGCGAGTACCGCAATCGTGCTGAGCTGCCACCAATCTTGCTTCATTACGATGGCCTGTATGCTCTCCTTGCGCCCGGTGAAGAACCACCAAATCAACGCCCCGGGATACGCGAGCACCCAACGGACGAGCACCTCTACAAGGAACTCCGCCAGCCACTCCAGCATGGGTCACATTCGTTCCGGCACCTCGATACCGAGGCACCACATGGCTTTCTTAATCACATCTTGTGTCCTCAGGCATAGGCGATATCGAAAAAGAGCCTTGGATGCGTCCTGCTCTTTCGCAACCGGCATAGATTGATAGAACGAGTTGAAGTTCTTGGTGAGTTCATAGACGTAATTCGCCAAGTGACTTGGGTCCAACTTGACGGCGGCTTCATTCAACGCTGCAGGAGCCCCATGCAGAATCTTCAATAGAAGCCGCTCCACAGGTTCAATCGCGCGCGGCTCGGGTATATCAAGTCCCTCGAGCTCAGGGATGGACTTCGCCCCGCGCCAATCACTCGGTGTGAGGGCCATGCCCAAAATAATCTTGCTTCTGAGCGAAGCAATCCGCGCGTAGGTGTACTGGATGAAGGGCCCCGTGTGCCCTTGCAGGTCAATGCTGGCGGCTGGGTCGAAGAGCATGCGCTTCTTCGGGTCAACCTTGAGCAGGAAGTATTTGAGCGCGGCCAGGCCGATCATCTCGTAGAGCGCGGCCTTCTCCGCTTCGCTGAAGCCTTCGAGCTTGCTGAGCTCCTCACCCGTGCGGCGCGCCTCGTTCACCACTTCGTCGATGAGGTCATCAGCGTCCACCACGGTGCCCTCGCGGCTTTTCATCCTTCCGGAAGGGAGGTCCACCATGCCGTAGCTGAGGTGGTGCAGGTCGTTCGCCCAGGCGAAGCCGAGCTTCTTCAGGATGATGAAGAGCACCTTGAAGTGGTAATCCTGCTCATTGCCGACCGTGTAGATGAGCTTGCTCAGGCCGGGGTGCTCCTCGAAGCGCTTGATGGCGGTGCCGATGTCCTGCGTCATATAGACGCTGGTGCCATCGCGGCGCAGCAGTACCTTCTCATCGAGGCCCTCCTTGGTGTTATCCACCCACACGGCGCCGTCCTTCTCATAGAACACGCCCTTCTTCAGCCCGTCGAGCACATCCGCCTTGCCCAAGAGATAGGTCTGGCTCTCGTAGTAGTTCTTGTCGAAATCAACCCCGGCGCGCCGGTAGGTGGCGTCGAAGCCTTCGTAGCACCAACCGTTCATCCTCTCCCATAGAGCGCGCACTTCGGGGTCGTTCGCCTCCCACTTGCGGAGCATCTCCTGGGCCTCGAGCAGGATCGGCGCTTCCTTCTCCGCGATCTCCTTCGGCTTGCCGCTCGCCACTTGCTCTTCCACTTGCCGCTTGAGTTCCCTATCGAACTCCACGTAGTACTTGCCCACCAGCTTATCGCCCTTCACGCCTGCGGAAGCCGGGGTCTCCCCACCACCGAACTTCTGCCAGGCGATCATGCTCTTGCAGATGTGGATGCCACGGTCGTTGATCACCTGCACCTTGATCACCTCGTGCCCAGCTGCTTGGAGGATCCGGCTCACGCTGTAGCCGAGGAAGATGTTGCGCAGGTGGCCGAGGTGCAGCGGCTTGTTGGTGTTGGGCGATGCATACTCCACCATCGTCTTCTGGCCGGTGGGCGCGAAGGCGAGGATGTCCTGCTGGCCCGCCTCCTTCAGGAAGCCCAGCCAATAGCTGTCCACGATGACGATATTGAGGAAGCCCTTCACCGCGTTGAAGCGCTCCACCACCGGCACTTGCCCTTGCAGGAATTCGCCGATGGCCTGCGCGGTCTGCTCCGGCCCCTTGCCGCTGACCTTGAGGAAGGGGAAGACATTGATGGTGACATCGCCCTCGAACTCGGGTCGCGTAGCCTGGAAGCCGATGCTTCGAACGTCGAGTTCTTTCCCGAATAGCTGCGAGAAGGCGCTTTGCAGCGCAGGAACGAGCAGGGCTTGAAGTCTGTCTTGGAACATCGGACGGCAAAGGAATGGCAACGATCGTCACGCCGGAGGCCGGGCGAGCAACGCTCGCTCGTCGCGGCCATCCGGCGTCTCACCAAGCAAGAACTCTATGCTTTGGTGAGATTCCGGATGCGCGGGAACCTGCTGCTTCGCAGCACCCGCACTCCGGAATGACGCTCAGGATGATCCGAGAAAATTCTCCGCAAGCATGCAACGCACGCTGCCGCCTCCGATGGCCTCGATGGTGGGCACCGCGACGGGAATGAGCTGCGCGTGGCGCTCCAAGGCGATGCGCTGGAAGGGCTTGAGCGCGTGGAAGGCGGTTTCGCTCAAGAGGATCATGGGGCTATGTGAGATCGCTTCGCTGCGCTCGCGATGACCGGCTTCGCCGGAAAGGCTGGCTGGGACCAACTCGAGCGCATTGCCCACGAACTGGTGGAGTTGGGGCAGGTCGAAGGCGATGACCTCGCGACCGCTCCTGGCCAATTCCTCTTCTACTTCCTGCCGCTCGGCCGGGTAAGGCATGGCATCGAAGCAGACCAGCGCCCAGTGGGTGCCGATGCTCATGACCACATTGGTGTGGTAGATGGGCGCACCGCTGAGCCGGCCGTCCATGGTCGCGGTGAAGGCGATGGGCGTGTACCCCAATTGCTCGCACCAGGCATCGAGCGCACGCTCACTGGTGCGCGGCGAAAGGCAGGCGAAGGCGCGGCGCTTGATGCGGTCGAGCACGAGGCTGCCGGTGCCTTCGAGGATGAGGCCGTGGTGCTCCCAAGCGCTGAAGTCGAGGGTTTGGCGCACGGCGAATCCTTCTGCTTTCAGGACTTCCGCGAGGTCGGGATCACGCTCAGCGCGGCGGCTGGGCGTGAGCATGGGGTAGAGCACCAAGGTGCCATCGGCGTGCGTGCTGAACCAATTGTTCGGGAACACGCTATTGGGCGCCGTAGGGTCGATGGGCTCGAGCACCGTGAAGCCGATTCTGCATTGGCGCAGCGCTTCCAGCAAGCCGTCGAATTCCTCAGCGGCGGATCTGCGCGCATCATCCACCGGCACGCGCTGCTGGAACTCGTTGCTGGCAGCGGTCTCCGGGTCGTACCCGAAGCCGGTGGGACGGATGAGGATGACGGAGGAAGCGGATTGGTTCACCGCGCTCTCAGGATCGGGAACAGCGGCTCCAGGATGCTCAAGGTCGCCTCGGCCATGGCATTGCCGGTATCGAGCGCCGGGTTAATCTCCACCACATCGAGGGTGGCGGTCTTCGGGTCGGCACAGAAGCCGCTGAGCAAGGCGCGCGCTTCATCGAGGTTCAACCCGTTGGGAACCGGGGTGCCCGTGCCCACCGAGATGCTGGGGTCCAGGCTATCGACATCGAAGCTGATGTGCAGGCGCTGGCATGCGGCCAGGTGGTCCAAGGTTTCTTTCACCGCTGCATCGGCCCCGCGCTTCCGGAAATCATCGACGGTAATGACCTTGATGCCGTGCTCCTTGATGATGGCCTCCTCCTCGGGCTCGTAGTCGCGCAGGGCGATGAAGACCAGGTCGCTGGGCAGGAGCTTCGGCGCGCTCACGCCGATCTTCCGAAGGCGGTCCCAGGTGTCCATGGTGTACACGCGCGGACGGTTCTTGCCCTTCTTCTCGATCTGCATCAGCAGGGCAAGCGGCATCCCGTGGACGTTTCCGCTGGGGGTCGTCCACGGGCTGTGGAGGTCGGCGTGGGCATCGATCCAAACCACCCCTAAGCGCTGGTCGGGGAAGGCCATCTTGGTGCCCGAGACAGAGCCGATGGCGATGGAATGATCCCCTCCGACCACGATAGGGAAAACACTGTTTCGCAGGTACTTGTACACCTCGTAAGCCAGGTCACTCTCGAACCGGATCAAGCCATCGATGTGGTGGGCGTTAGGGCTCCGGTCGTCCTCGTAGAGCACGTCGTTCTCATCGCGGAGGATGCTCTCCTCGGCGTGGCCGAACAGTTCGCTGCCCAGTTTCCACGCGGCCACGCGCAAGGCGGCCATGCCCATGCTGGTGCCCCGGGTGCCAGCGCCGATCTCCGACGCGGCTTCAATCAATCGCAAATCCATCTGTGGAACGCCGATGCCGAATAGCGGAGGCGGCGCGGGCGAAGGTAATCGGGCCTTCCGGGGAGCGCTCCGCCTTGGAACATTCGCCGTTCGTCGCACGTATCAGGCCGACCATCGAAGCCCCCAACATGATTCAACGCCAACTGCTCTTTGTTCCAGCCTGCGTCCTGCTGCTTTGGGGCTGCAACTCGAATCTGCTGCAATCGCGCGTCACCGAGGGCACCATCGAGTATGCCTTGAGCTTCCCCGGCTACGACCCCAACGGCCTCATGGCCGGGATGCTCCCGGAAAAGACAATCCTGAGCTTCAACGAGGACAAACAAGCCGCGGAGGTGAGCGCAGGCATGGGCCTGTTCCGCACGCTGATGCTGGCGGATAACAACGCGAAGCAGATGGACTATCACATGAGCATGATGGGTAAGCGCATCGTGAGCCATTTGAAGCCGCGCGATCTCGAGCTCTTCAACGGCGAGAGCGGCACGGCCACGATCCTTTATACCGGCCAGATCGACACCATCGCCGGTTACCCGTGCCGCAAGGCCGTAGCCGTGTTCAATCGGATGGATCAACGGGAAATCGAATTGTGGTACACCGACCGTATCGCCATGAACGACCCGAACTGGTTCAATCCCTTCACCGAAGTGCCGGGGGTGCTGCTGCGCTACGAGGTTGTGCAGAACGGCATCCGCATGAAGCTCGATGCCGTGAGCGTGACCCCTGGCAAAGTCGATGAATCGAAGTTCGCGCCCAAGCCGGACCACGAGGCCGTTTCAGCCGAAGCGTTGCACCATGAACTCGGCGAGGTAATGGGGACCTTCTCCATGTAGCGCTGAAAGCAAAGCTGAAAGTTGAAACGGATCACGCGAGGGCGTGCTCACTCCAACTTTAGGTTCCCCTTTTTCTGCTTCCTGGTGTCACCCACATGGCCCTGTTGATACTACCGCCGCCTGGCCGGCCGTTCCCCTCAGGCATCAGCGGACCTTCGACGCTGCCTCGCGCACGTGCGCGGGCATTACGCGTACACCACCTTGGCAACCGAGAAGCGCAACCGCCTCCGCGAGGAGGCTCCGGAGGAAGAGACCATTGAGGCCGTTGAGCCCAAGAAGAAGCGGGCGCGCAAGAACACGACCGCCGCCCCGGGCCGATGGGCGCGCTTGCGTTCCTTCTTCACCGACGAGCGCTCGCACAAGGTGTTGGGCATGGGCCTCGTGCTAGGCGGCCTCTTCCTGATCACGGCCTTCGTGAGCTTCCTCTTCACCTGGCGCATGGACCAAGACCTCATGAGCCGCAGCTGGTGGGAGATCCTGCGCACCGACATCTCCGCGGAGAACTGGCTCGGCAAGCTCGGCGCCATCTGCGCGCACCGCTTCATCCATGTGTGGTTCGGTCTGGCGGCCTTCGCCCTGCCGCTGTGGAGCTTCCTCGCCGGGATCCGCATCCTGCTTGGCACCTGGTTGCTTCCGCCCAAGCGCACCTTGGGCTGGACCGCCATGGCGTGGCTCTGGGTGCCCGCGCTGCTCGGCTTCTTTTTCCGGGGCGAATACAGTTTCCTGGGCGGAGGCTTGGGCGTAGTGATCACCAAGAACCTAACCACCCTGCTCGGAGAAATCGGCACGGGAGCCTTGCTCGTGTTCTCGGCAAGCGCCTTCGCGGTTTACAGCTTCAACCTGAACTTCGGATGGCTGGGCGGGATCTTCGCGAAGAAGGCGGCGGAAGCGATCGAAGAAGAGCCCGCCACAGATACCGACGGTTGGACTCGTCCTGGCGTGCGGATGAAGGAAGCTCCGGTGCCCGCTGAGCAGTTAGAAGTTGAGGGGTTGGGGGTTGATGAGTTGGAGGTGAAGGGCAAGAAGGACGCATCGGCCGAGGGCCTCGCGGTGTCCGGAGAGCTTGAGATGGAGGTGGAGGGTGAACAGATCGGTTCGGCCTCCGGCCCTGCGATGACCGGTAACGCGAACGAACTTGAATTGGAGACTACGCCGATGGAAGTGGTGGAGCCGGTGCTCTCACCGGTGCTCAGCACTGCGGAAGACCTGAACGGCGACCTGAACGGCATGAGCGTGACGGCCAACACCGAAGAGGCTGTGCTCACCGAGGACGAAATCGAAGCGAAGCTGCAGGAGTTCGGCCCGTACGACCCCACCCTCGACCTCAGCAGCTACGAGCCTCCCCCACTCGACCTGCTCGTGGATCATGGCAGCGGCGAGATCACCGTGACCAAGGAGGAGCTGGAGATGAACAAGGACCGCATCGTGCAAACGCTGGGGCACTACAACATCGCCATCGCCAAGATCAAGGCGACGATCGGCCCCACGGTTACCCTGTACGAGATCGTGCCGGAGGCCGGCGTGCGGATCAGCAAGATCAAGAACCTCGAGGATGACATCGCCCTCAGCCTCGCCGCGCTGGGCATCCGCATCATCGCGCCGATCCCCGGCAAAGGCACCATCGGCATCGAAGTGCCCAACAGCAAGCCGCAAGTGGTGGGCATGCGCGCCGTGGTGGCCAGCGAGAAGTTCCAGAACAGCAGCGCCGATCTGCCCATCGTGCTCGGCAAGACCATCAGCAACGAGACCTTCGTGACCGACCTGGCCAAGATGCCGCACTTGCTCATGGCCGGTGCCACGGGTCAGGGCAAGTCCGTGGGCTTGAATGCCATCCTCGTCAGCCTGCTCTACAAGAAGCACCCGAGCCAGATCAAGTTCGTGCTCGTGGATCCCAAGAAGGTGGAGCTCACCCTCTTCAACAAGATCGAGCGCCACTTCCTCGCCAAGCTGCCCGGCGACGGCGAAGCCATCATCACCGACACCAAGAAGGTGGTGGCCACGCTCAACAGTTTGTGCATCGAGATGGACGTGCGCTACGAACTGCTGAAGGATGCGCAGGTGCGCAACATCAAGGAGTACAACGCCAAGTTCATCAGCCGCCGCCTCAATCCGGAGAACGGCCACCGCTACCTCCCCTACATCGTGCTCGTGGTCGATGAGTTCGCCGACCTGATCATGACCGCGGGCCGTGAGGTGGAAACGCCCATCGCGCGCCTGGCACAACTGGCGCGCGCAATCGGCATCCACCTCATCATCGCCACGCAGCGCCCCAGCGTCAACATCATCACCGGCACCATCAAGGCCAACTTCCCGGCGCGTATCGCCTTCCGCGTGACGAGCAAGATCGACAGCCGTACCATCCTCGATACCGGCGGTGCCGATCAGCTGATCGGTCGCGGTGATATGCTCCTCAGCACCGGCAACGACCTCATCCGCATCCAGTGCGCCTTCGTGGACACGCCCGAAGTGGACGAGATCACGGCCTTCATCGGCAACCAGCGCGGCTACCCCGATGCCCTGCTCCTGCCCGAGCCGCCCATGGAAGAAGGCGAAGGCGGCGGCGATCTGGACGACGGCGAGCGCGACTCCATGTTCGAGGAAGCCGCACGCCTGGTGGTGCAAACGCAGCAGGGCAGCACCTCGCTCATCCAGCGCAAACTCAAGCTCGGCTACAACCGCGCGGGCCGCATCGTGGACCAACTGGAAGCCGCTGGAATCCTCGGCGGTTTCGAGGGCAGCAAGGCGCGAAGGGTGCTGATCAACAACGAAGCAGCGCTGGCTGCGCACTTGAACAGTGGCGTGGCGGCGGGGCCGGGCGTTGGGGGGTTCTGAACAATTAAGACTCTTCGCGCTGATGAGTAATATAGACCGAATGCAATCCAGTAAACTATGGCAGCGAACGCTGGCACCAACTTCTGCTGAACAGCATTCGGGATACAAAGACAAGTTGCGCGTAGAACTCCTAGGCCTGCGTGATAAGGTAGAGCTGATTGTTCGGCAAATCCAAGGAGATCTGCCCGGGCTTACGGTTCATGACATTACCCATCTTGACGCACTGTGGGAAACCGCCTCCATTATTGCAGGTGACGAATACGCGCTGAATCCTTTAGAAGGGTTCATTCTTGGCAGCTCCATTCTCATACACGACGCTGCGCTATGCTTCGAAGCATATGAGGGTGGGCGAGACGGACTTCGTCAAACAATCATTTGGAAGGACACAACCACTAGTCTTCAGGATAGCGGATTTTCGGCAGATGCAATCGAAGCCGAAAGTGACTTCGTGGCACTACGACACCTCCACGCGAAGCGCGCCGAGACTATCCTGACCACGCCTTGGCGGCGTGACGGTGCCGAGATGTTCCTCATTGATGATGTTAGTCTGCGCAACCATTATGGCAGCCTCATCGGGAAAATCGCTGGGAGTCATCACTGGGAAATCGAGGACGTTGAACGATTGCCAACACAGTTCAATCCCGTTGGACCACTTCCACTTCAATGGCAGGTGAATGCAATCAAACTTGCCTGCCTATTGCGCTGCGCCGATGCTGCACATTTCAGCAATGATAGGGCTCCAGACTTCCTTTACGCGTTGAGCAAGGCATCAGGAAATTCAGCTACCCACTGGCGTTCACAGAATCGCATCGGCGGACCTTCCATTGATGCATCAGACCCAACAGGGTCCACAGTACTTTATACCTCGACTCAATCATTTGCAAAGGATGATGCGGCGGCGTGGTGGCTGGCATACGACACGCTACGACTAGTTGATCGGGAGTTGCGGGCTTCTAATGCGTTGCTGACTGCCGTTTCTCCTCAAGCGAAGTTTCAAGTTGTGAGAGTTAGAGGCATTGAATCGCCAGAGCGCCTCTCCGAAGTAGTACAGCCAGAAGGCTGGGCCCCCTGCAGCGCAGAAGTACATGTGAGCAACATTGAACACCTCGTTAAGACTCTCGGCGGAGAGCAGCTCTACGGAGCAGGCCAGGATAAGCTGGGTATTGCCCTGCGTGAATTGCTGCAAAATGCTAGAGATGCAGTTCGGGCTCGCGAGATTCTTGACCCGTTGCATCGTTCATCGCTGACAGTGCGCGTTAGGTCCGATGAGAATGGCTCGGCTTGGGTGGGCGTTGAAGACAATGGTGTCGGCATGTCCGAGCGCGTCCTTACGGGGCCATTGCTTGACTTTGGAACCAGCTTCTGGTCAACATCACTGTTGCACCACGAATTCCCGGGGCTTAGATCTTCTTCATTCCGGTCCGTAGGCCGATTTGGTCTCGGTTTCTATTCCGTTTTCATGGTTGCCGACTTTGTTACCGTCAGATCGAAGCCTTGGAGCGGCGGGGTGAACGACACGAGAGAATTGTCCTTCACTGAGAAGCTGTCTACAAGACCTTTGCTCGTGCGGGGTTCTTCCGTCGCGCTTTTACCCTCTGTCTCCACCTTGGTAGAACTCAAACTCAAACCAAATGTTTCACCTTCTGATTTTCGCATAGTAGTGAGGACCAACAGGCAAGATCAGAAGCACTTTTCTGTCGACTTTCAAGAGTACTTGACTGCCCTATGTGGAGGCCTTGACGTGGAAGTTAGCTTGTCAGTCGCAGGAGGGGCTACGCGAACAATTCACCGCCCCATCGGGCAGCCGGGGTTCAATACAAAACAATGGCTGCATGGGATTTCATTTGCTACACATGAGTCTGGCGTTAGTCGGATAATTGACCGTCACCTCCCTAGAATGCGCAAGTTGGAATGCGACGGTAGACTATACGGTTACGCGGCAGTGTCTATTAATGCAGACGACAAGAATTTCCTCGGGCTCCAAACCATAGGGGGACTGGCGACACCAATAGGCTCTGGCGGCAATCGTTTTTTTGTTGGCTTTATGGATAAAGTGGCTAGGTCAGCGCGCCGTGAGAGCGGAGTAATTGCAGCCCCGGCTCACGTATTGGAACATTGGGGAAAGGAACAGATTGAGTTGCTCAAGAAGGAGTCACTCACCCCAGCGGAGAAATATGCTGCAACCCTTGGCCTGAGTGATTTAGGAATTGATCCTACTCCGATTGCCATGGTTCCAGTGGTAAGACCCACTGGCGCTGATGGATTTGCGACTCTTTATGAGCTGGTCAACTACGTGGCTGGAGGCGGAGTTGTTGCAATTCCGAAATCGAGAAATTCGGAGCTACTGGAGAACATGAATCCTCATATACCTGGCACGGTCCGTCACTACGTCGTTCGTGGGAGTGGGGTTGGTCACTTTCTACAGCTTGCTATAGAGAACAACGTACCTAGCCACCCCAATGGAATAGCCGGATGCCTTCACAGGCTTTCTCTCAAGAAGGGCCTCAGCCCATCTTGGAGCTTAAGACATAATGTCGGACGGAACCAACTCGGTTGGCCCTTCGACTACCTGGTGCTCCAGCATAGCGTGAAATGAGCCTTAGACCTCCGCAGGCTCTAGTCTTGTCCGCGATCAAGGATGCGTTCCTTGTCGAGGATAGATCACTGAAGAGAGCTGAGCCGGGCCATGGGTGAACCAACTCCGCAGCTAGGGTACAAGCCCTAAGAGACTTATCGGTACTCATGGTCCTCTCAGGTCTTAGGCTCGGATAGAATTCCAGGCGTGAGGGCCTATTAGAGTCATGGAGCATCGGACCTGTCGCTCAGCCTCTCCAGCGATCGTTTTAAGCCCACGCAGGGTGTCCGTGATCGCGGCCTCTTAACGAAAACCACCGCAGCGGTCTGCCGTCTTCGGCGACCCTGCGTCCTCGGAGTCTGCGCCGCTAAACCTGCGCAGGGTGCACCAAACTCCCGCAGCGCCTTTGTGAAACGGACTCCTGTCATAGCTTTCGCCCCTTCCCGCTGCCCGCATGTCGCGTTCACACGGCTCGCTCACCACTTGGAGTTGCCGATGCTTCCGTTCCAGAGCGAGTTCGCGGGCGGCCCTGCCCCTTCGCTCCTGCTTGCTCGCAATCCCATTCGCCGGATGAGGAATGCCCGCGTGAAGCTCAGCCTGCTGCTGCTGGCGGCGATGACGGTCATCGCGGCACGGCATCCTGTTGGTCAGGAGGCCATCGACGATCACCAGGTCGGGCAGCACGGCCATCCGGACGGATCCGGTCCCGGCCTCTATGTGCTCCAATCCGGAACGAACGAGGGCTTGATCAACCCTTCGAACGAGGTTCCGGTGCCGGCGGTCAAGGGCCCGACGAAGGGTTTCGCGGCGGCGATCCGGGCCAAGGAGCGCTGCATACGCGCATCCATCTCGGGCTATGCCCGTGCAGCCAGAAGCGTGGCCTTGGCGCTTCGGCAATCCGAGATCATCTTTCCCTTCCACTGCTTCTGGTAGTGCGTCCGTGACGGCCACTTGCCTCACCGGCAAGTTGACCCGCATTCTCCGGGCTGCGCCATGGCGCGCATCCCAACGGGGCTTTCACGGAACATCAATAAGAACCAAGAAGATGGAAATGGACTGGGGAACGGCCGCCTTCGGCCTTGCATTCATGCTGGCCTGCGCCTTGCCTTTCGCGCTGGACTACCGGAGCCGAGCGCGGACAGCGAAGCGCTTGGTGGAGCCCTTGCTCCTGGCCGCGAAGCAGCACGGCTGCCAGGTGCAGCAATACGAGACCTGCAACCACGTGATCCTGGGGCTGGATGAGCGCCAGAACATCCTGTTCGGCTACCATGCGCTCCATGAGGGGGCCGCTGCTCAGCGGATCGACCTGTCGCGGGTGAGATCCTGCCGCACCGTGCAATCGACCCGCAATGAGCACGGCCCGAACGGAGGCACGCTGACCGATCGCCTGGAGCTGCTGTTCCAGTTGAAGGAAAAGGGCGGCGCCGAACTGCGGCTCGAACTGTACCGCGAAGGGGCCCAGCCGCTGAATGGCGAGCTCCAATTCGCGGACAAGTGGTCGCGCATGATCAACGACCGGTTGAAAGGCAAGCCGTGATGCCGAGCGCCCTGCGGAAGGTCTGCAGGGCGCTTGCGCTCCTCGATCAAGCCACTGGCATGGAACAAGCAATGCAATCGGCTGAGACCGCGCGGCGCGCCCCGCTGGCCGCGCGCCGCAGCGCGACCTCAGCGTCGCAATCGGGTGATCATCCACGCGATCAGGATCGGCCCGATGAAGATCGCGATGGTGAGCAGCGATACGAAGAGGTCCATGCGGTGGCTGCTCAGGAGCGCCGTTACCCAATGGCCGGGCAGGAGCTTATCCAGCACGGACAGGCCCAGCTTGAGGCCCAGGATCGCGAGCACGATGAAGGCCGCGCTCTCCAGATAGGGGAAGCGGCTCATCAGGCGCACGAAGCCTTGCGCCACGAAGCGCATGGCCAGGATGCCGATGAACACGCCCACCCAAATCAGGACGATGTTGTCGGTGAAGGCCACGGCCGCGAACACATTGTCGATGGAGAAGGCGAGGTCCATGAGCTCCACCAGGATCACCGTGGCCCAGAACGCCCCGAACAGGCCCGAGGTGCGGCGATAGAACCAGTTGCTGCGCTTGTCGAGGAAGTCATCGCTCTTGGCCGGCGTGCGCTTCCCCTTGAACCAATTCCAGAAGATCATCAGCAGGTAGATGCCCCCCAGGGGCTTGAGCCACCAGATCTTCACCAGGAGGGAGGCGAAGAGCAGGCACAATCCGCGGAAGGCATAGGCGCCGATGATGCCGTACTTCAACGCCTTGTTGCGCTCGCGCGTGGGCAGGTCCATGACCATCGTGGCCAGCACGGCTGCATTGTCCACCGACAGCAGGCTCTCAATAAGGATCAGGTTCCCGACCGCGAGGAGGCTTCCTACGGGGTCGGCCGCGATGGCATCGAGATGCTGCATCATGCGGAACGGCCCGCAAACGTAGAGCGGGGACGATCCGATCGATACGGTCCGCAAGAAAGAAACCGGCGACACGATCCGTTTCGTGCCCTCGCGCTTCGCCGCGCCACGGCCGTGCATGCGCCGACTGAAGGAATGGAACCACTGAATTGACCCGAGCCGCGAACCGGCTACAAGAAGAAGCACCACCAAACCACCAACACCCCCGACAACATGTACGCGCTAATCGCCATCGTCTTCGTGATCGGCTACCTCGCCATCGCCCTGGAGCATCCACTGAGCATCAACAAGGCCGCCACGGCCCTGGTGACCGGCGTGCTCATCTGGGTGCTCATCGTGCTGGGCCAGAGCACGCTCCTGGCCCCGGAGGCACAAGGGGCCGAGCTGATCAACCACCAGCTGCTGGAGCACCTCTCTGAGATCGCCAGCATCCTCTTCTTCCTCATGGGCGCCATGACGATCGTGGAGCTCGTGGATGCGCACGAGGGATTCCGGGTGATCACCGACCGCATCACCGGCCAGCGGAAATCGATGCTCATCTGGGTGGTGGGAACCATCACCTTCTTCCTCAGCGCTGCGCTGGACAACATGACCACCACGATCGTGATGTGCGCCCTGCTGCGCAAACTGGTGAAGGACAAGCAGGACCTGTGGATCCTGGCCGGCATCGTGGTGATCGCGGCCAACGCCGGCGGCGCGTGGAGCCCCATCGGCGACGTCACCACCATCATGCTGTGGATCGGCGGCCAGGTCACCGCCGCCAGCATCATGAAGATGCTCTTCGTGCCGAGCCTCGTGTGCCTGCTGCTGCCCATGCTGTGGTACACGCTCACCTTCAAAGGCAGCATCCAGCGCCCCGAGCTGGAACTGGAGCAAGGCAGCCACAAGGCCGTGCCCCGGGGCGAGCAGGTGCTCATCCTGGCCTTGGGCCTGATCGCCCTGCTGGGCGTGCCGGTCTTCAAGACGCTCACGCACCTCCCGCCCTACATGGGCATCCTGCTGGGCCTGGGCATCCTGTGGATCGTGACCGAATTGCTGCACCGCAACAAGATCGAATCCGACTCCGGGCACCTGAAGGTGACCAGCGTGCTGCGCCGCATAGATGTGCCCAGCGTGCTCTTCTTCTTCGGGATCCTCACCGCCGTAGCCGGCCTGCAGGTAGCAGGGCACCTCACCGATACGGCGCACCTGCTGGACCAGCGCTTGGGCAGCATCTACGCCGTGAATACCGCGATCGGCCTCCTGTCCGCCATCGTGGACAACGTGCCGCTGGTGGCCGCTGCCATGGGCATGTACCCCTTGAGCCAATTCGCGCCCGACAGCGAATTCTGGTCGTTGCTCGCCCTGTGCGCCGGCACGGGCGGGAGCATCCTCATCATCGGATCCGCCTCCGGCGTAGCGGCCATGGGGATCCTCGGCATCGATTTCCTCTGGTACCTGCGCAAGGTGGCCTTCCCTGCCGCGCTCGGCTACTTCGGCGGCATCCTCGCGTTCTGGCTGCTGAATAGCTGACCGTTATCTCGCCGTCTTGCAGTCGTGTGGCTAGCGTCTCAGTCGTTGCCTGTCTCACGGCCACACACCTTCCTCCCTCAGGATCGCCTTCGCGATCCCGATGCGCGCCTCCGCGAAGGTGGCGTGCGCGGTATCGTCGGTGCTGATCCGATTGGCGAAGAAGCAGGGCGCGCGGTCGGGCGCATCCACCCAGCCCACGTACCAGCCGATGCTGCCGGCATCGCCCATGGCCCAGCCGGTCTTGGCGCGCATCACATGGCCCAGCGTGTCCTCCCGGACCATGATGGCCTTGGTGAGCGCATAGGTGCGCGGGCTGAAGGGCAGCTCCTCGGCGTGCACCTTCCGCAGGAAGGCGATCTGCTGGCGCGGCGTGATGCGCAGCCCTCCCCTCACCCAGCATTGGTCGAAGCCGCCCGTGGTGTCGGCGTTGCCGTAGCCCACGGTATCGAGCCATTGCTTGAAACCGGCCGGGCCGATGCGGCGCACGGTCTCGCGGTAATACCAGTACACGCTGGCATCATAGGCCTCGCGGAGCGTGAGGTCGCGGTTGGCGGCTTCGCGGCCGTAGTTGCGGCCATCCCACGCGATCACCTGATCGGCATCGGACAGCACGCCGCTCTCCAGGCCGATGAGCGTGCCGAGGATCTTGAAGGTGCTGGCGGGCAGGGTGGCCGAGTCGCAGCGCGCGCTGTCGATGTAGAGCCAGCGGTCGTGGTGCGCATCGTAGCCGATGAAGGAGCCGGTGAGCTGCTGGTCGGTGTAGAGGTGCTTGAGCTCGTCGCGTTGCGCATGCGTCGCCGCCGGCGCCGATAGCGACGGACCGCCGCAGCCGATCAGCCCGAGCTGGACGACCACCGCTCCTCCAAGGACCAGGATGGCCAGCCGCCCGTTGCTGCCCGCGACCGAAGGCCGGCGATTGCGGCTTGGGCCCGGATCAAGCATCTGCCTCGGCATGATCATCCGCTCCATGCATCAAGGCATCGCCGTGCCCGCACCGTACACCGTACCCGTGCGCTTGGGGTCCTTCAGGTCGATCCAATGCACCTGGATCGCTTCGTTCTCGTCCGACCTGCCGTTCCCGTTCTCATCCACCCGCGCGAACACGTAGAGGAGGTCGTTCGCGGGATCGTACTCCGATTTCATCACCGACGCGTTGGTGGGCACCAGCGCGCCCAGGCGCTGGCCATCGGCTCCCACATGATAGAACCGCCGCAGGTCCCTGGTGTTGATGAAGCCGTCCTTGTTGGTGTCCTCGTCGTAGCAGCTCACCATGAAGAAGCCGCGGGCCACGGGGGCGCCGTTGAGCGTATCGCGCGAGAAGGCCGGATAGTAGAGCGTCTTGACCAGCACCGGCTTCTCGAAGAAGCGCCGCTGCGCCCCGCTGGCGATGTCGTAGTGCGCCACGTTCACCAGGTTGTAGCCGTAGGCCGCCTCGAAGCCGGGCATCAGGTGGCCGTTCCAGTTGTTCAGCAGGTCGTCGTCGCCCTCATCGTAGCGGTAATGGAAGCTGTTCGAGCCGATGAAGCTGCGGCCATCGTCCTTGCGGCGGTTCACCTTGTAGAGCGTGACGAGCCGGATGCCGGGCATGCCCGTGAGCAGCACGTTGCTCGGCCGCGTCTCGAAGGCCAGGGAGTCCTGATCCAAGCCGCTGGCCGCTGCGGTATCGGAACCGCTTGCCACCGGACCCACTTGGAAACCCTTCTCCTCCAAGCGCGGGCCGGAGCAGGCGGCAACGAGCAAGGCGATGCCGGACAGGGCGATGAAGGCAAGTGGTTTCATGGCGGTGGGGCGGCGGAAATGTAGGACGGCGGGGCGAGGGAGCGCTCCCCTACTCATCCAGCCCCAGCGTGATCTGCTTGCCGGGTTGTGACCGGTGAGCGCGTCTAGAGGTTGCCGCAATGAGCTCGATCAAGCGCATGCCGCGAAATACATCTCCATCTCCCCCTTCCCCTTCGCCTGCACTTTGCCGCGCGGCGTGAAGGTGAGGCCGGGCTCATTCTTCACGAGCTGGTAGGTCGCCTCGCTGATGTTCACCTGCCCCACCTCACCGCTGCTTTCCATGCGGCTGGCGGTGTTCACCGTATCGCCCCAGATGTCGTACTGGAACTTCTTCACGCCCACGATGCCCGCCACCACCGGGCCGGTGTGGATACCCACGCGCATCTCGAAGGCATGCAGATTCTCGGACAGGCGCCGCTTCTTACGCTCCACCATGAACGCTTGCATGGCCAGCGCCGCATGGACCACCTTGGAGGGCGAGCCGATGCCCGGTTGCGGCACACCGCCCACGGCCATGTACGAATCGCCGATGGTCTTGATCTTCTCGACGCCATGGTCCGTGATGATCCGATCGAACTCCTTGAAGCAGGCGTTGATCTCGTCCACCAGCTCACGCGCGCTGAGCACTTCGGAATGGCGGGTGAAATCCTTGAAGTCGGTGAACAGGATAGTGGCCCGTTCGAAGTCCCTTGCCTCGGCTGCACCCGTTTCCTTCAGCTCCGCCGCGATGGGGCCGGGCAGGATGTTGAGCAGGAGCTGCTCCGACTTGTCCAATTCCGCATCGAGCTTCTCCTCGGTCCGGTACACCGCGAAGTTGAAATAGATGCCCCAGATGGCCAGGCAGATGAAGCCGAAGCAGATGTTCGAGATGTTCAACGCGTACAGCAGTGACGGATCGAGGCGCACCACGGGCGGAACGCCTTTCAGCACGGCCTCGATCGCCAGGTAGCCGGCGAGGCTGAAAAGGAAGAGCAAGGCCTTGATCCATGGCCGCCAGGCCGGCATGATGAAGGGGAACAGCGAGACCACGAGGATGTAGAGCTGGTACCCGGAGTCAACGCCCAACAGATGGCAGGCGTACACCTGGTGGGCGATCACCTCCCCCACACCGATGATGGTGGGGAACATGTGGATGCCGCGCCGATTGAGGACGATGCACGCGATGAAGATGGCGACGCTCCCCAGGTTGAAATACATCAACTGCGTGACGCCGAGCACGCCAAAGAGCACCGCCCACAGCGAATGCACGAACAGGGCGAAGTTGTACGCCACGTTGCCCACCAGGTAGAAGCGGTAGTTGCGGAACGAGATGACCGGCGGTATCTCGATGAAGTACTTGGCGATGGTCCCGGTCATGTCGGTCATCAAGCGGCTCATGCCATCGAAACAGCGAACGGATCACACGGCTCCCACGGCGCCTCATCTCCCGGCTCCATGCCCAGTAGGCGAAACGCGTGCGCCCCCCATAAGCAAGTCTATCACTTTCTCCTCATGGTCCGCCTAGCAATCGTGCAAGCAGGCGGCAGATGTTGAATTTCTCGCCTAGGTGAAGAAGCTGGGATTCTCAAACCTCCGAACCTTCAGAACGCAGGGCCCCAGAAGCGGGAGGCCTACTCAGGCTGATGGACGAGTGGTGGTGACCTTCGGCGAAGGTCCGGCAGAATTGAAAAATTCCAGCAGTTTGACCTGCACCGCGAAGGCCCTGAGAGGAAGAAGACCCAACTTACGCCGCTTGGGCAATCTTCGCCGATGCTGCAGTGTTCGAACAGCTTCCACCACAAACCGAGCAGTTTCGAGTCGGCACTCCATAATCCTTCACTAGATGCCACGACACCCGTTATCGGCAAGACCATTTGACCGGGAGTGCATGTCAGGTCGTCTTAAGCGGGATGAAGACTATTCCTTCATCAGCCTCCGTGACAGCGCTTGACCGTTCGCAACCTTGATTACAAGCATGTAAACACCACTGGGCAACTCGGACAGGTCGATATCGAGCTTGGAGACAATTAAGGAGGATGAATGCACATATTGCCCTAGTGCATTCCGGATATCGCAGCCTGTGAACCTCAGCCCATCTCGGCCCTCAACAACGAATTCACCGGATGTTGGATTAGGATATACGGCTACTGATGTATGATCATCAGACTCGTCCAAGCCAACCCATATCGAGCAAAGGCCGTTCATCTGCACGGGGGCAGGCCTGTCGGAAGTGGTGCCATCCCCAAGTTGCGCGAAGTTATTCCGTCCCCAACCCCAGACTGTTCCATCCTCCTTGACCGCATGTGTGGCGTAATTGCTTCCGGCGATGGCGACAACATTTGTCAGTCCGCTTACTTGAACAGGAAGGTTACTGCTGAGAGATGTGGTTCCATTGCCCAATTCGCCTTCGATGTTCCTTCCCCATGACCAAACAGTTCCATCGGTGCTCATCGCAACGGAGTGGGCGGCTGCGCCTGAGATGGCTGTGATATTCGTGAGCCCGCTGACCTGCACAGGATTCGGGTTGCAGTGGCACCCTGTGGTGATTGTTGTGCCGTCTCCCAACTGCCCCCACGCGTTCTCACCCCACGCCCATACCGTGCCATTGCCCATTAGACCCAGTGAATGCTCTGCTCCACCTGAAACTGCCACGATATCCGCGAGTCCGCCTACTTGGACGGCCAATGTTTCGCATAAGCATCCGCCAGCGGCGATAGACCCATCCCCCAATTGCCCCCATGCGTTCCAGCCCCATGCCCAGACCGTACCATCATTTCTCACGGCAAGTGTATGGTACCTCCCAGCTCCAATAGAAACCATGTTCGTTAGTCCGAGTACTTGGACAGGTGTGCTGCTGGCTACGAGTGCTCCATTACCAAGTTCGCCTCGCTCATTCCTACCCCAGGCCCAAACGGTACCGTCATGCTTCAGAGCAACGGAATGCATTCCTCCACCGGAAATCGCGACTATGCCTGAGAGGCCGCTCACCTGCACTGGTGTGCTGCTGTTCAAGGTGGTGCCATTGCCCAATTGGCCACTACTGTTCCCTCCCCACGCCCAGACGATGCTATCGCTAGTAAGTGCCAGGGAGTGACCTTCACCACCGGAGACTGCGGTAATGCCCCCAAGCGTTATCACGTCAACAGGACTCGTTTCACAAAAGCACCCGGTGGTGATTGTTTCTCCATTGCCTAACTCGCCATCGTGATTCGCCCCCCAGGTCATGGCGTAACCGCTGCCGCACAGAGCTAGGGAATGCGAGGATCCTCCTGATATCCTCTGTGCCGTGGAATTCAGATTGAATAGGACCATGGAGATGAGGATGATGACTTTCACGTTTAGATGTATTCTCATGGTCATGTAAGCGTTGATTCAACTGCCGCACGCTACGATGCCGAAAGTACACCTCAAAAGGGCCTTAGAACAAGTCTATACGGGGACCGGCAGTTGCCCGCTTCTCGACTTGAACTACCTCATCCTGAAATGATTTCTAGTCCGTTCCCCTGACGCCTCCGCCGGTTCTCCGCCTCAGGCCCGAAAGGCCGGGACCTTGCGTGATCGGCTTCGCGCGCCGGGTCCTCTCCGGGTGACCCTGGCGAGGTTCACTTGCACCCGTGATCGAAAGGCGCCCCCTACTCATCCAGCCCCAACGTGATCTGCTTGCCGGGCTTGTAGCCGGTGAGCGGATCCTCCGGGCTGATTTCCTCGGCTGAGGTGCGCTTGGCGCGCTTCATCTGCTTCATGGGGCTTTCCTCCAGGCCTTCCTCTTCCGGTGCATCGAGGTTGCCGATCTCGTCCTCGGTGATGAGCATGCCCTGCACCTCTTCCTGCTCCGGGGTGAGGGGGATGAAGACCGGCGAGTTCAGCGTGAGCTCCTTCACCTTGTGCGGAGTGAGGCGGTTGCCGATGGCCTTCACCCCTTTCACGCCGATGAAGCCGGCCAGGTCGATGTCCTCGTCAGCGCGCGTGGTGCTGCGCTTGTCGTAGGCGATGTGCAGCTCGGGCTCGGGCACCAGGCTGTGCAGCACGAGCTTGCTCTGGTCGTGCTCGGTGATGAAGGAGACGGCCTCGCGCGAGGGCTCCACCTGGAAGCGCTTCACATTGAACTGCTCCTTCTCGCCGTCCCAGTAAACGGCGCTCACCACGTCCTTGGGGTTCCACTTCACCACGGTGAGGGCATCGTCGGGGAAGTGGGTGCTGAGCACGAAGGGGAAGAGCTGGTAGGTGCCGCTCTTGCTGATGCACAGGATGCGGTCCTCGCCCTTGAAGCGGCCGAGGTAGCGCCCGTGGCCGGTGTCGTTCAGGCGGCGCACGGTCTCGTCGTACCACACGGGGATGGCACCGAGGGTGCTGGTGCCGCGCTCCTTCTGGGTCACCTTCTGCACCGTGTAGCGGGTGAGCAGGTTGCCCTTGCTGCCGCGCCCCTTCACCGCCAGCTCCGCGAAATCCACATCGAACTTGGTCTTGCGCAGGTTGGGCCTCGGCTTCAGCACCACGGTGATCACCTCGCTGGCGCCATCGGGGTTGCAGGTGAAGTACTCCAGGGTGCTTCCGGGCGCGCCGCCGGTGAGGTCGTACTCCTTGTCGCGCGTGATGCCGGTGACCACGAAGCGCTTCATGTAGTAAGGGCCTTTCACGCCATCCTGATACACCATGTGGTAGATGGTGCGCTCATCGTTCTTCTTGAACACGGCGATGTGCTCGATGCCCTTGCCCACGAATTTCTTGTCGGCCATCCTGGTCACCGTCATGCTGCCGTTGATGCGGAACACGATGATGTCGTCCATCTCGGAGCATTCGGTCACGAGCTCCGCCTCCTTCAGGCTCCAGCCCATGAAGCCCTCCTTGCGGTCCACGTAGAGCTTCTTGTTGGCCACGGCCACCTTGGCCGCCACGATCGTGTCGAAGGCGCGCAGCTCGGTCTTTCGCTCGCGACCGGATCCGTACTTCTTCTTCAGGTCCTTGAACCAATCCACCGCGTGGTCCACCAGGTGGTCCAGCTTGCCCTTCACCTCCTTGATCTGCTCGGCCAGCTGCTTGATGTGCTCATCGGCCTTGAAGCTGTCGAACTTCGAGATGCGCTTGATCCTGATCTCCGTTAGGCGGACGATGTCCTCTTGGGTCACCGGCCGCTTCAGTTCCTGGATGTGCGGCTTCAGGCCCTTGTCGATGAAGCTGATGACCTCCTCCCAGGTCTCGGCCTCTTCGATCCTGCGATAGACCTTCTTCTCGATGAAGATGCGCTCGAGCGAGGCGAAGTGCCATTGCTCCTCTAGTTCGCTCTTCTTGATCTTCAACTCCAGCTCCAGGAGCCGCAGGGTGTTCTCCGTGCTGATGCGCAGCAGCTCCTTCACGCTCACGAAGCGCGGCTTGTCGTTCTCGATCACCACGGCGTTCGGCGCCAGGCTCACCTCGCAATCGGTGAAGGCGTAGAGCGCATCGATGGTGGTATCGGGGCTCACGCCGGCGGCGAGGTGGATGATGATGGAGACGTGCTCGGCGGTATTGTCATCGATGTGGCGCACCTTGATCTTGCCCTTCTCGTTGGCCTTCACGATGCTCTCCATGAGCGAAGTGGTGGTGGTGCCGAAAGGGATCTCGGTGACCTCGAGGGTCTTGTTGTCGAGCTTCCTGATGCGCGCCCGGCAGCGCACGCGGCCGCCGCGCTCGCCCTCGCTGTAGTTGCTCACATCAGCCAGGCCGCCAGTGGGGAAATCGGGCAGCAGCTCGAAGGAGCGCTTGCGCAGCACGGCCACGCTGGCATCGCAGAGCTCGTTGAAGTTGTGCGGCAGCAATTTGCAGCTGAGGCCCACCGCGATGCCTTCGGCGCCCTGCGCCAGCAGCAGCGGGAATTTCACGGGCAGGAACACCGGTTCCTTGTTGCGGCCGTCGTAGCTGAGCTGCCATTCGGTGGTCTTGGGGTTGAAGACGACCTCCTTGGCGAACTTGCTCAAACGGGCCTCGATGTAGCGCGGCGCAGCGGCGCTGTCGCCGGTGAGCGTGTTGCCCCAGTTGCCCTGGCAATCGATCAGCAGGTCCTTCTGCCCGAGCTGCACCAGGGCATCACCGATGCTGGCATCGCCGTGCGGGTGGTACTGCATGGCGTGGCCGATGATGTTGGCCACCTTGTTGTAGCGGCCATCGTCCAGGTCATCCATGGCGTGCAGGATGCGGCGCTGCACGGGCTTGAGGCCATCGTAGAGCGCGGGCACGGCGCGCTCCAGGATCACGTAGCTGGCATAGTCCAGGAACCAGTCCTTGTACATGCCGCTCACGCTGAAGCCGCCGGCCTGGCCGCCAGCGGGCACATGGCCCAGGCCTTCGGGATTGCCTTCGGGATTGTCGATGTCGTTGCTCATGTCTTTCTCACAGGGTTGCGCAGATCTCTTCGCGGCGACTGGTGGCGTTGTTGTTGTGCAAGCCGAGGCGCACGCACAGGGTGCCCACCACGGGGTTGGCGCGGCTGTACCGGAAGCGGTTGTTGTCCGAGGGGATGGGATCGATCAAGGTCGAATCGCCCGTAGCGGTTTCCACCACCCTCACCGAGTATCCGTTATTGGCCGGCAGCAGTTCGCCCTTCACATGGAAGGCGATCACCTGGTTGATGATGATGCCGCCCGGTATGGTCACGTTCTGCGTGTAGGTGCTGTCGTACACGAAGACCGGGGGGCCATCGTAATCGGCATCGAAGGGATTGCTCGTGAGCGAGGCGGGGTCGAGCTCGCCCTTGCCGCAGCCGAGGGCGAGCAGCGCGATGCTGATTGCGAGGAGGGCGTGCTTCATCGCAGGGGAATGGTCAAGCCAGCCATCCACATCCCGTGGCCGTCGGCATCGGGCACCCATACCAGCCCATCGAAGCGCGCCTTCTCCTTGTCCTCGAACACGGGCGGCGTGCGCTTGGCGCGCACCTTCTTCACGTACCACCAGGCCGCGCCCGATGCCGCCAGTACACCGCCGCTCACCGCCATCAAGGTGCGCGCCTGCCTCAGCTTCTGGTTGGCGTCGGGGATCTCCTGCCCTTTCAGGTCGGCGATGCGCGCCGGGTTCGCGCTCTCGTGGTAAACGGTCTCCAGGTCGTTGATGGCTCGCTGCGCATCAACGGCCTTCCAGGTGCTGATGCCGAACCAGGCGGCAGCTCCTACGGCAAGCACCGGCGTGCCATAGCGCAGCCAGCGGTCGTCGCGCTTGAAGCGCTGGCTCTTCTTGTTGTAGGCGATGAACTCCTCGCTATAGCGCAGTTGCACGCGCAGTTCATTCAGCGCGCCGGGCATCACCTTCACGGTGGTATCGAGCATGCGGCGCTCGGGCGCCCAGAGCACGAGGCGGTGCGGGCCTTCGAGCAGCGTGAGCTCGCGGTCCTGCATGCGGTGCTGGCCATCGAGCACGTAGCTGCAGGTGGCCTGCGGCTCGCAGAGCACGCGCAGGGTTCCGGTGCCCTGGGCACGGGCTCGCGTGGCGGAAAGAACCACCAGGGCCAGCGCAACGGGTATGATCCTGCGCCGCATCATGCCTCTTCCTCCACCTCCTCCAGTTTACGGGCGATCACCTTCACCGGGTCGATGGCCTGTTCCTCCAGCAGGTCCTTCTCCACCTTGAGGTTCCGGATGATGAAATCCTGGCGCGCGGGCGTGTTCTTGCCCATGTAGAACTCGAGGAGGTCGTGTACGCTGGCATCCTTGGTGATCATCACCGGCTCCAGCCGTATGTCCTCGCCGATGAAGTGCTTGAACTCGTCGGGGCTGATCTCACCGAGGCCCTTGAAGCGCGTGATCTCGTGGCCCTTGCCGAGCTTCAGGATGGCCCGCTGGCGCTCCTCATCGCTGTAGCAGTAGATCGTCTCCTTCTTGTTGCGCACGCGGAAGAGCGGCGTTTGCAGGATGTACAGGTGATCGTTCTTCACCACCTCGGGGAAGAACTGCAGGAAGAAGGTCATCAGCAGCAGGCGGATGTGCATGCCGTCCACATCGGCATCAGTGGCGATCACGATACGGTTGTAGCGCAGGCCGTCCATGCCGTCCTCGATGTCGAGCGCGGCCTGGATCAGGTTGAACTCCTCGTTCTCGTACACCACCTTCTTGGTGAGGCCGTAGCAGTTGAGCGGCTTGCCCTTCAGGCTGAAGACGGCCTGGGTCTCCACGTTGCGGCTCTTGGTGATGCTGCCGCTGGCGCTGTCGCCCTCGGTGATGAAGAGCGTGGTGGCCAGCTTCAGCGCTTCGTCCTTCTTGGCATCGGTGAGGTGGATGCGGCAATCGCGCAATTTCCGGTTGTGCAGGCTGGCCTTCTTCGCGCGCTCGCGGGCCAGCTTGCGGATGCCGCTGAGCTCCTTGCGCTCGCGCTCGTTCTGCTGGATCCGGTCGAGCAGCACCTGCGCCACCTCGGGGTGCTTGTGCAGGTAGTTGTCGAGCTCCTTGCCGATGAAGTCGCCCACGAAGGAGCGCATGCTCTGGCCGCCGGGCTCGATCTCCAGGCTGCCGAGCTTGGTCTTGGTCTGGCTCTCGAACACGGGCTCGATCACCTTCACGGCCACGGCCGCCACGATGCCGGTGCGCACATCACCGGCTTCCCAGTCCTTCTTGAAGAAGTCCTTCACCGTTTTGGCCACGGCCTCGCGGAAGGCGCCCTGGTGCGTGCCGCCCTGCGTGGTGTGCTGGCCGTTCACGAAGCTGTAGTAGTCCTCGCCATAGTGATTGGCGTGGGTGATGGCCACTTCGATGTCGTCGCCGCGCAGGTGGATGATCGGGTAGAGGGGCTCGCCGTCCATGCGCTCCACCAGCAGGTCCTTGAGGCCTTCCTTGCTCTGGTACTTGGTGCCGTTGCAGTAGATGGCCAGGCCAGTGTTCAGGTAGCAGTAGTTGCGCAGCAACCGCTCGATGTGCGGGTCGCGAAACTGATAGCTGCGGAACATCTGCTCATCGGGCTCGAAGACCACGCGCGTGCCGTTGGGCTCGTCGGTCTTCACCGGCTTGTTGTTCTTGCGCAGCACGCCGCGGTCGAACTCGGCCTTCATCAGCTCGCCGTCGCGCACGCTCTCAATCCTGAAATAGCTGCTCAGCGCATTCACCGCCTTGGTGCCCACGCCGTTCAAGCCCACGCTCTTCTTGAAGGCCTTGCTGTCGTATTTGGCGCCGGTGTTGATCTTGCTCACCACGTCCACCACCTTGCCCAAGGGAACGCCACGGCCGTAATCGCGCACGGTGACCCGTGAGCCCTCGATGGTGATGTCCACCTTCTTGCCGTGGCCCATCACGTACTCGTCGATGCAATTGTCGAGCACCTCCTTCAGCAGGATGTAGATGCCGTCGTCGTAGCTGCTGCCATCACCCAGCTTGCCGATGTACATGCCCGGCCGCAGGCGGATGTGCTCTTTCCAATCGAGTGATCGAATATGCTCTTCCCCGTAGCTCGCGTTGCTCATGCCCTCCCGCCGGATCCCAGCATTGGCGCGGGTTCGCGGCGATGGGCCGAAGGTATCCTGCCACCGTAGGGGCTCACGGCTGTGGAAAACTCCGGTTATCCACGATCGATGAGGGTTTTCAACACTTCCGGTCCGGCCCGATGCGCTCCAAGGAAGGACTGCTGGGCACTACGGCAACTGCTCCTGCAAGGTGCTGGTGGGCACGCTCCCGCCGATGTTGGTGAGGATCGGGTCGCGGTCGTTGTCCTGCCCGGTGTACTTCACGGTGCCGTCGAGGTTCACATCGCTCAGATGATACCCGGCGATCGTGGCCGTGGGCACGCTGCCCCCGATCGCTTCGAGGATCGGGTCACGGTCGTTGTCCTGGCCGGTGTAGCGCAAGGCCGCATCCGTCCACACGTTGCCGGCCCAAAGCGCCATCACGCTGCCGATCGCTTTGAGCGCATTGGTGCCGTATGTCGAAGTGCCGCTCAAGGTGAGATCCACCGCCGTGGCCGCACCGCTCAATGCGATACCACTGCCGGTCATGGCGCCCAAGTGGTTCCGATGACGGACCGCCACCCGATAGGTGCCCGCCGGCGGACAGAAGCCCAAGGGAGAAGTGCCGTCGGGTGCCACCACATCGCCATCACGCTCCAGCAATCCGACGCGCGCTTCGAGCACGCTGTACGGCGAACTGTTCTCGCGCAGCTCCACCAGCACCCAATCGACAATGGCATCATTGCCCGCGACCAGGAGCCTGCCCGGTGTGCAGGTGGCGGGCCCGGTCACGGTGTAGCCCATGGCCGAGTACGGCTCGGTGAGCGGGATGAGGTTCAGTTTGCGCAGGCTATCGAGCATCAAGCCTGTGACCTGTTCGTATGGTCCTTCCAAGAAGACCTTGGCGGCCACCACCGAACGCGGCACCACTTCGCATGGCGCTTCGAGCGTGGTGAAGCTGTGGGTCTGCGTGTAGGTCGAAGTGTTGCCCTGCGTGCCGCCGGGGCCATCGCACACGGAGCGCACCTGCACATCGTAGCTCGTGAGCGGATCGAGGCCGGTAAGCGCGTAGCTGTTGGTGGAGAGCCCGTTCACGTTGGTCCAGGTGCTGCTGGCAGATGGCTTCCAGCGCAGATCGTAGCTGATCGCCGTAAGCCCGGCGGTCCAGGAGATCTGCGCGCTGTTGTACGTGATGCTGCTGGAGCTGAGCCCTTGCGGAGCGGTGCAGGACGGGGCCAGATAGCTCACGGTGAGCAGGTAGCACACCGATGCATTGTTGGCGCCGTTCCAGCCGAAGACCTGCGCGTAATAATCACCAGGCGCGGCATTCGCGTAGGAGATGGACTCGTTGCTGGTGCCACCGGCTGAAGAGGATGCGACGATGGCTCCTGCGCTATTCCGGAGGTTCAGGTCAAAATCAGCCGGGAGATTGCTCAAGCCCATGTTGATGGTTCCCGTGGCACTCAAGGTGAATCGGAAATAGTCGTTGTCACCTGTCGGGCTGATCAGGCCGTTGCGCGACGCGGGCAGCGTGACCAACGTGGCCGCACCCGTGCTGTTGTTCGGCTCGTAATTATCCACGCACGGAATCGGGGTGTTGAACACGCGGCTGGTACTGTAGGCCGAGCTGCTGCTCGCGCACACGCTGAGCACTTGGAATTCATACTCGGTATCCTGCGTGAGTCCGGTGAGGTTGTAGGTGGTGCCCGTAAGGCCGGTGACGGTGGTCCACGTGCCGCTGCTCGTGGGCTTCCAGCGAAGGGTGTAATTGCCCAGGCCGAAGTTGGCCCAGCCCAAGGTGGCGCTCACAGCGGTGAGGTTGGTGACGGTGAGCGGCAGCGGCGGATCGCAGCTGCTGCCACAAGCGGTGAGGCAGCTGGCGCTGTTCACCCGGTTCACGATCAAGGCCGCTGGCTGCGGGCCGAAGCCCAGCGAGAGATTGATGCCCGTTCCACCGATCAGGTGGCAATAACTCATGATGGTGCCGCCGCCGGATGGAAGGCCCGCATTGGGGCATGAGCCCTCGGTGTAGCCCGCCGTCGGTCCGCAACCATCGATGGCCGTGCCGTTGCCGTTCCATACGCAGGCATGCGTGTGGCTGCTCCCCAGGTTGTGCCCGGTCTCGTGCGCCACCACCATCACGCTCCAACTGTAGGTGGGCACGTTATTGTAGCTTGAATTGATTCCGCTATAAGCCATGCGCACGCTGGTGCTGCTGCAGATGGTATTGAGATAAGCCCGTCCGCCGTAGTTGCTCAACTCAAGCAGGTGCGCCAGGTTGCCATTGAAACTGGTGCGGTGCGTACCGAAGAGATTGAGCTGTTGGGCGCTGTTGGTCCCGGTGTAAGGACTCGCCTCTGTCCACACGAAGATCTCCGAGAGCTGCATGTCCACGCCATCGTTGTCGAATAGGATGGCCATCTGATTGAATAGGCCGGTGAGGTAGCTGGTGACATTGGCCACGCTGCCCTTGTTCTGGAAGAGGTCGTAATCGGCCTCCCAATAGATGTTCAGGCACTTGATGCTCTTGCGCCCGCCCTGCGGCCTCAGCTCTTCCTCCGTGTACGCCTCCACCAGGTCGTCCACACCGCAGGAGAAGCCGGGATCGCCGAACAGGTCAGCATCACGATAGAGCACATGGCGTCGCTGGGGGTCGCCCTCCACGGGTCCGAGGACGCGGCTGCCCTGAGTATCGCTGATGATGCCCATGACGTGATCGGGGAAGATGCTGATCGCAGCCAGCGAGTTCGGTTCGTCGCGCAGAACGCCGCGATAATGGATCCCGATTCCCACATCGGCGCGAGCGCCATTGGCGGATGCGGTGACCTGGAAGCCATCGGCGAAGAGGTCCGCTTGGATCAGGTCGAGCACCACCATGCCTGTGCTGCTGGGCAGCTCAAGGGATATGCGTTCCAAAGGCGCATCCATCAAGCCGCTGGCAGCAGATGCATCGAAGCGCAGCACATCGGCATGGCGAACCGCTGCTGACCAGAGCGCGTCAGACCCCGCGCCAAGGCGTTCGTGGACGAAGAGCCGCACGCTGGTGAAGGCCTTACCATCCGCGCGCGCGTCGGAGATGCGCTCATGGACCAATCGCGCGGGCTCTTGGGCGAGCACGAAGACCGGGAAGAAAAGAACGAGGGAGGCGAGGATGCGCTTCATGGGTTCAGGGCCTAGGACGGAAAAGTACCGAGACGCAACATGCCATGCCACATGGCCAAGTCCATGCTTCGACGAAGCACGATGGAAAGTCGTCAGGACTACGCGCGCTTGCTCTCCACCGGAACGCTCATGCGCGCCTTGGCCATCTGCACCAGCTTCTTCATGCGGTGGTAGGCGGCCAACTGCTTGTTGTAGCGCTTCAGGTCGCTCGGGTCCAGCTGCTCCACGTGCAGCAGGTCCATCTTGTCGGCGAGGTCGTTGATCTTCACGCGGATGGCCAGAGAATCCTCGACCACGCGGTCGATGTATTGCTCATAGGTCTCGTCGGCGCGGCGCGTGATCGCGTCCAGCGCCTTGAGCACGCGGGGCGGGAAGCCCTTCTTCTCAAGCTCCGCCATGGTGAGCTCCGACCGCTCCAGCACATCGTGCAGAGCGCCCAGCACCTGCTCATCGAACTCCTGTCCGCGCATCATCACGCGCATCACGTGCAGGATGTATGGCTTGCCGAAACGGTCGGTCTGGCCCTTATGGACCTTGGCGGCGATTCGGATGGCGCTCTCGAGCAGGTGGTCCATGGAAGTGGCGCAAAGTACGGGCGGCTGCGTTGCCCCAGAATGAAGTGAGGCCCTCCTTTAAGGGCCTCGCTCCATCTCATTCAGGTTCGGCTCAGCGGGCCAGCGGCACCCGCAGGGTCACACGCTCGGAGCCATTGTCCAGGCGTACGAACCAGGCTCCGTTGGCCAGTTGGGCGCTGGGCAGCACATGGCGGTTGGCATTCATGCGGCCCGCATAGGCTACACGGCCCGTGGCATCCAGCAGCTCCACCGTTACCGCTGCCTTGCCGGTGAAGGCGTGCTCGACCATGATGCCCTGCGGAGTGGCCCAAGCGCGGTGCTCGGAGCTCACGGCGTGGCCGGTGCCGGTGCTCAGCTCAACGGTGATCTCGGTGGTGGCCTGGTCGCTGCAGAGCCCATCGCTCACGCCCAAGGTCACCAGGTAGGTGCCGGCGGCGTCCCATGCGTGCACGGGGCTGGCCTCGGTGCTGGTGCTGCCATCGCCGAAGTCCCAGGCGTAGCTGCTGGCGGCCTGCGCGGCGGTGAACTGCACGGACTGGCCCACGCTAACCGCGCTGTTGTCGGCCGTGAACGCAGCGTCGGGGCCGTTGTTGATGTGCAGCATGAAGCGCTGCACGGCCGGGTCAGCCGCGGCCTCCATGGTGAACGCGTATCCGGGGCCGTTAAGCAGGCTCACCATCGCGCCCGTCTCCAGGTCCTCGATGGCCAGGCAGCTCAGCTCCAGGCCGCCCACCTCCACGGCGCTGATGGTGTACTCGCCGGTGACCCCGACGTTCACCGACAAGGGCACGATCGCCCCCGCATCCGCAATGCCGTATGCATTGATCGCCATCTGAACGCCATCGGTGAGCGTGGCGATCTGCGGCGCGTCGTTGTGCGCCATCACGTACTTCTGCGCATCATCGGCGTCGGCGCCGGGCTGCCCTTCGCCGAAGACCATGATCGCCTCATCCTTGAAGGTGTTCAGGCTGCTGGCGATGCGCAGCCGCAGGTGCGCGGCAGGCTCGCCGGTGAGGCCGAACATGCCGCCAGCGTTGTCGTTCACCTTGTCGCCCTCATCCACCGTGGTGGTCACCGCGCCGCCCGTGGCCTTCAGGAAGAAGCCCTGCATGCTCTGGATGGTGTTGGTGGCGTTGTTGGTGCCGAACCCGAGGCTGATGTCGTACACCGCGGTGTTGCCATCGTCCGGATTGTAAAAGGTGACGAAGTCCGCCACATCGGCACCGCGCGCGATCTGGTCGAAGGCAATGGGGCTGGGCAGGGGGTTGCTCACCAGGTTCCAGCCATCCACCGTCGGCGCGCTCGTGTCGGTCCACGACATCGGCAGCGTCACCGGGGTCTGCGCGATCACCGGCGCGCTGCCGCCCAGGTCTATGGTGAAGGCCGCCGTGTTGAAGAAGCCCGTGCCTGCCCACACGGCGAAGCCCTGGCCCGTGCTCAATGCCTGCGCCGAGCTGCTCACGCCCTGAAGGCCATCGTTCACCGTTGAGCCCGTGTTGGCCTCATCGTACCAGCGGATGCTCGGCCACAGGATGTTGCTGCCCACCGGTTCATCGAAGTTGGGGAATTGAGATCCCGGATAACCGGCGGTGATGAAATCATCCTGCCAATGGTTCACCGTGCGGCCTTGGATGGGGCTGCCCATCAGCAGCCAGTTGGTTGGACCGGCCAGGCGGTAGCGCTCGATCCTCAGGTTGCCCGTGTAGCCGGCCGTGCCGCCCACCGGGCCCAGCCGCCCGGTCTGCGTGGCGCTGCTGGTGAGCACCACATTGGCGCCGGTGCAATCGAAGTCGCCATCATCCACCTGCAAGGTGCCGCGGATCTCCATGTCGCCCATAACGGTGACGCCGGTGGTCATGCCCGCACGGAAGTCCCAGAAACTGGCCGTGCCGCCCAAGGCGAGCGTGGCGCTCGTGCCTTCGGTGATCCGGAATTCACTGTTGTCAGCAGCGTTCAGCGTGCCGTTGATGGTGCTGGTGCCCGCGGTGGATTTGATCCAGCGGTTGGCATCGATGTTCAAGGTGGCGCCATTCTCCACCGTGACCGAGCGGGTGGTGGTGTTGGAATCAATCGTCACGTCGTCGCCGCTCTGTACCACCATGTTGCTGGCGTTGGTCCAAACGGCTGGGCCCGCAGTGCCGCTGGGCGTATCGCTCCAGATGGGGTCGTTCACATTGCCCGTGGCCCGGCTGTAATAGGTATCGACGGCATCGGTGGTTACCGAGATGGTGTTGCTATGCACGGCCGAGGCGCAGCCGCCGGTGGCACGCACGCGGTAGTGGTAGGTGGTGGCGCCCAACAGGCCGACCAAGCTCTCTGAGGTGGCGCTGCCCGCATTGAAGCCGTCGTAGCCCGCGATGTAGCTCTCGGGCTGACCCGCGATCACGATGTTGTCGATGCCGCTGGTGCCACCCGCTGCCAAGGTATTGCCTTGCGTGTCGGTGTTGCTGGTCATGATCCAGCGCAGGAAGAGCTGCGCTTGATCGTCACACGCGCTGGGCATGGCCACTTCGGTGAGCACGCCGCTGGTCCAATTGTTCTGCACGGTCACGCTGGAGCTTGGCACCAAGGTCCAGGTGCCGCCCGTGCCGATCCGGTATTCGACCTGCCAATCGCGCGGACCCGTGTTCGATGACCGTTGCGCGCTGGAGAGCGTGAGGTTGTGATGGCCCTCCGTACTGATCTCGATCATCCAATACTTGGAGCCGCTGCCTGCGTTCCAGCCGCTGCCGGTCGCTGCGCTCGTTGCACTGGAGGCGACGGGGACGTAAGTGATCGTTCCGGTACCGCCCACGGTGGTGAGCGCCGCTCCGCTGTTGGCACCGATGCCGCCATCGGCGATGTTGTTATCGGGGTTGCTGGGGAAGTTCCATTCGGCTACGGATACCGGCGTGGGGTCCAGGAAGTCGCTGTAGCGGCTCACATCGAGGAAGTAGGTGGTTGCCCCGATGTTGTTCCAATTGGCATCGAAGCCGCTGGTGCTGATGTTCGTTCCGGCAATAGCGACGGGATCAACGGTGATCTCGTCGTCGTTCACGGTAACGGTGCGGCTGCTGGGACTGCCTACGAAGGGGGTGCCATCGCCGCCGCTCAGGTTGGCGAATCCGAAGGTGAGCACATCGGTCCCGTTGCAGAGCATATCGTCCGTGAGGGTCAGGGTCACGGTCTTGTCGGCGCCATCGTTGGCGGCCCAGTTCACCGTTTGGCTGCTGAAGCCGTTCACGCGCGCCGCGTTGCCGGAGCTGAGCACCACATCCACACTGGTCGCATTGGTGGTGCTGAAGTCATCGATGCTCACCGTAAGATCGGCCGTGCCATCATCCTCGTTCACCGTGAGGTTGCTGCCAGCGAAGAAGACGGAGGTGTTGGACCCCGAGGCGGTAACGCTCCCGCCAATGGCCAGGTCATTCCCGGTGAGGCGCCCGATGGCGAAGGTGCCGGTACCTGCGGAAGCACCCCAACCGAAGAGCCGGATCGTGATCGTGGTGCCGGATGCCACGCTCTGCAAAGCGCTTATGCCCGTGAGGTCGATCTGCGTCTGGGCATCGCCATTGGTCGGGTTCGTCGTGTAGCTGATCGCAGAGCCCATGTTCGTCCCAGCTGTGCTGAAGCCATCCAAGCTGTACTGCCATTGGAACGCATTGGGGCCCGTGCTGGAGCGGCGGAAGTTCACATCGAGCGTGGAGAGCGAGACCTGGTAGCCCGCTTGAGCGCTGATGGCGAACTGGATGTATTCGTTGGCGGTGATCGCCGCAGCGAGCGAGCTGTTATCCCAGGCTGTTGACGAGAAGGCGTTCGCCAGAGCGCTCGCATTGACCCCAGCTCCCCTGGAGAGCGTCGAGGTATTCAGGTTGGGGTTCAGCGTGGTGGCATTCACCGTGGCTTCATTGCCAGCCAAGCCGCTGCACTCCCAGGCAACGATCTGTGCAATCGAACCTGAGGTGACCACAAACATGAAAGAGGCCATTGCAGCCATCTTCATCAGCGTAACGTACTTCCGCATATCAAAGGGTTTTCGGCACCGGCTGGGCAGCCGGTAGGGGTTTGTTTTTTGAGACCGCCAAGGTAGATCCATGGTCACATCGGTTCGAGGGTGTTCATTCATTCTGCCAAGGGCCCTGGCCACGATTGCCCCAAACGCAGCGCGGCCCCTCCGTTCCCGGAGGGGCCGCGCCCATTGAGTGGCTGTTTATCAGGGCCTAGCGCACGATCACGACAGGCACGGTGCGGCTGTCTTCGGCCGTGCTCACGCGCACGTACCAGATGCCGCTGGCGAGGTCGTTGGCGGGCACCGTCATGCGGCCCACCTGACCGGCTACGCGTTGCTGCTTCCAGACCTGTCCGGCCTCGTTGATCAGCTCCAAGGTGAGGGGCAGCACCTCGCTGAAGCCATGCTCGATCACCAAGTGGTCGCCTGCGAGCCAGCTGCGCATGTTGGTGGCGGGCTTCACCTCGGTCACGCTGGTGCTCAATTCCACGGTGATGGTCACCGTACTGGTGCTGGAGCAGTAGCCGTTGCTCGCGGTGAGCACCACGGTGTAGGAGCCAGGCGCATCGTAGGTGTGGCTGGGTGCTTCTTCGTCGCTGGTATTGCCGTCACCGAAATCCCAGGTCTGCTCAACAGCATCGCTGGTTGAGTTGATGAAGGTCACCGGCTGGCCCACGGCAACGGTCAGGCTCACGGCGCTGGCCTGCGCTACTGGCGCATTGCCCGAACCCACCGTCACTTCGGCATTCACCACGCAGCCGTTCGCATCGGTACCGGTAGCGATGAACACACCAGCCGTTGCCGGACGCTCGATGCCGGTGGCGCCATCGTTCCAGTTCACTTCGTATGGTGCAGTGCCGCCCACGATGCTGAGGCTGATGAAGCCATCCTCGATGTTCGGGCAGCTCGCATCCGCCACTTCAGCCTCTGCTTCCATGGCAGCGGGTTGTGCGATGCTGAATGAGCTGAGCAGGTTGGTGCAGCCGAGATAGCCTTCAACGGTGATCTCGTAATCGCCGGCAGGCAGGTTATCGAAGGCCACCGTGCCATTCGCCGCAATGCTGCTGCCGACCGCCTGGCCCATGTCGTTGTAGATGGTCACGTCGGCAGCGCCCTCCGCGAGAACGATCTCGGCGCCACCGTTGGCCTGGCTATGGCACAGGGCATCCGTCGCAGCAACCGGCACCGGGGCACTGGCGTGGATCAGGAAGCGCGGCTCTTCGGCGTTGGCGCCAGCCTCTGCGCTGAAGCTGTAGGTGCTGCCTTCTTCAAGCGTGGTGAACGTTCCAGCGACAAGGTCCTCCAAGCGGATGCAGGTGAGGCCCACCTGTTCGATGCCCGTTGCGGTAAGCGTGTAGGTGCCGGTGACAGGGATGTGCACGAGCACGGGAATCTGGATCGCGCTGCTGAATGCTCCGTACGCGTTGATGGCCAGGTTCACCGCATCAGCCGTGGTGCCGATGCGCGGCGCCTGCGGATGGCCGAAGTTGAACTTGGGCACATCGTTGCTGGTGAACGAGGGCTCGCCGGCGTTGAATACCACCACGGTCTCATCGCTGAAGGTGTTCAAGCCGCTGGCGATGTGCAGGCGCAAGAGATCGGGGGCCTGCTCGCTTCCTCCGAAGAAGCCGCCGTTGTTGCCGGCCACCTTGGCGCTCTCGCTCACGGTGGTGGTCACACCGGAGCCAATGGCCTTCAGATAGAAGCCCTGCATGCTCTGGATGGTGTTGGTACCGCCGTTGGTGCCGGCGTTCAGGCCGATGTCCCAAGTGGCCATGTTGCCCGTAGCCGGATCGAAGTAGGTCACGTAGTCCTCCACATCAGCGCCGCGCGCGATCTGATCGAAGGCGATGGGGCTGGGCAGCGGATTGGCCACCAGGTTCCAGCCGTCCACGGATGGATTGCCGGTATTGGTGTAGGCCATCGGTAAGGTGATGGGCGTAGCTGCGATCACGGGCGCATTGTTCTCCAGGTCGATGGTGAAAGCCGTAGTGGTAGTCAAGCCTGTGCCGCACCAGGCTGCGAAGCCCTGACCGATAAGCAAGTCCTGGGTTTGGCTGCTCACGCCCTGCAGGCCGTTGTTCACCGAAGCGCCGGTGTTGGTCTCGTCGTACCAGCGGATGCTGGGCCAGTAGATGCCGCTTCCCACGGGGTCGAAGAAGTTGGGGTACTGCGAGCCGGGGTAACCGGCCGTGAAGAAGTCGTCCTGCAGGTGCGATACGCGACGGTTCTGGATCGGGCTGCCAATGAGCCGCCAGTTGGTGGCACCCGAGGGAATGAAACGCTCCATGCGCATGTTGCCGGTGTAACTGGCGGTGGCGCCAACAGGTCCCAATCGACCGGTGTAGGCCGAAGTGCTGCGCATCACCACCGGGTTGCCGGTGCAATCGAAGTTGCCATCGTCGAGCAACAGGGTGCCGCGCATGTGAATGGTGCCGGTCACGGTTGTGCCATCAGGGGCATCAGCAGTGAGGTCCCAGAAGCTCGTGGTGCTGGCCAAGGAGAGCGTCTTCGCGCCGCTTCCTGCAATGGCGAATGTGCTGTTGTCGTTGGCGGTGAGCGTGCCATCGATGGTCGCACTCGTACCGTTCAGGGTAAGTGTGCTGCCAGCATCCAGGACCATGGTGCCGCCGGTCTCCACGGTGAGGTCCGCCACAGGCGTAGCCCCGTCATTCGTCACGCTATGCCCGTTCTGCACAACCATGTTGTTGGCCGCCGTGAACGTGACCGCGCCAGGCGCTGGCAACCCGGAGGGCGTAGTGCTCCAAATGGCGTCGCTCACATCGCCGGTGGCCCGGCTGTAGTAGGTGCATCCGCCCACGGTCACCGTGACGTCGGCAGAGCGCGTGCAACCATTGCCCGAATGCGCAGCGGTTACGGTGTAGGTGCTGGTGCCTGCAGGTGAGGCGGTAACGGTGGCTCCCGTGGTTCCGCTCAGGCCGGCGGCCGGGCTCCAGGTGTAAGTGACCGTGCTCGTGTAGGTGAAGGTGATGCTCCAACTCGCAACGGAACCACCGTCGGCATTCGCATCATCACGAATGAGCAAGCCCCATGTGCCGTTGAAATCTCCGGTGAAGAGCGAGAGGCTCGGGCTGGATTGGGTGAAGGAGCCGGGGCCGGGCGTGGTGGGCCAGCTATCCGGTGTTCCGCTATTGGTAGGCGCGTAGATGCCAGACCTGTTCACGGCATTATCGGCCATCGCGGACTCGCCGTCCATGAATACGAAATTTTCGCTGGTGATATCGGTTCCGCCGCCAACGTCGCTCATGAGGATGACATTGGTGCCCGTGGCGGATTGGAGCAGGATATCCAGATCGTCGGGGTAGGTGTGCGTAACGCCGTTCAGGGTGACGCTTTCGACGGTGACGCCGCTGGTGGGCAGGCCGCTCACGCTCACGTTCCAAGGGTAAACGGATCCATCGTTGGCGCCGGATACGCTCACGGCGCTCGGTCCTCCGGTGCTGCTGAAGGTGACGCGCGCGGTGGTGGTGCTCGAAGCCGAGGCGGTCAGGTCAACGTTAGCGCCATCACAGATGCTGGCGCTAGGCGGCGTGATCGAGGGCAAAGTGGGCAGGCCGCCCGGTACGTGGATGTTGTCGAAGACGGCGTTCTCACCGGTGTCACCATCGTGGTTCCACAAGCAGCCGATGATCGGCAAACCGGTGCCGGTATAGGTCGCATCGACCGCCGAGCCGGCCGAGGTCGCCGCCGTGAGCGGATCGCCGAAGCGGGTATTGCCGTTGTCGCGGTAGAAGAGGCTCCAGGTATCGGTCGAGGGCACGTAGGTCACGCGCACATCGAGATAGTCGTTGTCGAAGTTGCCGGCCTGGATGATGGTGTTGAGGTTGGCGTCCGCGTCGAGACCATTGTTGTAGCGCACTAGGCGCACGCGATCCGTATTGCCGCTCTCGCCAAGCACCACGGCATAGCCCTGGCCCAGGGTCAGATTGGCGTTGGAGCCCGCCAGCACTACCGCCATGCCATCATCACCGCCATCGAAGCCGCTGAGCTCTCCATCACTCTCGCTTTGCCTGAAGCTGAAGGCCCAAGTGAGGGTGCAGTTGTTCTGATTGAGCGTGGTGAGGTACGAGCCCGGCGTTGTTTGCGTAACGAACTGGCGGTTGTTGCCGGTCCCGGTGCGGGCCAAGCGCAACTGGTTGCCGTTGATCGATGCGCCTGCCCCGGCTGTTTCTGTCTCCGTCCAGCCGCCGCCCACCGTGTTGCTGTTGGCGCGGTTGAAGCGGTCAACGACCTCTTGCGCGAAGGCCGCGCCGGTGAAGCACAGAATGGCCAGCAAGAGGCCGAGCCTCAGCATGTGGTTGATGTGCCGCTCGCGTTGGTAGCGGGCTTCGAGCGAAACGGGGTGGAGGATGCGTTCCATGTCAGTCGGTGCCCATGTGAGTTGAGGGCGGGCGCTGGAACGGGACCATCCACCAATTGGTTTCTACCGGAGCGAATTGGCAACAGACGACCGTGCCCCCTTATCCACGAAATCACCTTCGGGCGACGGATGCATCGCCACAACAGTCGGTAAGGCCTACTTTCGCCCCCGCATCGGAAGGACCGATGCACGCCCCAAGCGCCCAGCTTTTCCCCGTGACGGGAGTCACGGATGACCTGTCCAGGCGCGATCTCCCAGCGGAGCATTGAACGCCTGCCTTCGGCAGGCAAGCCGGACCGGAATGTCTGGGGCAACAACAAACACCTAACCGGTGCGTGCGAAGGCAATGCTTCGCGCACATCACAACACCTTGGCGCCGAGGCTATGGCGCATACCTATGGAACGTACCACGTTCAACGACCTCGAGCTCATCGAGCCCATCTTGAAAGCCCTTCACGAAGAAGGCTACACCCACCCCACCCCCATTCAGCAACAGGCCATCCCGCACCTCACACAAGGGCGCGACCTGCTCGGCTGCGCGCAAACGGGCACGGGGAAAACCGCGGCCTTCGCCATCCCGATCCTGCAGGAGCTCCACCAGAAGCCGGCAGTCGGACCCAAGAAGGCCATCCGCGTACTGATCCTCACCCCCACCCGCGAATTGGCCATCCAGATCGGTGAGAGCTTCAGCTCCTATGGCCGCCATCTGAACCTGAAGCACACCGTGATCTTCGGTGGCGTGGGCCAGAAGCCGCAGACCGATGCCCTGCACCGCGGAGTGGATATCGTAGTGGCCACGCCCGGCCGACTGCTCGACCTCATGGGACAGGGCTATGTCCACTTGAATGGGCTCGAGGTCTTCGTGCTCGATGAAGCCGACCGCATGCTCGACATGGGCTTCATCCACGACGTGAAGAAGGTGATCGCCAAACTGCCTGCGAAGCGGCAGACGCTCTTCTTCAGCGCCACCATGCCGCCGGAGATCGCCAAGCTGGCCAACAGCATCCTCACCAATCCGGTGAAGGTGGAAGTGGTGCCGCAGAGCACCACCGCCGACACCATCGATCAGCACCTGCTCTTCGTTGACCGCACCGACAAGAACAAATTGCTGCTGCACCTATTGCAGGGCGAAGCCATCCGCGAAGCGCTGATCTTCACCCGCACCAAGCACGGCGCCAACAAGGTGGTCAAGGTGCTCAACCAGGCCGGCATCGGTGCCGAGGCCATCCACGGCAACAAGAGCCAGAGCGCGCGGCAAAGCGCGCTGAAGAGCTTCAAGGAAGGCAAGCTTCGTGCGCTGGTGGCCACGGACATTGCTGCGCGCGGCATCGACATCGACGGCCTCACGCACGTGATCAACTTCGACATCCCGAACATCCCCGAGACCTACGTGCACCGCATCGGCCGCACCGGTCGCGCCGGCGCCAGCGGCAAGGCCCTCTCCTTCTGCGACCATGAAGAGAAGGAATACCTGCGCGACATCCAGCGCCTGATCAAGCGCGAGGTGCCGGTGCTCACCGACCACCCCTTCGTGATGACCGGCGGCCCGAAGAAGGCCGAGCCCGAAGTGCGCGAGCCGCGTCAGCCGCGCGGACCCGGACGCGGCGGCAACCAACGTTCGCGCTCCGGCGGCGACCGCAACGAAGGGCGCCCGCAGCGCGCATCGGGCGAGCGCAGCGGCGATCGTCGCGAAGGACAGCGCAGCCCGTCCACGAACGGAGGCCAGCCCCGTGAGCAGCGCCCACAACAGGCGCGTTCCAACGAGTCACGCCCTTCCCGCCAATCGACGGGACGTCCGCAGCACCCGCGCTCGAACGAGCAGCGCAACGACCGTCCGCAACAAGCGCGCAATGGCGAGCGCCGCAACGATCGCGGGCCGCAACGTTCCGGTGGCCATCGCGACAGCCGTCCGCAAGCGCCGCGCACCGACAACCGTCCGAACGAGAACCGCCAGAGCGCCGGGAAGCCCGACTACGCGAAGCTGACCAAGGAGATCTTCGATGAAGAGAGCACGACGAAAGCTCCGAAGAAGTCCGAGGAAAAAGGCTCCGGGATCCTGAAGTGGTTCAAACGAGGCTGATCGAACGCACACAATTGAGAGAGCCATCCGAGGGGGTGGCTCTTTCGCTTTTCGGGTGAAGGCCCGGTGAAAGCCTGATTGCGTTGAAGTTGATACCCTGCTTGGCACAAGCGCTTGCCGAAGTCGCGCGCTGATGCGCACACGGGGCACCGTTCATTCCTCCACCCTTCGCAGGGACTGCCTCGTGGGACCAGCCATCGGCCTGCCATGAGGCAGTCCTGGCCAACATGCTGCTATGGCACATGCTGCAGGGCGAGGCCGTCAGCGCGCGCGCGTGGATAAGCGCAACACGCCCGGCCAAGAACGCGAACGACCCGTTGCCGGCTTCGTGCGCATAGCCCGAAACAAATGCGCGGGGCGGCGGATTGAAATACCCAGAGGTGGGGAAAACGAGGAACGGCCGGGCGATCATCTCGGTGCACTTTCTGCCAGTGATCCAGGCATGAACGCACGACCCTGTCCCATCGCCGATGCCGTTAACACCAACTTGAACCCTCCAATGCCACAGCCACCAGCAACCAACTTCCACCCGGCCTACTTCCAGGTGCGCTTCCGCACCGAAGCACCGCAGGAAGACTGGCCCGACCAGTTCGTCATCCTCACCGCCTACGCCACCACCGGCGAGACGTGGAGCGAGGAGCGCAATGTCGAAGCCGACCGCAAGCTCCATGCGCACTTGGTGACGCTCGGGCACACGCCCATCCGTATAACCGGGTACGACCCCGAGAGCGGCCACGCAGAACCCGGCTGGGCGGTGGAATTGCCGCTGGAGGAAGCGCTGGCGGTGGGACGAGAATTTCTGCAGGATGCGATCTTCGTGGTGCAAGGGGATACGTTGGCAGTGGCGCAGTGCAACACCCCCCATGCAGCGCAGACCATAGGGCACTTCCGCGAGCGCGTGAGGTAGGTATCCTCTACGGCGCACACCTACACTGATGGCCTGTCAAGTACACAGTCCTATGGACGGACGCGCGAGCATCAAGTGTGCGCTTCTCGGGTCACACCTCGAATAAATGCAACAGGTCCTCCACCACTTTCACATCGCCGAACTTCACCATGCACTTGCCGGTATGGGCCTTGCGCGGTGTGCGGCCTAGCGCACGGGTCCGCCCTTCCGGGGTCAGGCAGCGGTAGGTTATGGTCGGTTCCGCCCCGTTGAAGGAAGGGTTGGCGATCACCACAATCCCGCCCTGTTGCAGCAAGACCTTGTGCACGTCCCACATGCGTGTTCGGCCGTTGAAGGCCTTCAGCTGCACGCGCAACAGTTGGTCCCGGTCCCGCAGGCCAAGGATCAGGTCGAAGCCGAACAGGTCTATGTCCGAATGCGCCACCAACGGGGTCTGACTTTGGCGCGTGGCGTGCAGGATGTAATCACGGATGAACCAGGTCTCCACCAGTTGTTCCTGTACGGTTGAGTGTGCGGGGTTGGCGAAGTAGGTCTTCAGACTCATGGGGTGCGTCTATCTTCTGGGATCCGATCGGCATCAGGGTGCGCCAAGCGCGACAAGATCGGTGCGCAGCAGTCCTTGTTCAGGGAACCGGTCGGCCCGATGAGGTCAATGTATCCGAGGCCGCAGGCATGAGGGCGTTCCGCGCCCCAACTCCAGGGTGCATACCCCCCCGACAGGTCCTCTACACCTTTTACGTAAGGATAGAGCAGGGTGCTGCGCTTCGCACCGAACTGCAGATTGTACACGTACATCTGCTTCAGGTCCGCATCGGCAGGGCGGTTGTCCTTGGGCAGCTTCCATTTGGTGTCGAGGATCAGTTCCACGCGGTCGCCGCGACGCACCACGATATCCGGGCGATCTTCTGGCGTTGCCAGAACAAGCGGCTATCCTGGCCCGATATGGTGAGGTCGGTAGCCCGCGCGGCCTGCTGGAGCAGTTTCAGGACCACCCGTTCGTAGAGCACGTTCATGTCGAACATCAGGCCCAATAGGCGGGTCTGGCCGCCCTTGATGTCGGGTGCGTGGTCCAGTACGATCATTGTGGCCAGTTGAACAGCCCGCGCATAGGACTGGGTCTTGCGGCCGAGGCGGATGCGCGCGATGGAGGCGGCGGTCAAGGGGCGATCCATCACCTGCTCAAAGGCCCATTCCACATCCTGCACACGCCCCACGATCATCGGATCGAGGGCGGTGTCCTTCACAATGCACAGGGCACGCTTCAATAGGCTGTGCAGCATGTGGTCATTATCGTACACCTGGTGCTCCACGTGGAAACGTTCCTTGCGGATCAGGTTCTCGCGCAGGTGTCCGGGCCAATGTATGCGTCCCTTCAGGGCTAACTGGTTGCCGGTACGCCGGTGATACTGCTTCACCAGGCCGCCGCGGACAAGCCCATGCACATCATGCACGTAGAGGTCGAAGAAGAAATCGAGGATGGAGGAACTGCGCTTGTGCAGGTGGCTCTCCGTGGTGCTGGTGAGGGGCAGGTTGTGTACTAGGCCCAGCATCTCCAGCAGGGCGCGTTGCCACTTGCCTGCATCACCGTCGCGGTCGGCCTTTGGCAGGACCTGAATGACCAGATCGCCGACCTGGATCACGCCGACGTATTGTGCGAACGTGATGCTGTTCGGGCCTGCATCGAAGTACTTGAAGCCGTTCGCCTCGTTCCACTTCAGGAGCCGGTCGTAATGCACACGCTGGAAGCCCCGCTCACCCACGCGCAGCTTCTCGTGCTCGAAAACGCTCAGCGGCTCACTTGCTGGCATAGATGGCCTTGAAGGGTTCGAGGTCGGCGAATTTGCGCGGGTCCTTCACCGTGAAGAGTTCCTTCACTTCGTACTCGTCCATATCGAAACCCTTGGCGAACGGGATGGTCTTTTTGCGCACCTCCACGAACGCCTCACCGAGCACAGCGCCCACCTTCTTCGCATCGCCATGGAAGTATTCCTCCAGCAAGGGGATGACCTTGGTGGCGAAGACACGCTTCAAGTCATTACCGGTCTTCAGGCCCATGAAGTAGCTGTGGCCGATGTGGTGGTCCTTGTCCATCAGTTGCTCTACTCGTTCGTTGATGGTGGTGAGCACCGCGCGGACCTCAATGCCTTCCACGGTTTCCGGCTTGACCAACTCCGGCTGCGATGGCATCTCCACAAAGCTGAAGCGTCGGCGCAAGGCCGTGTCCAGTGCTTCAACGCTGCGGTCGGCGGTGTTCATGGTGCCGATGAGATAAAGGTTGGATGGAACGCTGAAGTCGTCCTTGGAATAGGGCAGCTTCACTCGCGCCGGTTCTTTTCCGGCCTCTCGTTTGTCATCCTCTATGAGGGTGATGAGCTCGCCGAAGATGCTGGCCACATTGCCCCGGTTGATCTCGTCGATGATGAGCGCGTAGCGGCCATCCTTCTTCACCGGCTCATCCTTGCCCTTGCGGAAGTAGTCCTTCTTCACCAGGTTCCGGTCAAGGCTGTACAGGGTGCCCATTACGAAGGCCTTCGGATAGATGTCCTCCACCGGGATCTCCACATCCTGCAGGAGCCATTGCACCCGGCGGAACTGTTTGAAGCGTATCGGCGCATTCGCGTCCATGAAGTAGTCGTCGCTGATCCTGCCGACCGCGCGTATCAAGCTGTTGCCAGCGCTGACGAACACGATGTCGCCCTCCTTCATGTCCTGCTGCAGGGCACGCAGGACGCTTACCGTGTATCGGAAGCCTTCTCCCTCCTCTTTGAAGCCAGCGCCTTTCAGAATGTCCTTGATGCCGGTTTCATCCTTGGCTTTGCTCACGTCCACGGAACCGCCGTAGCCTACCGCGATGACGCTGTTCGCCATGCAGTGCGCGTAGATCTCATCGTCGGCCGGACTGTTGTATTGGCCCAAGGAGACCTTATAGAAGTTGGCCTTGGCCAGAACACCCTCCTCAATGATGCTCCCGGCACCACCCCGCTCGCCGGTGCGCGCCGAGGCGCACATCAGCTTGAAGATGCCGTCCTGCACCTCATAGGTGACCTGCTTGACCTCCTCTTCGCCATCCTTGCTCACGTGCGTCTGCGGCTTGATGCCCTCCACGAAGTCCTCGTAACTGAAGCTCTGGTGGAAGGTGCAGAAGGCGATCTGCCAGTCCGGGTCGTCCCATTCCTTCACGAGCAATTGGTTGAATCGTTCGCGCAGCGCTTCCGGCTTCTGCTTGTTGGCCTCGTAAAAGGTCTCGTCGCATACCTCCAGCGCCGCTCCAATGGTGTGGTAGGTCTTGCCGGTACCCGGCGGGCCGTAGAAGATGCGATTCAGTGATGGCTTATCGATCGCTTCCATGCTGCTGACGAATTGATGAATGTGTTCGTACTGTTCTTTTGGGATCGCGATCACGGCCCCATCTCCGTGGGCAGGAAAGTCGGCCATAATCGTTTGTGACTTAATACGTTCCCATTCCAAAGGCTGGTCAGGGAAGGCGTAGTCAACCCTAATGAAGACCCGGCCCTTCCCATCGTCCCAGCCCCGAGTCATGTACTGGACGGGAGTAAGTAGACCCTGCTCAGGTCCGAATACCCAGACGTGGGGAAAACGAGGAACGGCCGGGCGGCCTTGGCAGGTACGTACTACGTTCGGAACAGGTCCCAATCCCGGCAGCTGGGGACGAGGGCGGTGTTGGGCATGTTTTTGCCTTCTGGGCGCTACACGTTTTCGAAGAACTTGACGGCGAACTCGCAGAACTCAATGATCACCTTCTTGTCCAATTCGAACTCCTGGCGACTGCCCAGATAGTTCTGCGTTGTTGGCGTGACCTCCCTGCCTGCTTTCAGTTCCTCCACCGTGATGCACTTGATGCGCTTCTTGGATACGATGATGATGTATGCGTTCTCGTACGGATAGTCCTTGGGCAGGTCCTTCAACGTGAACGACTCGCTCGCCCTGAACTTCACCTCAATGAAGTACACGTCTTTGCGAACAGGGTGCTGGATGACGAAGTCCGGCATGCGCTTGATCTGGTCGGCCACATCCGACCGCACACCTTTGAGCAATTCCATGATCCCCGGAATGGTGTTCTCCATCCCATAGCGGAACACGCTGAAGCCAAGGCTGAGGAACAACTCCTGGATCAAGGTCTCGGCAATGCGGCCCTTAATCATGTTATACCTGTAGTTGTGCTCCCGGCTACTTAGGCCGCCTTCCTTGGCATCGGCAGCCGCCTTCTTCTTGTTGTAGCAATCAAGGCAGACCCATCCTTCTTGTTTGGACGGGGCACCGCAGTTGGGGCAGGTTGGCATGGTAAGCGCTTATAATCTTGTCATCAGATCCTCCACATCCGTCACCTTCTCAAATCGCGCTGGGTTCTCGGTTCCCGACGCAAGCTCCTCGAAATGCGCGTCCCCGCATTTGATCTTGCCACCCTCCTTGTCCCGCAGATCCCCAGACCAAAGCGAACTCTTCGTCTCCGCCACGAAATACACCCGGTCCTGTCCATCCACTTCGACTACCACCGCCCAATCAGGATTGTAAGGACCCAATGGCGTAGGCACCTTGAACCAGCTCGGCAGCTTCGCGAAAACCTTTACTGCTTCGTTCTTGTCCAACTGCTGAGCGAACAGCCGCTCAGTGGATGAATCGTAGACTACGTACTCGTGGACTGAGCGATCGCATGCCACCATGTTCAAGTAGCCGGTCAGCTCCTCGGTCTCGAAAAGCTCTTGGGCGTAACACTCCATATCGCCGAGCTTGCGGTACTTGATTCCGTCGACCAACTCCATGCGCTTGCAGCGGTTGATGCCTTCGGCGACGAGGTCGATGAATTGCTGGGGATTCTTGGAGAACTCATCCAGCCGGTCACATTCGGTAAGGATGCGCACTAGACTGGCGCGGGTTAGCTGGGTGCGGTCTTGAAGTTCTGTGAGGATGTCCGGCTTTATGGGCTGGAGTTCATACAACACCTGCGGCGCGCTCACAGTATTCTCAGTTGCCTGTACACCGCTACGGCCTAACACTACATCAGCTTTGCGTGTGGTCATGCGAGGAGCGCGGATGGGCTCCAGATCGTTCACCGCTTTGATGCACTGCTCGATCAACCGCTCCTCATTAAAGTGGACACGGTAGGTGGTCTTCTGCTTGATACGGTTCCATAGCGCCTTGAACTCTTCGCTGTGGAGTTGTGCTTCACGTGTGCGAATGATCTTCTTGTCCTGCGCGTTCTTTATGTCCAGCTTGCCGGCCAGTTTGCGCAGCACTTCTTTCACCGCTGGCAGTTGCTCCTCGTAATCTTCCGGCAGCGTGAGCGTGTTGTTCTTCAGCACCTCGCGCAAGCTGTCCTGCACTTTGCCTTTGCTGTCGATATACGCCTGCTGCTTTAGGTAGGCCCAGATGCGTTCGCTGCTTTCCACGCCGAGCACGACGTGTTTGCCGTCTTCGGTCTTCTTGCCGAGTCCTGCGAACTGGTGTGGCTCCACAATACCGAAGCGCAAGCCGGTCTCCTTCTCGATCTCGTGCTGCAGTTCCTCCGCGAAGCGCTCGTAGCTCTCGTTAGCCACTACGGTCAGCGTGTTCACATCGAAGCCGCGCACGCGTTCGCCGGTGTTGCTGTTCACACAGATGCGTAGGCCGCGGCCGATGGTCTGGCGGCGTTGCAGCTCCGAACCCATTTCGCGCAGCACGCAGATCTGGAACACGTTCGGGTTGTCCCAGCCTTCCTTCAGCGCACTGTGCGAGAAGATGAACTTGAGCGGTGTATCGAAGCTCAACAGTCGCTCCTTGTCGCGCATGATGAGGTTGAAGGTGCTCGTCTCCACGTCCTCCTTGCTGCTGCTCTTCTTCAGTTGCTGGTCCTCGAAGGGTGTGTGGATGCGCTTGTCGATGGAGAAGTAGCCATCGTGTACGTCCTCTGGTGCCGTCGCAAGGTCAACGCCTTCGAAGAGCGTGCGGTACTTGGCCAGCTTGGCGGCCGCACGATACTCTTCCTCGAAGATGGTCGCGAACTTGCCTTTCACCGCAACACCGTCTTCGTTATAGGCGCGATACGACGGCACCTCATCGATGAAGAAGAGGCTGAGCACTTTGATGCCCATGGGCCGCAACCGTTGCTCCTTGTCCAGGTGCTCGGTGATGGTGCGGCGGATCATCTGCCGGTGAACTGCGGCCCGGTCCACATCGCCAACCGATTCGCCGATGCGCAGAGGCTTTTCCAGGTTCTGGAACTCCACGAACTCTTTGCCCTTGGCTACGCCGATGTTGCTGATGAGATATCCCGCATACATGGCACGGCCGGTCAGTTGTTCCAGGTCCTCATCAGCCGTGATGTTCTTGAAACGGTCGCGCTTGATGCCCGTCACAAGCTGACGGTCCAACTCAAGTTCCACGACGTAATTGGAACGCACCTTCTTCGCGCTGAGCAGCTTCACATAGGCCGCGTTGTGCGCATCGGCCACTTCCATGGCGGCCACTTCGATCTGCTTTACGAGCTTACGTTCGTAAGCATCCACTGCATCCAAGCGGTACACCATATGGTGCTTGTCGATGTGCGTCGCACTGTACCGCAGCGTGCATAGCGGGGCCATCTCCTCCAATGCCTTCTTGCCACTACCACCCAAGCCGCCATCTACGCTTTGTGGTTCGTCCACGATCACGATGGGACGTGTGGCGCGGATCAGGTCGATGGGCCGTTCGTCGTTGGTCTGCTCCCGCTGGTCGTAGATGACGTTTACGTCCTTCTTATTGATGGCGCCCACCGTCATCACCATGATCTGGATGCGACTGCTGGTAGCGAAGCTGCGCACTTGGTTCAACTTGCTGCTGTCGTACACGAAGAAGTCCGCTGTGGTGCCCGCGAACTGTGCCTTGAAGTGCTCCTCCATCATCTGGAGCGACTTATGCACGCCCTCCTTGATGGCCACCGAGGGCACAACGATCACGAACTTGGTGAAGCCGTATTCCTTGTTCAGTTTGAAAATGGTGCGCAAGTACACGTAGGTCTTGCCCGTACCGGTCTCCATCTCCACGGTGAAGTCCATGCCGTACAAAGCCTCTTCTGGACGTAGGCCGTTACGCAGTTGCACGGCTTGCAGGTTCTCCAGTATCTCTTCCTCCAGCAGCTTCAGGCGGTTGCCGTAGCCGGGCAGGCTTACGTTCAGCCCAAGTTCCGGCGCGCTTTCATCGCGATTGCTCGGCACCAGCACGGTGAACTCCGTCTGGCAGCTCTCCTGGCCTTTGAACAGGTCTACCACCGAGGCGATGGCGTCGCGCTGGTAATCGAGGTCGGGTTCGAAATGGAATTTCATCGAGAAGGTCGGACGATGAGCGAATGAGGTGGCGGGGTGGCTTGCAGGGTCATGCTTTGGGCAGTACGTTGAATCGGTCCAACCAATTCCTCCCTTTCTCGGTGATCTTATAGCGTTGCTGGGGGTGGTTGGGCTGGGGCAGTGTGCGCACCAGCCAGCCGTCCATCATGAGCGGGGTGAGGTAGTTCTTGCGGAAATGCTCGCGGTGTGAAAGGCTGGCGGCCGCCATGAGCGCATCGCTGCTTTGCTCACCCTCCGCTGCGGCTTGCATAATGGCAGCGACTTGCGCGGCAGCTTGCGCGGTGACTTGCGCGGTAGGCGCGCGCAGCGCGGCGGCGAGGTCGCCGAACACGCTGGCTCTCAGCGCCTCAACTTGCGCGGTGACTTGCGCGGTGGGGTCTTGAGCCCGGCTCTCGGCGTGCACCGGCAGACGCACCAGGAAGGTGGTACGCTCGTCCTCGGTCTCGAACACCGGTTCCGGGCTGCCGTTCTCGCGCATGGCGCGGATGATCTTGGGGATGCCCGTGGCGCGGCCTTCGGTAAGGTCCAGTTCCTTGAGGAACTCGCCGATGCGGCGGTTGCGGTAGCGGCGGCTCACCGCGCGGCCCGCGCGCAACTGCTCCAAATTGATGGAGCGGTCCGGTCCGGGATAGCTCAGGATGGTAAGCTCCTCGGGCGTGATGCGCACCTCGATCGGTTCGCGCACCTCGTAGCTGCGATGGTACACCGCGTTCACAAGGGCTTCCTCGATGGCGGCGTAGGGATAGTTCACCACCCGCGTGGCCTGCGCACGGTCGGCGTGCTTCGTTACGACATCGTGCAGGTAGTTCCGCTGGATGAAGTCCAGGGCTTCGCGCAACATGCGGTCCAATGGGCCAACAAAGACCTTCTCCTTGAAGGAAGCACCCGCAGGCCCATCGGGGAACCACGCCACTTCAATGCGCGCTTCGCGGAAGTGGTGCTGCGGATCCTTGCCGAAGAACAGCAGGCCCACGTTACGCGGGAAGACCGCCTCCGATGCGCCATCCACGATGCGCATCTGCTCGGCGAGTTCCAACGTGCTGAGTGCAGAAGCTTCGTTCAACAATTCGCTCCCTACTTCCTTCAGGAAGGTGAGCATGCGATCGCGATCCAATTCCTCCACGGTGGCCCGCTGGTTCATCCGGTCATCGAAGGGGATCTGCGCGGCAAGCGAGAGCAGTTCGGTCTCGTAGTCGCCTTGGGCCACCACCGTGCTGGAGTTCTGCCGGATGTAGTAGCGGTAGCCTTGTTCGTCCCTGGCCAATGACGCTTTGGCCTTGTAGGGGCGTTGCTGTCCGCCAGGTGCCCAGATCACCAGGATGGTCTTGTCGCCAACACTATGCGGAACCACGATCGGGTGGTATTGCGGCACAATCGCATGATAACCGAAGTTCAGGATCTCCTTCTGGATGGCATCGATGCTGGCGGGTGCTATGCCGACCGGCGGAATGACCGGTTGCCCATGCTGCTCCCCGACGCCGATGAAGATGTAGCCGCCACCCAGGTTGTGGAAGTCGTTCGCGAAGGCGCAGATGGAGCGCAGCACCGCCTCCGGATTCCAGCCCTGTTTGAATTCCATGCGCTCCCATTCCACGGAGCGGCCATGCAGCAGGTCGTCTATGTTGACAGGCAGTGCCATGATCGCGTGCTACGCTCAAATACTGTTCACCTTCTCCAGCCCGCGCTGCTTCAGGATCTCCGTAAGGTTGCTCTTGGCCACGTTGCTGTCGAAGGCGCTGTCCTTGAACACCACCACCGTTTCCTTGTCGTTGGCAGGGGCCAGTTGCTTGTGCCACTCGGCTATGCCCAAGGCCAGCGGCTCGGCGACTTTGGTGTCGATGGCATCGGCAAGGCATGCCAGCATAACGCCGCCACCGATGGCATGCACCACCTGGCCCGCGATGGTCTTCTGCTCCATGGGCACGGCCAGGTCCAGGCCCTTCTTCAGCAGCAGTTCGTAGAGCAGGTCGTCGTTGCTGCGGTCGGGCTTTACGTGCTCGGCCACGGAGAGCAGGTCTTCGCGCACGGTGTTGGTGTTGGGGTCCCAGGCCTTCAGGTTGCTGGTATCCAGTTTGAAGACGCGGAAGCCCAGATCGCCGTGGAAGAGCGGATTCTCGGCCTTCACCTTCTTGGCCGCCCGGCGCAGGCGCTCCTTGGTAAGCTCGGCAATGGTGCGCGGCTTGCCCAGCTTGTCGCAGAACTCCGCCGCGACTTTCTGTTCTTTCTTCTCTGAGTTCAAGGGCTCGTCCAACTGAACCAGAAAGTAGCGGCGGGTTCCGCCATCGGTGGCGTTCTGCGCCATTACCGCATGGCCGGTGGTGCCGGAGCCGGCGAAGAAGTCTACCACGACTGCATCATTCCCTTTGATCGTGGTGATCAGTTCTCGAGCGAACCCGACAGGTTTAGGGTGCTCAAAGGGGATTCCCATTTCTTTAAGAAGGGCATCATCACTTCCACCATAGCTGAGGACTGATGGCAGAATTTCGTTCATGTTCTTCTTCAACAGATACTTGCGCCTTGGCTGAGTTGTATGGTCTGAACCGAAGAGTATTTCACCTGCCACCAATAACTTTTCCATTGTTGCTGGTGGGTTGCGCCAGCCTCTTGCTGGGACCGGGCAATCTTCCTTGGTGACCGGATGCTTCAGCGGAATGAAATAGTCTTCCGGCGCCTGCTTCTTGTTCGGCCAAGCCATCGACACGCTTTGGTACACCTCTCCGTTCTCATCTATCATGGAATAGGCCTCTTCGCCTCCAGAAAAGTTCTGTGCTTTAATCCAGCTCTCGAATTCTTCGTTCACCTCAGCCAAACCAATCGGGCGAATAAATTCCGATGTGCATTCGCGAGCCAGCTTGTAGTCTTTTGCTACCTCCTTCAAATCTGCGGGCAAATCCTCCTTGCCGATTCTTGAAAACAGCTTAGCTGCTTTCGAAAGAATGGCATCGGCATTCTTCTTACGGCGTGATAAACCTCCAGCGACTGCGAGCTTGTCAGCGTCCTTCGCCACAAACAATACTGATTCGTGTTGGTATGCCAATCCGGTGGCATCACCTTTAGGATTTCGCTTGTCCCAAACGGCTACCCCCAACACACAGTCCTCACCAAAGATCTCTGCCAATAGCTTCTCAGCATTCGCTTGCTCGTGCTCATCCATGTGAATGATCATGAGCCCTTCAGGATGCAAGATGGTCTTGGCAATAATTAGGCGTGGATAGAGCATGTTCAGCCAATCCGTGTGGTAGCGCCCACTGGTTTCAGCGTTCTGTTCGACGCCCAAGGTGCCTTGGCGCTCCTTGTAGTTCCGGAGGTTGTCCTGATAGTCATCGGGGTACACGAAGTCCTTGCCTGTGTTGTACGGCGGGTCTATGTAGATCAGCTTCACCTGGTTGGCGTAGCTCTTCTGCAGCAGCTTCAACACCTCCAGGTTGTCGCCTTCGATCACAAGGTTCTGGGTGCTGTCCCACTCCACGCTATCGTCCTTGGCGGGGCGCAGGGTGCCGGTGCTGGGTTTTAGTGCTTCCAGCCGTGCCTTGCGCTTGCCGTTCCAAGTAAGGCCGTACTTCTCGTCGGTATCGGTCGCGGTGGCATCGCCCACCAGTTGCATCAGCACGTCCACGTTCACGGCGGCGCCGTCCTTGCCCTCGGTAAGCAGCTCGGGGAAGAGGGCTTTCAGCTTGGCGATGTTCGCTCCGATCAGATCCAGGCTCTTGGCTTCGGGGGAGTCGGGGGTCAGCTTCTTCATGGAAGGTCAAAGGAAGGGAGTGGATCCGGAAAGCTCACGAGCGCCCGAATCGGTTTCGCGCTAGGAAGAGATAGGAGAAGGGATGCTTCTGTCGGGTTTGTCTCCGCTGGACCAAGTTCGAGTGTATATGCTGCCCTATCTGTATTACGCCACCAACGCCAGCGCCCAACGCTGCCGCACCAACACTCAACGTTGAGATGGTAGCTGCGTAGCCTGCGGCAACAGCACCTGCACCTAAAAGTGTTGGTGTGGTCGGTTTGATCAAGGACTGTAGTGAGCCCCAAAGGATATCCATGCGGCTCGCCTTCATGGCTTTGCCGAGGTCCTTCACGTCTCGCGTGATGCGCTCCTTCAATTGTTGCGCCACCAGCTTCACCTCTTCTGCATCCGTTGTGCGGGCCACACGATCATCGTGTTCATCCATCGCAGCGCGGAAGGACATCAGTTCAGCGGCGTAGCGCTCGCGAAAGCCGAGGATATCTGCGAGCGGAACGTTGCCGTGAGGCACTGGGATCATCGACTTGAAAGTTGTGGCAAACACTGGTTCCAATTGTCCTCGGTTGCCTTTACCTCCTAGTCCCCGTAAGTAGCGCTCGTCATCGGTACCAGGGATTGTAAACTCCTCCTCATTGGCTGCGATGTGCTTGGCGAGAGCACTCATATAGAGCGCGGCAAGATTCGATTCCATTAGGACCAGTCGCTCATCTCGGGCCTCGAGAACAAGACCGGTGTGATGTAAGCGATCCATGATCTGCCAGCTCGACTTGTCCTTGTATATCGGCACATAGGTCAACTGCGCAACTACGCGAGCACGGAGATCCTCAAAATGATCGACGGCGGCGAAGATCTCATCGCGGAATTGGTCGGACCGACCGATCATCCCCATTGGATCGATGGGGTGAAAGGCTCCCGATACCATCAGCTCGTGAAGTTGCGGGTTGAAGATTCTGTCTGGTCTGCGATCGTAGCCGTAGCTCCGCGGAACGATGGCTGCTACTCGATCCCAGTACAGTAGCGCCTTCCTAATCCATGGCCCAGCGGTGGGCACTTCCACATACGGGTAGTAGAGGATTGTTCTAGCGGGTTGATTCCTTTTCGCCATGTGGTGTGAGGCTATCGTTGGCTTAAAGCATCTTCATCTTGACTCGCGATCATCGCATGCAGCCGGTCAATCTCTTTCGCCACTTCGGGCGTAGCTGTCCATACTGACTGCCTGAATCGGTGACCTGTGCCTAATGAGCGATTGATCGAATAAGCGGGGACCGCGTACTTACTCCATTGGCTCTGATCCATAATCGACCATTCCAGCCTCAAAGGCACGTAGCACTCTTCATCCTTGTCGTTGCCGACGTCGCTGAAGGAATATGCCCCCGTCGTCTTTCCCTTTGCGATAACTCCCACACCGGTATGGTAGAGGTACACGGTAGAACCCTTGGCGATCTTGGCCACCGCCATCTTGCGGTCGTAGTACGCTGATGCCTTCGGTGTACCCAGCATGTCGCGCCATGCTTCGGGCTGGAACGAAGCGTTAGTGTTCACCACGTAGATGCCACGGCCCACCTCTGGGATCGCTTCTTTCAGCGGGTTATACACGTTGAAGTAGATGAAGGGCCTGTCCTCGATCTTGTACAGCTTGTAGGTGAGGCTGTCGATCCTAAGACCCTTCTTGGACCAATAGGAAATTGCTTCCAACGTGTCTTGGTCCATGCCATTGGTGACCACCACGAAGACCTGGTCCTTGTTGAACTGACTTTCATCGAGGGGGGCTTCCAACTCAAAGTAAATCTTGTGGGCTTCTCGCAGGGAACCCTTCAGCTGGTTGCGCTTCTTGGCCAGATCCTCCAGTTCTTCATACTCGTATCGACCGAAGATCTGGCCGTACCTGAGCACTTGGAGCAGGTTCTCCTTGTTCGATCTCCAGCGCTTCAACTCGAAGATGAAGAGCACCCCGTTCTGGTCCAGCGCGAAGATGTCCGCCTCCTCACCTCCTTTTCGTTCCTGCGCGATCAACATCAAATGGTCCTGTGGAACGACCTCATCCAAGTGCCCAGCAACGAAGTCCTCGATGTGCTTCTCTTCGATGCCCAGTTCGGCCGGCGACTTGAGGGGCACCAGTTCTGAGAGACCCGGTCCGCTTATTCGGAATTCGTACAGCATGTTCAGTTCCTCAGTAGTTCATCATTCATGATGCGCGTGAGCTTTCGCTCCACGCTCTTGATCGCCAGATTCAACTTCACCGCTCGGTTCATCTGCTTCTCGCGCTTGGCCTTGGCGCGCAACTGCACCAGCTCGCGCTCCAAGGCGCTCACCTTCTCCAAGGCTTCGCGCAATTGCAGGTGTTCCTCGGCGTTCTTCGGCACACGAAAGCGTCCGGTGATGGTGGCGGCTTGGGCGGCTTCCACTTGGGCGAGCCAACGTTCGTAGAGCGTGCGCAGGTCTTTTACGCCTTGTGCGTGCAGGGCCATGGCAGGCAACAGCGCATCGCTTTCGGTGAGCGCTGGTGTACTGCGTACTTCATCCACAACCCAACGGGCCTTCTCAGTTTGGTGCGCGCGCTTAGTGGCCAGCGTCAGGGTGCAATCCTTTCCGGCATGTGCGAGCAGCACTACGGGATAGGGTATGGCGCGGTGTACCAGTTCCACCAAGCGTGTGGCTTTCGCAGCCGGGCGCAGCAGCAGTGCGAGCACGGCTACTTCGGCGTAGTCGCGTTCAGCGTCGGTGTAGGCGGCCAGGCCACAGGTGGCGGGTTTCAATGCGGCTACCCACCAGAGTTCTTCGAGGCCGTCCTGCACGGCGCGCTTGTCGGCAGCCGTGGGCAGGCCCTGCTCCAGCAGCACCTTCTTGGGGATGCGCTGGCGCACCATGGCCTTCGGCGGCAGGGCCAGGGCATCCACAACGGTTTCCATCAGTGCTGGCAGCTTCATGCCTCGGGCAACAACACCAGGTATGCGACCACCTCCAGGTCGTTGATGCCGCGGAACTCGCCTTGCAGCACGTGCGTGCCGCCGGGCGTGAAGAGGCTGGCCACCGCGCGTTCGGTGCTCTTGCCCACGAGACTTTCCACACCGGCCGCCAGCAGTTTCTGGTAGTGGCTCATGTCGGCGCCATCCTTCGTGGCCTTGTCCATGCGCTTCGCGGCCATGGCATCGGGCAGGTCGCGGCCCATGGTGGTGCGCTTCAAGCGGTCCAGCAACGGCTTCACCTGCGTGTAGCCGAGCACCATGCTGCCATCATCGCCCACATGCACCAAGTAGTGCGGTGCCAGCGGGTAGCCGGGGTCAAAGGCTTCTTCGGCCTTTTCGCCCACGGCGCGCAGGCAGAAGATGACGCCCGGCGGGATGGCATCCTCGCTGGTGGTGGTAACGGCGAAGCTGCCCAAGGGCATGCGGTCCAGTTGTTCGCGATGGTCGCGCAGGTAGCCGCCGAGGTCGATGCGGAAATCGTTCAGGGTAAGGTCGGTGATGGAGATGCCGTTGTTCAGATTCTCCAAATCGATGACGGCATCGCGCAATTGTGTGAGCTGCTTGCGGCGATACTCCAGGTCGTTCATCGGGTCGCCGCTCTGGTTGTGGATGATATTCTCCTCGCCGGTGGCGCTGATGTCCATCAAGGTCATGCGGCCGCTCACGCGCTGTTGCAGGTTGATGTATTCGTCCAGCTCCATGTTGGGCCAGAAGTTCACGAGCTGGATCTGCTTGTTGGGCGAGCCGATGCGGTCGATGCGACCGAAGCGCTGGATGATGCGCACCGGGTTCCAGTGGATGTCGTAGTTCACCAGGTAATCGCAGTCCTGCAGGTTCTGCCCTTCGCTGATGCAGTCCGTGGCGATGAGCAGGTCCAGTTCACCTTCATCTGCAAGTTGTGCAGGCCGCTCCTTGCTGCGCGGACTGAAGGCGGTGAGGATGCTGCTGAGGTCGGTGCGCAGCGTTCCCAAATTGGTCTTGTTGCCACCGGCACCGGTAACCAGCGCGGCATGGATGCCATGCTCGCTCTGTGCCCATGTGGCCAATTGCTCATAGAGGTACTTGGCGGTATCGGCGAAGGCGGTGAAGACGATGATCTTCTTGTTGCCCTTATTTATTGGTGCGTTGAGCTTCTCGACGATGATCTTCTTGAGCTGGTCGAGCTTGTGGTCGCGATCGGGGATCACGGCAGTGGCGGCGCTCAACAGGGTATCCAGCCGGTTGCGGTCCTCCATCAACTCCTGCCGCCATTTTGTGCGGTCCACATCCTGTACCAACACCTTCACCTTGCGACCGACGAGCAAACTTTCGTAGGTAGGGTCGTCGACATCGAGGTCTTCAATGTCCAACTCCTCGATGCTCTCGTCGTGGTCGTCCAGCTTCTTCAACAACGCTTCCACGTCGTGTAACTGGCGCATGAGCGTCAGCGCGAAAGAGTTCACCGAGCTCTCCATGCGCTTCAGCAGGTTCACGCGCATGAGGTGGATCAAGCTCTCTTCCCGATCCACTTGCCGGAACATGCTGGCGCCACCGCGAATGGAGATGCTGTACTTGGCATCATAAGCGGCTTGCTTCTTCGGCAGCACGTTGCGCAACGGTGCATAAGCCGCAAGGTTCAAGCGGCGTATCTCCTTGTTCACCTCGTGTATGCTAGGGAACTCGCCGCTGATGTCCACATCGGCATAGTGGTTCATCGGCTTCAGTCGCTCGGGAAAGCGACCGGTCTCCAAGGTGCCATAGTACTTCTCGATGTGCCTGCGCGAACGCGCGATGGTGATCAGGTCCAGCAGCTTAAAGTAATCGAAGCCCAGCATATCCAGCAGCTTGGAAGGCGTGCGGTCCGCTTCAGCCAGTTCACTCCAGCGGTTGAATTGCGTTTGTGCCTTGCGCGTGGTGGTCTCCACGCTGGGTATCTGGTAGCCTTCGAGGGCGCTGTCGTTGCCTTCGGTCACAAAGGCGATCTGGTTCTTAAGGTCGGCCAAGCGGTTGTTCACCGGTGTAGCGCTCAGCATGAGCACCTTGGTCTTCACGCCGCTGCGAATGATATCACGCATCAAGCGGTCATACCGTGTTTCGTGCTCGCGGTGCGTGGCCTTGTTCCGGAAGTTGTGGCTCTCGTCGATGACCACAAGATCGTAGTTGCCCCAGTTCACAAAGGCAAGGTCGATGTCGCCGCTTTGTCCGCCTTCCCGCCCAAGGTCGGTGTGGTTGAGCACATCGTAGTTGAAGCGGTCGGCAGCAAGGATGTTGCGCACATCGTTGCCCTTGTACAAGGTCCAGTTGTCGCGCAGGCGTTTGGGGCAAAGCACGAGCACACGGTCGTTGCGCAGCTCGTAATACTTGATGACGGCCAGCGCCTCGAAGGTCTTGCCCAAGCCCACGCTGTCGGCGATAATGCAACCACCGATGCGCTCCAACTTGTCAATGGCACCAATGGCCCCATCGCGCTGGAATTTGAACAGCTTCTTCCACACCATGGTGTTGTGGATGCCCGTGGCGCTCTTCACAATGCGCTCCTCGTCCAACTCGTCGCGCAATTCGCGGAAGAGGTTGTAGAGGATGGTGTAGTAGATGAGCGAGGGGGCTTTGTGGTCCACCAACTCTTGCAAGTGGCCTAGGAATTCGGTCTTGGCTTTGTCGCCGTCACCGAGCCCGGTCCATAGGTCGTTGAACCACTTCTCCAGCACGTCCGACTCGGCCGCACCCTCAGTGCATTGCACCAGGCTGGTCTTCGAGGTCGGGGTTATGCCGAAGCCATCGGTGGTGAATGCGCAATCTCCGGAGATGGACAATGTGCCGTTGCCGTTGTTTCTGGCGACCAGGACACTTTGGCCCATGGGCCTGTTGGATTGGCGGATAGTCGCCTTTGCCTTTAGCCAGGTAGCGCACTCACGCGCGAGCCAACGCTGATGAAGCTTATTGCGCTCTGCACGGTCAGCTTCGGTGCCAAGCAACTCCAGGCCATTGCCATTGTCTTTCGGCAGGATGACACGCGCAGCTTTGAGCGCTTCGAGCTTGGCGCGTAAGTCCGCGAAGGTGAATAGGCTGAAGCCAGTGGTCGCGAGATCGAGCTCCGCGCCTTTGGTCAATGCGCTTTCCAGCGCGTCGATGACACGATCGGAACCTGTGTTGGGGATAAGGCGCATTGTTTCAGGTTTTCAGTAGCGCGGTTCCTGCATTTCGCGTGAGGGATTGCAGCGGAAAGCCCGCAAGCCCGGTATTGCGAGGAGGAACGACGAAGCAACGGGCGCAGGCTTGTTGCTCTTGGGTGCGGTTCATCAGTGGCTCAAGATAGCCGCCCTGTGCTCCCCTCCGCTCTTCACCCGGTTCCACCGGTGCGTGCATGGTGCGGCCCGCGTTCATTGCAACAACCGGCTCTTCTGCAAGGAGGTCTTCATGGTGCCGATCACGGCATCGGCCACCTTGCCGTTGAGCAGCACGCGGCGGCCGATCCAGAGCAGGGCGCTTTGCAGGCCCTTGGTGCGCACCTGGTCGGTGATCACGGCATCCACGCGCTGTTTGATCGGCTTGCGGAAGCGGTCGATGTCTCCCTCCTGGCGCATGGGCCAATTGGTGCCGCAGGCGAAGACGGGCATGGGCATGCGGGGGCGGGAACGGTGTTGGGTTCAATGGCCAATGCAGGCATGGCAGCTGTAATAGGCGGTGGTGGCCGTTACGGGCTCAGAATAGCCAGCCGGCTTCAACCCGCTGCCCATTGCCGGCAGCCTTAACCCAGCCTAATTCGCCTCAAGCCTTCCGCCCACCACAAAGCGCCTTCGCGCCAACTTCCCCGCCCAGCCTGGCCAATCGGCCCCATCGCCCAAACCCAATGACAGCCAACAGCCTAGCGCCACGACATCCGGAATCGAATCAGTCGGAGGCTGGTCGCTCCGGAATGGAATAGACCGCACCATCCTGGCTCGCGCGCGCTTCCGGGAAGATGAGCCTGGCCTCGGTCAGGAGCTCATCGGCGCTCTTGTACCGTGAGCTGAAATGGCCGAGCAGCAAGGCGCGCGCATGCGCCTCTTGCGCCAGGTTGGCCGCATCGGCCGCCGTGCTGTGCATGGTTTCCCTGGCCCGCTTGGCGAGCATGCGCGTGAAGGTGGCTTCGTGATAGAGCAGATCGACCCCTTCGATGTGCGGCAGCAGCTCGGGCGCATACGCCGTGTCGGAGCAGTACGCGTACCGTCGCGGAGGCGGAGGCTTACTGGTCAGTGATCCGTTCGGAACAAGCCCGCCATCGGGCAGGAGCAGGTCTTCACCGGCCTTGATCCGGCTGCGCCACACCGGTGGAATGAGCGGGAGCATGGAGCGGATCAGGGGCCGCGGTGCCGGAGACTCGGTGAATACGAATCCGGTGCAAGGGATCCGGTGGCGCAGGGCCAGGAGCGTAACGGTGACATGCTGGTCCTGCCAGGCCACGCGGCCGCTCTCCGGAGCAAGCGCGTTGAAATGCAGCGGGTACCTCAGGAAGGTGCGGGACTCGCGCAATTGCAGATCGATGATCTCCTTCAGCGGAGCAGGCCCGTGAATGTGGAGCGCGCCGGTGCGGCCCATGAGGTGCATGCTGCTGATCAGGCCCATGAGCCCCAGGTAGTGGTCCCCATGCAGGTGGCTGATGAAGACATGGCCGATGCGGTTGAAGGGAGCACCGGCCGCCCGCAAGCGCTCCTGGGTCCCTTCACCGCAATCGATCAGGTAATGCCCGCCATGCACGATGAGGAGCTGCGAGGTGGGATAACGCCCGCGCGCGGGCAATGCCGCACCGGTGCCCAGGGTGATCACGTCGAACTGACGATGCGCCATTTGGAAACAAGAAGGCCCCGAACGGGGCCTTCGATGAGATCAGGATCCCACGGCCCTCAACGGCTCACCATCATGCGTCCCGTGAAGCTGCCCGCTCCGCCTTCGACCTTGTACAGGTACACGCCTTCCTGCATGCTGCCCGCCTCGAACGCCACCCGGTTGAGGCCAGCCTTTCCGCTGGTGCGATAGCTCCAGAGCTCCTCGCCGAGCAAGGTGTACACCCGGATCCGCGCCTCTGCGGCACGGTCGAGCGTGAATTCGATGTACGTCCGCCCGCTGAAGGGATTGGGCGCGTTGCGCGCACCGCTGATCATGGCCAGCGGCACCTCGCCGATCCCGATGTTGTTGTCCTCGATGATGATGCGGTAGCCCGTGAACTCGATCGGGTAGGGCACGGCGGAACCGAAGAGCGTGAAGAAGCCGGTGACTTGCAAGGTGAGCGGGAATTCGCCGACTTGCGTCGGAATGCCCTGGATCACGCCGCAGCCCAGCACCGAGGGCAGGTAGGTGCACGTGGCCGGGGTTTGCGATGCGCAGGCAACGCTCAACCCGGGAGGCAGGCCGGTGACCCCGTCGAACGCGATGCTGTCGATGCTGACCGCCGGGAAGGTCGGGTCGATGTCCTGGGCATTGATCGGGACGATCAGGTTGAGGTCCTGGCTGTATGGCACATCGATCATTCCGTTCGCGAAATTCTCGGTGGTATCGGGCCATACGCCGTACACGCTATCCGCATAGAGCGGATTCGGCGTGCAGGGCTGGGCCAGCAGGGTGCCTGCTGCGAATAGGAACAGTGCGGTGAGTAAAGCGTTCTTCATGCGTGTGTTCTAATCTTTGTTCACGTCCTTCTCGATCTCTTCCATGTAGAGCAGGTCAACAGCCTCGCCAGCCGTAGGCGTGATCGAGAGCACGCTCTCGAGCTGTGAGATCTGCACCAATTTCTGCACGGGTTCCTGCAACCCGCATACCACCAGGCCCCCGTTCACGCTCTTGCAGAGCCGATTCGCCACCAGCAAGGCGCTCAGGCCGGAGGAATCGCAGTAGCGTGTGGCCGAGAGGTCGATCACCACGTTGCGAACGCCTGTCTTGTTCAGGTACACGAGCTCGCTCTTGAGTTCCGGCGCGCACGTGGTGTCCAGTTTGTCAACGTTGCTGGTCACGAGCGTGTAGCGCCCTTTGTCCTCGATGGTGAAGTTCATGGTGAGAGGGTCTTGGCCAAAGATAGGCTGCTGTCACAAGCTGCGAAGGAAAGGATCCATCAGCCAGTTTCAAACAGCGCCTCGTGGGATACGTGCCGCCAGCAGGTAGAGCACGGCCATGCGGATGGCCACGCCGTTCTCCACCTGACCCAGGATGATGCTATTGGCATGGTCGGCGACCTCACTGGTGACCTCAACGCCCCGATTGATGGGCCCCGGGTGCATGATCACCACGTCCCTGCCGATCCGCTGGTAGCGCGCGAGATCGAGGCCATAGAGCATGGCGTATTCGCGCAGGCTGGGGAAATTGGCGATCCCATCGCCTCCCTGCCGCTCGAGCTGGATGCGGAGCATGTTGGCCACATCGCACCACTTCAAGGCCTTGTCCAGGTCATCCTCCAAGCGCACGCCCATCTCCTCGATGCGCTGCGGCATGAGGGTGCGCGGTCCGCAGAGCATCACCTCAGCGCCAAGCTTCTGCAAGCACAGGATGTTGCTCAATGCGACCCGGCTGTGCAGGATGTCGCCGACGATGAGCACCCGCGCTCCGCTCACCTTGCCCAGCTTCTCCCGGATGCTGTAGGCATCGAGCAGGGCCTGGGTGGGATGCTCATGCGTTCCGTCGCCTGCATTCACCACGCAAGCGTCGGTGTGCCTGGCCAGGAATATCGCCGCGCCCGGGTCGGGATGGCGCATCACCACCATGTCAACCTTCATCGCCAGGATGTTATTCACCGTGTCGATCAAGGTCTCTCCTTTGCCCACGCTGCTGCCGCTGGAGCTGAAATTGACCACGTCGGCGCTGAGCCGCTTCTCCGCCAGCTCGAAGCTCACCCTGGTGCGGGTGCTGCTCTCGAAGAACAGGTTGGCGATGGTGATGTCGCGCAAACTGGGCACCTTCTTGATCGGACGCCCGAGCACTTCCTTGAAACCATCTGCCGTTCGGAAGATCAGCTCGATGTCCGCCGCAGTGAGGTCCTTGATCCCCAGGAGATGCTCAACGCCCAGGGTCTGGTCCTCCGCGGCGCTCAAGGGATTCGGCGCTGGGCTCATGGTTCTGCAACGGTTCCGGTGGACATGATGGCGTTGGGATCGGAACTGGAGGTATGCAGGAGCACCCGGTCCTGCCCATCCGTCTCTTTCCATTGCACGGTGACGCGCTGGTCTCCGATGCTATCGACCCAGCGGCCCACATAATCGGGCTGGATGGGCAGTTCACGGCTGAAGCGCCGATCGATCAGCACCAGCAGGCTCACGCTCGCCGGCCTGCCGAAGGCCAACAGGGCATCCAAGCCGGCACGGATCGAGCGCCCTGTGTACAGCACATCATCCACCAGCACCACGTGGCGGCCGTCCAATGCAAAGCCGATGTCGGTCTTGTTCGCTGATGCCATGGCGCCGCGCTGGCGGAAATCATCACGATGGAAGGTGATATCCAACTCGCCATAGGCCAGTCGCCCATGGCCAAGACCGTCTCGCAGTTCCGCCCTCAAGCGCCTCGCCAGCTGCACGCCCCTGGGCTGCAGGCCGATCAGCGCAACGGATTCGTTGTCGCCCAGATCCTCGATCAGTTGATGACAGAGGCGTTTTATGGTGAGGCCGAAGGCCTTGGGCCCAAGTAAGGTTGCCGGCCGCATGCGTGGCCGAAGATAGCGGGCGCATCCAAAGGGTGCAGGATTCGGCTCAGCCATACCATGATCATGGCAGATCCGCGCCGGACCATGCATCATCCGTCCGCTAATTCGCGCCATGAAGACTTTCGGGATGGTGCTCCTCCTGGCGGCATGCACCACGAGCACCGCATGGGGCCAGCAGCACGACTTGGTCGGCTATTGGCACAACTGGAACGATGGCAATGCACCGTACCTGGAACTCGCTGCGATTGACGACCGCTACACGGTGATTGACATCGCCTTCGCGGAGCCTCAGCCCGGAACCAGCCACGTGATGTCATTCGCGCCATCAGGAACGCCTCAGGCTGTTTTCATCGGTCAGGTGGCAGCCTTGCGGGCTCAAGGGAAGAAAGTGCTGATCAGCATCGGCGGGGCCAACGCCTCGGTGCATCTCGACAGCGATCAGGAGCGCGACGAGTTCGTGATCTCCGTGCTCGAGATCATCGGCACCTACGGGTTCGACGGCATCGACATCGATCTGGAAGGCAGCTCGGTGGCGATCACCGGGGGCAGCATCTCAACGCCCATCGATGCTTCCATGATCCGATTGATCGACGCGATCACGAGCATCGCCGATGCATTCGAGGCGGCATACAGCACCCCCATGATGCTCACCATGGCGCCTGAAACAGCTTATGTCCAGGGTGGGCAGAGCGCCTTCGGAGGCATTTGGGGCGCATACCTCCCGCTGATCGATGCCCTGCGCGACCGGATCGACATCCTGCATGTCCAACTGTACAACAGCGGCAGCATGTACGGCATCGATGGCGGCATCTACGCGCAAGGCAGCGCGGACTTCATCGTGAGCCAGGTGGATGCTTTGCTCCAGGGCTTCGGCACCAGCGGAGGCTTCTTCGAACCACTGCCAGCGGCTAAAGTCGCCATCGGCCTGCCCGCATGCCCCTCCGCAGCGGGCGGCGGCTATGTGAGTCCGGCGGTGCTGGCAGACGCAGTCGCCTATCTGCGCGGAACTGGCCCGCAGCCCGGGCTCTACCAGCTCGCAGGCACCTACCCCGATCTGCGTGGACTGATGACCTGGAGCATCAATTGGGATGCAGCACCCGGATGTGCCGCTTCCTATGAGTTCGCCGAGTCGTATGAGGACCTCTTCGATCTGAGTACCGGGACAGATGAGGCCGTGCACTCTGATGTGACCCTCATGGTGGAGAATGGCGTGCTGAGCATCCAAGGGCAATACGGCGTGCACAACCTGAGCCTCTATGATGCCGAAGGAAGGATCTGCGCGTTCGTGGCCGCTACAGACGGTCACGCATCATGGCCTGCGGACCTGCGCGGGGGCTTCTATTGGGTCAGGGTTGCGGGAGCGGGAATCGCCCCGATGCGGGTGCTGGCGCCCTGATCAGGAAAGCAGCCGCTGCCGAAGGGCGAACTCCAGTTGCCGGTTCGATTCCTCCAAACGCCGCGTATAGGCCTCCTTTTCCTCTTCGGCTTTGTACGCGCTGTATGCGTCGTCAACCGCCCGAACAAGTTGGCTGGCCACCCATGGTTTCGAGAAATACTTGGAGACGCCCCCGTTGTTCACGGCATCGATCACAGCCTCCAGGTCGGAATAGGCCGTGATGAGCATGCGCCGCACCTCCGGGAAACGTTTTTTCACGATGGCCAGCAGCTCGCTTCCGTTCAACCCGTGCATGCGCTGATCGGCGATGAGCACGTGCACCCGGCTGGCGCTCAGATGCATCATCGCTTCGTTATGGTCGGCCGCCAACAAGATGATCATCTGGTGGCGGAATGCCGACTGAAAGGCCTGGCGGTTGCCAGCATCGTCATCCACATAGAGCACGACGGGGAGTGCGTCCTGTCTGGGGGTCTGGGCAAGGGCATTCATGGCGGTGGATTCGGTGGGCTCATACGCAGACCGGTATTCATGGTTCGTCGATAACGCTTGTTGATAAATTGTTCATAATTCGTGGTTGATTAGCTTCGCCCCCACTCTCTCAACTTGGGCACCACTCTCCTGACCACCCATGACTACTTGGCTCGAAGCGCTGCGGGGTGCTTCAGCGGCGGACCCGGAGGCATTCCGGCCAGTCCTCTTCCGCCTAGCGCAACCGTCTGACCAACGGGCGCTGGAAGGCCTGCTGAAGCACGACCGCCGAATCACGGTTCACGATGAGCTGCGAGCGCAGCTTCGTGAGCTGGTGAAGGCGCTCCAGCCTGCCGTGAAATGGACTGGTGGCCAGTTGGATGAGGCGGTCGATGCCCATTTGGCCGGGATTCCTGCCGAACTGTATGGCTGCTGGGTTTACTACCCTTGGTCCAACCGCTTGGTGCACCTGCTCGACGAATCGGAATTCGCCCGGGTGAGGACAGACCGCAACCGGAACAAGATCACCGCCGAGGAGCAGGCGATCCTTGCCACCAAGCGTGTGGGCGTCATCGGCTTGAGCGTGGGCCAGAGCGTGAGCCTGGCCTTGGCCATGGAGCGCAGCTTCGGCGAACTGCGCCTGGCCGATTTCGACGCCTTGGAACTGAGCAACCTGAACCGGATCCGAAGCGGAGTGCACCACCTCGGAGTGAACAAGGTGGTGAACGCGGCGCGCGAAATCGCCGAACTCGACCCCTACTTGAAGGTCACCGCCTTCACTGAAGGCGTCAACGAGGAGAACATCGACCGTTTCCTGACCGAAGGGGGAAAGCTCGACCTCTTGATCGAGGAATGCGACAGCGTCGCCGTGAAGATCATCGCCCGGCAGAAGGCCAAGGCCTTGAGGATCCCGGTGGTGATGGAGACCAGCGACCGCGGCTTGATCGATGTGGAGCGCTTCGACCTGGAGCCGGACCGTGCGATCCTGCATGGGTTGGTGGAGCATTTGGATCTGAACCTCGCTGCGAAGGCCCGAACGAATGAGGAGAAGCTGCCCTTCGTGGTGCCGATCATCGGCCTGGATACGATGAGCACGCGCATGAAGGCCAGCATGCTTGAGATCGAAAGCACCGTGGGCACCTGGCCTCAGCTGGCCGGTGCAGTGATGCTTGGCGGTGCTTTGGTGGCGGAGATCCATCGTCGTATCGCGCTGGGCCAATTCAGCAGCAGCGGACGGTGGTACATCGACCCCGTGGATTTGATCAGCGACCCGTCTTCACCAGAAGCGCGAGCTGCCGTCATGGAAGCGTCGGCGCCGCTCACAAGCTCAACGATGCATGCCATCGCGAGCAAGCAACTGTTCACTGCGCCATCACGCGAGATCACCTCTGTTGAGGCGCAGGCATTGGTCGAGGCCGCGATCATGGCACCGTCAGCCGGCAATCTGCAGCCTTGGCGCTTTCTCCTGTCCGATGGACGATTGCTCGCTTTCCACGATGGCTCCCTGGGAGACTCAGCCCTTGATGCCGGAAGGTTGATACCATCCATCGACATGGGCACCGCGCTGGAGAACATCCGGCTGCGCGCGGCGTCACTGGGCTTCAGCATCAAAGTACAACCATATCCCATCGCTGGCGAACATGCCTTGGTGGCGAGCATCGTGGCCGAAAACGCCGCAACAACTCCTGATCCTCTGGCGGACGTCATCCCATTGCGCTGCACCAACCGAAGAAAGGGAGACGCGCGGCCGATGGACCCTGGAGCATCGGCCGAACTGCGCGATGCGGCAAGTGCCGTGGCAGGATGCGATGCGCACCTGATCACCGATCGGGACGCCCTCCTGCGCATGGCAGAAGTGATCGGCGAGGCAGAGCGCTTACGCGTGCTCAACCCCATTGGTCACTTCGAGCTCTTCGAGAAGGAGATGCGCTGGAGCGATGCCGAGCTGACCTCGAACCACGATGGCCTTGACCTGCCCTCAATGGAGCTGAAGCTCACCGAAGAGGTCGGCTTCCGCGTGGCGCGTGACCGCAAGGCCATGGACCTTCTCGCCGACTGGGATGGCGCCCGCGGATTCATGAAGATGACCCGCGACAACTTCCGCTCAGCCTCTGGGCTGGTGCTGGTGAGCGCTGCGGCCAGCAGCCCTGCCGATCTGCTCGAGGCCGGCCGCGCCGTGCAGCGGGTATGGCTGCGTGCCACTGCAATGGGCCTCGCTTCTCACCCTTGCTCAGCTCCCCTCCTGCTCGCGCATCATGTGCGCTTTGGCGGTGGCGCTGGAATAAGCCATGCGCACCGGCAAACGTTGCTGCAGCTATTGAGCGAGACTCTGCGCGCATTCGGAACCGAAGGCCGCGAGCCCATCTTCTTGCTGCGGCTCTCCTACGCCGGGCAGCCCACAGCACGAAGCGTGAGGCGGCCTTTGAGCGCATTCTTGCAATTCGACCAACAACCCATACCCGCCTAGCCATGGAGAAGATCACGATCAGAGCGTTCAGGGCCGTGGATGAGCCGGAGCTGTGCCGCATCTATGCAGAGGAGCATGCGCGGGTGCTGAAGGACATCGGGGTGGACCAGGTGATGAAGCCAGATGAAAGTTGGCATAGTGACCCTTCGTGCATCGCGATCTGCGCATTCCATGAGACCCTTGGAATGGTGGCAGGCGTCAGAATCCAGCAACGGATGTCGACGATATTGCCGATGGAGGTGCATCTGAATGCATATGAAGGTCGCACTGTGCAGGTTTTCGATGAACTCGGTCCAAACCTCGGAGAGATGTGCGGCCTGTGGAACGCACATCGCTTCGCAGGACGAGGCATACCAACAATGCTGCTATCGGCAGCAGTAGCCTTGGCGCCTGAAGCTGGCCTGAGCACGCTCGTGTGCTTCGCCGCGGAATACATGGCCCCTCGATGCAAGGAGCTAGGCTTCAACGTAATGGAGCAATTGGGCAATCGAGGTGAATTCCGGTTTCCAATCGCCACAATTGCATCATACCCGATGGTGCTGCCGGACACGAAACATCTGGCATCCACAGAAGAGCAGAAGCGAAGCCAAATCCAAGCCCTTAGATCCAATCCTGACCAACGCCTGGATGTTGCGGTCAAGGATCAGCGCATGGAAGTGACGTACATGCTTCTAGGCATGAAAGGCAAGCTGCCCGATAAGGGCATGCACGGACATCACCGCTTCGCAGCGTAGTGCTCCAGAACCTGCCATCATAGGACTCCGTAGAACGGGCGCCATAAACGGTGCCATGCTCTACCTGGTGAATCGAATTCTGGTTGTTCGCTTGCTGGGGTTGCTTCTCGCGGCAAACTCGACCCTGCCTTCGAAGGCACAATTCGAAGGCATCGTTGACCTTCTTCTCTGGAATGACACTGTGGAGACGCAAGACCCGAATCACGCGCTTCAATACGGCCAGTTCGTGCCTGTAGCAGAAGGCATTCTCAATTTCCCGGTTTCCTCGGATATCAAATGGCTTCGTTTCAAGGTGGACAAAGGTGTCGCACCCAAGAAGACTATCCTTTCGGTCCCATACGCCGAGATCGATGAGTTCGACCTGTTCTCCAGAACGGAAGCCGGCCTGAGTCTCATAGCGCACACAGGACGGCTTGTTCCTTCGGCTGAGCAGGTTCCCGGACCACGGTTCTACGACTTCGAGCTGAATGGCCTGGAGGGGACTGAATATCTGCTTCGCGTGGGCGGCTTCAAGCCCATTCATCTGCCACTGCAGCTGAATTCGCCCGCTGACGCGATGCAGGCAACGAGTCGGCGAAACGGCTACATGGGACTATATGCCGGGATCATGCTCGCCATGGCGCTCTACAACCTCTTCGTCTATTTATCCATCCGAGACAAGAGCTATCTATTCTACGTGCTCTACATCATTGCCATCAGCACGGCCCAGCTCACTTTCCTTGTTCAGGACCCCTTTGGCATGTGGTCAGGCAGCCCATGGTTCGATGCCCGCTCTTCCATCTTCTTTGCTCTTGCAGCAATCGCTTTGGGAGTGCTGTTCGCTCAGCGATTCATTGGAACCAAGACAACCACCCCGCGCTTGCATCGGGTCGGCCATATATTCTACCTGTTGATAGCGATCAACCTGATCATCTATTCAACCACGGACCCTCGAATCGGGTATCAAATAGCTCAAGCTCTCGGCGGCTGGTCAGCGATCTACCTTTTCATCACGGCACTGGTCGCACAGCGCTCTGGCTCTCGCCAAGCCAGTTACTTCCTCATCGCCTGGTCAGCCTTCCTCATCGGTGTTGTCGTCTTCGTATTGAAGGATGCTGGCGTGCTTCCGTTCAACGACCTGACCCAATATGCCATGCCCATCGGCTCCGCCATCGAGGGCATCCTGCTCTCCTTCGGTCTGGCCGATAGGATCAACGTTCTGCGCAAAGAGAAGGAGCGCTCACAGGCCGAAGCGCTCAGCATGGCGCAGGAGAACGAGCGCCTGATCCGTGAGCAGAACATCGAGCTGGAGCGCAAGGTGCATGAGCGCACAGCTGCCCTGCAGGAGAGCAACGATACGTTGAAGCGCACGCAGGCCCAACTGGTGCAGAGCGAGAAGATGTCGAGCCTAGGCCAGCTCACGGCCGGTATCGCGCATGAGATCAACAACCCGATCAACTTCATCAGCAGCAACATCGGGCCCTTGCGGCGCAATGTGGGCGAAGTGATGGAGGCCATTCAGGCTTACCGGTCAATCCCTGCATCAGGTGAGGCCGCAACAGCCCTAGCCGCGAGACGTGAGCACGACAATCGCATCGGACTGGACGAGACCATCACCGAACTGGATGAGATCATCCACAGCATGGACGAGGGCGCCCGGCGCACCGCTGAGATCGTGCGCGGACTGCGCAATTTCTCGCGCCTCGATGAAGACGACTTGAAGCCCAGTGATCTCAACGAGGGCTTGCGCAGCACCATGGCCGTGCTGATGCCGCAATACCGTGACAAGGTGGACCTGCGGATTGAGGCCGGCGAGATCCCCAAAGCGGAGTGTTTCCCGGGGAAGATCAACCAGGTGCTCATGAACATCCTGAACAACGCCGCTCAAGCCACGCTGGCCCGGGCAGATGGCCGGCCGCGCGAGGTGACCGCCTCTACAACCGCCTCGGGCCAGCACGTTGTGATCCGCATCAGCGACACCGGCGTGGGCATGAGCGATGAGGTGATGGCAAGGATGTACGACCCCTTCTTCACCACCAAGCCGGTGGGCGAGGGAACGGGCCTCGGGCTGGCCATCGTCTATGGCATCATCAACGAGCACAACGGCTCCATTACCGTCGAAAGCCAGCCCGGCATCGGAACCACTTTCACCATCACCCTGCCGATTCGCCAGCCGAGGGCGCGTGAACAAGCCGCTTAGCCCAATGAGCGACCGCATCCGTGTGCTCTTCGTTGATGACGAAGAGAAGAACCTCAAGAGCTTCCGTGCCACCTTCCGGCGCGAGATGGACGTGCTGTTGGCCGCCTCTGGCACCGAAGCGCTCGAATTGCTCGCGCGGAACGAAGTGCATGTGATCATCTCGGACCAGCGCATGCCCGGCATGAGCGGCAGCGAATTCCTGGCCATCGCCAAAGTGCGCCATCCGCAGGCCATGCGCATGCTGCTCACGGGCTACAGCGACCTCGATGCCGTGGTGCGCGCCGTGAACGAAGGAGGCATATACGCCTACGCCACGAAGCCTTGGGATGAGAACGATCTACGCCTGCGGATCTGCCAGGCCTACGAGATCCAGCGATTGAGGCACGATAAGGAACAGCTGCTGCAACGGTATGGCCAGGTATTCGAGGCGACCGCCGACCCGATCGTGATCGTGAATCAACGCGGCCAGGTCATCGAGGCCAATGCGGCGTGCGCATCGCTCATCGGCATGCCGCGTGAGGGCCTGCTCAGCCGTCGCTTCACCGAGTACCTCGACGACCCCAAAGGACTGGTGCGCAACCTCAGGCGTCACCGTTCAGGAAACGATTTCGTGAATGTTGACCTCACCATCCGCAACGCCCAGGGAAGGGTGATCGATTGCCTGATGACGGCCACCTACCTAGGCGCGCAGGGCGACCATGCCAATGTGTTCCAAGCAGTGATCAAGGATATCACGGACCGGAAGCAGGAGCAGCAGCGCCTGGAGAAGCTTAATGCCGACCTCGACAAGCGCGTTGCGGCACGCACCAGCCAGCTGCTCGAGGCACTCGAGGATCTGGGCTCCTTCTCCTACTCCGTGGCGCACGACCTGCGATCGCCACTGAAGAACATCGCCGCCATGAGCGAGCTTCTCCGCAGCAACGCTCAAGAAGACTCCGCCTTGGCCGATTGCCTGCCGTATGCCGACAGGATCGAGCGCGGCGCCAAGCGCATGATCCAACTCGTGGATGACCTCCTGCGCTTCTCACAGACGAATGCCCGATCGCTGGACCGCAAGGAGGTGGACCTCAGTCGGTTGGTCGGCGAAGCCTTGTCTGACGTGGTGCCCGCCGACCGTGCGCATCAGGTGGTCGTGTCCATCAGCCCCGATGCCACCGCGTTCGCCGATGCTCCGATGCTGAAGGTGGCCTTGCACAACCTGCTCTCGAATGCACTGAAATTCACGCGCACCAAGGAGAGGCCCGCCATTTCGATCGCGCACACGGCTGAGCCGGAGCACGACCGCCTCACGGTGCGCGACAATGGCGTAGGCTTCGACGCCAAGCACAAGGACCTGGCATTCGGCGTATTCAAGCGCCTGCACCATGCCGACCAATTCGAGGGCACCGGCGTTGGCCTGGCCATCGTTCAGCGGGTGGTGAGCAAGCATGGCGGCGAGGTCTGGGCGGAAAGCGCCGTGGGCCAAGGCACCGCGGTGCACATCCGGTTGCCCCGCACCCAAGCCCAAAGGTCCGCGCTGCCATTTGCCCAGGTGGCGTGAGCGTAACCCGCCCCTTCGCCCCTCCGTATCCACGGCAGCATTCCAGCACACCCATGAACCGACTCATCGCAATCGCCCTGCTCACCGCCTGCGCCACGGGCGCTGCATCAGCGCAAGCCCCACGCAAGACCAAAGGCAAGCTAGTTGACCGGCGCGACCAAGCCGAAGGCTGGTACGTCCCCGTTCATGGGCATGTGACCGTCGATGGCAAGAAGGCTGACAGCTTCGAGATGATCCTTTACAAGGACAATGCGGAGTTGGGCAAGCTGGAAGGCAGGAACGGCCGCTTCGAGCTAGAACTCGACATCGACCAGTTCTATACGCTCCGCATCACCCAGCAAGGCCGGCAGGAGAAGATGCTCTACTTCGACACCAAGCTCCCCCCGGACCTGGTGAGGTACCCCGATTACGAGTGCTTCGTGAACCTGCAAGCGCCGCTGGCAGATGGTACGGACCCCTTCTACACGGATTTCCCCTCAGCAATCGTCCGCTATGATGAGGCCATGGGCGGCTTCTACCACAGCGAGCATTACCTCTCGCATATCCAGACCAGGCTCGCGGGGGTCTCCAGCGCCACGTTCTAGCAACGCACATCCTCCCTCCGGCCTAACAGAAACAAGCGAACAAGGCCGAGGAACAGCAAGGCGGGCCCGTAAGCCCGCCTTGATCTTTCCAAAAGCGCCGATCAATGCTGGTCGTAATCGATCACCACGCGCTGCGAGCGTGGATGGGTCTGGCAGGTGAGCACGTAGCCCTGTTCCACCTCCTCGTCGGTGAGCGCGTAGTTCATTTCCATCTCCACCTGCCCCTCGACCACGCGGGCCTTGCAGGTGCAGCAAACCGCACCCTTGCAGGCGTAAGGCACATCGAGCCCGGCATCAAGTGCGGCATCGAGCACAGCATCGCCATTGGCCTTCACTTTCAGCTCATGCTCACGGCCATCCATGATCACCTTCACGTCGGCTACCCCGGTGAAGGCCGTTGAGGTGGCGTGGGTGGTCTCCTTCTTGGCTTCGGTGCTCACCGGGGTGCCGAAGAGCTCGATATGGATGCGCTTCCTATCCACCCCGAGCTTCTCCAACGCCTCGCTCACATTCACCATCATCTGCTCCGGCCCGCAGATGAAATACTCATTGGTGTTGCTGTCCGCCACGAATCGCTTCACCAGTTCCACCGCCTTCTCCATGGTGATGCGCCCGTTGAAGAGCCTGTCCTCATCGATGCCCTTGCTGAGGATGTGATGCACGCCCAGCCGATCGCCGTGCAGCGCCTTCAGCTCATCGAGGCGCTGGCGGAAGATGATCCGGTCCACATCGGTATTGCCATAGAAGAGCGTGAAGCGGCTCTTCGGTTCGGTGCGCAGCACGGTCTTAAGGATGCTGAGGATGGGCGTGATCCCGCTGCCGGCCGCGAAGGCCACTATCTGGCGCTCCTTGGCGGGATCCAAGGCGGTGGTGAAGCTGCCCATGGGCGACATCACCTCGATGCTCATGCCGGGCTTCAGCTTGTCAACGAGCTGGGTGCTGGCACGGCCATTCGGCACCTTCTTCACCGCGATGCGGAAGCGCTCGTGATCAAGCGGGCTGCTGCAGATGCTGTAGGAGCGGCGCAGCTCCTCCCCGTTCACCATGAGCTTCAAGGTGACGTACTGCCCGTGCTGGAATGCGAATTCACTCCGCAGCGAGGGCGGGACATCGAAGCCCACCACGATGCAGTCGGGGGTCTCCTGATGCACTTCGGCGACGGAAAGGGAGTGGAAGTGGGCCATACGGGTGCTGCTCATGCTGAAGGCGGGCAAAAATAGAAGCGGTTGCGCTGGCAGGAGCCCGATGAACAGATTGACCGCCCGTATCGTTCGGAAGTGACGGGAATCAGGCTCGCATGGAGGACCGCCCCTACTTTCGCAAACCGTAATCGCATGCCCCAATGACCGAAGTGAGGAACCTCGAGGATCTCTTCCAAGCCAAGATCGACGCCGAGCAGAAGATCGAACCGAAGGACTGGATGCCGGACGCCTACCGCAAGAACCTCATCCGGCAGATCAGCCAGCATGCGCACAGCGAAGTAGTGGGCATGTTGCCCGAAGGCAATTGGATCACTCGCGCACCCAGCCTGAAGCGCAAGGCCATCCTGTTGGCCAAGGTGCAGGACGAAGCCGGACACGGCCTATACCTATACAGCGCTGTGGAGACCATGGGCACCAGCCGCGAGCAGACCATCGACGACCTGCTGAGCGGCAAGGCCAAGTACAGCAGCATCTTCAACTACCCCACCCTGACCTGGGCCGACATCGGCGCCATCGGCTGGCTCGTGGACGGTGCGGCCATCATGAACCAGGTGATGCTCTGCAGAACCAGCTACGGCCCTTACGCCCGTGCCATGGTGCGCATCTGCAAGGAGGAAAGCTTCCACCAGCGCCAGGGCTATGAGATCATGGCCGTGCTGGCGAAGGGCTCACCCGAGCAGAAGGAAATGGCGCAGGATGCACTCAACCGTTGGTGGTGGCCCAGTCTCATGATGTTCGGCCCCACGGATGCGAACAGCCCGCACAGCGCGCAGAGCATGAAGTGGAAGATCAAGCGCCAGAGCAACGACGAATTGCGCCAGACCTTCATTGATCGCACCGTGCAGCAGGCTGAAGTGATCGGCCTTACGATCCCCGATCCGGACCTGAAGTGGAACGAAGAGACCCAGCACTACGACTGGGGCGCCATCGACTGGACAGAATTCAACAATGTGGTGGCCGGCAATGGACCCTGCAACAAGGAACGCCTCGCGGCTCGCAACAAGGCCCACAACGAGGGTGCATGGGTGCGAGACGCCGCCGTGGCCTACGCCGCCAAGAAGGCCAAACGAAAAGCTGCATAATTCACGATCGAAGCACCCGTAGCGTCGACCCACTGGGTCGACCTACCACCCGATACCACCGGACACCAATGAGCGAGAATCCGAACAACTGGCCCCTCTGGGAGATCTTCATCCAGAGCAAGCGCGGCCTCGATCATAAGCACGTAGGCAGCTTGCACGCGGCTGATGCAGACATGGCCATCGAGAACGCCCGCGATGTGTACACGCGCCGCAACGAAGGCAACAGCATCTGGGTGGTGAAGAGCGAGCACATCCACGCCAGCCGGCCGGAGGATGCTGAGAGCTTCTACGACCCGGCGGATGACAAAGTGTACCGGCATCCGACCTTCTACACGATGCCTGAGGGCGCGAAATACATCTGATCCACAGCAACGATCTCCGGCCTTACGATCGTACGGGCCGGAAATTTCCGGCCCCGACAATGAGCCAAGCACTCGTCACCTACACCCTCCGCCTCGCGGATGACCTCCTCATCCTGAGCCAACGCCTCAGCGAGTGGTGCGGTCACGGGCCCATCCTGGAGGAGGACATCGCCCTTACCAACCGTGCCCTGGACCACCTCGGCGAAGCCCGCAACCTCTTGACCTACGCCGGGCAGGGGGAAGGCAAGGGACGCACCGAGGACGACCTCGCCTACCTGCGCATGGAGCGCCACTACACGAACGTGAAATTGGTGGAGCAGCCCAACGGCGACTACGCCCACACCATGGCGCGCAGCTTCCTCTTCGATGCCTACCACCTGCCGCTGATGCAAGCGCTCACCAAGAGCACCGACGCGCAGCTCGCGGCCATCGCGGGCAAGAGCGTGAAGGAGGCCACCTACCACCTACGCGCCAGCAGCGAGTGGATCATCCGCTTCGGGGATGGGGCGGAGGAGAGCCACCAACGCGCCCAAGCCGCCCTCGACGACCTGTGGACCTACATCGGCGAACTCTTCGAAAGAGATTCGGTGTTGGAGGAGATGACCAAGGCGGGCATCGCCCCGGACATCGCCGCCATCAAGGAAAGCTGGAGCAAGACGGTGGACCAGGTGCTGGCCGAAGCCACGCTGAAGCGCCCCGCCGATGCCTTCATGATGACCGGCGGCCGCAAGGGCCTGCACAGCGAATACATGGGTTTCATCCTGGCGGAGATGCAGCATGTGACGCGGGCGTATCCGGGGGTGGCGTGGTAGGAATTGAACCGCAACGACGCGACGACGCAACGTGCAGAATCAAATGCGACTGCTAATCGGATCCGTTTTCGCCTTGGGCATGAGTAATGGTGCATGCTTCGGGCAAGTCACGGACCTGATGGTCGTGAAGGCCTTCGCCGAGAACTACGCACCAGACAGGGAAAGCCCAGCTCAACTTGAAGATGTGCCAGCAGAGGTGGTGCTAGCCTTCGAGAAACTGAGGAAGAGCGATCAATCTTCCTGCGAGAAGTATTTGGCCTTGGTCTTCGTCAAACTATACCGGTCGCATCTCGAATGCTGTAACCAGTCCTACGAGTTGCGGACCAAGCCCTCAAGCGGCATTGACAAGACGGCGGATCCGCTCCTCTTTGTGTTCAATAGCATCACGAAGCAGTTCGATGCCAGCAAGCCTATCGAGTTCATCTCATCGGGTGTGCCATACAAATGGGTCAAGATGCGATCATACCTGCTCAATGATGCGGCGATCAAGAAGGAGGTCGCCATCATAAAAGTGAAACAAACCGAGATCCTCAAAGGGAAGATCTGATGGCAAGGTCTCCCTCCACAATAAATACCTGTTGGGTCTTGATTCGTCGCGGTTCCGTTGCGTCGTTGCGTCGTCGCGGTTGAATACATTCCCATGATCACCAAACACCGCATCCTCGAGCTCCTCGACTACGTGAAGGACCCGGAGATCCCGGTGATCAACGTGCTGGAGTTGGGCGTGGTGCGCGGCGTGGAGGTGGAGGAGAGCGGCAAAGCCATCATCACCATCACCCCTACCTACACCGGCTGCCCGGCCATGGACGTGATGGCGGCCGACATCAAGAAGGAACTGCTGGAGGCCGGCGTGCCCGAGGTGGAAGTGAAGATGACCCTCGCCCCCGCTTGGACTACCGACTGGATCACCGACGAAGGCAAGCGCAAGCTGAGGGAATACGGCATCGCCCCGCCGGAAAAGAGCGCCGACATCCGCGCGCTGAAAGGCGAACAACCCGTAGTGGCCTGTCCGCAGTGCGGCTCGAAGAACACGGTGTTGCTCTCGCTCTTCGGCAGCACGGCTTGCAAGGCGCTGTGGAAGTGCCAGGATTGTCTGGAGCCGTTCGATCAGTTCAAGTGCTTGTGAGCCGGCCGACCCTCTCCGCCTGAGGCCGCTACTTTCGCCGCCCGATGCCTACCGGGCGCAAATACACCGTTGATCCCGAACGTCTCGATGGCGTCACGGTCGAACCGCTCTTCGCAGCGGTGGCGGCGGAAGCAGCGCATCAGGACATTCCCGCTTTCGCGATTGGCGGTTATGTGCGGGACAGACTCATCGGCCGTCCATGCAAGGACATCGACTTCGTGGTAGAGGGCGATGGGATGGCGTTCGCCGAGGCCGTGGCGCAGCGCCTCGATGCCGGGCAGGTGCATGCCTTCAAGAATTTCGGGACAGCGATGTTCATGTTCGGCGACCACCAGGTGGAGTTCGTGGGCGCTCGCAAGGAGAGCTACAGCCGCAATAGCCGCAAGCCCGAAGTGGAGCCGGGCAGCATCCAGGACGATCAGGAGCGCCGCGATTTCACCATCAACGCGCTGGCCATCTCACTTAACCAAGGGAGCCTCGGCGCGCTGGTGGATCCCTTCGGCGGCATCCTTCATCTCGACCAAGGACTGCTGCGCACACCGCTCGATCCGGACATTACCTTCAGTGACGATCCGTTGCGCATGCTGCGGGCCGTGCGCTTCGCCAATCAGCTCGGCTTCACCATCGACCCCATCACCTTCGAGGCGATCAAGCGGAACGCGAAGCGATTGGAGATCATCAGCGCCGAGCGCATCCACAGCGAGCTGAACAAGATCATCGGCTGCGACAGCCCGAGCCAAGGCTTCATCCTCCTTCGCGAGAGCGGCCTGCTGGCGGAGTTCTTCCCCGAATTCCTGGAGCTCGCAGGCGCCGAGGAGAAATTCGGCATCGGCCACAAGGACAACTTCTACCATACGCTGCAGGTGCTCGACAACGTCTGCGCGAAGAGCAACGACCTCTGGCTGCGCTGGGCCGCCATCCTGCACGACATCGCCAAGCCCGCCACCAAGCGCTTCGAGCCCGGTCATGGCTGGACCTTCCACGGGCACGAGGACAAAGGCGCACGCATGGTGCCCAAGATCTTCCGCCGCCTGAAGCTCCCCCTGGATGAGCAGATGAAGTTCGTGCAGAAGCTCGTGGCGCTCCACCTGCGGCCCATCGCCCTCACCAAGGAAGAGGTCACCGACAGCGCCATCCGCCGACTGCTCTTCGACGCTGGTGACGACATCGACGCGCTCATGATCCTCTGCCGCGCCGACATCACCAGCAAGAACGAGAAGAAGAAGGACCGCTACCTGCGCAACTACGAGCTCGTGATCCAGAAGCTCAAGGACGTGGAGGAGAAGGACCGCGTGCGCAATTTCCAGCCGCCCATCACCGGCGAGGACATCATGCGGGCATTCAACATCCCGCCCTGCAAGCTCATCGGCGACATCAAGACGGTGATCAAGGATGCGATCCTCGATGGACAGATCCAAAATGAACGTGAGCAGGCCTGGGCACTGATGGTCGAGACGGGCCGCAGGCTGGGATTGGACCTCAAAGCCTCACCTCATCTCTAGCCCGCCAGCACTGCCTTCGCGTAGTTCGCCCAGCTCATCGTCTTCGTGGCCTCCACCACGTTCTCTCGGGGAATTGGCCTCTCAATGCTGGCCTTCATCACACGCACCATGTCGGCGACGTCCTTCGGATCGGCGAGGTAGCCATTGAAGCCGTCGGTGATGGTCTCAGGGAAATGCCCCACGCGCGTGGCCACGGCAGGCAGCTTGAAGTTGTAGCTGAGGCTCTCCACGCCGCTGGGCGTCGCGGTCTCATAGAAGAGCACGATGGTATCCGCCACTTGGAAATAGGGCGGCACCTCCTCATTCGGGATGAAGCGGTCCACCACCAGCGTACGGTCCTTCAACCCCAACTTCTCGATCATCGCCAAGGGATCGTAGTTGCGCTCGTCGTCGGATTTCTTCAAGAAGAGCTTCTTCAGTGTGCCGAATACGGCGTTCTTCAGCTTCGTGCTGAGCTTGCTTTGATCCACCGTGTGCCAGAAGCGCTCCCCAACGATCATCAAACTCACGTCATCGCGCTGCTTGGCCAGTTCCGAAAAAGCCTCGATGCAGTAATGAAGCCCTTTGTACTTGCGGATGAAGCCAAAGAAGAGGTAGACGTGCTTGCGTAATCCGTGCTGCGCTTTCCAGGATTCCTTGTCGAAGGATGGATCGGGCTTGAAAAGGGAGTAGATGGGGTGGTAGAGCTTGAGGATGGCCTTTGGTCCCAGGTCTTTGGTCCCAGGTCCATGGCCAGTTCCTGCCATAGACCTGGGACCTTGGACCAAAGACCGCGCCTCCGAGCGCCCATCCAACGTCATATCGAACTTCGTCTCTGGCATAAGCGCCTTCAGTTCCTCCGCCGTCTTGTACGCGTGAACGATGAAGCTGTGCCCGTGCCGAAGGGCCATGCGCGTGAGCCGCGCGTCGAGGCTGCTTTGTTCCTTGGCAGCCACGAAGTGCAGGTCGAAGAGGATCTCGGCTTGCGTGTGCTTGCGCAGGTACTTCGCGATGGTATTGAGCGGGATGCCCTGCGTGGGGTTGTACCACTGGATGATCACCTTGTCCGGATTCAGTGCGGTGATGGCCTTCGCGGTCTTCCACCAAGTGCCGGGAGCGTTCCAGTTGGTGAGGTAATGCACCTGGATGTCGTAGCCCTCCAGGAAGTCGCTGCGGCTGGCCTTGTCCACGAACTCGCGCGGGATGATCGCGGGATACTGCTGCGTCCAGCTGACGATGGTGACCTGCGCGCCCTCATCCTTCAGCGAACGCGCTAACGCCGTGTTGTACTGCGCGATGCCGCCTTTGAACTTGGGGCCTGGGCCGAAGCAGATAATGTGCGGGGAATTCATCGGGGCAAATGGCGAATGGTCAGTGGCGACTGGAGCGGCTCTTTGGCATGCGGCATTTTCCATTCACCATTCGCCAAATTCCATTCACCTGCGATCAGATCTTCTTCATCGCCGCCTCATACACCCTCCGCATCCCTTCTTCAATGGAGATCTTCGCCTTCCACCCCAGGTTCTCCTCCACCCACGTCATGTCGCAGTAGCGGCTGTGAACACCAACGGGTTTGTCAAGCAAGGGCTTGATGGTGGGCTTGTAGCCAGCGAAGCCGGTGAAGACCTCGATCAGTTCCAGGAAGCTGGTGAGCCTGCCCATGCCGATGTTGATGGCGCGGCCGTCGCTGATCTTATCCATGGCCAGGAGCGTGAGGTCGAGCACGTCGTCGATGTGGACGAAGTCACGGCCTTGTTTGCCGGTGCCCCAGACCTCGAACGGGTTCTCCTTTTTCGCAGCGCGCGCGGCGATAGCGGGCACGGGGTAGCTGAGGTCCTGATCCTCTCCATATCCGCTGAAGGGGCGGATGCAGGTGACGTGCACGCCGTAGTGGCTGGCCGCGATCTTCGCCAGGAACTCGCCGGTGAGCTTGCTCCAGCCATAGGTCATGTCAGGCTCGCCCATCCGCCTGAAGTCGATGTCGCTTTCCTTCAGCTGAAGCGTGTTGCTCTCGGTCTGCAGGTCGATGGGGTATGCGGCGCTGCTGCTGGGGTAGAGGAATCGGCGCGGTTTGTTGCGGCAGACATAGAGGAACATCTCGGCATCGATGCTGAGGTCCTGCGCTACGAGCATGGGGTCGCCATCGATCTTGCTGCGCCCGCCTACGATGGCCGCGAAGTGGAAGATGTCGTCGAATAGGGCCACATTGAGGCCATAACGCTTCTGGAAATATTGCGGGTCCTTGTTCAGTTCGCGCAGCACATCGCGCAGGTCGGCCTGGATGAAGAGCAGGCGCTCATCGTCGCCGTAGATGCGCAGCTCCCGGTGCTCGAAGTTGAGCGGCTTGCCGATCCAGGTGTCGGGGTGGGTGCCCACGCTGAGGTCGTCGATGAAGAGCACTTTGGCCCCTTGGGCATAAAGGCGCTTGACCATGTTGCGGCCCACGAAGCCGCAGCCGCCGGTGACGAGGTGTGTAGCCATGAGCGGCAAAGATGGGTGCGTAGCCTGAGCTTGATGCTTGCAGTGGATTTGGCACCTCCAGCGCTCCCGACCTTGGGGACCCCGCTGCACGGCCATTGATACCTTGGCCACCATGGAAGAAGAGCAAAGGCAAGTGCCGCCGGTTATCGAGAAGCAGGAGACCCCCAAGCTGCCCCCGGTGCGCTACGAGGATGTGGACCCCTATACGGCGGACCATCGAGATTATCTGCTGATCCAGAGCCGGGTGAACCTGATGGCCATCAGCCAGATGAGCGACCTGAAGGCGAACCTGATGCTCACACTGAGCGCAGTTCTGCTGCAGTTCGCCCTTAGTAAGGTGAGCGACCATGCGCTCACAGGACCCAAAGCCCACTATTGGGTCATGGTGATCGGCGCGTTGGTCACCATTCTGCTCTGCGCGTACGCCACCCTGCCCAAGGCACCATCGATGAAGCAGCGGATCAAAGAGAACGGTCCTTTGCCCAAAGGCTTCAATCTGCTCTTCTTCACTTCCTTCATCACCCTTACTCCGGAGGATTACAAGCAACGCATGCACATGGTGCTCTCGTCGCCCCCGCGCACGCACGATGCGATCCTGGACGAACTGCACTCGCACGGCCTCTATATCGCACGCTCCAAGTACAGGCCGCTGCGAATGGCCTACATCGTCTTCCTGCTCACCTGGGTGATAGGTGCCATCCTTTACGCCATGGCGTGATCAAGTCCGAATCCCTACGAGTCGGAATGATTGGGCCTTCGAATCCGCACGGCCTACCGCATGTCTTGATGCGAACGGATCCATGCCGAGCGCAAGGGACGCGGGGCTCCGAGGATGCCGTCGGATCTTGCCCAGGGATTCGCAATTTCGCCATCGCGGCAACGAATCATGTGCTTGCCGTGTCTAATGCACCAAACACCGATCCCTTCATGAGAACACTCGCCGCTTCGTTGCTCCTGCTTCCAGCCTTCATGGTGCAATCGCAGGTCATCAACCAGTCGAACTTCACCTTCAACCCCAACCTGCTCACCGTACAGGCTGGGACGGAGATCACGATCAATATTGGCGCTCCGCACACGTTCACACAGGTGAGTGAGGCCACGTGGAATGCCAACGGCAACACGCCGCTCGGAGGCGGATTCAACTTCAACGCAGGCACGCACCAGCTCACGCTCAACACGCCAGGCACCTACTACTACGTGTGCGTTCCGCACGCCAGCATGGGCATGAAGGGTCGGATCGTGGTGGAAGTGAATACCGATGTAGCCGATGCTGAGCCTGTGCCCCAGGTGCTTGTCTTCCCGAACCCGGCCGATCGCTTCTTGATCATGGAAGGCGCCATAGGAGGCGCGGTGGCGCAGCTCTTCGATGCGCAAGGCCGCGAAATCCTTCGCCAGATCATGGCCACTGATGGCCGTTTGGATGTTGCTGCGGTGCCTGCCGGCGCCTATGTGCTGCGCCTGACGGATCAGCGAGGGGACCTGCTTACCGAGCAGCGCGTTGTGATCGCACATTGAGCCACCTTTCCTTGGGTATTGAAGCGCCGCTCCCCGGAGCGGCGTTTCGCTTTAGCGCACCTCCTCCCACCAGCGCTCGCTCAGGTTCAGGTCGGGCCCATTCACGATGCGGCCGATGCGCGGCGTGAGCAACTTGACGCCGTGCTCCGCAGCCTTGGCCGAGACCCGTTCGATGGGCTCCTTCCACGCGTGCATGGCCAGGCTGAACTTGCCCCAGTGGATGGGCATGAGCACCTTCGCCTTCACATCCAAGGCGGCTTGAGCGGTCTCCTCGGGCATCATGTGGATATTGGACCAGCGCTCGTTGTAGGCACCGCATTCGAGCAAGGCCAGATCGAACGGCCCGAAGCGCTCACCCACTTCCTTGAAGGTGGGGGAATAGCCGGAGTCCGCGCCGAAATAGACCTTCTTCCGCTCGCCCTCGATCACCCATGAGCCCCAAAGCGTGCTGAAGCGATTGGTCATGCCCCGTCCGCTGAAGTGGCGCGACGGCGCAAGCGTGAGCTTCACCGACCCCAGCGCCACGCCCTCCCACCAATCCTTCTCGGTGATGGAACCAGCGGGCACGCCCCAATGCTCCAGGTGCGCGCCCACGCCGAGCGGCGCGATGAAGTGCTTATCCTTCAATTGAAGGATGGTTTCATGGTCGAGGTGGTCGTAGTGATCGTGCGAGAGCAGCACCACATCGACCTGCGGCAAAAGATCAACCCGCATGTGCTGCTGGTAGTTGAAGCGCTTGGGCCCGGCGAAGCTGAAGGTGCTGGCACGCTCGCCGAACACCGGGTCCGTGAGGAAGGTGATGCCATCAACCTTGATGAGCAGCGACGAATGGCCGAACCAGCAAATGGCGATCGCGCTGTCGAGCACCGCCGCCCATGCTGCCGGATCGAACTCAACGGTTGGGATTGAATCCATCGGCTCGCGCCCTTTGCCGCCCTTCGCGAATTCCCACAACACACCGAGCATAGTGCCAATGGGCATGTCCATATCCGTCTCCATCAGGTTCTGGAACTTGCCATCAACCTGATTGGGAGAGAGCTTGATGCGCTCCAAGCGCCCGCCTACGGGATTGGCGCCGATGCGCGGAGCGAAGGAGAAGTAGAGCAATAGGGCGAGGCCCAAAGCAGCCAGAAGGCCGAGCAGTATCCAGAGCATGCGTTGGATGAATCGCAAGAGGTGAATGGAGAAAGGTCCGGCGCAAAGGTCCGGACCCCTCCCCTTTCCCATCCACCGCAGCCACCACCAGACAGCCGCTCGTGGATCGGGCTATTTTGACTTGTACTTGACCGCGCCTTGTGCGAGCAGGTGCTCGATGTCGTTGTTGATGCTGAGGATCAACAGCGATGTGGCCGTGCAGAAGACCGGGCTGGTGATGCAGTGGTGTCCGTTCCAGCTGCCATCCTGATTCTGGATGCTCACCAGGCGGCCGGTGGTCTGCTGGTACCAGTTCTTCCAGCCGTTGTCCTTGGCGATCACCAGCGACTCACCCGTCTGCAGGAAGCTGAGGAACTCCTCGCCTCCGTTGTTGCCGAATCCGCTGATCACATCTTCACGCTGCGCCTGCTGCTTGGCGGATTCATACACCTGATAGGCGGTATTCAGCCGCTCGGCCTCGCTGCGCGACACGCCGGCCTTCTCCAAGGTCTCAACGGTCATAGGCGCATTCTTGGCGATGCGCCCTTCCTTCTTCGCCTGGATCACCACCTCATTCAACTCGCGTGCCTCAGCGGCGCTGTTGCGCGTGCTGCCGCTCACGGCGTAAAGGGTCACGCCCGCCGCGCGTTCCGTGGCCACGGTGCCTTTGCCGGCGTCGAAGTTGCTCTTCTGGAAGTCGCGCGCGAGCTTGAGCGATTCGTCGTCCACCACGGCGCCTTGCGACTTGGCGCTCTCCAAGGCACTAGCTGCGAAGCTGCTCTGCAGCACGCCCGCCCAGCCATCGCCGCGCTGGCTGCCGTCAGCGTTCTGCCCGCGCTGGATCATGTCCACGCAAGTGTTCAGCGCGCGCATGCACCGGAGGCGCTTCGGGTGCTGCTCGTCGAGCTTGGCCACAAGATTGCTCAGGAATTGCGCGGTCAAGGCGACATCGATGTTGGCGCCGAGCTTTGCCTGGATCTGCGTGCCCTGCAGCTGCGTGATGTTGATCGAGTTCTTCGGCGCAGATTCCACTTGCTTGAGCAGGTACTCCGTCACGCGAGAGAGCTGCTGGGCGTACGGACCATCATCGAGCGTGCTGCCCATGCGCATGACGGCCATGGCCACCATGGCCGAGGTTGCCGGATCCGTGCTCACGGCATGCGGATCGGTGATGTCCTGCCGCGAATGCGTCCCCGCACCGTAGCCGCCATCGCTGGCCTGTGCCTTCACCAGCCAGCTCAACGCGCGCTGCTCGCTCTGCAGCACAGCGGTCGGGGCCTTCAGCGCGAAGGCGCTATCGAGGCCGTCGCCTTCATACACCGTCATGAACACGCAGCCCTTGGGCTTGGGCTTGGGCGCGTGGCAGCATACCGGATCGGTTCCGGCCCGGACTGAGTCCGGCGTACCTGCCGTTCTGAAGGAGACCAACAGGGCCGCGATGCCTGCTGCGCCGGCAAGTGCGGCGATGACGAAGAGATGCTTTTTCATGGCTAGTGCGTTTGGGCCTTTCCGCTGAGATGCGGAAGAAGGGCGATTTGCACATGCGGTACACGGCATTGGCTCCCGGGTTCGATCGCTGAGGGAATACCTTCGGCCATGCGTGCGTTGCTCGTTGCAGGCCTGATCCAGGCCTTCACCCTCCCGGCCCAGAACCGGGTACTTCATTTCACGAAGACTTCCGGCTACGATCACAACACGCGCGCGGCCTCTTTCGCGATGTTCCAAACCATCGGCTTGGAATTGGGCCTTGAAGTGGATGACGACGCCACCGGCGACCCGTTCAGCGACCCAGCAACGCTCAGCCAGTACAGCATCATCGTATTCAGCAACACCAGCGGCAACAACATCCTCAGCGCGCCGCAACGGGCCAACTTCGAGATCTGGGTGGCCAACGGCGGGAGCGTGCTGGGCATCCATGCCGCCACCGACACCTACCGTCATAGCACGGCCAATGGCGGCAACACGGGCACGTGGGATTTCTACGCGGAACTGATCGGCGCCAGCGTGCAGGAGAATCCGAATCACGTGGACGGTACCCCGCAGTACGCGCTCTCGCATGCCGATGCGCATCCTTCCACCGACGACGTGCCCGACCCTTGGCTGAAGAACGAGGAGTACTACTACTGGGAGGGCGGCTATTTCGGGCCGGACAACGCGGAGGTGCTGCGCGTGGAGGAGACCCTTGGCCCGAACGGCCTGGTGAACAGCTACGATGCGCCTCGCCCGATGAGCTGGTACCGCGAGCTGCCTTCCGGGAGCGGCGTCTTCTATACGGCGCTGGGCCATGCTCTCTCCAACTATACTGATGACGCGATCTTCCGGGAGCATATCCTCGACGCGATGCGATGGCTCCATCAAATGAGCACGGAGGTCCCGGATCTGTTGAACCCCGATGCGTGTTCCATCGCGCCGAACCCAGCCGATGCTCTCGTGCGTTTCTCTTGCCAGGCCAAGGATTGCGGCTCCCATTGGCGGCTGATCGATGCGCAGGGCCGTGAGCAGGCTTCAGGGGCGATCCGCGCCGGCTCGGCAACCTTGGCCACTGATGGCCTCGAGCCGGGTTATTACCTGGTCATCACGGCTGCCGGTGCGCAACGCTTGGTCATCGCACGATGATGCGCACCGAATCGGCCTGCAGGTAATTCGCGAGGGACCTGTTGATCCAGTGCTCAGGATCATCCGTGGCATCGAGGAAGCGCAGTGATCGCGGGGGATCCACCAGCGCCGGTACCTCGAGCAGCTCCGAGCCCATGGCTCTTGCCTGTCCGATGTCCTCGTAGCGAGTCCGAAGTTGGACATCGAAGCGCGCGAGCCTCCCGCTCAAGAGATCGGCGGTCAATCGCCCGCCGCTCCCTGTGGCCAGGCAGGTGATCAGCAGCAGGCCAAGCGCCCAGCGCTGCATGCCCTCCTTCATCGGCGGCCAAGGCCTACCCGATCGCCGCAACATCTCCGCCCGCACCGAAATCAGAAACAGGAACCAGCCTGGAAGCAGTGCGAGCAACGCTGCATTCACGGTACGGTGCTGACCGAGCAGCCCAGTGGCCCAGAAAGGCAAGGCCATGCAGGCCAGGAGCATGACCGCGAGCATGAACGCGACTAGCAAGGGCCGGGGAAGCCGCGCAAGGATCCCTGTCGAAGCCTGCATCCATGCGCGCAGGTTTGCCAGGAAGAGCGCGCTGGAGAGCAGCAGGGCCGGCGAGAACAGCCACACCAGCGCGAAGCGAGTGGTCTGCAAGGCAGCCCCCGACGCGGTGCGCCATGGGTCGTGCCGCAGCGGGAAGAGCTCCCCGCGCACAGCGTTACCCGGCGCGGCGGCCATGACCAGGCCCGAAGCGAGCGCCAAGGCGGTCACCAGCAGCAGGGGCCCATGCAAGCGGCGGTCCTTGCGCCACCGGATGATCAGCAGCGTGATGTGCGCACCGACCACCAGCATCATGTGCAGCTCATTGAATCCAGCGATGATCACGGCCAGCGCTCCCATGCCCATGGCGCGGCGCCAGGAGATGCGCCAATGATCGGACCAGGCCTCAAGGTGGAGCGCCAGCAACCAGAGCACCAGCGCGCCCGGCAGCAGGTAGCTCACGGCGCCAGTGTACCAATAGATGCCCTCGCTGAGATCGGGCATGAGCTGGAGGAAGAGCAAGAGGAAGAAGCCTGCACCGATGGAGGCATCGCGACGTGTGAGCAAGGGAGCCGCTGCGCGGATCAGGCGGCGCGCGCAGGTCCAGGTGAGCACGAGCAGCAGCAGGGGCACGCAACGGTACAGCCACAAGCCCGGATCAGCGCCGAGCACGAGCGGGCCGCGCAGCGTGAGCGGATTGCTGCACCAGCGTCCGTTCCAGTTCCTGTGCTCATCGGCCAGTCGGGGCAGGAGCTCCGTTCGCATGCCGATGGACGCATAGCTGAGGTCGTCGGCGAAGGGATGGATGAAGCCGCACACCGCCGCGTAGCGCGCGAGGGCCAGCACCAGCAGCAAGGTGATCACGGTGCGCGCGCGCGGCATGCGTCAAAGATGATCCGCGTCGCGGCGTCAGAATCCCACGCGCTCCTTCACCCGGTACACGTTCCGCTCCGGGCTGTAGCGGCGCACCAGCTCCGCCACGAAGCCCATGGTGAACAGCTGCACGCCGATGACCATGGCCGTAAGGGCCACGAAGAAGAGCCCTTGGTCGCTCACGCGCGGCGCGGCCTTGCCAAGGGCATAAACGAAGTAGAGCTTCTCCCCCACCACCCAGCATGCGCTGAGCAGGCCCACCACGAACATGAGCGTGCCCACCGCGCCGAAGAAGTGCATGGGCTTGCGCCCGAAGCGGAACACGAAGGTGATGGTGAGCAGGTCGAGGAAGCCGTTGATGAAGCGATCGAGCCCGAACTTGCTCTTGCCGTACTTGCGCGGATGGTGCTTCACCACCTTCTCCCCGATATGGCCGAATCCTTCCTTCTTCGCGATGAACGGGATGTAGCGGTGCATCTCGCCGAAGACCTCGATGCTCTTCACCACTTCCTTCCGGTAAGCCTTCAGCCCGCAGTTGAAGTCGTGCAGCTTCACGCCGCTCACGCGCCGGGTGGTCCAGTTGAAGAGCTTGGTGGGGATGGTCTTGCTGATCGGATCGAAGCGCTTCTTCTTCCAGCCGCTCACCAGGTCGAATCCTTCCACGTGCACCATGCGGATCAGCCCGGGCAGCTCATCCGGATCATCCTGGAGGTCGGCATCCATGGTGATCACGACCTCGCCTTGCGCGGCGATGAATCCCTCGTTGAGGGCCGGGCTCTTGCCGAAGTTCCGCCCGAAGCGGATCCCCTTCACCCGCGCATCGGCCTTGGAGGCCTTCTGGATCTCCGCCCAGGAGCCATCGGCGCTGCCATCATCGATCAGGATCACCTCGTAAGCCACGCCCATGCTGCCAAGCACCCGATGCAACCGATCGATGAGGATCGGCAGCGACTCGCGCTCGTTGAGCAGGGGAACGACGATGGAGACATCCATGCTGCAAGGTTAGCGACCGCGGCTCACAACGTCTTCTGGTAGATCCGGTAGCGCTTCCAGACCGTTCCGCCCAGGCGCTCCAATTCCGCGCGCATGCGATGGTTGGTCTCCAGCACCAGATGGCTGTCCATGTGCGTGAGCCCACGCTGCCGGGCAGCCTTCATCAGCGCGATGCCGAGCACGCAGGTTAGGCCAAGCCCTTGCAGGTCCGAGCGTACCGCACCCAGGAAGAGGTCTAGCTGCCTGCTCCTCTTCATGGCACGCAGGATATGCCACCAGCCCAGCGGGAGCAGGCGGCCATTCGCGCGTCGGAGGCCTTCGCTCATGTCCGGCGCAGCCACCACGAAGGCAACTGGTTCATCTTGCGCATTGACGATCACCCGCACGAAATCAGGATCGAGCAGGGGCATGTACTGCGCAGCCAAGCCGCGCATCTCCAGCTCGCTCATCGGCTCGAAGCCGAACAGCGCGGTGTACGTCTCATTCACCAAGCGCAGCACCGGCACGATCCACGGGTTCAGCTCGCGCTTCGACCGGAAATGCAGCAGCCGGAACCGGCCATTGCGCAGAACGCGCTCCGCGATGCGCTCATGGAGATCGGGGGCCGCTGGCGGAATGTCCACGCGGTAGGAGACAGCATCGATGAGCTTCCGGTAGCCGCATCGCTCAACCAAGGGCGGCATCCAATCCGGATTGGACGGCGTGGCGATCACCGGCAGGTGCTCGAACCCTTCGACCTGTAAGCCTTGCGGGTCCTTGTCGCTGAATCCGAATGGCCCGATAAGGCGGAGCATGCGACGTTCGCGAGCCCAAGCTTCGGCGCGCTGCAAGAGGGCCTGCGCAATGGCTGGACTGTTGGTGCAATCGAGCTGGTAAAAGCGGGCTGTATGCTCCTTGTGCGCGGCGTTGTGGCCAGGGTGGATGATGCACATGATCCTTCCGACCGGAACCTCGTCCTGCCAGGCCATGAAGCGGGCCACCAGGCACTTGGCCAAACTGGTGTTCCGCCGCGGGTCGTGGAATGCGCGCTCATCGGCCAACAAGGGCAGCACGCGGTTCGGGCGGTCGTTCACCAGGCTGGGCACGCGCAGGTACTCACGGAGCGATTCGCCCCGGGCGATCGGGCGGATGAAGAAGCCCATGCTGCGAAAGTGGGGCTCAGCAGCCCTCTTCGCAGGCAAGAATGGCTTCCCCGTTGTGCCGGGGCGGACCGTTGGACTTGTGACCGTTGTGATTAACATTGCCCTGCGTGCCTGAGTGCGGTGCGCGCCAATCCGTAACCCAAAACCACACACGCATGAAGAAGAACTTACTCACCCTGGCAGCGGTATTCGCCAGCGCTGCCGCCCTGCACGCGCAGCTCACCGTGTACGTGCAGCAACCGCCCTCCTTGGAAGGGCCGCTCGAATTCACCTGGAACCAGTGGGGCGCCATGCCCGACATGAACGACCCGGCGAACAATATCGTGGGCCAGGCCTGCTTCGTGGATGACGGCACCGCTGAGGATAGCCTCGGCTGCAACGCACTGGTCAATGGTGCGAGCATCGCAGGAAAGATCGCCGTGGTGTACCGCGGAGTATGCGAGTTCGGCATGAAGAGCATGAACGCGCAGGATGCTGGAGCCATCGCCGTGGTGGTGATCAATAACCAGCCCGGTGCGCCGGTCGTGATGGGAGCCGGCGCTGTAGGACCGAATGTGACCATACCGGCCGTGATGATCTCGCAGGAGGCCGGTGCCACCTTGCGCGATGCCATCCTCACATGCAACGACCTGGAGCTCTTCATCGGCAGCCAGCAAGGCTTCTACCAGTACAACCTGGGATTCGATGGCGGCGACATCCTGGTGCCTCGCACAGGCGCGATCCACAGCGTGATCCATACCAACGCAGCGGAGTATAGCGTTGATCTGGGCGTGAACATCCACAACTACGGGGCGCAGACCATGCCGAATGCACGTGCGCGCTGCGTGATCACCCAGCAACCTGGGGCCAGCGTGGTGTACGACCAGACCTCGGCAAGCGCCGACATCCTCTCGGGTGACAGCCTTTACGTGACCTTGCCCACCTTCAGCCAGTCGAGCTATTCGGGCAGCTACGAGATCGTGTACAGCGTACTTGGAGACCAGCCCGACGAGTTCACCTCGAATGACACTCGCACGATCAACCTGACCGTGGTGAACGACAAGTTCACGTACGCGATCTGCGACGCGGCCACGCAAGCCATCCAGAGCAGCACGCACGTGGTGCCCGCCAATAACACGGCCGGCTGGCGCTCTTGCGTGCATTTCCGCGACCCCAACGCATCACGGCTGGCAGCCACGGGCTTCTGGTTCACCGCAAGCCGTCCTTCGACCGCCGTGCTCAATGACGAATTGGTGGAGGCCACCCTCTTCGAATGGACCGCGAACGTCACCGACCCGATCCAACTCCCTGATGGCACGGACCTATCCCCGATCACCTTCGGCGTGTACACCTTCACCAGTGACCTCACCAATACCCCGATCTACGTGCCCTTCGACGAGAACGTGACCTTGGTGGACAACACGCGCTACCTGCTCTGCCTCGACAGTTACAGCGGCAACGTGTGGCACGGTTGGGCCGGCACGCTCAATTTCGACCGCACTCAGGGGATTGTGGGCGAGCCCATTTCCATGATCCGCGCAGACGGTACGTGGTACAATGGCTTCACCGGCCTCGATGGAGCCCCGTCCCTCACCATCGCCGCTGTGGATGCCACGACGATCGGCATTGATGAAGAAGCGGTGCTGGAGGCCACGCCCTTCCCGAACCCGACCGCGCACTGGGTCCGGATCCCGCTCAAGGGCATCAATGGCGCCGTCGGCCTGAGCGCCTTCGATGCCAAAGGCAACAGTGTGATCGAGCAGCGCGCCCAGGTGGGCAGCGATGGCACGCTCACGGTTGACATGACCAGCTTGGCCAATGGCATGTACGTGTTCAAAGTTGCCGACGACGACGGCCGCACCGCCGAGTTCCGCGTACAACTGAACAAGTAAGCGCTCCACTCCTGCAACGAGCGGCTGCATCTTCTGATGCGGCCGCTCGCTTTTTGCGCCTGTCGCATCTTTGGCGTTGCAACCCGGAACCCATGCCCAGCTTGGACATCCTCTCGAAGGTCGACCTGCAGATGCTCGACAATGCCGTGAACGTGGTGAAGCGCGAGATCGAGAACCGCTACGACCTGCGCGGCACCAACAGCACCGTGGAACTCGACAAGAAGGCACTCACGATCAAGTTGAGCACGGAAGACCACATGAAGCTCGATGCCATCGTGGACATCCTGCTCGAGCGAAGCGGCAAGCAGAAAGTGGATGTGCGGAGCTACGACTTGAAGGAAGAGCCCGTGCCAAGCGGCAAATCGCTCTACCGCATCATCAAGGTGAAGCAGGGCATCGAGCGGGAAACTGCGAAGAAAATCGTGAAGGCCATCAAGGACAGCGGCCTCAAGGTGCAGCCGCAGATCATGGACGACCTGATCCGCGTGAACGGCAAGAAGATCGACGACCTGCAGGCGGTCATGGCCTTGTGCCGCCAGCAGGATTTCGAGCTGCCCCTGCAATTCGAGAACATGAAGAGCTGAGGCATGGCCCGCAAGCGGCAGAAGCGCCCCGAATGCCCCAACTGCGGGCTGCGCCTGCGCGAAGAGGACAATTACTGTGCGCGTTGCGGCCAAGAGAACCACACGCACAAGATCCCGGTGCGGCATTTCATCATGGACCTGCTCGGCGGCCTGTTCAACTTCGACACCAAGCTGCTGCGCACGTTTCGCGACCTGTTCTGGCCGCCCGGCCTGGCGACCCGGAATTTCAATGAGAACAAGCGGGCGCGCTACGTGCCGCCGCTCCGACTATACCTATTCACCAGCCTCTTGTACTTCGTGGCAATCGCCTGGCTCCCTGACAATGGGCGCGACTCGGCTACTGATGATGTGAAGGGCGTGAATCTCACGGCGGGCAACGATTCGCTCGACGAGGCCTTGGCGCGCCTGGCGCGGGATGGCAAGCTCACCGATGCCGTGCTCGACAGTGTCATCTCCATTGGCGGCGACGAGCCCGGCTTCATCACTCGGCGGCTGCTGCGAACCGCGGCTGAGCAGCACGCGGGAGGTGCAGCGAGCCGGTCATTCACGCAGCAGCTGCGCCGCAACTTCAGCACGGCCATGTTCGTGCTGGTTCCGCTCTTCGCGCTTTTGCTCAAATTGATCTGCCTCCGCCAGAAGCGCTTCTACACCGAGCACCTGGTCTTCGCGCTGAATTACCATTCCGCCTTCTTCATCCTTCTTCTCTGCGCCAGCCTCCTCGATGCGGCGTTCATGGCTGCGTTCGGCACTAACGATTGGGCCTTACGGATCGCGATCATCTCAGGATTCGCTTCCTTGCCTTGGATGATGCGCACGGCCTATCAACGACCATGGGTCCGCACCGTGGCCGCAGCCGTGCTCCTCCTCGTGGTTTATGTGCTTCTGCTCGGCCTTTCCATCGGGCTCACGGCCTTTATCACCTCGATCATCACCTGAGGCAGCGGCAGGTCCCTCAGCAGCGTCATGGCATCACCGCATACCCATGAAAACCAAGCTCACCCTCTTCGGTCTGTTGCTCACCACGGCCTTGAAGGCCCAGACCTACTTCTACATCGACCAGATCGCCGTGGTGCCCGCCAACCCCACCACCAGCGATGAGGTAAGCATCCATCTCATCGGAAACCTCAGCAGCACCGGCTCCTACATCGTAAGCGCCACGGCCCAAGTGAATGCCGGCATCGTGGGTCTCACCGTGATCGCGGCAAGCAATGGCGGCCTCACGGTACTGGTGCCCCATACGGAGACCATCTTGCTGGGACAATTGCCCGCTGGCGATCATACCATCGCTTTCACATTGAATTCCATCGGGATCCTCGACGGTGCTCCGGCGCCTCAGCACCTCTTCACCGTTGCGGGCGGAGGAGACCCTTGCGTGAATCTCGACCTTGTGTCCGTGCAATGGCACCCGTTCTCGGATACCGCGATCGTTGTGCATGTGATGAACACGAACCCGGTGGCCGAGCTCTTCGACTACCCCAATTTCATCCTGTTCGATGCGCAGGGCGACACGCTCGCCAAAGAGGCCGTGTACTTCTTCGGCATTGGCGAGGATAGCTGGCATGTGATGCGCGTGATGGACGGGGTGGAGGTGCCTGATTCACCGTTCAATGGCAGGCTGGAACTGTGGACCGGCTTCACCACGGCAATGGCCTGCTCGTGGGACTTGGAGCTCGACCTGTGCCCGCCGCCACCTTGCGTGACCTTGTACCCCAGCATCGGGAATTTCGGCGGCGCGTTGATCACCGCCAGTTATGACTGGGCAATCTTCAACGGGCCCATCGTGGCCGCCATGGGCCAGTTCAACTTGGCCGATCAGATGCAATCAGATGCCGACACGATCTGCCTGCCTCCGGGCAATTACGTGATGGAAGTGAATCCGCTCGGTCCTCCTGCAGGAGGCAATCCCATGTACATGGTTGTGGCCGATGGCTGGCAGAGCACCGAAGCTTGGCCTGTCTCGTGGTCGCTGCCCATCGGGCTCGATTTCGCGGTGCATGAACCTTGCATCGACGGTACCAATGGCATGGCTGTGCTACCGGTGATGAACGCTTCGGTGATCCCGGTTCTGGATGGGATCCTCATCCGGCGATACGACGGAATCCCTGTGGGTACCGTGCGCTTGTTCGATTCCCAGGGCCGAACGCTCATCAACGCGTTCGGCACAAGCAGCGAACTGGTGCTTGCCGGCGAATGGACCGGGCTCCTGCTCGTCGCACTGTCCGATGGGGTCGTAAAGGTGATCCGCTGAAACGGCGGAACCCGCCTTACGGGGCGGGTTCCTGGGTATTCCGATCTCCTGGCTTACGGGCCTGGAAGGGGGCTTCAAACGCCGTTGGGCCTCGCCCCTTGTGACCGGATATGCCGTTGGTCCCTTACCGGACCTGAACCTGCAACGCGAGCATCGTGCCGAATGTTGCGATCACTGGATCACGAAACGCTCTCGCACGGCAAACCCGGTGGCATGTGTACGCTCCTCGAAGCGCACCTCCCCATTATGGCTGACGAGGATCACGGTTGAGCAGTGAGTGCCATAGCCCGGCATCGCGATCCGTATGCTGCTCAGCGCCCGCTCCCTTTCCAGGTCAAGACCGGTGTCGGGAAGCTCTGAATCGCTTGCACTGCGTTCATCGGACAGGATGCTGAATATGGCCTCCACGCCGGGCTCCTCCATCGCAGCTACATCCTGGAGGGCGCTCACAGCGCGACGCACTTTGGGCCAAGGCGTGTTGAGCAAGGCATTGCTGAGGCCATGCACGCCAGGGGCGATGCGCTCATCCGCACCAGAGATATTCGACCGGAATCGGAGGTGCTCCACTGTTCCATGCAATAGGTTATACCCGTCCATCGGCTCTTGATCAGGAGGCGGCTCTGCGAGCAAGGCGTCGCGCACCAATAGCCCGCGCGATGGCCCATTCACCGGCGCCCGGCGCAGGTCACGGAAATTGGTCACCGCGGCGAACCGCCCATTCGTGGTGATGCCCACCCAGGTGCCCAGTGCCTTGCCGTCGCGGCCTGCCAGGATCCCGGGCAGGTCCGGCCAGAAGTGCGCAGGGACCGTGGGCCGATCGAGGAACTCGTCGCGATTCGCGGCCACGATCAGCGGATAGCGCGGATTCGTCTTGTAAGCGAAGGCGATGAGGCACACGCCGTGAAGCTACGGGCAGCACGAACGGAACTCACAGCACCGATTCGCCACGCAGGAACATGACGAAGATGAATGTCATGAGGAAGTGATGCACGAGGAGCATGGCTGCGGCCAGCGCCAGGATCTGCTTGCCGCTCTTGGAGAGCTCAGGGAAAAGCAGCTTGTTGTTAATGGCGATGATCGGCAGGGGGATCGTTGCCAGCAGGAAGGTGATCGCCAGCACCTTGAAGAGCACCACATTCTGCAACAGGCCGAAGAACAGGTGCGCGTAATAGAAGATGAAACCCAGCGTGGATAGGACTCCCAAACGCATGAAGAGGCGGGCCTCGGCGAGCATCTTGGTCTTGTTTTCCATGGGGATGACGCAGCGCTTCAACGGGGTTGCGTCCCCTCCGGTTACAATATTTTCAACACGCTCACCCAGGCCTCACGGCACCAATTCCCCTAGACGCGCGCATGGTTCCTGCGGTTGCCACTGCAGCCCCAGCCAGGAACCAAGGCCATGGGTAGCGATTCGGGATATAGTCCCGGCCCTGCATGAGGGCCTTTGCACCAGCGTCGCCCATAGAGGTAACGCTCGTGAGGGCGTCGAGCCCCTCAACGCGCATCAAAGGGTCGATGGTGAATGATATGATCATGAGCAAGGCGCCGGTGATCAGCATCGCCCATGAGCGGCCATCGACCCGGAAGGAAGCGGATCTTGACCGGCCGAGCAGGATCACGCAGGCCAGTATGATCAGGCCCAAGGAGATCGCGCACGGCGCCCACACCGGCCCCACCCAAGGCACTGGAATCAGAAAGAGCAGGTCGCGGCTCAGGAGGCTCGAAGGCCAGCCGAGGATCACCTTCAACCATGCATAGTAGAAGATGTCCCACATGCCGAAGCCGAAACAGAACCAGGCGAAGCGCTCCAAGGCCGACCTTGTGATCAATGCGGCTGGCGCAAGCAGCATCAGCAAGGTGGCCAGCTCACGACCGATCTCGGTGCCGATGAGCGATCGATCCATGGGGACCAGCGGGAAATCGAAGCCCTCTGGGTAATACAGTGCGCGCAAATAAACCACCACCGCGCTCTCCAGGAAGGCCATGGCGATGTAGAAAGCGCTCATCCACGCGAATGCGCGGCGGATGTCAGTGCGCATGGGAGATGTGGAGTTGGGCGAGCAACCCGCGGTGGTCGCTGCCAGGAATACTGAAACTGCCGATCGCTGATGCGCGCAACGGCCCGCGCACCAAGGCATGATCGAGAGGGATGAAGGCGATCGGTCCGATGGATGGCCACGTAGCCATGCCCGGATCATTCAAGGAGCGGAGTCCGCTGCCTGCGCAAAGCCTGCGGTAGGCATCGTCCCAATGCACGGTGTTCAGATCGCCGATGAGCACGGTGGGCAATTCGCTCCGTGCGATGCGATCGGCAAGTGCGCGCAGTTGGGCATTGCGCCGCGCGAATTGGCCAGGGCTGCCCGGCGACGTGGCGTGCGCGATGAAGACGCGGACCGGGCCTGCTTCAGTTCCCACCTCGGCTTCGATGAACGGAGCCCCGGCCATGACAACGACCTCCGCATGGTGCAAGGGCACGCGGCTGAATAGCGCGATGCCATAGCAATTGGTGCGGGGCGCGATCACCTGGTGCGGGTACTCGGATTTCAAGCCCTCGCGCAGCGCCAGCGCCCATTCCGGACTGACCTCCTGCACACTCACCAGGTCGGCATCGGCCCCGAGGATCTCGGCGAGGACCGCACTGCGACGTGTATTCGGCTGGAGCACATTCAAGTGAGCAATGCGCAGATGAGGCCTCTCACTTGGGGCGATCAGGTCCTGGCTGGGCACTTGCAGGAGCTGCAGCACGATGAGCGAGCCAAGCATCGCGGCCGATGCCGGCCACCACCAGCGCTTGAGCAGCAGCAAGAGTGAGATTGCCGTGAACGCCACGGCCCACCAGAGCGCGAAGGCGCGCGCCAACATGGGCAAATAGGCATCGGGCGCGAAAGCCAGTCCGCACGCGAGCGCGAGCAGCAGCGAGGTGATGAATAGCTGGCGGCGATGATTCATGGTTGAGCTCGCTGTTCCCTTTCGAGCTTGTTGATCCGCTTCAACACCAGCCATAAGGGCACCGCGCCGAACACGCCGAAGGAAGCATCGACGCATCGCCAGAAGAACGGGATGTCGCGCACGGGCGCCCATGCAAAGGCCAGCACCAACACCAGTGCACAGCACCACAGTCCCCACTCCACCACCCACTTGTTGCGCAGTGGGTCGCGCCAAGGGCCAATGAAGGCCAGGCCGATCACCACGTGCGCGAAGGCCAGCCAGTCGGTGCCATAGAAGAGGATCGGATAGGTGGCATCCACGTGCGCCACGGCCTCAGCGGCATGCGAAGCCCATTGGTGCACCACGCCGCCGATCGGCGCGGTCCAGGCCTGCAACAGGCCGGTGAGCCAGACCAAGGGCACGGCCGTGAGCCCGCTGATGACCAGCGCTACCATGAAGAAGGCGAGCCAGCGGCGGATGTAGCGCAGGTCGTTCATCGCACAGCTACGACCGCCTTCTCCTTCAGACAGCTAAGTGTTCGCGCGTCCGACCAGGTCCACTCCTGCCAGTGCTGGGCCTGCATGCGCTCCATGAATCGGTCGCGCTTCGCATCAAGGGCAGTCCGGAACGCCTGCGGCTCCAAATGACCGACCCAACGGACGCGGTTGCTCTTGTGCCGTTCCATCTGCTGTTCCACAAGGCCAATGTTGGCATAGAGCAGCGGCAGCACCTTGTCGCTCATCGCGAGGTAATTGTCGATGTCGATCTCGCCCGGGTTGCTGTGCCTCAGGTTCACGCGCACGATGAAGCTGTCCCAATCGACCGTGGTGAGGCCGATCAGCATGGCGAAGGCGGCCCAGGTGTTCACCCGCACCAAGTAGTAGAGCGTGCGCCGCTCGCGCACCTTGATGAACAAGGTGACCAGCCCGACCAGCACGAGCGCGAGGAACACGATCACGCCGATGCGCTTGTAGGCCAGGCCATGGAAACCGATGTAATGCCAGTTGCGCAGGAACACGGAGACCGCCAGGATGCCGTTCTGTACCACCCACAGCAGGGCGAGGCGCTTAAGCCAGGCGTTGCGCCAATAGAAGTTCTGATTGCCCCGGAAGAACCAGAGCACCACCACGATGCTCAGCAGGATGCTGAAGATCAGCGCCCATGTGCCCTCATGCACGAACTGCTTCAGGCTGAAATCCTCAGGCACGGTGAAGCCGAACCACACCCAATCGATGTCGATGATATTCACCACCAACAGCAGCACGTTCACCAGGGCCAACAGGACTATCCCGCGACGGCGCTCGCGCTCCAATGGATCCATCGCCAACGGCGCGAGCCAATGCGGGCGATTTACGCGGATCCGGCGCATGGCGTCGCTCATCCCCTCTTCCCATTGCGCCACCAGCTTGGGCGCGAAGCGGAATAGCATTCCCGCGCAGACGAAGAGGCCGAAGAGGAAGAAAAGGGCATGCGCCGTGAATACCAGCTCGAAGAACTGAGCGACTACCTGCCAGATGCCGTCGAGGAATCCGGCCGTGAGGTGATCGAATTTCGGATTGCCCACACGATAAAGCTGGAAGAAGATCGCGAGTACGAGCAACGGGATCACGCTCAACCGTGCCCAGCGCCAACCGGTGCGCGCGGCGCCACGCTTCGGAAGGAGCTCATTGGTGCCATCGAGCGTGGCAATGGGCAGCGACACGTAGTTCGCGAGGGCTTGCGAGAAGGCGAGCGGGATGCTCCGGAGCGTGCGCTCATGGCCCATCGCGCTCGACCAGATCAAACCGAGCACCGCCATGATCGGCGCGATCACGCTGCCATGGACCGCTACCATCAAGGCGGCCACCACGGTGCCGAGCATCGCCCAGCGCGCTGGCAGACTCAAGGCCTCCAACCCGATGCGGTGCGCAATGAGCACCACCATGAGCACGGCGAAGAGCGCAAGATTCAAACCGATGCCCATCTGGAAGAAGAGCCGGTCGAAGATGAAGGCCGAGAGCAGTGCGATGATCAGTGCGGACCGGGATCGGATCCAGGAGGCGATGGCATTCATGGGTCAAGGTTTGGGTATGAGGCGCTCGATGGCGTCGAGGTGATCACGGAATGCGCGCCCGCCGGCTGCGGTCGCCTTGTAGCTGGTGTTGGGGCGCTTGCCGATGAAGCGCTTGCGCACCTGCACGTACTTCAATTCCTCCAAGGCGGACAAGTGGCTGGCGAGGTTGCCATCGGTAACGCCTAGGAGCTCCTTCAATTGCGCATGGTCCACCCACTCATTCACGGCGAGCACGGCCATGATGCCCAAGCGCACCCGGCTCTCGAATGCTTTATGGAGCCCTTCTATCATGCCTTCTCACCTCCACGCTCGTGACGCAGCCACATGAGGCCGCCATAGAAGATGTGCAGCACGCCGAAGCCCAGCGCCCAGAAGAGCAGGCCGGCATCGGCCCAGAAAGCGGCCACCGCGCCGAGGGCCATATCGCTCAGGCCGAGCCAGCGGATCTCGTCAAGGGTGTACTTGCTCGCATTGAGCAGCGCGATGCCATAGAAGAGCAGCGTTGCAGCTGGCACCAGCTGGACGGCACCGTTCAGGATGAGCGCCAGGGAGAAGAGCCCACCACCGACCAAGGGCAGGAACAGGTTCGCCACCATGCGCCGCGCGCTCGCATCCCACAGGCCCTGTCCCGTGCGCTTGCTCCGCCGCCAAGTGAACCAGAACGCTCCGAGCAGCGCCACCGCGAGCACGAGGGCGCCATCGGCCAACAGGAAGGTCACATGGTCCCACCACGCATCCTGTCGGCTCATTGGGCCCAGCACGATCGTCTCGCCGGAATAGCCAGTGTAATCGCGACTCCAAACCAGCGCCAGGTGATGCTCGCGCGCCGCGAAGGCCCCGAACAGCGCCGCAACGCCAGCAATCACCCCGCTCAGCCCGCTGAGGCTCAGGAATCGGGTGCTGCGATCCATTAGGCCGCGGATGCGGGCCAGCTCGTCGAGGTGCTCCTGTTGGTTCATGTGCAAAGCTCTTTGCGCTGCAAAGTAACGGGGCGCGATCGCGATCCGTATGCGTTCCGCAGAAAAAATCAATGCACGGCCAAAGCCGCCAGCACCACCCCGATGATCACGGCAGCGAATCGCGCGGCGTTGAAGCGGTGATCGGGCGCGCTCTCGAAGATGATGGTGGTGCCGATGTGCAGCAGCATGCCGATGGCCAGGCCCAGCATGCGGTGCAGGAAGTGGCCATCCATCCAACCGCCAGCAAGGGTGCCGGCACCGATGCCCAACGGTGCGGCCAGTGCGAAGAGCACCAGCATGAGCCAGCTTGAGCCCGATGGCACGCCTGATTTGAGCAGCACGGTGGCCAGGGCGATGGCCATGGGAACCTTGTGCAGCACCACGCCAGTCAGGAATGGAGCATTGCTGGCCACACGCTCATCGGCGAAGGGCATGCCCTCGGTGAAGGAGTGCAGGAAGAGACTGGCCATGGTGAGCCAGGGCAGGGCGGCTTTGGCACCGTGCCGTGCATGCACATGGATGTGGCCATGCTCGATGCCCTCACTGAAGAATTCCAGCACCACTTGCAGCAGGAAGCCACCCAGCACCCACGCTCCGATCATGGCCCCTTCCTCCTCGTAGAGCTCGGGCAGCATGTGCAGAAAGACCACGCTCACCAGAAAGGCGCCGCTGAAGCCGAGCAGCAATCGCAGCCATTTCTGATCAGGCCGTACCACACGAACGGCCGCGCCGGCGATCATGGGCAAAGCGAAGAAGAGAAGCGCGACAAAAGGAATCATGCGTGAGGCTTACGGGTCCAGAGTACGAAGCGCTTCGAGCGCTCGGGGTCGAAAGGTTCGAGAACCGGACCATCGGTGCGGTCCTCAATGAAAAGGCCTGCCTTCAAGGCCATGCCTTCGATCTGGGCCGGGCTCAGGGCTTGTACGCGCTCCTCGAACAGATGCGAGCATCCCTTATCAATGACCGCGATGCGCTTCACCAGCACATCACCCTCACAATGCCGGGTCACCTCAAAACGCACCTCACCGACTTCATGTTCCTCGGCCGCCACCAGTTCACGGAGCACCAAGGGGGCATTCATGAAATCGAGCACGAACCGCCCACCGGGCGCGAGCATCGCCGCCACCGCATCGAGCACGCTCTGATCGTCGAGGAGGGAATCGAAGTAACCCAGACTGGTGAACAGGCAGGCGATGCCATCGAACCGGGCATTCCTGATCGGATCGCGCATGTCATGCTCAATGAACCGCGCCTCGGGAACCGCATCGCGCGCCTCCTGGATGCTCTCCGGACTGAGGTCCGCCCCGGTCACGTGGAAGCCCAATGACGCGAAATACCGCGCATGGCGCCCGCGGCCGCAAGCCAGATCGAGCACGCGAGAACCTGCAGGAAGGGCCCACCGGCTCTGGATTGCTTCGACCCAAGCCCGGGCCTCCGTTTCGTCGCGGTGGCCGTAGAGCAGCTTGTAGTACGGGGTGCCGAACCAGTTCCTGTACCAGCCCATTTGCTGAGCGCGAATGTAGGCCGGGGCAAACAAGCGGGCTGACATACGGGCGTGGATAACTCCGCCCCCTGCTATACGAGGCCCTGACCCCGCCGGTCTTGTTTTGTAAGGCTCTCCGCCCCAAGCCACATGGCCGACCTGCTCGACCGTATCCACGACCTGTATGATGAATTGGAGAAGCACCGCGTGATGCTCTCGTTCAAAGGAGGGCTTTCGCCCGAATTGATCACCGTGCTGCTCAATCTGGTGGAGCGAAAGCTCGAAGGCATGGAGCCTGACGCCAAAGCGCGCAAACGCGTATTCAACGTGGTGGTCGAATGCCTGCAGAACCTCTATCATCACAACGGGCATCTGCGAGCGGCCCATGATGGACGTGAAACCACCTCCGATCCGCACGGGGTGGTCATGCTCGCGCGAACCGACACGGGCTATTCCGTGCTCACCGGCAATTTCATGCACGGCGCCGATGTGGACATGCTCAAGAACCACTTGGACCGGATCAACTCGCTCAACGCCGAAGCGCTCCGCGAATGGTACCTTGCCAAGCTGGCCGATGGCAAGTATTCAGAAGCCGGCGGTGGCGGGCTGGGCATGATCGACATCGCTCGGCGCAGCGGGGGCAAGCTCGGCTATGCCTTCGTTCCGTACGATAAGGACAGTGCCTTCTTCAGCCTGAACGTGAACGTGAACACCTAGACCAGAACGCCATGGAACCGCTCCACCTCGAAGGCAGCCCCAAGACCCCGCACGTGCATTTCGACCCCGCATCCGGACTGCTCGAGCTCAAGGGCCGCTCCATCCCGGAGAACAGCATCGATTTCTACAAGCCGCTGATCGATTGGATCGAGAAGTACGGCCGCAACCCGAATGCGAAGACCGCGCTGCATGTGCAGCTCGAATACTTCAACACGAGCAGCAGCAAGTGCATCCTCGATGTGTTCAAGCGGCTGGAGCCGATCCGCAGCGCCGGGAATGAGGTCACCGTGCTCTGGCACTATGAGGCCGACGATGAGGACATGCTCGAAGCGGGTGAGGATTACTCGGGGATCATCAACCTGCCTTTCAAGATGATCCAGATCGCCGAGGTCAGCGGCGATTAGCGGACGCGGCTGGCCATCCTCGGCAGCAGCCTGCCGGCCTTCTTGAAGAGCTCCAGGTAAAGCGCGCCAAAGAGCATCAGGCTCATCATCCAGATCACCGCCACGTTCGCGGCCAGGGTACTCACCCGCACGCCGAAGAGGAGCTTGGCCGGTGCATAGAAGTGAGCGCTGAGCGGGCCTCCAGATAGCGGCTCCATGTAGATGGGGTCGCTCTTGCGGATCAATTCACCACGGTTCTCCACGATCACGCGCAGGTCATTCTTATTGGTGACCACATCGGCCAGCCCGTCATTGCGGTAGCGGTCGAGCAGGTCGAAATAGTCGGCTCGTAGCTCTGGGGTGGCCGTCATCTCGGCGATGCGGCGCTCTTTCGCGCGCTCGGCCTCCTTGTAAACGCTGCGGTAGTGCTGAGTGAGCGTCTCCAGGGCTTCGCTGATGGCGTGCAACTCCTCCGGGCGAACGGTCGAGGCTGAGAGCCCCCCTAGTCCAGGCACGCTGAAACCGGCCAATTGGCGCTCCTCCTTCTCCAATTCCGATCGCAACAGGGCTAATGATGCGTCGAGGTCGGCCTGGCCTCCCGCACGCCCCTCAATCACGGCCTTGGCCCTGTCGATGTGGTTGCGCAATTCACTCAACCAGAGGTCCTTCTTCCAATTCGCCGTTTTCATGCGCAGGTCCCACGCATAGAACTCGCGCTCGTACGGATTCTCCTTGAACTGCGTGACGGCCAGCGCCTCGTAGGCCCAGCGGCTGGCCATCACATTGCCGATCCAGGGAACCCCCTTCTCTGAAGCGAAGAGCGGGTGCAAGCGATCGAACTTCACGATGATGCCGCTGAAGAGCAGCTGCGGGATGATCAGCACCGGGATCAGGATGTAGATGACCTTGGCGCTGCTGAAGGTGGCGCTCACATTCAGGCCCAGTGCGTTCGCGAAGCAGCTAGCGCTGAACAGCACCAGCCAGTGCGCCCAGCCCAGCGCCTCGATGCCGAGCACCGCGTTGCCCACCAGCACGAACAGCCCGGTCTGAATGGCCGAGATGCCGAAGAGGATGCCGAGCTTGCTCATCAGGTAACTGAGCCAGCTCAGATCCAGGAACTTCTCGCGGGCGAGGATCTTGCGGTCGCGCAGGATCTCCTCGGCGCTCACCGTGAGGCCCAGGAAGAGCGCCACGATCACGGCGATGAACAGGTACTGCGGCATGTTGGCGTTGGTGCGGTACACGTACCCAGCATCCCCGGCATAGCGCAGGAAGAACGACATGAAGAAGGCCAGCACCGGCGCTTCCAGCAGATTGATCAGCACGTATTGCCGGTTGGCCAGCTTGCTCAACAGGTCGCGCTTGAAGTACACGCGCATCTGCCGCAGCCGGCCAGGGATCGTGAAGGTGCTCTTCGGCACATTGCGCTCATCGGGAACTTGCGCCACGCGAACGGCCATCTGCGCTCGGAACACCTCGTTCCAGGCGTCCGGCCCGATGCGGCGCTGATCGGTCTCATTGCCGTACTGATCGACCAGCCGAGCCTCCAGGATATTGAAGATCTGCTCCGGGTTCACGTTGCCGCACGCTGCGCATTGCCCTTGCTCGCTGTTCACCTGACCGGTCACGCGCTTGAAGTACACCACCGCGTCAACGGGATCGCCGCTGTACACGGGGTGCCCCTCCTGATCCATGAGCAGGAGCTTGTCGAAGAGCTTGAAGATGTCTGATGACGGTTGATGGATCACCACGAAGACCACCCGGCCGCGCAGGGCGAGCTCCTTGAGCAGGTCCATGATGTTCTCGCTGTCGCGTGAGCTCAGGCCGCTGGTGGGTTCATCCACGAAGAGCACGCTGGGCTCCCGGATCAGCTCCAAGGCGATATTGAGCCGCTTGCGCTGGCCGCCGCTGATGGTCTTCTCCAACGGGCTTCCCACCTTCAGGTCCTTGGTCTCGTAGAGGCCGAGTGTCTGCAGCATGCGCAAGGTGCGCTCGGCCACCTGTGCATCGCTCTGGTCCCCGAAGCTGAGCTTAGCGTTGAAGAAGAGGTTCTGATAGACGGTGAGCTCCTCGATGAGCAGGTCGTCCTGGCTCACGTGGCCGATGACGCCCCGGATCCGGTCACGCTCACGATGCACATCGATGCCGTTGATGGTAACCCGGCCGCGCGTGGGCACCAGGTTGCCATTCAACAGGTTCAGCAGCGTGCTCTTACCGCTGCCGCTGCCACCCATGATCCCAATGAGCTTGCCACTGGTCTCAGCCAGGTGCAGCTCGTGCAGGCCCATGCGGCCGTTGGGGAATTCGTACTCGATGCCATCGGCGCGGAACACGATGCGCGGCCGGCCCTGCTTGGCCATGAAGGCCTGCAGGATGTCGCTGTAGTATATGGGCACTCCGCTGGGCGGGCGCATGCTGCTTCCGTTCTCAAGCACGTAATGCCCGCCGGAGCCCACGCGCTGGCCGTTGAGCAGGAGCTCATCGCGCCCGCTGTAGCGCATCACATAGAGGTGAACGCTGGGCACGTGCAGCACCCGCACCTCGCCATCCAATCCATGCGCGTGCAGGTGCTTGGCCGACGCCAGTCCGCAGGTGGCAGCGCTATTGATGTAGAGCAATTGCTCCGCGTCGAGGCGCTGCTCCTCCTCCGCACAGACGAAAGCCCGGCATCGGGCGAAATCGGACTGCGCGATATTGAACGTGTCCGCCACGATGCTCACGAATTCATCCTCTTGCCGGCTCACCACGCCATCGGCGTGGATGAACTCCAGCAGGTGCAGGAGCACCACGAACTTCTGGCGCTGGTTCAGCTCCTCATTCACCTGCGTGCAGATCTTGAGGACCTTCACCGAATTGAGCGAGGTGCGCTTGCGGGCCGCCTTGCCACTGCTGCTCCCATGGAAGGCCTGCACGAAGGCCTGGTAACGGGCCATGTGCGCAGCAGCGGTCTCCGGACTGAATTGCTTGCGTAGGAAACGCTCAAGTATGGCGGCGTTCTCTGGACGGGCGCCCAAGCCCACCGCCTCGCCCCTGGCGATGATCGCGAACAGCTGCAATAAGGCCTTGAGTATCTTCTCGCTCATGCGCACCACTCCCGCCGGGATCCGAGAAGGTCCCAAAAAGAGCGCCCCTCTCAACGGGAGGGGCGCCCAAAAGTTCCGGAGGAGGGCTACCGCTTGAAGCCGATGAGCATCACCGCGCAGCCACTGCCTGCCTTGCTCGGGTCGAGGGTGGCTTCCACAACCACATCAAGGGTGCTGGCAATGGCCAAGTCCCAGTAGGGCGCGTTCCGGTGGTCCTTGTTGGTGAAGAGCAGGTTCCGCTCCTTGGCTGTGTCGTACACGCTGAAGATCAGGTTCCCATCGGTGTCACCACTGCAAGCAGCGACGCGGTACGTGGTGCCGCCGAACAACGTGAGGCCGAACTCGGCCACCTCATCGCCCTGCAAGAGCGCACGGTAGAACTGGCCATCGGGAATGTAATTAGCTGCGATGTGCTGCTCGCAACGGGCCGCGATGCCCTGGCAGATGCCCTGAGCGCCAGCGGAGGCGGCGGCGGAAACCAGCAGAAGTGCTAATAGGGTGCGTTTCATGGTCAGGCAAGGATCATGTTGCGCAAGGCGGCCACCTTGGCGGCGATGGCGGCGAGCTGCTCAGCGCTCACTTCCGCGGTGCTCTTGCTGTTGATGTAGGTGGTCATCTTCGCGGCATCGGTCACCGGAGCCTCGTACACGTAAGTGGTCTTCACGCCATCCATCTCCCGCCGCAATTCCTTCAGGCCCTTCATCAGGGCATCGCTCGCGCCGTCGGCATTGATGCCATCGACCACTGTGAGGAGCCCATCGAGGGTGCCCTTCTGCTCGCCGATGCGCGCCATGAGATCAGCGTTCGATGCAGCTGCTGGATCCGCGAGGGTCAGGTGCATGCCCTCTACCCAGCCGCCCGCCAGCACCCATGCGCTCACATCCAGCGCGTCGTTGGTCTTCAAGTATTGATCGGCGGCGCGGAAAGCCATGCCGCTGAAGCGAAGCAGGCTGTCCTCGCTGCCCATGTTGGCCTTGAAACGCTCCACCAGGGCCTTATCGAAGGCATTGCTGAGCTCGAGCTTGCCACCCAGCTTCTCGATGGTCTCAAGCGTGGCCAAAGCGCGCTGGGGGTCGCGATGCACGGTGGCGTAGGACATGTCCGCGCCATAGACGCCCAGCATCAGGGCTTGCGCCATGCGGGCGGTCATCGCATCGCCCTTCTCCAAGGGCGCCGTGAGGTCCTTCTGGTACTTGAGCCCGGCCTTCTTCACCGCCAGCGCGGCCTGCACCGGCGAGGGCACGCTGAAGAACTTGCCGCCGATGCCGATCAGCTCTGATTCCTTATCGGTGGCCTGGGTGGTGAGCGAATCGGTGCTTTGTTGCTGGCCATCGCTGCTGCCGCCTCCACAGGCGGAGACCAATGAGAGCAAGGCCACGGCCGGCAAGGCTCGTAGGGATCGTTTCAATGACATGCTGCCCGGTGTGTTAACGGCACCGAAGGTAGAATCATGGTTCCGAGGCCTTCTTGCCCTTGCCATCCAGTTTTCAACACGTATTGATTCAAGGCCGGGATCACCAGCTCTTCAAGCGCCATCCGCGCACACTGTACCAACCGATGAAGAGGTAGCACGGGATGAGGATCAGATAAGCCAGTTGGGGGCCGAGCCTAGGAGCGTCCGCCAATGCCCCATATGCCAATGGCAGCAATGCTCCACCCGCGATGGCCATGATCAGAAGCGCGCTCGCCGTCTTCGTATGGCGGCCGAGTCCATCAATCGCCAAGGGCCAGATCGCCGGCCATACCAGCGCATTGGCCAGCCCGAGCAAAGCGATGCACAGCACCGAGCCGTATCCTTGAATGGTAACGGCGGCCAACGTGCCCGCCAAGCCCACCAGCGCTGAAGCCTGCAAAGCCTTGGCCTGCGAGATGAATCGAGGAATCAGTGCGATGCCGATGACGTAGCCCACCACCATGCAGATGAGGGTATAAGAGGTCAGGTGCTTGGCCTCCGAGAGCGGAACGCCCTGCGTTCCGGCATAAACCCCGATCGTATCGCCAGCGATCACTTCGGCCCCCACGTACAGGAAGAGCGCCGCCACGCCAAGCACCAGGTTCGGGAAGCTCAGCACGGTGCGCCCATCACCTTGCTCCGTGGTGGAGTCCACCTCGGGATCCAGATCCGGCAACGGCGCGAAACGCACGAGCAGCCCGAGCGCGAAAAGGACGACGGCCATCACGGCATACGGCTGGAGGATCCGCAACGCCACCTCATTGAGCCGGCCCGCAAGGGCAGGCCCCTCCAGCGCATCGATCTCGGCTTGCAGCGCATCGGCATCGCCAAGGAGCACCGCCCCGAGGATGAAAGGCGCCGCCACCCCGGCTATCTTGTTGCAGATGCCCATGATGCTGATCCGTGCAGCTGCGCTTTCAATGGGCCCAACCACCGTGATATACGGATTGCTCGCGGTCTGCAGCAGCGAAAGACCAGTGCCGATGACGAACAGGCCCAACAAGAAGAGCGGATAGGATCGCCCGAGCGCCGCTGGAACGAAGAGCACCGCGCCGAGCGCCATCACCCAGAGGCCGAACATCATGCCCCGTTTCATGCCCGTGCGCTTAAGTACCATCGCCATCGGCAAGGCGGTGACCGCATATGCGATATAGAATGCCAGCGTGACGTAGAACGGCTCCGCTCCCTTCCGCAGTTCGCAGACGATCTTCAGGTAGCTGATCAGCGGCCCGTTGATCCAGGTGACGAATCCGAAAAGGAAGAACAAGGCCCCCAAAACGACGATTGCCGTAGTGGTGCTGCGCGCGGTCTGGCTCATTCGGCGGTGAAAGTATCCGGGCGCTGTCCACCGCGCCCGGTCCTCACGGTCCTCCACCAACAGCCGCGTGTGCGATCCTCACCAGTTCACCGCGCGCTTGTAGTAACGTGGGAACCGGATCCGCTTGCGCATGGCCTGATAGTAACGGTTCCACATCGGCGTGGGCTGCTCATACACCGAGGCGCTCAACGTTTCGCTGGGCACCTCACGCTTCGTCTTGGTTCCATTCATGCGTGCCATGCCCACAAGACAATCGAATCGTCCGCTTTGTTGCCCTGGAGAGCAGATCTGCACAAGCACCCTGACACTTGCATGACCGACACCCTAAGGCATGCGCTCCACGCCCACCTTTGCACGATGCCGCGATTCGCTGATGTGATCCTGCCGCTGGCCGTACCGGGACGATTCACCTTCAGCCTGCCAGAAGGTGCGGCCGTGGCTGCAGGCATGCGCGTGGCCGTGCCTTTCGGACGTGGCGGTAAGCTCTACGGTGGGCTCGTGCGCCGGTTACATGATGAAGCCCCCCTCACCAGCACCCGCGAGATCCTCTCCGTGCTCGATGCCGCGCCCATCGTCACCGAGCGGCAATTCCTCCTGTGGGAGCGCATCGCCGAGCACTACCTGTGCACGCTGGGCGAAGTGATGATCGCGGCTTTGCCCGGGCAGCTCACCCTGAGCAGCGAGACGCGCATCGTCGTGAATCCATTCATCGCGGAAGAGCCAGTGCGAACCGATCGCTCTGGCGTGCTGATCGCCGCACTCCTCGAACGCGAAGCGCTCAGCATGAAAGAAGCTGGCGAGCTGCTCGGCTTGAAGGACCCCATGCCTGCGATCAAGCGCCTGATCGATGAAGGCGTGGTGATCGTGGAAGAGGAATTGCGCGAAACGTGGAAGCCCCGGACCCTGACCTACGTGAAGCTCACCGATGCGGCGCACAGCGAAGAGGCGCTGCACCAATGGTTCGACAAACTGGAGAAGAAGGCGCCCAAGCAATTGCACCTGCTCATGCGCTATGTGGAGCTGAGCCGCTGCATGAGCGACCATCCGCTCGAAGTGGAGAAGAACAGATTGCTGCACCTCAGCGGCTCCTCCCCCGCTGCGCTGAAGCCCTTGATCGAGAAAGGCCTCTTCGAGACCTATGAGCGCGAAGCCGGCCTGCCCGCGCAAGCGCTCATCGACAAGGCCGGTCCAACGCTCTCCGCCGCGCAAGCAACAGCGCTGGATCAGGTACGCTCCGGGCACGCCGATAAGGATGTCGTGCTGCTGCGCGGAGTCACTTCATCCGGAAAAACGGAGGTCTACACCACCCTTATCGACGAGGCGGTGCGCGATGGCGGGCAGGTGCTCTACCTGCTTCCGGAGATCGCCCTCACGGCGCAGATCATCGAGCGGCTGCGCGCGCGATTCGGAGAGCGCATCGCGGTGTACCACAGCCGCATGTCCGCACGCGATCGCACCGAACTCTGGGTGCGCATGGCTCATGGCAAGGACGCGCCGCCGATCATCGTGGGCGCGCGCTCGGCGCTCTTCCTGCCCTTCAATGACCTTCGGCTTGCGGTGGTGGATGAAGAGCACGACCCCAGCTACAAGCAGCACGAACCGGCGCCACGCTACCACGCGCGAGACATGGCCATCGTGCTCGCCGCCTTGCATGGCGCCAAGACCCTGCTCGGCAGCGCTACGCCCAGCCTCGAGAGCCAGTACAACGCGCATTCAGGCAAGTACGCATACGCCGAGCTGCTCACGCGCTATGGCGATGTGGCCATGCCCGCCATCACCTTGGTGGACCTCCGCGATGCCCAGCGCCGCAAGCAGATGCGCGGGCACTTCAGCCAGCCGCTCATCGATGCGATCGATGCCGCGCTGAAGAAGCGCGAGCAAGCCATCCTCTTCCAGAACCGGCGGGGCTACGTGCCCGTGTGGCAATGCGAGAGCTGCGCTTTCGTGCCCAATTGCGACCACTGCGATGTGAGCCTCACCTACCACAAGAAGCTGCATCAGCTGCGCTGCCACTACTGCGGAAGGACCTATCCGCCGCCCACGCAGTGCGCACAATGCGGCAGCAACCGCCTGCGCATGATCGGCTTCGGCACGGAGAAGATCGAGGAGGAGCTCGCGGAGATCTTCCCTGAGGCGCGCATCGCCCGCATGGATCAGGACACCGTGCGCGGAAGGCAGGCGCTCGATCGCATCCTCACCGGCTTCGCGCAAGGCGCCATCGACATCCTTGTGGGCACGCAGATGGTGACCAAGGGCCTCGACTTCGATCAGGTGACCACCGTGGGCATCCTCAGCGCCGACAGCCTGCTGCGCTTCCCCGACTTCCGCGCGCACGAACGCGGCTTCCAGCTCATGGCGCAAGTGGCGGGCCGCGCGGGCCGAAGGGACAAGCCCGGTAACGTGATCATCCAAGCGCATGAGGTTCGCAATCCCGTGCTCGACCTGGTGACGCGGCACGATGTGGAAGGCTTCTACCAGCGCGAGATCGAGCACCGTCGCACCCACGGCTACCCGCCCTTCCTGCGTGTGCTGGCGCTTACCCTACGCCACCGCAACGAAGAGCGCGTGGCCGCCGCCGCAGCGGATCTGGCATCAGCACTCCGCGAGCACTTGGGAGATCGCGTGCTAGGTCCCGATATCCCCGCCGTGGCCTGGGTGAAGGACCGCCACATCCGCAACCTGCTGGTGAAGCTGCGACGCAGCGCGCACCACGAAGAGAAGGCCTTCGTGCGCGAATGCATCGACCGCGTGTTCGCATTGCCCGAGCACCGCGCCGTGCAGCTCGTGGCGGATGTGGATCCGGTGTGAGCGCTTACCGCTCCACCGCCAACCTCAGCACCGCGCCCTGCTGTTCGCCTTCGAATTCGATTGCGTACAACCCGTTCGCGAGATCTGCGATCTCGAGCCATTGCTCAACCGCACCAGCAGCGAAACGGCCGCTCATGATGATGCGCCCATCCGCCGTACCCAGACGCCATTGCGCAGCACCGTCGGCCTTGTCGCGGGCGATGCGCACCCTCTCCGACGCCGGATTCGGTGCGATGCTCCATTGCGTGCGCCCGTTCTCCGCGATGCCGATGAAGCTGCAAGGCGTGCGGTGGCTGTCGATGAAGGACTTCGCATTCAGCAGCGCGGGGAAGGCGCAACCGCTGTGGTCAAGTCCGGCGCCCGCGCTCTGCCCTTGCACGGCCGGTGCGCCGTTGCCCTGCATGGCGGCGATGGCGACGGTGCTGTTCTGGTAGAACACATGATCGTCGCCTTCGCAATAGATGATGCGCGTAGGACAGGCGGGCGCCCAGTCGTAGAGGTCGTTATCGCGCAGCGCCTGGCGGAAGGGATGATCCGGGTCATCGATGAAGGCCTGCAGCACCGAGTCGATGAGGATCTCGCTGGGCGCGTCGGGCATGATGTCGTCCACCACCCCGGAGCCATTGTTGCCTTGGAAGAGCGGCGGCAGCTCGGTGGCCCAAGGCTCTTCGATGATCTCATTCACCTCGCCGAAGAGCCAGGGATAGACATAGCGGTATGAGAGGATCACGTAAGGCAGGTAGTACGGTGCGGGATAGGGATCCGGAGAGACCATCACCTGCGCCTGCACGCCGCTCACATCGTACGGCCCGCTGCATGGGGCTGATGCAGTGACGGTGAACTCATCGGCATGCTGCTCCTGCAGCAGCTTGTGCGTGGCCGCACAGGCATGGCCGCCTTGCGAATAGCCGATGAGGAAGATCTCGCCATTGAGCTGCACGCCCTGCTGAGCGCAGAACTCCCGCGCGGCGCGCATCATATCACGGCTGGCCGTTGCCTCAGACGCAGCGTGGACGTAAGGATGCGGTCCGGGACTGTCGCCCAGTCCGAGGTAGTCGGGCAGCACGGCCACGTAATCATCGGCGCCGAGGTAGTAACCCACCACCATCTCCGAGCTGATTCGCGAGGGCACATCTTCCCGGTTGAGAATGGTGCCGTGGTGATAAGTGGCCATGGCATGCTCACAAACTGAACCAACAGGAACCACCACGGCGCCGCTGGCGATGGTCGGTTGACCGAAAGGATCAACAGTATGATAGATGAGCCGGTGCGCTTCGATGGTGTAATCGGCGCCTTGGATCCCTTGCGCGGCCAACTCGGCGGGCGTGTAGGCGATCAGCAGCGAATCGCTGATGAGGGTTTGCGCGCTGAGGGCGAATGCGCAGGCGGTGACAGTGCAGCTGAGTACGTATCGAAGCATTGGCGGCAGGGTTTGGCCGCTCAATGTATCAACCTTGTTGATCCGAAGGTGGAGGATGGGCCATTGATACCAGCGCAGGCCATGGCATCGTGCTCGGCGAAGGCGCCTCAACGAGCACTTCAGCATTCGTGAACGGATGCGTGAACCGCAACGACCGTGCATGCAAGCCAATGCTGCGATCCTTCATCGCGCGGCGCGCGCCGTACTTCACATCGCCCATGATGCAATGGCCCCATGCCGCTAGTTGCGCGCGTATCTGATGGAAGGCGCCGCCTTCAGGCAAACACTCCACCAAGGCGTAGCGATCACCTTGTGCAAGAAGACGCGCACGTGTGACGGCCTCCTCTCCCTCCGCAGTCTTCGATACGATCGCTTTGTGCCTGCGCGCATCATGCGCGATTCCGTGACGCAACTCTGCTTGCACCACTTCGACACGTCCTTCCACAATCGCCCAATAGCGCTTATCCATGCGCCGCTCCCGGAAGAGCGATTGCAAGGCGGTGTTCGCTTCCGCTGTTCGCGCCAGCAGCACCAGTCCGCTCACCGGCCGGTCGATGCGGTGCGCGAGTTCCAGCGCAAGCTCCTTGCGCTCGCGCCGCAACAGCGTGAGCAGGTCCTCATCGCCAGTGGGATCGGCTTGCACGGGCATGCCGGCGGGCTTGCATACGGCAAGCAGCCATGGATCGCTGAAGAGAACCGGGATCGATGATGAGGCCATGATACTCGCGACACCGGGTCGAGCCCGGAATGGCAAAACGCTAGTACTGCTCCTTCGCGCTCGGGAAATCCCTGCTGCGCACATCGTGCACGTAGCCAACCACGGCATCGGAGATCACCGTGTGCAAGTCAGCGTAGCGGCGCAGGAAGCGTGGATTGAACTCCTTGTTGATGCCGAGCATGTCGTGGAGCACCAGCACCTGGCCATCGACACCGCCGCCAGCGCCGATGCCGATCACAGGGATCTGCACGCTCTTGGCCACCTCTTCCGCGAGCTTGGCAGGAATCTTCTCGAGCACGAGTGCGAAACAACCAGCCTCTTCCAGGAGCTTGGCATCCTCGCGCAAGCGCTGCGCTTCGATCTCCTCCTTGGCGCGCACTACGTAGGTGCCGAACTTGTAGATGCTCTGCGGCGTGAGTCCGAGATGGCCCATCACGGGGATGCCCGCTGTTAGGATCCGCTCGACAGAGCCGATCACCTCGCGCCCGCCCTCGAGCTTCACGGCATGCGCGCCGCTCTCCTTCATGATGCGGATGGCGCTGTTGAGCGCACCCTTGGTGTTGCCTTGATAGGTGCCGAAGGGCAGGTCGACCACGATCAGTGCCCGCTGGCAGCCGCGCACCACGGCGCCTGCATGGTAGATCATCTGATCAAGCGTGATGGGCAGCGTAGTCTCGTGCCCGGCCATCACGTTGCTGGCGCTGTCGCCCACCAGGATCACATCGATGCCCGCCGCATCGACTAGGCGCGCGAGCGAGTAATCATAGGCCGTGAGCATGGCGATGGGCACGCCTCCGGACTTCATTTCCTGCAAGGTGTGCGTGGTGACGCGCTTGGCGTCGGCGGATCCGGTGCTCATGCTTCCATTGGATGGGTGGCGAAAGCTAGCCCGCGCCGCTCATGGCCCGCAGCTGGCCGTTGGTCAAGCCGCGCAGCCTCCGAAGATCGCCCGGCTATCTTTGGCCGCCTCCATCGGCAAACGCATGCACCGTTCAATCCCCTTCGCGCTCCTGGCCGCCTCCTTGCTCACCGCTTGCAGCACCGAGCTCGATATCAACGAGCCGTACAAGGACATCACCATCGTCTACGGGCTGCTCAATCAGAAGGACTCCGTTCATTTCGTGAAGATCAACAAGGCCTTCCTCGGCGAGGGCAATGCGCTCGACATGGCCCTGGTGCAGGATTCCAGCGAGTACAGCGGCGAGGCCATCTCATACGCCAAGGTCTTCCGGGTGAGCAGCTCCGGCGCTTTGCTCGATTCATTCCCCCTGCTTGATACCACCGTGGTGAACCGTGAGCCGGGCACCTTCTACGCGCCGGTGCAGAAGCTCAAGTATTTCACCACTTCGTTCACCCAAGTGCTCCCTCCGGGATCCCTTGGAACGCCGATGTACCTCTGGCAGGACGATAGCTACCGTCTCGTGCTGGTCGTGAACGGCAGCACCATCACGGCTGAAACACCGATCACCAACGACTTCAAGGTGGACCCCGTGGACCAGGACACGGTGGCCAACGGCGCACGCGTGAACCTGCGCAACATCGCTGGCGACAACTACTCCGATTACGAGTTCAATTGGACTTCCCGCGCCGATTGCAAGCGCTTCGTGGTTTCCTGGAGGATGCGCTACGACGAAGTAACCGGAACAGACACCGTGGCCCGCAGCATCAGCCAGAAGATTGGCTCCCCCAAGGTCTCCTCCTTCGTGAATGAGGATATGGCGGTGCGCCTCTCCGGAACCACCTTCTATCCCGCCGTGGAGAGCCTGATCAAGAGCCAGTCCGGCTGGCAGAGCGTAGAGCGCCGCATCTTCCGGGGCATGGACTTCGTGGTCTCCGTAGCCAACGACGATCTCCACACCTATTTGACCCTGACCGAGCCCGTTACCGGCATCGTGAACGATCGGCCGGCCTACAGCAACCTGGAGAACGCCATTGGCGTCTGGGGCAGCCGCTACGAGAAGACCACCCGCGGCAAGCGGCTCAGCACGCAGTCATTCCAGGAACTGATCAACGGCCCCTATACCGGCGACCTGCACTTCTGCTCCCCGCAGGACGCCTTCCCCTGCCCCTGACATGCCAAGCTGACAGCGCATCGGCCAGGCTTGGTGCTTGGTCCGCGGCTTCGTGTCAGCCAAGCCGGGCAATTCCCAGATGGCATAGTGGTTGATCCCGGCGCCCCGCAATTCAAACACTCAACCACACCAACACCTGCGCCGGGCATCGGCGCTGAAGCATGAGCAAGATCATCGGCATCGACCTGGGCACCACCAACAGCTGCGTCTCCGTGATGGAGGGCAACGAGCCCGTTGTGATCGCCAATAGCGAGGGCAAGCGCACCACCCCCAGCATCGTGGCCTTCGTTGAGGGCGGCGAGCGCAAGGTGGGCGACCCGGCCAAGCGGCAGGCCATCACCAACCCCAAGAATACCATCTCCTCCATCAAGCGCTTCATGGGCAACTCCTTTGATGAATGCGCGAAGGAGATCGCGCGCATGCCCTACACCGTGGAGCGCGGCGCCAGCAACACCCCGCGCGTGGCCATCGGCGACCGGCACTTCACCCCGCAGGAGATCAGCGCCATGATCCTGCAGAAGATGAAGAAGACCGCCGAGGATTACCTCGGCACCACCGTGAGCGAGGCCGTGATCACCGTGCCCGCCTATTTCAACGATGCGCAGCGCCAGGCCACCAAAGAGGCCGGAGAGATCGCGGGCCTCAAAGTGCGCCGCATCATCAACGAGCCCACGGCTGCGGCCCTTGCCTACGGCCTCGACAAGAAGCACAAGGACCAGAAGATCGTGGTCTTCGACTGCGGCGGTGGCACGCACGACGTGAGCGTGCTCGAATTGGGCGATGGAGTCTTCGAGGTGAAGAGCACTGACGGCGACACGCACCTGGGCGGCGACGACTTCGATCAGGTGATCATCGACTGGCTCGCCGATGAGTTCAAGGGCCAATTCAACATCGATCTGCGCAAGGACCCCATGGCCCTGCAACGCCTGAAGGAAGCCGCTGAGAAAGCCAAGATCGAGCTCAGCTCCACCACCAGCAGCGAGATCAACCTGCCCTACATCATGCCGGTCGACGGCATCCCGCAGCACCTCGTGCGCAGCCTCACCCGCGCCAAATTCGAGCAACTCGCGGACAGCCTGATCAAGCGAACCATCGCCCCGTGCGAGAGCGCGCTGAAGAACGCCGGCCTAAAGACCAGCGATATCGACGAGGTGATCCTCGTGGGCGGCAGCACGCGCATCCCGGCTATCCAGGAGGCGGTGAAGAAGTTCTTCGGCAAGGAGCCCAGCAAGGGCGTGAACCCGGACGAAGTGGTAGCCATCGGCGCCGCGATCCAAGGCGGCGTGCTCACCGGCGATGTGAAGGACGTGCTCCTGCTCGACGTGACCCCGCTGAGCCTGGGCATCGAGACCATGGGCGGTGTGATGACCAAGCTCATCGAAGCCAACACCACCATACCCACCAAGAAGAGCGAGACCTTCAGCACGGCCAGCGACAGCCAGCCGAGCGTGGAGATCCATGTGCTGCAAGGCGAGCGTCCCATGGCCAACGGGAACCGCACCATCGGCCGCTTCCACCTCGATGGCATTCCTCCTGCACCACGCGGTGTACCGCAGATTGAGGTCACCTTTGATATCGACGCCAACGGCATCCTGCACGTAGGTGCCAAGGACAAGGCCACCGGCAAGGAGCAGAGCATCCGGATCGAGGCCAGCAGCGGCCTGAGCAAGGACGAGATCGAGAAGATGAAGAAGGAAGCCGAAGCCAATGCCGATGCCGATAAGAAGGCCCGGGAAACGGTGGACAAGCTGAATGCTGCGGATAGCCTCATCTTCCAGACCGAGAAGAGCCTGAAGGATTACGGAGACAAGATCCCCGATGAGAAGAAGAAGCCCATCGAGGATGCGCTAGCCCGCCTGAAGGACGCGCACAAGGCCCAGGACGCGGACGCCTGTGAGAAGCTGATGGCTGAATTGAACACCGCATTCCAGGCCGCGAGCCAGGAGATGTATAACGCAGCCCAGCAGGCCCAGGCCAATGGCGACGCGCAAGGCCCCACCAGCACCTCGGACCCTGAAGTGAAGGATGTGGACTTCGAGGAGGTGAAGGACAGCAAGTAAGGGTTGGGCAATTCCGGACCGACTTGCCGGGCACCAGCGCCGAAACAGCCGTCGGATTAGAACCATGCAACGAGCCCCGCTGATCAGCGGGGCTCGTTCATTCCAAATCGCTTCCCGTGCTCAGCGCACCGTGTGCACCTTGCCGTCGATGTAGTCCTCCTCGCGCACCTTGGCGCCCGTGGGATCGAAATAGGTCCAGGTGCCGATCCGCGTCGTCTCGAGCGAGCGCTTATCGCAACGCGCGCGGCCTTTGCATTTGATCGCGCCGCCCGGATGGAATTCGCTGATATCGATGAGGCCCTTGCTCTTGTCGGTGAGCACGAGCGAGCTGACCGCACGGCCCTCGGCATCGAATAGTTCCATGCGCGAGAAGCAGCCGCCGTTGCGCTGGCGCTCCTCAGCGTAGCGCACTGCGCCATTGATGTAATGGTCCTTGTAGCAGACCACCTGGCCCTCTGCGTAACGGATCTCACTGCGGGGCTGGCCATTCGGATGCCATGAGCGCTGAATGGCGCGAACGTCATCGGTGCGCTTGAACTCACGCTCCAATTGTCCGTTGGGGTGGTAGTTCTTGTAGAGCACCAGCAATCCGTTATCGTAGTAGCCCTTGTGCTTCAGATCGCCGTTCGGGTACTTGTCCTCCACCGACCCCATGCACGGGAACCCGTTGCAGTAGCGAACGCTATCGCCATTGGTGATCGGATTGAAGCGCTCGTACGCGTTCAGGTCGGGTGCGGGATCATCCCCTGGATCGCCCATCACGTAGTGTTCATCCGCGGCCAGCATCAGGGTATCCGGCTGTGCCGCGCAAACCATCAAGTGTAGAAGCCCCCCCCAGAGGATGAGCACGCGCTGTCCGTTCATCGGGCGCTTCGTACGACGAAGGCTGCAAGAAGGTTAACCGCTCATCCCTTGAGGCGCGCGATTCGCCAACCCAGGGCGCCCTGCAGCACGGTCATCAACGGGCTGGCCAGGTTGAAGAATGCAAAGGGCAGGTAGGTCATGGTGGCCACGCCGAGCACGCCGCTCATGTACGCCCCGCAGGTGTTCCAAGGGACCAGCGCGCTGGTCACGGTTCCGCTGTCCTCCAGGGTGCGGCTGAGCACTTTGGCCTGAAGGCCGCGATCGGCATATACGGAGGAGAACATGCGGCCGGGCACCACGATGCTCAGATACTGATCGGAAGCGGTGGCATTCACCAGCACACAGCTTCCTGCTGTTGCAGCGATCAGCGACCCATCCGTCCGCGCTATCGAAAGGATCGCTGCGGCCAGCCGTTGCAGCAGGCCGGCCCCTTCCATGGCACCACCGAAGGCCATGGCGCAGAGGATGAGCCAGATCGTCTTCAGCATGCCGGACATGCCCTTTGCGGTGAGCAGTTCATCGACCGTTGCGTGGCCGGTCTCGATGGCCGTCCCGGAGCCCATGGCGTTGATGACCACCTTGTATATCGCCTTCCAGGACGATCCGCCCGCGAGTTCGGTGAGCAAGGGCCATTGGAAGATCAGCGAAGCAATGGCCCCGAGGAGCATGCCGATGAAGAGCGCGGGCAAGGCCGGCATGCGGCGCCAGATCATGGCCACCACGGCGATCGGCACCAGATAGAGCCACCAGCCGATGCTGAATCGCGAGCGGATGGCCGCTTGCAGCTCCGCCACGCCTTCGATGCCGCCTTCGGGCGCACCGAACAAGCCGATGCCGGTGAAAGCGAGCAGGGCGATGCCGATGCTGGGCAGGGTGGTATTGAGCATGTACCGGATGTGCGTGAACAGATCGGTGCCCGCCACGGCAGGCGCCAGGTTGGTCGTATCGCTGAGCGGGCTGAGCTTGTCGCCGAAATAGGCGCCGCTGATCACCGCACCAGCCACCATACCCTCATGGAATCCCAATGCCTTGCCGATGCCCATGAGCGCGATGCCCACCGTGGCGGCCGTGCTCCACGATGAACCGGTCGCCAAGGACACTACGCAGCAAACCAGGCATGCCGCTACCAGGAAGATCTTCGGCGAGAGCAGCGCCAGGCCGTGATCGATCATGGCCGGCACGATGCCGCTGATGAGCCAGGTAGCAGCCAGCGCACCGATCAGCAGCAGGATGAGCACTGCGCCAAGCGCGGTGGTGATCCCGCGCACGATGTGATCGAGCAGATCGGCGAACGACCGCCCATTGAATAGGCCGATGCCGATGGCCACGGCAGCCGTGAAGAGCAACGCAAGCTGATTGGGACCGTCAAGGCCGCTATCTCCGAATACCGCCACATTAAGCGCGAGCAAACCGACCAGCAATAGCAGCGGAAGCACCGATTGCAGGATCGATGGGGTCTTTCTGTCATGACCAGTCATGCCGCCAAAGTACCCGCATGCCCGCTTGCCCGAATCGCCCTGCCAGGTTTCAGCCACGAGATTTCCACAACCCTTGCATCACACCATTCGACCCGATACTTTCGGCATCCCCTTACCTAACCGAATCAGAACCCTTGCCACCCGGCACCCTCCCTCCCACACGCTGAATCCTTGCTGATCCGTATCGGTGTCATGCGCATTGGCGCGTGCCCCGGTCCATTCGGCATCGTGCATACCCCCCTTCGAAACCCTAACCAACCAGTCATATGAAAGCGAACACCGTCCTAAGAGGCGCCCTGCGCATGAGCGCGTTGGCCATCCTGCTCAGCGTGCATTGGAGCGCGCAGGCACAGAGCATATCCATCGAGCAGGAGATCACGGTAGCCCCGGCACCGAAAGCCAAGGCGCAGCCTGTACAGGTGAAGCAGGCAGTCAGCGAGCAGAAGATCGCCACGCCAGTGCCCGTGCCAGGAAATGCGAAGGAGAACGGAGAACCAGGCACACCGGGCATGGCCGTGCAAGGTGAACCGATGATCATCCCGGTGAAAGGCGCGAGCCATCATCAAGTGGACCCGGAGGACGCAACCGGCAACAAGGAACCCTGAACCGAACCAAACACCGACCTGAACCATGAGCTTCATGCAACCCTTCATGAGCGCGGCAACACGAGCCAATCGATGGCTGCCGGCCGCAATGGCCTTGTTGCTGGCATTCAGCATCAGCCAATCGAAAGCGCAGACCGCCACCATCGATGGCGGCAGCATCTCGGGCCTCGGCCCCATGGGCACCTTAGCGCACCATGCCGGCGAATACCTCTATTTCTCCACGGAGATCGCCCAGGACCTCACCATTACACGCATCAATTTCAAGAATGCGATCATGGCCGGCAGCAATGCCGATGCCTATGGCAACGTGAGCCTTTACCTGCGCCATACGGCCCTCACCACACTGCCGACAGCACTCTACGCCGGCACAGGTGGATACACCTTGGTGTACTCCGGCCCGATCGTCTGGAGCAAGAGCGGATGGAGCGGTGCGGACCTCCAGACGCCCTTCGCCTATTCACAGGCCTCCGGCAACCTGCAGCTGCTCGTGGTACGCGCCGACGCAGTCGCTCACACGGGCACTTCATTCTATGCGGCCGTCACCACCGGCGTGAATAGTTGCCGGCGCTACAATAACGCCGCAGCCCCGGTCGTAGGCGTTTCCACGCTCACGCAATCCACCTTCCGTGCGGCGATCCAACTCATAGGCGAGCCCAATTGCAGCGGGGCGCCTACTCCTGGCAACACGCTCTTCGTGCAGGGCAGCGGCTGCCCGAGCACCTTCTTCAGCATGAGCCTGGAGAATGCCACGCCCGGACCGGATGTGACCTATCAGTGGGAGAGCGCCGACGATGCGGCCTTCACCTTGAACGTCGTGAGCCTCGGCACCCATCCGAGTCAATGGGCCTCTCAGACCACCGACAAATACTACCGCTGCTTGGTGAGCTGCCCATCGAGCCCGCCTGCAGTCGCCAGTAATCCGCTGTTCGTATCAACGGCACCCGGCCACCTGTGCGCGCTCTGCGCAGCCGGGGTCAATGCGGGCGATCACTTCTTCTTCGAGAAGATCGACAACGTGGCCTATGGAACCGGCAACACGGTGAACAACAATTCTGCTGACCACATCGGAACGTACCAGAACTTCCGCGGATTGGTAGGCGACGTGCTCGAGAACAACTCGTTCGACGTCACCGTGAACATCAGCAACGCCGTTGCCAGCGATCAGGTCCTGATCTGGTGCGATTGGGACCAGAACGGCGTCTTCAACAATGACCCTTCGGAGCTGATGTACACCTCGCCGACAGGCACCGGTCCATTCACGGCCACGATCCTTGTGCCCTCGGGTGCAACGCTCGGACGCACGACCATGCGGATCCGCTTGCATGACACGGCCTTCGGCCCATTGCTCGACCCCTGCGGAAACGCCTCTTATGGCGAAGTGGAGGATTATGGCCTCAACGTGCTGCCTCCGCCAACCTGCGGGCTCCCATCGGGCCTGGCTGCAGCCGTGGCCACCACCACCACCGCGAACATCTCCTGGCTGGCAGCGCCCAGCGCGGTCACTTATGATGTGGAGCTGCGCCAGGGCGGTGCGCCCGGCAGCGGCGGGGAGACCTTCGCTGGCAGCACAGGAGCACTCACTATTGTTGCTACCGGCCTCACCTTCGGACAGAGCTACCAAGTGTATGTGCGCGCCGATTGCGGCGGCGGCAACCTCAGCCCCTGGGTCGGACCGTTCTCGCATCTCCAGGACTACTGTGCGACCGATGCGCCCTTCAATAACGACCCCGTCATCACCCAGTTCACCTACGCGGGCATCAATAACGTCAACGCGGCAACGTCGGGCTATTTGAACTTCACCGCACAGACGGCATTCGTTGAACCCGGTGCAGCCACCGCGTTCACGCTCGACCGATCCACCGACTATCCGCTGGATTCCTTGTTCATCTGGGTGGATCTGAACGACGACATCGATTTCAGCGATCCTGGAGAACTCGTCTACACTTCGCCCGCGCTCTTCCCGGACCCGCTGAACGATTTCATCACCATCCCCAACGGCACTTCGCCGGGCGATAAGCGCATGCGCGTGCGCCGCGTGAACATGACCCCGGGCTTCGGCTGGAATTCACCCTGCGGCACGGCGCCATTCGGGCAGACCCATGATTACACCGTGAACGTTTGCGGCGCTCCCACTGCCACGGCTTCCGTTGCGGACGATTGTGCCAATGATGAGTTCACCATCCAGGTGGACATCACGAGCAATCCGCAGGGCTCGCTCACCATCAACTGGGTGGCCACGCCCGGAGGCCCGGGCAGCCAGCCCGCTGCTTTGGGTTTGAATACCCTGCCCGATTTCCCAGCAGGCACCGAGGTGTCCGTTACGGTATCGAACGGCAGCGTGTGCGAGCTTGATCTCGGAACGCACTTCAGCAATTGCCCGGTGACCGTGACCTGCGGCTCCGTGGTCACCATGACCCATTGCTACACCAATACCGATCCGCGCGTGTTCATCTTCATCGCGAGCGATGACCAGCAGACCTTGACGATGAGCTTCATCGCCGGCACCATGGACCCGAACGACATCATCCGGGTCTATGCCGGAACCGACGAGAACAACAGCCCGCTGCTCACCTCTGGCTCCTTCAGCGACTTGGGGGTGCCGCAGCTCATCATCGCATCCACCACGGACACGATCATGCTCGTGATCGACAGCGATGCCAGCAATAGCTGCACGGATGCGCAGCAGTCCACTTGGGAGTTCGAGGTGGATTGCACGCCCGCATGCCTCGATCCCGATGGTGCCGTGGCCGTGACCACCAACTGCGGCACGTATGACTTCACGATCGACGTGGAGATCCTGACCACAGGCAGTGGCGCCACCACCACCTTGCGCTACACGGTCAATGGCGGCACCCCCATCGACATCCCCGGATTGGTCGATACCAACGTCGAGAACCTGGGGCCCTTCGCCATCGACGATGTGATCAACATCCGCCTGTTGCATGAGACCGACAGCAACTGCGACCGCAACCTGGGCAACTACAGCGACGACAACACCTGCATCCCAGGTGAGGCATGCGTGGGCGCGATCCTGTTGAGCGTGAACGGCTTGGGTGGCTGCCCGGCTGGTGGAACGCCGGGAAGCAATACCGGCGCAACACAGGATGGCGGCTTGTTCTCCTGCAGCGCCAGCGTCGGTCCGTTCGAGGACAAGTGGTACCGCTTCAATTCCGGCGCGAATAGCGCGATCGCCTACTCCTTCACCGCATTCACGTTCGCGAGCCTGCTGGTCGAAGTGTTCGAGGGCGGATGCGCGGGCACATCGGTGCACTGCGCCTTGGGCGGGTCGGCCCTGAGCAATTCGTTCGTGGTGACCCCCAACACCGATTACTGGCTGCGCATGGCGTCGGTTGCGCCGCAGGGCGGCAACTTCACCATCTGCGTCAGCGCCGGCGTGCCGCCGCCTGATCCTTGCGCCAGCATCGCCAACATCGCGGCCTGCGGCGTGAGCACGGGACCGGTTGCCGCGCCATCAGGGACCGGGGCTTGGAGCAACAACACCCTCGGCGGGCCCTACCAGACGCCCGGCGTCGAGCGCATCTTCACCTTCAGCGCCACCGTTACCGGGGTCCACATCATCAATGTGATCCAGTACACCGGCGGCAACTTCATCGACTTCTACTGGAAGCAGGTGGGCACTTGCGACAATACCGGCTGGAACTACCTGAGCGATTTGGCCGGGATCGGCAACGTGGCCGCCGATGTGGGCTTGGGCGGCGTGCCGCTGAATTTCGTGGCCGGCAACACCTACTACATCCTCTGGGATCCGGAGAACACCACAGGCCGCACCGTGGCCTTCGAGGTGCTTTGCCCGATCCCCGCTCCGGCGAACGACGACTGCGCCAATGCCATCGGGCTCACCCCCGGCGCCACCTGTGTGCCCACTCCGGGCTCCACCATCGGCGCCAGCCAGAGCGCAGCGCCCAGCACCTGCTCAACCTTCACCAGCTCGGCCGCCAATGACGTTTGGTACAGCTTCGTGGCCACCCGCATCACCCACCGCGTAACGGTAGCTGGGCTGGTGGCATTCGATGCCATCGTTGACCTGCGCAGCGGTGCGTGCAACGGCACTACCGTAGCCTGCGTGGATGCCACCGTGAACGGCCAGACCGAGGTGCTCACCGTGGGCAGCCTCAACATCGGGGAGACCTACCTGGTGCGCGTCTATGGCTGGGCGGGCGTTAACGGCGACTTCACGATCTGCGTGGAAGAGCCCGATTGCAACGGCGTGTTCGGCGGGGGCGCCAACCCGGGCACCGCATGCGACGATGGCAATGCCAACACGGTTCTCGATGCGTACGATGCCAACTGCGTTTGCGCGGGGCAGGTCTGCACCACCGACCTCTCCCTGGAGCTGCAGCTCGATGGCGTGAGCACCGTGAGCTGGTTCCTCCATCAGGAAGGCACCGACATCCTGGTGCAGAGCGGCGTGGAGTTCCTGCCCGGCCCCAGCGACCTCTCGGTGGGCACCTGCCTGCCCGATGGCTGCTACTACCTGCGCGTGGAGGATGATGGCGGCGACGGCATCACCGGTGGCGGCTACCTGCTGCGCGTGCTCAACGGCGCACGACTGCTCGACAATCTCTACGATCAGTACGGCAACGGCGGCTTCACCAGCGGCAGCGTGAGCCAGGTGGCGGGCGGCGAAGGATTCTGCCTGCCCTTGGGCACCGATCGCCTGGTGGTCACCAGCTGCGATAAGCTCGATTGGAAGGTGAACCCTTGCGGCGGGGAATTCGTGGTGGCCAATGAGAATGCAGCCGTAAGCGCCGAGTACGGCGGACCGAATGCAGCGACCAGCGGCTACCAGATGTGGTGGTACCAGCCCAATGGCGGCTTCAGCTTCAAGCGCTTCCAGAGCCACAACACCAGCAACGGCCTGCCCAACAACGCGGTGCGCGCCTGCCACTTCCAACTGAATGCCTGGACGGGCAATCAGCTGCAGCAGAACGTGCTCTACAACGTGAAGGTGCGCGGCCGCATCAACGGGGTGTACAGCAACTGGGGCTATGCCTGCCGCCTGATCATCGACGATGCGCTGGCCCAGTGCCCGCGCACCAAGCTCATGGACCTGCCCGGCAACCAGTTCCTGAGCTGCGGCCAGACCAGGAGCATCGGCACCAGCTATCGCGTGCATGCCCGAAACGTGCGCCGCATGAAGAACAATTGCGCCTGGCAGAATGCCAACCGCTACCAGTTCCGTTTCCGGATCCCGGCGGAGAACGTGGTGATCCTGAAGACCAGCCCATCCGGACAATACTTCGTGAACACCGCAGGCCTGGTCTGCGGCAAGACCTACGAAGTGGACGTTCGTGCGAGCTTCGACAACGGATCCACCTGGTGCGTGAACACGCCTGACCCGAGCAGCGTGACCGATCCGGCCTGGGGCGATGTGTGCGAGCTCTTCACCGTGCCTTGCGCATTCGGCATGGCCCAGGAAGGCAGCGGCGCGGCGGCCACGGAGCAGCGCATGAGCCTTTACCCGAACCCGAACACCGGCGATCAGCTCGTGGTGAGCTTCAGTGGACTGCCTGCGGATGCGGAACAGGTCCGCTTCGAGATGCACGATGCGTTCGGCAAGCTGGTGCTGAGCCGCACGATCCCGGTGCAAGAGGGCATGCTGAACAGCACCGTCTCCCTCGACGGCCGGCTTTCCGCAGGGCTTTACATGGCCACGTTGAACGTTCAGGGAATCACCTTCACCGAACGCGTGGTGGTGCAGCCCTAGGGCGGAACAGATGAACCAATGGCGCGGCGGGACTGGAGCGATCCGGTCCCGCCGCCGCTGTTGGCAGGGGAAATCAGCCATTGCCCATGAGTTGCCTCCGGTTGAAAAAAATATTCTTGTTGGTACTGGCGTAAGCAACTTCTAATATTGACCACCCCGAATGGCCAATCGCGAACTGAACGCAGCGCAGGTGCATCGGCACTCATGCCACGTCCCCTTGATGGACGTTACCGGAATCTTCTCGAGCGGCAGTCCCAACGTGTAACCGCGCATTCAGCCCAAACCAAGACCCGAATGATCAAAGCCGTACTCCTTCGCCTCGCGCACCCCGGCACCCTTCGACCCACTGCACTCGCAGCAGCCCTGCTATTCATGGCGGGTGCCTCCATGGCCCAAAGCCGCACCGAAGAAGATTCGCCCGCGAAAGCGGATTCTGACCAACCGGCCCTCGACCAAGAGGGTGGCGCGCCTGCGCTGAACCGCGAGGTGAAGCAGGACCTGAGCAAGGCCCCTTCATCGCCCGATGCCCCGGCCCGCAAAGAAGAACCCAAGGAGCCCAAGGAGCACAAGGGCCCTGTATCGCTGCAAGTGTTCACCGAACCTGAGCCGCTGGCCGAACCCACTCCCGAATAACCCCGCTGACCCCTTACCAAGCCCTGGACGACAAAACCAAAACCAATGAAGACTCCGAACATTACCTCAACACGCAAGGCATGGTGGACGAGGATCGCCTCGCTGCTGGCCTTCGTGGCGCTCCTTAGCCCTGCTTTCGCGCAGACCACCCTCATCGGACCGTTCAACGGCGGTGATTTCGATTTAGGGCCTTCAATGGCCGCGAACAACTGGTCGACTTTCAATGCGGCCAACAACCAGTGGATCGTTGGCACCCAACCAACGATCGCTTATCCGCTCACGGCGCCCCCATTCGTCAACAATTGCGCTTGGGCCAACAACGATGGGGTAGTGACGAACTACACCTATGATCTCACGGCGGAAGCGGCAGCCTTCATATACCGTGATGTGACTGTTCCCGCTGGCGAGTCGATCATCTCCATGTCCTTCAACTGGCATGGTGGTGGTGAATCGGGATATGACATGGTGCAGGTCTTCTATGGACCAACCAGCCTGACCCCGAACGATAATGGTTATGGTGTGAACGGGAACAACACGATACCGCCAGGAATCACCGGTGCCACCTTCGTGGCGAACACGGTCGGTGGATCCTTGCCTGGGACGGTGAATACACTGAATGCGACTTTCCCAGCCGCGCTTGCCGGAACCACATTCAGGGTGTTCATTTCCTGGAAGACCGATTTCTGCTGCGGCACGGCCGTCCCGCATGCCATTGACAATGTGCTGATGACCTCAGACGTGCCCGGTGCCTTTACCGCTGCTATTCCAGGAGGCCTTTGGAACAGCCCAGACAGCTGGGTGGGCGGTGTGGTGCCTGCTGGCGGCAACGATGTGCTGATTCCCGCTGGTTCCACCATGGTGGTGAACCAGAGCCTCGTGTATGGCAACGTGACGGTGGCCGGCAAGCTGCAATGGCTCACGACCACGGTTCCTTCTGCCACGGTGAATACGTTCACTGCGACCAACCTCACGGTTGATCCAGGTGGCGAGTTCATCGCGAACACCGGCGGCGGAACCGCAGCGCTTACCACGGGCGGCGCCACGATCAACATCCTCGGCACATTCACGAACAACGGCTTCTGCCATCTGGCAGCCGGTGGAACCGTGCTCTGGTTCAACGGCTCCGGTGGCCCGCAGACCTTCACCGGCACTGGTACATTCATGAGCGACCTCGATGGCCGCGGCATGATCCCGAATCTGCTCTTCGCCACTACGGGAAATAGCGAGATCACCACCACCCAGGACCTGGTGACGAACAACCTCGGCCACACGGCCGGCACGCTCACCACCAATGGCAAGATCAGCATCGACAACACGGCCCGTAGCAACGGCGCCTTGATCAACCGCAGCGTATCAACCGTGGTGGTGAACGCCATGGGCACCGGGTACAACAGCGCCACCCCCCCTACGATCACCTTCACGGCCGCCCCGGCCGGCGGCACCACGGCTACTGCCACGCCCAACATCGATGATGTGACCGGCACCCTCCGCTCCATCACCATCACGGATCCCGGCAACGGGTATCGGGTGGCCCCTGCGGTGACGATCGCAGGCGGCACCGGCTCAGGCGCCACGGCTGTAGCCCACTTGAGGAGCAGCTACATGTTCGGCACCATTTGCCAAGGCCAGAAGAGCGGTATGGGCACCGTGTCCGGCGGCATCAACATTCCCTCAGACCAAGGCGTTCGCGTCACGGTCACCAACGGTGGCGTGGGCTACACCTCGGCGCCCAACATCGGTGTCGCGCTACCGACCTTGTTCTTGAACCTGGTAACCGCTGGTGGCAGCGGCTATACGTCTAACCCCACGGTGACCTTCAGCGGTGGTGGTGCCATCACCCAAGCCACTGGAACTGCTGTGGTGACCCGCGGCCAAGTCACCTCGGTGAGCATCACCGGTGGCGGCACCGGCTACCTCTCCCCGCCCACCATCACCATCACGGGTGGCGGTGGCACGGGTGCTACGGCTGAATTCCCAGCCTCAGCGCTTCCCACCTTCAGCGCGAACATCGATGCCACCACGGGCATGCTGGTGAGCGTGACCACCACCAACCCTGGCTTCGGTTACTTGGCTGCTCCCACCGTGAGCCTGAACCCGGCCACGGGAGCCGGCGGCGCCACCACCAACGCTACGCTCGTTTCACGTGCCAGCCTCTACAACCTGATCCATAACTGGTTCGCCCCGGCGCCCACGAACGTGGCCCATACCGAAAGCAGTTTCATCCCCACCAACCGGCGCATCAACGCGCATAGCCTGACCAACTCAGCTGGATTGGGCCTGAGCCTGACGGACAACCTGACCCTGTACGCTTCTGCTCCGATGCCCACCTTCACGGGACCGATCGACCTCAACGGCAACACGCTGGCCTTCGATCACCCGACCTACGCAGGCACCGCCGGTAGCGCTGCCGCTTATGTGGAGGACGGCTCCATCACCCACCGCTTCTTCGGATCCACCACCGCCCTTACGCGCAACTTCCCCTTCAACAGCTACGACGGAATCGGCTTCCTGAACAACCTGCTGAACATGGGCACGGTTGCTCCTGGTACGCAAGCGACGGACGGCTCCACCGTGACCTCGGTGAAGGCCACGCACGTGGGCGCACCGAGCGGCACCAATGCCATTGGCACGCGCGCCATGCGCGTGGAGACCAACGGCGGCCTCTTCGGGAACAACCCCAGCTTGCGCATGGCCTACAACGCCGTGGATAACCTGGGGCCCTTCGCCGACCAGCCGAACCTCTTCATTGCACAGAGCAATGCGCTCACCGGCCCTTGGACGCCGCGTAGCGTGGCCACCGGCGCAGGCCCATTGGCCGCATCCGGCAACCGCACCACCGCCACCACGGCTCCTGGCCCGATCGCCAGCGGCGATGAGTACTTCGCTTGGTACAGCACCTATCCCATCTGCGCCGGACCGCCTGCTGCCAACACCGTTACCGGACCGGGCGCGGCATGTGACGGGGTGAACTTCACGCTTAGCTTGGCGAATGCATACGCAGAGGCCGGCATTGAATACCAATGGGAGAGCGCCGATAACGCCGCCTTCACCGTGAACCTGGCCAGCTTGGGCACGGGCAACACCCAAGTGACCAACCAGTCCTCGGCGAAGTATTACCGCTGCACCATAACCTGCAGCACGACCCTCGATGAGACCATTGCCACGGAGCTCTTCGTGGATATGGCTACGGGTGTGTGCTTATGCGGTACCTATCCCGTCACAGGTGTGATAGCCGGGAACGCAGCCGATGAGGACATCACCGTTTGCACGGTGGGTACCATGTCGAACCCCACAGTATGCAATGCACTGGCTCCGGGAGCGGGCTCCATTGCTAGTCTGTACAGCAATTTCACAGGCATCGTTGCTGGCCCTGTTGCGGACCAAGGTTCCACGGTGCCATTCAGTGTGGGACAAGGCACCCTGTGCGGAGGCACATGGGGCAATGGCGTGAAGATCTACGTGGACTGGAACCAGGACGGCGATTGGCTGGATTTGGATGAAGAAGTCTTCTCCCAACCCGCAGCCGCATCCGGCATTAACGTGCAGAACGGCACCTTCACCGTGCCCTTGACCGCTACTCCGGGCGTTACCCGGATGCGCGTGGTGCTGGTGGAAACCGGCTTCCCGAACGCAACGAACTACGCCCACACGGGCTACACTTGGGGTGAGACCGAGGACTATTGCTTCACGGTGACCGTTCCAGTGCCGTGCGATGCGCCGCCGGCTGTGAATACCGCGCTCAGTACCTTGAGCAGTGCATGCGCCGGAACGAATTTCACTTTGAGCTTGCAAGACCCCATCAGCGGCACCGGCTTCACCTACCAATGGGAGAGCGCCGACGACGCCGGGTTCACGACCAACCTGCAGGCTTTGGGCACCGGAACGACGCAAGTAGCCACTCTCACCACCGCCAGCCAGTACTACCGGTGCGTGATCACGTGCAACAACCCGGGCGGCGGCCCTACGCCAAGCAATTCGGTGCTGGTGAACCTGGTCAGCGACCTGTGCGTCTGCGGCACCTATAACCTGGTGGGCATTGCCGGCAACACGGCTGATGAGGACATCACCGTTTGCACGGTGGGTACCATGTCGAACCCCACACTATGCAATGCGCTTGCTCCAGGCCTTGGCTCTTCTGCCAGCCTATACAGCAATTTCACGGGCGCTGTGGCAGGTCCTGTCGCAGGCCAAGGCACCTCGGTGCCCTTCACCGTCGGCCAGGGAACCTTGTGCGGTGGAACGTGGGGCAATGGCGTGAAGATCTATGTGGATTGGAACCAGGATGGCGACTGGCTCGATCTTGACGAAGAGGTCTTCTCGCAACCCATTGCCGCCAGTGGCGTGAACGTGCAGACCGGCAGTTTCACGGTTCCCCTTACGGCCACGCTCGGCGTTACCCGGATGCGCGTGGTGCTGGTGGAAGCAACTTTCCCGAACGCTACGAACTACGCGCACACGGCCTACACCTGGGGTGAGACCGAGGATTACTGCTTCACGGTGCAACCACCTCCCGAACCGGCTGAAGCCTCGGTGAGCATCATCGACGATTGCGGCGCGGGAACCTTCACCATCGATGTGAACCTCTCGAGCTTCGGCAGCGGCTCCAGCGCCGACATCGTGTACTCCGTGAACGCAGGGCCGCCTGTGGTCGTCCCGGCCTCGCTCGGAACCAACATCATCCCCACATCTGGAAGCTTCCTGCAAGCGGGCGATGCGGTCTCCATCACGGTGACCAATGGAACGATCGCGGAACTCGATCTGGGCACCTTCTTCGGCAACTGCCCGATCGAGGTGGTCTGCGGCAACACGGTATCGATCAACCATTGCTACGGCAACAACGATCCGCGCGTGTTCATCTTCATCGCCGATGATCAATTCCAGACCCTGACGATGACCTTCATCGCGGGCACGATGGACCCGAACGACATCATCCGCACCTACGCGGGAACCGATGAGAACTTCAGCCCGGGCCTGGTCTCCGGCTCCTTCGCGGACCTGGGAACCCCGCAGCTCACCATCGAATCAAGCACCGACACGATCATGCTGGTGATCGACTCCGATGGCAGCAACAGTTGCCAGGACAACCAGCAGACGACCTGGCAGTTCGAGGTGATCTGCACCCCGCCCTGCGTGAACCCCGATGGCACGGCCACCTATGATGTCTGCACGAGCGAGATCACGGTGAGCCTCGACTTCGACGGCACCGGCGCCACCGCGGGGATCCGCTACGCGGTGAACGGCGGCACCCCGATCGACATCTCGGGCCTGAACGCGCCGCACGTGGAAGTGCTCGGGCCCTTCGCGCCGGGCGATGCCGTGCAGGTGTGGCTGGTGAACGAGGATGACGATGCGTGCATCCGCAACCTGGGCGTCACGAACATCCTGGCCATCCCGGCGCCTCCGCTGGTGATCGCCTCCGCCGATCCCGCCGTGATCTGCCCCGGTGGCAGCACGCAGCTGCAAGCCACCGCCGTGAGCGCTACGCCGCCCGCGGTACCGGCTTATGCCTTCGAGCAGTTCATCGGAAGCTGGACGCCGGTCAGCGGTGGCGTATTGTTCGGCAATACCACTTCGGATGACCAGTACTTCACCAACCCTGCGACTCCGCTGACAAGCGCCGTCACCGGTCCCGGAACGCCGATCGGATTCAGCTTCACCTTCAACGGCACGGTGTACGACCGCATTGGAGTGAATAACAACGGCTGGATCAGCTTCGGCCAATCGACCTTGACACCGTCGGTGGCCATGAACTCGACGAGTGCATACACGCCGCTCGCGAGCACCGCTGTCACCACGCCTACCCACTTGCGCAACCGTGTGGCGGGCTTCGGCCGAGACATTCAGGCGCAAGCCGGCGCGTCGCTCCGTGTGGAGACCATTGGCACCTCGCCCAATCAGGTGTGCGTGATCCAGTTCCTCGGCTATAAGAAGTTCGGAACCGGTGGAACCGGTGACAACATCAATTTCCAGATCCGCTTGCACGAAAGCACCAATTTCGTCGAGGTGCACTTCGGCCCGATGACATGGAACGCCACTTCGAACACGGCCGACGTAGGCTTGGGCGGAACCGTAAACACGCAGTTCAATAACCGTACGACAACGACGAACTGGAACACCACCACCGCTGGTGCGACCAACGCGCAGCGTTGCACCTTCAATTCATCGGTGACGGTACCGGTGGTGGGGACCGTGTTCCGCTGGCGCTCACCAGAGATCACCGGTGCGAGCTACAGCTGGACGCCTGCTGATGACCTGGACAATGCCTTCATCAGCAACCCAATGGCCAGCGGTGTGGCGGCGACGACCAACTTCACGGTGACCGCCACAGGCGATGCCTTCCCCTGCCCGGGCAGCACCGATGTGCTCGTGACCGTGGGCGACCCGCTGACCTCAGCGAGCATCACACCGGGCGCGGCTTCTTACTGCACAGGCAGCAGCGTGCTGCTCACGGCCAATGCCGACGATGGCGTAGCACCCTTCACCTACCAGTGGTACGATCCAGTCAACAACCCGATGGGCACCGCGCAGACGCAGGCGGCCAACATCGTGGGCGATTGGACCTGCCTGGTGTCCGATGATTGCGGCGCGAGCTTCCTGGCCACTGCAGCGGTGAGTTCGATTGAGACCCCGGTTGTGAACGTGACTCCTGATCAGCCTACCTGCGCTGGTTACGACATCGTGCTCACGGCGAACACGGTCTCGGGCACACCGACCAGCTGGCTCTGGAGCGGACCTGCACCCATTGGCGGGCAGACCACGCAGAGCGTGACGCTGAACGATATCACCAGCGCCAACGACGGTGTGTACAGCGTAGTGGCCACCTTCAATGGCTGCCCATCAGCGCCTGCGGGCTACACCCTCACGGCCAATCCAGCACCGACCATCACCAGCTTCGGAGCGCAGCCCATCACGGTCTGCCCAGGTGACAACAGTGTGCTGAGCGTGACCGCGACAATGCCGAGCGGGACGTATTGCACCCCAACATACGGCGTCACGGGCTGCACCTTCCCTGACTATGTGGCGAACGTGAACTTCGCTGGCATCAACCGGACCTCACTCTGCGATAACGCCCCTGGGTACATCGACCTGAGCACGCCGCAGGGCAACGTGGTCGCTGGCTCCATTTATCCCATCAGCGTGACCACAGACGGTGACGATGAGAACCTCTCGGTGTGGATCGATTACAACCGCAACGGTGTTTTTGAGAATACGGAGCGCGTGCTGGAGCGCCTTGTGGTACAGCCTGCCCCCCCTGCGCAAACCACCACCGGGAACGTGACCATCCCGCTCACGGCATTCAATGGCCCGACCCGCATGCGTGTGCGTTGCGTCTATGGCACCACCTACGCCCAGGTGGACCCCTGTGCGCTTGGATCCTTCGGTGAGACGGAGGACTACGTGATCAACATCACGGGCGGCGTGGACCAGCTGGTGTACGCGTGGACCGGCGGCTCCTTCCTGGGCGGTATTGACAATACGCCCAGCGTGACGGCCATCGACATCAATGCCACCACGACCTATAACATCGAGGTTAGCTCTTTGGGTTGCACCGATACCGAGGACATCACCGTGTACTACGGTACCAACGAGGTGACCCTGGAGGTGCAGACCGATGCGAACGGCGACGATATCTCCTACGAGTTCCGGCAGGAGGGCACCAACACCCTCATGTACTACGTGGGCCCCAATTCGTTGCCGAGCAACGCGGTGGTATCGAACCTCAACTGCCTGCCTGACGGTTGCTACTACCTGGTGGTGATGGACGCCGGTGGTGATGGCATCCTGGGCGGCGGTTACGTGCTGCGCGAAGGAGATGGTGCCTTGCGCCGCATCATCGACAACAGCCGCGACCAGTACGGCAACGGCGGCTTCACCAGCGGCAGCGTGAGCCAGATCGCGGGCAACGAAGGATTCTGCCTGCCCTTGGGCGATGACCGCCTGATCTACACCAGCTGCGACAAGCTCGACTGGAGGGTGAGCCCCTGCGGCGGCGAGTACATGGTGGCCAATGACAATGCGGCCGTGAGCGCCCAATACGGCGTGAACAATGCCAACAGCGGCTATCAGGCCTGGTGGTACGCCCCCAACGGCGGCTACAGCTTCAAGCGCTTCCAGAGCCACAACACCAGCAACGGCCTGCCCGCCAGCGCCACCCGCGCCGCTCACTTCCTGCTCAACGGCTGGGCCGGCAACCAATTGCAGCAGAACGTGCTGTACAACGTGAAGGTGCGCGGCCGCATCAACGGCGTGTACAACAACTGGGGCTCTGCCTGCCGCCTGATCGTGGATGATGCACTGGCCGCGTGCCCGCGCACCAAGCTCATGGACCTGCCCGGCAACCAATACCTGAGCTGCGGAGAGAGCCGCGGTATCGGCTCCACCCAGCTCGTGCATGCCCGCAACGTGCGTCGCCGGAATGCCAACTGCAACTGGGTGAACGCGAACCGCTACCAGTTCCGCTTCCGCCTGCCGGCCGAGAACGTGGTGATCATCAAGACCAGCGCCACCGGCCAGTACTGGGTGAACACCCTTGGGCTCACCTGCAACAAGACCTACGAGGTGGATGTGCGCGTCAGCTTCAACAACGGCAGCACCTGGTGCGTGGTGACCCCGGATCCGAACAGCGTGACCGATCCGCTCTGGGGCGACATGTGCCTGCTGACCACGAACTGCAGCTTCGGCATGGCGCAGGAGGACGGCGGTGCAGGTGAAGCCAGCCAATCCGAGCGCACCGTGGGCATGTACCCGAACCCGAACCGCGGCGATCAGCTCATCCTGAGCGTGAGCAGCGTGGAGGAAGGCGTGGAGACCGTGAGCGTTGACATCTTCGATGCCTATGGCAAGCGCGCCATGGCCCGCACCATCGCGGTGCAGGACGGCTTCGTGAACACCGTGCTCGACCTCAACGGCAGCCTCGCCAATGGCTTGTACATGGTGAGCATCACCGCAGGCGCCGATAGCTACAACGAGCGACTGGTGATCCAGAAGTAAGCTCGGCCAACGCAACTGATCGCAGCCCCCGCGCCCAACAGCGCGGGGGCTGTTGCGTTCCGGGCCCTCAGGGCGCATCGGCCCACCGTGGCCGGTGCGCCTGGCCAGTGACCAAAAGCAGAAGCGGGAACCCGTAGGCCCCCGCTTCCTGACGAACCGGTCCAAAACCACTAGCACCGGACAAGGCCATGACCACTCATCCCATGGTCCGCGTTGCCTGCGGCGGCTCGAAAGCGCACCTATGGCACTCCGCCTCTTTTCAAAAGTTCTTCACACGACCAAGCCCGCCGAGGCACCCAGCTACTTTTGAGGCGCCTCCACGATGCACCCCATTCCTGCTGTGGCCGAATCCGCCAGCGTTTCCGTCGCCGAGCTCCAGCGCATCGCATCACAGGTGCGCCGCGATATCGTCCGGCAGGTGCATGCCTGCCAGAGCGGACACCCTGGAGGCTCATTGGGCTGCGCCGACTTCTTCACGGCACTCTACTTCAGCATCCTGCGCCACGACCCCGCCGCATGGAGCATGGACGGCCACGGCCAGGACCTGTTCTTCCTGAGCAATGGGCATATCAGCCCGGTCTGGTACAGCGTGCTGGCGCGGAGCGGATATTTCCCCGTGAGCGAGCTGGCCACCTTCCGAAGGATCAACGGCCGCTTGCAGGGGCACCCCACCACGCACGAAGGCCTGCCCGGCGTGCGCATGGCCAGCGGGTCGCTGGGTCAGGGCCTCAGCGTGGGCATCGGCGCGGCCCTGGCGAAGAAGCTCAACCACGACGATGCGCTCGTGTACACCCTGCACGGCGATGGCGAATTGCAGGAGGGCCAGATCTGGGAAGCCGCCATGTACGCGGCTGGGAAAAAGGTCGATAACCTGATCGCTACGGTTGATTGGAACGGACGCCAGATCGATGGTGACGTGGACGAGGTGATGCCCTTGGGTGACCTTCGCGCGAAGTGGCAGGCCTTCGGTTGGGAGGTGATCGAGACCGAGGGCAACGACATGGCCCGGCTGCTTGCGGACATGGCCGAGGCCAAGCAGCGCACCGGACATGGCAAGCCGGTGATGGTGCTGATGCGCACCGAGATGGGCCAGGGCGTCGATTTCATGATGCACAGCCACGCCTGGCATGGCATCGCCCCGAATGATGCGCAGCTCGCCAGCGCACTGGCCCAGCTCGAAGAGACCTTGGGTGATTATTGAGCCATGCCAGCTCCCCGCGGAATGCAGCACCCCACGCGAATGCGCCGGGATGGCATGGGCTTGGCCGGAGCGCCCACCATGCGCGCGACCCACAGCTCCCACGGCATCCTCCTTTTTGCCGCCTTGGCCATCGCCGGCCTGCTCTTCGCCCATCCCGCGCGCTTGATCGCGCAACAGGCAGCGCCCCAGCCCCCGCTCACGAGGATGCTCTTCGTATTCGATGCCAGCAACAGCATGAATGCGTTCTGGGGCAACCAGCCCAAGATTAACACGGCGCGCGAACTGCTGCTCTCGAGCCTGAAGCGCCTCGAGGGCCAGCCTGACCTCGAACTTGCGCTTCGCCTCTACGGGCACCAGACACCCATCGCTCCGGGCAAGCAGGATTGCGACGACACGAGGCTCGAAGTGCCCTTCACCGACAACAGCATCCCGGATATCCGCAAGAAGCTGCTGGCCACGCGCTGCCTCGGCACCACGCCCATCGCGCGATCACTGGAGAAGGCCGCTCAGGATTTCCCGGAAGCCGACAAGAGCAAGGGGGCCCGGCCGGTGCGCAACGTGATCATCCTGATCACCGATGGCATCGAGGCCTGCGACGAGGACCCTTGCGCGGTGAGCCGTGCGCTGCAGGCGAAGGGCATCGTGTTGAAGCCCTTCGTGATCGGCGTGGGCCTTACGGAGATGGACAAATTCGCGCTGCAATGCGTGGGCAATTACTACGACGCGAGCACACCGGAGCTCTTCGCCCATGTGCTCGATGTGGTGGTCACGCAAGCATTGAACAGCACCACCGCGCAGATCAGCCTGATGACCGCGGACGGCAAGCCCACCGAGACCGATGTGGCCGTTACGCTCTACGATCAGAAGACCGGGCAGGTGCGCTACCACATCGAGCATACGCTCACGGAGAAAGGCCTGCCGGACACGCTCAGCATCGACCCGATCTTCACCTATCGATTGGTGGCGCACACCGTGCCAGCCTCGGTGCGCGAGAACGTGACCGTGCGGCCCGGAACCCATACCGTGATCGCTGTGGATGCCGGCATGGGAACCTTGAACCTGCGCATGGGCACAGGTCCGGCCGATGCCAGCCAGGTGAGCTGCATCGTGCGCCGCAAAGGCGAGACCGGCACCCTGATCGCGCTGCCGATGGGCACGAGCCAGCGTCTCCGCACAGGTGCCTACGATCTGGAAGTGCTGACCCTTCCACGCACGCTGATCAACGATGCGGCCATTGAGCAGGGCAAGCCCACCGACATCGTGGTGCCCAAGCCCGGCGTGCTGAACATCCAGGCCCAAGCGCCCGGTCCCGGCAGCATATTCCTGAAGCAGGGGGATGAACTTGCCTGGGTGGCTGACCTCGAACCGGGGAATGCGCGCCACCAGCTCCGCTTGCAGCCGGGCAGCTATCAAGTCACCTATCGCAGCGGATTCGCCCGCCGAACGGAGCTCACCTTGATCAAGGACGTCACCATCGAGAGCGGACGCAGCGCCACCATCAATTTCTAGCCAACACCCCTGCCGACGCATCGGCCCACGCCATGAACTACCCCGTGCTCGACCAGAAAGACACCCGTAGCGGATTCGGAGCAGGACTGCTCGATCTGGGCCGCAGCAATCCGCAGGTGGTGGCCTTGTGCGCGGACCTTACCGGGTCCCTGAAGATGGACGCCTTCCAGAAGGAATTCCCCGACCGATTCTTCCAAGTGGGCATCGCCGAAGCCAACATGATGGGCATCGCAGCGGGTCTCACCATCGGCGGCAAGATCCCCTTCACCGGCACCTTCGCGAATTTCAGCACCGGCCGCGTGTACGATCAGGTGAGGCAGAGCATCGCCTACGCCGGCAAGAACGTGAAGATCTGCGCCAGCCATGCGGGGCTCACATTGGGCGAGGACGGTGCCACGCACCAGATCCTGGAGGACATCGGACTGATGCGCATGCTGCCGGGCATGACCGTGATCGTACCGGCCGACTACAACCAGACCAAGCAGGCCACCATCGCCATCGGGGCCCACGAAGGCCCCTGCTACCTGCGCTTCGGCAGGCCCAAATGGCCGGTGTTCATACCGGCCGATCTGCCCTTCGAGATCGGCAGGGCGCAGAAGCTCAGTGAAGGGGACGACGTGACCCTGATCGCCTGCGGGCACATGGTGTGGCACGCCTTGCAGGCCGCAGAGCAGCTCGCCGCAGAAGGGGTGAAGGCTGACGTGATCAATATGCACACGATCAAGCCGCTCGATGCCGATGCCATCATCGCGTCGGTGGCCAGGACGGGCTGCGTGGTGAGCTGCGAAGAGCACAACCGGCACGGCGGGCTGGGCGAATCCGTGGCGCAGGTGCTTGCCTTGTTCCGTCCATCACCGCAGGAATTCGTGGCCGTGAACGACAGCTTCGGGGAGAGCGGGACACCGGGCCAATTGCTGGAGAAGTACGGCCTGATGCCGGCCGACATCGTGGAGGCCGCCAAGCGGGCCATGGCGCGCAAGTGATCAAACCTTCGGACGCGGCGGAACTCAGACCCCTCGCCGGCCGGCCCGATGAACCATGACCTGAGCGACAGCGAGCTGCTCGCGCTCCTCCGCACGGAAGAGAGCCGGCACTACGGCTTCAACCTGCTCGTGCGCCAGTACCAGCGCAGGCTCTACGGCTTCATCCGCCGCATGGTCACGGACCACGATGAAGCGCAGGACGTGCTGCAGAGCACCTTCATCAAGGCCTGGCAGGGCATCGATGGCTTCCGCGCCGAATCGCAGCTCTACAGCTGGCTCTACCGGATCGCCCACAACGAATGCCTGAACCACCTGAGGAAGGCGAAGCGCCGGATCTTCGTGAGCAACGATGCCGTAATCGAGCGATTGAGCACCAACTTGGACAGCAGCGAGCATTTCAACGGCGATGCCATCCAACGCAAGCTCCAGCTCGCCGTGATGCGCTTGCCCGAAAAGCAGCGGGCAGTGTTCACCATGAAGTACTTCGAGGCCATGAAGTACGAGGATATGAGCCGCGTGACCGGCACCAGCGTGGGCGCGCTGAAGAGCAGCTTCCACATCGCCGTGAAGAAGATCGAGCAATGGCTCTTGAGCGATCAAACCAAACCGATGTCCACATCGTCGAAGCAACCGAATCCCGATGACTGAGCGCCAAGACACTGATCCGCTGAGCGAAGCCCCGCTCCTGCGAAGCATCCCGACGACCGACCCTTTCGTGGTGCCTGACGGTTTCTTCGACCGCTTCCCCATGCAGGTGCAGGCGGCCATCACCAGCAGGCACAGCGGCTGGAAGGCGATCCTCATGCACTTCCGGATGGCGCATCCGGCCTGGCGGATCACCGCAGCCGTGTGCGGCCTGGCCCTGGCCGTGCTCGTAGTGCGAACCGCCTTGGTGGGAGGCCTTTCGGCCGGTGAACATGAAGCGGCTTCCATTGAGCTCACAGCCGATGAGCTGCTTGCCCTCGAAGTGAACGAGGATGACCTGCTGGCTGCATCGGCCTTAGAGGATTGGGAGACCGACTGGTCCGGAACGCTCACCGCCGAGGAACTGAGCCGCTACCTCGAGCAGGAGGACCTTGAACTCGAATTGATCATTGAAACCCTATGAAGCGCCTCTTCACCTTCGCTTTGGGCGCATTGCTCCTGAGCGCGCCCCGAATCATGGCCCAAGGGCCGGACGACGATATGCCGCCGCTCCCCGAGGATCGGCTGCGTGAGATCAAGGCCCAGAAGACCGCCTACCTCACCACCAAATTGCGGCTCACCACCGAAGAAGCCCAGCGCTTCTGGCCCATCTACAATGAGTTCGACGAAGCGCGCGATGCCCTGCGCCGCGAATTGCGGGAGAACATGCGCCCAGCGCGGAAGCAAACGGAGGCCCTCACCGATCCGGAGGCGGAGCAGATGCTCACCAAAGGGTTGCAGATCCGGCAGCGCGAAGTGGATCTGGAAAGAACCTCCGCGGAGCGCTTCACCAAGGCCATCGGCCCTGTGAAGACCGTGGAACTCATCCGTGCAGAGCGCGATTTCCAGCGCGAGGTGCTCAGGCGCATGCGTGAGCGCATGGAGGAGCGGCGAGATGGCCCTAGAGGACCCATGCGTCGCCAATAGGACGTTTCCCCACCTTCGCGTCCGATCGAGATGGACGCATTGCATCCCGGCTTCCTGAAGCACCTGGCCCAGACCAGCCATTCACCGTTGGCGCTCGATATCGTCCACGCCGAGGGATGCTGGCTCACCGCGCGCGACGGCACCCGTTACCTCGATCTGGTCGCTGGCCTGGCCGTGAACAACGTCGGGCACCGCCATCCCGAAGTGGTGGCGGCCATCAAGACCCAAGCGGACCGCTACCTGCATGTGATCCCGTACGGCGAGTTCGTGCAGGAGCCACAGGTGCGCTTCGCTGAGCGATTGACCGGGCTCCTGCCGTCAGGCTTGGATGCCGTGTACTTCGTGAACAGCGGAACGGAGGCGATCGAAGGAGCCCTGAAGCTCGCCAAGCGCGCCACGGCCCGCACACGCCTGATCGGCTGCCGCAAGAGCTATCATGGAAGCACCCATGGTTCGCTGAGCCTCACCGACAACGAAGCGAAGAAGTACCGCAACCGTCCCTTGCTGCCTGACACGGACCATATAGCCTTCAACGACCTGGCTGAACTGCACCGCATCGATGGGCGGACCGCCGCTGTGGTGGTTGAGCCCATCCAAGGCGATGCCGGTGTGCGCGTGCCCGACCGCGTGTGGCTGAGCAGCCTGCGTGCGCGCTGCACGGAGGTCGGTGCGCTCCTGATCTTCGATGAAGTGCAGACCGGGTTCGGGCGAACCGGCCGAAGATTCGCATTCGAGCATTTCGATGTGGAGCCGGACATCCTGGTGCTGGGCAAGGCCCTTGGCGGCGGCCTTGCCATGGGTGCATTCATCAGCTCGAAGGAGCGCATGGACCTCCTCACCCACGACCCGGTGCTCGGCCACATCACCACCTTCGGGGGGCATCCCTTAGCGTGCGCGTCAGGCCTAGCCGCCTTGAATGTGCTGGAGCATCTGGATCTGGCCGCGAACGCGTGGCGCAAGGGCAACCTTTTCAAGCAGCACCTTAAGCACCCGTTGATCAACGAAGTGCGCGGTTTGGGCCTGATGCTGGCGGTTGACCTGGGTGATGCGGACCTGGTTCAAGGCGTGGTGAAGGCTTGTCTGCGCAAAGGGGTCCTCGGGTTCTGGTTCCTGAGTTGCCCAACGGCCTTCCGAATCGCGCCTCCGCTTACCATCTCTGAGGAAGAGGTCCGGCATGGCTGTGGGGTGATCCTGAACGCCTTGGAACAAGCGGGGCGATTGCCAGAATCCTCCGAATCTTAACAGGTTCAGGAGCCCACTGTGAACGAATGCGGACGGCTGCAGGCCTTGCTGAACAGGCATTGCAGGCGCTTCCGTCCGGTCCGGACCGGGCGGCGGCGGCATCGGTCCAAGCAACGGCGTCATTGCCCGATCGAAGCCACGTTTATCTTGCGACCGCCTTAAGCAAGGAGCAACCGACCCCAACCGAAGAGGAACCATGAAACGTACCCTACTCAGCAGCCTGGCCACCATCCTGCTCGCCAGCTTCGGCATCGCGCAGGAGACCCATTGGTGCGAAACCGATCGCCGCATGGCCGAGGAAATGGCCAAGGACCCGGCCTTCGCGCAGAAGATGGCCCAGTTCCGCAGCGAGATGCGGCAATTGATGGCCAACAACGCGAGCCTCAAGAACCGCGATGTGGTCTACACCGTCCCGGTGGTCTTCCACATCATCCACCTCAACAGCGTGGAGAACATCAGCAACGAGCAGATCGAGGACGCCATGTTCGTGCTCAACCGCGATTGGGCGAAGCAGAACCCGGACACCGCACAGGTGCACCCCTCGATGCAGGACCGCATCGGCGATATGGGTGTGCAGTTCAAGTTGGCCACCAAGGACCCTTCGGGGAATTGCACCAACGGCATCATCCGCTATCAGAGCACCGAGACCCTGCGGGGGGAGGGCACCAGCAAGCTGCGTCCCTGGCCGCGCGAGAAGTACATGAACGTGTACGTGGTGCGAGGAATCCTCAGCGGTGCCGCCGGCTACTTCACGCCCGGGGGCTGGAGCGTGCTTGATGGCATCATGATCATCCACCAATACGTTGGTCGTTCGGGCAATGCAGGCGGTATTCCATTCACCGGGAATGAAGGCCTTTCACGCGCGCTCACGCATGAGGTTGGGCACTATCTGGATCTGGCGCACGTGTGGGGCGAGAACAACGGGATCCCTGGCCCTACGGGCGTGCCATGGGCCATGCAGGCGGATTGCGGCGATGACGGTGTGGAGGATACGCCGATCACGCGCGGCTGGAGCCCCGCCAGCGGTTGCAATGGCCCCGGCCATTCGGATAATACCACGCGGCCGTGGGGGAATTGCGACCAGCAGAGCTTCAAGAGCTACCACGGCCGCTCAATTCCTTTCATCGTTCCTTCTACGCCAACACGCTATGATTTCGAGGGCGTCACCACGGGATCCGGGTCGGTGGACAACCTCTCCGTGATTCCCATCATCGCCGACTCGCTTGACAGTGCCACCGTGCGCATCCCGCTCTCACCCTTCAGCGCAACTGGGGTCTCCGCGAACAGCTCGGTGGCCGGTGCATTCGCCTTCTCGAACTGGGACACGGGCGCGAACGATGGGGAGACGGACTATGCCAACCTCACGGGCTCGATCAACACCGGGAAGTACTACGAGTTCACGATCAATACGCCGGTGCAGCAGCAACTCTACTTCTACGGGCTCACCTTCAAGGCCATGCGCAGCGACAACGGCCCGCGCACTTTCGCCGTGCGCAGCAGCGCGAACAACTACAGCACGAATATCGCCATGGGCACCGCCACGGGCATCAGCGCCGAGGGCGGCAACGTGGGCTTCTTCACGGACGATGCGGCCTATGACGGCACGGTGATCACCGTGAATCCGGCGAACACCGGCTTCGGCCTGCGCGAGTCGGGCATCACCCTGCGCATCTACGCATACAATGCCGAGGACCCCAGCGGCTATTTCGGCATCGACAGCCTGGTGGTGCGCGGCAAGAGCGGCACCATCGAGAACGTGCAGAACTACATGGAGTACTCCTACTGCTCCATCATGTTCACCGAAGGACAGCGCGAGCGCGCGCGCACGGCCTTGCTATCACCGGTGCTCGAGCGCGACAACCTTTGGACGGAGCAGAACCTGATCGCCACCGGCGTGGCTGAAGGGCACGAGCAGCTCTGCGCTCCGATCGCCGATTTCTATGCACAGGTTGAGTACTCCACATCGCCCGGCAGCAGCACGCCGCCCGTGCCGTTCCCGCCCATGACCTGCATCAATACCAATGTCCGCTTCATCGATAACACGCAGCGCGCATCGGTCACCTCTTGGAACTGGACCTTCCAGGACGGCAACCCGGCCACCAGCACAGCGCGCAACCCGGTCGTGCAATTCACGGCTCGCGGCTGGAAGACCGTGACGCTCACGGTCAGCAACGACCAGGGCAGCGACACCAAGACCAAGGATTTCTCCATCTACGCCGGCAACTCGAGCGAAGAGCTGACAGCTTTCGCGATCAACTTCGAGGATGGTGATGGCGAGAATCTCTTCCCGCTGGTGGGCTACAACTACGAGAACAACCACACCTCGTGGAAGCGCTTCGAGGGTGGCGGCTATTCGGGCAATGCCTGTGCGCGCCTGAACAGCGGAGATCGCGATCCGCTGGAGCTGATCCGCCCCGATAACATCGGCGATTACGACGACCTGGTGTCGCCGCACATCAACATGACCGGCGCACCCATCTCGCAGCTCAGCTTCCGTTACGCCTACCGCACCAACACGAACGTGCCGGCCAACATCACCGAGAAGCTCGTCGTGGAACAGAGCTCCAACTGCGGCCGCACCTGGAGCCTGCTGGGCACAACGTCCACCGGCGAGATCACCGGCACCAACCTGGTCACCAATGGCAACTTCGACGAGATGCCTCCCCCACCCGATTCCTGGAGGCTGAAGACCTTGAACCTGCTCAGCTCCCAGCTCGGGCCGAACATGCGCTTCCGCTTCCGCTACATCAGCAGCGGCTATTCCGGCGACCTGTTCATCGACGACATCCAATTCGGCAGCTCGGCCGTGAGCGTGCAGGAATGGCTCAGCGAGAACTTCATCGCGGTGTTCCCGAACCCCGCCAATGATCAGTTCACCCTGCAGATCTATGGCATGGGCACCGACGCCACAGAGGTGACCATCACCGACCTGCGCGGTGCGGTGGTCTATCAGAATACCTACCAGCCCACGGGCAACGACAACATCGAGCTCGCGGGCCGCACCATCGGCCTCACCGATGGGATGTACCTGGTGCGCGCACAGAACGCGCATGGGCAGAGTGTGCAGAAGCTGGTCATGGGCCGTTGATCCCGATACCAGCAGCAACGACGCGGCCGCTCCAATGGAGCGGCCGCGCTGTTTTGCAGCATGCCCAGTTCCGGCAGATCATCGTTGCCATGGCACTCGTGGTCGGGTGCTCCGATCCAATTGCACCCGCCCCGGACGCACGCTCAGGGATGGAGGCTCGTGCCCTTGCTCAGGCGTTGGAGGGACAGTGGATGCCAGAGTCCTATTGCCAATGCTTGGAAAGAAGGCGATCTCCCTTCACGTGCCGGAATGAGATCAAGGAGATCTTCGTCATGGAACTGGAGCGGAATGCCGCCGGTGACAGCCTGCATTGGAGCTGGCACGGTACGCATGAAGGCGGAACTGAGGCCGTGCTCGGCTTTCGTCCGGCGAATAAAGTCTTCGCGGGCGAGCCCGCAGGTGATCCGCTGAACGGTTGGAGCACTGTACGACTGGCGGCAGATACCGGCCAGGACGCAGTCTCACTTTGGCTGTCCGATTCAGGGGCTCCGTTGCAATTCGTCCGCATCACTTCCGAGCAGGAGTGCATCAATAGCCTCACGGTCGCTGGCCGCTACCAGCACCTGCGCGATTCGGTCGTGGTCGAAATCAGTGCGAACGGCAGCCTGCTCGGATTGGACACCATCACCCGCTATGAGGTGCACACGGACTTCGCCCTTGGCATGGAGGCTGGCGACGTCATATTCCTCTACGGCCCTGGACTGGCTGAGCTTGGGATTGCGCACCGCTTCACATGGATTGGGAATCGGCTTCGTTTGGACCAGGTGCCGCCCGCGGGGGAGCTGCAGACCGTTGATCCGATGAACGCGATTCCCTCGATTGAGCTGGAACGCTTGGAATGAAACTTCGCGATGCGCAACGAGCCCTTGGATCCAAGGCAATCGAGAGCCTCGTGGTGTTGCTGACTCCAACGCCACATCGACGATCCGGGATTGCTGCTTGAGGCATGACTCGGGAGCTGGCACGGCTCTCCGTTGCTTGGAGCGGATGGCATTCTGTGCGATGAAGCCCCGCTGTTTCTCCAATGGGCTGATTCGCATCGAAGCCGAGCACCACCTGATTTGCCACAGACCGGCACCTTGGGGATTTCCATCACTCGACGGCTTCGAATCGCGGGGAGCATCCGCGAACAACCAACCGGTCACGACAAACCGGAAAAGAGAAGCCCCGGCTTCCGCCGGGGCCTCTTCGGAATCATCAATGATCAGCGCGCCACTTGCACGCGCTGCACGCGGGTCCACTCATCGGTGCTCACCTGAACGGCGTACTGACCGCTTTGCAAAGCACTCAGGTCGATGGTGCCAACGCTGCCTGCCTGGAGGTTCACCGGCGCGTCGATCGCGGTGCGCCCGCTCATATCGAGCACGCGCACGCGGGCCTTGCCCTTCGTTCCTCCGAAGGCGATGTACAGCAAGCCGTCAGTCGGGTTCGGGTAAAGGCTGAAACCACCAGCTGATCCTTCTTCGATGCCGACCGCACCGCAGCCCACGGTCCAGCGCAAGGGAATCGACACAAGGCCATCATCGCACGAGCCGGCATCATTGCTCTGGATCCGCAGGGTCACGATGTTCGCTGGGTTCTGGGAGTTCACCGCGAAGCCCGCGAGGTTGCCGCCATTGTTGCCCTGGTAGATCACCGTTGACCCATCATCCGGGCCGTTGTACACGACGATGCGGTCGCCTGCCAGCATCTGGCCTTGCAGGAACTGGATGCTGGTGGGCACAGGGATCTGCGACACGTAGGTGTACCAGCGGTCCTCACCGTTCTCATAGCAGTATTCGTAGTTGTCGAATCCGCAGGAGACGATGTGGCAGCTATCGCTCGGGTAGGTGAGCGAATCGCTCAAGTAGGTGCAGCCCGGCTCGCTCAGGTCGGTGATCCCGAAGATGGAGAGGTCATCAACCTCATAAGGGCCGAAGCTGTACACCCCGACAGCGGTCACGGTCTGCGTCTGGCTGGTGATCACGTTCTCGATGGTCATGCCGTCCGCACTGGGTGGGGCGGTCACGATCACCTCAGTCATATAGGAGCGGTGCAGGCAATCGGGCATGATGTTGTAGCTCACGCCGGGCGCTGCGCAGCCTGAGCATGTCACGTTCCATTCCCAGGGGTCGTAGTTGGTGCTTCCTGTGCAGGCCACCGAGGGGTCGGAGGTGAAGGTCATGTACAGGTTCTGCCCGGTGCTGGTCACGTTCACGGTCTCATAGGTGAACACGGCACCCAGGATCGCGCTTCCCGGAGGACCTAGGTTCGTGGTGCCCGTACCATGCTCGAACAGGATGGGGCTGCTTGCGTCCGGCCCGTCGTAGATGATGAGGTCATCCCAGGTATTGCTCTCGACCGTGCCGCGCACGAAGGCGAGGTTGAGCGTAGCCCCGGGCGTCGGCGCCTCCCAAGCCCAGGCGCGGTTGTCGCTGTTCACATAGCAGTAGGTCTCGGTGAGCGGCGTAGATCCGCAGAGGAAGGTGGGGCACAACGGGTTCACCAGGCTTCCGGATGAGATGCTGCACAACCCGTTGTCCGCATTGACTATCGTGATCGAGACCGGCGTGCCGCTCGTGAAGGGGCCAACCGTGTATGTGCCAGCGGCATTCGCAGTGACCGTGCTCGCACCGCCGGTGTTGGTGATCTCCATGCTGCTTGCGCTGCCCAAGCTGCTGATGTCCACCGCCACGGAGTACTGGAAATTAGCGCAATCCTGCACGATGCCGAAGGTGGCCGTGGGCGGCACGCAATCGAGGCAATCGACTGAGAACTGCACGGGCACCTGGGTGGCGCTGGTGGCGCAATCGGTGAATCCGTTGGCCAGGATACGCACCGTCATCCGGTGATCCGGATTCGTGGTGAAGAAGAAGAGGCCCGTGATGTCCGTGGCGTTGCCATTGCCGGAGTAGATGAGCGGTGCGTTGATATCGCCGCCGTCATATACCTGGATCAGGTCGCCCGCGAAAACGGTCCCCCCTGTGAATAGGATGCCCAAGGGGAAGGTGCCGGTGCCCTGGTAGTAGTAGCGCACATCGTTGTTGTTCGCGTAGCAATAGCTCACGGTGATCGGAGTGCCGCAGGTGATCAGTTCGGGGCAGGTGCCGGTGTCGGTGAAGTTGCCCTTGGAGATATCGCAGAGGCTGTTGCTCTCGTGGGCGAGGGTCACGTTCACGATCTCACCGAAGTTGAAGGGGCCGATGGTGGTGATGCCGAGCGGGAGGCCGGTCTGCGTGGTGGGCGCACCGCCATCCACCGTGTAGATCACCGAAGCAGTGGTGGCATCACCCGTGCTGGTCACGTCCACATCCAGGCTGAACTGGTCGTTGGCGCAATCATCCACCACGGTCACGGTGCCCTGCGGGATCTCGCAATCGAGGCAGACCACCTCCCACTCCCAGGCGTCGTAGGTGGTGGTGGGGAATGGCCCACCGCATTGCACCGAGCCATCCGAGCTCATCTCCATGAAGATCTGGCCCGTAGTGCTGTAGATCTCGACCCCGTAATAGGTGGTGAGCGCATTGTTGATGGCGCTGCCCACCGGGCCCAGGTTGTATGCTTCCGTATTCGTGTGCTCGAAGACCAAGGTGCCAGTGGCATCAGGGCCGTCATAGATCCGAAGGTCATCGAAGGTGTTGCTCTCAATGGTGCCTCGAATGAACCGCAGCCGCAAGGTGCCCGTGCCGATGCTCTGGTACTCCCAGGTCTGGAAGTCGCTCGGCTCATAGCAATAGGTCTCAACCAACGCTGGGGATCCACAAGGGATCAGGTTCGGGCAATCACCGCCATCGGTGATCACGCCCAGCTCGATGTTGCATGCGGGGTCGCTCTCGTGCTGCACGAACACCGAGATCAGCTGATTCACGGTGAAGGGCCCGAGGGTGGTGATCCCTGCTCCGATACCGGGAAGGAATTCCGGCGCGCCGCCATCCACCGCATAAACGATGGTCACAGTGCTGCCATCGCCCGTGCTGAGCACGTCCACATCCACGCTGAACTGGTTGTTCAAGCAATCATCCACGTTCACGGCCGTGGCCTGAGGCAGCTGGCAGTTGAGGCATTGCACCTGCCAGTTCCAGCTTTGGAACTGACCATCGGCGCAGGAACCGAAGTCGCTGCTGATGAGCTTCATGTGCAGCGACCCGCTGGTACTGGCCACGAAGACATCGCTCAGGTCGAATACAGCCCCTGCGTTGTGCTGGAACAGGATCGGCGCGGTATCGTCGGTGCCATCATAGATGGTGAGCTGGTCGTTGAAGCTCGCTTCGATGTTGCCATTGATGAATTCCAGGACCAACGAACCACTGCCGCCGAGGGAAGAGTAGTTCCACACTTTCGTCTGGCTATTGTCGTAGCAGTAGCTGAAGGACTGGGCCATGTCACCGCAGAAGATGAACACAGGGCACTCGCCCGTCTCCGTGAAGAGGCCGAGATCCTGGCTGCAATCCGGATTGGACTCATGCTGCACCAGGATGGCCACTTCCTCGCCGGGGAAGAACGGTCCCAATTCGGTGGTGCCAACGCCTACGTCCGGGATATCGACCACAGCGCCGAACACATCGTAGGTGATGGTCACCGTGGCGCCATCGCCGGTGCTCACCACATCCACATTGATCATGAAGAAGCCGCTGGCGCAATCCTCCACCACTGTGGCAAAGGCGAGCACAGGCGAGCAATTCCCGAAGAACTGCACGCTGGTCTCCGTGCATTCGCTCTGCTGCGCGCATGTCTCATCGATGGTCCAGTGCGGGTAGAGGTCGGCCGCGCTGGTGGCGGTGAAATCCACGATGGCATAGCCCTGTGCGACCGCGGGTCCTTCAGGGGTTCCTTCCCGCACGGTGATGTAGCCCTCGGAATCCAACCGGAAGCGATAGGTGGCACCGCTCTGGATTCCGGTCACATGCGAGTATTCCGATTCGAAGCTGCAGGTGGAGATGATGGTCACCGCACCACCGGCATCGGGAGTCACCGCAGCCGAGGGATAGAGGAACTCATTGAGGCAATCGCCTTGTGCGAAGGCAGGTGCCGAGGCGATCAGGGTGAAGCCCAGCGCAACGCTGAGCAGGCGTCCAAGTCGAGACATGGTCTTGGGTTTTGGTCCGTGAAGTTGGTGGCCGAAGGTAGTTTTTACAATGGGCCGGGTCGCCGAGAACCAACTACCTGTCAACAACTGCTGTTGGTAGCCCGCTGGGCCTTCCGTTCAGGGCCTTGGCTAGGGCCTTGCGAATGCCTTCTTCACCGCCTCGTAGGCCGGTTTGGGGTTGCCCTCGTAGTCGATGATGCTCCAACTCGGGCCGGGCCAGCAATCGTTGAGCTGCCAGAGCAGGGTTCCCATGCAATGCGGGCGGGCATCGAGGTGGGCATCGGTGGCCATCTGGTAGGCCTTGGCCTGGGCGCGCTGGCTGGCCTCGATGAAACCGCCGAGCGTGGTGGGTCGCTCCTCCCCTAGCTCGCGCTCGATGGCTTCCCAAATGGGCCGGTCGGTCTTGTAACTGCGCTGCAGCCGTGCTACCGCCGGCGAACCCAGATAGAGGCTGTCCGGATGGATGTACTTGGCCAGCAGAGCGCTGTCGGGGTAACTCTGGAAGCCCCATTCGCTCACGAAGCGGCCCACGTTGTTCTTGAATGAGGAGAAGGCGCTGTCGCCGTGCCAGACGCCCCAGTAGTGGAGGTCGCCGTACTTCAGGCCGACTTCATTCCCCCAGTTGCTCATCGGTGAGGTCGCCGTGTACCTATCGGACCAATTCGACCATAGGCTATGTCGAAACTCGCGCGTCCAAAGCCGCTCATTCGAATCGATTACACGCACGGAGTCCATGCCGTGCAACCCATAGCGCTCCTGCCATCCCCAATTGTGCCAAGCGATCCGAAGCTCATTGTTGCCGCAAAAGATGATCGTGCTCGGGTGTTTCGCGATTCGTCGGGCCTGCTCCCTTGCCTCTTCCTTCAGGTTCGCCAAGAATCGGCCTTCTGCAGGCAAAAGGTTTGCAACCATGTAGTCCTGCCAGACCAGGATGCCAGCCGTGTCGCAAGCGCTGAGAAAAGCATCGGGTGGATAGACGCCGCCAGCCCACACACGCACCATGTTCATACCCGCGCGCTGCATATGGCTCACTTGAGCAACCCAAGCGCTATCGGTAATCCGCGAGGGCACAAGGTCAGGCGGCACCAGATTGCATCCCTTGGCGAAGAGTAGGCGCGCGTGCGAATACGCCGTGAACTCGCCCCCGATACTATCGGACCTTGCGCTGAATTGATGATCCGTCCATGCGAGGGGCATCGATGTTTCCGAGAGTAGCTCCTTCCCTTTCAGCATTCGATAGATCACCTTCTGCACCGCATGCGAACCATGCCCGGCCGGAAACCAACGATCAGGAATGACGTCGGATCGCTTCGCACAGAGCTTCCATAGGTGACCTGGCCTGTTCCGCGCTGCGGCCACTCTTTGGCCGTTCACCTCCACTTCGTACTTCAACTTCTTTTCTATGCCCTTCGTGCCATACTGCGGGAATACCATGAAACTCACCAAGTCGCCTGAGTGCGTGGTCAGGACATCGAAGATCCTCGCCCCGCTCCACCCCCTCAGCTCCACCTCCTTCCAGATCCCGCTTGTCACCAGCCTCGGGCAGAAGTCCCAGCCGAATTGGTAGGCCGCCTTACGGATGTAGGGGCTCACGCCGCTGGGATCGCTGTCGTGCGGCAGTTGGATGCCGTAGGCCTCGCGCAGCTTCGCGCCTTCCTTGATCGGGCTGCGGAAGATGACCTTCAACTCGTTCTCACCTTTCTTCAGCAACGGCTTCATGCTCCACTCCCAAGTGCGGAACATGTTGTCGGCCTTGCCGATGAGTGAGTCGTTGAGATAGACCTCGGCGAAGGTGTCGAGGCCCTTGAAGACGAGGTCGAGGTGCTCATGGTGCAGCAGCGTATCAGCCACGAACAGCGTGCGCCGGTAGATCCAGTCCTCGTTCTCGATCCATTGAACGCTGTCGATGTTGCTGCCCTTCATGAAGTCGGGGATCAGCCCGTGCCGCAGCAGATCGGTCTGCACCACGCCAGGGACTTCGGCGCTGCGCCAATCCTCTTTGCCCGCTTGCATAAAGCTCCATCCTTCGTTCAATGGGATGTGGACTTCCTGACCGAGGGCAGCAACCCTCAAGCCGATCATGCCTGCAACCCCCAGCCAGCGCCTCATCTGAGCCCGGCTTTCACCAATGCGTTCAGCACCCCTTCGATCTTGGCCAGATCAGGCTCCGTATCGAAGCTCACGCCTGCATGCGTCGAACTCATCGCCGCGCCGTGCACCACGCGCTTCACCGCCAGCTGCGCCGCGAAATGGACCTCGCGCACGCCGGTGCGCTCCACCAGTTCCACCACATTGCCCTGATTGATGCCGCCCGCTGCCGCGATCAGGAGCCGGTCTCCAGCGCGGTCCACCATCGCCTTCAAACGCGCAGCACCATCGATGGCCAGTGTTTCACCGCCGGAGCTGAGCACACGCTGCACGCCAAGGTCGAGGCAAGCATCGATCGCGAGGAGCATATCGCCCGCATGATCAATGGCACGGTGAAAGGTGATCTCGCTCTCCGGGGCCACGCGCTTCACCTCCCGCATCAGCGCTGCATCGGGCGCGCCAGCTTCTGTGAGCCCCCCGGTGACAATGCCGAGCGCCCCCCCGCCGAACACCTCGGCATCCACCAGGATGGCATGCGCCTGCGCTCCGGTATGAACGAAACCGCCGGGCGTGGGCCGAACGAGTACGCGCACGGGCAATCCGACAGCGCTGCGGACCGCATCCACCAAGCCATTGCTGGGTGTGACCCCGCCGGAGGCCAACCAGGTGCACACCTCCACAGTATCGGCATCCGCCGCTGCCATGGCCTCCTCAACGGTTGCCACGCACACCTCAACTGCCACGCGCATGCAGCGAACATACGGGCGACCATGCAACATGCATTGTTGCGCTGCGTACCAAGGCGCCATGCGAATCCGAATCCCTGGCTTGTTGGTGTTCGCCTCGCTTTGCGGGCCATGGTGCGGTGCACCCATCATGGCCTCCCATGTGAATGACAGCTTGCGTTATGTGCTAGACTCTGATGCGTCGGCGGCGGAGCGCGCCAAGGCTTTGTGCACATTCTCGGAGCGACAGCTCATCAGCGACCCGGCCGGGGCGCTGGCCCATGCCTCCAATGCGTTGCGCATCGCTGAGATCGACGGCGGGGAACGCGTGATCCATGAGGCCCTGTGCGCGCTGCGAACCGCGCAATTCCGTCTGGGGCTCGTGCCTGAGCACATCAAGAGCACCATGCGCGCGGTTGACCTCTCGCGCGCCATCGGTGATCCCGGGCTCCTAAGCGCAGATCTTCAAGAGCTCTCCAAGGCCTATCACGGCGCGAATCGCCTCGATGAAGCCGTGGAGCATGCGCGCCAGGCGCTGGCCATCAGGATGCCCACGCACGACCGGGTGGCTATTGCAGGGGCCGAACGCTTCCTGCTCGAAGCGCTCTTCAATGCTGGCCGATATGAAGAGCTCGTGCGCAGCGCGGAGCGCGCATTCGCCAATGCCGCTGCATTGACGGCCATCGAGCAGGCGCGCCTCCGGCGTTTGGTGGCGCGTGCGCTCATGGCGCTGAACAAGCACAGCGACGCCCTGCCCCACTTGGCGCAGGCCGGGCATGCCATCGAATCCGAAGGCGATGATCACGACCGCTTCAACCAAGCGATCGACATGGCCCAATGGGCCGCAGGGACCGGGCGCATGAACGATGGTCTGCGTCATCTCCAGTTGGCCGAACGGCTTTCAGAAAGGCTGCCTAGCAACCTCACATCGACCCCAATGACCCGCGTAGGCTACCAGCTCGCTCTATCCGCACAGGACTGGCGCTCGGCGCACGAGCACCTGAAGGCCATCGCGCAACAGGCCGATTCAGCGCATCGCAGCGCCCGAGAATCCGCACTCGCGGGCATCATGATGGTGCATGAGCTGGACGCGCGGGAGCGCGAGCGCATCGACCTGGCTGCCGCCGCGGAGCGCACTGAGGCGCAGCTCACGGACCAGGTCGCCAGCAACCGCGCGCTGGTCGCTGCCCTTGCAGGCCTGGCCATCCTGAGCGCTGCATTGCTCATGCTGGCCCTCCGGCACCAGCGCTCGGCCAAGCGCAGCAAGCTCAAGAGCGCGGTGATCGAGCGACAGAAGGAAGAGATCCATGCCCGCAGCCTCGAGTTGCAACGGCAGAACATGCGCTTGGCCGAGACCTTGATGCGCGAGGAGCGACATGGCCTAGCATTGGGCGAGATGCACCACCGCCTGAAGAACAACCTGCAGACGATCGACGGGCTCTTGCAGATGCAATCCGGGGCCCTCTCCGACCCTGCTGCTGAAAAGGTGCTGCGCGAGGCCCGCGGACGCCTGAGCGCCATGGCCCTGGTGCATCAATCCATCTACCGCCTGGGCGATGACAGCGCCCTGCCCATCCGCGACCATTTGCAGGAACTGGCCCGCAACGTGATCGTGGCCCACGGCCGCCATGACCGCATCTCGGTCATCCTCGATGCTGACCCCATCGAGCTGCACGCCACAGACCTGCTGCCGCTCAGCCTGATCGTGAACGAATTGCTCACCAACAGCCTCAAGCACGGCATCGCGCCTGATTCCCACGGCTCCATCCGCATCGTGCTTCGCCGCACAGCCCGTGGCCTGGACCTGCGCTATTGCGATCACAGCGCGCCGGCCACGTCCGATCACCAGCGCGGCACTTTCGGCATGGAGCTCATGCAGGCGCTGGCCGAGCAGCTCAATGGGCGGATCAGCATCCAAGCTGGGCTCCAGACCACATACGCCGTGGAAGCTGCGCCGGATAGCCTCGCCCTGCGCAAGGCTTCCTGAACGCCCGGATATGGCCGACTATCTTCGGCCCCGCTCAAGGCAGAGCTTAAGCGCGCATCCAGGAACCTGCGCAGCCGCCCTCCACCCATGGATTTCCATTCCCTCGGCATCAGCGACGAGCTACTTCAAGGGCTCGACGCCATGAATATCAAGGTGCCCACTCCCATCCAGCAGCAGGCCATCCCGGCTGCGCTGGGCCACCGCGACCTGATCGCCTGCGCGCAGACCGGCACTGGGAAGACCGCCGCCTTCCTTCTCCCGCTCATCGATGTGATCACCGGCTACAGACCGAAGGAGGAAGGCAGCATCCGCGCGCTCGTGGTGGTGCCCACGCGCGAGCTCGCCTTGCAGATCGACCAACAGCTGCAGGCCATCGCGTACTACACGCCCATCACCAGCATCCCGCTCTACGGCGGCAGCGATGGCAACACCTTCGACCAGCAGAAGCAGGCGCTTACCAGCGGCGTTGAAGTGGTGATCGCCACGCCCGGCAAATTGCTGAGCCACCTCAATTTGGGCTACGTGCCGGTGAAGGGCCTCGAGTTCCTCGTGCTCGACGAAGCCGACCGCATGCTCGACATGGGCTTCATCGACGACATCAAGCGCATCATCAAATTCCTGCCCGCCGAACGGCAGACCCTGATGTTCAGCGCCACCATGCCGCCCGTCATACGCGAGCTGGCCAAGCAGGTGCTGCATGATCCCGTAGAGATCACCATCGCGCTGAGCAAGCCCGCAGAAGGCGTTGACCAGCAGGCCTATGTGGTGTACGACATGAAGAAGGCCGATGTGCTGGAGAACATCCTGCGGTCGAGCGAGGCCACCAGCATCGTGATCTTCGCAGGACGCAAGGTGGAGGTGAAGAACCTGAACCGGCACCTGCAGAAGCGCGGCTTCAGCAGCAGCGGCATGCACAGCGACCTGGACCAGAGCGAGCGCGAGGCCACCATGCTCGCCTTCCGCAACCGCAAGCTGCGCATCCTGGTGGCCACCGATGTGGTGAGCCGCGGCATCGACATCGATGACATCGACCTGGTGGTGAATTACGATGTGCCCAAGGACCCCGAAGATTACGTTCACCGCGTGGGCCGAACGGCTCGCGCCGCGCGCAAGGGCACGGCCATCACGTTCGTGAATGAGAAGGAGATGCGCGAATTCGGCCGGATCGAAGCGCTGATCGGCTACGAGGTGAGGAAGATGCCCATGCCAACGGGCCTTCCGCCCGGACCGGCCTACGATCCCACGAGACGGGAGAAAAGCAACGGCCCCCGCCGGGGCGGAGGCCGTGGTGCTGGTCGCGGCAGCAGGCGTTAGCGCTGCACGAACTTGCCTTGGTTGGCCTTGAGCACGGCTACGGCATCCCAAGCCTTGGCAGCCTTGCCCACGCGCTCAATGGCCACTTTCTGCATCACCACATCCTCATTCGGCCGATCGCCGCGGCCCCGGGGCACGCCCGCAATGGCATCCACCACATCCTGGCCCTGCACCACATAACCGAACACCGCGTGCCGGCCATCAAGGTGCGGCGTGGGGCCATTGGTGATGAAGAACTGACTCCCATTCGTAGCCGGGCCCGCATTGGCCATGCTCAACGTTCCGGCGCGCGTGTGCTTCAGTTCCGGATGGATCTCATCGGCAAAGGCATAACCGGGGTTCCCGGTGCCCGTGCCCAGCGGGCAGCCGCCTTGGATCATGAAACCGGGGATCACCCGGTGGAAGATCAAGCCATCGAAGTACGGCGTGCCTTCAGGCTTCGCGGTGTTCTTCATCTTGCCCTCGGCCAAGGCCACGAAATTGGCCACGGTCATGGGCGCTTTCTCATGCTCGAATCGGATAAGGACCACGCCTTTGCTGGTGGTGATGCGGGCGTAAACGCCTTCGGGTAAGGTTTCCACGTTCTTCTTGGTTGTTTGGTCGTTCGCGGACGCGCCATCACTGCTGGAACAGGCCGCAACGGTGAGGGCCAGAAGCGCGGAACAGAGGTACGTGAGCGGCATGTGCTGGTGTGTGGGGTGTTGGTCGATGGGCGCCAAATGTAGGTGGGCGAGCCGCCGATCCGTGAAGGCCCCGGGCCCGGTGCCGGTCGACCGAACAACGGACCGTGCAGCTGGTTTACATTCGCCAGCCCTTGACGGAACATCACCATGCAAGCAACCGACACCCTCGCCGGCCTCAACTTCGAACTCAGCGAAGAACAGCTCGCCGTGCGCGACGCAGCGCGTGATTTCGCGCAGAACGTGCTGAAGACGGGCGTGATCGACCGCGACCGGGAGCAGCGCTTCCCCAAGGATGAGATCCGCCAGCTGGGCGAACTCGGTTTCCTGGGCATGATGGTGAGCCCCGAGTACGGCGGCGGCGGCATGGACACCATCAGCTATGTGCTGGCCATGGAAGAGATCAGCAAGGTGGACGCCAGCACCAGCGTGGTGATGAGCGTGAACAACAGCCTGGTGTGCTGGGGCCTGGAGCACTTCGGCAACGAAGAGCAGAAACGCAAGTACCTGGTGCCGCTGGCCAAGGGCGAAGTGATCGGCGCCTTCTGCCTGAGCGAGCCCGAGGCCGGCAGCGATGCCACCAGTCAGCGCACCACGGCCATCGATATGGGCGACCACTATCTGCTGAACGGCACCAAGAACTGGATCACCAACGGCGGATCCGCCAGCACCTATCTGGTAATGGCTCAGACCGATGCGGCGAAAGGGCACAAGGGCATCAATTGCCTGATCGTGGAGAAGGGCATGCCCGGTTTCGTGGTGGGCGCCAAGGAGGATAAGCTCGGCATCCGCGGCAGCGACACCCACACCCTGATGTTCCAGGATGTGAAGGTGCCCAAGGAGAACCGCATCGGCGCTGATGGATTCGGCTTCACCTTCGCCATGAAGACCTTGAGCGGCGGCCGCATCGGCATCGCCTCACAAGCGCTGGGCATCGCCAGCGGCGCCTATGAACTGGCACTGGCCTACAGCAAGGAGCGGAAAGCCTTCGGCAAGGCCATCAGCGAGCATCAGGCGATCGCCTTCAAGCTGGCTGATATGGCCACCGAGATCGAGGCCGCGCGCCTGCTCTGCCTGAAAGCCGCCTGGCTGAAGGACAAGCACCTGAACTACGACCAGGCCAGCGCCATGGCCAAGGTGTTCGCCAGCGAGGTGGCCATGCGTACCACGGTGGAGGCCGTGCAGGTGCATGGCGGCTACGGGTACGTGAAGGAATACCACGTGGAGCGCCTGATGCGCGATGCCAAGATCACCCAGATCTACGAGGGCACCAGCGAGGTGCAGCGCATCGTGATCAGCCGCGGCCTGCTGAAGGGCTGAACCCATCGGGCCACGCTTTCACCGGGCGATCGTTGACGGCGGTTCATCCACTCCTTCGATGCGCCGCGAAAGGCCCCTCTATATTTGGCCGTGCCTGAAAAGGCCCTTTCCGCCGCATCCCCGCACCGCATGCGATCACCTCACCGGCTCCTGCTCCCGCTGGCGCTGCTGCTCCTGGCCTCCTGCGTGAGCCGCCGCAGCGTCAATTACCTCAACGACCCCTCGCTCGCACCCGGTGCCAGCAAGCTCTTCGAGAACCAGAAGTTCGAGTACCGGCTGCAGGTGAATGATGTGCTCAGCATCCGCGTGCTCGGCCTAGACGACCAGACCCACCGCTACTTCAACATCGAAGGGCCGGGCGGCGGCATGGGCGTGAACGACGCCATGCTCTACGTGAACGGCTTCTCGGTGGACAAGAACGGCTACGTGCACCTGCCCCAGGTGGGCAAGGTGAAGCTGCAGGGCCTCACTTTGGGAGAGGCGCAGGACCTGGTGCAGCGCAAGATCAACGAGTACTTCACCAACGCCACGGTGATCCTGAAGATGGTGAACTGGCGCGTGAGCCTGCTAGGCGCGGTGAGCCGGCCCGGCACCTACATGGTCTATAACAACCAGATCACCATCCTCGATGCGCTCAGCATGGCCGGCGGCCCAGTGGAGCTCGCGGACAAGAGCCATGTAACGCTGATGCGGCAGAGCGACCGCGGCGTGCAGGCCCTGTACGTTGACCTGAGCACCACCGAAGTGCTGCGCTCGGAGTACTACTACCTGCTGCCCAACGATGTGGTGTTCGTGCCCCACCTGCGCGCGCGCCCGGCCCGGATAAACATCGAGATCCTCTCCATCATCCTCAGCACGCTGAGCACCGCCGCCGTGGTGTTCACCGTGGTGAAGAACAACACCCAATAGCCATGGCCGCGCAAGGCTCCGACGTCATCGACCTGCGCGCCGTGGTGCGCAAGATCCTGCGCCGCTGGTGGTGGTTCCTGCTCACCGGCATCATGTCCGGCGCGCTTGGCGTGGCTTACCTGAAGACCACGCCCAAAACCTACTACGTAGGCGCCCGCATGCTCATGGGCGAGGGGCAGCGCGGATTCGGAGCCCGGCAGGAGGATTTCATCAAGGGCATGTCGCTGGTGCGCGGCAGCTCCGAGCTCGAGGACGATATCGCGCTGCTCACTTCGCGCAGCATGATCGTGAAGACCCTCAGGCGCCTCGACTTCGGGGTCAGCTACCACACCACCAAGCGCTTCCTCACCCAGGAGCAGTACGGCTTCCCGCCCTTCCGCGTGCAGCTCGATTCGGTGAGCGTGCAGGTCAGCGGCATCCCGATCCACGTGAAGGTCGATCGTGCGGCGGGCACCTATCGCGTGACCGCCAAAGGCAAGAACGTGCTGCTCTACAACGTGCAGAAACAGGAGCTCACCGAGGACTACGTGGCCGACTACGAGCTCGACCAGACGGCCGCCATCGGCGAGCCTTTCATCGGCGAGCACCTCAGCTTCACCATCGAGTTCCCGGAGGACCGCCAATACAGCCCCGAGACGGATTACTTCTTCAAGATCAACAGCCTCGATGCGCAAGTGATGAACTACAGCGCCCGGTTGAGCGTGACTGCGCCCGAGGACAACGGCCACGTGGTCTCCCTCTCCATGGTGGGCGCCACGCCGAAGAAGGACATCGATTTCATAAACACCCTGATGGCCGCATTCATCGAATCAGCCCTGCACAAGCAGCAGCAGAAGGGCCTTCGCACCATCGCCTTCATCGACGAGCAGCTCGGCGTGGTGGGCGATTCGCTCCAACGCGCCGAGCAGGACATGCAGCAGGTACGCACGAGCACCAGCCTCTTCAATGCTGCCGGCACCGCCGACGCCCTGGCCCAGGAGCGCTCCCGGCTCGAGAACGAACGGAGCTTGATCCAGCGCCGCCGCGTGTACTGCACAGGGCTGCTGGAGAAGATCCGCTCCCAGAGCGACCTGCGCAACGTTCCCGCCCCCTCGAGCAGCGGCATCGACGACCCCGTGCTCAACAACCTCGTGCTCGAGATCACGCGCTTGAGCTCCGATCTGGCCGCTCGCACGGGCACCACCGGCGTGAAGAACGATCCTGCCACGATCGCCATGGAACGCAAGCTGAAGAACCTCGTGCAATCGCTCGAGCAAACCGGTGCGAGCCTGGTGGAGCGCGCGGAGATCGACTACAGCGAGATCACTGCGCGGATCAGCTCACTCGGCTACCAGCTTGGGCAGATCCCGCGCGAGGAGCGCGAGCTGGGCATAAAGCAGCGCAAGCTCGGCCTGAACGAAGACGTGTTCAAGTACCTGCAGGAGAAGAAAGCCGAGGCCGGTATCGCCATCGCCTCGGATCAGGTGGACAAGAGCGTGGTGGATGAGGCGCGGCTATCGCTGGTCGGCGCCATCGGCCCCGATAAGAAGATGGTGCTGGGCGGCGCCCTGCTGATCGGCCTGCTGCTGCCGGTCCTGCTGATCGTTCTGCTCGACTTCTTCAACGACCGCATCACCGACCTCGACGAGCTCAAGCGCCTCACGGCACTGCCCGTGCTCGCCGTGATCCCCGGCAGCAAGCGGCGCCGGATCGCAGCGGATGAACCCAAGAGCCTGCTGGCCGAATCGTTCCGCACCGCGCGCATCAACCTGCAATACCTGCGGGCCAATGCCCCTCGTCAGGTCATCGGCTTCACCAGCGGCACCAGCGGTGAAGGCAAGACCTTCTGCGCGGTGAACATGGCAAGCGTGCTCGCGCTCTCGGGCAAGCGCGTGCTGCTGATCGATGCCGATATGCGCCGCCCGAACGTGCACCGGACCATGGACCTTCCCGAAGGCCAGGGACTGAGCACCTACCTGATCGGTGAGGCCGATCTGAGCGCCATCATCACACATACCGATGTGCCCGGCCTGGATGCCATCGTAGCAGGGCCCATACCGCCGAATCCGGGCGAACTGGCCGAGAGCCCGCGAATGGCCGAACTGATCGAATCCATGCGCCAGCGCTACGACCACATCGTGGTGGACTCCTCGCCCCTTGGCCTGGTGAGCGAATTCGTCGTGCTCATGGGACACCTCGATGTGACCCTGTACGTGGTGCGCGAGCGTTATACCCGCCGGAGCACCCTGCGCACCGTGACCGATTTGGTGCAGAAGGGTCAGCTCGGCCGGGTGGATGTGCTGTTCAATGATGTGAAGGCCGAGCGCGGCAACGGGTACGGCTACTATACCAAGTAGCCCGCGCATGCTCCGGTCCGAAGGCGCGCAGAAGGTCCTCAAGAACGTATCGTGGCTCTTCGTTGAGCGCATCATCCGCCTGGGCGTGGTTCTGCTCACCGGCGTGGCGATGGCCCGCGCGCTCGGTGATGAGCTCTTCGGGCAGCTCAATTACGCCACGGGATTCGTGGGGCTCTTCTTCGCGCTCGGCGCCATGGGCATCGACGAGATCCTGGTGCGCGACCTGGTGCGGCATCCGGAGAAACGCGACGATCTGCTTGGGAGCGCGGCCTTGCTGAAGCTCTTCGGCGCCATCCTCATCGTGCTGTTGAGCACGGCCGGTGCCTTCATCAAGGGCATGGATGGCTTCACGGTCACCCTGGTGCTGATCATCGCCTCCGCGGAACTCCTGAGGCCCATCGGCGTGATCGACCAATGGTTCATGTCGCAGGTGAAGGCGGGGCCGGTGGCGCGCGTTCAGATGGCGCAATCAATCATCTCCTCTGCGGCGAAGCTCACCCTGGCCTGGGCCGTGCACGCTGGCCATGTCAGCGGCAAGGCAGCGCTCACCGGTTTCGCATGGATGTACGCGTTGGAGTATGTGCTGCTCTCGATCGGCTATCTCAGCGCTTTCAACCGTGCGGGGCTTTCATGGAAGCATTGGCGGGCGACGCGTGCCATGGTGGTGCGCTTGCTGGGTGAATCGTGGCCCATGCTCGTGTACGGGATGGCGCTCTTCGTGCAGGCCCGCATCGATCAGGTGATGATCAAGGACCTGCTCACCGCCTCCGACGGCGAAGAAGCCGCCTTTGCCGAAGTGGGCCAGTACAGCGTGGCGCTGCGCATGATCGAAGCGCTCGGATTCCTGCCGGTGATCGTGCAAGGAAGCTTGGCACCGGCAATCACCAAGGCCAAGGCCGTTTCGCATGCGCTCTACACCGATCGCCTGCTCAATCAGTACCGGCTCATGTTCGGCCTCTTCCTGGCTACCGCCATCCCGATCTATCTCTTGGCCAAGCCCATCGTGGTGCTGCTCTTCGGAGAGGAGTTCGAGCCGGCCGGCGCGCTGCTGGGCCTCTTCGCCATCCGTCTTTTCTTCACCAACATGGGCACCGGGAAGCGCGGCTTCATCACCAACGAGGGCCTCTTCCGCTACTCGCTCTTCACGGCCTTGGTGGGCGTCGCGCTCAATGTGGGCATCAACTGGGTCCTGATACCTGACCTGCGCTCCATCGGTGCCATCTGGGCCACCATCATCTCTTTCTTCGTGAGCATCTTCGTGCTCGACCTGATCACCGCGCGCACCCGTGAGAACCTGCGCCTGATGGTCACCGGCATCCTCACCTTCTGGAAGTTCCACCGCGCCGCATGAACGCCCCCTCACGCCACCTGGTGCCGCTGAAGCCAGCGCCATTCGCCGAGCGATGCTGCCCGAAATGCGGCGCCAGCCAACCCCGGGTGGTTGACGTGGCATTCCCCGGCATCCACATCCTCGGCGAGTACGCTTGCACCGCCTGTGGATACCGTTTCTATCACGACCTCCCGGTAGGCTTCGCGGTTGACTACGACGTAGCCATCGGTCTGGACGATGGCGCGTTGCACAACCCCAAGGGTGTGAGCCACTGGGTTCATGGCCCCTTGATGGAAGGCTTCCGCGCGCCCAGCGATGCTGAGGTACGCATCGAGCGACGCGTGCTGCGCCCGTGCAAGCGCATCGTGCTGCTCAACACGCTGGATTTCCTCTATGGCCACGTGCTGCTGAAGCTCTGGAACGCACAGCATTACCTCGACCGGCACCCGGATCTTGGCCTGGTCCTGTTGATCCCGCGCTCCTTTGAATGGCTCGTGCCCGATGGGGTCGCTGAGGTGTGGCTTGTGGATCAGAAGCTAGGCCGAGCGCACGGCTGGTACCGGAGCATCGACCGGCAAGTGAAGGGCTTCCTCGCCGATTTCGAGGAGGTGCAGCTCGGGCGTGGGTATGCGCATCCCGATAAGAGCAGCATCGACATCGAGCGTTTCACCGGTGTGAAGCCCTTCCCCACGGACGCCTTCGCCAGCGCGCCGCCGCACATCACCTTCGTGCTGCGCGAGGACCGGCTCTGGTACCGCACGCCGCTGCATAAGGAGAAGCACCGAATCATGCGCAAGCTCGGTCTCCAGCGCGTGGCCGACCCGTTCTTTCGTTGGGACCAGCAGCGCATGGCCCTTCGCGCCCTCCGCCTCATGCGCAAAGCGGTGCCCACGCTCACCGCGAGCGTGGTGGGCCTGGGCGCACCCTCATCGTTGCCAGCGGGAATCGAGGACCTGCGCACCCGGGCCATGAACCCGGCCACCGAGCGCGCCTGGTGCCATGCTTACGCGCGCAGCCAGATCGTGGTGGGCGTGCACGGCAGCAACATGCTGCTGCCGACCGCGCTCTCCGGCGGCTGCATCGAGATCCTCCCGCATGATCGCCATGGCAACATCGCGCAGGACGTGGCGCATCGGCGGCGCGACGTGATGCTGCTCTTCCTCTACCGCTTCCTCGATGAGTTCGCGGGCCCGCGCCAGGTGGCGCTGCACGCCGTCAGCATGCTGCAGTACTTCGAGCACTTCCGACGCAACAACCTCGTGAATCCTCCCTTGCCCGATGAACGCTGAAACGAATCACCGGTTGGACACGGCCGTGCTGCTCATCGGCTTCAATCGCGTTGGGCCCCTGAGGCAGGTCTTCGATGCCGTGCGCGCCGCGCAGCCGCCCCGCCTCTACTTCGCTTGTGACGGCCCGCGCAACCGTGCCGAGCACGCCCGCTGCGAAGAGGTGCGCGCCTTGGTGGATCTGGTCGATTGGCCCTGTGAGCTGCACACGCGTTTCAACGAAAGCAACTTGGGGCTGCGCAAAGGCGTGAGCAGCGCCATCAACTGGTTCTTCGAGCACGAAGAGGAGGGCATCGTGCTGGAAGACGACACGCTGCCCGTGCCCTCGTTCTTCCGCTTCGCGCAGGAACTGCTCGAACGCTACCGGCACGATGAGCGCATCTGGGTGATCATGGGCAACAACCTCATGGACGACTGGACGGGCGCGAAGGAGGGCGACTACTACTTCAGCGCGCATGGATACGGCGCACCCTGGGGCTGGGCCAGCTGGCGCCGCGTGTGGCAGCATTACGACGTGGACATGAAGCAATGGCCGGCCATGAAACAGAGTCCGCTGCTCGCCGACTTCTTCCTGGACAAGCATGAAGAGCAGCTCGCCCGTGAGATATTCGACCGGGTGCATGAGGGACGAATGAACTCGTGGAGCTACCAGATGGACATCACGCGGATCGCCAACCACGCGCTCAACATCATCCCGCATGTGAACCAGATCGACAACATCGGCTTCGATGGCGACGGCACGCACACCACCGGACCCGATGATCCGCGCAACAAGCGCACGTCGAAGGCGATCGCATTCCCGCTGAGGCATCCGGAGCGCATCATGCTCGACGCGCAGCGCGATGCCGAATACTTCAGGCGATACATCGGTTTCACCCCGATGGAGCGCATCAAGAACAGCTTGAAGGATGCCCTCGGCGGCCAGGAAGGCGCCGTGGTGCAAGGCATCATCAAGCTGAAGCGCAGGATCAAAGGCCACTGACCGAGACCCCATCTGCCACTGTGATCCGCAAGAGCCAGCTGTTCAACGCCCTGTTCATCGCGGGCTTCCCGGTCTTCGGCTTGGGCAGCTACCAGGGCGGCAAGGGCAGCATCAGCGAAGGCATGCTGATTTCGATTGCGCCATTCGCAGCCATCGTGCTCATCCACCTGATCGACGCGGCTTACAGGCGGGGCCTGCGGCGTTCGCTCACGCCGGTCTGGTGGCTCGCCATGGCCTATATCGGCACCTTGATCGCCTCGCAGTTCGTCGCATTGCGAGGCGGCATCCCCGGCGTTCTCTTCGGGAATGCGGTGATCAGCGGCCTTTTCTACCTCTTGCCCTTCCTGGCGGCGGTGGTGGTGCACCTGAATGGGCGCAGCGATCCCGGGTTTGATTTCGGCAGGATCCTCTTCATCGGCCTCAGCGCCTTGCTCGCGCTGAATGTGCTGGGCTTCCTGGGCGGCGTGCGCGCGGTGGGCCATGCCTTCGAGGGTCGGGCCAACTTCCCCTTCCTGCGCGGGATCTACACCGGTGCGCACCTGCTCAGCGTCTGGGCCCTGATGCTCATGGTGCGCATGCGCGGCGCCGCCCAGCGTCCAGCGGCCACCGTGCTTGCTATGCTGGCCCTTGCCATCGGCCTCTATTTCATGCTGCGCATCAATAGCCGCCTATCCACCCTCATCTTCATGATGCTGACCGTGCTCTTCGTGACCAAGGCGATCAAGGTGGTGCGCGGACTTTATGCCATCTCGCTCTTCACCCTGCCCCTGCTGCTGAGCTTTTCGGCCTTGGTGTACCAAGTGATCAGCAAGCCCTTCTTCGCCGCCATCCTGGGCCGTGTCTCTTATGAGGACGTGACCTCCTTCAATGGCCGAAGCCACATCTGGCAGGCGATCGGCGATTGGGTCTGGAGCGACCGCACCGGCCTGCTCTGGGGGAATGGCTACAAGGGCCACTATGCGCTTCGCCTGTATGACCATGTGGCCGTGCTCTGGGGCACCTCGCATAGCTACAACATCCATTCGCACAGCACATTCGCCGAAGTGCTCGTGTCGCAGGGCATCGTCGGGGTGCTGCTGCTGTACGCGGTTTTCTGGAAAGCCTTCAAGCATTACCGCAGCCAATACCTCGAGGGCACTTCGCAGGCTCCGCTGTTCGCAGGGCTGTGCTACCTGCTCTTCATCTGGCAGATCGACATCTTCTGCTACGGCATGGACCTCGGCCACGCGATCCTGTTCGCCATGCTGGCTCCGCTGTGCGTCAGGCCTCCTGCCTCGGATGCGGCCTTGCTGAAATGAAAGGCCCGCCGTTGGGGCGGGCCTTTCGGATGGATCCCACTTGATCAAAGCACGCTTATTCGCTGCTGGCGGCGCTCTCCGGATTGCTCCACGATGAGCAGGTAGGCACCAGCGCGCAGCTGCGCCGGGATGTCGATGCGGGTCTGGCCTGCACTCGCACGGCCCTGCCAGATCAGCTGCCCCTGCATGCCGCGAAGCTCCAGCGCGGCAGGCGCTTCATCCGCGGTCTCCACCACCAGTGATTCGCCTCGCTGCGCAGGATTCGGATAGGCTCGGAGCCCTTGGGTGGCGGGCCCGGCGGCCTCGTCGTCCGTATCGGTGCTCAGGCACTCCTCATCGGATTCCTTGATGAGGATGATGGATCCGTATGGTTGCAGGGTGACGGAGCCGGTGTGGAGGTTTCCGTCCACATCGCTCCAGCAGCCCACGAGGTCGAAATCCTGCGCGGCCGCCTCTTCGTTGATCAGCACCAAGTGGCGATCGAAGGGATCAACGGGCACGGCTTGCACGCGCTCGAATGATACGTTATCCAGGTAGTAGATGCCGCTCGAGTAGTGACAGGTGAACATGAGCGAGCCATTGTCGGTGCGGTCGCTCTGGAAGATGTGCTCCACGTCGCGGCGCTCCCCGTCGTAAGCGTACACGCGCTCACCCACGCGCCAGGGATTGTCGGCCTGGCTGTCGGCCTTGAAGCCCACGGTGAATTCGCCCATCACGTCGCTCACCACGCTGAACTTCATGCGGTACCACGCGCCGTTCTGGATGCCGATGGTGGCGCTGTGCCGCAGGTTGTGCGTGTTGTAAGTGGCGTTGCTGGTGAAGCTGAGCTTGAGGCAGCCGTTGTCGAGCTGGGCGTTGTTGTGGGTGATCTGCCCCTGGCTGGGCCATCCGGTCCAACCGTTCACGTTGCTGCCGAAGTTGCCGTTGGGAACCGTGCTGGCGGCGAGCACCTGGGTCACCTCCATGCTGGGCAGCCGCAGCAGGCTCCGCGAGCCGGTGGGATCCTCATTGGCCTCTGCTTGCCAGCGCTCCAGCGTATAGTAGGTGTGCGCCCCGGTGATCGAGTTCCGCACGTAGATGCTCCGGTCGTTGTACGGGTTGAAGTAGTAGTTGCCGGTGAAGGTGCCGAAGTCAACGGGGTTGGCGCTGTACACATGGTACTGCTGCACGCAGAGCTGGTCCTTGGTCATGCAGTAGAGCACGTTGCCGCTATAGATGGAATTGAAAGTGGGAACGTGGAAGGGAGCGGTGGCGCCGGGGCCATTGTAATTGCTGTAGTCCGAGAGGAAGAGCTGCATGTTGTTGTTCACGAGCACGTTGTCCTCGATGCGGTTTCCGGTGGCAAGCATCGTGTGGTCCACGTAAAGGCCCGCACCGCGGCAGTTCATCACGGTGTTCCCTTTCACGAGCACGTTCATGTTGTACACATTGCCGAAGTAGATGCCGTGGCAGATGGGGATGCTGTTCACCCAGCCGATGGCGCTGCTCTCGATGTCGCCCTGCAGGTCGCGCACCACGTTGTCGCGGATGATGGCGCCGTCGGTGGCATCGAAGGTGATGCCGGCGCCATCGTTGAGGATGGCCATGCTGTTGATCACCAGGTTGCGCTCCACGAGGGCATCGTTGGCCACCGCGATGCCGCAGTAGCCGATGTTCTCGAGGCGGTTGTCGCGGACCGTGATGCCGCTGCCGTTCATGCCGATGCCGTTGTAGCCCATGTTCTGCTCACCCAGTCCCTTCACCATGGCGATGTTGGTGAGCGTGCAGTGCTCGAGCACCGTGTTGTTGTCGAGCAGCTGGATCCCGGTACCGTACGTGCGCTGCACATCGAGGTGGTGGAAGTGCTGGTTGTTGCCGGTGCTGTAGATGGCCTGGCGCGTATCGGTGAAGGTGCAGTTGAGGGCTTCCAGGTCGCTGGTGCCCGAGAGGCGCAGGCTGGCCGTGTGCTGGTGGCGCATGTGCAGGCCCTCGACCTTGATGTGGTGGCGCTGCCAGCCCACATAGACCCCGAAGTCGGTCACGGAGGCCTCCACCAGCACGTTGTTCGGATTGGCGTTGTTGGGGCACCACAGGTAGAGCATGCCCGCAGCACGGTCGTGGTACCACTCGCCGGCGGCGTCGAGCAATTCGAGCTTGTTGCGCAGGTAATAGCCCCACTGCCAGGTGCCCAGGTTATTGCCGGTGGATGTATGCGTGAGCGTGTTGTTGCTGAAGCCCGTGACGTAGGCCGTGTCGTAGCTCCAGTTGGTGGTGCGGATCAACGCCGTGGCTCCCACCCAATAGCCGTTGGGCTGGGTGAGCTCGCTATCGGTGAGGCTCGTGCTGGTGCCTTGGTCGTTGCGGAGCCATCCGGTATTGGGGAAGCGCGCCAGCTCCTGCAGCACGCCGTTCACGTACACGTACTTGAGCGCGTCCGTGATCGGGGCCTTCCAGATGCTGCCGCTGTGCTGGGTCCAGCCGGTAACGGCCTTGCTTCCGCTGATGATGGGCTGTGCGCCGCTCCCATAGGCGCCGATCTGGATCAGGTTGCCGGCTGCGCCGCTGTTCATGATGCTGAGTTTGCCCCGGTATTCGCCCCCGCGCTGGAACAGGATCCGGTCACCCGGTTGGAAGCTGCTGCTCAACTGGTTGGCGCGGTCGATGGTGCGCCATGCGGTAGCCTGGCTCGTGCCGTTGTTGTTATCGTTGCCCGTGGGCGAGATGTAGTAGGTAGCGCTCCGAACTGTGAAGGCCGTGAGGGCCGTGGCGACGAAGAGCAGCGCGCGGATGTTGAGGAATCGCATGGGTCGGTGAACTTGGGCCGTTCAACCGGAGCAGGTCGGCCAACGTTCGTGAAACTCGACCGGGATTCGGACCACCCCGACGAACGGAGCATTCCTCCGACGAACGCCGTTCCGCATTCGGCATGAGCCGGGGCCGATGGGTTCCGATTGCGGACCTGATGAGCATTTGTGCCGGCGCTGACCGAGATGGAACCACTCGCGGCCCATTGCATCTTCGCGGCACTTCCTCCGTTGAAGGCCCTCTTATCGGCCGGAATCGCCGGAAGCATTTCTCTTGAACATGACCAGCGATATGCGCCTGTTGATTACTGGCGGCTCGGGATTCATCGGCACCAATCTCGTGGAGGAGTGCCTTGCGCAGGGCACCGCCTTGCTCAACCTCGATTGGAACCCGCCGCTGAACCCGGCGCACGCCCCGCATTGGCGCGAAGCCGACCTGCTCGATGGCGCCGCGGTGGCATCGGCGCTCGCTCAATTCGCACCCACGCACATCGTTCACCTCGCCGCCCGCACCGATACCGAGGAGCCTATCGATGTGGACGCCTACCGTCAGAACCACGAGGGCACGCGCGTGCTGCTCGAAGCGGTGAAGCAATGCCCCAGCGTGCGCCGCATCATCGTCACCAGCACACAGTTCGTGTGCGAAGCGGGCTACCAGCCTGAGCACGACCTCGACTTCAAGCCCTTCACCGTGTATGGCGAATCGAAGCGGCGCACCGAGATGAACACGCGCGAAGCCGGCCTAGCCTGCGAATGGGTCATCATCCGCCCCACCACCATCTGGGGGCCGTGGAGCCTGCGATACCGAGATGTCCTGTTCAAGGTGATGCGCAAGGGGCTCTACTTCCACCCCGGCCGCCAACGCGTGGTGCGCTCCTACGGCTACGTGGGCACTGTGGTATGGCAGATCCTGCGCATGCTCGAGGCGCCGGCCGAGACGGTGAACCATAAAGTCCTCTATGTCGGCGATCAGCCCTTCGACCTTAAGATGTGGGTCGAGGAGGTCTCGCGGCAGCTCGTGGGCAAACCCGTGCGATACATCCCCAGTTGGCTCGTGCGCTCCTTGGCACTCATCGGCGATGCCTTCAAATCAATCGGTCTCCCCTTCCCCATCACCAGCGGCCGCTACCGCAGCATGACCAGCGATTACATCACGCCCATGGACCGGACGATCGCCGCCGTGGGTGAGGCCCCCTTCTCAATCGCCCAAGGCGTAACGGCCATGGTGCGCTGGTACGACGATGGCAGCCAACGTTGGAAAGCGGGCGCGAAGAAGGATGCACGGGTGGATTCGGCGATTGCCGTCCGATGAGGGCCTGATGCCGCTCGATATCGGTGCGGAACAACTCACCGGGCGTGTAAGCGCACCGCATCCCCTTCCAGTCGCCCTCCAGAAGAATCCATCGTGGCAGGCAGCGCGAAGAGCTCCTCCGCCAGCCGCGCATCGTGGCCGTACACATCGTCGCGGAAGTGCAACAGGCCGTTTCGATCCACCCAGGCTGTGAAGTAGCCGATGCTCACGGGGCGTTTCTTCTTCAGCCGCACATATTGCTCCTCGCCGCTGTGCATGGCCTCCTTCACCTTCTTCGTGGTCCAGGCCGTATCGGCGCGTAGCAGGTACTCGGCAAAGCGCTGCGGCTCGGCGAGGCGGATGCAGCCGTGGCTGAAGGCGCGGCTCTCGCGGGCGAAGAAGCTCTTGCTGGGCGTGTCGTGGAAGTAGATGCTGTAGCTGTTGGGGAAGAGGAATTTCACGCGGCCCAACGCATTGCTCGCGCCAGGATTCTGTCGGATGACCGGATTCTTCTCCGATCCGCCGATCACCTCCATGCCTTTCTTCTTGAGGTAGTTCGGGTCCTTGGCAAGGGCAGGCATGATCTCTCCGCGCACGATGCTGGGCGGTGGCGTCCAGGTGGGGCTGAAGACGATGGTGCTGAGCGAATCGCTGAAGATCACGGTACGCGTCGCCGTGGCGCCCACCACCACCACCATGCTCCACGCCACGGTGTCGGCTTCATGCACGTAGAGGCGGAACTCGGGGATGTTCACCAGCAGCAGGTCGGGGGCGTTCTGCTCGGGCACCCAGCGCAGGCGCTCCATGTTCACGAGCATCGTGCGCGCGCGGTCCGCTGGTGAGATGTTCAGCTGCGCGATCGCGCCTTTGCCGATCACGCCATCGGGGTGCAGTCCGTGGCGTTCCTGGAAGCGCATCACAGCGGCCACGAGCAGGCTGTCGTAATCCTGGCTGAAAAGCAGGATGCTGTCGCCTGTGGCGATGAAGTCTCCGAGCAGCATCAACCGTTGCCGCAGTTCGGGCACCAGTGGATCCTCGTTCCCGGGCTCGAGCTTGCGGCGATCACCGAGGCTCAGCGTAGGCCACTGCACGGAGGAGAGGTCGTGGTACCGTTTCAACTGCGACTTGAGCTGCGCATACTGCGGGTGCAGCGGCTCCACCGGTGATAGGTCCATGCGGCCGGCCACGAGCGAGTCCAGCAGCCGGTCGAAGTTCTTCTTGCGGCGCGGGATGAACCAGTCGAGCTCACGCAGGTCCTTGCCCACGGTGCCCCCGTATTTCTTGTCGGCGAAACGGAAGAATTGCGCCGTGAGGGCCAACTCGATGTGCTGCATGCAGCTGTCGCAGTCGTGATCGCCGTTGACCTTCCCGCGCAGCATCAGTTCATCGAGGCGCGCGCGCACGTAGCCGAGTTCGCGGTACACCGTATCGGCGCTGGTCACCAGGTTGTGGAAGGCGGCTGCGCTCTGCGAGAGCGAATCGTTCACGAACCAAGCGAATTGGAATCCGCGCCGCTGGTAGAAGCCCGCGATACCGTTGGAATCAGGAAGGTGCTCGGGATGCTTCGCGATGAAGTCGCTGATGGCCGCTGGGTCCAGTGTCCGCACCGTGTAGGCGGCCGGCGTCTCGAACACGGCCTCGATGGCCTGCGCCTGCTCCGCGATGTCGGGTTCGGCGATGGGGGAGGCGCAGGACGCAAGCAGGGCCAAGATGCCCAAGGCGGGAAGTGAACGCATGTGCAGCAGGAATGCCGCCGCGAAGGAAAAGACCGGGCAAGCGCGCTTCAGCGGCCGTGGACGTACAGATATCCACCGTCGGCCAGCAATTCGATCATGCGCGGCATGTCGGTGCGGCTCACGGCGGGGCATCCCCAGCTCCGGCCCAGCCGTCCGTGCTCGGCAATGAAGGCCTCGCTCACGTAATCGGCGCCGTGCATGATTACTTCACGCGCGAGTGCCTGGCAGTTGAGGTTGGCATCGAGGCCGTGCAGCAGCAGCGCGGCGCCGTGCTTGGGGCTGATGATCTCGGCGCCCACGCGGTACAACCCTTTGCTGGTGGCATGTGAGCCGTGACGGTTGCTGAAGCTGGTGCAGAGCAGTTCGCCCGAGCCCTGTCCATGCGCCACGTAGGTGGTGAGCAGCAGTTCTTTCTTCTCCAGGTCGATGATCGAGAGGCGCTTCGCGGTGCTGGGCAAGGTCATGTCGGCGATGGCCAGCACCTTCGGCCGGGCCGCCCTTCGCGCTACGCTGCTGAATCCCTTGCTGAAGGCGCTCTCAGCCACGCAGCCTTCAAGTCCGATCTGCGTGTAGAGCTCGCGAACTTCATCCACCGAGGGACCAGCCGATGGGTCAGGGGCGGGTGCAGCCGCTGGTAGCAGCCAAAGCAACGGCAATAGCAAGGCCCAGTTGAGCTTCATTCTTCCTTGCAGGTTCCATCTGCCCGTATACCGACGCTGAGGTTCCAATCCAGCGCCGAAGCAGAGGGTTGCGAATTTAGGACCTATCTCACAAATGCTTTCGGAAGCGAGCCGGAGGGATTTCGCGATCAAGACGAGACGCGAAACCCGCGCATTGCTGGCGGCTCTGTAAGGGTTGAGCAACGACGTCTGGACGCGTAAAGACCCCGGCGCAGCCCGAAGGGTGTTTTTGAGATAGGTCCTAACGGCCAAGTTCATTCGGGCCGTCTGTACGTGGAAAAGTTGGCGAGGTTGAATCCCGACCGCGTTCGCGCAAGCGTCACGCCTTGGTCGATTCCGGGGCTCCTTCGAACGGGTCAAGATCGGGTTTCGGCCCAGGACCGGCCCACTGCTCGAAAGGCACCGTGTAGCAGAGCAAGTGCGCCGGAAGCAGCAAGGCGCCGAGCAGCACGATCAATGCGCCTTGGATCACCAACGGGATCAACGAAGCCTCGAAGGGGATGCTGAATGCCGGGAAAGCGTAGAGCTTCAATGTCGTCAGCAAGGACTGCTGCACAGCATTCACAACATAGATTCCCACCGCCATGGCCGCGAAGACCGTGAGCGCCTCGCGCCATCGCGATCGGTCGAAGCGCTGGTGGGCTTCGGTCCAGAGCAGGGTGACCACCATCGCATCCGGCACCCATGCGAAGAACTCGGCGATGAGGTCATTCATCCATTTCATGAAGCGGTACTTGCGCGGGCCCATCTCGTCGCCCATGCCTTCCCAGAACGGATCGCGCAGGCCCGAGAGGTCGAAGACCGGGTTGTATAGGGCCACCTTGATCATCACCAGCGTCAGGCAGCATACGCCGAACACGGTCCAGTTCCGATGGCTGATGCCTGCCCAGAGCTGTTTGAAGGTGAGTTCCGCGAATGCGAGCTCACCTTCACGCCAGAGCCGCACCGCCGCGAGGCCTAACGCCAGCACCATGAAGCTCCACACCGTTCCTTGCTGCTCATCGAACATCCCGAAGTACATGGAGAATTGGAAGTCCGAAGCGTAAGCGCCCGGTACCAATTGCAGTTCCCAAGCGAGTCGGCTCACCACGCCGCCAGCCACGAAGCCGAAGGCGAGCGAAGCCATCATCAGGAATAGGCCCAATTCAAGCAGGCGGCGCGGGAAGGCGTGGTACAGATCGAACGCGCGCAACAACGTGTTGCCGATGAGGGTGGCGAACATGGCGGGAAGGTAATTCTGCGGTTGTTGGGGATTTCGGCCACCACATTGGTTTCGTCGACCCACTGGGTCGACCAAGACCGCAATGGGTTATCCCCCGTCTCACAACCGCAGCGACAGCCCCAGCACCGGCACGCCGAGGAAGAAGAAGTCCGCGAGCTCGCGGTTCACGGCGAAGGCGGCATCGAGGGCCATGGCACGGTGCGTGAAGCGCACGCCATAGCCGTGCACACGGTAGCCGTCGGGGCCGAATGGCAATTGCCAATGCTCGGTGATCAGGCAGAAGTGGTCGGTGAGGTGCACGAGCCCGGCCAGGCCGAATAGCGGACGGTCCTTCATGCCCCGGTCGTCCATGGCTCCGCCAATGGAGATGGTCGCGTGGGCGCGGTCGTTGCCGAGGGTGAGCTGCGCTCCGCCGAGGCCCAGGCTCACGGGAAAGGTGCTGCGCTCGCGCGCCGATGGGCTCACGCTGGTGCGTGCGGCCAGTGCGAAGCCGCCCAAGTGCGCGCCGCCCCCGAGCTTCCCGCTGAAGCTGGCTCGCGCGAACAGCAAGGGCTCGCGCTCGCGGGAGGCCAAACTGCTCACGAGCGAGGCCACCTGCACCCCGCCACCGATGGCCAGGCCCTGCACCGGCGAGAAGCTCGCGCTGTGGAGCAGCACATCATGCACTTGGTAGCAGCCGCGACCGCTTTCCATGGCGATGGCCGAGGTGCCGAAGAGGTAGTGCGTGTCATGCGTGGTGTTCGAGCGAGAACGGTGCAGCATGCGGCTGCCGCGCTTCAGCGGCACGGGGTTGATCGCGGGGGAACCAGGAGGATCGGCACCTTCAGATCCGTAAGCCACGTTAGCCAACGCCAATAGTCCCGGAAGTGCCGCTAAGCGAAGGAGCCACAAGAGCCTGTCCGCGATACCGCTATGTGGATGATGCATTCAATCGGAAAGACGTCCATGAGGCGATCAGGTTTCCTCAGCCCTCCGCCTCCTCCAGCAATTGCTCTTCGTGCAACTGGTTGTACACGCCGCCCTTGTCGATGAGCTCGGCGTGCGTGCCTTCCTCCACCACGCACCCGTGATCGAGCACCAGGATGCGGTCGGCGTCGCGCACGGCGCTGATGCGGTGGCTGATGATCACCGTGGTGCGGCCCTTCATCACGCTGCGCAACTCGCGCAGGATGGCCTCTTCCGTGGCGGTGTCCACGGCGCTCAGGGCATCGTCAAAGAGCAGGATTCGCGGTCGTGCAGCGATGGCCCGGGCGATGCTCACGCGCTGTTTCTGTCCGCCGCTCAGGGTGATGCCGCGCTCGCCCAGCAACGTGTCGTAGCCCTTGGGGAAGCCGATGATGTCGTTGTGCACCTGCGCGGTGCGTGCCGCCTGCACCACCCGTTCCTCCACGTCGGCCGACGGTTCCAAGCGGAAGGCGATGTTGCTGCGGATGCTGTCGCTGAAGAGGAAGACGTCCTGCGGGACGAAGCCGAGCTGATGCCGCAGCCGTGCGAGCTTGATCCGCCGCACATCGATTCCATCAATGAGCACCTGCCCGCTGGTGGGGTCATAAGCGCGGGCGATCAGGTCGGCGAGCGTGCTCTTGCCGCTGCCGGTGTGGCCCACCACGGCAAGGGTTCCTCCGGCAGGCAGGTGGAAGCTCACCTCATGCAGCGCGGTGATCCCCGTATCGGGGTAGGTGAAGCTGACCTTCTTGAAGGTGATGGCGCCGTGGATCTCTTGGAGCTCATCGTCCGCATCGGCGATGGCCGGTTCGGTGGAGAGGAACTCATCGATGCGCACCATACTGGCGCTGGCCTGCTGATTGAGTGAGGTGACCCATCCAAGGCTCGCGAAGGGCCAGGTGAGCATGTTCACGTAGATGATGAATTCGGCGATGTTGCCAACCGTCACGCTGGGGTCGCCGTTGATCAGCTTCAGTCCGCCCACGAGGATGGTGAGCACCGAGCTCACGCCGATCAGCAGCATGATGGCGGGCATGAAGACCGCATCGACCTTGGCCTGCTCCAGGCTGCGTGCGCGGTATTCGCCGGCGGCCTCGCGGAAACGGTCCACGGCCATCGGCTCCTTGGCATAGGCCTTCAGCACGCGGATCCCGCTGAAGGTCTCCTGGGCCAGGGTGCTCAAGCGGCTCTGCTGTTCCTGCACGCGCGCGCTCTTGCGGTTGATGACGTCGCTCACGTAATAGATGGCGATGCTCATCAGCGGGAGCGGGGCCAGCGTCCACAAGGTGAGCTCGGTGTTCACATGCAGCATGAAGCCGATGCACATCACGAAGAGCACCACCAGGTTGATGGTGTACATCACCGCAGGACCGAGGTACATGCGGACCTTGCCCACATCCTCGCTGATGCGGTTCATGAGGTCGCCCGTGCTGTTGCGCTTGTAGAAGGCCCGGTCCAGGCGTTGGTAGTGGTCGAAGACGTTGTTCTTCAGATCGAACTCGATCAGCCGGCTCACCACGATGATCGTCTGCCGCATGAGGAAGAGGAAGAAGCCCTTGAGCAGCGCAAGCGCCAGGTAGAGCAGCGCGAGCAATCCGGCGAGCCAGACGATGGTGCGCGCCAGTTCGCCGCCGTCGCCCAGCCGCTGCACACGGTCGTTCAGCCCGATGCCCGTCCAGCTGACCCAGCGATCCAGGGTATCGGGCACCGCCAGCGTGCGCTCATTGGCGGGCAATTGGAGCTGCGCGAAGCCAGCTGTGATCAGGTCAATGGCCTCGCGCACCACCTGTGGCGCGTAAACGGCGAAAAGGTTGCTGAGCACGATGAACACCGTGCCGAGCAGCAATTGCCAAGGGTACTTGGCGAAGTACGGATTCAGCTTCAGGAGCGGTCGCATCGGGGCGGAAGGGAACTTTCTACTTTTGGCCGCCTTTCCAGCGATGCCCTGTTTTCTTCGGGCGCCAAAGGTAGGCGGGGCCGAAGGGCGGTGCAGGCGCGTTGACCGGTTGAATAAGGCTGGCTTCGTTGCCTGATCCGCACAAGGATCGAACCAACAGAAACAGCGCACCCACATGCCTGCAACAGCCACCAGGACTGCCGCCGAGGCCATCGTGCTCGGCCGCATGGAACAGCACGACCACGAAGAGGTCCTCTTCTGCTTCGACCGCCCCACCGGCCTCAAGGCCATCATCGCCATACACGATACCACCTTGGGCCCAGCCTTGGGCGGCACGCGCATGTGGCCCTACATCAGCGAGGCCGAGGCGCTCAGCGATGTGCTTCGCCTGAGCCGCGGCATGACCTATAAGAGCGCTCTGGCCGGCTTGGACCTCGGCGGCGGCAAGGCCGTGATCATCGGCGATGCCCGCACGCAGAAGACCGAGGCGATGTTCCGCCGCTTCGGCCAATTCGTCGATTCGCTCAACGGGCGCTACATCACCGCCGAGGACGTGGGCATGAGCACCGCCGAGATGGTGAACATCAAGAAAGAGACGAACAGCGTCGCTGGCCTCCCCGAAGAGATGGGCGGCAGCGGTGATCCCAGCCCGGTGACCGCGTACGGCGTGTACTGCGGCATGAAGGCCGCCGCCAAGCAGGCATACGGCAGCGAGAATCTCAGCGGCCGGAAGGTCTCGATCCAAGGCGGCGGCAACGTGGGCCGAGGCCTGGCAGCCTTGCTGGTGAAGGACGGCGCACAGGTCTTCATCACCGATATCCACGACGACAAACTCGCCGCGATAAAGGCCGAGATTCCCGCCGTGAACCTCGTGAAGCCCGAGGCGATCTACGACCTCGAGGTTGACATTTACGCGCCTTGCGCGCTGGGCGCAACCGTGAATGATGACACCCTGGCCAAACTCAAGTGCAGCGTGATCTGCGGCGCCGCCAACAACCAGCTCGCCGATGAAGCCGTGCATGGCAAAGCAGTGATGAAGAAGGGCATCCTTTACGCCCCCGATTTCCTGGTGAACGCCGGCGGCATCATCAACTGCGCCTGGGAGCGCAAGGGCTATAATCGCCAAGCCGCCATGCGCCAGACCGAGGGCATCTACGACACCGCCCTGCGCATCTTCAAGGCCAGCGCCGAGCTCAGCATCCCCACCTACCTGGCCGCCAACCAGGCCGCAGAGCACCGCATCAGCAGCATCCGCGAAGCAGGCTTGCGCTTCTGACCGACATGCTCAATCGCCGCTACCTCCGCATCAAGGTCTATCAAGCACTGTATGCCTATGGGCAGGGCGAGCATGCCAGCACGGCCGCCGTGGAGAAGGAGCTGCATCAGGGCATCGAGCGCACGCACGACCTCTACCTCGCCCTGCTGTTGGCCTTCGGCGAACTGCGGCATGTGGCCGAGCTGCGCATGGAGGAGCGCAAGAGGAAGCACCTGCCCACAGCTGCGGACCTCGATCCCAGCCGCCGTTTCGTGGAGCATGTGATCGTGCGCGACATCGCCCAGAGCGAGCGGCTGCGCCTCGAATGCGAGAAGCGCCGGGTGAGCTGGGTGGGTCACATGGAGCTCTTCACCGCCCTGTTCAAGGCCATGGAGGAGAGCGATGCCTACAAGGCGTACATGGCCGAAACGGCGCCTTCCTTCACGAAGGACCGCGCCTTTGCCGTAGAGCTCCTGAGCGAGCAGATCGCCAACAGCGAGTCCATCCAGGATGTGTTCGAAGCGCGGAGCATCTACTGGCTCGAGGACCTTGACCTGGCAGCCGGCCTGGTGAAGCGTGTGCTGGAGCAATGGCGCGAATCCGACGGCGGCGACCAATGCCTCAACGGCCTCACGCACGACCCGGTAGAGGAGCGCGCCTTCGTGAACGAGCTATTCCGGCAATGCGTGGCGCACGACCAGGAGCACGAAGCGCTCATCGCCGCGAAAGCAAGCAATTGGGACACCGACCGCATCGCCTACACGGACATGATCCTGATGAAGATGGCCCTCACCGAGGCACGCGTCTTCGATCAGATACCGGTGAAGGTCACCCTCAACGAGTACATCGAGGTGGCCAAGGCCTACAGCACCCCCAAGAGCAAGGTCTTCATCAACGGGGTGCTCGACAAGCTATTCGCCGAGATGCGCGCCGATGGCCGCATACGCAAGGTTGGCCGCGGCCTGCTCGAGACCTGAACCGCCATGCGCCACGCCTTGCTGCTCCTCGCTCTAACGCCCGCTCTCCAGGGCTGCTTCCTCACGGATAGCGGCGATCGCGGCGAGGTGAGCACGCGTGACATCAACTTCCCCGCATCGGGCTACGAGCAGCTTGATGCAGAGGACTACCCGCGCATCGCCTTCGAGCGCACAGCGCACGATATGGGCAAGGTGGTCCAGGGCAAGCGCGTGGAGATGCGATTCGCCTTCACCAACGCCGGGGGCAGCCCGCTGGTGATCTCCGCCGTGAACGGCTCCTGCGGCTGCACCGTCGGCAAGGACTGGCCCAAGTCGCCCATCGCACCCGGCAAAGGCGGCGAGATCACCGTGGCATTCGACAGCGAAGGGCGCAGCGGCATGCAGCACAAGAGCGTGACCGTGGTGAGCAATGCCCTCCCAGCGAGCACCGTCCTGACCATCACCGGCGAAGTGATCGGCCCCGAGAATCCAACAAGCACCAACCCCTAAGCAACAAACCGAATGCTCCTCTCCTCTTTCCTCCTTCAGGCAACGCCCGCCGAAACCGGTGCGGGCGGCGGCCCTCAGTTCTGGATCATGATGGGCCTGATCATGGTCGTCTTCTGGTTCTTCATGATCCGCCCCCAGCAGAAGAAGGCAAAGGATGCCAAGAAGTTCCGGGAGTCACTTCAGAAGGGCTCCAAGGTGGTCACCATCGGCGGCATCCACGGAAAAGTGCTGGAAGTGGCGGATACCACCATCCTGCTCGAGGTGGACAGCAACGTGAAGCTCCGCTTCGAGAAGAGCGCCATCGCCATGGACAACACCATGCAGCTGAACGAGGCTGCGAAGGGTTGAATGTTGATAGCCTGAGGGTAGAAGGTTGCAGCCTGCGGCTTGTAGCTTGAAGCGCTCAAGTTGTTCAAGCAGTCAGCCCAGCGGACCTGAGGAACACCTCGAACTGCAGGACTTCAAGGCAACCTTCCACGCCACCACCAAACGAATCATGCTGCGCGTAGGCCTCACCGGAGGGATCGGGAGCGGCAAGAGCACCGTGGCCAAGGTGTTCGAGGTGCTGGGGATCCCAGTGTACTTTGCCGATGAGCGCGCACGGGCTCTGATGGAAGATGACGCCACTGTGAAGGCCGCGCTGATTGCTCGCTTCGGCCCCGGCATCTATACGGACGACCGATTGGACCGCGCAGCGCTGGCGGCGATCATATTCAGCGACGAAGAGGCGCGCCAAGCCGTGAATTGCATCGTTCACCCCGCGGTCCGCGCTGATTTCGACCGCTGGGCCGACAAGCTGGATGCGCCGTACGGGATCATGGAAGCGGCGCTGATGGCTGAGAACGAGGGCTGGAAGCGCTTTGACCGCGTGATCACCGTGAGCTGCCCGGAGGATGAGCGGATCGCACGGGTGATGGCACGCGACGGCATCACGGAGGAGGCGGTGCGCGCACGCATGCTGCGCCAGGCCACGGATGCCGACCGCGAGGCCATCGCGGACTTCATCGTGCGCAACGATGAGAACGTGCTTGTGATCCCGCAGGTGCTCGAGATGGATGCCGAACTCCGGGCAACGCAGCCATGAAACAGGAAGAGCGCCGCCTGCCGCTTTCTACGGTCACGCTGGTCTTCGGCGCCCTGAGCATCCCACTGGCCTTCGCAGGGCATCTGTGCACCCTGGCCGTCGTGCTCGGGCTTTATGCCATCGCATTCGGCTGGTGGGGGCAGCGCCGCGCTAACCGGCACATCCTGCGCTACACCGCAGCCAGTGTAAAGCGCGCGCGCTGGGGATGCCGCCTCGCCCTCTTCGGCACCAGCGCGGCGATCGTGATGTTGGTGCTGTGGGCGAGCAACGCCCTGCTGGGCTAAGCGCGCTTGGCCAGGTGCTCGGGCTGCATGCCGAGCAGCACTGAATCAGTGCCGAACTCGATGATCATGCGCTTGAGCACTTCGGCGGTGGCCTCCGCATCGGCCAGGGCCCGATGCGCCTTCGGGAAGGCGATGCCCAGGTGCCTGCATACGCTCGACAGGTTATGGTGCGCAAGGTGGGGCATCAGCCTGCGGCTCACACGCTCGGTGCAGAGCGTAGCGCGCTCAAAGGCCAGTCCGGTCCGCGCGAACTCGTGCCGCAGGGCCGTCATGTCGAAACGGACGTTGTGCGCCACCACGATGCGATCCTGGGTGATCGTGGACAAGGTCCCCGCGATCTCGTGGAAGCCTGGCGCATCGCGCAGCATGGAATCGTCGATGCCGGTGAGCTTGCGCGTGAACCATGGCACCCGTTCCCTGGGCTGCACCAGGCTCTCCCAGCGCATGCGCTCACGGCTGCCATCGAGCGCGATCGCTGCCACCTCCATCACCCTCCCGCGCGTAGGGTCCCCTTCGGTGACCTCCACGTCGATCACCGCGAATTGCTGCCGTTGCATGGCGGCCTCATACGCCGGAGCAAAGGGCGGGGTTGCCGAAAGCGTAAGGGTGCGTGGCATGGCCGAAGGGCAAAGATGATCGCCGTTTGCGATGGCGAGGACATCGGCCGCGCGGAAATGGAATCTACCCAGCACTTTGTGGCCGCAGACGACGTGATCGGTGCGGACACGCCATGTGACCGAAGCGGTGACGCACGAGCCGATCGCAGGAAGAGGTAGCAGGTTGCCGCGCGATGCGCTGCGGGACCATTGCCCGGCCTCGGCGTCTCCGAACGGACCGGGGCGTACGTAGATTCGCACCCCAAGCCAAAAACCCATGAAACGGATCGCCTCCCTCCTACTGGTCGCCACCATTGCATGCAGCGCGTCCGCCCAATTCGCCGGTGGCGGCATGCGAACCATCCTCAAGAAAGGCGATTTCTCCGCGCTTGCCGGAGAATCAACCGTTTTGCTGACCTACAGCTACGAGAACATGGTGGTCGGGAAATTCACCGAGGAGAAATATGTGGAGAAGAAGCGCAAGGAGCACAACGAGAAGGAGGCCGGCAAGGGCGATTCCTGGGCGGAGAAGTGGGTAGCTGCCCGAGCGAACGTGTATGAGCCGCGCTTTGAGGAACTGCTCAATGAACGGCTCGCAAAGGGCAAGGTGGCATTGATGGCAGGTCGCGACAAGGAAAGCGCGCGCTACATGATCAAGGTCCACACCACCGATACCGAGCCAGGCTACAATGTCGGCATCTCGCGCATGCCGGGTTACATCACCGCCACTATCACGTTGCATGAGGTGGGCAAGCCCGATGAGGTGCTCGCCGAGGTCGAGATCCAACGGGCGCCCGCTCAGGATGCCATGGGCTTCGATTTCGATGCGAGCGGCCGTATCGGCGAGGGCTACGCCAAGCTGGGCAAGGAACTCGGCGCCTGGCTGACGAAGAGTGATTGGGGCCGGAAGAACTAGTTCCGGGGCGCTACCTGTTCCGAAGGCTGCGCAGCACGGCGAAGGCTATGAGCGCGCCCGCTGCGCCGGCCATCATGGCCAATAGAACCGCACCGGCCGCGTACTGCGCCAAATGCGCCTGCACATCGGCCAACCGGAGGCCAGTCGGATGGTCTGGCACGAAGGCCTGGTCACCCATGAACACCGCGCCCATCCGGTAGCTCGCGTAAAGGATCAGCGGGATCATCGGTGGGATACTGATGTTCGCCGCAGCTACGAAAAGCACGCGGTTCAAGCGGAAGAGGTAGGCCAGCGGGATCCCGATGAGCAACTGGAGTCCCCATACCGGAACGATTCCCATGAATAGCCCGAATCCGATGGCGCAAGCCTTGCGCATGGAACTCTCCTCCGGGTGCACAGCTTCCGCCTTGATCGCGCGCCACAGGCCACCGCCCAGGATCAAGCGCTTCGGCCAGTACCAAGCGAGCGCGCAGGTCACCAGCCAGGCATTCAGCACGCTGATGCGCGAGAAGTCGAGGAAGGGCTTGAAGTGCGACACGCGCTCCGGGAAATCGTAGCGCACCTTCACCGGGACCTGCGCAAAGGGCACTCCGCGCCAGGCGAGCTTCACGATGGCCTCCACCTCGAAGCCGAAGCGATCGGTGAGCCACCGCAGGCCTTCCAGCGGCACAAGAGGCCAGCCCCGGAAACCGGTCTGCGTATCGCGCAGCGTGAGGCCGGTCTCAACCTTGAACCAGAAATTGCTGAACCGATTGCCGAAGGAGCTGCGCCCCGGAACACTCGCCTGCTCCATGTTGCGCACGCCCATGACCATGGCACCAGGCTGCGCTGCGATCGCCGCTGCTATGGCCGGGATGTCGGCCGGGTCGTGCTGGCCATCGGAATCGATGGTGATGGCATGCGTGCAGCCTAACGCCCGTGCTTGCGCGAATCCCGTGCGCAGCGCGTTCCCCTTCCCCTTGTTCGGCATCACCCGCAAGGGCACGATGCCTTCCATGCGTTGCAGGATCGCATCAGTGCCATCGGTGCTGCCATCGTCCACCACGATGACCGGACTGCTTGCCGCCCGCTTCACGCCCTCGATCACCCCCGCCAGCGTGCCCGCGTTGTTGTAGGTGGCCATCACCACGGCGATCCTCGTCGGCATCGATGACGTGCGTTTCAAGCGAAGGGCACAAGATCGGCCGTCATTTTCATGGCCACCGTCTCACCGAAGGTGATGCGCGCTTCTGCCTTGTTGCAGCCATCGCCCGGCTGAAGGTCCACGGTCACCAGAAGCTCTGGTGCCCGTCCCGGCTCAACGGGCTGCAGGAATTTGATGGATCGCGCGCGGATGATCCGCTGATCGGCGCCGGCCAGTGCGCTGCAGATCCGCACCACCAGGTCCACGAGGCATACGCCGGGCACTACCGGCCGTCCGGGGAAATGTCCTTGGAGAATGGCGTGATCGGCCTGAACGCGCGCGAGCACGGTGGCATGCGATCCCGGATCCAGCATCCGGTCAATCGTGAATAAGGATGTTGTTCCGCTCTCAGTCATGGCAGGTCGAAGATCCCTTTCGGCAGCAATGATCCTTGGCTGGCGTCCTGGAACCGTGTGATTGTGACATCGCCATTGGGCCGAATGATCCTCAGTTCCATAAGTAGCAAGGTCATTCCGGTGAAGCGCAGCATGATCCGGTCGATCCTGCTCTTCATGCCCGGCTGGTTGGGCTTGAGTTCAACCAGCAACTCATCGCCATCGCTGAAGAAAGCGGGCTGCATGCCGCCCTCGGTGAAGGCCGTTCCGGTGAACAGTGATCCCACCAGCCGCTGGATTCCCTCGAACACCTGTTTCTCGCGCGCCGTGGCCGCACGCTCGGCTCCATGCTCGTGCATGCGTACGCTCTTGCCAACGACCACGGCGACCAAAGGTTCCGGCGCACTCACCTCCCATCGCATGCGGTCGGGTGCCAGGAACGCGAATCGGCCCTCGCTGATGATCGGCTGCGACAGGCCCTTGATCCGTTTCTCTTGCGTGAAGCGGGCCTGCACCGAAGCGCTGGTGCTGGCTTGGGCATTCAAGCGCTGCACCAACTGGTGATCCTTTCCGATGGGCTGAGGCCCCTGCTGGGCCGAGGCATTGAACCAGGTGCCGCAGGCGATCACTGCGCACAGCATGCGCGAAGAGAGCATCATGGCATCGAGCCTCACCAACTTCCTGCCAAGCCGGTGCGCTTCGAGAATCATGGCCTTCGTGAGGCCCATCACAGCTGGGGCGTGGTCATGCATCAGCACGATGGAAGCCCCCTTCAGCCGCGGGATGCTGCGCTCGATAAGCGATTCACGGCTAGTCACAGCCGTGTCGAAGGTGCGAAGGTCCCAGGCCACGGGGATCATTCCGCTATCACGGATCGCTCGGGCGGTTGCTGGGCTGGTTACTCCGAAGGGCGGCCGCATGAGCGCGGGACGCATGCCAGTGGCCGCAGCAATGGCGTCTGCGCAAAGTTCGATCTCGCGCCGGGCGGCGCGCGGGCGCATGAAGCCCCACCACCACGCATGGCGCTGGGTGTGCACGCCAATGGCATGGCCTTCATCGACGATGCGCTTGGCCAGATCAGGCGCGCGCTCCACGCGTTCCCCAATGCAGAAGAAGGTGGCCTGTACCTGTTCGCGCTTCAGCAGGTCGAGCAGTGCAGGTGTCCTTTCCGGAACAGGCCCATCGTCGTACGTGAGCGCGATCTCGCGATCCGGCAGCGACCTCGCATGCACAATGAAAAAGCCAGCGCCGGGTGTGGCGCTTCCCCATGCCAGCAGGGCCAGGTGCAAGGCCAGCGTAATCACCAACGGCCAAGCGCCCCACCATCCTAGCAACAGACCCCCAAAGGCGATGACATGGAGCAGCGCGAAGGGCCAGCGGGTGACAGCGTGCGTCAGCATATCGAGAATAACAGCTCGGTTGCTCGATCGCGGCCATTGCTCAAACGGATCGGCGTGCGAATGCCGTCGATCAGGGCATCGCCCAATTGGACGGCAAGCACGGAGCCATGCAGGGCCCTTGCGGTATCCGGCAGCAGGATCGCGCCTTCGCGCCCGTCCGCCCATTCCATGCGCGCCAGTCCCGACAGCGCCGCACCAGTGATCAAGAAGGCTTCTCCCCCTTCGCCGACCCGGGCGCCGGACCCAATGGCCTGCGCCACGCGCTCAAGGACATCGGTACGCTCATCAATCGCCAGAACCAGCACATTCCATTCCGGGTGCTCCTGTAACAGCAGCATCGTCTCCACCAGCGCGGCATGGAAACCTTCGAAGCCTTGCGCGTGCGTGATATTCGGGCCATCGCACCCCAGCATCAGCGCAAGCTGGCCCGCCATGGTGTTGTGGGTGGATCGCATGAAGGGCAGCGGGGAGAGCAGTGCATCGCCCGCATCGTGCAGCTCGGCGAGGAACAGCTCGGTGTCCGCGAGGCAGCCGAGCGCCGTGCTGGCCACAATGGCGTCGGGCCGTTCGATGCCGGCACGGTGCAGCGCGGCGAGGGCGAGTTGGCAGGCCCGGTGCTGGATTCCCGATAGCCTCCTTGCTGCCGATGCAGGAACCGCTGGGGGATCGCCCCTGCAGGGGCCCAACCGAGATATGCTGCGCACGGTGCTCATACAGGCTGGGTGATCACGATCGCGGAGCAATTGCCACCGAATCCGAAGGAACAGCTGAGCACGTTGCGGATCTTCTTGCGCAAGGGCGCCGCAACCGGCATGCAAGCGTGACCAGCCATCGGCTCCATCGCGGAGGAAGCAGCTGGCACCAGGCCGATGCGCAGGCATTGCAGCGCGATCACGGCTTCGAGCGAGCCTGCCGCCGCGAGCGTATGGCCGGTGAGCGCCTTGGTGCTGGTAAAGGGCGGAACGGTTCCGAAGAGCCGCTCCATGGCGCGGAGCTCCGTGTCGTCGTTGTTGTCGGTGCCCGTGCCGTGCGCGTTGATGTGATCGATGTCCGCCGGAACAAGCCCCGCACGGGCGATGGCTTCCTGCATGGCCAGGAAGGGCCCGTGGCCTTCGGGTGAGGTGGCGGTGGCATGGTGCGCATCGTTGCGGTTGCTCCAACCGGCCAGCAGGCCGAGCGGCTCATGGCCTTTGCGAAGCGCATCATCAAGTCGCTCGAGCACCAGGTAGGCAGCGCCTTCGCCGAGGTTCATGCCTTTGCGGTCCGGGCTGAATGGCCTGGTCGGCAGGGGATCCATGGCGCTGAGCGCGCGGAAGCCTGCGACGGTGAAGCGGCAGAGCGCATCGGAGCCCCCGGCGAGCACACGCCGAGCGCGGCCCTGCTGCAACAGGCGCGCGCCCAGGGCGATGGCATTGGCCGATGAGCTGCAGGCCGTGCTGATCGTTGATCGGAACGCCTGCGAGCCGATCGCCTCCGCGATCGCATCGGTGTGCGCGCTGACGGCATGCTCGCGCGCCAGCCTGGCTTGTTCCATGCGCGTTTGGCGCCAACCATCGAACAGGTCTTCCGTGATGTCCATGCCGCCCACGGTGCTCGCGCTGATCACTGCGGTATCCGTGTGCATGCCCGGGCCCAGGGCTTCGCGCGCGGCCATAAGGGCCAGCAGCGAGGTGCGCGAGCGCGGAGCACGCGTGTTCAGCCCCAAGCGTTCGGCGAGTTCCTCGTTGCTCAGCTCTACGGCCCCGAAATGCAGGACGGGGAAATCCTTCATCTGCCGCGGCACGATGCCGCTCCGGCCCTCGGATAGCGAATGCGCGATCGCGGCAGCACCCGTGCCGATGGCGCAGACCGCGCCGGCGCCGGTGATCGCGATTGCCGGGCCTTTCACCGCTTGGCCATGATGTGTTCGGCCATCGTGGTCACGTTCTGGAAAACGCTTCGGCCTTCCTGGGGGTCGCTGATGCGCACCCCGTAGTGGCGGTCCATCAGCACGATCAGCTCCAGCACATCGATGCTGTCGAGCCCGAGCCCTTCGCCGAAGAGGGGCGTATCGTCCGCGATGCTCTCCACGGTGACACCCGGCAGGTTCAAGTGCTGGATGATCCGTGCTTTCAGCTCCTGCTTCAATTCAGTCGTCGGTTCAGTGCTCATCGAAAATGGTTTGGAGTCGGTTCAATGCGGAGCGGTCCCATCCGGCGGTGTCAATCGCCGCGAAGGCTGCATGGGCATGGCTGGCGAAGGTATCGGCCCAGCCGCACACGATCCAGCGCATGCCTTGTTGGAGCAGCATGCCGATGGCGGGTTCAAGGGCCACTGCCGACGGTGATGGCATCATCAGGCAGAGGCCGCTGCCGTGAAGGCCATGGCGGATGCTCAACTCGCCCACGGCGATGCTGGGCAGGGTGGGCACGAAGAGGGCCGGGCTTGCGGTGCCTTCCGAACGGAGCAGCGCATGGTACCGGGCATCGCATTCCATGCTGCCCGTGCAGGTGCAAAGCAGCATGCCGATGGTTTCGCGGTCAACCCCGGCCAGCGGTCCCGATGGCTCGAAGAAAGGTGCCGCACCGAGCAGCACCAGGCGCGAGAGCCGGTCTGCGCGATGGAAGCGCGGGTAATCGGCTCCGAGCCGTTCCCATGCAGCCGCCATACGCTGATCGGCATCGCCTTGATCGGCACTGAAGCGCGTATCAGCCTGGGCGAATACGCCATCGCGGTAGGTGGTGCTGGCCAAGATGCTCATGCTTCAGCTTCGATGATCACCGCGGCGTTGCATCCGCCGAAGCCTGATGAGGTCTTGAGCAGCGTGCGGCCAGTGACGGTGCAGTCCTCTTGAACGGCATTCACCTTCCCGGGCACGCCCTGCTCCTGCAAGCCCATGGTGCGCAGCACCGTGCCCTCGCGGAGCGCTTGCACGGCGATCATGGCTTCTAGCAGGCCGGCGGCGCCGAGGGTGTGCCCGAACCAGCCCTTGTAACCGCTGAGCGGCACAACGGATAAGCCGCAGCGCTCGAAGGCGATGGATTCCATGGCGTCGTTGTAAGGCGTGCCGGTGCCATGCGCATTCACAGCGGTGATCGCGCCGGGGTCGAGAGCGGCCAAGCGCAAGGCTCCATTCACCGCGCGCAACAGCCCTTCGCCGGTGCGCGAGGGGCCCGAGATGTGATTGGCATCATGCGCGATGGCGCCGGCCACCCATCGCCCGATCACCTGGGGCATGCGGTCACGGTCGCGCGTTGCCATCACCACAGCGCATGCCTCACCCAAGGTGGTTCCGGCGCGGCCGGCATCGAATGGGCGGCAAGGCCCTGCATCGAGCGCATAGAGCGATGCGAAGCCCTCGAGCACGAAACGGCTCAGCACGTCAGCACCGATCACCAGCGCATGATCGCAACGGTCCTGTTCAATGGCGCTGCAAGCCGCCATGAGCGCCGCGGTCCCGGATGCGCAGGCCAAGGAGACCACCATGGGCGGAGCGCTGATGCCCGCGCATCGCCGCACGTACTCACCGAGCAGCGGCAATGCGCTCGCCTCGGCATTCCCTCGTTCCAGTGCGTCGATATCGCCCTTGGTGCTGGCCAGCACCAGCAGCCATCGCTCAGCGGGGCGCGGCTTCAGTAGCTCCACGAGATCCATCAGGCAGCGATCCAGCAAGCGCTGGATGCGCTGCGGGCCAAAGGGCAGAAGCCCTTCCGGGATCGCACCGGCGATCAAGGGCTTGCTGGCAGCGCCTTTCCACGAGCTGAGCGCGGTGCCGCCTTCCTTCATGCGCTGCACATGCTGCGGCAGTCCCTCGCCAAGAGCGCTCACGCAGCGGGGCGCTCCGATCCAAATGGACGTCCGCTTCATCGCACGCTGAGCTGATGGCGTTCCAGCCATTCGCGGTAGAACGCCGGCACGTCGAGCAGGAGCCTGCGTTGCCGGTCGAGGAAGACCTGCACCGTTTCGGCGGTGGCAACCACCACGCCATCCTTCTTCCGCGTGAGCTGGTAATGGAAGATGATCTTTGCAGCCGGGCTGGGCATGAACCGGGCGCTCACCACCACGGTATCGCCATACGCGAGCATGGCCTTATGATCGATGGTGATGCGAACGATCGGCGTAAAGTACCCCTGCTCGTACATGTGCACCGAATCGAGGCCGTGCTGCCTGCCGAAGGCTTCGCGGCCGAGTTCAAGGAACCCGATGTAGTTCCCGTGCCACACGATTCCCATCGGATCCAGATCGCCGAAGGAAATGGCTTGCTCCGTCTGGCTCTCGATCATGGTGCTGCCGGCTCATCAATGAGGAATACCTTGAGCTCGAGCCGTGCGATCACCTCGCGCTGGCGCATCACGACAGCCTCCAGCACGCGGGCGCTCATCACCTCGTGGCGCAGCTCCACCACGGTCTCGATGCGATCACCGACGAGCGCCCGGCCGAGCAACTCAACCTTGGAGAGCGCGCCGATGAAGCCCAAGGGCGGTGCTGCACCCTGCTCCTTCGCCAAGTGCCCCATGCCAAGTGCGGCGGTCTGTGCCGCGTTCTCCATGAGCCCGGCTTCGCTCAGGGCACCATGGTTCACCAGCACATGGTCCGTAGGAACCGTGAATCCGCTGTGGTAGCGCACTGCGGTTGCATCGATCAGTGTGTCCACCAGGACGAAGGGCGCCTTTTGCGGGATCAGCGCACGGGCCTCATCGCCGCTGGCCAATGGATTGGTCATGGCCGCCAAAAGTCATAATAATTGAACCACTGGAGCGGGTACTTGTTCACCACCCCTTCCAATGCAAGCACATAAGCATCGATGAGCGTGTCGACGGTGGAGCCTGCCGGCATCGGGGCCGTGGCATGGAAAGCGTACTGGAGCGGCGCGGTGTTCACCACGAATGCGAAGCTCACCGGCACTTGCAGCGAACGTGCGAGCGCGAAGGGGCCGACCGGGAATTTCGCATCGGCGCCGAGGAAGGGCTTTGTGACCGTGCGCGCACCGGGAAGGAAACGATCGCCATGCAAGCAGAGCAGGCCTCCACTGCGCAAGGCCTCGGCTGCGGCATACACGTGCGAGAAGTCTTCCTTGATCGCGATCACATTGAAGGCACGGCGCTCCTGGCCCTGTTCCTGCGCACGGGCGATGGCCGCCACTTCGGCATCCTGCATGAGCACATGCACGGGCATGTCGGACTGATGACCGAGCAGGTTGCCAGCGAGCTCCCAGTTACCCACATGGGCGCTGATCACCACCCCCCCACCCGCATCCTTCAAGGGCTGCACGGTGCCGAGCTTATTCCAGGTGTAATCGCCGGCGCGGCCCGCGCGCATGGCGGCTCGATCAATGAGCGACCGGCCGAAGGCCATGTACGAGTCGAGAACGGTGAGGCTATCGCGACGGCCCGCGGCGCGAAGCCGCCGGAAATAGCTGCGGATGGCCGTGTTGCTGGCTCGCGCCGTAAGGGCGTACCAAGGCACCACGAACCACAGGAATGCGTGCGCCATCCGAGGACCGAGCGCGCGCAGGATGAGGATGAAGAACCGATAGCCGAGCGGTGTGCCACGGCTGGTGCCTTGCCAGGTTCCGCCTTGCGAGCTCACGCCTGCGCGGCCACGTTCGCTTCGATGTGGTCGAAGAAGTCGTTGAAGGTGGCCATCTTCAGGAAGTCCTCCCCCTTCACCTTGAACCCGAAGTTCTCTTCGATCACCACCACCAGGTCCACATAATCGAGGCTATCGAGCGCCAAGGTCTCCTTCAGCGGTGCTTCGGGCGCAATGGTGGCGGGATCGACCTCGAACTCCTCGCTGAGGAACTTCTTGGTCTTCTCGATGATCTCTGATCGAAGGGCGGTGTTGGCCATGGCGAAGGTCAGTCCTGAAGGCGTTGCACGATCAAGGTGGAATTGGTGCCACCGAAACCGAAGGAATTGGAGAGGAACCTGTTGATTGGTGCTTCGAGGGTGTCCCGAACGAGATTGAGCTTCGAGCTATCCTGGTCGGGCTGGCGCAAATTAACGTTCGGCGCCACGAAACCGCCCAGCATCATGAGCATGGAATACACCACCTCGCTGGCGCCGGCCATCCAGCATTCGTGGCCGGTCATGCTCTTGGTGCTGCTCACAAGGGGCCTCCGTTCACCGAATACGGCATCGATCGCCTGGGCCTCGATGCGGTCGCCAACGGGGGTTCCGGTCGCATGCGCGTTCACATAATCGATGTCGTGCGCGGTGAGGCCGGCCATGTTCAGGGCCATGCGCAGGGCGCGTACCTGCCCGTCGAGGTTGGGGTCCGAGATGTGATCGCCATTGGACGAGAATCCGTAGCCGGTGATCTCGCCCAGGATCGTGGCGCCGCGGGCCAAGGCCGAATCGAGGCTCTCGATGATCAGGGCCGCCGCTCCGCCGCTGGGCACCAGGCCGTCGCGGTTGGCATCGAAGGGGCGCGATGCGCCGGCAGGGTCATCCTCCTTGGTGCTGAATGCGCTGATGCCATCAAAGCTCCCGAAGGCGTAATCGTTCACTTCCTGCGCTCCGCCACATATCACCATGCGCTGCAGCCCCTGCTTGATCAGCAGATAACCGATGCCGATGGCGTGGGATCCGCTCGCACAAGCGCCGCTGAGCGTGAAGTTGATGCCCTTGAGCTTGAGGATCGTGCTCAAGTTCATGGTCACCGTGCAGTTCATGCCCTGGAAGATGGCCCCCGAGCCCACCAGCGTGGTATCCTTCTTCTTGCGGATGGTGTCCACTGATTCCATCACGGCCAGCGCGGAGCTGTCGTTCCCGAAGATGATGCCCGTTTCATTGGCCTCCAGCCAGGCACGGTCGATCCCGGCCTGAGCCATGGCTTGCTCGGTGGCTGCAAAGGCGTAGAAGGCCTGCTCGGCCATGCCGATGCGCTCGCGGCGGGTGAGACGGCTCTTCAGATCGGGCATGGGCACCACGCCGGTGAGCGCGCTGCGATAGCCCATGTCCTTCCTCGCCTGCGAGAAGCCAATGCCTGATCGGCCCGAGCGCAGCGATGCCTCCACCTCCTGCAAGCTGGTGCCCAGGCAGCTCCAGAGCCCCATTCCCGTGATGACGACGCGCTGTTCCATCATGAATGCAGTCCTCCGTTCACATGGATCACCTCGCCCGTGATGTAGGATGCGCCGGGCGAGGCAAGGAAGCTGACCACCGATGCGACTTCCTCCGGCGTTCCGAACCGGCCCATCGGCACCAGGCCCTTGAGCTGGTCAACGGGAAGGTCCTTGGTCATGTCGCTCTCGATGAAGCCGGGAGCCACGGCATTCACCGTGATGCCGCGCTTTGCGACCTCCTGCGCCAGCGATCGCGTGGCGCCGATCACGCCAGCCTTGGCAGCTGAGTAATTCGCCTGGCCGGGAACACCCTTGGCGCCGCTGAGGGATACCACATTGATGATGCGCCCGCCGCGCTGCCGCACGAATCCTTGCAGCACCGCCGTGGTCACATTGAAGAATCCGTTCAGGTGCGTGTCGATCACGGCATGCCAATCCTCGGGCTTCATGAATACCAGGAGGTTGTCTCGCGTGATGCCGGCATTGTTCACCAGCACCTCGAGGCGCGCTTCCGGATGCGCTTCGCGCCATGCCTCGATCGCAGCCGTCACTGCGGCCGCATCGCGCACGTCGAAACCTGCCAGGTGGGCGTCAGCGCCGAGCGCGCGCACCTGATCGGCCGTTTCGCGGGCGGCCGCTTCGTTGGCGGCGTAGTTCACGATGATGCTGAAGCCGTGGGCGCGCGCCAGTTCCAACGACACGGCCCGGCCTATCCCGCGTGATGCGCCGGTGACCAGGGCCCATTTGCTCTTACCGTTGCTCATGCGTGGCTGGCGGTTCCGAATAATTCGTCGTGAACGGATTGGATCGCGGCGGCCGGATCGCTGTTCGAGCGGATCGAGGCCGAAGCGCTGCGGATCCGCGCGTGAGCGGCCTTCCCTATGGGCGACAGGCGCGGAACGGCCTCCGCGAGATCGGCGGCCTGCGCGGCTCCGATGGCCAGTATCGACGCCACGCGCTGCGCATGGCCGATGACGCGCGCAGTGGCCAACGCGGCATTGGTTCCCATGCTCACGATGTCCTGGTTGTCGTTGTTGTTCGGGATGCTGTGCACGTACAGCGAAGTAGCCAGGGCCTGGCATTCAGCCGTGGTGCTCGTGGCGGTGAACTGCATGCCCTGCATGCCCAAGGTGAGGCCGGGCGCCTCCATGTTCAGGAATGGCGGGAAGCGCAGGTTCACCTTGTCGTTCAGAAGGAAATTGAGCTGCCGCTCGCAGAGCATGCACAGTTTCACCATGGCCAGCCGCAGCGTATCCATGGTCAGCGAGACCTGATCGCCGTGGAAATTGCCGCCATGGTGGATGCCGCGGTCGGGATCGATCACAGGGTTGTCGTCGATGGAGTGCAATTCATCAAGGAGCACGCGCTCGCTGTTGCGAACCTGATCGAGGATGGGGCCTAGCACCTGCGGCACGCAGCGGATGCTGTAATGCTCCTGCACCATGTGGCTGAAGGTGCCATTCGGGCTGGTGCGTCCCGGCGACAGGTGGTCCATGCGGTCTCGAACGCAGCCTGATCCCTCAAGCGCCTCGCGCATGCGCAGGGCCACTTCACGCTGGCCGGCGTGGCGCTTGGCGTGGTTCAACGGCTCGCCCAGATGATCGGTCCAGGTGCCGAGGGCCTCGGTGATCAGGGCGGAGAGCGTGACTGAGGTGTGCACGAGCTCGTGCGCCCGATGCACGTTGAGCAGGCCGATCCCGGTCATGGCGGCCGTGCCGTTGAGCAGCGCGAGCCCGTCGCGCAGGCGGAGCTCAACCGGTTCAAGCCCGTTGGCCTCGAGGATGGAGGCCATGCTCCCGGGCTTGCCGTGCTGTGTTCCTTGACCTTCGCCGATCAGGCCCAAGGCCAGGTGCGCTTGCTGCGTGAGGTCGCCGCTGGCGCCCACTCCGCCGAGCCTGGGCACGCGCGGACAGATACCGCGCTCGAGGTAGGTGAGCAGTTGCTGCACCACCGGTTCGGATACGCCGGATCGCCCGTGCAGGAAGGTAACGGCGCGCACCAGCATCATGGCGCGCACGGCTTGCTCTGGCAGGTCCTCACCGGCCCCGGAGGCATGGCTCCGAACCAGGTTGTACTGCAAGGCGTGCTGGTCGGCGGCGCTTACCGCATGCTGGGCCATGGGCCCGAAGCCGGTATTGATGCCGTACACCACCTGCTTGGCGGCCACTCCACTGAGGTAATCGAATGCCCGACGAACTCGCGCCCAATCCGGTTCGGCAACGGCCAAGGTGCCTTCACCGCGCACGATCCAGGCGAATGCGTTCAGATCGAGCTCTTCTGCCCGCATCACAAGCATTGTTCCGGTTGCCATTTTTCTAAGGGGCCACGAAAGTAGGCCTTCGCCTATGTTTACCCGCCAAGGTCAGATGGGAGGAGCAGCGGCAGCATTGTACAAGCGCACCCATGGCCGCCGTTGGGGGTGGGCACTGGTAGCCGCCATCATCGCCGGGCTCGCAGTATGGTCAGCTTCACGAGCCCGTTTCGGCACCGACCTGTTCGATGCGCTCCCGGACGATCCCTCCTTGAAGCATTTCCGTGCGCTGCTCAATCAGAGCGGAAGCCGAGGACCAATTACGGTCGGTTTCTTCGGTGAAGGTCCGGATCGGGACAGCCTTATCGCATCAGCGGATCGTTTCGTGGCAGCGGCGCATGCCGATCGATCGGGCGTGATCGACAGCGTGTTCTGCCGGCCGGATGCAGCATGGGCCGATGCCCTGCTGCGTACGATCACCGATCGAATCCCGATCCACGCCGATCCGACCCGACTCCGCTGGCTGGCATCGGCCGACGAAGCGGCGCTCGATAGCGCCCTCGGCGCGTTGCGGGCTGCCCTTGCGGCACCCGGTGGCGAATTCGATGCGGAGTTGCTCCTCGCCGACCCCTTCGGATTCACGAGCGGCTTGCGCGACCGGATCACTGCAGGCCCCACAACGGCTAGCGCACTGCTCATCGATGGCGTGCTCTTCAGCCCGGACAGCAGCATGGCGGTGGCCTTGCTCTGGCCCACTGCCGAAGGAGCTGCGGGACCCGATCACCTGGTAGCCGCGATCAACCGGTGCATGAGCTCCGCAGCTTCCTCCGTGGTTCGTGCGGAAGCGTTCGGAACTGGGCCCATGGAGGTGGCCAATCGCACCGCCATCGGCGCCGATTCCATGCGAACGTCGGCCGTGGCCCTTGCGCTGGTGCTGTTGCTGCTGATCTGGTATTACCGCGACCTGCGCTTCATGCCGCTCTTCCTGTTGCCGCCGGCATTCGGCTTCGTCCTTGGCGTTGGCGCACTGGCGTTCTTCCGGGGCAGCATCTCCGGCCTGGCGATCGGTGCCAGCTCCGCCCTGCTCGGCATCGCGCTCGATTATTCCTTCCACTTCCTCACGCACCTGCGCCACCGGCGAGATGCGGCCGAAACGCTGCGCGAGGTCACGGCGCCCATGCTGTTGGGCTGCATAACCACGGTGCTCGCCTTCGGTGCTTTGTCATTCGCCAGCAGCCGCGTGCTCGCCGATCTGGGCATGATCGCGGGCTTCATGCTGGCCGGGGCGCTCTTCATGGTGCTGGTGGTGCTGCCGCATTTCGTTCCGCCCGGGTACGCACGCTCCATGCAAGGAAGCCGATCGCAAAGCGGAATGAATGCGCATCGTCCGGGTGTAGGCCGATGGATCGCGCTACTGGGTATCGTGATCGTCACCGCTGGCCTGCTTCCCTTCGCTGGAAAGGTGCAGCAGGATGCCGATCCGGAGCGATTGAGCCTGATCCCGGAGGACATGCGCGAGGTGCGGGACCGGATGGAAGGCCGTGGCGATCGCGCGGTGCCGGTGTTCATCGCCGGCAAGGGCCGAACGCAGGAAGAAGCGCGGCAACGCTTGGAGGAGGCCATTGCCGTTGAGCGCAGCGCGGGGAGATGGGCAGAAGCGCTGCCATGCGACCTGGCTCCTTCGAAGCGCACAGCGCAATTCAGGTTGAAGGCCTGGAGCGACGCCTTCCATGCTGAGCCTGCGGATCGATTGGCCAGGCGCATTCGCGAAGCGGCATTCAGGAACGGATTCACGCCTGAAGCCTTCGACGGCTTCGTGCAGCAGATTGAAAGTGTCGAACGGCCATTGCCGATGACCACGGGCCCGGTACTGCCCGGCGAATTCATCGGATCGGCGGATGGTGAAACCCTCGTGGCCGTCCGGCTGCTGGTGCCACCGGATGATGCGGATGCGCTCAGCCAGCGCATGGCCGCGCTCGAAGGCGTGGAAGCGATGCACCGTGGCCAGCTCAGCGCGCACGTGGCGAAGGTGATCGAGGACGACCTCAACGGGATCCTCTGGCGCACTATCGGGATCGTCTTCGTTGCACTGCTGGTCACCTACGGCCGCATCGAGCTGGCGCTGCTCACCTTCATGCCCATGGCCCTGGGCTGGTCCTGGATCCTCGGGCTCTGCGGGCTGCTCGACATCCGCTTCGACTTGGTGAACATCATGGTGTGCACCTTCATCTTCGGCCTCGGTGACGACTACTGCATCTTCACCACCGAGGGCCTGCTCGCCAGGCACCGCACCGGCACCGACCATACGCGCTCCTTCCGCAGCGCCATCGTGCTCTCGGCAGTCACCACCATCATCGGCACCGGTGCGCTCTTCCTGGCCGCGCATCCCGCCCTGCGCTCCATCGCTGCGCTCTCCGTCACCGGCATGGCGGCACTTCTGGCGGTAGCGCTCACCGCGCAGCCGGCGCTCTTCGGCCTCTTCATCGGCGACCGCGCGGCCAGGGGCCGGCAACCCTTCACGCTGCTTTCCCTGCTGATCTCGCTCTTCGCCTTCAGCTATTTCCTGCTGGGCTGCATCCTGCTGAGCATCTCCTGGCTGCTGTTCATGGCGGTGCCTGCGCCCAAGCGCGCCAAGCAGCACTGGACGCGCAGCGTCGTACGGCTCTTCACCGGATCGCTCGTTTACGTGATGGCGAACGTCCGCAAGGACATCCGTTCCTTCGCGCCGCTGCTGAAGGACCGGCCGGCGATCGTGATCGCGAACCATGCCTCCTTCATCGACATCCTGGCCATGCTCATGATCACCCCGCGGGCGGTGATGATGACCAACCGCTGGGTGTGGAACAGCCCCTTCTTCGGCCGTGTGGTGCGCTATGCGGGCTATCTCCGCAGCGAGGACGGAACGGAGCCGAACGTGGAGCGCGCGCGGGAGCATATCGCGGATGGCATCTCAGTGATCATCTTCCCAGAGGGCACGCGATCGCGCGATGGCAGCATCGGCCGCTTCCACAAGGGTGCCTTCCATATCGCTGAGGCGATCGGCGCGCCCATCGTGCCGGTGCTGCTTCACGGATTCGGCGATGCCATGAGCAAAGGCGATGCGCTGCTGAAGAACGCCACCATCACCATGCGGCCGCTCCCGCCAATCGAGCCGGGCGATCCTCGATTCGGCACCGGTGCCCGTGACCGCACGAAGGCGATCTCCGCCTGGTACAAGGCCCAATACGGGGCGCTGCGGCGCGAACGGGAGACTCCGCGCTATTTCCACGAGCGATTGGTGCGCACATTCACCTACAAAGGGCCGGTGCTCGAATGGCATACGCGCATCAAGGGGCGCATGGATGCGGAGCTTCACGAACTGCTCCATTCCAGGATCGCGCCGGATGCACGTATCACGGACATCGGCAGCGGGCACGGCATAGTGGCCCTGCTCCTGCACTGGTGCTCACGCGGCCGCACGGTCACCGCCCTCGAGCGCGATCCGGAGAAGGTGGCCATTGCCCGCGAGGCCGCGCGGCCTTGGGCCGGCATCACAGTGGCCGAGGGCGATGCGCGGACCTCTCCGTTGCCGCTCTCCGATGCCTTCGTGCTGAAGGACGTGCTGCATTACCTGTTTCCCGATGAGCAGCGCATGGTGCTCGACCGATGCGCATCGGCCTTGGCTCCGGGCGGGGCGATCTATGTTCGCGACGGCTTCCGGGCAAGCGGGGAAGGGCATGAGCGCACGGTCATGACCGAACGATTCGCGGTAGCGGCCGGCTTCAGCAAAACAGAGAACGACATGCATTTCATCTCGCGTACGGAATTCGAAGGAATGGCCTCAGCAGCAGGGCTGAAGGTGGAATGGGCCCACCACGCGAACAGGACCTCCAACGCCTTGGCCATCCTCTCCAAGGCATGAGCAGCGAGCGCTACGACGTGGTCATCGTCGGCGCAGGGCTTGGCGGCCTGGAATGCGCCGTGACACTGGCCCGCGAGGGGATGAAGGTGCTGGTGCTGGAGCAGAACCACCAGCTCGGCGGCACGCTCCAGGTATTCAGCCGCGACAAGACCGTGTTCGATACGGGCGTGCACTACATCGGCGGATTGATGCCCGGCCAGAACCTGCACCGCTACTTCAGCTATTACGGGATCATTGACAAGCTGAAGCTGCGGCGCATGGACATGGATGCCTTCGACCGGATCGAGTTGCCGAACGACCCGGTGAGCTACCCGTACGCGCAAGGCTGGGACAACTTCGTGGCCCGCTTGGCCGAGCACTTCCCCGGTGAGCGCAGTGCCATTGAACGGTACGCGCAGCTGGTGCAGGAGACCTGTGACCTGTTCCCGCTCTATCGCGTGCGCGATACCGATACCAAGGACTGGATGGACGAGCGCCTCTCGCTGAACGCGGAGCAGGTGATCGCATCGCTTACGGCCAATGAGACCCTGCGCACGGTGCTCGCCGGCAACAATGCCCTTTACGCAGGCGATCATGCATCGCCCTTCTATGTGCACGCGCTGGTGCAGAACACCTACGTAGAGAGCTCGTGGCGCTGCGTCGATGGAGGATCGCAGATCGCCAAGCACCTGGCGAGCAACGCCCGGTCGGCCGGCGCCGAGATCCGCTCGCGCACCCGCGTCACCGGATTCGACATGGGTCCGGATGGCGTACGCGCCGTGCTGACCGCTTCCGGCGAGTCGTTCGCCTGCACCTATTGCATCGCCAACATCCATCCGGCCGTGCTGATGGACATGATCGAGCCTGGACATCTGCGGCCCGCTTACCGCACACGGATCAAATCGCTGGAGAACACGGTGGCATCGCACGCGCTGCACCTGGTGATGAAGCCCGGAGCCTTCCCTTACCTCAATTACAATGTGTACCGCATGCTATACGGCGGCGTGTGGGACGCCGTGGATTACACCGAGGGCCGATGGCCATCGGGCTACATGCTCTCCACGCCGGCCACCAAGCGATCACCCGATCAAGCGGAGGCCATCACCGTGATGACGTACATGCGCTACCGCGAGGTGGAACAATGGGCCGGCAGCCGGAGCACCGTGGCCGAACCGGGCGAACGTGATCCTGCTTACCTCGAGTTCAAGCACGCGCGTGAGCAGCAGTTGATCGACATCATCGAGGAGCGGTTCCCGGGCCTGCGGGCAGGGATCAAATCGGTGCACAGCACCACGCCGCTCACTTTCCGGGATTACATCGGCACGCCCGATGGCACGATCTACGGCATCCGCAAGGACAGCGCCTCGCCGTTGCGCACCTTCATCGCACCGCGCACCAAAGTGCCCAACCTGCTGCTCACCGGCCAGAACCTGAACCTGCACGGACTGTTGGGCGTGACCGTGAGTGCCGTTGCCACCTGCTCGGAGATCGTGGGCAAATCCTACTTGCTGGGCCGGATCCACGCGGAAAGCTGAGCGGCGCACGTTGCGCGGCATCCAGGGCATCTCCCTGCAACCCGTCCAATGACCGAGCATCGCCTCGGTCATCTTGATGCAAGATCAAGAACCGGTGATCCCATTCCGCGGGGTGATTCTGGGCACAGGTGCCTCAGGCCTCCTGCATCCGCTTCGCCGCGCGCTTCCGCTCGTTCTCGTCCAATAGGATCTTGCGGATGCGCAGGCTCTTGGGCGTCACCTCCAGGTACTCATCATCGGCGATGTACTCCATGCACTCCTCGAGGCTGAACTTCACCGCAGGGGCGATATTGAGCTTCTCGTCGGTGCCGCTGGCGCGCATGTTCGTGAGCTTCTTGGTGCGCACCACGTTCACTACCAGTTCCTCGCCTGGCTTGGGGCTCTCGCCGATCACCTGGCCCACGTAGATCTCATCGCCTGGATCCACGAAGAACTTGCCGCGGTCCTGCAGCTTATCGATGGCGTAGGCGACCACGGCGCCCTGCTCACCGCTGACGATGCAACCTGGGCGCGGCGCGGCGATCGAGCCTTTGTGCGGCTCGTATCCGGCGAAGCGGTGCGCGATGATGGCCTCGCCCTCGGTGGCGGTGAGCAGCGCGTTGCGCAGGCCGATGATCCCTCGTGCCGGGATCTTGAACTCGAGCACGGCGCGGTCGCTCTTCTGCTCGATGTTGAGGATCTCGCCCTTGCGCCGGGTCACGTGATCGATCACGCGGCTGCTGAATTGATCCGGCACCTGCACGGTGAGGAACTCGATCGGCTCATGGCGCTCGCCATCGATCTCCTTGTACAGTACCTGCGGCTGACCGAGCTGGAACTCGTAGCCTTCTCGGCGCATGGTCTCCACCAGGATGCTCAGGTGCAGGATGCCGCGGCCGAAGACCAGCAGGCGGTCCGGGCTGTCGGTCTCTTGCAGGCGCATGGCCAGGTTCTTCTCGATCTCCTTGAAGAGCCGGTCGCGCACGTGGCGGCTGGTCACGAACTGGCCCTCCTTGCCGAAGAAAGGCGAGTTGTTGATGGTGAAGAGCATGCTCATGGTGGGCTCGTCCACCTTGAACTTGGGCAGTCCCTCGGGGTTCTCGGCATCGGCCACGGTATCGCCGATGTCGAAGTTCTCGAGGCCCATCACGGCCACGATCTCGCCGCAGCCCACCTCCTGCTTCACCTTCTCCTTGCCGAGGCCTTCGAAGACCATGAGTTCCTTCACCTGGCCCTTCTTCACGGTGCCATCGTTCTTCATCAGCGTGATCGGCTGGCCGGGCTTGATGCTGCCGCGCGTGATGCGGCCCACGGCGATGCGGCCTTGGAAGCTGCTGTAGTCGAGGCTGGTGATGCGCATCTGCAAGGTGCCTTCCACCACTTTGGGCGCAGGCACGTGCTCCAGGATCACATCGAGCAGGTGGCTCACATCCTCCGTCGGCGTCTTCCAATCGGGTCCCATCCACCCTTGCTTGCTGCTGCCGTAAACCGTGGGGAAGTTGAGCTGGTCCTCGCTCGCATCAAGGGCGAACATGAGATCGAAGACGGCTTCATGAACCTCTTCCGGCGTGCAGTTCGGCTTATCCACTTTGTTGATCACGACGACGGGCTTAAGGCCGAGCTCAATGGCCTTGCCCAGCACGAAGCGCGTCTGAGGCATGGGGCCCTCGAAGGCATCCACCAGCAGGATCACGCCATCGGCCATGTTGAGCACGCGCTCCACCTCGCCGCCGAAATCGCTGTGGCCGGGGGTGTCGATGATGTTGATCTTGGTGCCTTTGTACCGCACGCTCACGTTCTTGGCCAGGATGGTGATGCCGCGCTCGCGCTCCAAGTCATTGTTATCCAGCAGCAGGTCCTTCACCTCCTCATTCACGCGGAAGAGCTGGCATTGGTGCAGGATCTTGTCCACCAGCGTTGTCTTGCCGTGGTCGACGTGAGCGATGATGGCGATGTTGCGGAGCTCTTTCATGGGCGGGCCTGCGAAAAGGCGCGCGAAAGTAGGGCTTTGCGGCCTACGGGGAGTCCGCCCCAGCCTTCGAGCAACCGGTGCCCAAGTGTCTTGGCAGGAATTGGGAAATTCCCTCTAGCCCGTGCACGGGCAGGATCAACGCTTTGCCGCTTCCGCCTTGAACTTGGCGATGGCATTGCGCGTGAACTCCGAGAGCACCAGCCGCCCGCTGATCTTGGCGCGCTCGATCAGGAGCACATCCCAATCCTCGGTGCCATTCCACATCACCTGTTTGATGTCGGCCATGGCTTCTGGGCTGTAGGCCGAAAGCTCTCTGGCGTGTGCGTCAATCCGCGCATCCAGCGCCTCCATCGTCTCGAAGACCTCCGCGTAGATGCCATGCTGCTCGCACCATTGTGCACTGCGTCGCGTGGCGGGCGTGGCGCTGAGCAGGCCGAAATGGCCGGTGCCCACTTTCCGCTCCACCGCAGGCCCGACAACGAATGGACCGATGCCCACGGCGAGCTCGCTGAGGCGCGCACTGGCACTGCTGTGCGCATAGGCGATGTCCACCGCGCAGGCGAGGCCCACGCCGCCGCCCACGCAATGGCTGTGGATGCGGCCGATGACGAATACAGGCGCGGTGCGTATGGCATTGATCACGTGCGCGAAGCCGCTGAAGAAGTCCAGTCCGCGTGCATCATCTTCAATGGCCACCAGCTCATCGAAGCTGGCGCCGGCGCAGAAGGCCTTGTCGCCATCGCTCCGCAGGATAATGACGCGCGTGGAGGGGTCCTTCCCTGCGCTCGTGATCGCGTCCGCGATTCCGCGCAGGATGCGGCCGGGCAGGCTGTTGCTCTTAGGGTGGTGGAAGGTGACCGTGGCGATGCTGCCCTCGGTGGTGGAATTGACATAGCCGTCGCTCATGTGATCCGGTTGCGGGCCGAAGCTAGTTCGACGAGTCGGAGAAGCATGTCCGGGATCCTCCTTGCAGCGGCGCGTCCCCTACCCTAACGAAAGTTCTATTGACGGCTGGCGCCAGGTCCGGGACTTTCGCAACGCGCAATCCAGAATATCATGCGGACACGCACATGCACCACTTGGAGGATCCTCGCCCGCTGGAGCGTTGCTTCAGCTTGCTGTGCGCTCAGCGCGCTTACCCTTGCACAGAGCATCGAACCAAGGGCTGTCGTTCCCGCAGGAGGGTCCGGGACTACGGGCAATGCCTCGCTCGGCTGGTCATTGGGCCAAGCTGCGAGCGGCACCTACGCTGCGGATGAATTGATCACTGCTGGCGTGCAGCAGCCTGATGCGATCCGGCTCGCGATCAACATGCGCGCTTTGCTCGATGGCCCTTACAGGGAATCCTCGGGATTGATGGACGACGGTCTGCGCACCAGCGCGCTGCTCCCATTGCAAGAGCCTTTCACCGCGCTTGGATACTCGCATTCCGGCGGCGGGGGCGAACAACTTCAGCCTTCCGCCCTTTCGGTTTCAGGGCATGACGCCGTGGTCGATTGGGTGCTGATCGAGTTGCGCGCACCCGATGGCGTGACCCTGATGGCCACGCGGTCGGCGGTGGTTCAGCGCGATGGCGATGTGGTGGACATGGATGGCGAATCACCGGTAGAGCTGCCTGCGCTTCCGTCCGATTACCGCATCGCGATCCATCACCGGAACCACTTGCCGGTGCTCACAGCCAGCGTGATTCCACTCGCACAGGGGCTCAACAGCATCGACTTCACCAATGGCAGCGTAGCCACCTACGGCAACGAGGCGCAACGCCTCCGCGGAAGCGTTCGCTTGCTCTGGGCCGGCGATGTGACCGGCGATGGCACCATCAAATACGTGGGCGAGGACAACGACCGCGATCCCATCCTGCAGGCCATCGGCGGAAGCGTGCCCACCAACACATCAAGCGGCTATGTGCCCGAGGACATAAACCTGGATGGCGTGGTGAAATACGTGGGTGAGGACAACGACCGCGATCCCATCCTGCAGACCATCGGTGGCAGCGTGCCCACAAACACCCGCACGCAGCAAGTCCCCTGAACCATCCCGCCATGAAACGCTTCCTCCACATCCTGTGCGCCGCGCTGATCAGTGCTGGCGCTTTCGCACAAGCACCACAAGGCTTCGACTTCCAAGGCGTGGCCCGGGATGCCGGGGGCCAAGTGCTCTCCTCACAGGCCATCGCCCTGCGGATCTCACTGCATGCGGAAGCGCCCGGAGGTCCGGTAGCCTATCAGGAAACCCACACGCTGACCACCAGCGCCTTCGGCCTATTCACCATCGCCGTGGGTGCCGGCACGCCAACGCAGGGAAGTTTCCCAGCCATCGCTTGGGGCGCCTCGTCGCATTTCATCCAGGTGGAGATGGACGCATCCGGTGGTTCGTCATTCACAGACATGGGCACCACGCAATTGCTCAGCGTGCCTTATGCGCTGCACGCGCGGGCCGTGGATTGCTTCTCAGTCTCACTGCTCGGCGATACGCTGAAGCAAGGGAACGGGTGCTTCGTGATCATCCCGGGCATCAGCGCGGCCAACGGTGGATGCCTCGACCTGGATGGCGATGGCGTGTACGACCATATCGGATGCAGCGATCCATTGGATTGCGACGACAACGACCCTACCGTGTTCCCCGGTGCTCCTGAGCTATGTGCCGACGGTAAGGACAACGATTGCGATGGCGCCATCGACAACAATTCTGATGTCAACGCACATGCCACATGGCACCAGGATGCCGATGATGACGGTTACGGCGATGCCGCTGTGAGCCAGATAGCCTGCGCACAGCCAATCGGCTACGTCAGCAACAACGAGGATTGCGACGACACTGATCCCGCACGGTTCCCCGGCCAAGGCTGCAGCACGGTCTGTTCCGCGGCGGATCAGGATTGGATCGACCAGAACCAGGAGACTTACATGAACTTCGTCGCAGGTGCCTTCCAAGGCTGCTTGCTCGCCAATGGACTCAGCATTCCAGCAGCACGGACATGCACGGAGGCGGTACTGGAGGAAGCACAGTTGGAAGGAAGCATCCCTGTGGGACAGCTCTGCCATTCCTGTGCGCTGGACCGCATGGAATGCCTGTTCAGCTCATGCTTTAGCCAGTGTGTCGGTGGATTCGGAAGCACGGGTTGCGTCGAGTGCGTGCAGCTCAATTGCGACCCCGCCTACATCAACTGCCTCGGCCTTACCGATGCGGATGGTGATGGCTGGACCTCCGGCTCGGATTGCGATGACGCCAACCCGGATCGCTACCCCGGCGCTCCCGAGTTCTGCGATGGCATCGATAACAACTGCAATGGCCAAGTGGATGAAGGCGCGCAGACCACCTGGTACCCGGACATGGATGGCGATGGCTTCGGAGACATTAACGCCGGTGTGGAAGCCTGCGACGCCCCCGGGCCGGAGTTCACCACGGATGGCCATGATTGCGACGACACCAACCCCAGCGTGTTCCCGGCCCAAGGGTGCCCAGGCCTCGAGTGCGGCTTCTTCTACGGTGTTGACCAAGGCACTTGCGAATCCGGCATATGCGAGAATGGAGTTTGCGTGCCGTGCGAGGACAATGACCAGGATGGGTTCACCAATTGCGACGGGGATTGCGACGACGACAATGCCGATGTGTTCCCTGGTGCGAACGAGCTCTGCGACGGCCTCGACAACGATTGCAACGGAACAGCGGATGAAGGCTTCACCTGGTACGAGGATTCAGATGGCGACGGCTTCGGGACTACTTCAACCGGCACCTTCGATTGCATCCAGCCGCCCGGGTTCGTCTCCGTCTCGGGTGATTGCAATGATCAGGATATGAACATCTACCCGCTTGCTGGTCCGGGCATCGGATGCCCCTCGTGCTCCGCAGCTGATCAGCAATGGATCCAGGACAACTATCTGCAGCTTTGGAATGAGACCGGTAATGCCATGACCTTGTGCGAGGGTCAAACTGGACCCGATGCGTGGCAGTGCGTCCTCGGCTACCTCCAGGTAGTAACGCCGCTCGCTCCGAGCTGCTTGCAATGCGCCGCCGAGCGCGCCATCTGTGCCATGAACAACTGCGGGCCACAATGCCTGCCCTGGCTGCTCGGTTCTAACGAAGTGGTGGCCGGGACCCCGCAATGCATCGAATGCATGATCGCGAGCGGATGCCATGGGGCCTTCGCCACCTGCGCCGGCATGGTGGACCAGGACGGCGATGGCGTACAGGGCCCGCAGGACTGCGATGACAACAGCAACACCGTGTACCCAGGAGCGCCGGAACCCTGCGACGGGCTGGACAATGATTGCAACGGCGTTGTGGATGACAACGGCTGCCCGGAGATCTGTGACGGCATCGACAACACGGGCAATGGCCTGATCGATGCGGACGACCCCAACCTTGTGCTTGTGCCATGCGAGAACCAGGTCGGCGCGTGCGGCGGGGCCATGAAGCCGGCATCCAGCTGCGTGAATGGCATCTGGCTCGTTTGCGCTCCAGCAGACTATGCGAACGCTTCATCGTCCTACAATGCCGCTGGTGAACTGTGCGATGGCGTGGATAACGATTGCGATGGCCTCATCGACGAGGACCCGATCGATGGCCAGACCTGGTACCGCGACCTGGACCTCGATGGTTTCGGCGACCTGAACAGCACCGCGCAGTCCTGCAACCAGCCAGCCGGTTACGTGAGCAACAGCTCCGATTGCGATGACACGGATCCGGACATCAACCCGGCGGCACCTGAGGCCTGCAACACCATCGACGACAATTGCGATGGCCAATCGGATGAAGGCATCGATCTGCTCACCGATCCGCAGAATTGCGGCCAATGCGGAATCCCTTGCCCACCAGGCTTTACCTGCGCGAATGGGCAGTGCGTGGAGTAGCAATCATCACGAACGAATGACGAAGCGCCTGGAGGGAGACCTTCAGGCGCTTTTTCGATCCATCCATTCCCGGATCGCACTGACCTTCTCGCGGCATCCCGTGATTTCCGCACCACGCCGGTCGAAGGGCACCAGCATCCTGAACTGGGGGCACGGCCATGGAGTTCATCCCTGATCCTACGCAGCCCGCTTGTTGATCCGGTCGTTGGTAAGAGCCCAAAGCAACCCGCTGAGATTCCTTGGCATGCGATTTCCTTCGCGACACGCGTTCCATTGCCATGCCCTGCCGATACGTGATCATCATTCTTCTCGCAGCGGCAACAGGCACCGGCGTGAAAGCCCAGCTCCAACCGGGTTTCGCCCCCGCCGAGGCCCGCGATCTCAGCGCGCTGTGCACCACGCACACCTTCATGGAATTGTATGGCGATGATGGCGACATGATCCCCGACGGTTACCAGCGCGTGTATGAATCGCCGGTGATGGGCATGGACAACAAGTTCCAGCTCTTCCGCAAGGGTGACATGGCCGTGCTGGAGATCCGCGGCTCCACCTCGAGCGCGATAAGCTGGATGGAGAATATCCAGGCCGCCATGATCCCGGCCCAAGGCGTCATCCGCATCGATGGGCGGCCCTTCCCATACCGCTTCGCGGAGGACACCGCAGCAGCCGTGCATGCCGGCTATGCGCTTGGCATCGCCTGCATCGCGAACGACGCGGTCGCGCGGATTCGCCATCTCAACGACAACGGCGTCCGAGACCTCATCATCACTGGCCACAGCCAGGGCGGGGCGCTCGCGCTGCTGCTGCGCGCCTACTTGCATCATCTGCCGTCATCGGCGATCGGTGCGCCGATCCGGATCAAGACCTATGCCTTTGCGCACCCCATGGTGGGCAACCGTGCCTTCATGGATGAATTCTCCGAGATGAATGCGCAAGGCGCCGGCTGCTTCAGCCTGGTGAATCCGGCTGACCCGGTGCCGCGCATGCCCCTGGCCTACGACGATGGCCGCTTGGTGAGCAGCGATCGCGTCTTCGCGGTGATCACCGGCCAAGAGCCGTTGGACCCGATGGGCCGGGTGCGGTCGGCCGCGATCAAGATGCTGCGCAGGCCGATCACGGGGATCACGGCTTACTTGAGCGGTTCCGTGGAGAAGCGCATTGCGAGCACCGTGGGTGAAGTGGAACTGCCGCCTTACCGGGACGAGATCAACTATGCACCGATGGAGGGTCGCATGGACCTGGCGCCGTTCGCCTATCCCGTTTGCCTGAAGGACAGCAGCTGCTTGCGGAACGATTCGATCCTTCGGTTGGAGCCACGCGATGCCGATGGCCATTTCACCAACCCTGAGCTCTACCGCAAAGAGCCTTCATTCTATCAGCACAAGCCCTACAACTATCATGTGGCGGTGCTCCGCCGCTGGTTCCCGAAGGAATTCGAGGCGATCCGGATGAAGTGGCTGCCAGAGAATCTGTGAGCGCGTTCACAGGCTCAGCAAGTCCTTGAATCGCGCGGCCTGCCTGCGGCTCACCTCAATGGCCTCCGGCTCGCCGTCCTTGCCCAGGTGCTTGAGCTTCACCATGAGGCCGCCGCTGAACCATGGCTCGATTTTGTCCACCCAGCGCAGGTTGATGATGTGCTTGCGGTTGGCGCGGAAGAAGACGAGCGGATCGAGCTTCTCTTCCAGCTTGTTCAGCGAGCGTAGCACCAGCGGCTTCTGGTCGGCGAAGCGCACGCGCACATAGTTGCCCTCGCTTTCGAAGTAGCGCACGTCCTTGAGTGTCACGAACCAGCACTTCTCGCCGTCCTTGAGGAAGATCTGGTCCTCCGCCTTCAGCACTTCGCGCTGCGGTGCGCCCTCTTCGCTCTTGTGCGGCAATTTGCTGATGGCCGCGGCCAGGCGCTCCGGGTCCACTGGCTTCATCACATAATCGAGCGCGTTCACCTTGAAGGCTTCGAGCGCGTGCTCATCGTACGCCGTGACGAAGACCACATGCGGCGCATGGTCGAGCGACTCGAGCAGCTGGAAGCCGGTGCGCCCTGGCATGTTGATGTCGAGGAAGAGCAGGTCGGGCTTCTTCTCGGCGATCAGTGCCTCCGCCTCATCGGCGTTGGCCGCTTCACCGACCACCTCGATGGAATCGTGCTTCTCCAACAGGGAGATGAGCTCTTTGCGCGCCAGGCGCTCGTCATCGATCACTAGGGCTTTCATTTCTCGTTCAGGTTGAAGGTTGGGATGAGTCAGGTCGGGTGCTGTAGGCCGGGTTCAGCGGCAATTCCACCTCCATGAGCACCATTCCTTCGTGGTTGCCGATGCGCATGGCCGCATTCCCCCCGTAGATGAGATCGAGCCGCTTGCGCGTGTTCCGCAGGCCGATGCCCGAGCCGTTCACCTTGCCAGGCTCGTAATGGCCGCTGTTGGCCACGGAGAGCACCATGCCATGCACGCCGCGCTGCGCGCCGATCACGAGGTCGCCGCCTTGCGGCAAGCGGGCTACGCCGTGGCGCACGGCATTCTCCACCAAGGTCTGCAGCAGCATGGGCGGCACGTGCTCACGCACGAGCGATTCGTCCACGTGGAAGCGCACGCGCAGGCGCTCCTCGTAACGCATGGCCTCGAGCGCCAGGTAGCTCTTCACGATATCGAGCTCCTCGCCGAGCGGAACGGTGCGGCGCCGCACGGTGGTCATCGCATTGCGCAGGATAGCGCTGAGCTGCGTGATGGCGCGCTTGGCCTGGTGAGGGTCCTCGTCGATGAGCGCGCGGATGCCATTGAGCGCATTGAACATGAAATGGGGATTCATCTGCGCGCGCAGGGTACCCAGCTGGTTCTCGCGGTTGGCGGCCTCCAGCCGAAGGTTGCGAATCTCCTCGCGCCGGTGCCTCATGAAATAGCCGTAGGCGAAGTACAGGAAGCTCCACACCGCCAGCAGCAGGGCCCAATTGATCAGGCGCGCAACATGCTCCAAGGTCGCGCGCGCCACGATGGCCGAAGCATCGGCTAGCACGGCCGAGACCAGTACGCCTTCGACGATGAAGGCCGGTACGCTGAGCACCACCGCAGCCAGTGCGATGCGGGGCAGCACCACGCCGATGGGCCGCTCGAGCCAATGGCGGTGAACGATCACCGCTCGCAGGAAATGGCTGACGCCGATGCCGGTGGCGAGCTCAGGCAGTAGCATGCGCCAGAGCCGAGGATCGTAGGTGCCGTCAACCCATGAAGCCAGCAGGCTCAGCCCGAAGAAGAGTCCCCATCCGATGAATTGCGCCGACCAATAGATCGCCCAGCGCGGGATGCGCTGCAAGGGCCGTGAGCGCGCGTGGTCCATGTTCGCCGCGCAAGTTACCCGCCCGTGCGGTGGGCCTGAATCACCTACATGAGCGGCGAGAACGCATGGCGGAAGGCGCCCCCGGCACCACGCTACCTTGCCGCCGCCATGAATTTCCTCGGACATCTCTTCCTCAGCGGCGACGATCCGCTGGTAATCACTGGCAATTTCATGGCCGACGCGGTGAAGGGCCGCGACCTATCCCGTTTCGATCCTCGCCTGCAGCAAGGCATACGCCTGCATCGCCGCATTGACACCTTCACCGATGCGCACCGGACCGAGCACACAGGCCGCACGGCGCTTCGAACGCACACTGGCCACTACGCGCCCGTGGTGCTCGACCTCTTCTTCGACCACTTGCTCGCGCACCAATGGGAACGCTGGCACACGGAACCGTTGCACCGCTTCGCCGCGCGCATGTATGAGGTGCTGCAAGCCAACGCGGCGCACATGCCCGAGCGCACGCAGCGCATGCTCCCGTACATGGTCGCGGGAGACTGGCTCACCAGCTATGCCCGCCTCGATGGCTTGGCCAGGGCATTGCACGGCCTCAGCCGGCGCGCGGTGAATGGTTCCCGGATGGCAGGCGCCGAAAAGGTGCTCCTCGATCACCGTAGCCAATTCGAGCAGGAGTTCGAACCCTTCCTTCAAGGCATCATCGTACACGTGGCCGAAGCATGAAGCGCAGGTGGTGGGTGTTCGTAGCGGCCGCAGCGGCCTTCATCCTGGTGTACGCTCTGGTTCAATGGACCGTAGTGAATGACGACCCAATTGATCCCTGGAGCGGCATCGAAGCGGAACGTGATCTCGACATCATCGCGAACGACACACTGCGCGTGATCGTGCTGCGAGACCCCCTCGTGTGGGAAGAAACGCCGAAAGGCGAACGCGGACTGGCGTGGCAGTGGATCACGGGCTTCTCAAAGGCGCAAGGCCTAAACGTCAGCGCCGTGCCTATGGAGCATCCCGACGACATGCTCGCCGCTCTCTGGGATGGCCGGGCAGACCTCATCATTGCGCCTCTCTTCCTGGACCGTGCCGAACGGCGCCACTACCATCAATCCGCCCCCTTCGCTTCTTCGGTGCCTATGATCGTCAGGCTGCGACCTGATGCGCAAGAAAGCACCGGTCCGGCGCTGGGTCCCGTCATGGACAGCGCAGCGCTTGCCATTTCCTCGCCTTTCGCGCACCAACGGTATTCTGGATGGAACAAATTCACGGTGCAGCGCGCGCTGCACGACAGCGTTGACACGGAAGATGAATTGCTCACCGAGGTGCTCTTGGGCCGCGTGCCCGCCGCCATCGTTTCGCGCCTGCGTGCCGAGCATGAAGCTACGCGCCTCCCAGCCTTGCAATTCGAAGGACCCGCAGGCGAGGCGCTGCCTTGGCGATTCGTGATCCGCCGCAACGCACCGGCCCTGCGCAGATCATTAGAGGCCTGGCAGAGCGATGAACGCGAGCTCATGGCGTTGGCGAAACTGATCAAGGCACATACGGCCCCTGTGCCGCCACCAGGTCCCTTGCGCGCGCGCCGCATGAGAGGCCTCTCCCGCGATAGCATTTCGCCCTTCGACCAGTACTTCCGCGCGCACGCTTCGGGCCTAGCCTACGACTGGAAGCTGCTGGCCGCCATGGCCTGGAAGGAATCGCGATTCGATAGTACCGTGACCTCGCACAAAGGCGCCATGGGCATCATGCAGATCATGCCGCGCACCGCAGCCCGCTTCGGCCTCGATACCAGTAGCGTGGTAGAGGACCACATCCGCGCTGCTGCGCGCTACCTCGCCCGGCTCGACACCATCTGGCTGCGCGCCATCCCCGACCGCCAGCAGCGCATGCGCTTCGTGCTGGCCAGTTACAACGCCGGTCCTGCGCACATCATCGACGCACAGCGCCTTGCCGATCAGCTCGGCCTTGACCCTACGCGCTGGGATGGCCATGTGGAACGCGCAGTGCTGCTGCTGGCCAAGCCCCGCTACTACCTGCGGCCTGGCATGAAGAACGGCTATTGCAACGGCAGCCAGGTGTTCAACTACGTACGCGGCGTGCTGGCTGTGCGCGAGCAGCTGGGAGGAAAGCGGAAAGGGCCCACGTCGCGGTCCCCGGAGTGAATGGTTGATGATTGAAGCGCACAGCGCGCCTTGTCCCGCTGCATCCAAGCCTTTCATTGCTCAGCGCGACAGATGGCGCGCGGCTAGCTTTCATCGATGGGTCCAGCGGATGGAATCAGCCTTAGGTCGAAGCCTACTCGATCGCATAGGGCCGCGCGCTACCTTGCGGCTCACTATCCAGAACCATGAAGCACTTCGCTGCATTCTCCGCCCTTGCCTTGGCTATCAACCTGCAAGCCCAGGACCTTCCGCACCAGATCGCGCCGCATGAGGTGCCGCTGATCCCGGCTTATCGGGAAGGCCTCGCTGCAGGCGCGCGCGGGATCACCACTCCGCCCTCCTTCACACCCCGCACCATGGCGGAATGGGAGGAGGTGCAGACCCTGGTGATCACTTGGACGAGCTTTCCCGGGATCCTGAAGCAGATCGTGCGTTACGCGAAGGACGAGTGCGAGGTGCTGATCGTGTGCAGCGATCAGGATGCCGTGATGAACACCCTGCAGAGCACCAGTAACGGCGGCCCCATCACAGACCTCGATAACATCAGCTTCCTCGAAGCGCCCTTCAACAGCATCTGGATGCGCGATTACGGTCCGGAGTGCATTTACGCCAACGAGGTGGACTCGCTCTACCTGCTCGATTGGATCTATAATCGCCCGCGTCCACTGGACAATGCGCTGAGCGACGAGATCGCTGCGGCGAAGAACATCGGCATCTACAGCACCACCGCTGCGCCATGGGACCTGGTGCATACCGGCGGCAACTTCATGGCCGATGGCTTCGGCACCGCATTCAGCAGCAACCTGGTGCTCGAGGAGAACGGCCCCAACGGCGATTACAACACCACGGTTCGCGATGCGGCCGGCGTGGACAATGTGATGAACCAGTTCATGGGCATCCAACCCGGGCGCTACATCAAGATGAACACTTTGCCCTACGACGGCATCCACCACATCGACATGCACATGAAGCTGCTCGATGAGGAGACCCTGCTGATCGGGGAGTTCCCTACCGGCGTGAGCGATGGCCCCCAACTCGAGCAGAACATCCAGGCCATCATGGCCAACTACAACTCGGTATTCGGCACGCCCTACCGAATCGCGCGCATCCCCATGCCGCCTAGCACCGGGGGCGCCTACCCTCCCACGGCCAGCTACCGCACGTATGCCAACAACATCTTCATCAACAAAACGGTGATCGTGCCCACTTACCGCGAACAGTACGACACCACCGGCTTGCGCATCCTGCGCGAGAACCTGCCCGGCTACCGCGTGGTGGGCATCGATTGCGACGACAGCGGCAACAACATCATCAGCCAGAGCGGCGCCATCCACTGCATCACCAAGACCATCGGCGTGGCCGATCCTTTGCTGATCCGCCACCAGCGCCTCACCGACACGTACGAGACTGCCATCCCCTACGACGTGGAGGCATACATCCGGCACAAGAGCGGTATCGCATCAGCTGAGGTCTATTGGACCACCGACACGACCGCCGGCTATACGCCGGTGAGCATGACGGCTGGCGCCAACAATAGCTGGAACGCCGCCATCCCCGCGCATCCCGCCGGCAGCCTCATCTACTACTACATCCACGCCACGGCCAATAGCGGCAAGCAGCAGGTGCGCCCCATCACCGCGCCGCACGGATGGTGGCGCTTCCGCGTGCTCGACATCAACGCGGGCATTGAAGCACAGGGACCGGTCCTCACCGAAGTGTACCCCAACCCCACCAGCGACATCCTCGCCATCACCCTAGGCAGCACCAGCAATCAACGCGTGCGCATCAGCCTTCGCGATGCCTTGGGCCGCGAGGCCATGCTGATCCACGATGCACCCATGCATGCTGATGGCCGTGCCTTCGCCGACCTGCGCTACCTGAGCCCCGGCGCCTATCACCTCCTGGTCGAAAGTGCGACCGGGCGGCAAAGCGTGAAGGTGGTGAAGCGGTGACCCGTTCTCAACCCTGGCTGTGCATGGCCACCGCGTTGCCCTCGGTGTCCATGAAGAAAGCCATGTAGCCGATCTCGGGTGAGATCTGCGTCTTGGGCACCATCACCTGGCCCCCGGCCTTCTCCACGCGGCCCAGCGCCTCGCTCAGATCGGGATTCGCATTCAGGTAGATCACCGCGCCCGTGGCGCTCGGCGTGTGCTGCTCGCTCTTCACCAGTGCGCCGCCCACTTTGCCGTTCATGCCATCGCCGGGGAAGGCGCGCATCTGCATGCCAGGGAAGTCCATGGCCTCCATGTTGATGCCGAAGACGGTCTCATAGAAGCGTTGCGCGCGGTCAAGATCGCTCACGGCGATCTCGAACCAGTTGAGTGCATTCGTGGTAATGTCCATCTGTTCCGCAATGACGGGTTTGTCGTCCATCGCGCTTGCGCAACCTAGGGAAGCGATCCAATCGCTTATGCGGATGCGTGATGGGCGGTTCGGCGTATGATGGCCTATGGAGCCTGAAGGTGCGCAGGCTATCGGGCGCGCGTAATCGAAGGTCGCACCACCGTTACTTTCAACCCCATGAAACCGCTGTTCACACTCCTTCTTGGCTTGGTAAGCGCTTCCGTTTCACAGGCGTGGGGCCCTGACAGCTTCATGGGCATCACGATGGCTGGGAGCCACGATGCCGCCGAAGCGCCCAACGGCCAGCTGATCGCGGCATTGGCTGATACCGCCGCCAATGACGGAATTCTCATTCACTTCCTCGTGAGCGATGATCAGGGCCAGACTTGGAGCGATGCCCCCTACTCCATTGCAGGCATCGGCGTTTGCCAGCGTGTCCGCATGCTGCGGCTGCCGAATGCCGTTGTGTGCGCCTACCTCGACGGGACCACGGTGCGCTTCTACAACACGGCCACGGCAAACAGCGGCGCGTACATGGCCTATAGCGCTTCTGAATTCGATGCGGCCGTGTCGAGCACCGGCTGGATCTACCTCTTCGTGCAGCTGAGCACGGGCAACTCCATCCGCCGCGCGGGCAGCGGCGATGGCGGCATCACTTGGACCGGCAACGAGGCGCTCGTCACCGGCAATGGCGCCGTGCCGCGCGTTTCGGTGAGCCCCGCCGATACCGTGATCCTCAATTACTATGGCCCCGTGCTCGCGGATCGGCCCAAGAGCCGCATCCGCGCCGCGTTCTACAACACCAGCTCGCCGGGCAACCTGAACGTGAGCGCCGCCAATTTCCAGGATGTGGTGACCGATGATACGGTGGACAAGTGGCGCTACGCCGCAGCGATCCGCAATGGCCGCGTCTGGTTCTTCTGGGAGCAGGGCCCAGCGGCCACGAGCACCTTGCATGGCCGCGTGAGCACCAACAACGGCGCCGTGTACGGATCGCCCTTCCAATTGGCGGGCGGCAATGGTGAGCGCATCGCCGGCTTCACTGCCATTGCGCGCGGATGGGGGGGCACCACGCGATGCGAGCTGATCTACGCGCGCTATTCGGTGCCGGCCTCCGGTGACCCTGCCGTGGATCGCCTCGAGTACCGCACAGCCAGCGCCGGGTTGCCCAGTGCGTTCAGCAGCGCCACCGCCTTCAGCGAGAACGTGCCGCGCGTGGAGGGCATCAATGGCGCGCCTGCGCTGGTGCCGCTCGCCAATGGCCTGTTGGGCGCTGCGTGGGGCAGTCCCGGCAATGTGGCCACCGCGTACTTCTTCGACCTGCACGATGTGGTGACCGGGTCAGCGGAGCGCGATGCGGTGAATGGATTCCGATTGCTCGGTCCTGCGCACGGGCACTTGATCATCCGCGGCGCCGGGCGCTTCGATGGCGCGGCCGAGCTGCGCGATGACGCCGGGCGATTGGTCGCGCGGCATGCGCTGCGGTTGGCTGCCGGCGAGGACGCCCTGTTGCCGGTGGATGTCTTGCCGAATGGCACATACCTGGTCACGCTGGTTGAACGCGAAGGGCGACGCTCGCTGCGGTTCGTGCAGCAGCCCTGATGGATGTCGCGCTGTCGGCGATGGGGCATTGCGCCGGCACGTGGCCTTCACCGATTTCCTTGGCGCAACGCTCCGGATCCGCACCGGGAAGAAGCAGCGATCAAGGCTCTCTTTGCGTGGTGCCTCGCCTATGAATGATCGCGCTGATCACGCCTTCGATCCCTCGAGCAGCGCGGCGATGTCGGGCTTGAAGTAACCGGGCCCCTTCATCACCTTGCCGTCCGCCCGGTAGATCGGCTTGCCATCGGCGCCTAGCTTGCTCATGTTGCTGCGCTGGATCTCCCTGAACACCGCGTCGATCTTGTGCTCGAGCCCATGCTTGAGCAAAGTGCCGCAGAGGATGTACAGGATATCGCCGAGCGCATCGGCAACCTCCACCAGATCGCCGCGCAAGGCCGCTTCGAGGTATTCCTCGTTCTCCTCGCGGATCAGCTTGTACCGGAGCAGGGCATCGCGGTCACCGATGTTCCCGGTCGGCGATTGCGCATTGGCGATCCCGAAGGCGTCGTGGAAGGCGCGCACGTGCGCGGTGGCCTCGGCGAGCGTGAGCGGTGTTGAATTGCTGTGCATGCGCCGAAAGTAGCGGCAGCGCTGGTTAACACGCTTTAACGGCGGGCCGTCATCGCCCCGGAAGCGCCCCCGGCACCTTTGCCTTCAACCAGCTATCCTCATGGAACCCACCATCTCTCGATCCGAGCAGAGCGTCACCTCAGAGGGTATCCGCGCGCTCAACGACCGCATCCAGCAAGCGAGCGCATTCGTGGATCTGATCGACCACGAGATGGAGAAATCCATCGTGGGGCAGAAGGACATGGTGCAGAAGCTCCTCGTTGCCCTGCTGGCCGATGGCCATGCGCTGCTCGAGGGCGTGCCCGGCCTGGCCAAGACCCTCGCGATCAAATCGCTTGCGCGCACCATCGACGCCGGCTTCAGCCGCATCCAGTTCACGCCCGACCTGCTCCCCGCCGACCTCATCGGCACGCTCATCTACAGCCAGCGCAACGAGGAGTTCACGGTTAAGAAGGGGCCCGTGTTCAGCAACTTCATCCTCGCTGACGAGATCAACCGAGCGCCCGCCAAGGTGCAGAGCGCCTTGCTGGAGGCGATGCAGGAGCGGCAGGTCACCATCGGCTCGACCACCTACCCCCTGCCGGAGCCCTTCCTTGTGCTGGCCACCATGAACCCCATCGAACAGGAAGGCACCTATCCATTGCCCGAGGCGCAAACTGATCGCTTCATGCTGAAGGTGGTGCTGGACTATCCGCGCCAGGAGGAAGAGAAGCTCATCATCCGGCAGAACACGCGGGCCGGCAAGCAACCCGAGCCGCAGCGTGTGGTCTCCCCAACGGAGATCCTCACGGCGCGCCAGCTCGTGCGCGAGGTTTACATGGATGAGAAGATCGAGCATTACATCGTCGATATCGTGCATGCCACGCGCAAGCCCGACCAGCACAGGCTCGGTGACCTCACCGGCATGATCGCCTTCGGTGGGAGCCCGCGCGCCAGCATCAACATGGCACTCGCCGCGAAGGCCTTGGCCTTCACCAAGCGTCGCGGCTACGTGATCCCCGAGGATGTGAGGGCCATGTGCCCCGATGTCCTGCGCCACCGCATCGGGCTCACCTACGAAGCCGAGGCTGAGAACATCACGGTGAACGAGATCATCGACCGTGTGCTGAATACCGTTGAGGTTCCCTGATCCCGAGAAGCAGGGGCAGGTGGGGGCGCAATGACCCTGCGCCAGCCTTTGCCCCTGACCCCCGCATGAACACCGTCCAGCATACCAAGGAACTCCTGAAGAAGGTGCGGCTCGTGGAGCTCAAGACCCGCGGGCTCAGCGAGCACATCTTCAGCGGCGAGTACCACAGCGCGTTCAAGGGGCGGGGCATGACCTTCAGCGAAGTGCGCGAATACAGCCCCGGCGACGAGGTCCGCACCATCGACTGGAACGTGACCGCGCGCTTCGGGCATCCCTTCGTGAAGGTCTTTGAGGAAGAGCGCGAGCTCACCGTGATGCTCGTGGCCGACCTCAGCGGATCCGGCGATTTCGGCAGCACGCACCAGCTTAAGCGCGAGCTCGTGACCGAGGCCTGCGCCACCATTGCCTTCAGCGCCATCAAGAACAACGACAAGGTGGGCCTGCTGCTCTTCACCGACAGCGTGGAGAAGTTCATCCCGCCGAAGAAGGGCCGCCTGCACATCCTGCGCCTCATCCGTGAGCTCATCGAGTTCACGCCCAAGGGCAGCGGAACCGACATCGCCGGCGCCTTGCGATACCTCAACAGCGTGATCAAGAAGCGCAGCATCGCCTTCCTGGTGAGCGACCTGCTGGCCAGCGGCTATGAGGATGCGATCAAGATCGCCAACCGCCGCCACGACCTGGTGGTGCTTCGCACGGCCGATCCGCGCGAAGGCGAGCTGCCGGACATCGGCCTGGTGCGCATGGCCGATCCCGAGACCGGCGAGCAACAATGGGTGGACACCAGCAGCCGCCGAGTGCGCAGCGCGTATCGCGCTGCCGGCCTCAAGCACGCGCAGCGCACCCGTGAGATCCTGCGCCGCAGCGGGGTGGACCATGCCGTGATCGGCACCGACACGGGCTATGTGAAGCCGTTGATGCAATTGCTGAAGCAGCGCGAGGGTGGACGATGAGCCGTGCCTTGGCCATAGCAGCGATGATGGCGCCTGCGCTGATGATGGCGCAGGAGGCCGCAACCGTGCACGCCGCACTTGATCCTCTCAGGATCCGCATCGGCGAACACGCGGTGATCAGCCTGAGCGCGAAAGCCGACGGCCCCGCCCTGCAATGGCCGGCCATCGGCGATACGCTCACCGGCCATATCGAGGTCATCGGGATCACCGAGCCCGACACCGTTGAGCTTGATGGAATGGGGAGTCCTGCAGCGGTCAGGGTCGTTCGCCGCATCACCATCACCTCCTTCGACACGGGCTATTGGGCAGTTCCGCCCTTCGAGCTCAAGGCAGGCGGACGAGCCGCAGAGACCGAGCCGCTGCTGCTGCGCGTTGACGGGTTCGCGGTGGATGAAAGCGCGGTGCCTGCGGACATCAAGCCCATCGTAAGGCTCCCGTTCAGCCCGATCTGGTGGGCGCGGCGGCATTGGCAATGGATCGCGGGTGCGACGGTGCTCGCCGCTCTGGTGGCGGCGATCATGCTGCTGTTGCGGCGGCTCAGAAAACCGAAAGCGCCGGAGGAGGCTGAAGCGGCACCCGTGCCCTTGCATGAACGCATGCTCGCCGAGCTCGACGCCTTGGATCAGGAGCGCCTCTGGCAGCGGGGACAGCACAAAGCCTATCAGTCGCGCCTCACCGACCTGCTGCGCGGCTACATCGAAGAGCGCTACCAGGTGCCCGCATTAGAGCGCACCACCGACGAATTGATGCACGAGTTGCGCGTGAGCCCCCTGAGCACCGATCAGCAGACGGTGCTCGGCAACATGCTGCGCGCCGCAGACCTGGTGAAATTCGCCAAGGCGTTGCCGGGGCCCCAAGAGAACGAACAGCTCATGGCCTCCGCTCGCCGATTCATCCTCGCGACCGCCGAGTCCCCCAGCACCCATGCGTAAGCCTGAAGCCGATATCACCTACTGGATCTGGTGCGGTGCGGCCTTCGTGATCGTGGCTGGCGGCGCCTGGTTCGCAGGCACCCGTTTCTCGTTCGCTCACCGCGAGCTGCTTGGGCTTTGCGCCGTGCTCCCTCTCGCTGCCGCGCTTCAAGCCTGGCGTGAGCGCCGACGATCGGTGCTCACGCGCTTGAGCACGCTCAGCACGCATCTGGGCGGGCGCACGAGCCTCAAGGCCTGGCTGAAGCCGATGCCGATGGCCATGAGCCTCGCAGGAGTTGGGATGCTGGTCATCGCCCTCGCGCGGCCACAGAGCCACGATACCCGTGAGGATGTCCATCAGGAGGGCATCGATATCGTGATCGCCATGGACATCTCGGGCAGCATGCTCGCCAAGGACCTGAAACCCGACCGCCTCGATGCCGCCAAGCGCACCGGCGCTCGCTTCATAGATGCACGGCCGAACGACCGGCTGGGGCTCGTGGTCTATGAAGGAGAGGCCTTCACGCAGTGCCCTCTCACCACCGATCACGCCACGCTGAAGCAATCGCTGGCCGAGGCGCGCAGCGGATTGATCGCCGGCGGAACCGCCGTGGGCATGGGCCTCGCCACCGCAGTGAACCGCTTGCGTGAGAGCGAGGCCAAGAGCAAGGTAGTGGTGTTGCTCACCGACGGCGTGAACAACACCGGATCCGTGCAGCCCATCGACGCGGCCCACATCGCCGAGGCGCTGGGCGTACGCGTTTACACCATTGGCGTAGGCACGCGCGGCAAGGCACTCTCCCCTGTGGCGCGCTATCCCGATGGGCGTTACCGCTTCGAGTACGTGGACGTGGAAATCGATGAGGCCACCATGACCGAAATCGCAAGGCTCACCGGCGGCAAGTACTTCCGCGCCACCGACGAGAAGCGCCTGCGCGCGATCTACGATGAGATCGACCAGCTGGAGCGCACCCGCATCGAAGTGGAGCAGTTCACCAGCCGCAAAGAGGAGTTCCATCCCTTCGCCCTCCTCGGCGCAGGCCTGATCTTCACCGGATTCCTGATTGACCGCAGCCTGTTGCGCGGCATCGCATGAGCGCCCGCACCACATACCACTGGGGCGTGGCCAGCTGGGCCGCGATCGGCCTTGAGATCATCCTCACGGCTGCCGCCATCGGCACCTGGTGGTTCATCAGCAACTGGGTGCCCTCATTCCACCTGGGCCATCCGGAATTCTGGCCCGTGATGATCGCAGGGCCGGCAGCGCTTTTCGTCTTCGTGCTCAACAGCGCCTGGCGCGACCGCTCCCTGCGCCGCTTCGCGCAAGCCGGTACCCTCGGGAGGATGATGCCGGGCGTGAGCGCCACGCGGAACCTGGGCCGATACCTGCTGCTACGCACCGGCATCGGCCTCGCGGGAGCCGCGCTGCTCACCCCGCAGCTCGGATCACGGCCAGAGACCGTGAAAGGCAAGGGCATCGACCTGGTGCTGTGCGTTGACGTGAGCAACAGCATGGAATGCGAGGACCTTCGCCCTAGCCGCATGATGGCCACCCGGCGCGCCATGCTCCAGCTCATTGACCGTCTGCAGGGCGATCGCATCGGCCTGGTGGTCTTCGCCGGCGATGCCTACGTGCAATTGCCGCTCACCACGGACCGCAGCGCAGCCAAGCTCTTCATCCGCACCATCGGCACGCATTCAGTGCCTACGCAGGGCACCGCCATCGGAGCGGCCATCGCCCTGGCACAGCATGCCTTCAAGGAAGAGAGCCCGGCGGGCAAGGCCATCATCGTGATCAGCGATGGCGAGGACCACGAGCCAGATGCCGTGGCGGCGGCGCAGGAAGCCGCCGCTGCCGGCATCGTGGTGCATGCCGTGGGCATCGGCACTCCTGGAGGGGCGCCCATCCCGGTGAAGAAGGGCGGCCAGCACCTCGGCTACCGCAAGGACCGCAACGGCAGCACTGTGGTCACCCGGCTGAATGAGGCCCTGCTCCGGCGCATCGCAGCGGCGGGTAACGGCTCCTTCGTGCTCGCCTCCAACAGCAACATGGGCATCGTTGACCTGGTCGCCCAACTCAAGCAGATGGAGCAAGCCGAAGTGGGCACCATGCGCTACACCGCCTATGACGATCAGTTCCAGTGGCCCTTGGGCGCTGCAATCGCCTGCATCTCCGGATTCCTGCTGCTAGGCGAGCGGCGCAACCCGCGTGCTTTCTGGCGCACCACCGCATCATGAGACGCTTCGCCGCCCTCTTCATCATCGCGCTCACGGGATGCGCCTCGCCCGGGGAGCGCCTGGCCGAGCATGCGCTCCGCACCGGCACGGATGCCTACGATGCCGATCGATTCGCGGAGGCCGACAGTCTCTTCAGCATGGCGCCCTTCGACGCACGCGCCCTCTTCAACAGCGGCAACAGTGCCTTCCGCGATGGCCGGTGGAGCCATGCCATCGAACGATTCCGCGCCGCGCAGCACCTCGACAGCGCCTTCGATCACCGCGCCCATGTGCCCTTTAATCTCGGCGCGGCGCACCTGGCCGATGCCCGGGACGCTGACACCACCATCGTGCGCCTTACGCGCGAACTCGGCGGCCTTCGGATAGAAGGGCATGACATCGCGCAGGATGTGAGCACCTTCGTGCTCCGCGACAGCCTGCGCCGCGAACTCGTGCGCCTCGAAGGCTCCATCGATTCCTCGTTCGCCGCTTCCATACGCTGGAACAAGGCCGCGCTGCGCGTGACGCCCGAAGATGATGATGCGCGCCTGAACCTGGTGCTAGCCCAGCGCGCCTATGATGCGCGCATGCGCGCGCGCGAGGCCCGGGACGAGCGCAACAAGGACAAGGACGCAGGCAAGGAGCTCAGCGCCCGCGCACAGTTGATCATGCAGCAGGCCGATTCGCTCGTGGAGCAGTACCGGTTCAACAAGGCGCTGGAGCTCCTGCAGCAAGGCTTGCGCGAGGACCCCAGCCTGAAACAGAAGGAAGAGTACATGAAGAAGCTCGAGACGGTCACCAGCGCCGCACAAGCATCATGAACGGACGCATCGTAATCGCCACCGCAGCGTTCGCGCTCAGCGCCATGCAGGGTCGTGCCCAGAGCGCAACGGCCCAATCAGATTCCGCCGCAACGAAGGACGCCGAAGGTTTCTTCAACAGAGCCTCGAAGCAGTACGTGAAAGAGGACAAGGGCAGCGCCATGCGCGAGCTCGACCGCGGCCTGCGCGCACATCCGGGCGACCCGAAGCTCCTGAAGCTCGCTGAAGCCTTGCTCAAGGATGATCAGCAGCAAGAGCAAGAGCAACAGCAGCAGCAAGAACAACAGCAGCAGCAAGAACAACAGCAAGAGCAACAGGAAAAGCAAGAGCAGAGGCAGTCACAAGAGCGGGCCCAAGAGCAGGAAGAAGAGCGAAAGAGCGGCGGGATGGACAAACGCGACGCGGAGCGCCTGCTCGATGAATTGAACCGCGAGGAGCAGGATGTTCAGGAGCGCGCGCGATCGCAACGGCTTTCTTCGCGCAGGCCAAGGCCTGAAAAAGATTGGTGAGATGAAGGCGATGCGATCGATCATCCTCATGCTCGCAGCGGGTTTGGCCACCTTGGCCACCGTAGCGCAGGAAACGAGCTTCACGGCACAAGTGGATCGCACGCAGATCGCGGCAGGCGAGCATGTGAAGCTCACGCTCACCCTGAGCAATGCGCAAGAGCGCTTTGAGGCGCCCGACCTCGGCGGCCTGGTGATCGTGCAGGGGCCCTTCGAGAGCAGCAGCTTCAACTTCATCAACGGTCGCAGCAGCAGCACGGTGAGCCGCAGCTGGGTGCTCACGGCCACGCGCCCCGGCAATTACACCATCGGCGCCGCCAAGGCGAAGGCGGGCGGTCGCCTGCTCCAGACGGAGCCGATCACCATTACGGTGGCCAAAGGCAGCGCCGCGCCGCAGGAGCCTGCCGTGGCGCAGGGGCAGCATCGGGACCCGAACCTCTTCATCGCCTTGAGCCTGAGCAAGAGCAAGTCCTACGTGGGCGAGCAGGTGGTGGCCACCTACCAGATCTACAACCGTTACTCCGGACTCGAGGCACCGAGCATGGACCCGCCGAAGCTGAACGGATTCTGGAGCGAGGAGATCGACACGCAGAACGCGCGCTGGGAGGAGCGTGTGGTGAACGGGCTGGGCTACCGGGTGATCACCGTGAAGCAGCAATTGCTGATCCCGCAGCGCGCGGGCACCTTGCGGATCGACCCAATGGGCATTACCTGCATCGTGGGCCGGAGCTTCTTCCATCCCGGACGCACCATCGAGGTGAAGAGCAACGCGGTGGAGTTCACCGCGCTCCCGCTGCCGGACGGAGCGCCGGCTGATTACACCGGTGCCGTGGGTGACCTCGAACTCACAGTGAACGCCGATCGGAACACCGTGAGCGTGGACGACGCCATCGAAGTGGAGCTGCGCCTCAGCGGCCGGGCCAACCTCAAGCTCATCGAAGCGCCCAAGCTGCTGTTCCCGTCGGACTTCGAGGTGTACGAGCCGCGCGTCACCGACCGGATCTCCGTGGGCACCGGCGGCATGAGTGGATCGCGCGGCTTCCAGTACACCGTGATCCCCCGGCACGACGGTACCTTCGACCTTGGCTCGGTCACGCTCAGCTGCTTCGATCCGAAGACCGGCGCGTACGAGACGCTGCGCAGCCAGCCGCTCACGATCACCGTGGCCCTTGGCGACGGCCTGCAGCCCGGCGCAACGCCCAACCGCGTGCAGCGCTCTGAAGTGGCCACGCTCGACAGCGATATCCGTTACATCCGCGCCGGCAACATGCAGCTGCGCGCCAAGGACCGCTACCTTCTCGGTTCCTGGCCGTGGACCGCCGGCATGAGCGCCCCGCCATTGGCCTACGCGCTCCTGCTGCTTTGGCGCCGTAAGCGAACGCGTGAGCTGGCCGACGCCGCCGGCACGCGCCGCCGCGCCGCGGACAGGCTGGCGCGAAAGCGATTGCGCGAGGCCGAGGAGGCGCTTCGGACCGGCAACCGGGCTGCTTTCCACAGCGCGCTCTCCAAGGCCCTGCACGGATACCTCAGTGACAAGCTGGGGCTCGGCCTTGCGGAGATCACCGCCGCGAGGATCGCCGAACGCCTGCACCCGCATGCCGATGCAGAGCGGATGGGGGACGATGCGATGCGGCTGATCGGCACCTGCGACCGCGCCCGCTTCTCACCGGTGGAGGAAACGCCGCAGCAGGCGCTCTACGATGAAGCCAATCAACTCATCCAGCGCATCGAACGCGCCATGAACGCATGATCCGCTCAACGCTCCTCGCCTGCTCCCTTGCAGTTGCCGTGCATGCGGCTGCTACTGCTGGCACCAGCGCGGATTCGCTCGCCGCTATCGGGCAGCGGGCCTATGCGGAAGGCCAATACCACGAGGCGCTCAACGCGTTCGACAGCCTCGCCGCCGACCACCGGTCCGCATCGCTCTGCCTGGCGCTCGGCAATTCGCATTACAAGCTCGGGAATGTCGCGCACGCGATCCTCTGGTATGAGCGCGGGCTGCGCCTCGCGCCTAACGATGACGACCTGCGGGCCAACCTCGATCTGGCCGACGAGCAGATCCGCGACCGCATTGAGGCCGATCGCCCTGCGGGCCTGGGAGTGAGCTGGCAACTGCTGCGCGGCAACGATCCGGACGCGTGGGCCCGCTACTCGCTCTTCGCGTGCCTTCTCCTTTTCATCGCGCTCGGAACCGCCACCATGCTCAAGGGCTGGAAACGGCAGCTCGCACATTCGCTCAGCGCGCTCTTCACTCTGGCGCTGCTCACCAGCCTGGTGGTGGCGTGGATCAGCCACCGTGAGCTTCTATCGGACCAGGAGGCAATCATCATGGTGGCCAAGGCCGAAGCGCTCGCTGAGCCGCGCGACGGAGCCAAGCCGCTCTTCGTGCTGCACCGAGGCGCCAAGTTGCAGGCCGGTCCCAACGCCGATGGATGGTGCTCCGTGCAATTGCCCAACGGCAGCACCGGTTGGCTGCGCTGCGCCTCGCTCGAGCGGATCTGAATTATTCGACGATCAGCTTTCCGCGCACCGCGCGATCGCCGTTCACGGCTTCATAGAAGTACAGTCCGGCGGCACGTCCGCTTGCATCCCACGGGAGCAGCAGCGCACCCGTCTCGGGCGCTTCGCCGAGATAGAGGTTCCGCACCATGGCGCCGCTCAGGTCGAAAACCCGCACCTCTAGTGGGGCAGCCGCTTCCAAGCCGGTGATGCTGATGGTCGTTGCGCCCAACGTCGGGTTCGGGAATGCAACCGCCCGCAGCTCATCCGTCAGCGAACCATGGCCCTCCCCATTCTCCGCGGCGAATGCCGACATGCCCGGGCAGGTGAGTAATCCGCTGTTCATGGTACCCCCTTGATATCCGGAGTTGATGTTCCGCACAATGGTGTTCACCGTGTTGAAGGTGTAGGTGCTCACGCAGCCGCCCAGGGTCTGGTCCGCCAGATTCACGATCTGCTGCACGGTCCAACCGGCGAAGGTGCCTTGGGCCACGACCATGTCCTTGAGCATCACCGTCGATGAGCTGAAAGAGGCATTCACCTCGTCGAAGCGGACATTCAGCTTCAGCGCAGTGAGGTTGCCGAGGAGCGCGTTATTCAATGCCCCACCCGGATTCATCGTGGTGCCCGTGGGCAACAGGGCGAAGTCGCCGTAGAGCGGCAGCGCAGCGGCCACGGCCTGTGAAGAGGTGAAGCGGACCTGCCGCTGACCGCACCCGATGGTGAGGTAATTGGGCGCTGGGAATGCCGCGGCGAAGTTGCCGTGCAGGTAGGCCACTTGAGCCGAAGTGGTGCTGGTGGACCCCCATGTCGACTGCGTCTCGGTGCGAATCCCGACGCAGCTCGCCGCGGCCAGCGTGATGGTGGTGGAACAGGAAGCCGAGCAACCATTGCTGCCGGTCACGGTGCAGGTATAGGTGCCGGAAGCGCTCACTGCAGCGGTGGCCGTGTTCTGCACAGGGCTGGTATTCCAAGAATAGATGTATGGCGATTGGCCGCCTGTGGCCGTAACGCTCACCGTGCTCGTGCTGGCACTCGATGAACAGCTCACCACTGGCGCTGCCTTCACGGTCACCGTGGTTGCCGGAGATGTGGCGCTGCAACCGCCGCTGGCGACCATCACGGTGTAGGCGCCGGACTGGGTGGCCGAGTAGCTCACCGAGGTGGCGCCGCTGATCATCGCACCGTCCCTTCGCCATTGATACGTGAGGCCCGTACCCGAATTCGCCGTGAGCATCACGCTGCCACCGGCGCAGAAACTGGTTATCCCGCCTGCGCTGATGGTGGCCGAAGGCGCCGCACTCGCAGTGACAGAAACCGTGGCGCTGGTGGTGCTGCAGCCACCCTGCGTGACCACAACGGAATAGCTGCCGCTGGTGGAGGCGGTGTAGTTGCTCGAGGTCGCACCGCTCAGGTTCGTGCCGTTGCGCCGCCACTGGTAGTTGTAGGACAAGCTCGAGGTGGCGCTCAGCACTACGCTGCCACCGGTGCAGAAGCTCGTTGGACCACCTGCGGTGATGCTCACGCTCGGGGCGGTATTCACCGTGACATTGATGGCCGAACTGGTGGTGCTGCAGCCTCCGTTGCTCACCACCACGGTGTATGAACCCGCCAAGGTGGCCGTGTAGCTGCTGGCCGTTGCGCCGCTCATGCTCGTGCCGTTGCGCCGCCATTGATGGGTGAGGCCCGTGCCAGTATTCGCATTCAGTGGCACGCCTCCGCCGCTGCAGAAGGTGGTGCTGCCCCCGGCGGTGATGGTGGCCGAAGGCGCTGCGCTCACCGTGACCGCGATGGCATTGCTGGTGGTGCTGCAGCCGCCACTGGTGATCAACACGGTGTAACTGCCGCTTATTGACGCCGTGTAGCTGCTACCCGTGGCGCCGCTGATGTTGCTGCCGTTGTTGCGCCACTGGTAGGCGTAGCCCGTTCCCGTGGATGCACTGAGCGCCACATTGCCGCCCGTGCAGAAGCTGGTAGCGCCTCCTGCAGTGATGCTTGCTCCTGGAGCAGCATTCACCGTTACGCTGATGGCCGAACTGGTGGTGCTACAGCCTCCGTTGCTCACCACCACGGTGTACGAACCCGCCAAGGTGGCCGTGTAGCTGCTGGCCGTTGCGCCACTGATGCTCGTGCCGTTGCGCCGCCATTGATGGGTGAGGCCAGTGCCCGTGCTCGCATTCAACGCCACGCTTCCGCCGCTGCAGAAGGTGGTGCTGCCCCCGGCGCTGATGGTGGCCGAAGGCGCTGCGCTCACCGTGACTGTGACGGCGTTGCTGGTCGCGCTGCATCCTCCGCTCGAGATCACCACGGAATAGGCGCCGCTCGCCGTCGCGGAGTAGCTGCTGCTCGTGGCCCCGCTAATGTTGCTGCCGTTGTTCCTCCACTGATAGCTGTAGCCTGTTCCGGTGGATGCGGTGAGTACCACGCTGCCACCCGAGCAGAAGCTGGTGGCCCCGCCTGCCGTGATGCTCGCCGTGGGGGTTGATGGGGTGCCCACGCATTGGCAGCTGGCATTCCAAGTGTCGTTGATCGTGCAGGCATTGTTGTCATTGCATGCTGTGCCGGGCACTGCGGCACCGCCCGGAACGCCTGCGCAATCCGTTTGCTGCGCGCAGGTGCCGCTGGTGCTGTAGCGGTAGATCACGCGCGATCTGTATGGCTGGATCACGACCGATCCTGAGACTATGTTCCCATCCGTGTCCTTCCAGCAACCAGCGGGCACAGCCATGGACTGCGCTGTGGCCGCTTCATTCAAGAGGATCATGCTGGTCTGATAAGGATCCACAGGCGAGGCATTCACGCGTTCGAGCGCGACATTATCGAGGTAATAGATGCCTGCCGCGTAATGGCTGGTGAACATGCAGACGCCCTGGTCCGTGCGATCGCTCTGGAAGTAATGCTCCACATCGCGGCGGTTGGCATCAAAAGGATAGACCCGCTCCCCCACCCGCCACGGCTCATTCAGCTGGCTGTTCGCCTTGAATCCAACGGTGAGCTCGCCCATCACATCGCCCACCATGCTGAAGCGCATGCGGTACCAGGATCCCTGCTGGATGCCCACGGTGGCGCTGTGGTTCAGGTTGTGCGTGTCATAGGTGGCATTGCTCGAGAAGCTGGTCTTCAAGCAACCGTTGTCAAGCCGCGTGGTGTTGTGCGTGATCGCCCCCTGACTGGGCCAGCCGGTCCAGCCGGTGACGTTGCTCGCGAAGGTGCTATTGGGTACGGCCAGCGTTGCGAGCACCTGCTGAAGCTCCATGCTGGGCAGGTACAAGGGGCTGCGCGTGCTGCCCTGATCATCGTTCGTGACGGCCTGCCAGCGCTCGAGGGTGTAATAGGTGTGCGCGCCGGTGACCGAGTTGCGCACGTAGATGCTGCGGTCGTTGTACGGATTGAAGTAGCGGTTGCCGCTGAAGGTTCCGAAGTCAACCGGGTTGGCACTGTACACATGGTACTGCCGCATGCACAACTGGTCCTTGGTCAGGCAATACATCACGTTGCCGCTGTACACGGTGTTGAAGGATGGCACATGGAATGGCGCGGTGGCGCCCGGGCCGTTGTAATTGCTGTAGTCCGAGAGGAAGAGCTGGATCTCGTTGTTGAAGAGCACATTGTCCTCGATGCGGTTCCCGGTGGCCAACATGGTATGATCCACGTGCAGCCCCGCGCCGCGGCAGTTCATCACGGTGTTTCCCTTCACGAGCACATTCTTGTTGAACACGTTCCCGAAGTAGATCCCGTGGCAGATCGGGATGCTGTTCACCCACCCGATTGCGCTGCTCTCCACGGTGCCTTGCAGGTCGCGCACCACATTGTCCCGGATGATCGCTCCGTCGGTGCTATCGAAGGTGATGCCCGCGCCATCATTCAGGATGGCCATGCTGTTGATTACCGCATTGCGCTCCACGATGGCATTGGCGCTCACGGCGATGCCGCAATAGCCGACATTCTCCACATGATTGTCGCGCACGACCATGCCCGTGCCGTTGGTGCGGATGGCGATGTAGCCCATGTTCTGCTCGCCCAGGCCGATCACCAGTGCGATGTCCAGCAGGTTGCAGTGCTCGATCACGGAGTTGTTGTCGAGCAGGACCACAGCGCTTCCGTAAGTGCGCTGGATGTCGAGGTGGTGGAAGTGCTGATTGCTGCCCGTGCTGTAGATCGCCTGCCAGGTATCACTGAAGGTGCAGTTGTAGGCCTGCAGGTCGTAGCTGCCCGAGAGCCGGAGGCTGGCCGAGGTCTGGTGCCGGAAATGGATCTCGTTCACCTTGATGTGGTGGCGCTGCCAGCCCACGTACACACCATAGTCGGTCACGGAGGCCTCCACGAGCACGTTGTTCGGATTGGCATTGCTGGGGCACCACAGGTAGAGCATGCCGGCCGCGCGGTCGAGGAACCACTCGCCCGGTGCGTCGAGCAAGGCCAGCTTGTTGCGCAGGTAATAGCCCCATTGCCAGGTGCCCAGGTTATTGCCCGTGGAGCTGTGCGTGAGCGTGCTGTTGCTGAAGGCCGAGACGAAGGCCGTATCGTAGCTCCAATTCGTGGTACGGATCACCGCCGTTGCGCCGGTCCAGTAGCCGTTCGATTGGTTGAGTTCACTATCGGTGAGGCTGGTGCTCGTGCCTTGGTCCACGCGCAGCCATCCGGTGTTGGGGAAGCGCGCGATCTGCTGAATGGCGCCGTTCACGAAGACCTGCTTGGTGGCTTGGGTGAAGGGCGCCTTCCAGATGTTCCCGCTGTGGAGCGTCCAACCAGTGATGGCTACGCTCCCGCTGATGATCGGCTGGGCACCGCTGCCATACGCTCCCACCTCGATGTAGGCGTTGGCGTTGCCGCTGTTCTGGATGTTGAGCCTGCCGCGATACTCCCCGCCGCGCTGGAAGAGGATGCGATCACCGGGCTGAAAGCTGCTGCTGAGCTGGTTGGCCCGGTTGATGGTGCGCCAAGGCGTGGAACTGCTCGTACCGTTATTGGCATCGTTGCCGGTGGGCGAGAGATAGTAGGTAGCGGCTTGAGCGAAGGCGCCGCAAAGCGCGAGGTACAGCGAGAGCAGTTGACGCATTGTTCCAGGGCCTCGGTGGTTCCGTTCCGGGCGCCGCGAAATTGGCCCCAGCCCGCGCCGCTCTAGGCTTCCCCTATCAACAGCCCATCCACAATTCGACCAGCGGCACTTGGTGCCCGATAGAGCCGGAGCACCCCGCATCAACCCGGTGAGAATGCGGTTGATTGCCGCACGCGCCCCCCCCAATCGATGTTGATAACCTCAGGAAAGGCGCATTGCAGAAGCGAAGGGAGCTTTCTCAGGCGCAGCTCGGCGCGACTCCATGCGCCCCCAGACCAGCCGCCGATGGGGAAGAACACCCTGCGATCCCGGTTGGATTCGAACCAACGGCCGCCTGCTTAGAAGGCAGGTGCTCTATCCAGCTGAGCTACGGGACCTTGGTCGGCAAAGGTGGCCACGAAAAAGGGCCAACCGAGGTTGACCCTTTCCATTGTCGGGGCGGCCAGATTCGAACTGACGACCTCCTGCTCCCAAAGCAGGCGCGATACCGGGCTACGCTACGCCCCGAACGAAAAAGGCCCGGCTGACGGGCCTTTGCGGAGAGGGGGGGATTCGAACCCCCGGTACAGTTTAACCCGTACGGCAGTTTAGCAAACTACTGGTTTAAGCCACTCACCCACCTCTCCGAATGATCCTTGCAAAGAACGCCCCCGTTAAGGGAGCGCAAATATAGACGGACCGTCCGTTCGCTACCGATCGCGGGATCGAGCGGCTACTTTTGCCGCCCTTCCATCAAACCCGAACCAACATGGCACTTGAAGTCGTCATCGTTTCCGCAGTGCGCACCCCCATCGGCAGCTTCGGCGGCAGTCTTTCCGAAGTGCCCGCCACCAAGCTGGGCGCGGCCGCGATACAAGGTGCGATTGCCAAGGCAGGGGTCAAGGCCGAAGAAGTGCAGGAGGTGATCATGGGCAGTGTGCTGCAGGCCAACCTGGGCCAGGCGCCGGCCAGGCAAGCCGCCAAGTTCGCCGGCCTCCCGGATGAAGTGGCATGCACCACGGTGAACAAGGTCTGCGCAAGCGGCATGAAGGCAATCATGATGGCCGCGCAGGATATCCTTCTCGGCGATGCCGATGTGGTGGTGGCCGGCGGCATGGAGAGCATGAGCCAGACACCCTATTATGTCGAGAAGGCGCGCTACGGCTACCGATTCGGCAATGGAGTGCTCATTGACGGCATCGGCAGGGACGGCCTCACCGACGTTTACCACCAGACCGCCATGGGCGTGAGCGCCGAGCTCTGCGCCAAGGAGCACAGGATCACCCGCGAAGAACAGGACGCATTCGCCATCGAGAGCTACAAACGCAGCGCAGCCGCATGGTCCGCAGGCCGTTTCGCCGATGAAGTGGTGCCTGTGACCGTTGCCACGCGCAAAGGCGATGTGCAAGTGGCCGAGGACGAAGAGTACAAGAACGTCAACTTCGACAAGGTTCCCGCGCTTAAGCCGGTGTTCCAGAAAGACGGCACCGTGACCGCGGCGAACGCCAGCACCATCAACGACGGCGCCGCTGCACTGGTGCTCATGACCGCGGAGAAAGCGAAGGCCCTTGGTTTGAAGCCCCTTGCCCGGATCCTAAGCTATGCGGATGCGGAGCAGGCACCTGAATGGTTCACCACCACGCCAGCGAAGGCCCTCCCCCGTGCTGTGGAAAAGGCCGGTCTGAAAATGAGCGACCTCCAATTCGTTGAACTGAATGAGGCCTTCAGCGTGGTGGGCATCGCCAACACCCGGCTCATGGGCCTCGACCCCGCCAAGGTGAACGTGAATGGCGGAGCCGTGAGCCTGGGCCACCCTCTGGGGTGCAGCGGTGCGCGCATCATCGTTACGCTGATCAACGTGCTGAAGCAGAACAAAGCCCGCTTCGGCGGTGCCGGCATCTGCAACGGCGGCGGCGGTGCCAGTGCCATGGTGATCGAGGCTCTCTAAGAGCACTGCCATTTACAAGCGCGCGTTGAGCGTGAATGCGCAGGGCTTCGCGCTGATCGCGGCTGGGAGCAGAGCCTCGCACCGCGCGGATGAAAGCCCTTAGGACCATCGGCCTGGTGATCCTCCGCAACCCCTACATGACCCTGGCCTGGTACGGGCACCTGGGCTTCAAGGACTAGGATTGGGACAGGACCTCGGGCTCTTCGCCATCGTCGGCATCAGTTGGGGCATCGCGGTATTCGAATACATGTTGCAGGTGCCAGCCAACCGCACCGGCAGCAATCTGCTTGGTGGGCCCATCAACTTGGTCCAACTGAAAGTGCTGCAGGAAGCAATCACGCGCGTTGCTTTCGCTGTGTTCACGCTCATCGTTTCAAGCACGAGGCCCTGCGCTGGAATCACGCGCTCGCCGCCGCATTGCTCATGGCAGCGGTTTGGCTCGTGTTCAAGAAGCAGCGCGGGGTGGCAGGTTGGCGGTTGCTGATTGATGCAGAGGCAGGCTGTGGGTTGATGCCGAGGCATGCTCGCCTATCTACGGCAGGCAGGAGGTCGATTCGGATCTTGTGCGCTTGTTTCGTACGGCTGTCAACCTACAACCCTCAACTTCACGACCTTCAACCTCCGCATGCACTTCCCCCTGTTCGGTGAACTTGTTGTGATCCTCGCGCTGGCCGCGGGGATCCTGCTGCTTTTCCGCCGATTCAGATTGCCGGGCATCCTGGCCTTCATTCTCACGGGCATGATCGCCGGCCCTCATGGCTGGGGCTGGGTGAAGGAGGTGAAGGAGGTTGAGGCACTGGCCGAGATCGGCGTGGTATTCCTCCTCTTCGTGATCGGCATGGAGTTCAGCCTGAAGAAGCTCGCGAGCTTGGGTAAAACGGTGTTCGGTGGCGGTGGGCTCCAGGTCGGCCTCACGATCGCCGGCGCGGGCGCGGTGCTGCACGCCTTTGGCGTGCGTCCGGAGAGCGCAGTATTCATCGGTTTCCTGGCCAGTTTGAGCAGCACCGCGATCGTGCTGCGGGTGCTGCAGGAGAAGGGCCGCATGGACAGCGCGCCGGGGCGCGTGGCCACCGCCATCCTGATCTTCCAGGACATCATCGTGGTGCCCATGATGCTGGTGACACCGCTGCTGGCCGGGCAGAGCCAAGACATCGCTGGCGACATGTTGGTGCTGCTCGGCAAGATGGCCCTGCTCCTGGTGCTGGTCTTCGTTGGCGGCCGGTACTTCGTGCCCAAGCTGCTCCGGGCGGCCATCAAGGGCCGGGGCAAGGAGCTCTTCATCATCACCATCGTGGTGATCTGCTTCGCGGCCGCATTCACTACGCAGGCCATGGGACTATCGCTCGCACTGGGTGCCTTCTTCGCCGGATTGGTGATCAGCGAGACCGAGCACGCCTACCATGCCACCGGCATCGTGCAGCCCTTCCATGAGCTCTTCCTGAGCTTCTTCTTCGTCTCCATCGGCATGCTGGTCGATCTGCGGCTCTTCTTCGATGCCCCCTTGTTGATCCTGGGCCTCTTCGCCGGAGCCACCGCGCTCAAGGTGATCGTGGCCGCGCTGGCCGTATGGGTGATGCGCTACCCCCTGCGCACCGCGCTCCACAGTGCCCTCGGCCTCTTCCAGCTCGGCGAATTCGGCTTCGTGCTCGCTATTCCCGGCTTGAAGCTCGGCCTGCTCAGCCAGGAGCACTACCAGCTCTTCCTCGCCGTAGCCATCCTGGGAATGGCCATCACGCCCTTCATGCTCGATCGCAGCGAGCGCATCGTACGCAAGGTCTTCCTGCAATTCGTGCCGGCGCGCGTGAGCAACCGCCTCGACAGCCTCATGCGCGTGAAGCGCGAGCAGGAAAGGCGCATGGCCACGGTGCTCAAGGACCACGTGGTGATCATCGGCTTCGGCCTCAACGGGCAGAACGTGGCCACAGCCGCCATGGAGAGCGGAATCCGCTGCGCCGTGGTGGAAGAGGACCCCGACTTGGCTCGCAAGGCCCAGCTCGTAGGCCTGCCCGTGCTTCATGGCGACGCCACCAACGACCATGTGCTGCATGAGGCGCATGTGGAGCGCGCCCGCGTGGTGGTGGTGGCCATCAGCGATCCGGAGGCCACCAAGAAGATCGTAGCCTCCGTGCGCGCCATCAGCGGAACCGTGTACATCCTGGTTCGGACGCGCTACGTGCGAGAGATCCAGGCGAACCTCGACGCAGGCGCTAACGAAGTGATCCCAGAGGAATTCGAGACCAGCATCGAGATCTTCTACCGCGTGCTGCGCAAATACCTGGTGCCCGAGCAGCGCATCCAGGACCTGGTAGCCCGCATCCGCGGGGGACACTACCGCATGCTGCGCGGCGTGAGCCAAGCGGCCGAGGAGCCCGCCACGGCCCCTTTGCCCATACCCGGCATCGAGATCGCCACGCTGCCTGTGACCTTGGGGCGCGGCAAGGTGGTGGGCCGGACCGTGGCGGAGATAGGACTGCGCGAGAAGTACGGCATCACCGTGCTCGCCATCCGGCGCAAGGACCGGCACATCACCAACGTTTCCGGCAGCACGCGCATCCTCACCGACGACGTGCTCTACCTGTTGGGCAGCCCTGAGGCCATCGTGAGGCTCGATCACGAAGTAAGATAGTCTTGCGCCGAATCGATCAAAGGACCACGACCAAGCACCGCACGCATGAAGATCATCTGCATCGGCCGCAATTACAGCGACCACGCCAAGGAGCTCGGCAATGCCGTGCCCGATGAACCCGTGATCTTCCTGAAGCCTGAGAGCGCGTTGATCCCGACAGGAGGGCCCATCCGGCTACCCATCTTCAGCAAAGAAATCCATCACGAGATCGAACTGGTGTACCGTCTCGCTCGCGTGAACGGAAAGGCGGTGGCCAATGGCGTCACCATCGGGCTCGACCTCACCGCGCGCGACGTGCAGGAGCAATTGAAGAAGAAGGGACTGCCATGGGAAAAGGCAAAGGCCTTCGATGGCTCAGCCTACGTGGCGCTGCCATTCCTCGGCGATGAAGCCCTTACGCAGCGATACCAGACCTTCAGCCTGGTCAAGAACGGAACGGTGGTGCAGGAAGGCCACAACGGGCAGATGATATTTGATTTGGGAACGCTGATCACCTGCACGGAGAAGTACATGCGCATCGAGGACGGCGACCTGCTCTTCTCAGGGACGCCGGCCGGCGTGGGGCCGCTGAACGCTGGCGACCGGTTGGAGGGGATCCTCCTGGATCGAAAGCGTTTCGACTTGAGCGTAGAGGGCCCTAGGGCCTAGTCGGGTACATTTGCCGCCCATGACCCGGATCGTCAACGTCGGCAATATTTCCTGCGGCTCCGACCAGCTCTTCCTCATCTCCGGTCCTTGCGTGATCGAGACCGAGGACGTGATGCTGCGCACCGCCGAGAAGCTCAAAGAGGTGAGCGACCGCCTGAAGCTGCCCATCATCTACAAGAGCAGCTTCACCAAGGACAACCGCAGCAGCATCGATTTCTACCAAGGTCCCGGCCTGGATGAAGGGCTGAAGGTGCTCGCGCGGATCAAGAAAGACTTCGGCTTCCCAATCCTCACCGACATCCACTACCCCAGCCAAGCCAAGCCCGCAGCCGAAGTGGTTGACGTGCTGCAGATCCCCGCCTACCTGGTGATGCAAACCACCTTGGTGACCGAGGCCGCGAAGACCGGCGCTGTCATCAACCTGAAGCACGCGCAGTTCCTCGCGCCGGAGAACATGATCAACCCGGCCAAGAAGTGCGAGAGCCTCGGCAACAGCAGGATCATCCTCACCGAGCGCGGCTACACCTTCGGCTACAACGACCTGGTGGTTGACCCACGCGCCTTCTACCACATGCGCAGGACGGGCTACCCGCTGGTCTTCGACATCACGCACAGCATCCGCAAGTACGGCATCCCCAGCGCCGACCCGCGCGGCGGCAACCGCGATGTGATGCCCACCATCGCTCGCGCCGGCGTGGCTGCCGGTGTTGACGGCGTCTTCATCGAGACGCACCCCGATCCCGCGACCGCCAAGTGCGACGCCGCCAGCCAGCTCTGCGTTTACGACCTCGAGGAGTTCATCAAACCCTTGCTCGAATTGCACGCGGTGGAAGTGAAGCACCGTCAGTTCGCCGCAGAGACGCAGAGTCGCTGAGAAAACCTACACGAACCAACCATCCGCATTCTCCGCGCCTTTGCGCCTCTGCGGCCAAACCACCACCATGGAACTCTACCTCGACAGCGCCGACATCAAAGAAATCGATGAAGCCTTCAAGCTCGGCTTCCTCACCGGCCTCACCACGACCCCGACGTTCATGCACCGCGGCGGTGTCACGAACATCGACAAGATGATCCTCGACCTCGCCAAGAAGGTCCCCATCCTACAGGTGGAGGCCCTGGGCGAGACCGCCGAAGAAGTGGTGAAGGAGGCGGAGCGCCAGTTGAAGATGGGCCTGAAGAAGGACACCACTGTCTTCAAGATCCCCGTGAGCCTGGAGGGGTTGCGCGCGTGCAAGATGCTGCGCAGCAAGGGCATCATGGTGAACGTGCACCTGGTGTACACCATCCAGCAGGCGTACATGGCCATGCAAGCCGGCGCCACTTACGTATGCCCGCTTGTAGGCCGATTGCAGGATCAGGGCCACGATGCCCTCGCCCTTGTGGAGCAGTGCGTGCGCGCCGTGAACTACTACGGCTACGACACCAAGATCATGTTCAGCAGCGTGCGCACCGTGGAGCATGTGCGCAATGCGGTGGACCTCGGCGTTCACACGATCACCGTGCCTTGGAAGCTCATGAAGCAGCTCACCGACAACCACTTCACGGCCATCGGTACCAAGCAGTTCTATGTGGACACGCGCCTGATCACGATGAAAGTGAAGGACGTGCTCTCGCGCAGCAACCCCATCGTGAAGGACAGCGCCACCGTGAGCGAAGCGCTCGTGGAAATGACCAAGCACGGTTTCGGCGCGGTGATGGTGGTGGATGCCAAAGGCAAGAACCTCGGCGTCTTCACCGATGGCGGCCTGCGTCGCGGCATCGAGAAGGAGGGCAACAAGTTCCTCGCCAAGAAGCTGAGCACGCTGAAGTTCAACGCGCCCTTCACCATCAGCCCCGAGGCCCTGCTCGACGAGGCCCAGAAAGCCTTCAAGGAGCACAAGGTGGATACGCTCAGCGTGAGCGAGAACGGCAAGCAGCTCGGCATGCTCGACATCCAGGACCTGATGAAGGCCATTGCGGGTTGAGGGTTGAAGGTTGAACGGGGTGCAATTTGAATGCAGCTCGATCGAATCGCACGATGCCGCGTTCCATCCATAGCGAGTCCGAACTCCTGCGCCGACTTGCGCGCACCAAGGCCGTGCTCTTCGATTGGGATGGCGTCTTCAACGACGGATTCAAGGATGCCGACGGCGGAAGCCCATTCAGCGAAGTGGGCAGCATGGGCGTGAACCTGCTGCGCTTCGCCCTGTGGTTGCGGAACAGCTCGCTGCCAAAGGCCGCAGTAATCACCGGCCAACACAACCCCTACGCGGAGCGATTCGCCCAGCGCGAGCGGCTGCATGGCGTGTACATGGGCTTCACCAACAAGCCCGAGGCCTTCGATGCCTTCCTTGCGAAGCATGGCCTGCAGGCCGATGAAGTGGCCTTCTTCTTCGATGACGTGCTGGACCTGCCCGTGGCTGCGCGCTGCGGCCTGCGGGTGATGATCGGCAGCTCGGTGACGGCGTGGCTCGTGGAACAGGCCATCGCGCGTGGCGAGGTGGACCTTGTAACAGCGAACAACGGCGGCGCAAATGGTTTACGAGAAGCCACGGATGCCGTGATCGCACTGCTGGGCAATGGAGCGGACGTGATCGCGCACCGCACGGCCTACTCCGAAACATATCAGCGCTACCTGAGCGAGCGCCAAGCCGTGGAGCCAGTGGTGCTGCGCAACACGCGCTAGCCCTCCCCTACTTCAGCTTCACGGCGGTCACTACCGGCACATGCCCGATGGTCACCGCTGCTTCCTCGAATGTGGGAGGTCCGAACCGGCCGCGCGCATCATTGCCGAAACCATACGGCTCGTTGGGGATTCCGATCGCATTCGTGTCGAGCGCACCGTTGCTGTTCACATCGTGGAAGACCTTGATGGCATGATCTCCGGGAGGCAAGCTCAGGAACACGACACGCGGTTTGGCCCCGTTTGCGGTCACCTCTTTGGTCAAGCACCCTTTCTCGGTTGTGTACGCCGCTTCACTCGGGCACAAGGCCACCAGCAATTTGCCGCCAGCCTCGGGCTTGCTCAGGATCATGTCGATGGTTAGAGAGGCCTGCGCTTGAGCGAGGCATGCTGAGAGAAGGCCGATGAGGAGGATCAGGGTTCGCATGGGAATCGCGCGTTGCTTGCTAGGGCATCCTTCAATCGGCGGTCGAAGTCCGTTGCACTGATCTCGAAGGCGCCCAATGACCGGGTGAAGGGGTTGATGTACTGGGTATCGAAGAGCATGAATCGTGCAGCTCTGAGTTCAGCCGCGAGTGCGAAGAACGACGCCTTGCCTGCATTGTTCAAGCCGAAGAGGCTCTCACCGAAGAAGGCCGCCCCAAAGGCCACACCGTAGATGCCGCCTACAAGCTTGCCCTCGCGCCAGGCCTCTACTGAATGCGCATGGCCTTGTCGATGAAGCTCGGTGTAGGCGTCAATCATGCGATCATCGATCCAGGTCTCAGCGCGATCGGCGCATCGGCGCATCACTTCTTCAAAGCAGCGATTCAACGTGATGGTGAAGCGACCAGTTCGGAGGTGGCGCTCGGTCGTGGTGTCGGGCTTCAAGCTGGACAGTTCTAACACCGCTCGACGCACGGGCCGATGGATGTGGATCACCCCATCATTATCAACCATCGGGAACCAGCCGCGCTGATAGAGCTGCAAGAGCACATCAGCAGAAAGACCGATGCCCGCTTCAGCATCAACCATCACTTCACGGCACGCACCGTCCGCGTTGCACCATCCACACTGACCTGGAAGAACCAAAGGCCGCGCGGCAGTTCTTCCAACGACCCGACCTGCAAGGTTCCATTGGCGACCATCGCGCTGCGCTGAAAGGACGATCGGCCGGAAGCATCGAGGATGCCCACCGTCGCGAGGCCATCGGCCATGCCCGGTATGGTCAGGGTCACCCTGTCATCGAAGGGAACGGGATAGGCCCATATTGGCGATGCGCCTCCGGTGTCCGCTACCGCCGTGGTAAGCGTGAGCCATGCATGCGCCTGCATGAAGTCGGGGATGCCGTAGCCCATGCTGTCGTTGGGCGTGAGGTAGAGGTGGGCGCTGCGTCGCACGGCGTCCATCAGATCATGCGCAGTGCGCTGCGGATGCAATTGCCAGAGGCAGGCCACGAGCCCGGCGAGGATCGGCGAGCTGAAGGAAGTGCCATTGATCGCGGCCACGCTATCGCCCTCCAGCCGGAGTCCGATGGCCCCGGCGCCCATGGCCATCACATCGGGTTTCACGCGGCCATCGGCACTGGGGCCGAATGCGCTGAACCCCGCGTGCAACTCGTTCTCGCCCACCGCGCCCACTGCGAGGATGTCGATGGCATCCGCTGGCGCGCTGATGTAGTGCCATGCCCCCCAGCCGTTGTTGCCCGCGCTCTGCACCGGGATCATGCCCTTCTGCGCGGCCATGCCCGCTGCGATGCTGATGCGCGTGGTGGCGCCGTCGAGTTCCGCATAGGTGTGGCTCAGCAGCGAGTCGTCGTAGGTGGTATAGCCGAGCGAGGTGTTGAGCACATCGCAGCCCAGGCTGTCGAGTAATTCAGCGCCGGCCACCCAGTTGTCCTCTTCAACAGGCATTTCGAAGGCGACCTCCTCGGTGCGCACCAAGGCGTAATCGGCGGCGGGCGCGGTGCCCTGAAGGTAGCCGGGGAGTATTCCGGTCATGCACGAGAGCACGCTGCGGCCGTGCCAGTGATCGTCGTACACATCGCCGTCGTGGTTCACCATGTCGCGGGTGAGCACGATGCCCTCGCGCGCGCGCAGGTCGGCGAAGGCGGCCAGCGAATCGGTGTCCTCGAAGCCGGAATCGAGCACGCCGATGAGCATGCCCTGCCCTTTGGCGTCCATGGCATGCAGCTCATGTCCGTTGAGCATGCTGATCTGCGCCCAAGACCAGCCGTAATCCTCGGGCTGGCCTCCGCGCGCTACCATGGGCGGCGGCGCCTCCAGGGCGAATTTCTCCAGTGGCTGCGGGGAAAGGGAAAGGCGACGGGTACTCCTAACATTGCTCACGAAGGGCAGCTGTCCGATGGCATCCAGCGCGTCTGCATCCGAGGTGCGGATGGTGATTGCGTTGAGCCACTTGCTCCGATTGATCAGCTGCACTTCACCGATGGCGAGCACGGCGCTGATGTACGCCGGGTCAACGGGCAGGTCGCTCTCGTCGACAGCGATGCCCTGCGCTTGCCTCCGGGCGATCGAACGCTCCGAGAGGAAATCCTGCGGCTCACCGATGGAATAAGGCGTGGCGTCCTTGTCGGTGAACTGCACCCAATAGGTATCGGGGCCGGTTTGCGCGGCGGCGCCGAAGGCGAAGACGAAGAGCCCGGAAGTGATGGTTGCGCGCATGCTAATCGGTTCCGTGGGCCACAGCCACCATCGTGAGATAATTCCCCCTGATCCTCAGTTGGGCCGGGGCAGGCGGCGGCGGGTAGTGCCATTGTGAATTGGAGACCACCCAGCGCTTGTGCACCAAGCCGATGTCCTGGCTGTAGCGCTCTTCGTGGACGACCGTATCCACCAGGTTCGGTGGCACGGTGTTCTTCACCAGCACGGTGGCTCCATGGCTGAGGCCACCACCGCTCCATGGCAGTCCGACCTCGCGGAAGGCCACTTCCAATTCATCCTCGATGTTGTACACGTTAAGGTCCCAGCGGCGACCATCGCGCACGGGGAAGCTGAGCTTCAAGCGCCGGTGATTCTCCTCAGAGACCTCGGCCGCATTCTCGTCCACGGTGCTCGTCCAGACATCGCGCACTACCCAATTGCTGTCCGCATCGAGCACGGATCGATGGATCCTCCATGCGGTGCGCCCGGCGGGATCCGTGTACTGCTCCACCACCTTCTCCTTCAGGCGGTAGCTCACGGAGCCCTGCACGGCGGCGCCATCATCGCGCCAAGAGCTGTCCACTTGGTACTCGATCCAAGCGCCCACCGAGCGCGGGAAATAACCGTAGCCCAGATCGGGCTGCATGGCCTCCTCCTTCTTGCAGGAGCTGAGCGCAGCGATCGCGCTCACCACGAATATGAGGGTGTGCTTCATGGTCAAGGCCTATCGATGAACCCGCCGCCGAGCACATCATCGCCCAGATAGAAGACGGCGCTCTGCCCGGGTGCGATGCCTGCCACGGGGGCGTGGAATTCCACTTGCACGCGTTCGCCATCCATTTTCAGTGTTCCGGGCGTGCCTTTGTCCTTGTAGCGGATCTTCACCATGGCCTCCATCTCTCCTACCAACGCCTCCACCAGCTGGAAGTTCGGCTTGCGCACCCACATGCTGGACCGGTCCAGGTCGCTCTTCCGGCCCAGCACCACGGTATTGGACTCCGGCTGGATGTCGGTCACGTACATCGGCTCTCCGGTGGCAATGCCCAGGCCTTTGCGCTGGCCGATGGTGAAGAAGGGGTAGCCATCGTGCTCGCCGAGGGCTTCACCGCCGGTGCTCACCAGCTTTCCTTGCGCCAGCTTGGCCGTGGCCTCGGGCTCTTTCCGCTTCAGGAACCCGCGATAGTCGTTATCGGGGATGAAGCAGATCTCATAGCTCTCACTCTTCTGCGCGAGCTCAGGGAATCCGCTGTCCATGGCCATCTGGCGGATGGCGCTCTTGCGGAAGTGTCCGATGGGGAATCGCGTGCGCGCGAGGTTCTTCTGCTCGAGGCCCCACAGCACGTAGCTCTGGTCCTTGGTCTCATCGAGCCCCTTGCGCACGGCCCATCGGCCGTCGGCGTGCTGGAGCGATTGCGCATAGTGCCCCGTGGCGATCAGTTCGCAGTCCATCATGTCCGCGCGCTTGAGCAGGGCCTCCCATTTGATGAAGGTGTTGCACAGCACGCAGGGGTTCGGCGTTCGGCCGGCCATGTACTCGCGCGTGAAGTTGCCGATGATGGCATCGCCGAATTCCTCGCGGATGTCGATGATCATGTGGTGGAAGCCGCGGCTCACTGCCATGTTCCGTGCATCGTTGATGCTATCGAGGTCGCAGCAGCCCGTGATCCGCTTGCCGCCGCTGGCATCGGCGTAGTCCCAGGTCTTCATGGTGACGCCGATCACCTCATAGCCCTGCTCGTGCAGCATCAGCGCGGCAACGGAGCTGTCCACTCCGCCGCTCATGGCCACTAGGATGCGTCCGTGCTTGCTCATGCTCGTTCCCTCTTGATTCCTTCCGTGCTATCCGATCAACCACCCTTCCGCACTTCGCCCCTTCCCTGCCTCACTCCCTACTTCTGCTCCTCCCCTGCCTTGTACTTCACCGTCCGCAATAGCTTGCCCTTCTCATCATACTCCTTCACCTCGCCTTCGAGCAGGTCATTCACATAGGTGCCCTCGCGCTTCTTGGTCTGCCCTTCGAGCACGCGCTCCATGTCGGCCGGCAGTCCCATCGATTCATCGGGCTTGGCCGACTTCACCACCCACTTCCCGTTGTCGTGCCACTCGGTGAATCTGCCCTCGCGCTTGCCCTTCTTGTAGGTATGCTCGCTCTTGGGGCGCTCATCGTCGAAGTACTCGATGAAGGTGCCGTTCTCCTTGCGCTCCCTTACCAGCTCGCCCTTGGCATAAAGCGCTTGCAGCTGCAGTGATCCATCGGCATTGAAGTAGTGCCAGGTCCCTTCGCGAACGCCGTTCACTGCATCGCCCTCGATCTCCTTCTTGCCATTCGGGTGGTAGAAGGTCATGCGGCCGTCAGCCTCACCGTTCACATAGGTGGCTTCGCTCTTCAGCTTGCCATTGGCGAACCAGCTCTTGCTTGCACCGTGAAGCTCGCCGGCCACGCGCTCCTCACGCTCGGCCATTTGTCCGTTGGGGTAGTAGGAGAGCTGCTCGCCGTGGAGCTTTCCGTCGCGGAAGCGCTCGACCTTGCGCAGGCTGGCGTCCTCCGAATAGTAATTCCAAGTGCTGTCCTTCTGCTGCCCGGTGTATCTGCCTCGGGCCATCACCGCACCGTTGATGTGGTAGTGCTCCGCGCGGCTCGTTCGTCCATCGCCGGCGTGGAGCTGCGTAGTGGTCAGGCGCCCCTTCTCGTCATAGTGCCTGAATTCGCCCGTAGGCTTATCGTCGATGAAATGGCCCTTATACCGCAGCTGACCATTGGGCCAGGCTTTGCTCCACGCACCCTGTTTGCGGCCTTTGGCATCGGTGGTGTTGGGTGCTGGCTGGGCGGCCGAAGAGAGCACCGCAAGGACGCACAGGACAATGAGGAAGGCACGGGTTCGCACGGCGCGAAAGTAGTTGAGGGGTGAAGGCCCCTCGAGGAGCAAAGACAAGGCCGACGGCGCCATCGCCCAACGGCAACCGGAGCGCCATCATCTTTGCGCCGCCTTGAGCGCGCGCCCACCCATTTCACGCAAGGACATCGACCGGCTGGCGGTACCGGCGATCATCAGCGGCATCGCGGAGCCAGTGATCTCGTTGGTTGATACGGCCTTCGTGGGGCGACTGGGCACTGCGGATCTGGCGGCGGTGGGCATTGCGAGCAGCTTCTTCCTGCTGGTGGTCTGGGTGCTGGCCCAAACACGCAGCGCGGTGCTCGCCGTGGTGGCGCGGTACTACGGCGAGGACCGTCTGGAAGCGGTGGCCGGCCTGGTGCCCATAGCCATCTGGATGAACTTCGCGCTGGGCTTCGTCTTCTTCGCCCTTACCACCGCCCTTGCCGAGCCGATCTTCCGCCTTTACAATGCCGAAGGCGAGATCCTGGACAAGGCGGTCGAGTACTACCGCATCCGCAGCTTGGGCCACCCGATCGTGCTGGCCACCTTCGCCCTCACCGGCGCTTTCCGCGGCATCCAGAACCTGAGATGGGGCATGTGGATCAGCATCATCGGCGCGGCGGTGAACGGCGCACTGAATCCGCTGCTGATCTTCGGCTGGGGTCCGATTGAAGGGATGGGAATCGCTGGCAGCGCATGGGCCAGCCTGTCCGCGCAGGTCGTGATGTTCGCCATCGCCGTATGGATCATGCAGGCGCATACGCCCTTCAGCATAGTACCCAAGAGCTGGCATCACCCGGAGCTGAAGGGCCTCTGGCTGCTCAGCACGAATCTCTTTACGCGCACCATCGCCCTCAACATCTGCTATTACCTGGGCAACCGCTACGCTACGGGCTATGGCGAGGCATACATCGGCGCGCACAGCATCGCCATGCAGATCTGGCTCTTCAGCGCCTTCTTCATCGACGGCTATGCGGCTGCCGGCAGCGTGCTGGTAGGGCGGCTCAATGGGGAGCGCAACTGGCGCGAGCTGCACCGGGTGAGCTGGCAGGTGGTGCGCATGAGCGTGCTGATCGGAGCGGCGCTGGCGCTGATCTACCTCATTGGCTATCGCAGCATCGGCCATCTGTTCACGCAGGATGAGCGGGTGCTCGAACTGCTCTATGCCGTGTTCTGGATGGTGGTGATCACGCAGCCGATCAACGCGGTGGCCTTCGCCTTCGACGGCGTGTACAAGGGCCTCGGCAACGGCAAGATCCTGCGCAACGTGCTGCTGATCTCGGCCTTCGGCGTCTTCATCCCGGTGGCCTGGGGCATGCACCTGCTCGATGCCAGGCTCTTCGCGGTGTGGACCGCATTCCTCCTGTGGATGGCCGTGCGCGGCCTGCTGCTCGCCCTGCACTTCGAGAAGCACCATCGGCCCGCCTAACTTCGTCCCATGCGAAGCCCGATTCTCGCGATCCTGCTCCTGGCCGCCGTGCAGGGCGCAGCCCAGGACTTCGGTGATTGGGACGATCCCCCGCAGAGCTGGCGCGACCGCATCTGGTTCGGCGGCGGATTGAATGTCGGCTTCGGCACCATCACTGCTGTGCAGATCGATCCCGTGGTCGGGTATAAGCTGGACCAGAAGGGCCGCTATTCGGTGGGCCTGGGTGGCAGCTACTGGCATTTCCGCGACAACACGCCGGGCTACCAGTACCGTGAGACGGGCCTCGGCTACCGCGCCTTCAACCGCTTCCGGGTGATTCCGCCGGTGTTCCTGCACGCCGAGTTCCTGCATCTGCGGGTGCCGGTGTGGAGCCCTACCGATCGCGGATTCGTGAACACTTGGGTCCCGCACCTGCTCGTAGGCGGGGGCTATATGCAACGAATCAGCCCTGGCAGCTCGCTCTATGTGCAACTGCTCTATGAGGTGATGCAGGACCCCAACAGCGTGTACCGCTTCTGGCGCGGGCCAATCCTCGGCGGCGGCGTCGGCATCGGGTTCTGAATCATGCCCGCCCGCCGCGCGCTTCGCCGCCTCCGCAACATCGCGCTCACCGCATTAGCGCTGCTTGTCATCGGTGCCATGTGGTTCGCCATCGAGGTGCATGTATCCGCACCTTTGAAGGAAGGCGAATCGGATCAGGTGCCAGTGCGCACGCTCGGCCCCGATGGCCGCTGGCACGTAGGCCGCAATTGGCTCGGTCGCGATAGCCTTGGCCTTTATGAGGCGCATATCGAAGGCGGGGAGCTGGAGCGTGGCCTAGCCTATGGCGCCCTGGCCAACGAACTCATCGAAGAGCAGGAGCGGATCTTCGTAGGCCGCTTGCGCGAGATGGTGCCGGGAGCCGTGCGGCTAGATTACCTGAAGTACTTCACCGCCTGGTACAACCGTGACCTCGACGAGCACGTGCCGCACGAATACCTGCGCGAGATCTACGGCGTGAGCCGCTCCTTCTCCGATGCGTACGACTTCGTAGGGCCGAAGTACATGCGCGCCCTCAACTACCACGCGGCGCACGACATCGGCCATGCGCTCACCGACCTTGCCATGGTGGGCTGCACCTCTTTCGCGGCGAAGGGAGAACGATCGGCAGACGGCCAGCTGATCATCGGCCGCAACTTCGACTTCTGGATGGGCGACGACTTCGCCCGGAAAAAGCTCATCCTCTTCATCAGGCCCGATGAAGGGATCCCGCACGTATTGGTGAGTTGGGGCGGCTTCATGGGGGCCGCTTCGGCCATGAACCTCGAGGGCCTATCCGTAACCATCAACGCCGCGCGCAGCGAACTGCCCTACGGCGCGCGCACCCCCATAGCACTGCTGGCGCGCGCCATCGTGCAGCATGCCGCAACGATCGACGAGGCCATCGCCATCGCCGCAAAGCATGAGGTGTTCGTGAGCGAGAGCATCCTGGTGGCCAGCGCGCGTGATGGCCGCGCCGTGATCATTGAGAAGGCCCCGGATGGCATGGACGTGTACGATCCCGGCAGCGATCTGCTCGTTTGCGCCAACCACTATCAAAGTGATCGCTTCAAAGACAGCGCGCCCAACCAAGCCAACATCCGCGAGAGTGACAGCATGGCGCGCTACAGGCGCATGCAGCAGCTCATTGACTCGGCAGGCCCGCTTGACCCGAGCAATGCGGCGGCGATCCTGCGCGATCGCAAAGGACTCAACGGCGCTGAACTGGGCATGGGCAACCCGGCATTGATCAACCAGCTCATCGCGCATCATGCTGTGATCATGCAGCCGGCCGAGCGCCGCCTCTATGTGAGCGCATGGCCTTACCAATTGGGCGCCTTCGCCTGCTATAATCTCCGTGACGTGTTCGCGCGCAGCGCTTCGATAGACGGGCTCACCATCATCCGCGATACCGCGCGAACCATTGGTCCCGACCCTTTCCTCCGCACGTCTCAATTCGCCGAGCACCAATGGTGGCAGCAGCAGCGCACGCGGATCGCAAGCAGCGTGCTTGCAGGCGCGCCCATCACCCTAACCGCTCAGGAATCGCAGCGCTTCGTCGCGGCAGCACCTGCCAGCTACATCACGCACATGGCATTGGGCGATCTGCATCGCGCCCGCGAGGAGAAAGCCTTAGCAGCGGAGCGGTACAGCGCTGCGCTTCGCCTGCCCGTTGCGTCGGAGAAAGAACGTGAACGCTTGGAGGAACGCTTGCGCGCTTGCACCTTGGCGGCCGCTGAGCCATGAGCGACCCGCTTCCCTCTTTCGCCGCGCTATCATTCGAACGCTTTCAGGCATATGTGGAGGACCTGCGTTCGCGATCCCCGTGGTACCGCGAACGGCTCGCCACCGTGGGAAGCCTGCGCACCGCCGACGACTTCACGCGCCTCCCTTTCACCACCAAGCAGGAATTGAGCGAGCATCATGGCCGCTTCCTCAGCGTGACGCGATCCGACATCGCGGAGCATGTGTTCACCAGCGGGACTACGGGCAGGCCCGTGCCCTTCGCGCTTAGCGCCACCGATGTGGATCGCTTGGGCGCCAATGAGCGCCAATCACTCGCCATGGCCGGCATCACCGCCGCCGACACCGTGCAGATCACCACCACGCTCGACAAGCGCTTCATGGCCGGACTGGCTTATTGGCTCGGGCTTCGGGCCATCGGCGCTGGCGTGGTGCGCAGCGGTCCTGGCAATGCAGAGGGCCAGTGGGAGACGGCAAAGGAATGCGGGACCACCACGCTCATCGGCGTGCCTTCCTTCCTGTTGCGCATGCTGCGCGAATGGGAGAAGCGCGGGCTGCGCGTGGACCAAACGTCCATCACCCGCGCCGTGTGCATCGGTGAGCCCATCGCATCCGGATTCGGCGCGCCCAACCTGCTTGCGCAGCGCATCATGGAGCTTTGCGGATGGTCCTTGAACGGCACCTACGCCAGCACCGAAATGGCCACGGCTTGCACCGAAGCACGGCCTTTCGCGGGGCACGTGGTGCCCAGCGATCTCATGCACATCGAAGTGGTTGATGATGAAGGCAGGCCCGTGCCCGAAGGCGAAGCCGGTGAAGTCGTGGCCACACCCTTCGGGGTCGAGGCCATGCCCCTGCTGCGCTTCCGCACCGGCGATGTGTGCGCTTGGCGTTGGGGCATCGACGCGAAAGGCCATCCGGCCAAGCTGCTTGGTCCTGTGCTGGGGCGAAAGGAGCAACGGCTCAAGGTGAAGGGCACCACGCTCTGGCCACAGCAGATCATTGATGCGCTCAATGCGGAGGAGGGGCTCGAAGGCTTCGCGATCATTCGCGAGCGCGATGAGCACGGCGGCGATGCCCTGCGCGTGCTGGCCGCAGCCCCGGCTCCCGTGCTGCATGACCTTGGAGACCGGCTGGCCGACCGGCTCCGCGTGCGCCCTGTGGTGGAAGCCATCAGCAGATTCGAGCTCGACAAGCTGATCCATGACCCGAGGCAGCGGAAACCGATGATCGTCATCGATCGAACCGCCCAGGTGTAGCACCTTTGCGCCGCACCCGAAACACTCATCAATCCCCAAGAGCCCATGCGTTCATCAGCAATCACTCTCTGCGCCATCGTGTGCCTCCTTCTGCTGAGCCCTTCGCACGCCTGTGCACAGGCCAGCATGAATTCCATCCTCACCGGCAAGACCACGCTCACCTGGGTGGGCATCGACTTCAGCGCCGTACAGCTCGCCACGCGCGCCGACTTCGGTGAATTGGAGAGCAACGGCCCTGGATACTTCGCCCGGTGGAACAACCTTCTTGAAGCCGAACCTGCCAAATTCGACATGACCGGCGCCCTGAAACTGGGCTACGTGAAGCACGCCACCAGCGTGGTGCTGCCGATCAACGATGCGATCGACCTCTCGAAGTGCTACCCGGCCTCCATCCAAGCCTTCGACCGTGAGCGCGTGCCTGATATGATCGCGCGTTACGACATGAGCGGCTTCGAGGGTGCAGGCGTGGTGCTCCTCGCGCACAGCTTGAGCAAACCTGCGCTCCGCGGCGAATTCGTGGTTGTCTTCTTCGATGCACAGACCAAAGAAGTGCTGCATGCCGAGCAGATCAGCGGCAAACCTGCGGGCTTCGGCCTGCGCAATTTCTGGGCAGGCGCCGTTGCCGGTGTGCTGAAGGAGATCAAGGGCACCTACTACAAGGCGTGGGAGGCCAAATACGTGAAGGGTAAGTGACCGCCGCGCCTGAGTCGCGGTACGACGCCCTCATCATCGGCGCTGGCCCTTCGGGAACCGTGGCTGCGGCTTGGCTCGCGAAACAGCGCCATCGCGTCGCGGTGCTCGAGCGCGCCACCTTCCCTCGCTTCGTGATCGGCGAGAGCCTGCTGCCACTGAGCATGGGCCATTGGGAGGAGACCGGCATGCTGCCCGCGCTGCAAGCCCAGAACTACGCCATCAAGCGTGGCGCGCGCTTCTACCGCGATGGCAAGCAGTTCAATCTGGCCTTCGGGGAGAACTTCACGCCCGGCTGGACCTGGACCTGGCAGGTGCCGCGCGACCACTTCGACAACGTGCTCGCGCAGGAGGCGCAGCGATCGGGCGCTGAAGTCCACTTCGGCCATGAGGCGTTGCGCTTGGATCTGGAGCATGCCGATGGCGTGGAGCTAATCACCCGGCACGAAGGACGCGAGCACCGCTTCACCGGCCGCTTCATCATCGACAGCAGCGGTTATGGCGGCACCTTGGTGAAATTGCTTGGCTTGCAGGACCCGCCCTCCCAGAATGGCCGCATGGCCCTCTTCGCGCACGTGGAAGAGACCGACGAGCACCGAGCCCGCTACTTCGAGCCCATGCAGATCAGCTTCGATGTGCTGGCCCGCGAGCTGTGGCTCTGGAGCATCCCCTTCTCCAATGGCCGCACCTCCATCGGTTTCGTGGGTGACAAGAGCCATTTCGCGGAAGCCATGGCGCTGGGCTCCGATGCCTTGGCCATGAAGCGCATGCTGCAGATCCCCAATGCCTTCGGCGACCGCTACTCCAACGTGGAGTTCGTGCATGGCCCGCAGGTGATCCGCGAATACACGCACTACAACCACGCCCTAACCGGCCAGCGTTACGTGCTCACCGGCAACTGCGCGGGCTTCCTCGATCCCGTGTTCAGCAGCGGCGTGGCCTTCGCCACCGAGAGCGGGCTCTGCGCGGCCAAGCTCCTTGATCGGCAGCTGCGCGGCGAGGCCATCGATTGGAAGAGTGAATACGAGGACCATATCCGCAGCGGCGCCGAGGTGTTCCGCACGTACGTGGACACCTGGTACGACGGCGACCTCCAAGAGGTCTTCTTCGCAGATGATGTGGAGCAATCGCACAAGGAGCGCATCATCTCGGTGCTCGCCGGCTACGTATGGGACAGGACCAATCCCTATGTGATCAAGCACGGCAAGGCGGTCCGCGCCCTGGCGCACGCGATCCGGCTGCGCGATGACAGTCGAGGAGCCCAGGCAGCCGCAGACCTACATTAGGCGCCCAACGAACGGGGCATCATGCTCATGAACAAAGTGGAAAGGAAGCGCGGTGACGCGGACGAGAGCAGTGCTGCCGATGCGCGCTCCGAAGCTCAGCGCATCGCATTCGGCCCTGTGCTCTTCCAGGCCTGCCAAACCATGCGCCGCATCGGCTTGCTGCACGCGATGGCAGAGGCCCGCACCGCAGGAGCCACCGAAGCCGAGCTGATCGCCTCCTGCGGCATATCGCCCTACGGCTTCCGCGTGCTCATCGACATGGCCCTCACCGCGAACGTGGCCTGGCAGCGCGCCGACCGCTTCGGTCTCACCAAGACCGGACACATGCTCGCCACCGATGAGATGACGCGCGTGAACCTCGACTTCGTGGACGACGTTTGCTACAAGGGTCTCGCCCACCTCGAGGAGGCCGTGCGCACCGGAACGCCAGCCGGGCTGCGCGAGCATGGTTCCTGGCCCACGGTGTACCAGGGGCTGGCGCACCTGCCTGGTGATTTCCGCAAGAGCTGGTTCGAGTTCGACAACTACTACAGCGACCGCTCCTATCCTGAAGCGCTTAGAATCGTATTCCGCGGCTCCCCTCGCGTGGTCATGGATGTAGGCGCCAACAACGGCAAATGGAGCCTGGCGTGCCTGCGTCACGATCCGGACGTGCGCATGATCGCCGTGGACCTCCCCGGCCAGCTGCGCGACCTCGAGCGCAACATCGCCCAAGCAGGCATGAGCTCCCGCGTGACCACGCACCCCGCAGACATGCTCGATCCGGCAAGCACGCTCCCCCAAGGCGCCGATGCCATCTGGATGAGCCAATTCCTCGACTGCTTCGGCGAGGAAGAAGTGGTGACCATCCTGCAGAAGGCTAAGGCTGCTCTAAGCGCGGATGCATCGCTGTGGATCATGGAGACCTTCATCGATCGGCAGCGCTTCGAGGCTGCCGAGTTCTCCTTGGCCGCCACCTCCCTCTACTTCACGGCCATCGCCAACGGCAACAGCCGCATGTATCGCGCCGAGCACTTTGAGCCCCTGGTTGAGCGCGCCGGGCTGCGCATCGTGGAGCGGATCGACGATGTGGGCCTCGGGCACAGCATGCTCCGGTGCATGGTGCCGAATGCCTGATCAACGCTTTGCTGATGTGGCCACCTTGGTGCGCAAAGGCATCCTGGTGCGCATGAAGTGAATGCGGAACACGCTAGGCTTCGCACCTTCGCTCCATGGCCCTCGACTACTCCCCCACCCCCGGTAGCATCCTCACCATCCGATTCCAGGACTGCGACCCCTTCAACCATCTCAACAACGGGCGTTACACCGACTACTTCCTCAATGCGCGCGAGGACCATCTGCTGGAGCATTACGGTCTTGATATCTACAAGATCGCGCGCGAGACGGGGCTGTGCTGGGTGGTGAGCACGAGCCAGATCGCCTACCTGCGCCCGGCCATCACCATGGAGAAGGTGCTCATCGAGACGCAGTTGATCAGCTGGTCGCCCAAGCATGTGCAGGTGGAGATGCGCATGTGGGACGAAGGCCGCAAGGCACTGAAGAGTTTCTGCTGGATGAGCTTCATCCATTTCGACCTGCGCACGGGCAAGGTGGCCACGCACAACGAAGGATACGTGGAGCTATTCCAACGCGTGCATGCGCCGGTATCAGAAGAGAGCTTCGATGCACGGCTGGCGGCGCTGAAGGCCGGCTGAGGCCCTTTATTCGAAGGTGAAGAAGAAGTAGCGGACCGCGGCCCACTCCTTCGGGATTCCTGCTGCATAGCCGATGGTGCTGCGCGATGCGTTCTCCACGCGGCCATCCTCGTTCACGTACCCGATGATGCTCCGGCTGCTGTTCTCCACGCGCCCATCGTCGTTCACATAGCCCACGGTGCTGCGGCTGCTGTTCTCGATCCGGCCATCGTCGTTGATGTAGCCGATGGTGCTGCGCGAGGCGTTTTCGATGCGTCCGTCCTTGTTGATGTAGCCCACAGTGCTGCGCGAGGCGTTCTCGATCCGGCCATCGGCGTTGATGTAACCTGTGGTGCTGCGGGAGGCGTTCTCGATGCGCTGCGCATGGCCGCCGATCGCAACCAGGCTGAAAAGGGCGATGAGGAGATTACGCATGCGGTTGATCGAACTTCACGCGACGGGCGATCAAGAACCGCGCGGCGCCATGCGTAATGCGCTGAGCGGGCTCATTCCTTCACGAAGCGCACGGGTTGCAGTCCCTCGATGCCGACGGCGTGCGCCACGTACACGCCCTGGCCAAGCTCGTTGGTGCCGACGACCGTGCGCTCGCCACTGATCCGCTCTCGCAGCACGAGGCGTCCGCTGGAATCGAGCACGAGCAGTTCGGCACTGATCGCATCGGCAGGCGCCAGCACGGTGATGCCATCGGTTCCGGCGATCACGCGCATCGCTGAGGCGTTCTCCTCTGGCACGCGCGTGCTGATATCGTTGCTGCGGAAGCTGAAGGCCTCGAGGAAGACGCCGCTGTCGAAGGCCATGTCGCTCACATCGGCGATGGCCACCTTGAAGTGGTAGACATCATCGGGCGAGACCTCGGCGAAGACGGTGAGGTTGGTGGTGAAGCCATCATAGGCCACGTACTGTCCGCTGCCGGTCAAATTGTCCACGAAGTAGGCGCTGTTCTGGCCCGCGTTCACGTTATTGATCGCCACCGGTGTGCCATCGGGCAGCGCAGCCACATTGGTGGGTGTCGGAAAGCCCGGGCCGCTGAGCCAGATCGCGAATACATCATTGAATCCACTGCCCACGAATTCGGGGTACTCCTCACTGCCGAAGCTGAAGTTGAAGAGCAGCGTATCGCCCGTCGGGATGCAATCGAATTCGAGCACGCAGGCGTCGTAGGTAGGGAAGCCGGCCACCGCTGCGGAAAGGTCAGGGTCTCCGGAGGTGCCCGGAGCGCTGGAGGCGAAATCGGCCGCCAATCCAGCCACCAGATCCGCGCTACCCGTGGTGAGCACCAGGCCCTCTTCAATCTCCATCTCCGAGGCCCCGCTGAACTGACCCATGGCACTGCCCGCGCAATTCACCGTCACGTTCTGGATGGAGACGTTCAAGCCTTCAAGCAATTGCGCCACATCGGATAGGCTCAGGCTGTCGGTGACGGTGAGCTGAGCGTTGGCGGATCCGGCGAGGATTGCTAAAGCGAGTGCGTATAGCTTCTTCATGGTGGTGCGGTTTGGCGAGGTGAAAGTAGCCGCCCGGATCGATCTGCCAAGTTCACCGGGCGAACACCGCATCAACCATGGTGAACAGCGATCGCCACCGCCCCGAAACAGCGGAGCCGCCCGCTCTTGGAGTGGACGGCCCGCCGACCAGAACTGAATCCGCCAGGTGGCGGACCTTCGCTCGGTGCAAGGGTAGCGCGCAGTGGAGACCTGTGCATCTTTCTACACGGCGAGAATGCCGCTTCGATATACAGGGCTGAGCGGCTCACCGGAGGAGTCCTGATGCATCCGGCGATCAACACACCTTAACGCGACAGCGCGTCACTTCCGCGCTGACAGATCGTTGTTTCGTGGTGACGGGCATGCCCTTTGATCGGCGCGCCCAGCAAAACAGAACCAGCATGAAACGTGTGATCGGCCCTCTCCTATTCGGCATCGTTGGCGGTTTCATCGCCCTTTCCATCCATCAGCGCTTCTTCGCGGAGTCTCCTGCCCTTCAATCCGAGCTTCAGCCGGCACCGGGCACCCCAGTATCGTATGTGAGCATCCCCACGGCCAGCGGTACGCCAGTGGTGGCGGTGGATTTCGCCGAGGCCGCCGAGCGCAGCGTGAATGCCGTGGTGCACGTCACCACCGAGACGACGATCAATGTGCGCGACCCCTTCGCCGACTTCTTCTGGGGTTATCGTGCGCCCAGCCAGCAGCGCCAGCAGCAAGGCGCGGGCTCTGGCGTGATCATCAGCGCCGACGGGTACATCGTCACCAACAACCACGTGGTGGAAGGCGCTGACAAGATCATGGTGCACCTGAACGACCGTCGCCAATTCGAAGCGCGCATCGTGGGCCGCGACCCCAGCACGGACATCGCAGTTCTTAAAGTGGAAGGCGAAGGCCTGGCCACACTCGGCTACGGCAATAGCGATGAGGTGCGCGTGGGCGAATGGGTGCTGGCCGTGGGCAATCCGATGAACCTTACCAGCACGGTCACCGCCGGCATCGTGAGCGCCAAGGCGCGAAACATCAACCTGCTCCAGTACGACCCGAGCCGCGACGTGTTCCCGATCGAGAGCTTCATCCAGACCGATGCGGCCGTGAACCCCGGCAACAGCGGCGGAGCCTTGGTGAATGCCAGCGGCGAACTGGTGGGCATCAACACCGCCATCGCGAGCAACACCGGGCAGTACACGGGATACTCCTTCGCCGTGCCGGTGAACATCGTGAAGAAGGTGGCGGGCGACATCGTGGAGTACGGAAGCGTGCAGCGCGCCTATCTCGGGGTGAGCATCCGCGACATCGACCAGAAGCTCGCGCAGGAACTGCTCATGGATAAGCCCCGGGGCGTGTATGTGAACGGCCTCACCGATGGCGGTGCAGCGGCCGATGCCGGATTGGAGAAGGGCGATGTGATCACCCGCGTGGGCAGCATCGCCGTGAACAACGTGCCGCAGCTGCAGGAGCAGGTGGGCAAATTCAAGCCCGGCGACCGCGTTCCGGTGACCGTGCTCCGCGAGGGCGGTGAGCGCGTGGTGGAACTCACCCTGCGCGGCCGCGAAGGCAGCACCGTGGCGATGAAGACCAGCAAGGCGCCGATGGAGACGTTCGGCGCTGAACTCCGCCCGGCAACGGACGAAGAGCTCCGGGCGCTGAGGCTGAAGAGCGGCGTGAAGGTGGCAGCAGTGAATGGCGGCAAGTTCCGCGCGAGCGGTATCCGCGAAGGCTTCATCATCACGCGCATCGATCAGCAACCGGTGAGCGGCCCGGCCGATGTGGAGAAGGCCTTGGCCAGCAAGCGCGGCGGCGTGCTGGTTGAAGGCGTGTATCCCAACGGCATGAAAGCCTATTACGGCCTGGGCCTCTGACGCTCAAGCCGCGTGTTCGCGGATTCCGGAAGATTGCGGTGCCCGGGGGCTTGTCCGGTGAAGCAGGAGGCCCCTACCTTCGCCGCCCGTCTTCAGTATATCCGCAACTGACCGACGGTCGCGCCTCAAACTACATAATCACCTAATACCCAGACGACCGTGGCATCAAGGATGCGTCAACTCAAGATTACCAAGTCGATCACCAACCGGGAAAGCCAGTCGCTGGACAAGTACCTGCAGGAAATCGGCAAAGAAGGCCTGATCACCGCCGACATGGAGGTGGAACTGGCCCGGCGCATCAAAGAAGGTGATGGGAAAGCGCTGGAAAAGCTGGTAAAGGCCAACCTCCGCTTCGTGGTATCGGTGGCCAAGCAGTACCAGAACCAGGGCCTGAGCCTCCCCGACCTGATCAACGAGGGCAACCTTGGCCTGATCAAGGCGGCGCAGCGATTCGATGAGACCCGCGGCTTCAAGTTCATCAGCTATGCCGTGTGGTGGATCCGCCAGAGCATCCTGCAGGCCTTGGCCGAGCAGAGCCGCATCGTGCGCCTGCCGCTGAACCAGGTGGGCTCGCTCAACAAGATCAACAAGGCCTTCGCGAAGCTCGAGCAGGAGTTCGAGCGCCCGCCCAGCGCGGATGAGCTGGCCGCCAGCCTCGACCTGCCTCCGGAGAAGGTGGCCGACACCATGAAGGTGAGCGGCCGCCACATCAGCATGGATGCGCCTTTCGTGGAAGGCGAGAGCAACAGCCTGCTGGATGTGCTGCCCAACAATGACAGCACCCCAGCCGACCGCCTGCTCCTGAACGAATCGCTGAGCAAGGAGATCGAGCGCGCCTTGAGCACCCTCACCGAGCGCGAGCGCGATGTGGTGAAGCTCTTCTTCGGCATCGGCATCAACCACGGCCTCACGTTGGAGGAGATCGGCGCCAAGTTCGACCTCACCCGTGAGCGTGTGCGCCAGATCAAGGAAAAGGCGATCCGGCGATTGAGGCATACCAGCCGCAGCAAATTGCTGAAGGCCTACCTCGGATAAGCATCGCGCCCCGTTCCAATGAACGGGGCGTGTTCGTCCTGTACCACCCAATCACTTCCCACCTACAACCGAATGGAAACCCTCGAAGCGAAAGCCGGTTACGAGGCCGGCCTGAAGGAATTCGTGGCGCGAGAGCGCGCAGCCGTTGAACTGCTCAGCGCCGCTGGCCAATTGATGTACGGCAAGGGCGTGGAGCTCGTCTTCTTCCGTGACCAGCTGATCGACATCAGCACCAGTGAGGCTCTCAAGCGGTTCCATTACGCCAGCGATGTGGTGAAGAAGCCCATCGACGTGTTCACCTGCGTGCAGATCGCCAAGGCCCTGCTCGACTTGGACCTGGCCCCGAGCAAGATCGACATCGCCAAGCTCACCTGGGAGTTCACTCAAGGTGGCAAGCGCGACCTGGATAAATTCCTGAGCACCACACTCGGCTCATTCGTCGGGCTCGACAAGCACAGCTTCGAGCCGCGCGATGTGGTGCTATACGGATTCGGGCGCATCGGGCGCATCGCCGCGCGCGAACTGGTGAAACAGGCCGGCAAGGGCCAGCAGCTCCGCCTCCGCGCCATCGTCACCCGCACCCTCACCGATGAGGAGATCGTGAAGCGCGCCGCATTGCTCCGCAACGACAGCGTGCATGGAGCGTTCAAAGGCAGCGTGGTGGAGGACGTTGCGGGCAAGGCCCTCGTCATCAATGGCCAGCGCGTGCAGCTCATCGCCGCCAACAACCCGGAGGACATCGACTACACGGCCTATGGGATCAATAACGCCTTGATCATCGACAACACCGGCGCCTTCACCAAGCGTGAAGCGCTTGGCCGGCATTTGCAGGCCAAGGGCGTGAACAAGGTGATCCTCACCGCGCCGGGAAAGGAGATGCCCAACATCGTCTATGGCATCAACCACAAGGATCTCGATGTGGACAAGGAGCAGCTCTTCAGCGCAGCCAGCTGCACCACCAACGCCATTTCGCCCGTGCTGAAAGTGATGGAGGACAGCGTCGGCATCGAGAAGGGCCACATCGAAACGGTGCATGCCTACACCAACGACCAGAACCTGCTCGACAACTACCACAAGAAGCCGCGCCGTGGCCGCAGCGCAGCGATCAACATGGTGATCACCAGCACTGGAGCCGGAAGCGCGGTGACCAAGGCCATCCCCAGCCTGAAGGACAAGCTCACGGCCAACGCCGTGCGCGTGCCCACGCCCAACGGCTCGCTGGCCATCATGAGCCTGAACTTGAATCGCAAAGTGACCCGCGACGAGGTGAATGAACTGATCCGCCACGCCGCCCTCAACGGTGAACTGGTGAATCAGATCCACTACCACATCGACCCGGAACTGGTGAGCAGCGACATCATCGGCGACAGCTGCTGCAGCGTGTTCGACAGCAACGCCACCATCGTCGGCCCGGACGGCAAGAGCTGTGTGCTCTACGCCTGGTACGACAACGAATTCGGCTATACCAAGCAAGTGATCCGCCTGGCCAAGCACGTAGCCAAGGTGCGGCGCCTGATCTATTACTGAGCCGTAGCCGCCTGCATCGAAGAGGCCTCCGCAAGCGGGGGCCTCTTTTGTTGGTGCCGGCCCCAAGAACGGGCAACCCCGGCATTCGCTGCCGGGGCTGCATCATGCGACGGGATTATAGGCAGGCACGCTCGATTGTCCGTCGTAGAAAACCAGACTCAACCAGCAACCGCGATCAGCACGATCCCCAGCACGGCGGAAACGAATGCCAGCAAGCAGATCCGGTTCACCAGATTCCAAGCCGCTGACGGCTGCAGCTCGCCGCGCAGGAATGCATGGAACGTTTGCATGGCGCAAACGTCGATGCCTGCTTCAGAGGATAATAGCGTGGTTTACACGGGGTACCCCCTGTGAAAAAACACGTATCGCCAGCAAGATCCTTGGATTTCCGGGCACCTGGTTCCATGTGGCTTGCTCCCGATCCAGAATCGACCCGGGCCCATACTCCACTGATATTCTGTGCTCAACGAATCGCTCGCAGAACGAAAGCACCTTGATCCCTGATCGAATGAGCTTGAATTCCCAATTCTTGGGCCTTCTGGATCAATCGCTCCTTCAGGTAGCCGGGAAGCGTTGCGGCCAATACCCAATGCCGCGTTCTGGAGCACCGATTCAGCACCTCATCACGCACCACCCGAATATCGTGGAACACCACTGCATCGCACGAATCGAGGTCCGCATGCGGTTGGAAACGACCCGTAATGAAGCGCACATCAAAGGCTCCAGAGCGCCACTGATCACGAGACAACCATGTTGAGCCGGCACGCGCTATTGCCAGGTCTTCGGGTTGTACGACGATGGCCACGGAGTCCGATCCGATGGATCGCTCATGCCGCTCGATCCGGCGCTTGGTGAAAGGATCATCGAAGATGCTGTCATGCGTTGCCATGACCACCAACTCGCGGCCGGTAAGCATGCAGGCCATCATGGACCGGTGGTCATCGTACACCACGAAGCCGACCTCCTCGGCCCGGTGCTTGGAGCGCCCGGCGGCTAGGACGATCAACAGCGCCGTGCATCCCAAGGCCGCCAGGCGCGCTCGCCGCCACTTCCAGACCAGCTCAGCAGCCAGCGCAACGATCAATGCGTACATCACCAGCATGTCGACCGCGCCGATGCGCACGGCTGGGTAGGCATGCGGCAGATCGGCGAACCATGCGCTGACATGGTCAACCGCCGTCAATAGCCACTGCATGCACCACGCGAGCGCATCACCGAGCCATGGCACCCGGTGCAGCACAATGAGCGCTACGCCGCCGAAGACGGCGAAGGTGACTCCCGTGACCACGATCAGGTTGGCGGGCAGGAACCAGACCGGGAAAGCCTTGAACTGCCAGATGGCCAAGGGTGCGGTGAGCAGTTGTGCGGCGAAGGAAACCACCAACAAGGACCAAGCATGTCGCAAGAGCCTCTGGCTGGGCGACCAGAGTGAGGAAATGGGCCGATAGAATGTGATGATGCCGAGCACGGCCAGCACCGAGAGCTGGAAGCCCGCGTGCTGCAGCATTCCGGGGTCCCATAACAGCAGGAAGAGCACCGCAGCGAACAAGCTGTTGAGATGATCGGGGCGGCGACGCCCCATCCCTGCGAGCGTGAACAAGCTGAACATGAAACTCGCGCGCAGCACGCTTGGAGCGGCGCCCGTGAGGCCCGCGTATGCCCAAAGCGCCAACAGGATCAGCACGCCGCGCACTACCCGGCTCCCATGCCCGCCGCCCCACCAGCCGAGCAGGAAAGAGAGCGCCGCATAGATGAGCCCCACGTGCATGCCCGAGACCGCCAGCACATGCACGGTACCGCTGCGCGCAAAGGCCGCGGATTGATCCGGATCAAGCTCGTCGCGCTGCCCGAGCACCAATGCTTTCACCAAGGCCCGTTCCCTGGCGCCCAACGCGGTGGCATTCAACCATTCGCTGACCGATTCGCGCGCATGCCGGAACGCATCGCTCCATCGCGGGGCTTCGCCGACCAGATGCCAGCGCTGCGCCGGTGCGAACAGTTCGTGCGTGATGCCCCGTGAGGACGCCCAAGCAGCGCGATCGAATCCGCCGGGATCAGGAACCCGGGCAATGGGCTCCAGTGCCGCGTCCACTGCGACCAAATCCCCGGCACCCGGCCAGGGCTCCTCGTTGCCTAGCAGGGTGACCATGGCGCGACCCCGAACCGGCAGGGTACTGCCCTCGCGGATGACAGCCCTGATGCTCACATCGGCGTGGAGCGCCTTGTCAGAGCTTCGATTCACAGCATCGATACGAACGAGGAAGGCCCCCTTGGCGTCGGCCTTGGCAGCGGCAGCGAGCGGATCGCGCGCGGGATCCATGAGCGACTGCCAGGTCATTCCGAACGTCAGGAACCACAGCATGAGCACGGCGCCGCGATGCCATCGCGTGCTGATGGGCTGTGGAGAGAGCACCAGTACGAATGCCGGGAGCGATGCCGCACCGAACAAGGGGAACAGGAGCGCCGATGAGGGGCTCAGCAGGTGGCCGATGCCGACTCCCAACGCGAAGGGCGTGGCCATGCGCACCATCGGCGCACGCACGATCGCGCTCCACGGTCCGTGCAGGTCCGCATCGTTCATGGCGAGGAAAAGGTAACTGGCGGATCAATCCAGCTCAAGCACCAGGCACTTGAGGTAGCGCGTCTCCGGCACGCTCCAATGCGGCGCATGGTCCGGGGGCTGTCCGCCATCATGCAGCTCACGGAGCCTGCGGCCTGCATCACGGGCGGCATCGGCCACCATGCTGCGGAAATCGGCTGGCGACATGTGCTGGGAGCAACTGCAGGTGATCAAGCGACCACCTGGCGGGATGCAGAGCATGGCGCGCAGGTTGATCTCCTTGTAGCCGCGATAGGCATTCGCCATGGAACCCTTGCTCTTGGCAAAGGCCGGTGGATCGAGCACGATGGCGTCCCATCGCTTGCCGCTTCGGCTCGCATCGGTGAGGAAGTCGAACACATTGGCGGCGCGGAAGCTGCACTGCGCCAGGCTGTTCAGCGTGGCGTTGCGCGCTGCCATGGCCACGGCTTCCGTGCTGATGTCGAGGCCGAGCACCTCGGTGGCCCCGGCCTTCGCCGCATGCAGGGCGAAACCACCGGTATGCGTGAAGCAATCGAGCACACGCATGCCCGAAAGGAAACGTTGCGCAGCGAGGTGGTTCTGTACTTGATCGAGGAAGTGCCCTGTCTTCTGGCCTCCGGCCACATCCACGTGCACGCGCACGGCATGATCGCCCATTCCCTCCTCAATCACCAGATCAGGGTCGAAAGGCCTGCCCTCGAATCCCTTCTCCATCGGAAGCCCCTCCTTTTCGCGGATGGGAACATCGTTCCGCATGTACACGCCATCGGGGCGCACGCATTCCCGCAGCGCCTCGATCACCGGCTCGCGCCAGCGTTCCATGCCCAGGGTGAGGAATTGCAGCGATAGCACCCGACGTCCGTCGCGCGCGTCGTGGAAGAGATCGGCCACCAGGCCGGGCAATCCATCGGCCTCCCCGAAAACGGCCCGGCAGCTGGTGCCATAACCCAGTCGCACACGCCGGTTCCAGGCCTTCTGGATGCGATCAGCGATGAAGTGCCGGCTCACCCGCTCCTCCGGGTTCCAGGTGAGCAGGCGGACCCGGATCATGCTGGCCGGATTGATGTAGCCCTGACCGATGGCGCGCCCTTTCACATCGGTCACGAGCACGACATCACCTGGCGCGTACGTCCCTTCCTCCTTCAGCACCTGGGTCGCGTACACCCACGGATGCCCTAGGAGCACGCGGTCGCTGCGGTCATCGATGCGGATGCGGGCCTGGGCCATATCAGGGCTGCTGCGTTCCGGCGCCGCCAACCTTCAAGGTGTCGCCTTCATCGCGGAAGAAATCGAGCGTGCCAAGGTCGATCAAATGGACGCTGGCGTAGTAATGGTGAAGGATGTCGGTATAGCTGAAGCCGGCCCGCGCCATGTTCATGGCCCCTTCCTGGCAAAGGCCCACCGCATGGCCGAAACCACGACCGCGCAGGAGCACGTGATCACCATCGGGGCTCACGGTGAAGAAGGTGCTGCGGAGCTTAAGGTCCTCGCGCACATGCTTCAGGTGGACCAAGGGCCATGTGCCCTGCAGGTATTGGCTGCGGCACTGCGGCGCGAAGTTGAGCGCCGCGTGCAGCTGGCTGCTGTCGGAAGCCACGAAGCCGAATCGCCGATCCAGGTAACCGAGCCACTCGGCGCGCGTGAGGCGCTTCTCCCAGTTCGCGTGCGGCGCCCTCAGGCAGAAGGTGTCGCGCACGGCACGCAGATAGGTCTCTTGCTTGCTCCAGAGGTCCTCCGCATTCATGGTCTCGCCGCCGCAATTGCTGTGGAAGGTGGCATGGATGAGCTTGATCTGCGCATCGACGATCACCAAGCCGCGGGTGGCTTCAGTAGCTGCAGCGATGAGCGCGTTCCGATTGCGCCCGTGATGCACCTGGCAATGCACGCCATCGCACAGGTCGAAGCCCTCCTCCGCATGCTTGCGTTGATTGGTGAGCGCGTAGGTGCGGCAGCTCACAGACTGCAGCTTGTAGTACTCCATGTGCTGGTCAGGACCAGCTTCGGCGCTCACCACCCCCGCTACATATGCTTCGATGGGCACCTCGTTCACCAACATCATCCTTCCGCCCACGACACCCGCGATCAGGCGCCCCGCATACTCCCTTCCATTCTTGGAGCCATCGGGCTTCACCTTGATCCCGCCATCACCATAGGGAACGAGCTCGATGCGCGATGCGGTGAAGGACATGGCCAGCGATTTCGCGGTGATCACCGTGCCCGCCGCTTCGAGCCGCAGCCCATCGGTGCTCTTCAGCTCGCCCTTCGGCTCACCATCGGCCAGCACCCGGCAGCTGCCGCGCGTGCTCATCACCAGCACCTGCTTCACCCGTTGATCGCGCAACAGGCCGATGCGCAGCGTGCGCTCCATGGCTTGCGGGAAAGCCTGCATAGCATGGCCCGCCAGTGCAACGAGCAGGACAAGGTTCCGGAGCATCGGCGCGAAACTACCGGGACGAGCGGCGGCCTTAGGTGCCGCGGGCCAGACTTTTCCACACGGCCGCAGCCACCTTCGCGCTTGCACCGGGCCCGCCCAGCTTCTGCTTCAGCTTATCGAGGTCGTCGATCATGCGCTTCCTGGCGGGTCCATCGCTCGTGATCCGGTCGAGTTCCGCGCAAAGGGTTTCCACGGTGAGCTCGCCTTGGATCAGCTCGCGCACCACTTCGCGGTCCATGATCAGGTTCACCAGGCTGATGAACTTGATGTCGACCAGGCGCCGCGCGATCCAAACGTTGAGCGCGCCTCCGCTGTAGCATACGGCCTGCGGAATGCCCAGGAGCGCGGTCTCCAGCGTAGCGGTGCCACTGGTGACCAGCGCGGCGCGCGCATGCCGTAGCACATCGTAGGTGCGGCCCTTCACCACGGTGATCCCGGTTCCGGCGATCAGCGCTTCATATGCATCATCCGGCACCGACGGCGCTGCTGCCAGTACGAATCGGTGCTGTGGGCGTTGACGCGCCACCTCGGCCATCAGCGGGAGCACCCGGCTGATCTCCTGCCGACGGCTGCCGGGGAGCAGGGCCACCACGGACCGCTGATCTTCGGCCGGCAGCGGCAGCAGCGGGCTCCTGCCCTCCTGCTCGATCGCATCGAGCAACGGGTGCCCGACAAAGTCGACCTTGACGCCGTAGCGCGCATACCATGACTCTTCGAACGGAAGGATGCAGTACATGCGATCCACCACGCGCTTGATCAAGTGCACACGGCCCTTCTTCCATGCCCAGACCTGCGGGCTGATGTAATAGTGAACCGGTATGCCCTTCGCATGCGCCCACTCCGCGATCCGCAGGTTGAAGCCCGGGTAGTCGATGAGCACAAGCGCATCGGGTTGGAAGGACGCGATATCGCGCTTACACGCCTCCATGTTGCGCAGGATGGTGCGCAGGTTCATGATCACCTGCGTGAAGCCCATGAACGCGAGCTCGCGGTAGTGCTTCACCACCTCTGCCCCTGCTCCGGCCATGCGGTCGCCGCCCCAAGCTCGGATGCGCAGCGTATCAGTCGAGGCCTTCGGCTGGCCCTTGGCCAACATGAAGAGCTCGCGCACGAGATTGCTGCCATGCAGGTCGCCGCTGGCTTCGCCGGCGATCATGTACACCCGGGAGCCGCGATCACCGGGTCGGGTTGGCAAGCGCTCTTCCATCACAGCCAGCCTTGCTCCGCGAGCTCATTCAGGATGAAGGCACCCACGATGTAAGCGCCGTAGATCAGCATGGCCACGATCACGCCGCGCATGGCCTGGTGCATGCCCCGGCGATCGAAGAGGAAGAAGAGCCCGGCATCGGCGATCAGGCTCAGGCTCACGATGCGCGGGCGGTAGGCGGCTGTGCCCAGGAAGAGCTCGTTCACGAACCATGCGAAATCATGGTGCGGCCTGATGGCGGTGACATAGATGCCGCCGTAGGCGGCGAACCCGAGCAACGGCGCCCCCAGTCCAAGGATGAATCCCGCTAACCGGCTATCCAATTTCATGGTGCCAGGTGTTCAATTCCGCGATGGCATGGTGCGCCGTCATGTCGTACTGGGTGGGCACGATGCTCACGTATCCGTTCTCCACAGCCCACACATCGGTATCCTCGCCTTGGTCGTGGCTTCGGAACTCGCCGCGCAGCCAGTAATATTCCTTGCCGCCGGGATCGCTCCGGGTCTCGAACTCATCCTCCCAATTGGCCTTGGCCTGTCGGCAAACTCGGATGCCTTTCAAGGGCGCGCCGTGGGTCAAGGGAACGTTCACGTTGAGGCAGGCGCCATGTGCCAGGCCATGCTGCAGCGCATTGGCCACCACGCTGCGCACCACCGGCCTTACCGGCGAGAAATCAGCTTCGATGCTATGATCCATGAGGCTGAATCCGATGCTGGGGATGCCTTCCATGGCCCCCTCGACCGCTGCGCTCATGGTGCCGCTGTAGAGCACATTGATGCTAATGTTGGCCCCGTGGTTGATCCCGCTCACTAGCAGGTCCGGACGCTTGCCGCCGAGCAGCTTGTAGATGGCGAGCTTCACGCAATCCACCGGGGTCCCGGAGCAGCTCCAGGCCTCCACGCCATCGACCTGCTCCACGCGCTGCAGCCGAAGGAAGCTGTGGATGGTGATGGCGTGGCCCATGGCGCTCTGCGGCTTGTCGGGAGCCACCACCAGCACCCGGCCGTACCGGAGCATCTCCTCCGCAAGCACAAGTATGCCGGGAGCGAAGATGCCATCGTCGTTAGTGACCAGGATGAGCGGGCGTTCAGGCATGCGCAATTCGCCGGGCCCAAAGGCGATGGCGAGCGGCAAATCTATCCGCCAGCCAAGGTGCCGTGCCCCATGACCGGCGCATCCGCATGCATGATACTTTGCCAGCCCACCAACACACGGGTCCTTGAACATGAAGCAGGCCATTCATCCTCCGGATTCGGCGCGTCCGATCGCGCCTTATTCGCCCGCCATCGCGGCAGGCGGATTCCTCTTCATCAGCGGCCAGATCGCGCTCGATGCCCAAGGGCGGCTCGTATCGGAGGACATCATTTCGGAGACGCGGCAGGTGATGGAGAACCTGAGGGTATTGCTCAATGCGTCAGGTCTCAGCTTTGACCACCTGGTGAAGGTGACCATCTTCCTGAGCGACATGGGCCACTATGCAGCAGTGAATGAGGTGTACGGAAGCTGCTTCACCGATACACCGCCGGCGCGCGAGGCCTTGGCGGTGAAGGGCCTGCCACGTGGCGCGAACGTTGAGATCAGTGGCATCGCTGCCCTTGGTGGGCAGCAACAGCGATAAGGACGTGAAACCCGGGATCGGGCACGCCCGTTGAACCGGCCTGTCCAAGTAGTTCAAAGGTCAGTCTGAAGAGTCACGTCGCCCCTGTCCGCTCCGGCGGATGGGGGCTTCGTGCTTTCGGGCCCTTCGTTATCGACGTGCTTCTCATGCTTGAATATGCCAACTACCACGGCTGGAATGCGCGCCTATATTTGCGCCCCCTGAGTTAAGGGGCACTCACCGGAGTGGCGGAATTGGTAGACGCGCACGTTTCAGGGGCGTGTGACCGTAAGGTTGTAAGGGTTCGAGTCCCTTCTCCGGTACCAAGAGCGGCTGTGAGGGCCGCTCTTCGTGTTATCGGCGGCATGTTCGGCAGGCATGACTGACAAGGTTTACAAGACCCGGCTGGAGTGGCACAACGTGAAGGTGGTGGCCATGGCCGCGCCATTCATGCTCTCGGGAGCCGCTGGCATAGGGTTCTCAACGGGCCATATCAAGCTCATCGGCGGAACGGCCGCTGCGGTCGCCTCAGCGCTGATCATAGCGTTCATCCGTGATCGGAAGCGGCCGGCAACCTACCGGATCACAGAGCAAGCCTTGGAACTCGAGCGAGGCCGCTTCCAGGACCGGGTCCTTGCTGCTGACATCATTGACGCGAGCATGATGGAGCGCGTGGTGGGGCGGCATTATGTGCAGCGCAAGGTGGTGAAGAAGAACCGCGACGGGCTTCCCAGCCCTCGGGCGGCTCAGCAACGCTTCCTGCGTTACTGCACCATCGACATCGGTTTACGCTCGTTCACCTTCGGATTGGGCAGGCTGTTCATTGATCGCATGGAGAGCTCGCGGCACGACCTGATCCTCCTACGGGCGAAGAATGGAGTGGAATTCCTGCTCTCCCCGGAACGGAATCAGGATTTCGTCGAGCAGATCTCGAAGCTCAAGCGCAGGCACGAGGACGGCAACGCCGCCCCGCTTCAATTGTAGCGCACGCGCTGGCCCAAGCGAAGCAGGGATCGCTGGCTGATGCCATTGATCCTGCACAGGGCGCTAACGCTGGTGCCGTAGCGCCTGGCAATGGCGGAAAGGGTATCGCCGCTGCGCACCACATGATACTTGCGCGCGCCTACTTGCGCCTTGGCCGCCGCCATGGTGGCGAAGGTGCCCTTGTGGATGTCGAAGGTCTTGGCCTTCAGCATGCCGTTCCCCACATCGACGATGAGCGATGGATCGATGGGCTGGTCGAGGAAGCGCACCTCAAAATGCAAATGGCTGCCATAGCTCCTGCCGGTATTGCCGCCCTTGCCGAGCGTATCACCAGCCTCAACGATCCGTCCGGGCTCAACAAAGCGCTTGCTGAGATGCGCATAGAGCGTCTCCAGGCCGTTGTGGTGCCGAACCACCACCACATGCCCGTATGACTTGTTGTACTTGGAGATGCGCACCACCCCCGGGAACGCGCAGACCACGGGATCACCGGTCTGCAGCTTCAGATCGAGGCCATAGTGCATGCGCCCGCGGCGCGGTCCGAAGGGCGAGGTGAGATGGCCCGGGCATGGCATGGCGAAATCATCGCCGGTGACGCTCAGGTCCAGGCAAAGGGTATCATGAACCGCCGGCGCATTCTCGCGATCGAAGATGGTCTCGGTATTCCAATGGCAATAGAGGTCATAACCGGGGATCATGGCCAGGGAATCGCTCACATCGCACAGGATGCCCAGTGCATTCGCGGCTCGGTTGATCTCCAATCGGGCATGCTCCGGACCCTCCTCCGGTGCCAGCTCATCGAAGATGTCAATTCCATCCGGCCCGCCGAAGCTGACGGTGTCGGTAACCTGCCCATGCACCCAGAAGCCCCCAACAAGGGCCCAGGACAGTGCAATCATTCGCAGGTTCAGCATGGTCGCCGGCAAAACTATCCGGGCATGCCGCTCTGCAATGCGCGCGGGCTGCCAACTTCCCACAACGCGCCAATCAAGTCGATGGACCTTCAATCTCGTTCGACCAAGGGCTCAATCATATCAATGAACGCGGGTTAACGTTGGTTAAGGCCTGCTTGCCTGGTTTCGGGTCATGACCGTAGATGACCTGCTCGCCCCTCAATCCCTCTCATCTTATCAACAGGACCTGCGAGGATGAGGCCCAAGGGTACTTTCGCTCGCGATGAAGCGGATCGTTGCGCCTGCCGAACTGGCTAAGGCGAGCCATATGCGCGAAGGCGATCCACGAATCGCGCTGCTCACCGAGGTGAGCGGGCTGAAGCGATTAGAGCGTGTCTATTCCAACATCGCGCATCTCAGCGACATCGAGTTCACGGAAGCCGTGTTCCGGGAGCTGAACCTCGAGGTGGAGATACCGGCAGAGGATCTCGATCATGTTCCGGAAAGCGGCGGATTGGTATTCGTAGCCAATCACCCCTACGGCGCCATTGACGGGCTGGCCATGGTTAAGGTGCTGGGCCGAAAGCGCCCGGACCTGAAGGTGATGGCGAATTTCCTGCTTCGGCAGCTCGAGCCTTTGCGCGACCGCTTCATCGGGGTGAATCCGCTGGAGGGGATCAGCTCCCAGAGCAGCTTCCAAGGCATGCGGCAAGCGTTGGCCCATGTCACCGAGGGCCATGCGCTCGGGGTGTTCCCGGCGGGCGAGGTGAGCAGCTGGCGCACCGAATTGCGGGCCGTTGCCGATCCCCGCTGGAAGACCCCGGCGATCAAGATCCTTCAGCGCGCTGAGGTGCCAGTGGTGCCCGTTTGGTTCGATGGGGCCAACAGCCTCGTGTTCCAGATGCTGGGCATGATCCACCCCAACCTGCGCACCTTGGTGCTCCCGAACGAAATGCTCCGGATGCGCGGCCGCACCGTGCGCATGCGCATCGGCAAAGCCATCGCCCCGAAGGACCTTGCCGCCTTCGGCAACGCCGAGCACCTGGCCCGCTATCTCAGGGCGAAGACCTACGCCCTGGGCAGCGGCTTGCAAGTGAAGCGCGAGCTCTTCGCCCCCCTGCGCTTCCCTGCGAAGCCCAAGGATGTGGTGGAAGCCGTTGACCATGACGCGCTGCTCCGTGAGATCGCCTCGATCGGGGATCTGCGCATCAACCATCAAGCTGAGTTCGACCTCTACCTCGCGTCGAGCCATCGCATCCCCGGAATCCTTCGCGAGATCGGCCGTTTGCGCGAACTCACTTTCCGGGCCGTCGGTGAAGGCACCAATAAGTCCATCGACCTCGATGAGTTCGACCTATACTACGAGCACCTATTCCTCTGGGACCGCGAGAAGCAACAGCTTGTCGGCGCCTACCGCATCGGCGACGGCCGCAAGATCATGGCGCGCTACGGCAAACGCGGCTTCTATACCAGCACCCTCTTCCGCATGGGCCGGCCCATGGAGCGCGTGCTCAGGCGCAGCTTCGAGCTCGGCCGCTCCTTCATCTCACCCGAATACCAGCGCCAGCGGCTCCCGCTCTTCATGCTCTGGAGAGGATTGCTGCTGCACCTGATCGCCAACCCCGACCAGCACTTTCTCATCGGCCCGGTGAGCATCAGCGGCACCTATAGCCGGTTCTCGCGCACGCTCATCATGGAATTCGTGCGGCTCAACCACTACGACCATGAGCTGGCCCAGCACGTGCATCCGCGCCACCGCTTCCGCATCAAGCCCGATAAGGCCGACAGCGAGGCCTTGGTGGAAGCCAGCAAGGCAGACCTGAAGAAGATGGATCGCCTGATCGCGGAGATCGACCCGCACGAGACCGCGATGCCCGTGTTGCTGAAGAAGTACCTGCTCCTCAATGCGCGCATCATCGGCTTCAACCGAGACCCCAAATTCAACGACGCCCTCGACGGACTCATGGTGCTCGACCTCAACAAGCTGCCAGAGAAGACCGTTGAGGATCTTCGAAAGGGAATGAGTGAGGTGTGAGCGCTGGTTGGATGTTGAATGTTGAGGCGGTTGAGGGTCGAGGGTTGAAGCGCACTACCTGCTCGCGTACATCTTCTTCAATTTGCGCGGGTACATTCGCCGCCGAAACACAGCGCAGCCAACCCCCAACCTGCCTTTCGTTCAACCGCCCCCCCAACCGTTCCATAGGATATGTCGAAGATCAAAGTAGCTAACCCCGTAGTCGAGCTCGATGGCGATGAAATGACCCGCATCATCTGGAAGTGGATCAAGGAGCAACTGATCCTTCCATACGTGGATGTGCCGATCGAGTACTACGACCTGGGCATGGAGAGCCGCGACAGGACCGACGACAAGGTGACCGTCGAGAGCGCCAAGGCCATCCTGAAGCACAGCGTGGGGATCAAATGCGCGACGATCACGCCCGATGAAGCGCGTGTTGCGGAGTTCGGGCTGAAGCAGATGTGGAAAAGCCCCAACGGCACTATCCGCAACATCCTTGGCGGCACGGTCTTCCGCGAGCCGATCGTGATCAGCAACATACCGCGGCTGGTACCGGGCTGGACACAGCCCATCGTGATCGGCCGTCACGCCTTCGGCGATCAGTACCGTGCGACGGATGCCGTGATCAAGGGCAAGGGCAAGCTCACCATGACCTTCACCCCTGATGATGGCGGCGAAGCGCAGACCTGGAACGTGTACGACTTCGAGGGCAACGGCGTGGCCCTGAGCATGTACAACACCGACGAGAGCATCGAGGGCTTCGCTCGCAGTTGCTTCAACCTCGCATTGGCGAAGAAGTGGCCGCTCTACCTGAGCACCAAGAACACCATCCTGAAGAAGTACGATGGCCGCTTCAAGGACATCTTCGAGGAGGTCTACCAGAAGGATTTCAAGGCCGCCTTCAAAGAAGCCGGCATCGTTTACGAGCACCGTTTGATCGACGACATGGTTGCCAGCGCCATGAAGTGGAGCGGAGGCTACGTGTGGGCCTGCAAGAACTACGACGGCGATGTGCAGAGCGACACCGTGGCGCAAGGCTTCGGCTCATTAGGCCTGATGACCAGCGTGCTCATCACCCCCGATGGCAAGACGATGGAAGCGGAAGCCGCGCACGGCACCGTGACGCGCCACTACCGCATGCACCAGCAAGGCAAGCCCACCAGCACCAACCCCATCGCGAGCATCTTCGCGTGGACGCGCGGCCTGGCCTTCCGCGGCAAGATTGATGGCAATCAAGCGCTCATCGACTTCTGCACGAAGCTGGAGAGCGTGTGCATCCGCGCGGTGGAGAGCGGCAAGATGACCAAGGACCTTGCAGCGTGCATACATGGAGAGAAGGTGAGCGCCGACCATTACCTCACCACGGAGAAATTCATGGACGCGCTCCGGGAAGGGATGGAACGCGCCTGAATTCATCGATCGGGGCCTTGGATTGGAACGGATCCTTGCCTAACCTTGTGTAATCCGGACGCGAGCGGTTGGCTGGTGCTGAATACGGGATGTCCTGTCCTTCTCAGCCTTCGCTCAACAAACCACTGCCCATGCTGAACCGACTGCGCCTTCTCGCACTTCTGGCGCCCATCTTCCCCGCATGGCTCCATGCACAAGGCTGCGTGGCCATCCGCAGCTTCACCTCGTGCAATCCGAACAGCTTCACGAACAGCAATCTGGTCGGAAAGGGCTGGCAGCTGAGCACGAGCTACAGGTACTTCGAATCGCATCGCCACTTCAACGGCCAGGATGAGCACGTCCACCGCAATGAGCTTAAGACCCAGGTGTTCAATTGGACCAACCAGCTGAATGCCGCATTCACCTACAACACGGATAAGCGGCAGGGAATCACCTTCGTGCTTCCCTGGGCCTACAACACCCGCTCCTCCCTGTATGAGCACGGCGGACGCTCCCGCCAGAGCACGCGGTCGGTCGGCATCGGCGATATACGCGTGCAGTACAACCGCTGGCTCTGGCATCCGGACAGCACGAGGAAGGGCAATGTGATGGTGAGCGCCGGCGTGAAGCTGCCCACCGGAGATTTCAGGGCGATGGACTTCTTCTACAGCGAAGGCACGGACACCGTGCCGAACACAGCATCCAATCCATGGGGCCAGTTACAGCCCGTGGACCAGAGCATTCAGCTCGGTGATGGTGGGCTGGGCTTCACGCTGGAGATGCAGGGTTTCGCGAAGCTCGCCGGACAACTCTACGGCTACGTGAATGCCTTCTATCTGTTGAACCCGATGGAGACCAATGGCACATTGACCTACCGGAGCCGAGCGAATGAAATGGTGTGCAGCGTCCCCGATCAGTACATGGCGCGCGCCGGACTCAACTATACCGTTGTGCCATCCAAAGGCCTCAACGCATTCTGCGGAGGCCGGATCGAAGGGATACCCGCCAAGGATCTGGTGGGCGGCAGCAAAGGCTTCCGCAGGCCGGGGTATGTGCTATCCCTCGAACCGGGCCTCGATTGGATGCGAGGCCGTCACGACCTGAATGTGAGCGTACCGTTCGCTGTGGTGCGTGAGCGCGTGCAGAGCGTGCCCGATATGGAGCGAAGCACGGAGACCGGCACCTTCGTCCGGGGCGATGCCGCATTCGCGGACCATGTGGTGAATGTGACCTGGACCGTGATGCTGATCAATGGGCGGGCGGATCGAGCCGGGGCTCCCGCCGCCCACTGAGTGAATCAGCACCGGAGCTCCCAGCGACCTATGCGAACGGTATGAATGCTTGCGGATCGCACAGCCTCATTGCACCGAGCTCCTTGGCGAGTCGGATGCAGGTGGCCGAACGGACTTGAGCCAACCGCACCATCTTAGCGGCCACCGCTCACCATGGCGCACCGCTGGAACATCCTCTTCGCTTCATTGGCCTTCCTCACCTGCGCATGGTTCGGCGTGGGGCATTCCTCCGAGGACGAGTTCCAACATGTGATCCTGATCGCTGAGCACCTGCGCGGCAACGTAGAGGCCGATGCCATGCCGATCGACTATCAGCGCGGGTGGCGGGGCACGCTGCTCCCGGTGATCGCCGCCGGGGCTTTCTCAGCCTGCGAAGCGATCGGCATCAGCGATCCCTTCATCCTCACCTTACTGCTGCGGCTGATCACCGCCTTGATCGCGCTCTGGGTGATGCATGGCCTCGTGGGTGCCTTCAAAGCGCGGTTGCGCACCGAAAGCCACCAGGCCTTGGACGCGCTCAGCTGGTTCCTCTGGTTCGTGCCGGTACTGCTGATCCGCTTCTCCGGAGAGGCGTGGAGCGCCTTGCTCTTCGCACGTGGGCTCACGCTGGTCCTGGGGGAGAAGCCGCGTAATCCATGGGCCATCGGTGCTTGGTGGGGGGCCGCCGTGATCTGCAGGCCTGCAGTGGCTTTGCTGCCGGCGGCCGCAATGCTCTGGCTGCTTTTCGTGAAGCAGGAATCCCGATCGCGGCTGCTGCGGATGATCGGCGGCGGCGCGGCAGCCTTGACCGTTGGCGCCGGCATTGATGCAGCGGCATACGGCACCCTCACGTTCTCGCTTTGGAATTATGCGCTCGCCGCGATCTCCGGTGAGGAGGCCTCCCGCTTCACCGCATTGCCCTGGTACCAGCACGTGCTCTTCGTCGTGAAGTACGCCACGCCTCCTATCGCCCTGCTCTTGTTCGGAGCGCTGACGACCCTCGTTCTGCTGAAGCCGAAGCATATCCTCGTCTGGCTGCTGCTCCCCTTCCTGGTCGCGCACTCCGTGCTGCCCATCAAAGAGCCGCGCTTCCTCGTTCCTCTTGCGCCCTTGATGCCCTGGCTCCTGGCAGCAGCTTGGGATGCCCTATGCATCCGATGGCCGGTGACGATGAAGCGCGATCTGTGGCTGCGGCTGCTGTTCCCTTTCGCGGCGATCAACCTGCTCGCGCTGGTCGTGGCGGCCCTCACTCCCGCAGGCAACGGACGCATCGCCCTCGCGAAGGAGATCCACGAGCGATTCGGCGCTGAACAGGTCCACATCGACCTGCTCGGTGATTGGCGGCAATGGATACCGCCTTTCTACCTGTCAGCGGGAAGCACCGAGACCATCACCGAAAAGGTCGTCCCTGCGAAATCGAATTCGATCCACCTGGTGCTGGCTCCCGAGAGCAGGAATATGGACAGTGTGGTGAGCTTGGAACGATTGGCCACCGGGTGCCCTGGTTGGTCGCACCGCTACCTCCGCTGGTACGGATTGGAGGATGGCTCCGACCCGCTGGTGCTATACCAACTGAAGATCGGCGTGCTGGACCATTGAGCGATCCTTGGACCCGACCTTCAACAGAATACCCCCCCACTGCCCAACCGCCAACCGCTGAATACCTTCGCCGCCGCGCCAACGCACCAATGGCTGCGGCGATCCAAGCATGAAATTCTTCATCGACACCGCGAGCCTCGCGCAGATCAAGGAAGCCCAGGACCTCGGCGTGCTCGACGGCGTGACGACCAACCCGTCGCTCATGGCCAAGGAGGGCGTCAGCGGTGAAGAGCGCGTCCGGCAGCATTACATCGACATCTGCGATATCGTTGACGGCCCGGTGAGCGCCGAAGTGATCAGCACCGACCTCGCAGGCATCGTGCGCGAGGGCGAAGCGCTGGCCGCGCTGCACCCCAACATCGTGGTGAAGGTGCCCATGATCCGCGATGGCGTGAAGGCGCTGAAGCACTTCAGCGGTAAAGGCATCAAGACGAACTGCACGCTGGTGTTCTCCGCCGGGCAGGCCCTGCTCGCCGCCAAAGCGGGCGCCACTTTCGTATCGCCATTCATCGGCCGCCTCGACGATGTGAGCACCGACGGCGTTGCGCTCATCGAGCAGATCCGTTTGATCTACGACAACTACGGCTACCGCACCGAGGTGCTCGCGGCAAGCATCCGCCACCCGATGCACATCGTCCAATGCGCGGAGGTGGGCGCTGATGTGGCCACCTGCCCGCTGAGCGCGATCACCGCGCTGTTCGACCATCCGCTCACCACCATCGGCCTGGAGAAATTCCTCGCGGACCACCGCAAGGCCGCAGCGGTGAAGGCCTGAGCGCTGCCGTGCTGATCGACATCCACCCCACGCATCCAGAGCCGCGCAAGATCAAGGCGGCGGCTGATGCGCTGCGCGCCGGCGAAGTGATCGTGTGCCCCACGGACACGGTGCATGCCTTCGTATGCAGTGCGGAGAGCGCGCGTGCCGTGGAAGAGCTGGCGCGATTGAAGGGCGGCAAGCGCGGCAAAGCGGAACTCTCATTGATCTGCGAGAGCCTGAGCCACCTCAGCGACTATGCGCGGGTGACGGATACCGCTGCATACCGCATCGTGAAGCGCGCGCTGCCCGGACCATTCACCTTCATCCTGCCTGCCAGCGCGGCCATCCCGAAACTGTTCAAGAACAACCGCAGGACCATCGGCATCCGTGTGCCCGACCATGCCGTGCCGCAAGCGTTGGTGAAGGAATTGGGGCATGCGCTCGCCGCCACCAGCGTGCACGACCCGGACACCCTGCTGGACCACACCTCCGAGGCGTGGCGGATCGAAGAGCTCTTCGGGCATCAGTTGGGCATGGTGCTCGATGCGGGTCCATGCGGATTGGAGCCGAGCACGGTGATCGACCTCAGCCAAGGAGAGCCCTTGGTGGTTCGCAAAGGCAAGGGTGATTCGAGCGCTGTGCTCTAGCGCACCAGCCCGAACTCCCGCGCGATCGCCCGTGTGCTGTTGAAGCCGACATCCTTGCCGGTCCAGCCGCCTCTTCCCTGATCATCCTGCGCCAAGCGATGGCCCAATTCCTCGATGCGGTAGAGCACCACGGGTTCTGCACCGGTTGAATCGCGGAAGCTCATGCGCACCACAGTGGCACGCGCATCGACCCGCTCCTTGGACTCAGGGACGCTGTCGGCTCCTGCAACAGATGTCCATTGGGCCACGAGCGCGCGCGCCAGCTCGAAATCGGCCACGTGGTCACGAACCCCATGAACCACCACGATCCTCGGGTAACGTACAACCGGATCGAGCGCCACCTGGCGCACACGCTCAGCCCATTGCATCGGCGTGAGCGCTTCGGGATGCACCACCGGCCTGCGCTCCGCATCGCCCTTCGCGACTCCCCCATATGGCGCCCCCGCCACGATCGCGGCCTGCTGCAGCAGCCTCGGATGGCAGGCCGCCAGCGCCACCGCCATGGCCGCGCCCGCAGACACACCGTACGCACTCACGCCTGAGGGATCGACCGGATAACGCGCGAACGCGTGCTCGATCATCTGCGCAAGCGAGAACACTTCGCCCATGCCGGGCAAGGCATCGCCTTCACGGAACCAGTTGAAGCAGCGCATCGGGCTGTTGCTGCGCCTCTGCTGCGCGAAGACGAGGTAGGCGCCCACGCTATCGGCGATGGCGCCCCAGCCGCTGAGCTTGAGGATCGACTCGGCATCCTGGCCGCAGCCGTGCAGCACCATCACCATGGGCCGCTTGCCCTCGAGCGATCCAGCCCCCTGGGGCGCACGCATGAACATGCGCAGGTTGCCGGGGTTGTTGCCGAAAGACTGCACCTCGACCAGCACCTCCCGCTCCCCCGCTTCTGCCGAACCAATGGCTCTGTGCGCACCGCAAAGGATGGAGAGGACCAAAAGACCTTGCTTGATCAGTCCGTTCATGTGCAATCGCATCAGGGCCATGTCCGTCTTCGCGCGACAAGCACCAGGACGAAAAGAGCGATCGGTGCAGCCAGCGCTATCCAGATGCCCAGGCTCTTCAGCATGAAGGGCAGTAGCACCGTGAACGTGAGACCGAAGGCAGCGATATAGAGGAAGGGCTTATGGATCTCGCCGCGCCTTCGATAATCAACGAAGAGCAGCGCCAAGGGGATGCAGCCGATGCCGCCGCCAAGCAGCAGGACGAACGCCATCGACAAAGCCACCGGCTCCATCCGACCTCACTTCAGCAAGTGCTCGCGGACGAAGGCAATCGTCGCATAGAACTGGAAATCGCTGTTGCCCTTCTTGCGGAAGCCGTGCCCCTCGTCGTTGGCCATGAGGAACCAGACGGTGCCGCCTTTCTCCTTGATGCGTTCCTTCATCTGCACCGCTTCGCTGGCGGGCACGCGCGGGTCATTGCCGCCCTGCACGATGAAGAGCGGCTTGGTGATCTTCTCGGCGCGGTTGAGCGGTGAGATGCCCTCGAGGAAGGCGGCCATCTTCGGATCGCGCTCATCACCGTATTCCACACGGCGCAGGTCGCGGCGATAATCCTCTGTGTTCTTCAGGAAGGTGTTGAAGTTGCTGATGCCCACCACATCGAGCGCGCAGCGGATGCGATCGGCGTAGTGGACGCTAACGGCCAATGTCATGTAGCCGCCGTAGCTGCCACCGGTCACCATCACGCGGTCGGCATCGAGATCCGGTTGCGTTGCGATCCAATCGAGCAGCGCGCCGATGTCCTTCACGCTCTCTTCGCGTTTGTAGCCATTATCCAGGTCAAGGAAGGTCTTGCCGTAGCCGCTGCTGCCGCGCACATTGGGGTAGATGATGGCCACGCCCAGTTCATTCAGGTAGTAATTATTGCGCCCTTGGAAGCCCGGCCGCGATTGCCCCTCCGGCCCTCCATGGATGTTGATGATCACGGGCCGCTTGCCGGTGAACCTCGCGTGTGGCCGGTAGAGGTAGCCGCTGATCGTGCGCTTGTCGAATGAAGGCCACTTCACCAGCTCAGGTGCGCGCAGGCCGCTCACATCCATGCCGCCGAGCTCGCTCTCGGTCCAGCGCAGCAGCTTCCCGCTGGCCAGATCCAGCTCGAAGACATCGCTGGTGCTGGCGTGCGTGGTGAGCGTCAGGCCGAGCGCGCGGCCATCCTTCGTGAAGCTCAGGCCGCCGATGAGGCCCACGGGCATGCCCGGCACTTCCTCGTAGGCGAGCGTGCGCGTGTCAAGGAGGTAGAGCTTCGAGAGGCCGTCCTCATTGGTGGTGAAAGCCATGCGCGAGCGATCGTGCGCGAGTTCCACGCCTCCAACATCCCACGGGATGCTCTCCGTGATCGCCTTGAGCTTGCGCGTCCTCAGATCGTAGATGCAGAGGCGATTGAACTCGCTGTCCTTGTTGCTGGTGAGGAAGATGCCCGTGCCCTCCGCATTCCAGGCGATTGCGCGGTAGGTGGTGCGCTCGTCCTTCAACGGAAGCAAACGCGTCTTCACCCCGGTGGCAATGTCGAGCACATAGATGCGGCTCTCATTCACCGAGATGCCTTCGCCGATCAGCAATTGCTTGTCATCGATGCTCCAATCGCTGATGCCCCAGCCACCGCCGCTGTTCTCGGCCACCACGCGGTCGGTCGCCGGGTCCAGGGGATCCATCACGCGGATGTCGCGGTCCTTGCCATTGCGCATGGTGCTGCTGTAGGCGATGCGCTTGCCATCGCGGCTCCACGCCCCTCTCCCATTCTGCGATCGCTTGCCATCGGTGAGCAGCGTAGCCTTGCCATCGGCATCCATGCGGTAGAGCTGGCTGAACTCGTTGCCGCCCGCATCCTTGTTGAAGAGGAAATAGCGTCCCTCGTTGGGCTCGTAGTTGGCGCCGCCCACGGCATCCTCGTAGAAGGTGATCTGCATGCGCGCGCCGCCGGGGAACCTCACCTGGTGCAGCTGGCTGGTGTTGCCGAAGCGCGTGCTGATGAGCATCTCCTTGCGCACAGGGTGCCACGCTGCGAGGCCAGCGCCGCGTCCTTCGGTGTACGCCCGCACCTCGCTGATGAGGCTCGCGGGCAATGGAGGTATGCCTTCGGCCACGAGGTTGTCGGTGACGGGGATGGTGGGGCCTTGGGCCGAAGCGATGAGCGGAAACGCCCCGGCGATCAAGAGGTGGTGGAGCTTGGTTCGCATTGGCCGCAATGTAGATGCAGTGGCATACTCTCCTTCAGACCAAAATACGCAACCTGCGCTTCGTCATGCCGGACACTCAGTCCGAACGCCGATCTTCGTCGCCCCGCTCAGGCGGGCAAGCCCAACGCTCAACCATGAAGAACATCCACTCCGCCGTTGCCGCAGCCGCCATCTTGCTGGCCTGCAACACCGCCACCGTTCCCGCCACCGCGCAGGACAATGTGAAGAGCTATGGCGCAGCCATCACACCTGATGGCGCCATGCACATCGCCTACCTCGTGCAGCAGATGGCGAACACCGATTCACTGGCAGCCAAGGTCGAATGCGACATCATCACCAGCTGCACCAAGAAAGGCTGCTGGATGACGGTGCAGCTCCCCGACGGACAGGACATGATGGTGCGCTTCAAGGACTACGGCTTTTTCGTGCCCACCAAGGGACTCGAGGGCAAGCGCGCCGTGCTTCAGGGCTATGCCACCAAGGAAGTGGTTGATGTGGCCACCCTGCGCCACTACGCCGAGGACGCTGGCAAGAGCAAGGAGGAGATCGAGAAGATCACGGAGCCGGAGAACAACCTGATGTTCCTCGCCGACGGCGTGCTCATCACCTTCTGATCGCGAGACGGTGCCGCTTGCATCGCGACCAAGGCCCGGGAGATTCTTCCGGGCCTTGCTCTTTTCCGTGGTCCCGCTCGCCTCAACCGCTCAGACCGCTCACGGCCTGCAGCTGGGGCGCGAGCTGGCATTCGCAGGCGCTGGCCTGGGCGTGAACGGCATCGGCCTGCTGCTGCGCCACATGAATTCACCGAAGCCTGCCCCAGGGATCAACATGGAGCGCGTGCCTGCGATCGACCGATGGAGCACACAGCAATGGCAACCGGGGGCGCACCGCGCCAGCAACGTGCTATTCCTTGGTGCGGTCACAGCTTCCTTCGCAGGTGGTTTCGTGCTGCAAGGCAGCGATCGCCCCTTCGACGCAGCCGCCATCACGGCTGAGAGCTTCCTGCTCACCTCCGGGCTCACGAGCATCGCCAAGGAACTGGTGCGCCGGCCCCGGCCCTATCGCTTCAACCCGGACGTGCCGGACGCCATGCATCACCCACGTGAGGATTTCGTGAGCTTCTGGAGCGGCCATGCAGCCAACACCGCCGCCGTTGGATTCAGTATGGCCGCGCTCGTGCAGCGCTCCGATGCATCGCCAGGGATGAAAGGCGCGGTCTGGGCTGGAGCTTTGGCTGCGCCCCTCTGCATGGGCTATCTGCGCATGCGGGCCGGCAAGCATTTCCTCACCGATGTGTTCGTAGGCGCGCTGGTCGGCACTGCCGTGGGATTGGCGGTCCCCTACTTTCACCGCGAATCTGAATCATACAAAGTACCATGAGCAAGATCGCCCTGGCCGTGCACGGAGGCGCCGGCACCATCGCCCGGGAACTGATGACGCCCGAGCGGGAGAAGGCCTATCACGATGCGCTGGAACTCGCCTTGAAGCGCGGCCATGCGATCCTGCTGGATGGCGGCGATGCGCTCGATGCCGTGGAGGCCGCCGTGCGCGCCCTCGAGGATTCGCCGCACTTCAACGCCGGCAAAGGATCGGTCTTCAACGCCGATGGCCAGCATGAGATGGATGCCAGCCTCATGAACGGCAGCGACCTGCGCGCGGGCGCCGTCGCCGGGGTGCAGAACGTGAAGAACCCGATCACCCTTGCCCGTCGCGTGATGGAAAGGAGCAGCCACGTGCTCATCAGCGGCATGGGCGCCTTCGAGTTCGCGCACAAGCAGAAGATCGAGCTGGAGGACGACCTCTACTTCTTCGACCAGTTCCGGTACGACCAATGGAAGGAGACCCAGGGCACCGATGCGTACCAGCTCGATCACAGCGACAAGGAGAAGAAATTCGGCACCGTAGGCGCCGTGGCGCTCGATGCCCGCGGCCACCTCGCCGCCGCCACCAGCACTGGCGGCATGACCAACAAGAAGTGGCAGCGCATCGGCGATAGCCCCATCATCGGCGCTGGCACCTACGCCAACGATGCCACCTGCGCGGTGAGCTGCACCGGCCATGGCGAGAGCTTCATCCGCGCGGTGGCCGCGCACGATGTGCATGCGCTCATGGCCTACAAGGGCCTCTCCTTGCAGGAGGCCGTGCGCGTGGTGGTGCATGAGAAACTGCCTCCCTTGGATGGCGACGGCGGCCTCATCGCGGTGGACCGCAGCGGCAACATCGTGCTCGACTTCAACTGCACGGGCATGTACCGCGGGCAGGTGGGCAGCGACGGGGAGTTCCGGACGGACATCTTCCGGTAGGTCCTTGGCGACAGGGATGCTTCAGCCTTGTGGCCCATTGCTGCAAGGCAGGAATGCAGCACGATCGGAATCGGGTCCTTCCATTCGCATTGGGGCCTTCATCTTCAGCGGCAGGGCGCCGTTCTACCGAGACGGTGGATAAGATCCGAACTAGGCAAGGGGCGCAATGGAGGAGAGGGATGTGAGGGAGGCTGCGTCCTCCATCACCTCCATCACTTCCTCATCCTTCCCAACCTTGGTTGCTATCGACCAGCTCTTTGTTGCCGTCTGAGTAGCTGTAACGCGAAAGGGTGCAAGGGCGCGAACGCTCGCTCCCTTGCACCCTTATTACGTGGCATCCCGCGCATCCAGCGGCCTAGTGACTACCGCCCCACCTTCACCGCGCGCTTCACCAGCGGCTCACCGTCGAGCAAGAGGGTGATGTAGTACACGCCGGGCGCGAGCCTCTCGGTGCTCCACTCGGTCTGGAACTCACCGGCCTCGCGCTGGCCCTCGCTCAGCACCATCAGGCTGCGGCCATCGGCGCTGTTGGCCATGAGATGCATGCGGCCCGCGCGCTCCAAGGTGCAGAACAATGTGGTGCGATCCGTGAAGGGGTTTGGCGCGATGCGGAGCACCGTGCCTTCGGCAGGCAGGGTGCGCTCTTGGGCGGGGGTGAGTTTCTCGTCATCCACAGCGGAGCCGGAGCGTTGGTCGCTATCGGTGGGTGAGGCGCAGCAAGCGGCGAGTTGCTCTTGTAAGTCGGCCAATTGCTGTTGAATGATTGTAATGATTGCTTGCTGCTCCTTGATCGCCCCGATGAGCACCGGGGTGATCTTGTTGTAATCGATGCCCTTCACCGGCAACTCAGCGCTGGTCTCGTTCCCTAGGCTATCAAACCTGGCTGGGACCACGGTGCTCAATACGGCCTCCGGTATAACCTCTTCAACCTCTTGAGCCAGAAGACCAATCTGAGGAGCCGTGCTCAGCTCCAACAACGCGAAATCGGCCGTATTGAACAGGTATGTTTTCGGTTGGAGTTGCGAAACCAATGACAACGCACCGCTGAGATCCTCAATATCAACCTTGAGGCCCTCGTCCGAGATCGTCGCCGTGCCATTGGAGAACCAACCAGTGTTCTGCACCCAGATATCGCCGACGAACCATCCCGCCCACGGATTCGCACCATTCGCATCGGCCCATATGCCATAGTTCGCACTGGCACCGCCTTGTCCCGTTGTGGTTACCCCACGCGTTTCCTGGCCTCCAAGCGCCGAGAAATCACCAGCATGATTCAAATTGCTCGCATTAGACGCTACACCTTGGAATGCCTTTGCGGTGGCCCCACCCCATGCAGTGCCTTCAACAGCGGTTGGAGCTGCACTTGCATAGGCCTCGGCTCTTACGCCAACTGCTCCGCCACCGCCGTTGCGCGCAATGCCCCAAACGCCGTAGAGACGACTACTGTTCTCGGCGATGCCGCGCAAGCCTATATTGTTGATTCCACCATCGGCCATTCCCTCTCCTCCAACAGAAGTGAAGGCCCCGTTGGGGTTGTGGAAAAGTGCCGCGCGGTCGTTACCAGGGTCAATCACGAGCGCTTTCTTCACATGCAGCTTCGCTTCCGGTGAATCGATGCCAATTCCAACCAGGTCATCCTCCTCAGGGCAATTGCCATTGCTGCCGTCAGGCAGGTAAGCTGTTACCACATCGGAATTTGGTGTCACCTCCCAATCACAATCCGCAGCGCCACCACCGATGGATGCAGGAGGAACCCACTTCACCACGCCGCGTTCCTGATTGCCCGGTGTAAGCGTGGTGCGGTCCACAACCATTACGTAGAACGAATCAACAGCAGCCGAATCGTCCGGTAGCTGCCGAATGCGTAACCGCCCATTGAGGATATCGACCCGTTCCGTTGGATCCGTTACCACCGCCGGTGTCAACTGGTTGCCTGCGAAGAAATCACCGATGCCAACGTTGACATCGAAATTGGTCCGTGGCCATAACCGGATGGCTTCAAGGCCATTGACCGATTGCGCGCCACGCGCTTGACCGGCATTGTATTCCGTTGTGAAGACGAACTTCATTCGGTCCGTGCCCCATGGACTGCCGTTCGGATTGTCGCTCCACTGGATCACGAAATCCGTGTTATCGTTGGCATCGTACTTATGGCCGATGTAGCTCTGGTCGCTGTTGCCCGTGAAGGTGATGCCATTGCGCTGCCAGGGGCGGAAGCCGTGCTGTTGCGCGTACACCACCGGGTCGTTGGGGTTCACGGCATTGTCCAACAAGTGCAGCCGTGTGAATGGCGCCTGGCTCCCGATATTGGTGAAGGCATCGGCTGTGCCGCTCAGCGCGAAGAAGCCATCGCGGTTCACATTGGTGAAGGGCGGTGCGGTGGGCGGGCCCATATTGCTGGTCACGTTGCCGTTCAACCGTGCGCGCTGAACGGTTTCCGTATGCAGCTGGAAGTGCCCATTGGGCGAATTGATGTTGAAGTGCCCTAGTGTGGGCACCGCGAACAACTGCCCGCGCTCGTCGGCTGGCGTGCTACCACCATGAAACATGCGCCAGTAAGTGGGGTTCGCCACGCCAAGTATGGTTTGGGAAGCGTTGGTGCGGAATACCTCGCCCGTTAGTGTGGCTGTCAGATCCCCATGAATCTGAAACGCTGCCGGGAAAGGCGTTGTTGTCAGGTTCCCTATGGCAAAGCCCCTTCCCTGGTTCGGTCCGATCGGATTGGTTCGCCACCAACCTGCACCAGCATTGGTGAATTGCGCGTTTGCGCACGTTGTCATTGCGAAGAGGCCTATTGACAGGCTCATCGCTCGATCGATCTGTCTCATTGTTCTCGGTTCAACAACCGAGGAACACGCGCTCAGCTATTCGGCTGCCATCATCCAGTTCGGCTACCACGATGTACGCGCCACTCGCCCATGTGCCGACGGAAACGCTCCAATTGTCGGAGCCCGTTAGCGCCAGCGGCGTTGCGACTTCCCGGCCTAGTGTATCCACAACCGAAATGTGCCGGACACCGAGTCCCAGAAGTCCTGCTGCATGCAAGTAGCCGCTCGAAGGATCAGTCCAAACCCTGAACCCTTGCCGCGGCCTGATTGCCAAGCCAGACGCAATGGCGCAATACAGCGGATCCGGAGAAACGCACACGTCGTCGATGTAGGAATAGGTCAGGTTATTGGTGCCATTGGGGTCCATCAGCGTCCAGTTGGTCTCCTCGTCGCTGAAGAAGTTGCCCACTACCACGTACTGGTATGCACTATCGGCGACGAAACTGCCGCTGATCACCGTCCAGCCAACCGTGTCTTCGACCACTTCAGTGCCGAACACGTGGGCATAACCAGGAACAGGATCAAAGTCGTCCTGAAGCCATTGGCTCATGGTGAAAAGCAAACCGTGGTGATCGCTGGCGAAGAGGACTCTATCGAGCGCCGGAAATCCAGTGCCCCAACCTAGCGTGAGGTTGACCTTGAGCGAAGCGTAGTACGTGGTCCCTACCTCTAATGGGGTAGTTAACTGCGCACCTATCCACTCCCTCAAATACCAAGGCCAGCCGTCATCTTCACTGAAAGTGATGATGCCGGCATAGGCTTGGCCATACGAGGGTAGTTGTTCCCCGGTCATGTTCAGCGGCACTCCGCACGAATCCGGATGGCCGCACACATGGTACAGGTCGCAGGAATAATCGCCTCTGAAGGTGCGCCAACCGATGGCCTTCTCGATTTCGCCTAGATTTTGCGGGCAGCTGCTGATCTCCTCGAAGCTCCAGTTGGGCACGAGGTTCTGGGCCCACAGGCGTGGCACTAGCAGCAGCAAGCAAGAAAGCAGCAGTGCCAAGCGCATTGTTCCTCGATCTTGTTCAAGTAAACGTACGAATGCAGGGCGTAGGAATCGCGCATGCATGCCTTCCCTTACGGCGGCCGGGAGCGGCCAAGCGCCCGCAGGCGCATGCAATCAGCTGACCGCGCCTACTTATGGAATGGTGGTGCTTGCTCCATGGGGTAGCGTTTTGTTGTTGAAGGAATGGTATCGCGCGCTGCGCTGTCCACAGGCGCGGCATCGAATATCCCATGCGGATCGAAGTTGCGCTGCACCCATCGCTCCCAATCGAACGCCGGCACAGTGGAAGGACTCAGGTAGAGGCTATGGCGCAGTGCTGCGGCGCTGTCAAGGGGAGCTTCGCCTGCTGGGGCGGTGCTGTCCGTGCGGATGGAATCCTCCTGTTGAAACGTTGGCCAGATGATCCTATCACTCCCGTGCATCCACGGCCGGTAGCCATCTGTGGAACCATCCAAGAACGCTTCCGGTATGCGCAACCGTGCGAATGGCGACTCCCCGATGCTGGCGAAGAGAACCAGGTCCTGCGGCTGCATGGGCAAAGTGTCCATGTGAACGCAACGATGGCGGTCGGCAATTTCGCACCACTCGGCCAGCGGGTTCCGCAAGAGCCTGAGGGCGTGGCGGCGTTCATCCGCACAGGTGTTGGACGGCGGCGCTTCGCGCACGGCTGCGATCCCGTGCTTATTGCGCTCTTCCGGTTCCGATGGGAACAAGGCCATGGCCAGCGCGACCAGGCCAGCCATGGTGGCGAGCAGGGCTTTCATGCGCGAAGGGTGTTGCGGCGCACGGCAATAGCCGCACGCGGTTGTTGACGGAATGCGGAATGGATGCGACCGCGAAGCCGATGCGGGTCAGAACTTCGAGTCCAGCGGCCCAGCGGCCCAGCGGCCCAGCGGCCCAGCGGCCCAGCGGTCCGAGCAGTGCACTGTTGACCAGCGCAGCAATGTTAGCCTAGGAATGTTGCGAAGTACGCTGCGGCTCATGGTTCGGCTTGGAGTTCACAAGCTATGCTTCAAGATCCCGGAAACCGAACTGCGAGTTTTGCACCAATCACGAACCGGATATGAACCGGGCCTTGCATCTGCTCCGGGCTTGGCGCTGGAAAGACACCCTGACCTTCCACCGTTCATGAACACGAAACCCGGCTGCTTGCCAGACCACCCATCCCCCCTACCTTTCGTCTGCCCATCAACCCCCGCCGTCATGAAGCAGACCATTGCCCTAGCCCTTTTCGGCCTGTTCGCTTTCAGCGCTGCCGCGCAGAACGTGGCCATCAACGCCGATGGCGCCGCGCCCAATGCGAGCGCGATGCTCGATGTGGATGTGACCGCGCTGCCCGCCAACAACAAGCGCGGGTTGCTGGTGCCTCGCGTGGCGCTCACGGCAACGAACGTGGCAGCGCCCGTGGTGGGTCCTGCCGCCTCGCTGCTGGTGTACAATACGGCCACGGCCGGCGCGGCGCCGAACAACGTGGTGCCCGGCTACTACTACTGGAACGGCGTGGCGTGGGTGCGCTTCGCTGCCACCGGCGATGGCTGGCTCACCACGGGCAACTACGGCACCGTGGCGGGCACGAATTGGATTGGCACGAATGACGCAGCCGACTGGGTGATCAAGACCGGAGGCATCGCAGCGGCGAATGAGCGGGCGCGCGTGCTCAGCGGCGGCAAGGTGGTGGTGAACAACGTGGGCGTGGGCGGATTCGCCAACGATGTGTTCAGCGTGTATGCTACCGGCACCACCAATGGCACCACCACGAACACCTCTGCGCTGGGCACTCGGGCGATCAATGGGTACACGAGCACGGGCTTCGGCGTGGCGGGCTTCACCTCGGGAACCGTGGGCACCACCTTTGGCGTGTATGGCAGCTCGAACGCGGTATCCGGTACTGCCAACGGCATCCGCGGCGAGGCCACCTTCCATCAGGCCATCCCCATTGCCGCCATCGGGAACGTAGGCGCCACCGCGGTCACCACGGGAACCACGAGCCGCGCCATCTTCGGGCAACTCAATGGCACCTTGGCGGGCACGGCCGTCGGCATAGGCGTTCAGGCCGTGATCAATGCAACCATGGCCACCGGTGATGCCCGTGGCGTGAACGGCGCATCGCCGGCGAATGATGGCATCGGCGTGGCGGGCTTCTCCACCATCGCGGCCGCAGCGCTGAACCCGGTGGGGGTCTATGGCCAAGCGGCGATCAACACCGGCTTCGGCATGCAGGCGTGGAATACGAATGCAGGCGGAACAGGTGCGATCTTCACCGGGAACAACGCCGCCACCACCTTCCTTGTAGCCGGCACAGGCACGGCGGCCAACGGCACCATCGTCGGGCACTTCGGCTATGGGCGCAATGCGGTCAATGGCATCGGTGTGGTCGGCGTGGGCAACAACGGTGGAGCCATCTTCACGCCTGCCCGAGGCGCTGGAGTGGTGGGCACTGGCAACCAGTACGGCGTGGTGGGCTTCGCCACGACCACGGTGAGCACCACTGCGAACAACAACAGCGCCTTCAATGGCGCCAACGCGTCCTCGGGCGGCTATTTCGAGGTGCAGACCGCTGGAACGGCCCAGACCTGGAGCTATGTGGCGGTGCGCGACAACCTGGGGATCCTGCGCAAGATCATCGGGCCGGGCACGGTGAACACGATCGTGAAGGACCTCGACGGCAATCAGGTGGCCCTCTCCTGCCCCGAAGCGCCCGAGAACCTGTTCCAGGATTACGGGACCGGGCAGCTCGTGAATGGCCGTGCGCGCATCACGCTCGACCCCATCCTCTCGAAGAACATCGTCGTGGATGCGGCGCATCCGTTGCGCGTATTCGTGCAGCTTGAAGGCGACTGCAACGGAGTCTTCGTGACCAACAAGAGCGGCGCTGGCTTCGACGTGGTGGAACTGATGAACGGCACGAGCAATACGCCCTTCACGTGGACGGTAGCCGCCAATCGGGCGGACGAAGTACTGCCCGACGGAACGGTTTCGCGGTACTCTGCAGAGCGCTTCGCGCGAGCGCCCGGCCCAGCCGAGAAGACGAAGCAGGCCACGAGCGACGCGAGAGGCTCCCGCAGCCCGGGCGATGCGCCCGTGCTTGATTCCAGCGCGCGTCCATGATTCGTCATGCGGGATTCCTTGGCGTTCCTGAACCAGGCAGTGAGGCATGGAGCGGTTGAAGCAGCAATTGCGCATCATCATCTTCGGATCGGACACGCGGGCCGGCATAGCCTTCGACCTTGTCCTCATCGCCTTCATCCTCCTCAGCGTCGCGCTGGTCTTCCTGGAGAGCGTCTCGGAGATCAGGGAACAGCACGGCGCTGCGCTCAAAGCCGCGGAGTGGGCGGTCACGATCCTGTTCACCATCGAGTACCTCATCCGGCTCTGGATCAGTGAGCCGCCGCGCCGGTACGCGCTCAGTTTCTTCGGCGCAGTGGACCTGCTGGCCATCCTGCCCTCGTACCTGAGCGTGCTCATTCCCGGCGCGCAGGCGCTGGGCGTGGTGCGGGCCATGCGGCTCATGCGCGTATTCCGCATCCTCAACCTGTTCATCTATGTGCGCGAGGCGCGGCTGCTGCTGCTCGCGCTGCTCGCCAGTCGCCACCGCATCATCGTCTTCATGCTGGCGGTCCTTGCGCTGGTCACGCTCTTCGGCGCGATCATGTACGTGGTGGAATCGCCGGAGGCCGGCTTCACCAGCGTGCCGCGGAGCATCTACTGGGCCATCGTCACCCTCACCACGGTCGGATACGGCGACATCGCGCCGATCACTCCGCTCGGACAGGCCATCGCGTCGGTGATCATGATCCTGGGCTATGCCATCATCGCCATCCCCACGGGCATCGTCAGCGTGGAGCTCTCGAGGCAGGGGACGCGTTCCTCGCAACGGGCCTGCACCGCATGCGGGAAGCTCTTCGAACTGGCCGATGCGCGCTTTTGCCCGCACTGCGGGAAGCCCTTGGGACCCGTCAGCGCAGCAGGGTGACGTGCCCGATGAAGTCGCGGGCATCGCCATCGCGTTCCACGATCACCTTCCACACGTACACATCGATCACCGGCTCTGCACCTTCCTTGCGGCCGTCCCAGCCCACGTTCCGGTCCTCGGTGCTCCAGATCGCCAGGCCCCATCGGTCGAAGATGGTGAGCTTGTAGCGCCAGCCTTCATAGCCAGCGATGATCGGCCGGAACACCTCATTGCGGTCGTCGTTGTTCGGGGTGAAGGTGTTGGGGACGAAGATCAGCGGGTCACTGCCGACGGGTTGGATCTTGCAGATCGTATCCGGGCAGGTGAAACTGTTCACGGCCACGAGGCACACGGTGAAGAGCCCGCCATCGGCCGGGAAGAGGTGCAACGGGTGCGTCTCATCGCTGCCTTCCCCGTCACCGAAATCCCAAGTGTAGAGCACGGCGCCCTGGCTCAGGTTGCTGAACTGGATCGCGTTGCGGACGCTCACCAGGGTATCACCGGTGAAATCCGCGATCGGCGTCGGGTTCACCGTGATCGCATTCACGGCGATGAGCGTATCGGTGCACCCACCAGCGCCCGTCGCAATGAGCGTTACCGTGTATTGCCCCGGCTGGGCATAGCTGTGCAAGGGCGCATCGGCAAGGCTCTGGCTGCCATCGCCGAAGCGCCAGCGGAACGAGGAAGCGTTCTGGGACTCGTTGATGAACTCGATCGGGCGCCCCGCGCACGCGGGCTGCGGCTGGGCGGTGAAGGCCGCCACCGGTGAGGGATGCACGGTGAAGTCCACCGCGTGCGTATCCGTGCAGCCGTACTGGTTCAGTGCCGTGAGCGTGACGGTGTAGGTGCCCGGCGCATCGAAGGTGATCTCAGGCTGGTTCAGCAAGGAGGCTTGCCCGTTGCCGAGGTCCCACGTATAGCCGATGGCGCCTTGCGATGCATTGATGGACTGGATCGTCACCGGCGATACGCAGCTCTGCGCCTGGGAGAGCGCGAAGAGCGCATCCGGCAGCGGATGGGCCACCACGTTGAGGCTCACCGTATCGGCGCAACCATTCAGATTCTCGGCGATCATGGTCACCGTGTAGGTGCCGGCCTGCGTGTAGGTGTGGAAAGGCTCGGCCTGGCCGCTGGAATTGCCATCGCCGAAGCTCCATTGGTAGAAGCTGGCGCCGGTGCTCTGGTTGGTGAAAGCCACGTCGAGGTCGATACAGCCGTTGTCGGGCGCTGGCGTGAATGCGGCCACGGGGGTTATGCTCACATTCACGAATTGGGCGATGGTGGCGGTGCATCCATTGAGCGCGCTCGTGATGGTGAGCGTGACCGGGAAGACCCCGCTGGTGGCATAGCTGTGGGTGGGCGAGGTGAGCGTGCTGGTGGTTCCATCACCGAATTCCCACTGCGAGCCGCTGATGCCGGGCGAGGTGTTGGTGAAGGTGAACTCTCCGCCTACGCAGGTGCCCTGCGGCGCCACGGTGAAGGAGGGCTGCGGCGCGGGGAACACCGTTACCTCCTGACTGTAGCTGTCATAGCCGCAACCGAAGGCCTCGAGCGTAATGGTGTAGGTGCCGGGCTGGTTATAGGTATGCGAGAGATCGGGTGCGATGCTCGTGTTGCCATCGCCGAGCGTCCAGTACAGCGCGGTATCGCCCGCCGTGAGGTGCGTGAGCTCCACGGTGAGCGGCGCGCAGCCTTGAACGGGATCCAAATTGAAGAACGAGGTGACCTGGTTGGGCAGCACCGTGATCGTGTACTGCGCGGTGTCGCTTCCGCAGGCGTTGCTGGCGATGAGCGTAATGGTGTAGGGCGTGTTCACCGTGTCGGCCGCATAGGCATGCGTGACGATCGTGGCATCCGATGCGCTCGTGGCGCCATCGCCGAAGTCCCATTGGAAGCTGTCGGGCAGGCCGTAGCTGACATTCGCGAAGGGCACCTGGCTGAAGGCGCAGTGCTCGTCCACGTTCGGGCCGAATACGGCCGTGGGCGAAGGCATCACCGTCACGTTGATCGTCTGCGCATCCGATCCGCAGGCATTGCTGGCGGTGAGCGTCACGGGATACACGACCGCATCCTGCGGATCCATCGGGAAGGTGAAGGGCGGAGGCCATTGAAGGGCGCTCGTCCCCAGCACGCCGAAGTCCCACCAATAGCTCAGGCCATCGCCCAACGAGTTGTTGTCGAAGTCAATGGTGAGCGGCCCGCAGCCGTTATCGGCGGAGAGCACGGGCTCCGCTTCGGGCACGTCCCACACGAGCACGGTGCTGGTGATCGTGTCGGTGCAATTGGCGCCGGTGCTCACCACGAGCGTTACATCGTAGGTCCCGGTCGCCGTGAACACATGGAAAGGCGAATCAGCGAACGATGCGCTGCCATCGCCGAAGTCCCATTCGGATCCGCTGTAGTTCGCGCTGGTGTTCGTGAACTGGAAGGGCACGTTGGCGCAGGCCACCGGTGCATAGGTGAAGCCCGCCACCGGCAGTGACTGCACGGTGACCGTGGCCGCATCGCTGTTGCTGCAGCCCGTGAGCGGATCGGTGTAATCGTAGGTGACCGGATTGCCGCCGGGCAGCGCGAGCATCGGATCGAAGTTGCCGGCCGCATCCACGCCTGTGCCGCTCCACGTGCCTCCGGGCGGATCGGCGGTGAGCAATTGCACGCCGCCATCGAGGCACACGCTGATGTCGGTGCCCGCATCGACCACCGGCAGCGCATTCACCACCACAGTGATCTGATCCTGCAGCAAACAGGTAGCGGTGCCGAATGAATAGGTGAGCGTGTAGGAGCCCGGCACGTTCGAGCTCAGCGAGCCGCCGGCCGTCACTTGCGGAGAACCGCTCCAGGTGCCGCCCGCCGGTGAGCCATTCAACTGCAATGCGCCGCTGTTCACGCACACGCTGGTATCATTCCCCGCGAAGGCCGGGTTGACGATGGGCTGGATATCGACGGTGAGCTGATCGGTGGCCGTGCAACCGTTGCCATCGGTGAAGCTGTAAGTGAGCACATCATTCGCCACACCGTTGGGTGTGATCTCACCGGTGGGCGTCACCGCGATGGTGCTGCCGCTCCAGGTGCCGCCAGCGGGCGCCCCATTGAGCTGGTACGGGATGGGTTGATCGCAGAGCACCACATCCGGCCCGGCATTCACGTTCGGCAATGGGTTCACCGTGGCATCCACCGATGCTGAGGACACACAGCCGTTCGCGTTGTTGAACGTGTAGGTAAGCGTGTGCGTGGCGGGAGCGACCGCGCCTGGATCGAATTGCCAAGGAGGTCCGCTCACGCCGCTGCCGCTCCAGGTGCCGCCGACCGGATTGCCCACGAGCGCCGTCGGTGCTTCATCGGCGCATTGCGCGAATGCGGGCATCACGTTCAGCAAGGTCGCCGGCACCACGCTCACCACTACTTGATCGCTGGTGGCGCAGGTGCCCGTTCCATAGTTGTAGGTGACGTTGAAATTGCCCGTGTTGCTGGGCGTGAACCAACCACCCACGCCAGCGCCCACCCACGTACCGCCCGCGGGGCTCCATCCATTGAGCTGCACCGGTGTGTTGCCCTGGCAGATCGTGGCATCGGGACCCGCATCAGCGAACACTGGCACAGCTTGCACGGCGATGTCCACTTGGTCCGAACTGGTGCACCCGTTCGCATTCGTATGCGTGTAGGTCAAGGTGACCGTGCCCAATTGACCAGGCGTGGGAGTGAACACGCCGCCCGCCGTCACCCCCGCGCCGCTCCATGTGCCCGGTGCGGGATTGCCGATGAGGTTCACCGGGATCGCCTGATCACAGAAGGTCTGGTCAGCCCCTGCGTTCACGATCGGCAAGGGGTACACCGTCACCGTGACCGTGGCGCTGCCGGGGCATCCGCCCAGATCGCCGCTCACCGTGTAGGTGGTGGTGAGCGCCGGACTGGTGGTGAGCGTGGGCCCTGTGCCGATCTGCGTGGCGCCGATGAACCATTGATAGTTGCCCGCGCCATTGGCGGTGAGCGAGGTGCTCTGGCCGTTGCAGATCGCCGCGCTCGGCGGATCCACGGTCAGGGTGGGCGCGGCGATCACCTGCACATTCACCGTGGCTGCCGGCCCGGTGCAGCCATTGCTGATCGCCACCACGGCATACACGCCCCCATTGGCCGCGCTCACGTTGTTGATCGTCACGGACGGCGAGTTGCTGATCACCGTGCCCTGCGGATTGGTCCATTGGAAGGTGGCCCCGGGAATGAGCGCCGCGCTCAACGAGAGGGTCTGCCCCGCGCATACCGGGCTGTTGCTGGCCACCACCGGCAGCGGCGGCGCGGTGCCGATGGCGAGGTTCTGGTTCACCGTGGCATTGCCGCATCCATTGGTCACCGTGAGGGAAATGGTTGAATTGCCCGCATTCGCATAGCACACCTGGCCCGGTGATGCGGTGTTCGCATTGGCGGGTGCACCGCCCGGGAAGGTCCAGGCGTAGGTGAGGTTGTTATCCCCGCATGGCTGCACGACGGCCGATGGATTCACGCATTGCCCCGCGCAGATGCCGGCCAGCGCGTTCATGTTCACCTGCGGCGGCGCATTCACGGTGATCACCTGCTGCACCGGCGGCACGTTGCACGAATTGACCGCGCGGTACTGCACGGTGTAGGTGCCCGGCTCGCTGAAGAGGAACTGCGGCTGCTGGCTCTGGGCATTGCCGTTGGCGAAGCTCCACGCCGGTCCACCGCATGGTGAGGCCACGCCATTCACCGTCCACAAGTGCGTGAGCAGGCAATTCTGCCCGTAGGTGCTGGTGTTGGTGTTCACCGGCTGGTAGGGCGCGCAGCCCGGGGTGGGCAGGGTGAAGGACGGAACAGGCGGCTCTTCCACGCAGACGGTGCGCTGGAGGGTGTGCGTTCCGCAGCTATTGCCCGTGCGGTCGGTGATGGTGTAGGTGCCTGCCGCGGTGAACTGCACGCCGATGCTGGTGCTGCCATCGGTCCAAAGGCCGGGGTTCGCGGGCTGGCCATTGTCGTTGCCCAGGGTGCCGCTCGCAAGGGTCCAGCCGGCCAGCGGCGCAATGCTCCAGATGTTGCGCGGAGGCGTGGCACAGCCCGGAGCGGTGAGGCCGATGCTCTGGTCGGTGAAGGTGACCGTGGTATTCACGCAGGCGGTATCCGTGCTCTGCGTGAACTGCGCCTGCGGCGTCTCGCTCACGCGGATAGGACCGATCTGCCCTTGGGTCTGGTCACAGGGATTCTGCGCGGTGAAGGTGACGTTGAGCTGCCCGCCCGGCAGTCCGCAGGTGCTGGTGAGATAGGTGTGGTTCACCGAGGCCGGCGGCGGATGGTTCAGGGTGATGCTGTTGCCATCACCGAAGTTGATGATGTAGGTGGTGCCCGGCGAATTGCCAGCCACACTGTTGATGTAGAAAGGCAGCGTGCCGCCGGTGCAGATGTTGGTGTTGGGGTCGGTGCTGATGCCGCCGCCCGGATTCGTGCCGAGGAAGACCTGGTACTGCTGGGTGCGCACGCAGCCGTTGCCGTAGGTCACCGAATAGGTCATCGTCCACAGGCCCTGGTTGTAGGTGTGGCTCAGGCTCCATCCCTGCGCGGGGTTCACCACCGGACTGCCATCGCCCCAATTGATGGTGCGCGAGGTGCCGCCCGCCGTCTGGTCCGTGAAGCTGAAGTTCCACGAGCCGCTGGGATCGCAGATGCTGAAGGTGGTGAGGCCGTTGAAGGTGGTGATCTGCTCCGGGCCGGTGCTCGTGAGCTGCGCCGGTGGCGCCGCGTTCACGTTGACGGTCACCTGGTCGCTAGCGGTGCAGCCATCGTCATCGGTGACGGTGAGCGTGTACACCGTGTTCGTGGTGGGACTGGCCACCGGATTGGCGATCGCGGGATCGCTCAGTCCTGCGATGGGGGTCCAGCTATAGGTGTACGGCGCGTTGCCATTGCTCACGTTCGAATTGAGCTGCACCGATGCGCCCTCACAGATCGTCTGCACGCCGTTCGGCGTGGCATTCACGGTCATGTTGCACGGCTGCGCCCACCCCTCGCTGCAAGCGAAGCCCAAGACCGCAAGGGCCAAGGCCCTGAGAGTGAATGTCATGTATGGGCGCAATTCTGCGGGTGCGAAACTACCGGGGCATTCACTTCCGGATGGGCAGCGAGACCCCGGGTTATCAACCGTGCCGCTGTAGATGGACGAGCGTCCAGCGGGGTCCGTTGCCTTCAACTAGATCGACGAAAGCTGCCTTTGCACCGCTGAGCTCACCTCCAGTGCGCGATTGAAGACCATGAAGTGCCCACCGCCCGGAATCACCACCGGCGCCTTCACGTGCGCGATGGGCATCAGCCGGTCGTGATCGCCGTGGATGTGTGCCAATCCCTTCACCGGTTGAGCCGGCCCCTCCCACCCCAGCACGGCAGCGATCTGGATTCGCAGCTGGGCCAACGGCATCGCGGCGGTGAAGGCATCAAAGAGCGCGATGTCCTCCCGCGTCTCCAGCCCCATCTGGTAGCGCACCATGGGCATCACGCGTTTCATGAAGGCCGGCGTGAGCAGTTTCTCCGCATGCGTGCCGCGGAGCAAGCGCAGGTGCATGGGCATCTCGTGCGGCCCCTTCCAGCTGCTGATGAGGATGGTCCGCACGGGCTTAGTGATCGCAGCCATCTCCTGCGCAACCATGCCGCCCATGCTCACGCCGATGAGGGCATGCGGCTTCGTGGCGTTCACGCGGCGAGCCAGCACCTCGGCGTAGTCGCGGAGCGTGCTGCCTTCCGGCATCTGCGGCCAATCCAATGCGTGCTCCTCATGGCCGGGCAATTCCAGCTTGCTGAAGAGGCGGCCATCGGCGCCGAGGCCGGGGAGCAGGTAGAGATCCATGGCCTAGGGCCAACTCGCGCAGCATCGCTAGCGCCGCTTCCATCGGGCCGTGCATCACCACATCGTCGGTGATGAAGGGCACGCGTTTGCGCAGACCGGTCACCAAGGGCTTCCACGGGCTTGGCGCTGCGCAAAGGCCTGCGGAACTCCAGCGCTTGCGCCGCGGTGAGCAGCTCGATAGCGAGCACACGCTCCACATCATGCACGACATCCCAGGTCTTGATGGCCGCTGCGGCGCCCATGCTCACATGGTCCTCCTGCCCGTTGCTGCTGTCGATGGTATCGACGCTGTTGGGCATGCACCGCTGCTTGTTGGCGCTCACCAATGATGCGGCCGTGTACTGCGGGATCATGAAGCCGCTGTTCAAGCCGCTCTTCGCGACGAGGAAGGGCGGCAAGCCGCGCTGACCGCTGATGAGCTTGTAGATGCGGCGCTCGCTGATGCTGCCCAGTTCGGCCATGGCGATGGCGAGGAAGTCGAGCGAGAGCGCGAGCGGCTGTCCGTGGAAATTGCCCGCGCTGATGATCAGATTGTCGTCGTCGAAGACCGTCGGGTTGTCGGTGACGGACTCCAATTCGCGCTGCACCACGGTGGCCACGTGCGCGATGGCATCGCGGCTGGCGCCATGCACCTGCGGGATGCAGCGGAACGAATACGGATCCTGCACGTGGTGCTTCTCGCGCAGGGCGATCGCGCTGCCGGCGAGCAGTTCGCGCATGTGCCCCGCCACTTGCGCCTGACCGGGATGCGGGCGCACGGCATGCACGCTCGGATGGAAGGGCTCCATCCTTCCGTCGAAGGCATCGAGCGAGACCGCGGCGATCATGTCGGCGAGGTGCGCGAGGCGCATGCTCTTCACGGTGAGCAGCGCGGCGTAGGCGTTCATGAACTGCGTGCCGTTGAGCAGCGCGAGTCCTTCCTTCGGTCCGAGCTCCAACGGCGCCCAACCGAGCTTCTTCAACGCGGCAGCGCTCGTCATGCGCCTGCCGCCCATCACCACTTCGCCAAGACCAAGCAGCGGCAACGCGAGGTGCGCGAGCGGCGCGAGGTCTCCCGATGCGCCGAGCGAGCCGCGCTCGTACACCACGGGCAGCACATCGGCATTGTGCATGTCGACCAAGCGCTGAACGGTGGCGAGCGCCACCGCGCTATGCCCGAAGGCCATGTGCTGCACTTTGAGCACCAGCATGGCGCGCACGATCTCCGCGGGCACGGCATCACCGCTGCCGCAGGCGTGGCTCATCACCAGGTTCTTCTGCAATTGCGCCAGGTCGCGCTTCGCGATGCTGCGATCATGCAAGGCTCCGAAGCCGGTGTTCACGCCGTAGATCGGCGTATCGCTGTCCTTCAGCTTCTGCAGCAACCAGGCATGGCTGCGCTTCACGGCGCTCACGGCATCCTTCGCCAGGGCGATGGGCCGGCGCTCGCGCAGGATGGCATCCAGCTCCGTAAGGCTCAGGCCCGGTGGTGGTAATGGCGCGTGGTTTCGGGGGCATGGGCTTCGGCGGGTCGACCCAGTGGGTCGACGCTACGGGTGCTGCGACAATTGATCGATCACCTCCTCTATTGACATCGCCTGGCCCTTCTTCCCCGCCCCCATCTTCTTCAGGGTCACCAGGCCGGCGTTCATCTCCGTCTCGCCCACGATTGCCACGTAGGGGATGCCCTTCTTCTCGGCGTAGGTGAATTGCTTCGGCAGCTTCACTTGGTCGGGATAAAGCTCCGCGGCGATGCCCGCCTCGCGCACTTGGCGAAGGAGCTTCAAGCAATGCATCGCTTCCTTCTCCCCGAAATTGGCGAAGAGCAATTGCGTGCTGCCGCCCAGTTCCGCCGGGAACTTGTTCGTCTCCAACAGCACATCGTAGATGCGGTCTGCGCCGAAGCTGATGCCCACGCCGCTCATGCCCTTGAGTCCGAAGACGCCGGTGAGATCATCGTAGCGGCCGCCACCGCAGATGCTGCCGGGCATGTTGCCTTCGGCAGCCTTTACCTCGAAGATCGCGCCGGTGTAGTAGTCGAGGCCGCGCGCGAGCGTCGGGTCGAACTCGAGCGTCGCGCTCTTCAAGGCGCCCACCTCATCGAAGGTGAAGGAGAGGTCCTTCAATCCTTGCTGCGCGATGATGGATGAGGCCAGCCACTTTTCCAGCAATGGCCGCTGTTCGCTCCAACTGCCCTTCAAATCGAAGAGCGGCGCGATGCCGTTGATCGCATCGTCGCTCACTCCTTTCGCACGCATCTCCTCCTCCACCTTCTCGCGGCCGATCTTGTCGAGCTTGTCGATGGCCGTGACAATATCGACCACCTTCTCCGGCTGTCCGCACACCTCGGCGATGCCGCTGAGCACCTTGCGGTCGTTGATCTTGATCACCACGCGCAGGCCAAGTGCGGTGAAGACCTCATCGAAGAGTTGCACCAGCTCCACTTCGCTCAAGAGGCTCGTGCTCCCGATCACATCGGCATCGCACTGGTAGAACTCGCGGTACCGGCCCTTCTGTGGACGATCGGCGCGCCACACCGGCTGGATCTGGTAGCGCTTGAAGGGGAAGGCGAGCTCGTTCTGGTTCTGGACCACGTAGCGCGCGAAGGGAACGGTGAGGTCATAACGCAACGCTTGCCCGCGAGGCTCTTGCTTCCATCCTGCACCGCGCGCTTCGATCGGCGCCGCGCTTCAGGATCTTGAATATGAGCCTGTCCCCTTCCTCACCGTACTTGCCCGTGAGCGTCTCCAGGTGCTCCATGGCGGGCGTTTCCAGCGGCAGGTAACCGTACTTCTGGAAGACCTTCTCGATGGTGCCGAAGATGTACTTGCGGCGGAGCATCTCCACGGGACCGAAGTCGCGGGTGCCCTTAGGGATACTCGGCTTGGACATGGCGGCGAAAGTAGCCGTAGAGGATACGCGTAACCTCCGGAAGCGATGGCCACGTTATCACATACTCCCGGAGTGCGTCTGCGACCCGTCAGGCGATGCCCAGGTGAACATTCCTAACGTCTTTGACCCCTTTGGGGTCGATGGCTCCGAGGATTTAGACCCCGAAGGGGTCCAAGAAATTAGAGAGAGAGTCAGTTCATTGTACCGCGTTCGACCCGATAGGGTCGCAGACCAGCGCTGTCCCCTTGCTCAGCGCGATTTGATGCGGCGGAGCATCTCCACGGGACCGAAGTCGCGGGTGCCCTTGGGGATGGAAGGCTTGGTGGCCATGTCAAGATTCAAGTATCAAGTCACAAGATTCAGGCTCAAGCTTCAAGATTCAAGCTTCAAGGTGTTTGGCTTTGAGGAGCGAGGTTATCGGAAGATTGGCGGCGGCGAAAGTAGCCGTCGTGTGCGTGGCGGGGCTCGCAGCGTTCCATCGCGTGCATCAAGGAGCTACCGCCGCCCTGCTCCGAACCCGAACGCCCCTTCGTCTGTTCCCCTTCATCGAACCATGAAAACCTTCGCCATCATCGCGCTTGTCCTCGCGGGGCTCTTCGCGCTCTCTCAACTTTGGGCCTACGGACAGGTGCGCAACATCGAGATGTACCCCTGCGAGGTGGTCAAGGCCTACGCGGACTTCGAGGTGCGCCGCTACCATTCGGCCAACTTCATCTACGTGACGATCGATGCCGACAGCTACCGGGGCGGGAGCAGCCGGGGCTTCCGGACCCTGGCGGGCTACATCTTCGGCGGCAACGAAACCGGTCAGAAGATCGCCATGACCAGCCCGGTGGAGATGGAGATGGACGGCCCGATGACCATGAAATTCATGCTGCCCGCCGAGCACGATCCGAAGGACCTGCCGAAACCGGACAACGCCGAGGTGCAATTCAAGACCGAGGCCGAGCGCACCATGGCGGCCATCACCTTCGGAGGATTCGCCAACGATGCGCGCATCCTGGAGCACAAGGAGAAGCTCTTCGCCGCGCTGGAGCGCGAAGGGATCGCGCATACGGGCCAATGGAGCTTCATGGGCTACGACCCGCCCTACCGCCTGGTGGGCCGTCGCAACGAGGTCATGGTCGAACTGGTGCCCTGAGGATGCTGGGCTGAAGAGCACGGGATCACCGGCAACCCGGCGCCCGGGCCGCTCAGCGCAAGAGCCGCAGCGTGGCCCCGTCTTCGGTGCGCACGGTGTACAGGCCCGGCGCAAGACAAGCCAAGTCGATGAGCGATTGGCGATTCAGCGCGGCGGCCACACGGCCCGAAGCATCGAGCAGCACCCCGCTCACCGGACGGTTGAGCCACAGCGACGCGCCTCCGGGCACGACCCAGCCCTGCAGGGCATCCGACACCGCGGAACCAGGATCCGGCATGCCGGTAATGGCATCGGCCCTCCACAGGCTATAGGTGGTGGTGAAGGTGCCCAGCGGGCTGTTGATGGTGTTGCTCACGACTTCCAGCACCGGCCAGGGCTCCCCCACCACGAACCATTGGTACGAGTCGATGTCCTGCTCGAGGGTGGCGAAGGGCGACTCATCGCTCTGCTCGGCAGTGATGTGCACGCGGAGCGCGTTCACCACGGTGCCCCATGGCAACTGCAGCGTGCCATAGGCATCGGCCTCACCGCTGTACGTGCCAGTGCGCGTCACATCGAAGCCGGCCACGGAATAGGTGCCGGCATAGGTGTCGGTCCAGCTGTCATCGTAGGTGAGCGGCCACAACAGCGCGCGGCGGGTGTCGGTGAGCGCCACCACGGTGCCCTGCTCATCGCTGCCCTGCACATAGAGGCCGGTGGCGTCCTGGTCACTGAAGGAGACCACGTCCCAAAGCTCCGCGATGGTGGCCTGCGGGAAGAGCGCGCCGCTGGTGGTGGTGGCGGGATCCACCCATTGCACGGTGGTGCTGCTGTCCACCACGAGCGATGCGAAGTCCCAGGTCTGGTTGGGCCCCGCGAAGCCCGGGTCAGCGTAGGGGCTGTAGTTCAACGAGAGGCTCTGGCCGATGGTGAAGCCGTTGGTGGCTTGGGTGAGGGTGGGCTGAGCGGTGAGCGCGGCGGCGGACAAGGCTGCGGTGAACAGCGTAAGGAGACGCATGGTGGACGTGATTTCGAGGCAAGCTAGCGGCAAGCGGCATGGGCAAGGATGATGCACGTCATCATGCCCGCTCGAATGGCCACGCTCATGCCGCGTGCGTGCGGATCCCGCAAGCGTTCCACGGCCCGGAAATGCGCATGTGCCTTGCTTACTCGATCCGCACGATCGGCCCATGCGCATTTGGCTCAGCCATCGTTCGGTCCGGATGGCGAAATCCCAGAGGATGGAAAGCCCCCTTCACCCAACGCGCCAGCCCGTTCCAACGTGTACACGCAGGGTACAGGCGGTTCACCACCTTTGCGCGTAGCACCCGTACATCCATGAGAACCATCCTTCCTGCCCTGGCAGCCATCTCTGTGGCAGCAGCCACTGCCCAGCCCGGCACGCTCGACCTCAGCTTCGGAACGAACGGCGAGGCGCTCATCGACGCGGGCTCGGGGTACGACTGGATGAACGATCTGGTCATACAGCCCGATAACAAGATCGTGGTGGTCGGCAGCATCGGCGCCATCGGTGGCGGAGCCTTCCAGGATGCCATCATCATCCGCTATAATGCCGACGGCACACCCGACACCGATTTCGGCACCAACGGCCAGGTGGTCTGGACCGGCACCGGCGGCGATGACCGCCTTGCCGCGGTGGACATCGATGATCAAGGCCGCATCGTGGCGGCGGGCGAGACCGAGCTCGCCAGCGGCGAAATGCAGATGTTCATCCTATGCCTGCTGCCCGATGGCAGCTACGACAACAGCTTCTCCGGCAACGGAGAGGTCACCCGGGCCACCAGCGTGTACAACGATGGCAGCTACGCGCGTGACGTGGTCTGCATGGATGACGGCGGCATCATGGTGCTGGGCTACGAGCATTACACGCTCACCCAGCCCAACTACAATGCGGTGTCGTTCTGGAAGACCACGTCCACGGGCGGCATCGACCCCACCGTCGGCGGCGGCAGCTCCGCCACTTTCACCGACCTCTTCGATGATGACCTCTCCGATGTGGGCAACAGCATGGCTATTCGCGCCGACGGGAAATTCGTGGTGGGCACCGTGAGCGCCAATGCCCCCAATCAGCGCATGGGCTACGGCACCTTCGGCGCCAACGGCAGCCATCTGACCGCCGATTTCGAGAACACCTACGACCTCACCACCGGCAATGATGCGGCCAACAGCATCGTACTGATGCCCGATCAGCGTTGCGTACTGGCCGGCCCCAGCGGTACCCAAGCCGCGCTGGTGGGCATCATGCCCAACGCCAGCAGCGACCTCTCGTTCGGCGATCAGGGCGAGGTGATCGTGCAGGTGGGCGCCTCGTCCACTTCCTTGTACCAGGCCATCCGGCAGCCCTGGGACAAGGTGCTCATCACAGGAGGCTTCAACCCCGGCAACGGCATGTACCTGGGCCGCTACAATGCCGACGGCACCCCCGACGTGTCCTTTGGCAGCAACGGCTTCGCAACGCACCAGCCCGGAGGCGGCTTCGGCGATGGCCGCGCCATCGGCCTCCAGAGCGATGGCGGCATCATCGTTGGCGGTATACGCTACCTGAGCGGCAGCAACTACGACCTCTTCCTGTTGCGGTTCAGCAACGATCTCGCTACGAGCACGCCATCATCGATGGCGGAAATCGCGCTGCAGGCCTTCCCGAATCCCTTCACACAGGCGTTCACCGTGCCCGGTACGGTGGCGAATGGAAGCCTGCAGGTGATCGATGCGCTTGGGCGGATTGTGCATAGCGCGCGCACCAACGCAGAGCGCACCGTGGTGCAAGCCGAGCTGCCGGCGGGCGTGTACACCGTTCGCTATGAGCAAAGCCATCAGGCCGCGCGCTCGCTGCGTGTGTTGAAAGAGTAGCGCTCTGGATCACGCCTTGGCGCATTCGGGCCGGCATCGGCACGCCGGCTCGATCGGTTCACGCACGATGCCCTCTCGGTTGCATTCCCCTCGTCATGCATTCCGAATCCCGCCGCACGATCTTCGCCGTTCCGCCGAAAGGATGAAACCCATGCTGCACCGCTCCGCTCTTCTGTCTTCGCTCCTCCTCGTGCTCACTGCTTCCGCCCAGACCTGGGAGCTGATGACGCCGATCAAGACCCGCAGCGACCTGACCGCCGTGCGCATGCACAGCCCCACCGATGCCGTCACCATCGACCGCACCTTGGGCTACGTGCTGCGCACCAACGATGCGGGCGACAGCTGGGAGCGCATGCCCTACAACCTGCTGAACGTGCCGCGCAGCCTGTGGATGTGGGATGACCAGCGCGGCATCATCGGTGCCGAGTCCGGCCGCTTCTACCGCACCACCGACAACTGGAGCAGCGCCAGTTCGGTGAACCTCTTCGGCTTCGGCCACGCCGCCTGCCTCAGCTTCGTGAACGATACCCTGGGCTGGGCGGCGAGCGAGAGCGGCAAGATCGCCCGCACCACCGATGCCGGCGCCAACTGGACCCTGCAGACGAGCGGCACCACCAACGCCATCGTGGGCCTCCATTTCGTGAACGACACCCTCGGCTTCGCATCGGCCACCGGCGCGGTGCTCCTGCGCACCACCAACGGCGGCGACACGTGGACGCCGATCACCGCGCCCATCACCTATAACATGCGCGGCTTCCACTTCGCCGATGCGCTGAATGGGCTCGCAGTGGGCATCGGGGGCGAGATCATCCGCACCAGCGACGCGGGCCTCACGTGGACGGCACAGACCAGCCCCACCACCAACAGTCTGCTCAGCCTCTTCGCGCGCGGCAACCTGCTGATCGCCGTGGGCAACGGCGGCGTGGTGATGCGCAGCACCAACGGCGGCGATAGCTGGAGCGCCCAGATCCTCGAGACCTTCCAGGACCTCTACCACGCGTACGTGGACCCCAGCGGCTTCGGATTGCTCGGCGGCGAAGCTCGCGTGTACCGCACCACGGACCACGGCGCCACGTGGACGCCGGTGCAGATCGGCACCTACCACACCAAACTGAGCAAGGTGAGCTTCGGCACCGACCAGCTGGGTGCCGCCGCCGGATGGCAGACGCTGGGCGGTTTCGAGAACGGCGTGATGCGCTCCACCGACGGCGGACGCCACTGGGCCAACGCCAGCGCCGGCAGCGCCACCTGGGTGGGCATCCACCTGCGGTCCAACGGCATCGGCTGGCTCGGTGGCGGCTCGGGCGCCAACCGACACACCACCGACTACTTCGCCACCAGCACCAATCACCCCGGACCCAGCGTGGCCATCCGCAGCACCTGGGCCTTCAGCACCACCACCGCGCTGGCCTGCGGCGGCTACGTGAACGGCGGCTGCTACCGCACCACCAACGGCGGCAGCAGCTGGACCCACGTGCTCGATGGCGGCAACATCTACGATATCTGGTTCGTGAACGACAACCTCGGCTTCTGCGGCGGCGAGGGCGGCGTGCTGGCTCGCACCACCGATGGCGGCGCCACCTGGGAATGGCTGGACCCGCCGACCAACTCGGACATCAACAGCCTCTTCTTCCTCAACGATACACTGGGCTGGTTCTCGGGCAGCGGCGGCGCGCGCACCACCGACGGCGGCGATACGTGGACAATCCTCAACGAATTGCCGCAGTTCACCATGAGCATCTTCTTCACCGACCCCGACACCGGCTACGCGGTGCAGTACAGCGGCTACGTGCTGCGCACCACCGACGGCGGCGATAGCTGGGAGACCATCGTGCCCGCTCCCTTCGATGTGGGCCTGAACGACGCGCAGCTCGTGGACGGTGCCCTGCTGGCCGTGGGCGACCATGGCGATGTGTTCCGCGCGCCGCTGGAGTGTCCGCCCACGCCGCAGATCCCCAGCGTGCTGCAGAGCGGCTCCACGCTGTGCACCGCCTACCGTCCGCAGATCCAGTGGTACCTCAACGGCGAGCCGCTGCCCGATGGCACCGGGCCCTGCATCACCGCCGATGCGTCCGGCAACTACACCGTGGTGGTGACCGATGCGCTGGGCTGCACCAGCGCGCCCTCGGTGCCCGTGTCGATCATCTCCACCGCAGTGGACGCGCGCGCGACCGATGCGTTCGCGGTGTTCCCGAATCCCACCGGCGGCGCGATCACGCTGTCATTCGCGACCGATGGCGCGCATGCCCTGCTGCTCTGCGATGCGCAAGGGCGCGTGCTGCGCACCGAACGCGTGAACGGAGCCCGGGCCACGCTCACGCTAGCGGACCTGCCGCGCGGGCTCTACCTGCTGCGCGAAGCGGGGAGCGCCGGGGCTGTACGAGTGGTGAAGGAGTGAGGTGTTGGAAGTGGGTGGCTGAAGATGGTGGACCCATGCGGCGGTGAGTGGTTGGGGTGGCGATTGGGGTGGGTTATAGGATTTGCAGAGACCGGATGTAGACGATAACCGCAAGGCGAAGGGGCTCTTCCATTCAAGCCCGCCAAGCAGTGCCCCACGAGAGGAACGGGTCCATTCAATACTATTGCGATAAACCTGCCCTTCATATGCGCCACAAGACCGGGAATGGCATTCGTATGCTGCAACTCGCTTGCCTCTTCATGGGATCCGGCAACATGGTGCTAGCCCAGGAATCCGAGCCGGTCATCCGGGGCAGCGGTTTCCTACGTGGCGGCTACAACCGATCACTGAATGAGTTCACGCCCGGATCTGGCCTCAACCTGATCATGGGCACCGATTACTACTTCGATTCTGGCGCCAACCGCAAACTACGATACGGCCTCAGCGTGGATTGGCTCCAGATCTCGGTGAATGCCGGCCGCAACGACTACGAAGAATGGGAGTTCTATCCGGAGATGCAGTTGCTCCGGCCGGGCTTGTTGCTGAGCCTGCTGGTGGGCAGCAACACGGTCCTTGACCTGAAGTACATCGTGATGCCCACGGCGGGCGTCCTGCTCATCAATCAGAGCAATGATGGGCCACGAGGCCGAAGCCCTGGGAGCAATACGTATGCGAGTTGGGGCTTCACCCACGGCCCTTACGTAGGCCTCAAGGCCGGCCGTTTCATGTCGGGCGTTGAACTGCCCATCGGTAATCTGTGGTTCGACGACAGCGAGGGCGAGAATGGGCTGGACAAGGAGCTAGCCGGCCGGCTGCCATGGTGCGGCTGAATCTGGGATTCAAGTTCAAGTAGGCACCGAACTAGTTGCAACGTGTAAGCCTCGCTGATGAGAAAAGTCGGCGGACCCATGCGGTGGGTGATTGGGTGGCGATTGGGGTGGTCCATGGGATTAGTGGAGGCCCTGTGGAAACCGGGCCCGAACTGCCATTGCGGGGGGTGAATGCCACCTGTTCGGCGCAGGCGCTGGTTTCACAAGGGCTTCAGTGATTGTGGTTCCGGATTATTCGTTCAGTGCAAGAACGAGTTCAGATCAAACTTCTCTTTCCACCTTATGCTTCGCCAACCCCGCATCAATTCTGCGGGGCTTTCGCCAAAAGGCGACCGCGCGTCGGGAGCCTGCCCCGGGCGAAGACCCGGGGTGGACGCCCACGCACGCAGCCTGCCGTGAGCAAGCACGCGCGGGTTCTCCGTAGCTCGTCATTCCGGAACGCGGGCCTGCTTTCCGAATGCAGGCTCACCGGTGCAGCGCGGACCCGCGTATTCGGAATCTCACGAGTGCTTCAGCGATTGTGGAGTCGTGCTGCTCGTTCAGCGAAAGGAACACGTTCATGTCAAATTTCTTTTTCCACCTTTTTGGCGGCAAAAAGGTGGAGCCAAAAAGCCGCCACGGCCAAGTCACTGCCCAACTCGCACAGGCCCGCAGCACGAGCTCCCCGAGTTGGGCGCGCCCGCGCAGGCCGTGGACAGCCACCGCACGCATCCTGCCGCGAGCAAGCACTCGCGAGTTGGATGACGGACGCCACCGCACGCAGCCTGCCGCGAGCAAGATGACGGACAGCCACCGCACGCAGCCTGCTGCGTGCCTGCCGCGACTTCATCATCCTATGGCATTGCGCGACGCGCATTACTTTCGCCCCTGCATCCCGAGCGTCCGCTGCAAGGCGGACCCCCAACCGAGCTTCGACGCCACGGTGGGAGAACGATGCGGACCGGCCCGGTCAAAAAAAGTCGAACCAGGGACCGTTGCGCGTCGTGGACCTCCAAGAGGCGGGCGTTCGGGTGCTTCACCAACACCCAACACCATGAGCGAAGCACAGGAAGTCGTTACCGCCCTCATCGATGGCGAGCTGGTCACCGGCCGCATCACCCTCCGCACGGTGCACCGCATCGAGGTCACCATCACCCACCCCTACCGCTGGCTCTTCGCCATCGCCAATGTGCCCGGGTACGCCGCGAAGGGCGTGGGCTACCTCGGGCCCAATGGGCCCCTGCACGCGCAAGAGCTGCTGGCGAGGCTGCTCCGCACGGGCCGCTACCTGGAGCAGGCGCTGCCCACAGTGCTCGAGGCGCTGCGCGCCGATGAGCGCCAGCTCGCGCGCTTCACCCTCCTGCTGCGCGACGCCCTGCGCCACGATGCGCCGCTCGATGAGCGCACCCTGCACGCACAGGCCGAACGACTGGAGCTCAGCACGCAAGGGATCCACCCGCCGCTGACCTGGCAGGAGCCCTACGTGAATGCCCACGCCGCGCACCAGGCCAACGTGCTGCTGTGGCATGCGCTGCAGGGCGAGGCGGTCAGCGTGCGCGCGTGACTGAGCGCCACATAAGCACCCAACGCAACATGGCGCTGGCCACCACATCCTTGCCAGTTAGCAGCGACGCCAGAGACATGTCGCCGCCCAGGATGTAGAGCAGGATGTTGGTATTGATGGCTACGCGCTCATTCCTCATCGCGGAGCGCGCGTTGGAACCTCACCGGGTCCTTGTGCAAGGGCGCCGTGCCCACCAGGTCGCTGAAGTCCGCACCGGGTTTGCGCGCGCGCTTGGCTGCGCGTTTCAGCACCGCACCTGCCCGCCTTTTCGGGGTCCTCTTGGTCACTGTGTACACCATCGCCTGCGTGTTGTCGCTCAAAGATAAGTGGAGGCTTCGCGGCAAGAGATCCTCTGAATCGGTGTTCTGTTCAGAAGACATCCCGGAGCGCGCGGGGATACGAGCGCACTGCTCCCCGTGCAGCCGAACGTCGGCGTCCTCCTCACATCACACCCAAGCTACCACGCGCTCCAACACGCCGAGCACCTTCACCATGGCCAGCGTATCCATCCCGCAATAGGCCAGCAGGTCCGCGCGCAGCTGCGCGGGGTCACCTGCATAGCGGCCGTTGAGCAGTTGCAGGAAGAGGCCGCTGGCGGTGTCGCCCTCCTGCACCGCGAGGTCCTGGTAGCTCAAGTCCGGCACCAGCGCGGGCAGCACCACCTTGATGCTCGTGCGGCCATTCATGTCCGGCACCGCGTACCAGCCCGCCTTGAAGGGCGTGTGCAGGTCTCTTACGCGCGGAAGCAATGCAAGCAAGGAATCAGCATGCTGCGGAAGATCGCGCGCCAGTTCCTTGATGCGCGAAACCTCGAAGGGCGCATTGTACGCGAGGATGTCGCCCTCCGGACCGATGTCCTTCAGCAGGCGTTGCACGAAGGCCTCGCGCGGATCGCCCGTGCCATCGGCGAGGAAGGCGCGGTGAAGAGGCTCCGCACCTGGTGCGTGCTGCACGTGCAGGCTGTACTGGAAGGGCAGTTGCTGGAAGGGCCGCGTGCCGTCGAAGAGCGGCACGGCCGGCATGATCGTCTCGAAGTCGAGGTGGTGCAGCGGGTAGCGCAGCTCGCCAAGCCAGCGGCGCAAGGCGTGACGGTCGATCGTGGCGGTGCCGTGCTTCGCGCCGTCCACCTGCCGCTGTTGCGCAGCGGTGAGCGGCTCGCCATCGGGGATGTCCTTCAGCAGCAGGATGCCGCGCTGGTACAGGTCCCAATCCCTGCCCATGGCGCGCGTGAGCTCGAACACGCTCCCCTTCTTCGGCACATGCGCCCAGCAATGGTGCATGAAGTCGCAATCGAATGGTGAAGAGCAGTGCGGGCCGATGTCCACCGCCGGAGCTTCGGGCTGTTGCAGCGCGGCCTTGAGCGCGGCGATGCGCGTGGGCACGTCCTTACGCTCCGCATCCACGAGGTGCTTCACGGAGGTGATGCCGAAGAGCTCAAGCACGTTGATGGCGCCCTGCCGCACGTACTGGTTATTGAGGTGCACGATGCTCACGTCCGCCAATGCGATCCCGCAGCCCTCGATCACATGCGCCTGCAGCGCCGCATCGTGCCACTGGTATTCCTTGGCGCTGGTGCTGCTCTTCACCTCGTAGGCCTTCCAGCCATCGGCGTCCTTCACCAGGATGTCCAGCGCGGCCAGCACGCCCTCGTGCAGGAAGGCGGCCTCGTAGATCACCGGCGCGCCGTCCGCGATGGCGCGCTGCGTGGCGGCAATGGCCGGCGCGAAGTCGGTGGGCGACTCCGGCGTGCAGTCCACCCCGCCGGGGAAGAGCTGCTGGGCCAGGAGTCCCACCTCAGTGCCGGTGTCGTAGATGGCCTGGCGCGCCGCATCCACCGGCGGCAGCAGCTCGCAGCGGTGCTTGTACAGCCACAAGGCCTTGGGGCATTGGCGGCCCCGCATGTAGGTGGATTTGGAGAGGAGGTGCATGGGCCGACTATTTCCAGTTCCTATCCCGCAGCCAATTCTCTACAAACGGATGGCTTGGGGCCGTTTCCATAGCAGCGAAGGCGCTCTTCCACGAAAGGCCCTTTGCCTCTCCGGCGCCAGCCCCCTTTTCATCCAGTAAGATGTATGTGACCGCCTCAATCGGGAATTCCAGTACATGGTGGAACAAGTGACGTTGGCAGTCGAGCTGATCGACGTAGGACCCAGCCACACGCCGTTTCCATTCGGCTTTATCGATGGAGGAAGTTGGGTATTTGCCTTGTCCGCTCTCCACCTTCGCTTCAATGCACACGGCCTGCTTCCTTCCGGTGATGATCACGAGGTCCGGCTTGATGTTGAAGCACCACTTCAGCATGGCCAAGTCCCGGTATTGCTGACCTTGTACCGAATCGTCGATACGAGACAAGACCCAGCTGGCGGGCGATTGATACACTGTGCGTGATGGATTCCTAGTCAACCCGAAGAATGTGTTCCAACCCTCCTCATGCGAAGGCGGATCCAACCCAAGCGGTAATTTGAGAAGGAGCCAATCCCGCTTAGCCGCGTCATCCATCTGGTGCCAGGCATCCCGTTGCAAGGCGAACTCATAGTACACGTCACATTGCTCAATCGATCGTTCGGAGCGATGTTCAATGAGGTTGAGAAAGGCCTTCAGGTTGTGCTGCCCGCTCAGAAGCAGATGGTACAGGATGGCAGCATAGTTGCGCTCCTCCCGATTGAATCGATAGTATGGGGTCTCCTGGAAGGATGTGCTATCGTTCATGGCAGGTAAGAAAGATCGCTCGTTCGGTGTTGGCAAAGGGCTGAAGGAAAGGGGACATTCTACTCCGTTCGCTTTGACCCTTCACCCGGATGCCACAGCCCGCCGTATCGTGCAATGCTCTCCTGCACCACGCTCAGCGTATGGTCCATGTTGGTGGTGAGCTCCCTGGTGGTGAATTGAAGGGTGCTCCAGCCCAGGCTTTGCAGGATGTTGCTCCGGCGCTTGTCCCGCTCCACGGCACTGCGGCGCATGTGTACCGCATCTCCATCGCATTCCAACGCG